>NZ_JAEDAO010000001.1:1399506-2799012 GCF_016641735.1 Ramlibacter algicola | reverse complement strand
CGCGCCTGCAGTTCAACATCTGCTTCAACTACGGTGGCCGCTGGGACATCGCGCAGGCCGCCGCCAAGCTCGCCGCGCGTGGCGAGCCGATCACCGAAAAGGCGCTTGACGGCGAGATGGCATTGGCGCACGTGCCCGACCCCGACCTGCTGATCCGCACCGGCGGCGAGAAGCGCATCAGCAACTTCCTGCTCTGGCAGGCCGCCTACTCGGAACTGTTCTTCAGCGACAAGCTGTGGCCCGAGTTCGACGCCGCCGCGCTGGACGAGGCCATCGCCGATTTCGGGCAGCGCGAGCGCCGCTTCGGCAAGACCTCGCAGCAGGTCGGCTCGCCCGCCAAGAAGGCCGCCTGATCCCGCGCGGATTCGCATGCTGAAGCAGCGCGTCATCACGGCCGTCGTGCTGCTGGCCATCCTGCTGCCGGCGCTGTTCTGGCGCACGCCGCAGCCCTTCATCGCGCTCGCGCTGGTCCTCATCGCCGCCGCCGCGTGGGAGTTCGCCACGCTCAACAACTGCCGTCCCGTCGCCGCGGTCTCCGTCGGCGGGCTGTGCGTCGCGCTGTGCGGCGTCGCCTGGGCGCTGGGCTGGACCGAGCGCGAGCTGCCGTGGGTCTGGCTGGTGGGCGGCATCGGCTGGGCGCTCGCCGGGCCGCTGCTGCTGCGTGTCGGCGTCGAAGGCTGGCCGCGCGTGCCGCGCCGCCTGCGCCTGGCCGCCGGCGTGCTCGCGCTGTGGCTCGCGTGGCTCGCGGTGGCGCAGGCGCGCACCGTCGGCGTCAACTTCCTGCTGTCGGTGCTGGTGCTCGTGTGGGTCGCCGACATCGGCGCCTATTTCGCCGGGCGGGCGTTCGGGCTGAAATTCACCAAGGGCAAGCTCGCGCCGTCCATCAGCCCCGGCAAGAGCTGGGAAGGCGTGTGGGGCGGGGCGCTCGGCGTCGTGATCCTCGCGCTCGCCTGGATCGCGGCCGATCGCTACTCGGGCACGTTCGTGCCCAGCCTCTATTCGCGCCTCGCGCACACCGGCTGGTGGTTCCTGCTGCCCTCGCTGCTGTTCCTCACCGGCATGAGCGTCGTCGGCGACCTGGTCGAATCGCTCGTCAAGCGCAGCGCCGGCGCGAAGGACTCCAGCCAGCTGCTGCCCGGGCACGGCGGCGTGCTCGATCGCATCGACGCATTGCTGCCGACGCTGCCGCTGGCGATGCTGCTGGCCTCGCTGGCCAACCGATGATGCAGCGCGTCGCCATCCTCGGATCGACCGGCTCCATCGGCGCCAACACGCTGGACGTGATCGCGCGCCACCCGGACCGCTTCGAAGTCACCGTGCTCAGCGCCGGCTCGCGCGTCGAGCCGCTGCTGGCGCAGGTGGCGCGGTTCAAGCCGCGCTTCGCGGTCATGGCCGACGCGGCCGCCGCCGATTCGCTGGCCGAACGCGTCGCCGCGGAAGGCCTGCCCACGCGCGTGCTCTCGGGTGACGCGGCGCTCGACGACCTGGTCGCGGGCGAGCGCGTCGACACCGTGATGGCCGCCATCGTCGGTGCGGCGGGCCTGTCTTCGTGCCTCGCCGCCGCACGCGCGGGCAAGCGCCTGTTGCTGGCCAACAAGGAAGCCCTGGTCGTCGGTGGCGACGTGTTCCTGCAGGCGGTGCAGGAGGGCGGCGCGCGCCTGCTGCCGATCGACAGCGAGCATTCGGCCATCTTCCAGTCGCTGCCCGAAGACCCCGCCTCCTGGCCCCACCGCGTCGACCGCATCATCCTCACGGCGTCCGGCGGGCCGTTCCGCGAGCGTGATCCGCAGTCGCTGCGCGACGTGACGCCGGAGCAGGCCTGCGCGCACCCGAACTGGGTCATGGGCCGCAAGATCTCGGTCGACTCGGCGACCATGATGAACAAGGCGCTGGAAGTGATCGAGGCGCGCTACCTGTTCGGCTTGCCGCCCGACCGCCTGGACGTCGTCATCCATCCGCAGAGCGTGATCCACTCGATGGTGCAGTACCGCGACCACTCGGTGGTGGCCCAGCTCGGCACTCCGGACATGCGCGTGCCGATCGCCTACGGCCTCGCGTGGCCCGAGCGCATCCCCTCCGGCGCGGCCGCCCTGGACTTCTCGCAACTCGCCGCGATGAGCTTCGAGTCGCTCGACAGCAAGGGGCACCGCGAACGCTTCCCCGGATTGCAGCTGGCCTGGGACGCGCTGCGCGCGCCCTCGGGCACGACGGCGGTCCTGAACGCGGCCAACGAAGAGGCGGTGGCCGCCTTCCTCGACCGGCGCATCCGCTTCGACCACATCCACCGCGTGAACGTCGAAACTTTGGACGCGGTGGTTCCCTCCAAGCCTCAGGCGCTGGCGGACCTGCTGGCGCTGGACGCCAGCGCGCGGCGCACCGCCCGCGACCGCATCGCACGGCTCCATTGACCCCTGCACGGGAGGCAGCATGCTCGTGATTCCCGCCTTCATCGTCGCGCTCGGCGTGCTGATCGCCATCCATGAATGGGGCCACTACCGCGTCGCGGTCGCCTGCGGCGTCAAGGTGCTGCGCTTCTCGGTCGGCTTCGGCAAGCCGCTGCGCAGCTGGAAGCCGCGCCGCCAGCGGCCGGGGCAGGACACCGAATTCGTCATCGGCGCCATCCCGCTGGGCGGCTACGTGCGCATGCTGGACGAGCGCGAGGGGCCCGTCGCTCCCGAAGAGCGGCATCGCGCCTTCAACACGCAACCGGTCGGCAAGCGGGCGGCCATCGTGGCCGCCGGCCCGCTGGCGAACCTGGTGCTCGCGACGCTGCTGTACGCCGGCCTGAACTGGTGGGGCCAGCAGGAGCCGCAGCCCGTGCTCGGCGCGCCCATCGCCGGCTCCCTGGCGCAAGAAGCCGGCCTCCAGGTCGGCGACCGCGTGCGGGCGGCTTCGTTCGACGGCGAAGAGGCCAGGCCCGTGCGGTCGTTCGAGGAGGTGCGCTGGCTCATCACGCGCGGCGCGCTCGATGGCCATGACGTGCGCCTGCAAGTCGTGGGCGACGGCCGCAGCAGCGCGCGCGACGTGGTGCTGCCGCTGGCGGCCCTGCAACCGCGCGAGGCCGACGCCGCGCTGTTCCGCCGGATCGGCGTGCTGACGCCGTTCTCGCGCCCGGTCATCGGCGAGGTCATCGCCGGCGGCCCCGCCGAGCGCGCCGGCCTGCAGGCCGGCGACCTGGTCCTGCGCGCGGGCGGCACCGAAGTCGGTGACGCGATGCAGCTGCGCGAGTGGATCGCGAAGCAGGGCGCCGACGGCACGCCGGCCGCGGCGACCTGGCGCGTGCAGCGCGAAGGCCGCGTGCTGGACGTCGAGGTGCAGCCGCGGCTGGAAACGGTCGGTGGCCAGCGCATCGCCCGCATCAACGCCGTCGTGGGCGAGATGCCGGCGATGACGACGGTGCGGCACGGGCCGGTCGAAGGCCTGCGGCTCGCGGCGATCAAGACCGGCGAGTATTCGCTGCTGACGCTGCGCATGATGGGCCGCATGGTCCTGGGCCAGGCGTCGCTGAAGAACCTGAGCGGCCCGTTCACGATCGCCGAATACGCGGGCAAGTCGGCGAGCCTGGGCCTGCTGCAATACCTGGGCTTCCTCGCCGCGATCAGCGTGAGCCTCGGCGTCCTGAACCTGCTGCCTCTGCCCGTCTTGGATGGCGGGCACCTGATGTATTATCTTTGGGAGGCAGTGACTGGGCGAAGCATCCCGCAAGTGTGGATGGAGCGGCTGCAGCGCGGCGGAGTGGCGGTGCTGCTGGCGATGATGACCATCGCCATCTTCAACGACGTCACGCGTCTCTTCGGTTGACACACACAACAACTCACGGCCTGGCCGCGGCCGGTCCCGGGCCGGCGGGGACACTTCGGATTCGATGAAAAAACAGTTCTTGCGCATGCGCGCGCGCACCGTGTCGGGCATGGTCGCTGCGGCTTTCGCCGTCAACGCATGGGCGGTCGATCCCTTCACCGTGAGGGACATCCGGATCGAGGGCCTGCAGCGGGTCGAACCCGGGACCGTCTTCGCCTCCATGCCGGTGCGCGTGGGCGACCAGTACAGCGACGAGAAGGGCACGGCGGCCATCCGCTCGCTGTTCGCGCTCGGCCTGTTCAAGGACGTGCGCCTCGAGGTCGCGGGCGACGTGCTGGTGGTGATCGTCGAGGAGCGTCCCTCCATCGCCGAGATCGACTTCGCCGGCCTGAAGGAATTCGACAAGGACTCGCTGCGCAAGGCGCTGCGCGAAGTCGGCCTCGCCGAGGGGCGCCCGTACGACCAGTCGCTGGTCGACCGCGCCGAGCAGGAACTGCGCCGCCAGTACATCGACAAGAGCCTGTACGGCGCCGAGGTGGTGACCACCATGACGCCGGTCGAGCGCAACCGGGTCAACCTCACGTTCACGGTGACCGAGGGCGAGCCCGCGCGCATCAAGGACATCCGCATCGTCGGCAACAAGGCCTTCAGCGAGAGCACGCTTCGCGGCCTGTTCGACCTGGACACCGGCGGCTTCCTGTCCTGGTACACCAAGAGCAACCGCTACTCGCGCACCAAGCTCAACGCCGACCTGGAGTCGCTGCGCTCGTACTACCTGTCGCGCGGCTACCTCGAGTTCCGCATCGACTCGACCCAGGTCTCGATCTCGCCCGACAAGCAGGACATCACCATCACGGTGAACGTCGCCGAGGGCCAGCGCTACGTGGTCACCGGCGTCAAGCTGGAAGGCAACTACCTGGGCAAGGACGACGAGTTCAAGTCGCTGGTGCGCATCGTCCCCGGCGAGGCCTACAACGCCGACCTGGTGACGCAGACCACCAAGGCCTTCACGGACTACTTCGGCACCTTCGGCTACGCGTTCGCGCAGGTCGAGGCGCGCCCGGACATCGACCGCGCCAACAACCGCGTGGCCATCACGCTGGTGGCCGACCCGTCGCGCCGCGCCTACGTGCGCAAGGTCAACATCGGCGGCAACACGCGCACCCGCGACGAGGTGATCCGCCGCGAGTTCCGCCAGTTCGAGTCGAGCTGGTACGACGGCGACAAGATCAAGCTGTCCAAGGACCGCGTCGACCGCCTGGGCTACTTCAAGGAAGTCAACATCGACACGGTCGACGTGCCCGGCGCGCCGGACCAGGTCGACCTGAATGTCAACATCGCCGAGAAGCCGACCGGCACGCTGCAGCTGTCGGCGGGCTTCTCCAGCGCCGACAAGCTGGCGTTGGGCTTCTCCGTGCGGCAGGAAAACGCGTTCGGCTCCGGCCAGTACCTGGGCCTGGACGTCAACACGAGCAAGTACAACCAGACGTTCGTGTTCAGCAACACGGACCCGTACTTCACCGAGGACGGCATTTCCCGCACGTTCGACCTGTACCACCGCGCGTCCAAGCCGTACGAGAACCAGGGCGGCAACTATTCGCTGTCGACCAGCGGCGCCGGCCTGCGCTTCGGCGTGCCGTTCAGCGAGTTCGACACGGTGTTCTTCGGCCTGAGCGGCGAGCGCACGCAGATCAAGCCGGGCACCAACATGCCGGCGTACTACCTCGAGTACGCCGAGCGCATCGGCTACACCAGCACGCTGCTGCCGTTCACCATCGGCTGGGGCCGCGACACGCGCGACAGCGCGCTCGCGCCCACCCGCGGCCGCATGCAGCGCGCGTCCGGCGAACTGGGCCTGCTGGGCGACGTGCACTACGTCCGGGCCAGCTACCAGTACCAGCAGTTCATCGCGCTGTCCAAGCAGTTCACCCTGGCCTTCAACGGCGAGCTCGGGCTGGGCAAGGCGATCGGCAACAACCCGTACCCGGTGTTCAAGAACTTCTACTCCGGCGGCCTCGGCTCGGTGCGCGGTTTCGAACAGGGCACGCTGGGCCCGCGCGACGTCACCGGTGCCGTCGTCGGCGGCCAGCGCAAGATCACCCTCAACGGCGAGGTGCTGGCCCCGTTCCCGGGCGCCGGCAACGACCGCACGTTGCGGCTGTTCGCCTTCACCGACGCCGGCAACGTCTGGAGCCAGAGCGAGCCGTGGCGCCTGAACGAGCTGCGCGCGTCCTACGGCATCGGCTTCTCCTGGATCTCGCCGGTCGGACCGCTGAGGATCGCCTACGCCAAGCCCTTCCGCAAATTCGAGGGCGATAGAATCCAACCCCTGCAATTCCAGATCGGAACCTCCTTCTGATGAAGTCCCTGAGCCGCTCCGCGGTGGCCGCCCTCCTGGGCGGGCTCGCCCTGTCCATGCCCGCGCTGGCGGAGGATCTCCGCATCGGCTTCGTCAACACCGACCGCGTGTTCCGCGAGGCCCAGACCGCCAAGGCGGCGCAATCCAAGCTCGAGGCGGAGTTCTCCCGCCGCGAGAAGGAAATCAACGACCTCGGCAACACGCTGAAGGCCGCCTCGGACAAATACGAGCGCGAAGCGCCGACGCTGTCCGAGAGCCAGCGCCAGCAGCGCCAGAAGCAGCTGGTCGACCAGGACCGCGAGTTCCAGCGCAAGCGCCGCGAGTTCACCGAGGACCTCAACGCCCGCAAGAACGAGGAACTGCAGCAGGTCCTCGACCGCGCCAACCGCATCGTGCGGCAGGTCGCCGAGCAGGAGAAGTTCGACCTGATCGTGCAGGAAGCGGTCTACATCAACCCCAAGTACGACATCACCGACAAGGTGATCAAGGCGCTGAACGCCGCCAAGTGAGGCCGCCGTGCAGCTGCGCCTGGGCGATCTGGTCGATGCGCTCGGCGGCGAACTCCACGGGTCCCGGGACGCGCTCATCGACGGCCTCGCGCCGCTCGAGCTGGCGACCGCGTCCCAGCTCAGCTTCCTGAGCAACCCCCGTTACCAGCAGCAGCTGGCCGCCAGCGCGGCCGGCTGCGTCATCGTCGGCCCGGCGATGCGTGAAGCCGCACTCGCGCGCGGCGCCGCCATCGTCGCCGACGACCCGTATCTCTATTTCGCCCGCACCACCCAGCTGTGGAAGGCGCGTAGCGCGCCGCCGGCCGGCCCCGCCATCCATCCCACCGCGGTCATCGATGCCGATGCCGTGGTCGATCCGTCGGCGCGCGTCGGCGCGCTGTGCGTGGTCGAGCGCGGCGCCCGCATCGGCCCGGGCACGGTGCTCAAGGCGCGCGTGCACGTGGGCGAGGGCTGCCGCATCGGCGCCCGCTGCGTGCTGCATCCGGGCGTCGTCATCGGCGCCGACGGCTTCGGCTTCGCGCCGCACCAGGGCGCGTGGGTCAAGATCGAGCAGCTGGGCGCCGTCACGATTGGCGACGACGTCGAGATCGGCGCCAACACCTGCATCGACCGAGGCGCGCTCGCCGACACGGTGATCGAGGACGGCGTGAAGCTGGACAACCTGATCCAGGTCGGCCACAACGTGCGCATCGGCCACCACACCGCCATCGCGGGCTGCGTCGGCATCGCGGGCAGCGCCACCATCGGCGCGCACTGCACCATCGGCGGCAGCGCCGGCATCCTGGGCCACCTCACCATCGCCGACCACGTGCACGTCGACTCGTTCACGCTGGTCACGCGCTCCATCCGCAAGCCCGGCCACTACACCGGCGTGTTTCCCATCGACGACAATGCGTCCTGGGAGAAGAACGCCGCGTCGCTCAAGCAGCTGCACGCCTTGCGCGAACGCGTGCGCAACCTCGAGAAGAAATCCTGATGCTCGACATCCACCAGATCCTCAAGCTGCTGCCGCACCGCTACCCGTTCCTGATGGTCGACCGCGTCCTCGCCGTCGAGAAGGACAAGAGCATCCGCGCGATCAAGAACGTCACCATCAACGAACCGTTCTTCACCGGCCACTTCCCGCACCGCCCGGTGATGCCGGGCGTGCTGATGCTCGAGGCGATGGCGCAGGCGGCCGCGCTGCTGTCCTTCGCCAGCCAGGGCGTCACGCCCGACGACAAGACCGTCTACTACTTCGCCGGCATCGACGCCGCGCGCTTCAAGCGCCCGGTCGAACCGGGGGACCAGCTCGTGATGGACGTCGAGGTGCTGCGCCACAAGGCCGGCATCTACAAGTTCAAGGGTGTCACGCGCGTGGGCGACGAGGTCGCCTGCGAGGCCGAGCTGATGTGCACGATGCGCACCATCGCCTGAGCGGAGCCGCCCGCATGGCGCAGATCCACCCGACGGCCCTCGTCGACCCGAAAGCCGAGCTCGACGCCGGCGTCGAGGTGGGGCCGTACACGGTCATCGGCCCGGACGTGAAGGTCGGGGCCGGCACCACCATCGCGGCGCACGTCGTGCTCGAGGGGCACACGACGATCGGGCGCGACAACCGAATCTTCCAGTTCGGCTCCATCGGCGCGGCCAACCAGGACAAGAAGTACAAGGGCGAGCCGACGCAGCTGGTGATCGGCGACCGCAACACCATCCGCGAGTTCGTCACGCTGCACGTCGGCACGGTGCAGGACAAGGCCGTCACCCGCATCGGCAACGACAACTGGATCATGGCGTACACGCACGTCGGCCACGACTGCGTCGTCGGCGACAACGTCACCATGGCCAACAACAGCACGCTGGGCGGCCACGTCGAGATCGGCGACTGGGTGACGATCGGTGGCCTCACCGGCATCCACCAGTTCACCAAGGTCGGCGCGCACGCGATGCTCGGGTTCCAGAGCGCGGTGTCGCAGGACGTCCCGCCGTACATGCTGGTCGACGGCAACCCGCTGGCGGTTCGCGGCGTCAACGTCGTCGGCCTCAAGCGGCGCGGCTTCAGCGATGCCCGCATCGCGGCCGTGCGCAAGATGCACAAGCTGCTGTATCGCGAAGGGCGCACCCTGGACGACGCCAAGGCCGCCATCGGCGCGCTCGCGGGCGAGATGCCGGAAGCCGCCGGGGATGTCGCCCTGATGAGCGCCTTCCTCGCGGCGGCCACGCGCGGCATCGCGCGCTGACCATGGACGGTGCACCGCGCTTCGCGCTGGTCGCGGGCGAGGCATCCGGCGACCTGCTGGCCGGCTTGCTGCTCGGCGGCCTGCGCGGCCGCTGGCCCGGACTGCAATCGGCCGGCATCGGCGGCCCGCGCATGCAGGCGCAGGGCTTCCAGCCATGGTGGCCGCACGAGAAGCTCGCCGTCAGCGGCTACGTCGAGGTGCTGCGCCACTACCGCGAACTGGTGGGCATCCGCCGCCAGCTGCGCGACCGGCTGCTGGCCGACCCGCCGGACCTGTTCATCGGCGTCGATGCGCCCGACTTCAACCTCGACCTCGAATTGCAATTGCGCGACCGCGGCGTTCGCACCGCGCACTTCGTCTGCCCGTCCATCTGGGCGTGGCGCCCCGAGCGCATCGAGAAGATCCGGCGCGCCTGTGGCCACGTGCTGTGCATCTTCCCGTTCGAGCCCGACCTGCTGCGCAGCCACGGCGTGCCGGCCACCTACGTCGGCCATCCGCTGGCCAACGTCATCCCGGCCGAGCCGGACCAGGCGGCGGCGCGCGCCAGCCTCGGGCTCGCGCGCGACGGCGAGGTCGTCGCCATCCTGCCCGGCAGCCGCGCCGCCGAGGTGCAGCGCCTGGCCGGCATCTTCTTCGAAGCCGCGGTGCTGCTGCGCCGCCAGCGGCCGGGCGTGCGGTTCATCGTCCCCGCGATCCCGAGGCTGCGTGCCCGCATCGAAGCGGCGGCCGCGTATGCCGGCCTGGACCCGGACGTGCTCACGATCGTCGACGGCCGCTCGCACGATGTGCTGGCCGCCTGCGATCTCACGCTGATCGCCAGCGGCACGGCCACGCTGGAAGCCGCGCTGTACCAGCGGCCGATGGTGATCTCGTACCGCGTGAACGCGATCACGCATGCGTTGATGCGCCGCAAGCAACTGCAGCCCTGGGTCGGGCTGCCGAACATCCTGTGCGGGGAATTCGTCGTGCCAGAGTTGCTGCAGCACGACGCCACCCCACAAGCACTTGCACGTGCGCTGTTGGATTGGCTCGAGGCTCCGGGCAGAATGGCGGCGGTCCGGACGAGGTTCAGGGCGCTGCACGGCGAGTTGCGGCGCGACACGGCGACATTGGCCACGCATGCGATCGAAGAAGTTATCCAGAGTTGAGCAGGCCCGCCTGGCCTGGGACCCGGTCGGCCTGATGGCCGGCGTCGACGAGGCGGGCCGCGGCCCGCTCGCGGGCCCGGTCGTCGCGGCCGCCGTCATCCTCGACGACACCAAGCGCATCCGCGGCCTCAACGATTCCAAGCAGCTCACCGCGTTGCAGCGCGAGCGCCTGTACGACCAGATCATGGACAAGGCGCTGTGCTGCTCGGTCGCGCAGGCGAGCGTCGAGGAGATCGACCAGCTGAACATCTACCACGCGACGATGCTGGCCATGAAGCGCGCGGTGGAGGGCCTGCGGCTGAAACCCGCCAAGGTGCTGGTCGACGGCAACGCGCTGCCGCGCATCGAGGTGCTGGCCGAAGCCATCGTCGGCGGCGACGCGAAGGTCAAGGCGATTTCCGCCGCGTCCATCCTCGCCAAGGTCCACCGCGACCGGCTGCTGACCGAACTGCACGACCAGTACCCGCAATACGGCTTCGCGTCGCACAAGGGCTACAGCACGCCCGAGCATCTCGAGGCCCTGAAGGTGCACGGCGCCTGCGTGCACCACCGCCGGTTCTTCGCGCCGGTCGCGGCCACCATGACGCTGAACCCGGCCGGCGGCGTCACCGTCACGGTGGTGCAGTGACGTCGCCGCCTGCCGTCGTCCGGTCGGCGGCCAATCCCCAGTACAAGGCGCTGCGCCAGCTGGCGCAGGACAACACGGCCTGGCGAAAGCAGGGCCGCGTCTGGCTCGAGGGCGACCATCTCGCACGCGCGGCGATCGCGCGCGGCGTGGTGCCGGTGTTGGCCGTGCATGCCGAGTCGTGCCCGCGCGCGCTGCGCATTCCCGCGCCCGCGAGTCTCGAACTCGCCGATCCGCTGTTCAACGCGTTGAGCACGCTGGACTCGCCGGCGCGTGTCGGTGCGGTGGTGGCGGTGCCCGTGACATCCGCGCTCGATCCTCTTGCGCCGACCGTCGTCCTCGACCGCGTGCAGGACGCCGGCAACGTCGGTTCCATCCTGCGCAGCGCGGCGGCGTTCGGCTTCCGCCAGGTCGTCGCGCTCAAGGGCAGCGCGTCGCTGTGGTCGCCCAAGGTGCTGCGCGCCGGGATGGGCGCGCATTTCGCGCTCGCGCTGCACGACGGCGCGGAGCAGCAGCTGCTCGACGCGTTGCGGGCGCCGTTGCTCGCGACCAGTTCGCACCAGGGCGGCCTGCTGCACGAGGGCAAGCTGCCGTGGCCCTGCGCCTGGCTGTTCGGCCACGAAGGGCAGGGCGTGTCGCCGGACCTTCTGGCGCGCGCCACGCTGCAGGTGCGCATCGCGCAGCCCGGCGGCGAGGAGTCGCTCAACGTCGCGGCGGCCGCCGCGATCTGCCTGCACGCGAGCGGTGCCGCGCGCTGAGCCATCGAAGAGTTCGGAGCAGCGCCGCAAGCTATAATCAGCGGCTTTCCCGCAAACCGTACGCCTAGCGCCGCCGAAGCTCCTCCCCTGAACAAAAGCAACACCGACGGCACCGGCCTTCGGCTGTGGTTTGGGCGTACCCGATACCGATTTCGGAGAACCCAGTGCTTCTGTCCCCTCAGGGCGATTCCTCCCCCGCCATCCTGGCACTCGCAGACGGCACGGTCTTTGTCGGCACTTCGATCGGGGCCACCGGCTCCACCTGCGGCGAGGTCGTGTTCAACACGGCACTCACCGGCTACCAGGAAATCCTCACCGACCCCAGCTACGAGCGGCAGATCGTCACGCTGACGTACCCGCACATCGGCAACTACGGGGTCAACGCCGAGGACGTCGAAGCCGCCAAGGTCCATGCCGCCGGGCTGATCATCCGCGACCTGCCGCTGGTCGCGTCGAGCTTCCGCGCCGACATGACGCTGTCGCAGTACCTGCAGCGCGAGAACACCGTCGGCATCGCCGACATCGACACCCGCAAGCTCACCCGCCTGCTGCGCACCAAGGGCGCGCAGAACGGCTGCATCGTTGCCCTCGAGCAGGGCAAGGAAGTCACGCCCGCCGTCATCGAGCGCGCGGTGGCCGAGGCGCGCAAGGCGCCAGCGATGGCCGGCCTGGATCTCGCGAAGGACGTGTCGGTCCAGCGCAGCTACGACTGGGACCAGACCGAGTGGAAGCTGGGCAGCGGCTACGGCCAGCTGCACCAGCCGAAGTACCACGTGGTCGCCTTCGACTACGGTGTCAAGAAGAACATCCTGCGCATGCTGGCCGAGCGCGGCTGCAAGGTCACCGTGGTGCCGGCGAAGACGCCCGCCGCGGAAGTGAGGAAGCTGCAGCCCGACGGCGTGTTCCTGTCCAACGGCCCCGGCGACCCGGAGCCGTGCGACTACGCGGTCGACGCGACACGCGAGCTGGTCGAGGACGGCTACCCCACGTTCGGCATCTGCCTGGGCCACCAGATCCTCGCGCTCGCCTCGGGCGCCAAGACGTTCAAGATGAAGTTCGGCCACCACGGCGCGAACCACCCGGTCAAGGACCTGGACAACGGCCGCGTGTCGATCACCAGCCAGAACCACGGCTTCGCGGTGGACGAGAAGACGCTGCCGAAGAACATGCGGGCCACGCACGTCTCGCTGTTCGACGGCACCCTGCAGGGCCTCGAGCGCACCGACAGGCCCGCGTTCTGCTTCCAGGGCCACCCGGAAGCCTCCCCCGGACCCCATGACATCGGCTACTTGTTCGACAAGTTCACCGCGCTGATGGACCAGAAGAAGAAGTAAGCCATGCCCAAGCGCACAGACATCAAGAGCATCCTCATCATCGGCGCGGGCCCGATCATCATCGGCCAGGCCTGCGAGTTCGACTACTCGGGCGTGCAGGCGTGCAAGGCGCTGCGCGAGGAGGGCTACAAGGTCATCCTGATCAACAGCAACCCGGCGACGATCATGACGGACCCGGCCACGGCCGACGTCACCTACATCGAGCCGATCACCTGGCAGACGGTCGAGAAGATCATCGCCAAGGAGAAGCCGGACGCGATCCTGCCCACCATGGGCGGCCAGACGGCGCTGAACTGCGCGCTGGACCTGTGGCGCAACGGCGTGCTGCACAAGTACAAGTGCGAGCTGATCGGCGCGACGCCGGAAGCGATCGACAAGGCCGAGGACCGCCAGAAGTTCAAGGAGGCGATGACGCGCATCGGCCTGGGCTCGGCGCGCTCGGGCATCGCGCACTCGATGGACGAGGCCTGGGCGGTGCAGCGCACCGTCGGTTTCCCCACCGTCATCCGCCCCAGCTTCACGCTGGGCGGCACCGGCGGCGGCATCGCCTACAACGCCGAGGAATTCGAGGTCATCTGCAAGCGCGGCCTGGAAGCGTCGCCCACCAACGAACTCCTGATCGAGGAATCGCTGCTCGGCTGGAAGGAGTTCGAGATGGAAGTGGTCCGCGACAAGGCGGACAACTGCATCATCGTCTGCTCGATCGAGAACCTGGACCCGATGGGCGTGCACACCGGCGACTCGATCACGGTCGCGCCGGCGCAGACGCTCACCGACAAGGAATACCAGCTGATGCGCAACGCGTCGCTGGCGGTGCTGCGCGAGATCGGCGTCGACACCGGCGGCTCGAACGTGCAGTTCTCGATCAACCCGAAGGACGGTCGCATGATCGTCATCGAGATGAACCCGCGCGTGTCGCGCTCGTCGGCGCTGGCCTCCAAGGCCACCGGCTTCCCGATCGCCAAGGTGGCGGCCAAGCTGGCCGTGGGCTACACGCTGGACGAACTGCGCAACGAGATCACCGGCGGCGCGACGCCCGCGAGCTTCGAGCCGTCGATCGACTACGTCGTCACCAAGATCCCGCGCTTCGCGTTCGAGAAGTTTCCGCAGGCCGACTCGCGCCTGACCACGCAGATGAAGTCGGTGGGCGAGGTGATGGCCATGGGCCGCACCTTCCAGGAATCGTTCCAGAAGGCGCTGCGCGGCCTCGAGGTCGGCGTCGACGGCCTGAACGAGAAGACGCAGGACCGCGAAGTGCTGGAGAAGGAGCTGGGCGAGCCCGGCCCCGAGCGCATCTGGTACGTCGGCGACGCGTTCGCGCAAGGGCTGTCGGTCGACGAGGTCTATGACCTGACGAAGATCGACAAGTGGTTCCTGGTGCAGATCGAGGAGATCGTGAAGATCGAACTCGAGCTGGACAAGCTGGCGGCGCAAAAGGGCGAAGGCGCTCTGGCGGCCATCGACGCGAAGACGCTGCGCCTGCTCAAGCGCAAGGGCTTCTCCGACCGCCGCCTGGCCAAGCTGCTCAAGACCAACGACAAGGCCGTGCGCGAGCAGCGCAAGAAGCTGGGCGTGCGCCCGGTCTACAAGCGCGTGGACACCTGCGCCGCCGAATTCGCCACCGATACCGCCTACATGTACTCGACCTACGAGGACGAGTGCGAAGCTGAGCCGACCAACAAGAAGAAGATCATGGTGCTGGGCGGCGGTCCCAACCGCATCGGCCAGGGCATCGAGTTCGACTACTGCTGCGTGCACGCGGCGCTCGCGCTGCGCGAGGACGGGTACGAGACCATCATGGTCAACTGCAACCCGGAAACCGTGTCCACCGACTACGACACCAGCGACCGCCTCTACTTCGAGCCGCTGACGCTCGAGGACGTCCTCGAGATCGTCGACAAGGAAAAGCCCGCCGGCGTGATCGTGCAGTACGGCGGCCAGACCCCGCTGAAGCTCGCGCTGGGCCTGGAAGCCGAAGGCGTGCCGATCGTGGGCACCAGCCCGGACATGATCGATGCCGCGGAAGATCGGGAGCGATTCCAGAAGCTGCTGCAGGACCTGGGCCTGCGCCAGCCGCCGAACGCCACCGCGCGCACCGAAGCCGAAGCGCTGGAGAAAGCGCAGGCGCTGGGCTACCCGCTCGTCGTGCGTCCCTCGTACGTGCTGGGCGGCCGCGCCATGGAGATCGTGCACGAGCAGCGCGACCTGGAGCGCTACATGCGCGAGGCCGTGAAGGTCTCCAACGACTCGCCCGTGCTGCTGGACCGCTTCCTCAACGACGCGATCGAGTGCGACGTCGACTGCCTGTCGGACGGGCAGCGCACCTTCATCGGCGGCGTGATGGAACACATCGAGCAGGCCGGCGTGCACTCGGGCGATTCCGCCTGCTCGCTGCCGCCGTACTCGCTGTCGCAGGGCACGGTCGACGAACTGAAGCGCCAGACCGCCGCGATGGCCAAGGCGCTCAGCGTCGTGGGCCTGATGAACGTGCAGTTCGCGATCCAGGAGAAGGACGGCCAGGACGTCATCTTCGTGCTGGAGGTCAACCCGCGCGCGTCGCGCACCGTGCCCTACGTGAGCAAGGCCACCGGCATCCAGCTGGCCAAGGTCGCCGCGCGCTGCATGGTGGGCCAGTCGCTCGAGCAGCAGGGCATCCGCGAGGAGGTCACGCCGCCTTACTTCAGCGTCAAGGAAGCGGTGTTCCCGTTCGTGAAGTTCCCGGGCGTCGACACCATCCTCGGCCCGGAAATGAAGTCGACCGGCGAGGTGATGGGGGTGGGCAAGACCTTCGGCGAAGCCTTCGTGAAGAGCCAGATCGCCGCCGGCACCAAGCTGCCGCGCCCGGGCGACAAGGTGAAGAAGGTGTTCCTGACGGTGAAGAACGGCGACAAGCCGCGCGCGATCGAAGTCGCGCGCCAGCTGCATGCGCTGGGCTTCGAACTCGCCGCCACCAAGGGCACCGCCGCCGCCATCAGCGCGGCAGGCGTTCCCTGCCAGCCTGTGAACAAGGTCGCCGAAGGACGCCCGCACGTGGTCGACATGCTCAAGAACGAAGAGGTCTGCATGGTGATCAACACGGTCGAGGAGCGCCGCAACGCGATCACCGACTCGCGTGCGATCCGCACCTCGGCGCTGCTGGCCCGCGTCACGACCTTCACCACCATCGCCGGCGCGGAAGCGGCCGTCGAAGGCATGAAGTACATGGACGACCTGGGCGTCAGCTCCATCCAGGAACTGCACGCGCAACTGGCCTGAAGCCATGGACGCGCTGGTCACGCTCGACCTGGACGACTGGTCTGCCGCGCGCAGCGACCCGCGCTGGATCGCAGCAGTCGAGGCAGGCCGGGTCCTGGTCCTGCCGCGGTTGGCGTTCCGGCTCGACGAGGCCGAGCGCGCCCTGATGCGTCCGGAGTTGCTGGCACCCGGCGTGCGCAACATCAGCCTGGACGCGCAAGGGCAGCTCAAGGGCGTGGCCGGCGACGAAGCCGCGCAACGCACCGTGCAGGCCCTGGTGCAGCGCTTCTCACAGCACGCACGCGCCCTGGTCCGCGGCCTGTTCCCCGCGTACGACGCGCACCTGCGCGCCGCGCCGACCAGCCTGCGGCCGGCGCAGGTCGAGACCCGCAAGCAGTCCGTGCGAGCCGACGACCGCCGCCTGCACGTCGACGCGTTCCCTTCGCGGCCGAACTACGGCGAGCGCATCCTGCGCGTGTTCACCAACATCAACCCGCAGGGCGCGCCGCGCACCTGGCGCGTCGGCGAGCCCTTCGAGGACATGGCCCGCCGCTACCTGCCCAGGGCCAAGCCGTATTCGCCCCTGCAGGCGAAGCTGCTGGACGCGGTCGGCGTCACCAAGTCGCTGCGCAGCGAGTACGACCACCTGATGCTGCAGCTGCACGACCTGCTGAAGATGGACGACGCGTACCAGCGCGAAGCGCCGCAGCAGCGGGTCGACTTCCCGGCCGGTTGCTCGTGGGTCTGCTTTTCCGACCACACGCTGCATGCCGCCATGGGGGGCCAGTTCATGATGGAGCAGACCTTCCACCTGCCCGTCGCGGCGCAGTACGAGCCGGCGGCGAGCCCGCTGGGCATCCTGACCCGGCTCCAGGGCCGCCCCCTGCAAGGCGCGCCGCTGCCCTCGCGCCCCTGAACCGCCGCGCCAGCGCGCTTCGGTATCATTGCCCCAGATGGACACCGCCGGTCGGCAACGGTCGGCGGTTTTCCTTTGCATCACGAGAAACACACATGGCGACCATTCCCATCACCAAGCGCGGCATCGAGAAACTGAAGGCCGAGCTGCACGAGCTCAAGACCGTCCAGCGTCCGGCCGTGATCCAGGCCATCGCCGAGGCGCGCGCCCAGGGTGACCTGTCGGAGAACGCCGAGTACGACGCCGCCAAGGACCGCCAGGGCTTCATCGAAGGCCGCATCCGCGAACTCGAAGGCAAGCTGGCCGCGGCCCAGGTCATCGACCCGACCGGGCTGGACGCCGGCGGCAAGGTCGTGTTCGGCGCCACCGTCGACCTCGAGGAAGAGGATTCGGGCGACGCCGTCACCTACCAGATCGTCGGCGAGGACGAGGCCGACCTGAAGCAGGGCCTGATCAACATCTCCAGCCCGATCGCCCGTGCGCTGATCGGCAAGGAGGAGGGCGACACCGCCGAAGTGCAGGCCCCGGGCGGCACCAAGCGCTACGAGATCGTCGCTGTCCACTACCGCTGAGCCATGGGCTGGCGGCACCGCGTCCCGGTTCTCGCCGCCGCGCTCTGGTGGGGCGGGCTGACCGCCATCGGCGCGCTCGCCGTCCCGCTGCTGTTCGCCACCTTGCCTTCACCGGCGCTCGCCGGCCAGGCTGCCGCGCGCCTGTTCTCGGCGCAGGCATGGGTAGGCCTCGCCTGCGGACTCGTGCTGCTCGTCGCATCGCGCGACTCGACGTCGCGCATGGAGTGGGCGGGGGGCGCGCTGGCCTTCGTGCTCGCCGGCATGCTGCTGGCGCTGCTGGGCGAGTTCGCGGTGGCACCGCGCATCGTCGCGCGCGAGAACCTGCGCCTGTGGCACACGGTCGGCACGGCGCTCTACGCGCTGCAGTGGGCCTGCGCGCTGGTGGTGTTGTGGAGAGTGGCCGGCTCCGCGAAGCGCGACGGCCATCCCGGCGAAAGCCGGGATCTCGACGATCAGGCAGGGCGCTGATCGCCGCCGGCGATCAGTCCAGCCGGCCCTTCTTGACCGACTTCTGCTTGGGCTTGGCGCGCTTGACCTGGCCGCCGGGGGTCAGGCGCTGGTTGCCCAGCACGCGCACGCTTCGCACCTCCGGCCGCTGGCCGCCGCGCTTGCTGTACTTCAGGACCTTGAAGTCCTTCGGGCCCGGCTTGCGGTCCTCGTCGGCTTCCTTGATCTTCTCCGGCTTCGGCCGCCACAGCACCAGCAGCTTGCCGATGTGCTGGATCGGCGCGGCGTTCAGCTGGTCGCACAGCTGCTGGTAGACCGCCTCGCGCGCTTCGCGGTCGTCGCCGAGCACGCGCACCTTGATCAGGCCGTGGGCATTGAGCGCGGCTTCGGTTTCCTTGACGACGGAAGGCGTGAGGCCCTCGTTGCCGACCATCACCACGGGGTCGAGGTGGTGGGCTTCGGCGCGGTGCGCCTTGCGTTCGGCGATGGACAGTTCGAGGGCAGGCATGCGCGCATTATCCCCGCGATAGCGGGCGCGACGTTTTCAGCGCAGCGGCCGGAACAGGATCGCGCGCAGCCAGTCGGCCTTCGGCTTCTGCGGCTGCATCCCGCGCCGCACCAGGCTGCGGCGGATCGCGCGCAGCTGGCCATGGATGTCATGGCGGACCTGGGCGAGCTGCCGCAGGTCCTGCTCGGCGGCGGTCGCTTGCGCGAGCCGTTCGATGATGGCGTTGGCCGCCCAGTGGGAGTGCACCAGGCGCCGGGCCAGCGATTCGAACGCGGGTGCCGCCGAGAGGCTGTCGTACAGCCCGGTGAAGGCGTCGCATCGCAGGGGCACGACGCGGCCGGTGCCGGGTGCGAGGCACGCCACGTGGAGGTGTTCCTCGTACTGCTCGATCTGGCGGAGGACGGAAGTGCAGTCCTGCATGCAAGCAAGGTATCCGGTCCTGGTGTGCGGTGGCATGCGAACACGGCGCGCCCGTGGGTCGGACTGCGGGCGAATGGCTTAGTCTGCCCACGCGGTGCGGTCGTGCTGGCCGCCTCCGACACGCAAGGGAAGTTTTCACGCCCGGCGACAATGGGGGCTGCATGAAAGTCAAGACGAAAAGCAAGAAGGTCAACAAGTCCTGGTTGAACGACCACGTCAACGACCCCTGGGTGAAGCTGGCGCAGAAGGAGGGCTTCCGGGCCCGCGCGGCGTACAAGCTCAAGGAGATCGACGAGGCGTTCGGCCTGATCCGCCCCGGGCACGTGGTCGTCGACCTCGGCTCGGCGCCTGGCGCGTGGAGCCAGTACGTCCGCCGCAAGCTGTCGCCCGAGGGCGCCGCCGTGGGCGCGCTGGACGGCACCATCGTGGCGCTGGACCTGCTGCCGATGGAGCCCGTCGAGGGCGTCACCTTCCTGCAGGGCGACTTCCGCGAGGACGCCATGCTCGCCCGGCTGGAGGAGGTGCTCGGCGGCCGCAAGGTGGACGTCGTGGTCTCGGACATGGCGCCCAACCTGTCGGGCATCGCGTCGGCCGACGCCGCCCGCATCAGCGACCTGGTGGAGCTGGCCGTCGATTTCGCCACCCGGCACCTCAAGCCCGACGGCGCCCTGGTCGCCAAGGTGTTCCACGGCAGCGGCTACAGCCAGCTGGCGCACCTGTTCAAGGAAACTTTCCGGGTCGCCAAGCCTCACAAACCCAAGGCGTCGCGGGACAAGTCGTCGGAGACCTTCCTCGTCGGCGTAGGCCTGAAGCGCACCGGTTGAAACCTTGTAGCGCGGGTGACCGGATGTCACCGAATTCACTATGGATTCCGTAGCGAATATGCATTAGGGGCGGGGTTGAAACCCCTAGAATGGGACGCACCTGAGATGGGCCCGCCCCGCCTCACCACTCCCCGGAGTCCGATTTGAACAATCAGTGGTTTTCCAAGATCGCCGTCTGGCTCGTCATCGCGCTCGTGCTGTTCACGGTGTTCAAGCAGTTCGACTCGCGCGGCGCCGCCGGCGCATCGCCGGTCGCGTACTCGGACTTCCTCGACCAGGTCCGCAACAAGCAGATCAAGAAGGCCGAGATCCAGGAAGGCCAGGCCGGGGGCACGCAGATCATCGCGGAGACCCTGGACGGCGGGAAGGTGCGCACCACGGCCACCTACCTCGATCGCGGCCTGGTCGGTGACCTGGTGAACAACGGCGTCAAGTTCGACGTCAAGCCGCGCGAGGAAGGCTCGCTGCTCATGACGCTGCTCGTGAGCTGGGGCCCGATGCTGCTGCTGATCGGCGTGTGGATCTACTTCATGCGCCAGATGCAGGGCGGCGGCAAGGGCGGCGCGTTCTCGTTCGGCAAGAGCAAGGCGCGCATGCTCGACGAGAACAACAACCAGGTCACCTTCGCCGACGTCGCGGGCTGCGACGAGGCCAAGGAGGAGACCAAGGAAGTCGTCGACTTCCTGAAGGACCCGCAGAAATTCCAGAAGCTGGGCGGGCGCATCCCGCGCGGCCTGCTGCTGGTCGGGCCCCCCGGCACCGGCAAGACCCTGCTGGCCAAGGCCATCGCCGGCGAGGCCAAGGTGCCGTTCTTCTCGATCTCCGGTTCCGACTTCGTCGAGATGTTCGTCGGCGTGGGCGCGGCCCGTGTGCGCGACATGTTCGAGAACGCCAAGAAGAACGCGCCTTGCATCATCTTCATCGACGAAATCGACGCGGTCGGCCGCCAGCGTGGCGCCGGCCTGGGCGGCGGCAACGACGAGCGCGAGCAGACCCTCAACCAGATGCTGGTCGAGATGGACGGCTTCGAGACCAACCTGGGCGTCATCGTCATCGCGGCCACCAACCGTCCCGACATCCTGGACGCGGCGCTGCTGCGCCCGGGCCGCTTCGACCGCCAGGTCTACGTGCAGCTGCCGGACATCCGCGGCCGCGAGCAGATCCTGAACGTCCACATGCGCAAGATCCCGATCGGCCAGGACGTCAACGCCAGCATCATCGCGCGCGGCACGCCCGGCATGTCGGGCGCCGACCTGGCCAACCTTTGCAACGAAGCCGCCCTGATGGCCGCCCGCCGCAACGCGCGCGTGGTGGAGATGCAGGACTTCGAGAAGGCCAAGGACAAGATCTTCATGGGCCCCGAGCGCAAGTCCGCCGTCATGGACGCGGAGGAGCTCAAGAACACGGCCTACCACGAGGCCGGGCACGCGATCGTGATGCTCAACCTGCCCAAGCACGACCCGGTGCACAAGGTGACCATCATGCCGCGCGGCCGCGCGCTGGGCGTCACCTTCTACCTGCCCGAGAAGGACCGCTACTCGCAGGACAAGGAATACATGCTGTCCAACATCGCCAGCCTGTTCGGCGGGCGCATCGCGGAAGAGGTGTTCATGCACCAGATGACCACCGGCGCCAGCAACGACTTCGAGCGCGCGACCAGCATCGCCCGCGACATGGTCATGCGCTACGGCATGTCCGACGTCATGGGCCCGATGGTCTACGCGGACAACGAGGGCGAGGTGTTCCTGGGCCGCTCGGTCACCAAGACCACCAACATCTCCGAGCAGACCATGCAGAAGGTCGACCAGGAGGTGCGCCGCATCATCGACGAGCAGTACGCCCTGGCGCGCCGCATCATCGAGGAGCAGCGCGACAAGGTGGAAGCCATCACCAAGGCCCTGCTCGAGTGGGAGACGATCGACCGCGAGCAGCTGGACGACATCATGGCCGGCCGCGACCCGCGCCCGCCCAAGGACTTCACGCCGCGCACGCCCCCGTCCGGTTCGGGTGGCACGCCGGTGGTCACGGACCCGTCGCCCAGCGCGGCCTGAAACCGCCGCGCTAGCTCCAAGGGGCCCCTCGGGGCCCCTTGGCGTTGGTGGCCCTGGCGCACAATCCAGCCCATGCACTGGCAGACCGCGCGGCAGCGCATCGACCTGTCGCGCCCCCGCGTGATGGGTATCGTCAACCTGACGCCCGATTCCTTCTCGGACGGCGGCCGGCTGGCGGACGTGCCCGCGGCGCTCGCGTACTGCGAGCGGCTGCTGCGCGAGGGCGCCGACATCCTCGACCTGGGCGCGGAATCAACCCGGCCGGGGTCGCCGCCGGTGCCCGCCGACGAGGAATTGCGCCGGCTGCTGCCGGTGCTGCGCGAAGCGGTGAAGCTGGGCGCGCCGGTGTCGGTCGACACGTCGAAGGCCGAAGTGATGCGCGAGGCGCTGGACGCCGGCGCCGACATCGTCAACGACATCTGGGCGCTGCGGCAGCCGGGCGCATTGGACGCCGTCGCGGCGCATCCGGCGTGCGGCGTCTGCCTGATGCACATGCACGGCGAGCCGCGCACGATGCAGCTGGCGCCCATGCAAGGCGACGCCACCGCGCAGGTGGCCGCGTTCCTGCAGGAGCGCGCCGGTGCGGTGCGTGCCCGCGGCGTCGCCGCCGAACGCATCGTGCTCGACCCCGGCGTGGGGTTCGGCAAGACGCCGGCGCAGAACTTCGGCCTGCTGAGCGCGCAGCGCGGGCTGCTGGAGCTGGGCTACCCGCTGCTGGTGGGCTGGTCGCGCAAGTCGTCGCTGGGGCAGGCCACCGGCCTGTCCGCCGGTGAGCGGCTGGTGCCCAGCGTCGCGGCGGCACTGCTGGCCGTCGAGCGCGGTGCAAGGGTCGTGCGCGTGCACGACGTGAAGGACACGGTGGCGGCGCTGCAGGTGTGGCGCGCCGCGAGCCAGGACATTGGGAAGGACATGGCATGAGCAGGACTTACTTCGGCACCGACGGCATCCGCGGCACCGTGGGCCAGGCGCCCATCACCCCGGACTTCGTGCTGCGCCTCGCGCATGCCGTCGGTCGCGTGCTCAAGCGCACCGAGGAACGGCCCACGGTCCTCATCGGCAAGGACACCCGCATCTCCGGCTACATGCTGGAGAGCGCGCTGGAATCGGGCTTCAACTCCGCCGGCGTCGACGTCGTGCTGCTCGGCCCGCTGCCGACGCCGGGCGTCGCGTACCTCACGCGCGCGCAACGCGCGAGCCTGGGCGTCGTGATCAGCGCCAGCCACAACCCGTACGCCGACAACGGCATCAAGTTCTTCAGCGCGCAGGGCACCAAGCTGCCCGATTCGTGGGAGCAGGCGGTCGAGGCGGCCCTCGACGAGCCGCCGGTGTGGGTCGACTCCGCCAGCCTGGGCAAGGCGCGCCGCCTCGACGACGCTGCGGGACGTTACATCGAGTTCTGCAAGAGCACGTTCTCGAACGACCTCACGCTCAAGGGCCTGTCGCTGGTCGTCGACGCGGCCAACGGGGCCGCGTACCACATCGCGCCGAAGGTGTTCCACGAGCTCGGCGCCGAGATCCACTGCATCGGCTGCAATCCGGACGGCCTCAACATCAACAAGGGCTTCGGCGCGACGCATCCGGAAGCGCTGGTGAAGGCGGTGCGAGAGCAGGGCGCCGACTTCGGCATCGCGCTCGACGGCGACGCCGACCGCCTGCAGATGGTCGACGGCGACGGCCGCCTGTTCAACGGCGACGAGCTGCTGTACCTCATGGTCGCGGACCGCCAGGCCAGCGGCGAGCGCGTCCCCGGTGCGGTCGGCACGCTCATGACCAACATGGCGGTCGAACTGGCGCTGCGCGCGCGCGACGTCGAGTTCGTGCGCGCCAAGGTCGGCGACCGCTACGTGCTGGAAGAACTGGAGCGCCGCGGCTGGCTGCTGGGCGGCGAAGGCTCGGGCCACCTGCTGGCCCTGGACAAGCACACCACGGGCGACGGCCTGATCAGCGCGTTGCAGGTGCTGAAAGCCAGCGTGCGGCGCGGCTGCAGCCTCGGGCACCTGCTCGAAGGCGTGCGCCTCTACCCACAGACGCTGGTCAACGTGCGCCTGCAGGCCGGCCAGGACTGGAAGCAGAGCCGCGGCCTGGCGCAGGCGCAGATGGAGCTCGAGCAGCAGCTCTCGGGCCGCGGCCGCATCCTGATCCGCCCGAGCGGCACCGAACCCGTCGTGCGCGTGATGGTCGAGGCCGAGGACGAGAAACTCGCGCGCAACGGCGCCGAGTCGCTGGCGGCCGCGATCAAGGCCGGCTGATGGCGGCGCGTGTCGTCGCCGTCCACCGCAGCAGCAGCCACAGCTTCAGCAAGTTCGCCGAGGACGCGATCCGGCTCGTCGAAGGGCTGGGGGTCGAGGGCGACGCGCATGCGGGTTCGACGGTGAAGCACCGTTCGCGCGTGCGCCGCGATCCCTCGCAGCCGAACCTGAGGCAGGTGCACCTGCTGCACGCCGAGCTGTTCGACGAGCTGCTGCCACGCGGCTTCGCGGTGTGGCCCGGCGAGATGGGCGAGAACGTCACGACGCGCGGCGTCGACCTGCTCGCGCTGCCTACCGGCACCCTCCTGCAGTTCGGCGCCGGCGCGCAGGTGGAACTCACCGGCCTGCGCAACCCGTGTTCGCAGATCGACAGGTTCCAGCCCGGCTTGATGCAGGCCGTGCTCGATCGCGATGCGCACGGCGCGCTGGTGCGCAAGTCGGGCGTGATGGCCGTCGTGCGTCGGGGCGGCGAGGTGCGCGCCGACGACCCGATCGAGGTGATCCTGCCGACGGGCAAGTTGAGGCCTCTCGAGCCGGTCTGACCTCCCGTGAGCGCGATGGTCGCCGCCGGCCATGGCTCGGCGCAATGGCTGGGCTTTCGGACATGAGCCTCGCTCCTACATGGAGTGGCAGCAGGGGCACTTAACGTGCGTCCTTCCGCTACTGCGAGGCGCCATGCCCAAGTCCACCAAGACCCCTCCCAAGCCTGCCAGTCGCGCCGCCGCGAAATCGGCGTCCCGCAACACCGACAG
This sequence comes from Ramlibacter algicola, assembly GCF_016641735.1. Taxonomy (NCBI): domain Bacteria; kingdom Pseudomonadati; phylum Pseudomonadota; class Betaproteobacteria; order Burkholderiales; family Comamonadaceae; genus Ramlibacter; species Ramlibacter algicola. Next base: position 2,774,286 of record NZ_JAEDAO010000001.1, on the reverse strand, counting down.
CGGGCCCAGCAGCGTCACGGGTGCGATGCTCGATGCACCGGCCAGGAAGATGGTGCAGGTGCAGGACCTGGCGGCAGCCATGCCGCACAACCCCACCAAGCCGGCCGAGCACGGGTTCGCCAATGGCGTGAAGCCGCAGACTGGCGCCACGGCCGAGCCAGCCTCGCGGCTGCCCACCGGCAGCACGCTGTCGGAGACCAATGCGAACGACAAGGCGGGCACGCTGGCGGACGAGGGGCGCAATCCGCTGGTCGATCCGCTGGACCGCGTGCGGGTCGATTCCACCGGCCAGGTGCTCACGACCAACCAGGGCGTGCGGGTCGCGGACAACCAGAACTCGCTGAAGTACGGCGTGCGCGGCCCCGCGCTGCTGGAGGACTTCATCCTGCGCGAGAAGATCACGCACTTCGACCACGAGCGCATCCCGGAGCGCATCGTGCACGCCCGCGGCTCCGGCGCGCACGGCGTGTTCGAGTGCTACGAGCCGCTCACCGACATCACCATGGCCGCGCCGTTCCAGGCCGCGGGCAAGAAGACCCCGGTGTTCGTGCGCTTTTCCACCGTGCAGGGCGAGCGCGGCTCCAAGGACACGGCGCGCGACGTGCGCGGCTTCGCCGTCAAGTTCTACACCGACGAGGGCAACTGGGACCTGGTGGGCAACAACATCCCGGTGTTCTTCATCCAGGACGCGATGAAGTTTCCCGACCTCGTGCACGCCGTCAAGCCCGAGCCGCACCACCAGATGCCGCAGGCGGCCAGCGCGCACGACACGTTCTGGGATTTCGTGTCGCTGATGCCCGAGTCCACGCACATGCTGATGTGGGTGATGAGCGACCGCGCCATCCCACGCAGCTTCGCCACCATGCAGGGCTTCGGCGTGCATACCTTCCGCATGGTCAACGCGCAAGGCGAGTCGGTGTTCGTCAAGTTCCACTGGTCGCCCATCGCGGGCACGCATTCGCTGGTGTGGGACGAGGCGGTGAAGATCTCCGGCGCCGACCCGGACTACCACCGGCGCGACCTCTGGGAACGCATCGAGGCCGGTGCCTACCCCGAGTACGAACTCGCGCTGCAGGTGTTCACCGAGGAGCAGGCCGAGCAGTTCAGCTTCGACATCCTCGACGCCACGAAGATCATCCCCGAGGAGCTGGTGCCATTGCGGCCGGTCGGGCGCATGGTCCTGAACCGCAATCCCGACAACTTCTTCGCCGAGACCGAGCAGGTCGCGTTCTGCACCGCGCACGTCGTGCCGGGCATCGACTTCAGCAACGACCCGCTGCTGGCGGGCCGCATCCACTCCTACGTCGACACGCAGATCTCGCGCCTGGGCGGCCCCAACTTCCACGAGATCCCGATCAACGCGCCGGTCGCGCCGGTGCACAACAACCAGCGCGACGGCTTCCACCGCCAGGCGATCCCGCGCGGGCGTGTCGCCTACGAGCCCAACTCGCTGGCCGGCGGCTGCCCGTTCCAGGCCGGCGCGATGCAGCAGGGGTTCGTCTCGGTGCCCGCGCGCATCCGCGCCGACGACGACCAGGGCAAGGTGCGCGCCAAGCCGGAGAAGTTCGCCGACCACTACACGCAGGCGAAGCTGTTCTTCGAGAGCCAGACGCCGGTGGAGCAGGACCACATCGCCAATGCATTCCGGTTCGAGCTGTCCAAGGTCACCGTGCCGGCGGTGCGCGAGCGCATGGTGGCTGGGCTCCTGAACGTGTCCGGGTGGCTGGCGAAGAAGGTGGCGACCGGGCTGGGCATCGACCCGCTCCCCGAGCCGTTGCCGCTGGCCATGCCCGACCCCGCCGAGCCGGAGGTGGAGCGCTCGCCTGCGCTGTCGCTGCTGGCCCGGCCGGGGGACGGATCGCTCAAAGGGCGCAAGGTGGCGCTGCTCGTCGCGCCAGGGGTGCATGGCGCGTCACTCACGGCCGTCCAACAGGCGCTCGTGGCCGAAGGGGCGGTTGCGCGCCTGGTGGGCACCCGCATCGGCCGCATGCCGACGGTGGACGGCGAGTCGCTCGACGCCGATGCGTCGCTGGAAAACGAACCAGGCTTCCTGTTCGACGCGCTCGTCCTGCCGGACGGCGAGGAGGGCGTCGCGGCGCTCGCGCAGGACGGCCACACGATGGAGTTCATCAAGGACCAGTTCCGGCATTGCAAGACCATCCTGTCGATCGGCTCCTCCCACCTGCTGATGGCCCGCGCCGGCCTGCCGATGGTGCTGGACAAGAGCTACGAACAGGGTGGCACCGGCCTCGTCTTCACCGACGTCGCCAATGCACGTACCGGCGCGGCCACGTTCATCGAAGCCATGCGCAAGCACCGGCACTTCGGCCGCGAGATGGACCCGCCGCTGATGTGAGAGCAGGACGAACAATGCCCCAAACCACCGACAAGGACGCGTGCGAACTGCTCGACGCGGACCACCTCGCCGTCAAGCACCTCTTCGTGGAATACGCGCGGCTCGCCATGGCGACGCCGTCCGGGTCCGCCGCCGAGCGCAAGGCGCTCGCCACGAAGATCTGCAACGAACTGACCGTGCATGCGCAGATCGAGGAGGAGATCTTCTATCCGGCGCTGCGGGGAGCGGTGCCTGATGCCGCCGACGTTGTCGATGAAGGCCTGCAGGAGCACCAGGACGCCAAGGACCTGATTGCCCGGATCCGCGGGATGGGCCAGGCGGACGACGCGATGGACAAGCTCGTCTCCGAGCTGGCGCGCAGCATCGAGCACCACGTGAAGGAAGAGCGCGACGAGCTCTTCCCGAAGGCGAAGGCGGCTCCTCGGATGGACTTGGCAGGGCTCGGCGCCCAGCTGCGGGACCGTCAGCAGGAATTGCAGGCCGGACTGCGCGCGTGAACGGCCGGCGAGGCTGGCTCGCGCGGTTGCTGGACGACCGGGCCGGGCGGCGGTGCCGCGCGGGTGCCGGTCGCGCCAGCGCGGGGGGTGTCTCCCGAACCACCTGGGCAGCTGCGTCAGCCTGTAGCGCGCCGCGATGAGGCCGGCGAGCGAGAGCGGCGCTGGCGGCTCGTCGGACAGGCGCGCGGGTGCATCGCGGTACGACCGGGATGGGCCTGCCGTTGGGCTTGCCGGATTGGGAGAAGGCGGGCGCCGCCAGCGCGGCGGCGGTGGACGCAGCTCACGGCGGCTCAGCGCGGGGAAGTGGCGCGCGAGGCGCAGGGCCATGGGCTCTCTCCTTCTGTCGGGGTCGGCGGCCGGGCCTAGGCGGCCGGCGTGACCGAGCAGTGCCGGGTCGATGGCAGGACCGTGACGTTGAGGTGGCAAGGACTCCCCTCGCTGTCACGGGGCTGTCACGGATCCTTCCTAAAGTCCACCGCATCCCATCCAAAGAGGATCAAGCCCATGAACCTGACCTTCCGCACGGCCGCCTTCGGCCTCGCCACGCTGTCGATTGCCGGCCTCGCCGCTGCCCAGGACGTCACCGGCGCGGGCGCGAGCTTTCCCGCCCCGCTGTACGCCAAGTGGGCAGCCGACTACAACAGGGCCACGGGCTCCAGGATCAATTACCAGTCCGTGGGCTCCGGCGCGGGCATCCGCCAGATCGAGGCCAGGACCATCGACTTCGGCGCGTCCGACGCCCCGCTCAAGGACGAGGACCTCGCCGCCAAGGGACTGGTGCAGTTCCCGATGGTGATCGGCGGCGTCGTGCCCGTGGTCAACATCAAGGGCGTGCCCCCCGGCCAGCTGCGGCTGAACGGCCAGGTGCTCGGCGACATCTACCTGGGCAAGGTCGCCAAGTGGTCCGACCCGGCGATCAAGGCGTTGAACCCGTCGCTCAACCTGCCCGACGCGCCGATCGCGCCGGTGCGCCGCGCCGATGGTTCGGGCACCAGCTTCATCTTCACCAACTACCTGTCGAAGGTGAACGCCGAGTGGAAGTCCAGGGTCGGCGAGGGCACGGCGGTGAACTGGCCGACCGGTGCCGGCGGCAAGGGCAACGAAGGCGTCGCCGCGTTCGTCGGCCGCCTGCCGAATTCGATCGGCTACGTCGAGTACGCGTACGTGAAGCAGAACAAGATGGCCTACGCGCTGATGCAGAACGCGGGCGGCCAGTTCGTCGCGCCCGAGGACAAGGCCTTCAAGGCGGCAGCCGCCGGTGCCGACTGGTCGAAGAGCACGTACCAGATCCTCACCAACCAGCCGGGCGCCGAAAGCTGGCCGATCACCGGGGCCACCTTCATCCTCATGCACAAGCAGCAGGACAAGCCGCAGCAAGCCACGGCGGCCGTGAAGTTCTTCGAGTGGGCCTACAGGAACGGCGACAAGACCGCCGACGACCTCGACTACGTGCCGATGCCGGCCGCCGTGAAGGCCCAGGTCGAGAAGATGTGGACGACCGAGCTCAAGGACGGTTCGGGCAAGTCGATTGCCTGGAAGTGACGCTGCGCGCGGTTCGCCACTCGACAGCCAGGGAGTGACGTGGTGTCCTCTACACTGCCGGCCGGTGAGGCCAGCTTCCCCGTCGCGGGCCGTGCGGCCCGCGACGAGGAACGCCGCATGACCATTCCCCCCAAGCGTCCCGCCCGCACCGCCGCGTGGGTCGACCGCCTGTTCGGCTGGGCGGCACGCGGCGCCGCCATCCTCACCCTCGCGCTGCTCGCCGGCATCCTGTTCTCGCTGGTGGTCGGCGCCTGGCCCGCGATCGAGAAGTACGGCCTCGATTTCCTCGCCAGCAGCGTGTGGGACCCGGTCGCGAACGAGTTCGGCGGCCTCGTCATGGTGTACGGCACGATCGCCACGTCGCTCATCGCGCTGGTCATCGCGGTGCCCGTCAGCTTCGGCATCGCGCTGTTCCTGACCGAACTGTCGCCGGCCTGGCTCAAGCGCCCGCTGGGCACCGCCATCGAGCTGCTCGCCGCCGTGCCGTCGATCGTCTACGGCATGTGGGGCCTGCTGGTGTTCGGGCCGATCCTGTCCACCTTCGTGCAGCAGCCCCTGCAGGCGCTGCTGGCCAACGTGCCCTACCTGGGAACGCTGGTGTCCGGCCCGCCGGTGGGCATCGGCATCCTGTCGGCCGGGATCATCCTGGCCATCATGATCATCCCCTTCATCGCCGCCGTGATGCGTGACGTGTTCGACGTCACGCCGCCGATGCTCAAGGAGTCCGCGTACGCGCTGGGCTCGACGACCTGGGAAGTGGTGTGGAAGGTGGTGCTGCCGTACACCAAGGCCGGCGTCGTCGGCGGCATCATGCTCGGCCTCGGCCGCGCGCTGGGCGAGACGATGGCCGTGACCTTCGTCATCGGCAACTTCAACCAGCTCGATTCGCTGTCGCTGTTCCAGCCGGCCAACAGCATCACCTCCGCGCTGGCCAACGAATTCGCCGAAGCCGCCAGCGGCCTGCACCAGGCGGCGTTGATCTACCTGGGCCTGGTGCTGTTCTTCATCACGTTCGTGGTGCTGGCGCTGTCCAAGCTGCTGCTGTCACGCCTGCGCCGCGGCGAGGGGACGCGCGCATGACGGTCGAGACCACGCACACGGGCGAGGATCTGCTGCTGCGCGCCGACGCCGCGCACTCCCGCGGCCGGCGCTACGCGTCCCGCAAGCGCGTGAACGCCATCGCGCTCTCCCTGTCGTTGGCCGCCATGGCCTTCGGCATCTTCTGGCTGGTGTGGATCCTGTGGGAGACCGTGCGGCTCGGCATCGGCGGGCTGGCGTGGGCGACCGTCACGCAGATGACGCCGGCACCGAACGAAGCCGGCGGAATCGCCAACGCGATCTGGGGCTCGGCGCTGATGGTGCTGCTGGCCACCTGCATCGCGACGCCCATCGGCATCCTGGCGGGCATCTACCTGGCCGAATACGACCGCAGCGGGTGGCTCGGGTCCGTCACGCGCTTCGTCAACGACATCCTGCTGTCGGCGCCGTCGATCGTGATCGGCCTGTTCGTCTACGCGGTGGTGGTCGCGCGCTTCAGGCAGTTCTCGGGCTGGGCCGGCGTCTGCGCGCTGGGGCTGATCGTCATCCCGGTGGTGATCCGCACCACCGAGAACATGCTGGTGCTGGTGCCCGCGGGCCTGCGCGAGGCGGCGTACGCCCTTGGCGCGCCCAAGTGGCGCGTCATCCTGAGCATCACCTTGCGCGCCGCGCGCGCGGGCGTCGTGACCGGCGTGCTGCTGGCGGTGGCGCGCATTTCGGGCGAGACGGCGCCGCTGCTGTTCACCGCGCTGAACAACCAGTTCTGGACGTCCGACCTGTCGCAGCCGATCGCGAGCCTGCCGGTCACCATCTTCAAGTTCGCCATGAGCCCCTACGAGAACTGGCAGCAGCTCGCGTGGGCCGGCGTGTTCCTCATCACCCTGGCCGTGCTCGGCCTGAATATCCTCGCGCGCGTGCTGACGCGCACCAGGACCTGACACCATGAGCGCCACCTCGCCGACGCGTCCCAAGATTTCGGTCCGTGACCTGAACTTCTGGTACGGCAAGTTCCACGCCCTCCGCGGCATCAACCTCGACATTCCCGAGAAGAAGGTCACCGCCTTCATCGGCCCGTCGGGCTGCGGCAAGTCGACGCTGCTGCGCACCTTCAACCGCATGTTCGAGCTCTACCCGGAGCAGCGCGCCGAAGGGCGGATCGTGCTCGACGGCCAGGACCTGCTGACCTCGAAGGAAGACGTCGCGCTGGTGCGCGCCAAGGTGGGCATGGTGTTCCAGAAGCCGACGCCGTTCCCGATGTCGATCTACGACAACATCGCGTTCGGCGTGCGGCTGTTCGAGAATCTCTCCAGCACCGACATGGACGAACGCGTCGAGTGGGCGCTGCGCAAGGCGGCGCTGTGGACCGAGGTCAAGGACAAGCTGGGCCAGGGCGGCGCCGGCCTGTCCGGCGGCCAGCAGCAGCGCCTGTGCATCGCCCGCGGCATCGCCATCAAGCCCGAGGTGCTGCTGCTGGACGAGCCGTGCTCGGCGCTGGACCCGATCTCCACCGCGAAGATCGAGGAACTGATCGCCGAACTGAAGTCGGACTACACGGTGGTGATCGTCACGCACAACATGCAGCAGGCCGCGCGCGTGAGCGACTACACGGCCTACATGTACCTGGGCGACCTGGTGGAAGTGGGGGAGACCGAGCAGATCTTCTTCAAGCCCCAGCGCCAGGAGACCGAGGACTACATCACCGGCCGCTTCGGCTGAGGGAGCACGCCATGCCCGACAAGCACCTCTCCACGCAGTTCGACAGCGACATGAACGCCGTCTCCTCGCGCCTGATGGAGCTCGGCGGCCTCGTCGAGTCGCAGATCCGGCAGGCGGTCCACGCGCTCTCGCACTTCAACGGCGAGGCCGCGGCCCAGGTCCTGGAGACCGAGCACCGGGTGAACGCGATGGAAGTGGACATCGACCGCGAGCTGTCGTCGATCATCGCCCGCCGCCAGCCGACCGCGCGGGACCTGCGCCTGCTGATGGCGATCTCCAAGACGACCGCCAACCTCGAGCGCGTCGGTGACGAAGCCGCCAAGATCGCGCGCATGGTGCGCTCGATCATCGACAGCGGCTCGACGCGCACGCTGCCCGCTTCGGAGCTGCGGGTGGCGGCCGACCTCGCGTCGGGCCTGCTGCGCAAGGCGCTCGACGCGTTCGCGCGCCTGGACACGGCCGCGGCGCTGGCGATCCTCAAGGAGGACGACCTGATCGACAAGGAATTCGACGGCTTCGTGCGCAAGCTGATCACGTACATGATGGAAGACCCGCGCACCATCTCGCCGAGCCTGGACCTGCTGTTCGTCGCCAAGGCGCTGGAGCGCATCGGGGACCACGCGAAGAACATCGCCGAGTTCATCATTTACGTCGTCAAGGGCGCCGACGTGCGCCACGCGTCGCTCGAGGAGATCGAGTCGGCGCTGTCCCGGGCATGAAGACCGTTCCCCGCATCCTGGTCGTCGAGGACGAGCCCGCAATCGCCGAGCTGGTGGCGGTCAACCTGCGGCACAACGGCTTCCAGCCCGTGTGGGCCGAGGACGGCGAGGCCGCGCAACGCGAGCTCGATGCGGTGCTGCCCGACGCGATCCTGCTGGACTGGATGCTGCCGGGCCAGGGCGGCCTGGTGCTGGCGCGCAAGTGGCGCAGCGCGCCGCGCACGAAGGGAATCCCGATCCTGATGCTCACCGCGCGCGGCGATGAGCCGGACAAGGTGGCAGGCCTGGACGCCGGCGCCGACGACTACATCACCAAGCCGTTCTCGACGCAGGAACTGCTCGCGCGCATCCGCGCGGTGCTGCGCCGGCGCGCGCCCGAGCAGGACCTGGAGGCGGTCACCATCGGCGGCCTCTCGCTCGACGCCGCCACGCACCGCGTGACGTGGCAGGGGCGGCAGCTGAAGGTCGGCCCGACCGAGTTCAAGCTGCTCAACTACCTGATGAAGCACCCGGAGCGCGTCCATTCCCGCGGACAACTGCTGGACAAGGTCTGGGGTGACCACGTGTTCATCGAGGAGCGCACGGTGGATGTCCACGTCAAGCGCCTGCGCGAGGCGCTGGGAGACGGTGGCACGATGGTCGAGACGGTGCGCGGGGCGGGGTATCGCCTCACCGCGCAGCCGCAGTCGGGCACGGCCTGACCCGGCCACGTCGCCTACGATCCGTCCATGCTCTGGCGCGCCTGCACCTTCCTGCTCGCCCTGCTCGTGGCTGCGCTCGCGGGCTGGTGGCTGGGGCGGGAGCTCGGCGTCGGCCTCGGCGTGGTCGGGGGATCGCTCGCGTGGTTCCTCCTCGATGCGAGCCGCGGCGCCCGCGTCCTGCGCTGGCTGCGTGCCGGGGCCGTGGCGCAGCCGCCGCTGGCGAGCGGCCTGTGGGGCGAACTCGGCGAACGGATCCGCCGCGCGCTGCGCACCCGCGAGCAGCGCGCCGACGACGCCGAGCGGCGCCTCACCGATTTCCTCGCCGCGATCCAGGCGTCGCCCAATGGCGTCGTGCTCCTTGACGAGGAGGGCCGCATCGAATGGTCGAACGGGACCGCGGCGGACCATTTCGGGCTGGATGCGGAGCGCGACCTGCAGCAACTGGTGGGCAACCTGGTGCGCGACCCGGCGTTCGCCGGCTACATGGCGCAGGGCGACTTCTCGCGCGACGTCGTCATCCCGGGCCGCGACCCGGCGGCGGCGGTGCCGCGGCGCCTGTCGGTGCAACTGCATCCTTACGGGAGCGGCCGCAAGCTGCTGCTGTCGCGCGACGTCACTGCGATCGACCAGGCGGACACCATGCGCCGCGATTTCGTCGCCAACGTCTCGCACGAGATCCGCACGCCGCTCACGGTGCTGGCAGGCTTCATCGAGACCATGCAGCAACTGCCGCTCGAGGAGTCGGACCGCGCCCGCTACCTGGCGATGATGGCGCAGCAGTCGCAGCGCATGCAGACGCTGGTGAGCGACTTGCTGACGCTGTCGCGGCTCGAGGGCAGCCCGCTGCCCGGCACCGGGGAGTGGACCCCGGTCGGCGCATTGCTGGCCCAGTGCGAGCAGGAGGCACGCGCGCTGGCCGTCGGTCTGGGCAAGCAGCAGGACCTGGTCGTCGACGCGGTGGAAGGACGCGAGCTCGCGGGCGCGGCGCCTGAACTGCTCAGCGCGATGTCGAACCTGGTGACGAATGCGGTGCGCTACACGCCGGCGAATGGCCACATCCGCGTGCGCTGGCGGGACCTGGCCGACGGGCGTGGCGAGTTCGCGGTGGACGACACGGGGCCCGGCATCGCGCGCGAGCACCTGCCGCGCCTGACGGAGCGCTTCTACCGCGTGGACCGCAGCCGCTCGCGGGAAACCGGCGGCACGGGCCTGGGGCTGGCGATCGTCAAGCACGTGGCGCAGCGCCACGGCGCCGAACTGCGCATCCACAGCACGCCGGGCACGGGCTCGACGTTCTCGATCGTGTTCGCGGCGGCCCGGCTGCGCACCGTCAGCGCCCAGGCGGGCGACGTTCCCGCACCACCTGCCACAGCAACGCCGTGAACGCGGCGGCGGTGAAGAACAGCGCGACCGCGCCGGCGGACCAGAAGGCCGCCGGAGTCTTCAGCGGCGCAATGGGGCCCGCGCCCGCATACGCCAGCAGGTAGCCACCACCCAGGCCCACGCCCCACAGCATCACGCAGTAGACGACCAGCGGCCGCGTGGCCACCCCATAGCTGCGCAGCAGGAACACGCCCACCGCCTGCATCGCGTCGGCGACGTGGTAGACAGCGACCCACAGGAGCAGCCCGCCCGCGACCGCCAGCACCGCAGGACGGTCGCCGGCGTACAGGTGCGCGATGCGATCGTGCAGCAGCGCGATGACGCACGACGTGCCGACGGCGAGGCCCAGCGCCAGCTTGTAGCCCACGCGCAGTGCGTGCCGTGCCTGGCGCTCGTCGCCGGCCCCGAGCCAGTAGCTCACGCGCGCACTCGTGGCCAGGGCCAGCGACAGCGGCGTCATGTACATCAACGCGGCGACGTTGCCCGCGATCTGGTGGCCGGCCGACGCCTCGATGCCCATGCGCGCGATCAGCAGCGCCATCAGCGTGAACGACGTGACTTCGACCAGCACGGCCAACGCCGTTGGCACGCCCCGCTTCGCGAAGGCACGCAGCGTCGGCCCGTGCGGCGGCTCCATCCGGCGCCACAGTTCGTAGGGCGCATAGAAGGCGTGCGTGCGCAGCGTCCACACGGCCACGAGCACCATCAGCCACTGCACGCACAGCGTTGCGTACGCGCAGCCGGCCAGCCCCAACGCCGGCACGCCGAGGCCGCCGAAGGTGAACCAGATGGACAGCGGCACCTTGACCGCCAGCGACGCGAGCTGCAGCCAGGTGACGAGCAGCGGCCGCCCGAGCGACTGGTTCAGCGTCGAGTAGCCGCGAAACAGCATGGACGCCGGCAGCGCCATGGCCAGGATCGCCAGGTAGTGCTCGACGTCGTCCTGCAACGCGATCGGCACGTCGGCCCACCGCAGCAGCGGGCCGGGGAAGAGCAGGGCGACGCCGCCGACGGCCACGGCGGCGAAGGCGACGTAGAGCGCCTGCCGGACCGAGCGGCCGACCTCCGCCTGCTTGCCGGCGCCGCGCAATTCCGCCCACACGGGCAGCAGCGCCTGCAAGGTGCCCACCAGCGCGACGAAGACACTGGCGAACACCGCCGCACCCACGGACAGGGCCGCGAGCGCCTCGGGCCGGTAGCGGCCGGCGATCACCGTGTCCGCGACCGCGAAGGCCATGGTGGCGAGTTGCCCGACCAGCACCGTGCCCGCGTGCCGGGTGATCGTGCGCAGCTCGGACATCAGCGCCTCTTGCGCCGGTACAGGTGGAACTGGTCGCGCGGGTCGTTGGCCCGGCCGACGGTGGTGACAAGGTCCCAGCGCGCCTTGTCCGGCAGTTCCTGGGCGTCCGAACCGACGATCAGCCAGATGCAGGCCGGCGAGGAGCCGATGGTCCGCAGGTCCAGGTTGCCGTGGTAGCGCAGGGCAGCTGCATGCGCGCGGCTGATGCCCATCGCCTCGACGCATGCGCCCGGGGCGATCGACTGCGAGATGCCGCGCACCACGGCGGCGTAGCTGCGCGCGTAGTCCAGCACCGGCAGCCACAGCGTCATCGCCAGCAGCCAGCACAGCGCGGAGCCGCCGGCGGGCAGCACCAGGCTTTTCCAGAGCGCCGACTGGTGGCGGCCGGCGCGCCACTTCACCAGCCACAGCCAGGCGAGCGTGCCGGCGAGCGCCAGGACGAACGCGAGCAGCGAGAAGCTGGGCACGTAGCCCGGCGCGAGGCGTGCCACGTTCGCCGCGGGCTTGGCCGGCACGCCGGTCTGCAGCGAGGTCCACACGCCCCAGATCACGACCGCGCACAGCGTGAAGAACAGCAGGGTGAACCAGTCGATCAGCGACGAGACGCTGCGGCGCAGCGTGGGCAATGCAAACACGGCCAGCGCGGCGAGCGCCGGCAGGCCGAGCAGCAGCGAGCGGTCCGACGAGGGCGTCATCAGCGTCGACACGATCGCGACCGTCGCGAACCACAGCGGCAGCGCCACGTGCCGGCTGGCGAGCTGGCGGCGCCAGCGCCACACCGTCCACAACGCCAGCGGGCCCGCGGGCCAGGTGAACCACAGCAGCAGCTTGACGCTGGCGTCCCAGTGCCGCTCGCTCGCGGGTTCCACGCGCCACCGCCACAGGTCGAGGCTGCCGGCCAGCAGCGCCACGGCGGCGCCCAGCAGCAGCAGGCCGGCGGCCCACCACCAGCGGGCGGACGACGAGTCGCGGCGATCTTCTTCCGCCGGCCAATCGACGACCGACAACACCGCACCGCCTGCCGCGAGCAGGAGTGCGGTACTCGGCGCGCCCGACAGCGCGAGCGCCGGCAGCGCGATGGCGACGGCGATCGCGGCCACCCAGGTGCGGAACGGCAGCGCCGCGAGGCCGTAGAAGGCGAGCGTGGAGAAGGCGAGTTGCGCGAGCGCGGGCGTCGTCTCGTGGCTCAGCTGCATCAGGCCGAGCGTGGCGATCAGCGCCAGCACGCCGCCGTCGGCGATCGCGCGGGCGTAGTCCTTCGGCGCTGCCTCGCCGCCGAAGGCGAAGGGAACGGGTTGCGCCGCCGGCGAGCGCGCCAGGTTGTAGACGCCGTACCAGGTGGCCGCCAGCGTGAGCGCCAGCAGGACGATGAAGGGCACGCGGGCGGCGAAGTCCGCCGGCACCCAGGCCGGCGCGGCCCGGATCGCCCACGCGCCGAGCCAATAGGGCATCAGCGCGTCGTATTCGGGGGCCTGGCCCAGCATGCGCGGCGCCAGCCAGTCGGTGGCACCGCGGGCCAGTTCCAGCATGTAGCCGAAGGCGGTGGCGTCCTGCGCGCGCCACGGGTCGCGGCCGATGAATCCCGGCAGCACGTACGCGGCGCAGAACAGCAGCAGGGCCCAACGCGGCAGCCGCCGCACGGCGCTCTGGGCGACGATGGCGGGGGTGGGCTGGTTCACGCGGGCGAGTGTGGCACAGGCAAGCGAAAGGGCAGCGCGGTCGCCCGGGCTGCCCTTGCGGAGGCGCGGCGGCAGCGCACGGCTGCCGGCAGCGGCTTACTTCTTGATGCCGAAGCGGTTGCGGAACTTCTCGACGCGGCCGCCCATGTCGCTGACGGACTTCTGGGTGCCGGTGTAGAAGGGGTGCGACTCGCTGGACGTGTCCAGCTTGTACAGCGGCAGCTCGCGGCCGTCGTCGGTCTTGCCCATTTCCTTGGTGCTCACGCACGAACGGGTGACGAACTTGAAGCCGTTGGACAGGTCCACGAAGAGCACTTCGCGGTAATTCGGGTGGATGCCTTCTTTCATGGTCTTTCCTGTTGCTGCGGGAGCCGGCGCCGGACCGTCCGGGCTACTTTCCGCCAAAGCCCGCCATTATAGCCGTCCGGTGGCTCAGCCGCCCCGGCGCATCATGTCGAAGAACTCGACGTTCGACTTGGTGGCCTTCATCGACTTGAGGACCATCTCCATCGCCTCGATCTCGTCCATGTTGTACATGAACTGGCGCAGGATCCGGGTCTTCTGCAGCACCTCGGGCGCCAGCAGCAGTTCCTCGCGGCGGGTGCCCGAGCGATTGAGCTGGATCGAGGGGAAGACGCGCTTCTCGTACAGGCGGCGGTCCAGGTGGATTTCGCAATTGCCCGTGCCCTTGAACTCCTCGAAGATCACTTCGTCCATCCGCGAGCCGGTGTCGATCAGCGCGGTGGCGATGATGGTCAGCGAGCCGCCTTCCTCGACGTTGCGCGCCGCGCCCAGGAAGCGCTTGGGACGCTGCAGCGCGTTGGCGTCGACACCGCCGGTGAGCACCTTGCCCGAGGACGGCACGACGTTGTTGTAGGCGCGGGCCAGGCGGGTGATCGAGTCCAGCAGGATCACCACGTCCTTCTTCAGTTCGACCAGGCGCTTGGCGCGCTCGATCACCATCTCGGCCACGTGCACGTGGCGGGCGGCCGGCTCGTCGAAGGTGGAGGCGATGACCTCGGCCTTCACCGAGCGCTGCATGTCGGTCACTTCCTCGGGGCGCTCGTCCACCAGCAGCACCATCATGTAGCTGTCCGGGTAGTTGGCCGCGATGGCGTGCGCGATGTGCTGCATCATCACCGTCTTGCCGCTCTTGGGCGGCGCCACCAGCAGCGCGCGCTGGCCCTTGCCGATGGGCGCGATGATGTCGACGATGCGCGAGGTGACGTTCTCCTCGCCCTTGAAGTTGTCACGCTCGAGGCGCATCTGCTCCCGCGGAAACAGCGGGGTCAGGTTCTCGAACATCACCTTGTGCTTGTTCTGCTCCGGCGGCCCGCCGTTGACCTTGTCCAGCTTGGTCAGCGCGAAGTAGCGCTCGCCGTCCTTGGGCGTCCTGACTTCACCTTCGATCATGTCGCCGGTGTGCAGGTTGAAGCGGCGCACCTGCGAGGGCGAGATGTAGATGTCGTCCGTGCTCGCCGTGTAGCTGGTGTCCGGGCTGCGCAGGAAGCCGAACCCGTCGGGCAGGATCTCCAGCACGCCGTCGGCGAACACCTGCTCGCCGGCGCGGGCGCGCTTCTTGATGATCGCGAACATCAGCTCCTGCTTGCGCATGCGGCCGGTGTTCTCGATCTCGAGTTCATCGGCTTGCTTGAGCACTTCGGAGACGTGGAGCGCCTTGAGTTCGTTCAGATGCATGGCTGCGACTGCGGTGTGCACCCCGGCTTGGGGCTGTTGTGGTGTCGGGGGAGGGGCCTCGTGCGGGACAGGCGCCCCGCGGACCGGATTCGAACTGACCTGCTTCACGCAGGCAGGTCAGCGATTGACGGTCATTATGCAATAAAAAAACAGATGGGGCGCCGAGGCGCCCCATGCGTGGCCGGCGGCAGGCGCCGGGTCAGGCCAGTTGCTGGTCCAGGAACTGGGTCAGTTGCGCCTTGCTCAGGGCGCCGACCTTGGTGGCCTTGAGCTCGCCGCCCTGGAACAGCATCAGCGTCGGGATGCCGCGGATGCCGAACTTCGCGGGGATCTCGCGGTTCTCGTCGACGTTCATCTTGGCGACCTGCAGCTTGTCCTGGTACGAGGCGGACACCTCGTCGAGGATCGGCGCGATCATCTTGCACGGGCCGCACCACTCCGCCCAATAGTCGACGAGCACGGCCTTGTCGGCCTTCAGGACGTCGCTTTCGAACGTCGCGTCGGTGATGTGCTTGATGAGATCGCTGGCCATGGTGGTTCCTTTCTGCGTGCGGTGGTGGTGTCCCGCTACAGTCGGGTCATTGTGGCAGAAGACAAGAAAGCGCACAGGGCGTGCAGGGGGAAGCACACGCTATGGGCGTGATAGGCACAGCCGCGCAGACGCCCTGGGCCGAGTGGCTGGGCCGCGTGCGGCAGCAGCTGGATGCGCGCGCGGTGCATCCCTCGCGGGCCGTCGTCCTGCTGCCGTATGCGCAGCTCATGCCGATCGCCCGCCGGCACTGGGCGCAGGTGTCTCCCGAAGGGTTCGCGCCGCGCTTCGAAACGACCATGGACCGCGCGGGGCGGCATGCGGCCGAGCCCGGTCCCGAGGACATCAGCTTCGATCGCGGCCGCGACCTCGTGACGGCCCGTGGCTGGCTCGAGCGCGCCGGTCTCGGCGCGAAGGCCTCGGTGCTGGCCGGCCGGCTGGTCGACGCCGCCTGGCAAGTCGCCGGTTGCGTCGCTGCCGTGCCGCCGCAGGCCCGTGACGCGTGGGCGCTGCAGGCGCGTCCGGCCCTCAGCGCGGGCCTCGACGCGCCCGTGCTCGCGCTCGAAGCCGCCGTCGCCCGCATCGCCCTCGAATGGGCGCTGGCCACCCGGCATCCCCGCGACGTGCTCTTCGAGGACGCGGCCTGGAACGGCGTCGACCTGCTGGTCGCCTGCGAGGGCCTGCAGCCCGATCCGTTGGCCCAGGCCATCGCCGCCAGGCTCGGCGACCGGGCGGTGCGCCTGCCCCTGCCCGAGGCCGCCGCGGCAGGCGAGGTGCGCCTGCACGCCTGCACCGATCCGGCGGACGAAGCGCAGCGCGCCGCAGCCTGCGTGCTGCGCCATCTCGAGGCGGGACGTGCCCCGGTGGCGCTGGCGGCGATCGACCGCGGACTGACGCGGCGCATCCGCGCGATGCTCGGCGTGCGGGGCGTGTCCGTCCGCGACGAGACGGGCTGGAAGCTCTCGACCACGCGAGCCGCGGCGCAGGTGATGGGCCTGCTGCAGGCCTCGCGCCGCACGGCGGCCAGCGACGACGTGCTCGAGTGGCTCAAGGACGTGCCGGCACTCGCGTCCTTCAGCGTCGACGCGCTGGAGCGCACCGTCCGCCGCAACGGCTGGCGCGACTGGCACGAGGTCTCCCGCCTCGCGCAGGACGCGCCGCCGTGGGCGGGCGCCGTGCCGCAGGTCGACGGCTGGCGTGAATCGCTGCAGGCGCCTCGCGCGCTGTCGCAATGGCAGGTGGTGTTGCGCGAGGTGCTGCAATCCACCGGTGCCTGGACCTCGTTGCAGCGGGACGAGGCCGGGCAGCAGGTGCTGCAGGTCCTCGGCCTCGACGACGTCTCCCTGGGCCTGTGGCGCGAGTGGCCGCAAGGCGCGCGCCGCCTCGGTGCCGGCGAGTTCATCGCCTGGGCGGCCGACACGCTCGAATCCGCCAGCTTCATCCCGCCCGCGCCGCGCGAGGCGCAGGTCGTCATCCTGCCGTTCGCGCAGATCGTCGCCCGCGACTTCGCCGCCGTGGTGCTCGCAGGTTGCGACGAAGCCCGCCTGCCCGCCGCGCCCGAGCCGCCCGGCGCCTGGACCCGCGCGCAGCGCGCCGCCCTGGGCCTGCCCGCCCGCGAGACGCTGGCGCGCGAACAGGCGCTGGCGTGGCGCCATGCGCTCGCGATGCCGCTGGTCGACGTGCTCTGGCGCACCGCCGACGGCGCCGGCGAGCCGGTGCTGCCGAGCCCGCTGGTGCAGGGCTGGACGCTGGGCCGCGGCGTGGCCGAAGCGGCCGATCCGCGCGAGCTGGCGACGCTCGACGTGCAGGTGATCACGCAGCCGCAGGCCATCGGGTCGTCGCTGCCGGTCGAGCGCCTGTCCGCGAGCGCCTACGAAGACCTGCGCCGCTGCCCGTACCGCTTCTTCGCGCTGCGGCAGCTGGGGCTGCAGGAGGCGAACGAGATCGACGTCGAGCTGGACAAGCGCGACTTCGGCACCTGGCTGCACCTGGTGCTGCGCGAATTCCACGAAGAGGACGCGCGGGCGCCGGACGGGGACCGCGCCGCGCTGCTCGATCGCTGCGCCGATTCCGCCGCGCGACGGCTCGGCCTGGCGAATGGCGAATTCCTGCCGTACCGCGCCGCGTGGCCGCAGGTGCGCGACGGCTACCTCGCCTGGCTGCAGCAGCACGAGGCGCAGGGCTGGCGCTTCGCCAGCGCGGAGACGGACCATGCGATGCCGCTGGAACGCTGGCAGCTGATCGGCCGCATCGACCGCATCGACACCGGTCCCGATGGCCGGCGCATGGTCATCGACTACAAGACCGAAGGCCTCAACGCCACGCGCGAGCGGGTGAAGGTGTCGCAGGAGGACACGCAGCTGGCGTTCTATGCCGCGCTGCTGGAGGACGACGAACTCGCCGCCGCGTACGTCAACGTCGGCGAACGCGGCGACACGGTGCGCGTGCAGCAGGACGACGTCGTCGCCGCACGGGACGCGTTGCTGGACGGCATCCGCCACGACCTGGGCCGCATCGCCGACGGCGTGCCGTTGCAGGCGCTGGGCGAGGGCCGCGCCTGCGAGTTCTGCGCCGCGCGCGGCCTGTGCCGCAAGGACGGCTGGCATGACTGAGGCGCTCGCCTACGAGGTCGACGGCCGCCGCGTCGATGCGGCGGCGTTCTACGCGATCGCGTGCGATCCGCGCCGCAGCGTCGCGGTCGAGGCCTGCGCCGGCGCGGGCAAGACCTGGATGCTGGTGTCGCGCATCGTGCGGGCGCTGCTCGAGGGCGTGCAGCCGCACGAGGTGCTCGCGATCACCTTCACCAAGAAGGCGGCCGGCGAGATGCGCCAGCGCCTGCAGGAGTGGCTGGCCGAGTTCGCGTTGGCCGGCGACGAGCACCTCGACACGGCGCTGCTCGCGCGCGGTGTCGCACCTGCGGACGTCGCACGCCTGCGTGAGCCGCTGCGCACCCTGCATGCACGCGTGCTCGAAGGCGGGCGTGGCGTGCAGATCCGCACCTTCCACAGCTGGTTCGCCGCGCTGCTGCGCCATGCCCCCCTCGCGACGCTGGAAGCGATGGGCCTGCCGGCCAGCTACACGCTGCTCGAGGACGACTCGCAAGCCGTCGACGCGGTCTGGCGCCGCTTCCATCTCGCCGTCGCCGCCGATGCGCAGGCGCGGGCCGACTACGAGGCCGGCGTCGCTGCGTGCGGCCGCTTCATGCTGTCCAAGGCGTTGCACGCCGCGCTGTCCAAGCGGGTCGAGTTCGCGCTGGCCGACCGCGACGGTGTCGTCGAGGCCTCGGTGGAGCACTGGCACCAGCGCTTTCCGGAGTTCGCGGCCGTCGACGAGCCGCGGCAGCTGCTTGCGTTGGCGACCGTACGCCAGGCCTGGTTGCCCGCGGCCGCGGCGCTGGGCCGCGCTTCGGCACCCACGTTCTCCGCCTGCGGCTCGCAGCTGGAGCAAGCCATCGGCGAGGGCAACCTCGACGTCGCGCTGCAGGCGCTGCTGACGCAGAAGCTGGAGCCGCGCAAGTTCAACGACAAGCTCGCGGGCATCGAGCACGTGCGCGGCGCGCAGTCACTCGCGCTGCGCATCTGCGAAGCCGTGGCCCAGCACGAAGCCTGGCTGCACCACACGCGGCTGGCCCGCCTGACGCGCCTGCTGCTGGCCGAGTACGCCGCCCTCAAGCGCGAGGAGGGCTGGGTCGACATGGCCGACGTCGAGCAGGCGGCGCACCGCCTGCTGTCCGATCCGGTCCTCGCGGGCTGGGTGCAGGAAGGCCTCGACGCCCGCGTGCGGCACCTGCTGGTCGACGAGTTCCAGGACACCAACCCGCTGCAGTGGCAGGCGATGCATGCCTGGCTCGGCTCGTACGCCGGCGCCGGCCATGCGCCCGGCGTGTTCCTCGTGGGCGATCCCAAGCAGAGCATCTACCGCTTCCGGCGCGCGGAGCCGCAGGTGTTCGCGGCGGCCCAGCGCTTCGTCGTCGAAGGCCTGGGCGGGCAGCGCCTCAGCTGCGACCACACGCGGCGCAACGCGCCCGTCGTGCTCGCGGCGGTGAATTCGGTGCTTGGCACGGCGCGCGATGCGGGCGAGTACGCCGGCTTCCGCGACCACAGCACGGCGTCGAACGAGCAGGGCGTCGTGAGGTCGCTGCCGGTGATCCCGCGGCCGGAAGCCACGGTGCAAGCCGAGGCGGACGACACCTGGCGCGACAGCCTCGCCATCCCGCGGGAAACGCCCGAAGAACGCCTCGTCACGCTCGAATGCCGCCAAGCGGCCCGCTGGATCGCCCAGCGGCTCGCCGGCGGACTGGAGCCTTCGCAACTGCTGGTGCTGGCGCGCAGGCGCGACCGCCTCTCGGCCCTCGAAGCCGAGCTTCGCGAACTGCGCATTCCCGCCCAGCAGCCCGAGAAGACGCGGCTGGGAGAGGCGCCCGAGGTGCAGGACCTCGTGGCGCTGGTTGACGTGCTGGTCTCGCCCACGCACGACCTGTCGCTGGCACGGGCGCTGAAGTCGCCGCTGTTCGGCGTCGACGATGCGGCGCTCGCGCAGATCGCGGTCCGTGCACGCGCCAACGCCGCGGGTGGTCGGCGCCCGTGGCTGGAGTTGCTGCAGGCCGAAACGGATTGGCCGGCCGGGCTTGCGGCCGCCGCGGCTTCGCTCGCGCGCTGGCACCCCTGGGTGCGCAGCCTGCCGCCGCATGACGCGCTGCATGCGATCTACCACGATGGCGACGTGCCGGCGCGCTTTGCACGCGCGGCGCCGCCCGCCTTGCGCGACGCCGTGCTCGCCAACGTGCAGGCGCTGCCCGCGGCGGCGCTGGAACTCGAAGGCGGCCGCTTCGCGACCCCGTATGCGTTCGTGCGCGCCTTGCGCGCGGGGCAGGTGCAGGGGCCCGGCATCGCGGCGACGGACGCGGTACGCCTCCTGACCGTCCATGGAGCCAAGGGCCTCGAGGCGCCGGTCGTCCTGCTGCTGGACACCGATGGCGCACCGCCACCCGCCGAGACGATGACGGTGCTGGTCGACTGGCCGGGCGAAGCCGAAGGCCCGCGCCGCTTCACCTTCCTCGCCTCCGAATCGCGCTCGCCGGCCTGCAACGTGCAGGCGCTCGCCGTCGAACTCGACGCCCGGCGCCGGGAGGAGCTCAACGCCCTGTACGTCGCGATGACCCGCGCCCAGCGCGAACTGGTGCTGTCGTCGATCGAGCCCTATCGCGCGGCGGCGGGCAGCTGGTGGCAGCGCGTGTCGCCGCTGGCGCAAGCCGTGGACGTGGGACCCGAATTGCCGCAGGGGGCGAGCACCGACCAGCACTTCACCATGCCCGTGCTTCCGCGGGTTGACCTGCCCATCCCGCCGGTGCGCGACACCGGCAGCGACGCCTCGCGCCTTGGGGAACTGCTGCACCGGCTGTTGGAGTGGCATGGCGCCGGCGTGGCGCTGCCCTCGGGCGCGGCGCTGGCGCGTGCGGCGCGGCCCTTCCGCCTCGACGCTCCGCAGGCGGCGCGAGCACGCGCGATGGCGCAGGCGATCCTCGCGGGGGAAGGCGCGTGGGCGTGGGACCCGGCGCACGTCGCGTGGGCAGGCGACGAAGTGGAACTGGTGCACGCGGGCGAGGTGCTGCGCCTCGATCGCCTGGTGCGGCACCACGACGGGCGCTGGTGGGTGCTGGACCACAAGTCGGCCGCGCATCCCGAGCGCGACGCCGCGCTGCAGGCGCAGTTGCGCCGCTACGTCGCCGCCATCCAGGCGCTGCACCCCGGGGACGAGGTGCTCGGCGCTTTCCTCACCGGCGACGGCCGCCTGGTGACACTGGTCTAAAACTGGTTGCGGTAGTAGATCGTCGGGTTGCCGTTGCTCTTCTTCAGCCCGATGCGCGCGCCGCTATCGAGCTGCAGGCCGATGAACTTGTCGGCGAACAGCCTCTTGCTCGCGGGGGCCAGCTTCATCTCGACGCGCGCGCCGTAGACCGTCGATTCCTGCTGTTCGATCAGCGACAGCGCATCCCGCGGCGGCGGCGTCACGCGGCGCCAGGCGCTGAAGTCCACCAGCTGGCCGCCGATCGGGTGGCTCCATTGCACGCCGACGTCCACGCTGCCGCGGGGGGCCAGGCCGGGGAGGGATTCGCGGGCGGTGAGCGACAGGCTGGGCGCGCGGGGCCCCGAGCGGATGGCACCCGGCTCGGCATCCGCCAGCGCGTTGACGGTGGCGGCCGAGGACTGCGCGAAGGCGGGAGCGGCGAGCATGCAGGCCGCCCACAAGGCCACGAACCCGATGCCTGGCACCGGACCCCGGGGACTGCTGGACGCCGCTCGGCGCATGGTGGACCTCCCTGTGCTTCTTGCGACGGAGTGTTGGCGCGGCCGTGCGCCGCCCCTGTGGGACGCCTCCGTCGCGAGTTGTCATCCGCCGCAGCCGCGCGATGTGCGGCGCGGCGCATCACGCACAATCGGCGCGTGACGACAGCCCAGCAGACACTCGCCGGCAGCCTCGACCTCCCCGGGCCGGGGCGCCGCCGCTGGGGGCTGGGCCGCTGGCTCGCCATCGCGTTCTCGCTGCTGTCGATCCTGGTGACGGCGGGGCTGGTGCTGGTGGCTGAGCGAACCGCGAGCGCCGAGGTGCGTTCCACCATCGGCATCAACCTGGCCGAACTCGCGAACCAGACGACCAGCCGGCTCGATCGGGCCATGTTCGAGCGCTACCGGGAAAGCGAACTGATGGCGCTGCGCATCGCGCAGCTGCGCGACCCGGCGCGCCTGCAGGCCGAGCTGGACGCGATGCAGCGCAGCTACCCGCTGTACGCGTGGATCGGCCTCGCGGATGCCCATGGCAAGGTGCTGGCCGCCACCGGTGGCGTGCTCGTGGGCGCCGACGTCTCGGCGCGCCCCTGGTGGCGCGAGGGCCGGTCGCGGCCGTTCCTCGGCGACGTCCACGAGGCCGTGATGCTCGCCAAGCTGCTGCCCGGGCGCGGCGGGCAGCCCCTGCGGCTGGTGGACATCGCGATCCCGGTGCCCGACACGGGCCAGGTGCTGGGCGTTCATCTCTCCTGGGCGTGGGCGCAGGACGTGCACAAGGCCATCTTCCTGCCCGTGGGCCGCGACCAGGCGGCCGAGCCGCTGATCGTGGCGCAGGACGGCACGGTGCTCCTGGGGCCGAAGGACGTCGAGGGCACGAAGGTGGCGCTGCCGAGCCTGGACGCGGCGCGCCACGCGCGCGGCTATGCCGTCGAACGCTGGCCCGATGGCCGCGACTATCTCGTGGGCTATGCGCGCGACGCGGGCTACGGCGGCTACCAGGGCCTCGGCTGGCGCGTGCTGGTGCGCGAAGACCTGGCGGTGGCGGACGAGCCGGTGCGGCGCCTGCGGCAGCACCTGGTGCTCTGGGGCCTGCTCGTCGCGGCGGCCTTCAGCGCGCTCGGGTGGTGGACCGCGCGGCTCGTGACGCGCCCGTTGCACGACCTGGCGGCCGACGCGCGATTGCTGGAGCAGGGCGGCGGCATGCCCGTGCGCGGCGACGCCGCGTACGCGGAGGTCTCGGAGCTCGGCGGCGCGTTGCGGTCGATGGTGGCGAACCTGCGGGCGAACGACGCCGTCCTGCGCGAGCTCAACGCGTCGCTCGAGCGGCGGGTCGAGGAGCGCACCGCGGCCCTGCGCGAGACCTTCGAGCACGTGCGCGAGAACGAGGGCCGCATCCAGACGATCCTCGAATCCGCACCCGACCCCTTCATCGCCGTCGATCTCGACGGCCGCATCACCGACTGGAATTCGCGCGCCGAGGCGCTGTTCGGCTGGCCGCGCGAGGACGCGCTGGGCCGCCCGGTGATCCAGCTGCTCGTGCCCGAGCGCTACCGTGCCTCGGCCGAGCGCGCGCTCGAGCTGGTCCGGATGACGGACCGCATGCCGCTGGGCGGCGCCCCCCTGGAGCGCATCGTGGTGGACCGCGAAGGCCGCGAAATCGAGGTCGAACTGCGCGCCGGCGTGGTGCGCACGGGCAACCTGCACCTCGTGTGCGCCTTCATGACCGACATCCGTGGGCGCAAGGAAGTCGACCGCCTCAAGAGCGAGTTCGTGTCGACGGTGTCCCACGAGCTGCGCACGCCGCTGACGTCGGTCTATGGCTCGCTGCGGCTGCTCGCAGGCGGCGTCGGGGGCACCTTGTCGGAGCAGGGCCGGCAGCTGCTGGAGATGTCCACGCGCAGCTGCGAACGGCTGATCCGCCTGATCAACGACGTGCTGGACGTGGAGCGCATCGCGTCGGGCCGGCTCGAGCTGCAGCTGGAGACGCTGGACCTGCGCACCGTGGTCGAACGGGCGCTGCACGACACCTCGGCCTACACCGCCGAACTCGGCGTGCGGGTGCGCTTCGATGCGCCGGACGACGCGGTGCCGGTGCACGTCGACGCCGACCGCATCACGCAGGTGGTGGTGAACCTGGTGTCCAACGCCGCCAAGTTCTCGCCGGGTGGCGACGAAGTGGTGGTGGCGCTGCGCGTGCACGAAGGCCACGCGCGCGTGGGCGTCACCGACCACGGCCCCGGCATCCCGCCGGCGTTCCGCTCGCGCGTGTTCGGCCGCTTCGCACAGGCCGACGCGAGCGACCGCCGCGAAAAGGGCGGCACCGGCCTGGGCCTGAACATCTGCCGCAGCATCGTGCAGGCGCACGGCGGCAGCATCGGCTTCGACAGCGAGCCGCGCGTCAGGACGGAGTTCTGGTTCGAGGTGCCGGTGGCGGGCTGAGCGGCCCGGCGACGATCACCCAGCGTCGAGCCGCCAGAGCGCCACGGCCTTGTCGGCGCCCGCGCTGGCGAGCCAGCCACCATCCGGACTGAAGGCGAGCGACCAGACGTCGTCGTCGTGGCCTGCCAGCGCCAGCTGCAGGCGGCCGTCCTGCACCCGCCACAGGCGGATCGTCGGATCCAGCGAGAGCAGCGCGTGTCCAGCGACCTGCTTCCACAGCGTGCCGACCGTGCCCTTTTCACGCCCGGCGGCGGCGAGCCAGCGGCCGTCCGGGCTGAACTTCACGGCGTAGGTGTGGTCGGCGCCGCCCGTCAGGACGTGCACCGGCGTGGCATCGGCGGCGCGCCAGACACGCGCGGTGCAATCGTCGCCGCTGCTCGCGAAGACGTCGCCCGCCGGGCTGTAGTCGACCGACACCACCGCCTGCGTGTGGCCGCTGACGATGCGCTCCAGCCGGCCGTCCTGCGCGGACCACAGGCGCACGTCGTAGTCGAAGCTGCCGCTGACGAGGCGCTCGCCTCGCGGGCTGTAGGCCACCGACCAGACGTTCCGGCGATGTCCCGCCAGGGTGTGCGCGAGCGAGCCATCCGCCACGCGCCATTGGCGCACCTGGCTGTCCTCGCCACCCGAAGCCAGCATCGCGCCACCCGGTCGGAACGCGAGCGCCCAGACCGTGCCCGCGTGGCCGGGAAGCGATCGCACCGGCTGCCCCGTTGCAGCGCTCCAGAGCCGGATGCTGCCGCCGTAGCCGGCGGTGGCGATCAGCGAACCGTCCGGGCTGAAGGCCACCGTCGTCGCGCCGCCGGCGTGCGTGAACGTGCGATCCAACTGGAGGTCGGGCATGCGCCACAGCTTGATGGCGCCGTCGACCTCGGTCGTCGCGAGCAGGTGCCCGCTCGGGCTGAAGGCGAGTTGCCGGAGGATCTGGGTGAAGCGCAACTTGCGTGCGGGCGTCGCACGAAGGGTCGGCGCACCGGAAGCAAAGGCGGGCGCGGTGGCCAGGGCTGCGGCGGAGGCCAGGAGCGCGCGGCGGGTGAGGGCAGGGATGTGCGGGTCGCGCGCGGCGGAGGTCATCGGCCGACTCTAGGAACGGCCCGGCGCGAAGGCGAGCCCGAGCCGACAGGACGACGAGGTGTGCGACGGAATGCAGCGGAGCTGGACGGCGCGCGTGCGCGGCTCGTGGTGCTGCAATCGAAAGAGGTGACGAGCCTTACCCCCGGCACTGGCTCCACAGTTAGGGCTGCTTGGTTCCCCACCTGACCCGGTTGGCCGCTTCACCATGCGGGGAGGCCCGTCACCGCCGATTGTAGGCGACACGCATGGTCGGGTTCGTCGGACCGCGCCCTTAGAATCGTCGCGATGTCGACCATCGTGCTCGCCCGCAAGTACCGGCCGAAGAACTTCGGCCAGATGGTCGGCCAGGAGCACGTGGTGCAGGCGCTGTCCAACGCGCTGACGCACCAGCGGCTGCACCACGCCTACCTCTTCACCGGCACGCGCGGCGTGGGCAAGACCACGGTGTCGCGCATCCTGGCCAAGTCGCTCAACTGCCAGGGCCCGGACGGGCAGGGCGGCATCACGGCCACGCCGTGCGGCGTGTGCCAGGCCTGCGTCGACATCGACGCCGACCGCTACATCGACTACACCGAGATGGATGCCGCGTCCAACCGCGGCATCGACGACGTGCGCGACCTGCTGGACCGCGCCAACTACAAGCCGGTGCAGGGCCGCTTCAAGGTCTACATGATCGACGAGGTGCACCAGCTCACGAAGGAGAGCTTCGCCGCGCTCCTGAAGACGCTGGAGGAGCCGCCCGAGTACCTCAAGTTCGTGCTGGCCACCACCGACCCGCAGAAGGTGCCGGTCACCGTGCTTTCGCGCTGCCTGCAGTTCAACCTGCGGCCGATGGCGCCCGAGACGGTGCACGAGCACCTGGTGCACGTGCTGCAGGGCGAAGGCATCGAGGCCGACACGCAGGCGCTGCGCCTGCTGTCGCGCGCGGCGCGTGGCTCGATGCGCGACGCACTGTCGCTCACCGACCAGGCCATCGCGTTCGGCGCCGGCCAGCTGCGCGAGGACACGGTGCGCCAGATGCTGGGCAGCGTCGACCGCAGCCACGTGTTCCGCCTCGTCGACGCGCTCGCGCGGTCCGACGGCAAGACGGTGGTCGAGATCTGCGACGCGCTGCGCGTGCAGGGCCTCGCCGCCGGCGGGGCGCTGGAGGAAATGGCGGCCGTGCTGCAACGCATGGCCGTGGTGCAGGCCGTGCCCGATGCGGGCAGCGACGACCCCGACGCGCCGGAGATCGCGCGCCTGGCCGCCGCCTTGCCGGCCGACCAGACGCAGCTGCTCTACACCATGGTCCTGCACGGCCGCGCCGAGCTGGGCCTGGCGCCGGACGAGTACGCCGCGCTCACGATGGTGCTGCTGCGGCTGCTCGCGTTCCAGCCGGGCGCTTCCGCCGCGGCGGAAAAAAAAACTCCGCCGGTAGCCGCCCGGACGCCTGAGCCGGCCGCGCCGGCTCCCGCGCCCGCGCGGTCGCAGCCGCTGGCCGCGCCTCCGGCGCCATCCGCCTCCGTCCCGCCGCGTGTCGCGCCGGCCGCGGCCGGCTTGCCCGCTGGACGTGTGCTCCCCGTCGTCGAAGCCCGTCCGCAGCCGCCGGCGCCGACGGCCGCGCAGCGCGAGCGCACGCGCGACGACGTGCTCGGCGTGCCGGTGCGCGTGCAGCCCGAGCCACGTCGCGAAGCGGCGGCACCGGTGACCACGTTCACGCCGACCGAGGAAGGCGACTTCTGGCACGCGACAGTGCAGCAACTGGTCGCCAGCGAAGCCGTCACGGCGCTGGTGCGCGAGCTGGCCCTGCAGTCGCAGCTGGTGGCACGCGACACCGGACATTGGTTGCTGCGCGTCGAGCGCGAGTCGCTCAACCAGGGCACGTCGCGCGAGCGGCTGCAGACGGCCCTGCAGGGCGCCGGCCATGCGGTCCAGCTGGCCATCGAGATCGGTCCCGTCGCCGACAGTCCCGCGCGCCGCAACGCGGCCGCGGCGGCGGAACGCCAGCTGGCCGCCGAGGACGCGATCCGCAACGACCCCTTCGTCCAGCAGATGGTGCGCGACTTTGGCGCCAAAATCGTGCCTGGCAGCATCAAACCCGTGTGACGGCAACGCCGCGCACCACGCAAGGAACCCACCATGTTCAACAAGGGACAGCTCGCCGGCCTGATGAAGCAGGCCCAGGCGATGCAGGACAACCTGAAGAAGGCGCAGGACGAACTCGCCAACATCGAGGTCACCGGCGAGTCCGGTGCCGGCCTCGTGAAGGTCACCATGACCTGCAAGCACGACGTCAAGCGCGTCGAGATCGACCCCAGCCTGCTGGCGGACGACAAGGACATGCTGGAAGACCTGGTCGCCGCGGCCTTCAATGCGGCCGTGCGCAAGGCCGAGGAGACCTCGCAGGAGAAGATGGGCAAGATCACCGCCGGCATGCCTGGTCTGCCCGGCGGCATGAAGTTCCCGTTCTGAGCGAACGCGCTTGGCGGACGCCGCACTCAACGCGCTGATCGAAGCCCTGCGGCGCCTGCCGGGGGTAGGCGTCAAGTCCGCCTCGCGCATGGCCTTCCACCTGCTGCAGCACGACCGCGAAGGCGCGCAGCAGCTGGCGCAGTCGCTCATGCAGGCGACGGCCCGCATCCGGCACTGCCGGCTGTGCCACACCTTCACCGAGGACGAGGTCTGCTCCACCTGCAGCGACCCGCAGCGGGATGCCAGCAAGCTCGCCGTCGTCGAGACGCCCGCGGACCAGGCAGCCCTGGAGCGCACGAATGCGTACCGCGGCCGCTACTTCGTCCTCATGGGCAAGCTCAGCCCGCTCGACGGCATCGGCCCGCGCGACATCGGGCTGGCCAAGCTGTTCGAGCGCGCCACCGACGGCGTGGTGCAGGAAGTGATCCTCGCGACCAACTTCACCGCCGAGGGCGAAGCCACCGCGCACGTCATCGGCGAAGCACTCAAGCAGCGCGGCCTGCAGGTCACGCGCCTGGCGCGCGGCGTGCCCGCGGGCAGCGAGCTGGAATACGTCGACCTGGGCACCATCGCGCACGCGCTGGTCGACCGGCGCTGAGACACGGGGGAGGAGAGGGCGATGGGGGCGAAATTCACGGTCGCGTACTGGTGCGTGCTGCTGGCGGCGCTGCTGCCGTATGCCTGCGCGTACCTGGCCAAGTCCGGCGGCATCGGCAAGCCGCGCGGCCAGGGCGGCTACGACAACCAGGACCCGCGCGCCTGGCTGGCGCGCCAGACCGACTGGCGCGCGCGCGCCAACGCGGCCCAGGCCAACACCTTCGAGGCGCTGCCGTTCTTCTTCGCGGCCGTGCTCATCGCGCACCAGCTGAAGGCGCCGCAGACGCAGCTGGACATCCTGGCCGTGCTCTTCGTCACGCTGCGCATCATCTACGTCGCCATGTACGTGGCGGGGCTCGCCACGATGCGCTCCGCCATCTGGTTCGCCGCCCTGCTGGTGAACATCGTCATCTTGCTGTCGGCTCTCTGACGGCACCGCCGCGCGGGCGGCGGAAAGCGTTACGTGGAAACCCGCAGGGGTCAGTCCGGATGCGGTGCACAAGGGTGGCGAAGACACTCGATGCACACGAGAAAAGCAGCGAGGACACCACCATGACTCCCCCCCGTTTCACCCGCCGCCACTTCACGCTGGCCGCGGGCGCGGCGGCCGCCACCCTGGCCGTGCCGGCGCTGGGCGCCGAAGGCCGCATCGAGAAGCCCAAGCTCTCCCTGGCGGTCGGCGGCAAGGCCGCCTTCTACTACCTGCCCCTGACCATCTCCGAGCAGCTCGGCTACTTCAAGGCCGAAGGCCTGGACGTGGAGATTTCCGATTTCGCCGGCGGCGCCAAGTCGCTGCAGGCGCTGGTGGGTGGCTCGGCCGACGTCGTCAGCGGCGCGTACGAGCACACCATCAACATGCAGAGCAAGAACCAGTTCATCCAGTCCTTCGTGCTGATGGGCCGTGCTCCGCAGATCGCCATGGGCGTGTCCACCAAGGCGCTCCCGCACTACAAGTCGCTGGCCGACCTGCGCGGCAAGAAGATCGGCGTGTCGGCACCTGGGTCGTCGACCAACATGGTCGCCAACCTGGTGCTCACGCGCGCGGGCATCAAGTCCGGCGACGTCAGCTACGTCGGCGTGGGCACCGCGGCGGGTGCGCTCACCGCGCTGCGTTCGGGCCAGATCGACGCGATGAGCAACACGGACCCCGTGATGACGATGCTCGAGCAGCGCGGCGACGTGAAGATCATCAGCGACACGCGCACGCTCAAGGGCACGCAGGAAGTGTTCGGCGGTCCCATGCCCGCGGCCTGCCTGTACACGAACGCGGACTTCGTGAAGCAGAACCCCAACACCTGCCAGGCGCTGGCCAATGCCATCGTGCGTGGCCTCAAGTGGCTGCAGACGGCCGGCCCCAGCGACATCATCAAGACGGTGCCCGAGGCCTACCTGCTCGGCGACCGTGCGCTGTACCTGGCGTCCTTCAACAAGGTGCGCGAGGCGATCGCGCTCGACGGCATGCTGCCCGACGAAGGCGCGCGCACCGCGCTGCGGGCGCTCTCCAGCTTCGAGCCGAGCGTCAAGCCGGAGAAGATCGACCTGGCCCGCACCTACACCAACGAGTTCGCGCGCCGCGCCAAGGACAAGTTCAAGGCGTGACCCGCTGCGGCTTCCGCACCACGACCGGCCCCGAGGGGCCGGTTCGCGTTTGGTAGGCTCGGGGCCATGGCGCACGCGCTCGAACTGGCGGACATCACCGTCACCTTCCGGTCCAAGGACGATCCCGGGCAGCGGTACACCGCCGTCGCCGACACCACCCTGCACGTCGGCGCCGGCGAGTTCGTCTCGGTCGTGGGCCCGACGGGCTGCGGCAAGTCCACGCTGCTGAACATCGGCGCCGGGCTGCTGCAGGCGTCGTCCGGCCAGGTGCGGGTGTTCGGCGAGCCGCTGCAGGGGATCAACCGCCGCGCCGGCTACATGTTCCAGGCCGAGGCCCTGATGCCCTGGCGCAGCACCATCGACAACGTGATGGTCGGCCTGCAGTACCGCGGCCTGCCCGAGGCGCAGGCGCGCGAGCAGGCGCAGGCGTGGCTCGCGCGCGTGGGCCTGGCGGGGTTCGAGGACCGCTACCCGCACCAGCTCTCGGGCGGCATGCGCAAGCGCACGTCGCTCGCGCAGGTGCTCGCGCTCGACCCGGACATCATCCTGATGGACGAACCCTTCTCGGCGCTCGACGTCCAGACGCGCCAGTTGATGGAGAACGAGGTGCTGGCACTGTGGGCCGGCGAGACCGAGCAGCGACGGGCCGCCCCTAGCGCGGAGTGGGCCCCCCTGGTGGGGGGCGGGCGCGAAGCGACCGGGGGGAGCAACAGACGCAAGGCGGTCCTGTTCATCACGCACGACCTCGACGAGGCGATCGCGATGAGCGACCGCGTCGTGGTGCTGTCGGCGGGCCCGGCCACGCATCCGATCGGCGAGTTCGCCATCGACCTGCCGCGGCCGCGCGACGTCGCCGAGGTGCGCAACGACCCGCGCTTCGTCGCGCTGCACGCGCAGATCTGGGGCGTGCTGCGCGACGAAGTCCTCAAGGGCTACGCGCAGCAACTGAAGAAGGCGGCCTGAGCATGTGGTCCCGCATCCGGCCGAGCGAGACGACGCTGCGCGCCTGGCAGCTGGTGGTCCTGGTCCTGCTGCTCGGCGTGTGGCAGCTCATGTCGCTCAACGACAAGATGGCGTTCTTCTTCGGCGAGCCGCTGAAGGTCGCCGGCCGCATCTGGTCGTGGTTCCTGCCGGTGGGCATCGCGCCCAACGCGCTGTTCCCCGACGGCCTGGAAGGCCGCGCCGACATCTACGTGCACCTGGGCGTGACGCTGCTGGAGACGGTGCTGGCGTTCTTCGCCGGCACGTTGCTGGGACTGGTGGTCGGCTTGTGGCTGGCGCTGGCGCCGACCGCCAGCGCGATCTTCGATCCCTACATCAAGGCGGCCAACTCGATGCCGCGCGTGATCCTGGCGCCGATCTTCGCGCTGTGGTTCGGGCTGGGCATCTGGAGCAAGGTGGCGCTCGCGGTCACGCTGGTTTTCTTCATCGTGTTCTTCAACGTCTACCAGGGCGTCAAGGAAGTCAGCCCGGTGGTGCTGGCCAACGCCCGCATGCTGGGCGCCAACCAGAAGCAGCTGCTGCGCACCGTGTACCTGCCCAGCGCGACCAGCTGGGTGTTCTCCAGCCTCCACACGTCGGTGGGCCTTGCGTTCGTCGGCGCGGTCGTGGGCGAGTACCTCGGCTCCGCGCGCGGCGTCGGCTACCTGATCCTGCAGGCCGAGGGCACCTTCGACGTCAACACCGTGTTCGCCGGCATCGTCGTGCTGACGGTGTTCGCGCTCGTGCTGGACGGGCTCGTCGGCCGCATCGAGCGCCGGCTCATGAAGTGGCAGCCGCGCGCCGGCGAAACCGAGAAACTCTGACAGCACCGCGGCGGACGGCCCCGTAGCATCGGCCTCCGTGTCCGCCATCGCCCGCGACGCCGGTGCGCCGGCCACCACCTTCGGCGCGCTGTTCAGCGCCGTCATGCTGCCGATGTTCCTGGCGGCGGTCGACCAGACCCTGCTGGCGGCCGCCACGCCGCGCATCGCGCGCGACCTCGGCGGGCTGGCGGACACGTCGTGGATCGCGGTGGGCTACCTGCTCGCGGCCACCATCGTCGCGCCGGTGTACGGCCGCCTGGGCGACCGCTACGGCCGGCGCAACGTGCTGTTCGGCGCGCTGGCGATGTTCGTGCTCGGCTCGCTCGCCTGCGGCCTGGCGCCGACGATGCACACCCTGATCGCTGCACGCGTGCTGCAGGGCCTGGGCGGCGGCGGGCTGATGGTGCTGTGCCAGGCGTTGATCGGCGAGCTCGTGTCGCCCGCCGAGCGGCCGAAGTACCAGGGCTACTTCGCGGCGGTCTTCACGGTCTCCAGCGTGGGAGGCCCGGTCATCGGCGGTGTCGTGGCCAACCACGGCGACTGGCGCTGGCGTTCCTCGTGAACCTGCCCCTGGGCCTGCTCGCCGCCTGGCGCGTGGCGCGCCTGCCGCGTCCGGCGCGGTCCGCGTTGCGCGACGCCCCCACGGATCCGGCCGGCGTGCTGCTGTTCGCGGCCTGCGCGACGAGCGCGCTGCTGTGGGTGAGCCTGACCGGCCATCGCTTCCCCGTGGTGTCGACGACGTCGGCGGCACTGGCCGCAGGCGCCCTCGTGTGCGGCGTGGCACTCGCGCGGCAGCAGCGCCGCCATCCGTTCCCGTTCCTGCCGCTCGACGTGTTGCGCCTGCCGGGCGTGGGCTGGATCTGCGTGTCGGTGATCGGCTTCTCCGGCACGATGTTCGCCCTGGTCTTCCTCCTCCCGATCTACCTGCAGGTGGGCCAGCAGAGCAGCGCGTCGGCCGCCGGCCTGCAATTGCTGCCGCTCACGCTGGGGATGGTGACGGGCTCGACGCTCAATGCCCGCTTCAGCGCGCGCACGCAGCGCAGCGGCGTGCTGCCGCCGTTCGGGCTCGGCGCCGCGTCGCTGGCCCTGCTCGCGCTGGCCGTCATGCCGGATTCGCACACCAGCATC
Source organism: Ramlibacter algicola (assembly GCF_016641735.1). Taxonomy (NCBI): domain Bacteria; kingdom Pseudomonadati; phylum Pseudomonadota; class Betaproteobacteria; order Burkholderiales; family Comamonadaceae; genus Ramlibacter; species Ramlibacter algicola. Next base: position 2,741,751 of record NZ_JAEDAO010000001.1, on the reverse strand, counting down.
GCCATCGCCTCTGCGGTCTGCGGCATGGGCTTCGGCACCGTGATGCCGAGCGCGCAGATCGGCACGCAGATGCTCGCGGGACGGGAGCGGCTCGGCGCCGCGGCCGCGCTGCTGTCGCTCACGCGATCGACCGGCGCGTCGCTGGGCACCGCGATGTTCGGCGGCCTGGCCTTCACGCTGCTGAACGTGCAGGCCGCGGGCGGCGAGGGCGCGCAGGTGTCGCTGGACCACCTGGACCCGGCGCGCGTGTCGCACGCCTTCCACCTGACTTTCGGCGCCGTGGCCGTGTTCGCGGCGCTGGGTGCGCTGGCCGCGACGCGCGCGCCGAGGATGGACCTGGCGCAGCGCGTGGGGCGCTAGGAGACGGCGCTCAGCGGCGCTTCTGCTTGCGCACCGCCGGTTTCCTCGGCGTAGCGTTGCGCGGGCCGTGCGCCTGGTGCGTCGACACGCCGCGCACGCGCGCGCGCGCCTTGGCGCGCACCGGCACGTAGACGACCACCTGCTGGCCGGCCCGGAAGGCCGCGCCGGCGCCGACCTTGTTCCACTCGGCGACCTGCTCGGCGCTGACGTGGAAGCGGCGTGCGATCGTCGCCACCGAGTCGTGGCGGCCGGCCTTGACCGTGGTGCGCCGCAGCTGCACGTCGGGCGCGAGGCTCAGCTGGCCGTTGTCGGCCACGTGGCTGGCGACGTCGTCTTCCTTGTTGGGCGGGCGCGGCACCACGAGCACCGAGCCGCCCTTGATCAGCATGCGAGGCGGGATCGAGTTGACGCTGCGCAGCTCGGGCTCGGTCATGCCGACGCGCTTGGCGGCTTCCGTCGCGCTCATCGTCTTGGGCACGCTCCACGCGGTCCAGGTGGCGAAGCGGCCTTCGCTGTATTCGGCGAGGTTGCGCTGGAACACCTGGGCGTTGTCCCAGGGCAGCAGGATCTGCGGCGTACCGGCGGCCAGGATCACCGGCCGGTTCAGCTGCGGGTTGAGCGCCTTGAAGTCCTCCACCTCGATGTCGGCCAGCTTCGCGGCCAGCTTGACGTCGATGTCGCGCTGCACCGTGACCATGTCGAAGTACGGGTGGTTCTCGATGACCGGCAGTTCGGCGTTGAACTGCTCCGGGTTGCCCACGATGTTCTTGATCGCCTGCAGCTTGGGGACGTAGTTGCGCGTCTCGTCCGGCATCTTCAGGTCGGCGTAGCCGGTGCCCAGGCCGGCGCGCTGGTTGCGCGCGATCGCGCGGCCGACGTTGCCTTCGCCCCAGTTGTAGGCCGCCAGCGCGAGGTGCCAGTCGCCGAACATGCCGTACAGGCGCTGCAGGTAGTCCAGTGCCGCGCGCGTGGACGCCAGCACGTTGCGGCGGTCGTCGCGGAAGAAGTTCTGCTTCAGGTCGTAGTCGCGCCCGGTGCCGGGCATGAACTGCCACATGCCCGCGGCGCGCGCGCTGGACACCGCGGCGGGATTGAATGCGCTCTCCACGAACGGCAGCAGCGCGAGCTCGCTGGGCATCCCGCGCCGTTCCAGTTCCTCGACGATGTGGAACAGGTACTTGCGCGAGCGGTCCGTCATCCGCTGGATGTAGTCCGGCCGGCTGGCGTACCACTGCTCCTGCTGGTGCACCAGAGCGTTGTCCAGCGGCGGCATCGCATAGCCGGCGCGGATGCGCTCCCAGAGGTCCGCGGGCGGCTGCGTGGCCGCGACGCTGCGTGACGGCATGTTGGCGGCCTGCAGCGGTTCCGACGGCCTCTGGCCGGCGTTCGACCGCACCGGCGGCAGCCCGGTCTCGGCGGCGGCGGGCGCAGTGGCGATGGAGGAAGGGGAGGCGGCGTCCGGGATGGTCGCCGAGGGAGGGCTGGCGCAGGCGGCCAGCCAGAGGGCCGCCACGAGGACGGCGAGGGATTTCATCGGAATTCGTTCTTCCATTGGCGGATGGCGGCGAACACCGCGACGTCGTCCCCGGGCGGGGCACCGTTGAAGGCGCTGGCCGCGCGCGCCACTTCGGGCACGCGCACGCGCAGGAACGGGTTGACCTGCCGCTCGGTGCCGAGCGACGCGGGCAGCGTGGGTTCGCCGCGCGAGCGCAATTGCTCGCAGCGGGCCTGGTAGTCGCGCAGTGCGTCGTTCGAGGGTTCGACGGCGCGCGCGAAGCGCAGGTTGGACAGCGTGTACTCGTGGGCGCAGCACACGCGCGTATCGCCCGGCAGGGCGGCGAGGGCGTCGAGCGACGCGAGCATCTGCGCCGGCGTTCCCTCGAACAGGCGGCCGCAGCCGCCGGAAAAGAGCGTGTCGCCGCAGAACAGCAGCGGGGCGCCGTCGACGTCGGCCGCGTAGTAGGCGACGTGGCCGGCCGTGTGGCCCGGCACGTCGATCACCTGGAATTCGATGCCGAGCGCCGCAGCCGTCTTGCCGCCGGACACGCGCTCGAAGGGCTCCGGGATGGCTTCACGCGCCGGGCCCCAGACCTTCGCGCCGGTGGCGTCGCGCAGTGCGTTGACGCCGCCGACGTGGTCCGGATGGTGGTGCGTGACTAGAATCGCTTCCAGTTGCAAGCCGGCTTGCGCGAGGTAATCGAGCACCGGCCGTGCGTCGCCAGGGTCCACCACCAGCGCCCGCTGCCCATCGTGCAACACCCAGAGGTAGTTGTCCTGGAACGCGGGCAGGGGAATCAACGTCATGAGCGATGCGATTATAGGAATGCGCGCCTGGTTCGAGACCCCGCCCGGGCGCTACCTGCTCGCCTGGGAGCGGGACCAGTTCGATCGCGCCGTGGCCGACATCTTCGGCTACCACGCCCTGCAGCTGGGCGTGCCCGAACTCGATACGCTCGCCGCCAACCGCATGCCGCACCGCTGGCTCGGTGTCAGCGAGCCGCTGCCGCTGCCCTGCGCGCGCCAGCCCGCGCTGCTGGCCGACTACGCGGCGCTGCCCTTCGAATCCGCCAGCCTGGACCTCGTGGTCCTGCCGCACGCGCTGGAACTGCATGCCGACCCGCACGCCACGCTGCGCGAGGTCGAGCGCGTGCTGGTGCCGGAAGGCAAAGTCGTGATTTCCTGCTTCAATCCGGCCAGCCTGTGGGGCCTGCGCCAGCGGCGCGCGCATTTGTACCGGCGCCTCGGGTTCGGCAGCCTGTACCTTCCCGATGCCGGCGAGTTCATCGGCTACCGGCGCCTGCGCGACTGGCTGCGGCTGCTGAACTTCGAGGTCGAGCACAGCCACTTCGGCTGCTGGCGCCCGGCCTTCACGACGGACCACTGGCTGCAGCGCACGGAATGGATGGACGACGCGGGCGCACGCTGGTGGCCGATCCTGGGCGCGGTGTACCTGGTGGTCGCGACCAAGCGGGTGCGCGGCATGCGCCTGGTCGGCAAGCTGTGGAAGCCGGCCAAGCTGCCGGCGACCGCGCCGGTGCCGCTGGCCAACCGCCAGCCGCAACATGAATTGAGCGAGGAGACGATTTGAACGAGGTGGTGGCGTACACGGACGGGGCCTGCAAGGGCAACCCGGGGCCGGGCGGCTGGGGCGTGCTGCTGCGCTCGGGCACGAACGTGAAGGAGCTGTACGGCGGCGAGCCGGGCACGACCAACAACCGGATGGAGCTGACGGCCGTCATCCAGGCGCTGTCGGCGCTCAAGCGCCCGTGCGCGATCACTCTGTACGTCGACAGCCAGTACGTGCTGAAGGGCATCACCGAGTGGCTGCCGGGCTGGAAGGCCAAGGGCTGGCGCACCGCGGGCAAGACCCCGGTGAAGAACGTCGAGCTGTGGCAACAGCTGGATGAACTGGTGCGTGGCGGCGGCCACCGCATCGACTGGCAATGGGTGCGCGGGCACAACGGCGACCCCGGCAACGAGCGCGCCGACGTGCTGGCCAACATGGGCGTGGAGGTGGCGCTGGGCCGCCGCGCTCCCCTCGACAAGTAAACGCGAGGTAAAGGGCGCCCTCCAGGGGGCGGCACTTGGTAACCACCCCCATCGCGCCGCACCGGTCGCGCTGCGACAATGCCGTGTTTGCACGCCACCACGGGCTCCAGCCGCCCCCTCGCAAGAAGTCCATGGCCTCCAAGCCCCTGTACATCGTGATCGCCGCCGCCGGCATCGCGGCCGCCTCGGCCGCGGCCTGGTGGTACCAGCGCCAGCCCGCCTCGCCGGCCCCGGACAGCGCACCGGTTGCGAGCGCGCCCGCTGCCGGCGGCAGCCGTGGTGCGCCCGTCGTCGTCGAAGCGGCCCGTGCGGATTCCATGCGCCTGACCGACGACGCCCAGGCGGTCGGCAGCCTGCGTTCGCGCCAGAGCGTGATGTTGCGCCCCGAGGTCAGCGGCCGCGTGACGCGCATCAACTTCCGTGACGGCGAGCGCGTGCGCCGCGGCCAGCTGCTGGTGCAGCTGGACGACCAGCTGCCGATGGCGCAGGTGCAGCAGGCACGAGCCGAGCTGTCCATCGCCCGTGCCAACCACAAGCGCAACCAGGACCTGGTGGGGCAGGGCTTCATCAGCCAGCGCCAGGTCGACGAGAGCGCGGCCAACCTGCAGGTCGCCGAAGCCAAGCTGGCCCTCGCCGAAGCGACGGCGGCGCGGCTGAAGATCGTCGCCCCGTTCGACGCCATCGCCGGCATCCGCGGCATCAACGTCGGCGACTACCTCAAGGACGGCGCCGACATCGTCAACCTCGAAGACCTCGACGCGGTCTACGTCGACTTCCGCCTGCCCGAGCGCTTCCAGACCAAGCTGCGGCAGGGGCAAACCGCCGTCGTGCAGACCGACGCGCTGCCCGGCCGCCACTGGAACGCGGTGGTGCAGGCCATCGATCCCGCCGTCGACGCCAACGGGCGTTCGCTCGGCGTGCGCGGCTGCATCGACAACCGCCAGCTCGCGCTGCGCCCCGGCATGTTCGCCCGCGTGAGCGTGATCTTCGGCCAGCGGGACGACGCGCTCGTCGTGCCCGAGGAGGCCGTCGTCCCGCAGGGCAACCGCATCTCGGTGTACCGCCTGGTGGACGGCGCCGACGGCAAGGTTGCCCAGCGCGTCGACGTCAAGGTCGGCCTGCGCAGCCCGGGCCGCGTCGAAATCACCGAAGGCCTGCGGCCGGGCGACCTGGTCGTCACCGCCGGCCAGCAGCGCATCAACCGCGACGGCATGCTCGTGAAGCTGGCCGACGCGGCCAAGCCCACCGCGCCGGTGGACGCGACGGCCGCACCCGCGGCTGCAGCCTCGGCCGCCAAGCCGGCCGCGCCCGTCGCCACCGCGAATGCGGCCCCCGAAGGTGCCGCACGCGGGGCGAGCCCGTGCCACGTGGCCGTGGCCGAGATGCCGCGCGCCGGCGGCAAGCGCCGCTGACGGCAGGAGCCCGGCATGCAGTTGCCCGAGATCGCCATCCGCCGCCCGGTGTTCGCCACCGTGCTGTCGCTGCTGGTGCTGCTGATCGGCGCCGTGAGCTTCACGCGCCTGGCGGTGCGCGAGTACCCGAAGATCGACGAGCCGATCGTCACCGTCAGCGTTCGCTATCCGGGGGCGTCGGCCGAGGTGATGGAGTCGCAGGTCACCAAGCCGCTGGAGGATTCCATCGCCGGCATCGACGCGGTGGACGTCATCACCTCGATCAGCCGGCCGGAACAGAGCCAGATCCAGGTGCGCTTCCGGCTCGAGAAGGACGCCGACGCCGCCGCGGCCGAGGTGCGCGACCGCACCTCGCGCGTGCGCAACAAGCTGCCGCAGGCCATCGACGAACCGGTGATCGCCAAGGTGGAAGCCGATGCCTTCCCCGTGATCTGGCTGGCGTTCACCAGCGACACGCTGAATCCGCTGCAGATCAACGACTACGTCAACCGCATCGTCAAGCCGCGCCTGCAGACGGTGACCGGCGTCGCCGACGTGCGCATCTACGGCGAGCGCAAGTACGCGATGCGCGTGTGGCTCGACCCGGACCGCCTGGCGGGCTACCGGCTCACGACGCAGGACATCGAGGACGCCGTTCGCCGCAGCAACCTGGAGGTGCCCGCCGGGCGCATCGAGTCGCAGCAGCGCGAGTTCAGCGTCACCTCGCAGACCGACCTGATCCGGCCGGCCCAGTTCGCCGACATCGTCGTCAAGACCGTGAACGGCTTCCCGGTGCGCATCCGCGACGTCGCCCGCGTCGAGGAAGCGGCCGCCGACGAGCGCAGCGCGGTGCGCCTGAACGGCCGCACGGCCATCTCGGCCGGCGTCATCCGCCAGGCCACCGCCAACCCGCTGACCATGGCGCAGGGCGTGCGCGACATGATCCCGCGCCTGAAGCAGGACCTGCCGCCCGGCATCAACATCGACATCGCGAACGACAACTCGGCGTTCATCGACCGGTCGGTGCAGAACGTCTACCGCACCATCGCCGAAGCCATCGTGCTGGTCGCGCTGGTGATCTTCGTGTTCCTGCGCACCGTGCGCGCGTCCATCATCCCGATCGTCACCATCCCGGTGAGCCTGATCGGCACCTTCGCGATGATGGGGCTGGCCGGGTTCTCCATCAACACGCTGACGCTGCTGGCGCTGGTGCTGGCCATCGGCCTGGTGGTGGACGACGCCATCGTGATGCTGGAGAACATCTTCCGGCACATCGAGGAAGGGCTCGACCCGTTCTCCGCGGCCGTGAAGGGCGCGCGCGAAATCGGCTTCGCGGTCATCACCATGACGCTCACGCTGGTGGCCGTGTACGCCCCGCTGGCGTTCACGCCCGGCCGCACCGGCCGCCTGTTCGTCGAATTCGCGCTCGCCCTGGCTGGCTCGGTGCTGGTGTCGGGCTTCGTCGCGCTGACGCTCACGCCGATGATGTGCTCGCAGCTGCTGCGGCACAACCCGAAGCCGAACTGGTTCGACCGCGGCATGGACCGCCTGCTCACGCGCCTGTCCGAACGCTACGGCCGCGTGCTGCGCTGGGTGCTCACGGCCCGCGCCGGGGGCGCTGCGGGCAAGGTGCTGCAGGCGCGCTGGCTGGTCATCGGGGTCATGCTGCTCAGCGCGCTGGCCATCGCGCTGATCTTCCCGACCATGAAGTCGGAGCTGTCCCCGCTGGAGGACCGTGGCACCATCATCGCGACGATCAACGCGCCCGACGGCTCGACCATCGACTACACCGACCGCTACGCCCGCGAGCTGGAGAAGATCGGCCAGGACTACCCGGAGTTCGACCGCATCTTCGGGAGCATCGGCAATCCGACCGTGTCGCAGGGCAGCGTCGTCTACCGCACGGTCGACTGGGAAGCGCGCCACCGCACGACGCTGGAGATCGCGCGCGAGATGGGCCCGCGCTTCAACTCGCTGGCCGGCGTCAACGCCTTCCCGATCGTGCCGCCGTCGCTCGGCCAGGGCTTCCGCGAACGTCCGCTCAGCTTCGTGATCCAGACCTCCGACAGCTACGAGAACCTGAGCCGCGTGGTGCGCCAGCTGCAGGACGAGATGGCGAAGAACCCCGGCATCCTGCAGGTGGACGCCGACCTGCGCCTGAACAAGCCGGAGCTGCGCATCGACGTCGACCGCGAGAAAGCGGCCGACCTGGGCGTGCCGGTCGAAGTGGTGGCACGCGCGCTCGAGACGACGCTGGGCGGCCGGCAGGTCACGCGCTACAAGAAGGACGCCGAGCAGTACGACGTCATCATCCAGAACCGGCCGAGCGGGCGCACGACGCCCGAGGACATCGACAGCATCCAGGTGCGCGGCCGCAACGACACCATGATCCCGCTGTCGGCGCTGGTGAAGGTGCGCGAGACCGTCAGCCCGCGCGAGCTGAACCACTTCGGCCAGCGCCGGGCCGCGACGATCACGGCCAACCTCGCGCCCGACTACTCGCTCGGCCAGGCGCTGCAGTTCATGCAGGAGGCGTCGGTGAAGGTGCTCAAGCCGGGCTACACCACCGACCTGAACGGCACGTCGCGCGAGTTCCGCAACTCGCAGGGCGCGCTGGCCATCGTGTTCGCCCTCGCGCTGCTGTTCATCTTCCTGGTGCTGGCCGCGCAGTTCGAGAGCTTCGTCGACCCGCTGGTCATCATGCTGTCGGTGCCGCTGTCGATGATCGGCGCGCTGCTGGCCCTGAAGTGGTCGGGCGGATCGCTCAACGTGTACTCGCAGATCGGCCTGATCACGCTGGTGGGCCTGATCACCAAGCACGGCATCCTGATCGTGGAGTTCTCCAACCAGTTGCGCGAGCAGGGCCGCTCCACGGTCGACGCGGTCGTCGAAGCCGCGTCGCTGCGCCTGCGCCCGATCCTGATGACGACCGGCGCCATGGTGCTGGGCGCCATCCCGCTGGCGCTGGCCCACGGCGCCGGTGCCGAGAGCCGCATCCAGATCGGCTGGGTGATCGTCGGCGGCATGTCGCTGGGCACGGCGCTGACCGTGTTCGTGGTGCCGACCATGTACCTGCTGTTCGCGCGCCACGCGGTCCCGGGCGCCAACAAGGCGGAAGCGCACGAGGAACCGGTAGCCCATCCGGGCCATCCGGACCTCATCGCGAAGTAGGCTGAACGGCGGCGCGCCCGCAGCGCTGGGGCCGCCGTACCGAAGGGTCGCCGCCGTCCGACACATGTCGGCGGCGCCACCGACAAATGGTTCAGGCAGGCACCGACCGGATGGCTCTGCCATTGGGCTGCACCATGGAGCCCATGAAAATCCTGCGCTTCATCCACGTCACGTTCGCACAGGCGTTCTACGGCTGGGCCTTGCGCGAGATCGATCCCATGCACCCGGACCTGCCCAAGCTGGTGATGAAACGCCAGCAGCTCGCGGACGAGGCCCGGCGCATGTTCGCCGCCTGACGCCCACGGCCGGCGGGCCGGATCGACCACGCGGGCCGCCGCCGGCGCTAGAGCACGCCTTCGAACAGCATCACGTCCACCTCGTCGCCGGGGGCCACGCTGCCCTGGCCATGGTGGAGGACGACCAGGCCGTTGGCCTGGACCATCGAGCTGAGCACGCCCGAGCCCTGGTTGCCCGTCGTGCGCACCTGCAGTGCGCCGTCGGGCGCGCGGCTGACGATGCCGCGCTGGTATTCCGTCCGGCCCGGCTTCTTGCGCATCGCCTCCTGGCTGCGCGCGCGCAGCATCGGTGGGGGCGCCGTGTCGCGGCAGCCCATCAGGCGCAGCAACGCGGGACGCACGAACGCCAGGAAGGTCACCATCACGGCCACGGGATTGCCGGGCAGGCCGAACAGCACCGCGTTGCCAATGCGGCCGACGGCCATCGGCCGGCCGGGACGCATGGCGATGCGCCAGAACGCCACGTCGCCCAGCTGCTTCATCATGGCCTTGGTGAAGTCGGCCTCGCCGACGCTCACGCCGCCGCTGGTGATGATGGCGTCGGCCTGCGATGCGGCCGTGCGGAAGGCTTGCTCCAGCAGCGCCGGCTGGTCGCGCACGACACCGAGGTCGATCACGTCGCAGCCCAGCTGCGTGAGCATGCCGCGCACCGTGTAGCGGTTGCTGTCGTAGACGGCGCCTTCGCGCGGCAGCTCGCCCAGGCTCAGGATCTCGTCGCCGGTGGAGAAGTAGGCGACGCGCACGCGCCGCGCGACGGGGGCGGAGGGCAGCCCCAGGCTCGCGACGAGGCCGCAGGCGGCAGGACCGAGCCGCTCGCCGCGCAACAGCGCGGGCTTGCCGGCCATCAGGTCTTCGCCCGCGAGGCGGCGGTTGTCGCCCGGGCGGACGACGCCAGCGGGCACTTCGATGCGGCCGTCGTCCAGCGAGCGCGTGAACTCCTGCGGCACGACCGTGTCGAGGCCGGCGGGCATCACCGCGCCGGTCATGATCTTCACGCACTGGCCGGCGCCGACCTGGCCCTGCCACGCCTTGCCGGCGAGCGCCGTGCCGACCGGCTGCAGGTGCAGCGCGGCGCTCCCGATCTGCGAGCCCTCGAACGCGTAGCCGTCCATGGCGGAGTTGTCGTGCGGCGGCACGTTGAGCGGCGACACCACGTCCTGCGCCAGCACGCGGCCGAGCAGGTCGGCCGTCGCGACGTTCTCGATGCCGGTGACCGGCTGCACGAGCCGGTCGAGGAAGTCGTTGACGAGATTCGCCGGCAGCGCCTGGGGGTCGTAGCCCTGCAGTTCCGCCGCGATCTGCTCCAGCGGCTTCACCGCGGCTCCAGCGCCCGCAGCTCGGCGAGCGTGTTGGCGTTGCGGAACGCGCGGGGGTCGTCGCCCGGCGCATCGAACTTCACTTCGATCGTGCGGTGCTGCGCGGTCCACGCATCGATCTTGCGTCCACCGCCCTGGGTGAAGCGCAGCAGGCTTTCCAGCAGTTCGCGGCGCATCAGGCAGAACACGGGCTGCGTGCGCCACTGGCCGTCCTCCTCGCGGGCGCTCGCCATCGCGATCTCGGCGTCCTGCCCGATCGCGGCCGTCCCGAGGCGTTCGACGAGGTCGAGCGGGAACAGGGGGGAGTCGCACGGCACGGTGACCATCCAGGGCGTCTGCGCCTGCTCGAGGCCGGTGACGAAGCCGGCGAGCGGGCCGGCGAAGTCGGGCAGGGCGTCCGGCCACACCGGCACGCCGAACGATTCGTAGGCCGCCAGGTTGCGGTTGGCGTTGATCAGGATGTCGCCGACCTGGGGCTGCAGCCGCATCAGCGCATGCAGCGCGAGCGGGCCGCCCGCGAAGTTCTGCAGGCCCTTGTCGACGCCGCCCATGCGCGAGCCGCGGCCGCCGGCCAGGATCACGCCCGTGACTTCCGTGGGGTCGATCATCCGCCGATGTAGCTCATTTCCACGCGGCGGCCCGGGGCGCCCGCGTCGGCAGGCAACTGCCCGCGCAATTCCGAATAGCGGTCGCCACGCGACTGCCAGATGTGCCCGATGGCCGATGCAAGGTCGGCGTCGCTGGCCCCGCCGCGCAGCAGCGTGCGCAGGTCGTGGCCGTTACTGGCGAACAGGCACAGGTACAGGCGGCCCTCGGTCGACAGGCGCGCTCGGTTGCAGGTCCCGCAGAACGCCTGCGTGACGCTGCTGATGACGCCGATCTCGCCGGCGCCGTCGTCGTAGGCCCAACGCTCGGCGGTTTCGCCGGGGGCGGTGGCGTCGAGCGCATGGAGCGGGAAGTCGGCCGCGATGCGGTGCACGACGTCGGCGGACGGCAGCACTTCGTCCATCCGCCAGCCGTTGGTGGCGCCCACGTCCATGTATTCGATGAAGCGCAGCACGGTGCCGGTGCCGCGGAAGTGGCGCGCCATCGGCAGGATTTCGTGGTCGTTGGTGCCGCGCTGCACGACCATGTTGACCTTGATCGGGCCCAGGCCCGCATCGCGCGCGGCGTCGATGCCCGCCAGCACGTCGGCGACCGGGAAGTCGACGTCGTTCATGCGGCGGAACACGGCATCGTCCAGCGCGTCGAGGCTGACCGTCACGCGGTGCAGGCCGGCGGCCTTGAGCGCCTGGGCCTTGCGCGCCAGCAGCGACCCGTTGGTGGTCAGCGCCAGTTCGACGGGCTGGCCGTCGGTGGTGCGCAACTGCGCGAGCTGCTCGACCAGGATCTCGAGGTTCTTGCGCAGCAGCGGCTCGCCGCCGGTGAGCCGGATCTTGCGCACGCCGTGCGCGACGAACACGCGGGCCAGCCGCGTGATCTCCTCGAAGGTCAGCAGCTGCGCATGCGGCAGGTACGGATAGTCCTTGGTGAAGACTTCCTTGGGCATGCAGTACGCGCAGCGGAAGTTGCAGCGGTCGGTGACGCTGATGCGCAGGTCGCGCAGGGGACGCGCGCGGACATCGTGGAGCTGCCCGGAGGGCACGATGGGCTGCACCGGCACCGCGGCCGCAAGCGGCGCGAGGCGCTGGTCGACGACGGGGATGACGCGTTCAGCCACGGCCCGATTGTGCCTGCAGGCGCATGGCCCTGCCGCGATCAGGACGCGCCGCGGCGGGCGCGCATGTCGGCCGACATCGCCCGCACCGCGTCGGCGTCGAGCCGCGCCTCGGCGGTGGGAAAGGCCGTGCCTTCCTCGGCGGCGATGTGCCCGGCATACAGCTGCGTGAAGGACTGCAGCGACTGCTCCTGTTCCGGGTCCAGCCGGGCGAGAGTCCCGTCGGCAATCTGCTGCAGGACGGCGCGCGCCGCGGCCCATGCGCTTTCCATCGCGCGGTGGTCGTTTTCGAGGCGGGCCGCGAGGACGGCGAGCGCCGGGTCGCCGCCGGCCCGCAGCGCCGGCAGCACGTGCCGCTCCTCGTCCAGGTGGTGCTGCGGCGCGGCGTTGTCGAAGTACCGGGCCACGTCGCGCGCCGCCTGCCGCGCCTGCTCGTCAGCGCCGTGTTCCGCGACGTGGGCTTCCAGCCGGCCCAGCAGCGCCAGCGTCCGCTGCATGCGCTCGTGGCAGGCGTGCAGCATCGCGAACGGCTCGTCCAGGCCCGCGGCGGGCGAGGACACCAGTTGGTCGAGGCGGCTGGCCATGGCTTCAGACGCAGCGCGCCCCGTCGACCTCGATGCAAACGCCGGAGATGAAGGCCGCTTCGTCGCTGGCGAGGTACAGCGCCGCGTTGGCGACGTCGAGCGCGGTGGAAAAGCGGCCCAGCGGGATGGTGGCAAGGAACTTCGAGCGGCGGGCCTCGTCGACGGGGCCGCCCGCGAACTCCGCCGACAGGCCCGTGTCGGGATTGAAAACCGGGTTGATGCAGTTGACGCGGATGTTCTCGGGCCCGAACTCCGCGGCGAGCGATTTGCTGGTGGTGATGACCGCGCCCTTCGAGCCGTTGTACCAGCTGAGGCCGGGCCGCGGCCGCACGCCCGCCGTCGACGCGATGTTGATGAACGCGCCGCCCTTGGTGGCACGAAACGCGGGCACGGCGTGGATCGTGGCGAGGTAGATGCTCTTGACGTTGATCGCATAGACGCGGTCGAAGTCGTCTTCGCTCACCTCGAGCGCGGGCTTGTTGCGATGCGTCCAGCCGGCGTTGTTCACCATCACGTCGAGCCGCCCGTGCCGCTGCACCGCGGCGTCGACCAGCGCCTTCACGTCCGCGGAGCGTGTGACGTCGGCGCGGAAGAACGAAGCGCGTCCGCCCGTGGCCCGGATGGCGGCCGCCACCTGCTCGCCGCGCTCGGCATCGACGTCGTTGACCAGCACCTGCGCGCCTTCCTGCGCGAGGCGCTTCGCGATGCCTTCCCCGATGCCGCCGCCGGCGCCGGTGACGATGATGGATTTGTCCTGGACCCGCATGCGTCGTCTCCCCCGTCAGCCGTGGCGGATCGCCACCGTCTTGAGCGTCGTGAACCCGTACAGCGCCTCGAAGCCCTTCTCGCGGCCGTGGCCGGAGGACTTCACGCCGCCGAAGGGCAGCTCGATGCCGCCGCCGGCGCCGTAGTTGTTGATGAACACCTGGCCGCTGCGCACGCGGCGCGCCATGCGCAACTGCCGCGCGCCGTCGCGCGTCCACACGCCCGCCACCAGCCCGAACGCGGTGCCGTTCGCGAGCCGCACCGCTTCGTCCTCGTTCTTGAACGGCATGGCGGCGAGCACCGGCCCGAACACTTCCTCCTGCGCCAGGCGGTGCGCGATGGGCACGTCGCGCAGCAGGGTGGGCACCTGGTAGAAGCCCGCCTCCGGGGCTTCCTCGACGATCTGCCCCTGCGCGACCATCGGGATGCCGGCGTGCTGCGCGTCGGACAGGAAGTCCCACACGCGCTGCTGCTGGCTGGCACGGATCAGCGGGCCGACATCGAGATCCATCGCCGCGGGGCCGACGCGCAGGTTGGAGAACACGCCGCCCAGGCGGTCCAGCACCGCTTCGTAGATCGGTTGGTGCACCAGCAGGCGCGAGCCCGCCGAGCAGGTCTGGCCCGCGTTCTGGATGATCGCCTGCACGACGACCGGCAGCGCTTCGTCCAGGTCCGCATCCTCGAACAGGATCTGCGGGCTCTTGCCCCCGAGTTCCAGCGTCACCGGGCAGTGGCGTTCGGCGGCCGCTTGCTGGATCAGCGTGCCCACGCGCGGGCTGCCGGTGAAGCTGATGTGGTCGATGCCGGGATGGCGCGCGAGCGCATCGCCGACTTCATGCCCGTAGCCCGTGACGATGTTGATGGCACCGGCCGGGAAGCCGCATTCGGCCGCGAGCTGCGCGACGCGCAGCAGGGACAGGCACGCATCCTCGGACGGCTTGACCACGCACACGTTGCCGGCCGCGAGCGCGGCGCCCACGCTGCGCCCGAAGATCTGCATCGGGTAGTTCCACGGGATCACGTGGCCGGTGACGCCGTGCGGCTCGCGCCAGGTCAGCACCGTGGTGCCGTCCTGGTAGGGCAGGGTCTCGCCGTGCAGCTTGTCGCACGCGCCGGCATAGAACTCGAAGTAGCGCACGAGCGCCTGCGCGTCGGCACGGGCCTGCCGCGTCGGCTTGCCGCAATCGCGCTGCTCGATGGCGGCGAGTTCGTCGGCATGCTGCGCGACCTTCGCCGACAGGCGCATCAGCAACCGGCCGCGCTCCGCAGCGCTCAGGCGGCTCCAGACCGCGTCGAGGCATTGCCGCGCACTGCGCACGGCGGCGTCGACGTCCTCGGGCGTGCCGCGTTGCAGTTCGTCGTAAGGCTGGCCATCGGACGGATCGATGACGGGCAGGGTGCGGCCGGACGTGCCGGGCCGTGCTTCGTTGCCGATGAAGTGGAGCTGCATTCCGGCCATTCTGCCTGCGGGGCGCTGCAGCGCCCCCGTGTGAACTCCCGAACGCGGAAGTCGCAGAACGGAGGCGGAAAACGCACAAGGAAGAAAGGTTGGGGCGGTGGCGACCTCTGCGTCAGGGAGTTCACGAAGCGGCGCGAGCGCCGCGCACCGCGCACTCAGGAAGCAGGGCCCACCGGCCGGTACTGGTCCGCGTGGTCGCGCAGCCAGCGTTCGGACGCGGAGCTGTCCTGCTGCGAAGGATGGAAGTCGCGCCGCAGGTACTGCTTCCACGGTCCGTACGTGAGGCGCACCAGGCCACGCTGGCCGAACAGGTACGACGCGGCGCTCTTCCAGGTCGACCACTTCCACAGCGTGCCGTCGCGGTGCAGGTTGTTCACGGTCTGGCGCAGCGTGTCGAGCAGGAAGATCGTGGTCACGCGGCGGAACCAGGTGATGCGCCAGTCATGGCTGCCCCCCAGGGCCTGGTACAGGTCGAACGCGGTGCACTTGTGCTCGGATTCCTCGGCGCTGTGCCACAGCCACAGGGTGCGCAGGCGTGCGTCCTGCTCGCCGAGCAGGTCGGGGTTGTGCAGCATGAAGTCGGCCAGGATGGCCGTGAAGTGCTCGTTGGCCGCGGTGATGGCCAGCCAGTGGCGGACGTCGACGCCTTCCAGCAGCTTCAGCCGGTCGCGCGCCCGCGGCTCCCAGTCGTTGCGCAGGCCCAGCTTCTCCAGGTGCGCGTTGTAGAGGGCGTGCAGGCGGCGGTGCGTGGCCTCCTGGCCGACGAAGCCATGCACCTCGGCGCGGAACTTCTCCTGCTGCTCCGGCGCCAGTACCTTGAAGCCGTCGCGCACCGAGTCGATGAAGAACTGCTCGCCGACCGGGAAGCTCATGGACAGCGCGTTGAACAGTGCCGTCCGGAACGCGTCCCCGGCACACCAATGGCGGGCGATCGGGGCCTCCATGTCGACGAGGAGGCGGCGGACGACGAGGTCGGTCATGGGCGTGGAATCCTGTTGGTACGCATTCGTACCGTTGCGCGATGATGGAGGCGAGGCTTGGTACTGTCAAGTACCAACCCGCGGGGAATCGCGCGACAATGCATGGATGAGCGCGATCGAACCGGCCGCCACGGAGCACCGCCACCGCCTGCTGCAGGGCATGGCGCAGGCCGTCGCGAAACGGGGCTACGCGGCCACCACGATCGCGGACATCGTGCGCGAGGCCGCCGTGTCGCGGCGCACGTTCTACGAGCACTTCGGCGGCAAGGCCGAGTGCCTGGTGGCGCTGTACGAGGCCGCGAGCCACAACGCACTGCAGGTGTTGCGCGCCGCGCTGGGCCCGGCCCAGCCGTGGGATGCGCAGGTCGAGCAGGCGCTGGCGGCCTACTTCGACTGCCTGGCGTCCAACCCGCTGCTGCTGCGCACGCTGTACGTCGAAATCCTCGGGCTCGGGCCGGAGGGCCTCGCGTCGCGGCGCCGGGTCAACGACGAGATCGCCAGCTTCATGCTCGACGTCGTGAACGGCCGCGGCAAGCGCAAGCCGCTCACGCCGCAGATGGCGCTGGCGGTGGTCGGTGGCATCAACGAACTGGTGCTGGACAGCCTGGAGCGCGACCGCCTGGGCCAGCTGGCCGAGCTCGTCGCCCCGGCTGCGCAGCTGGTGCGCGCGGTCACCGGCCATCCAAAATGAACAAGGCCCGCCGGGGCGGGCCTTGCGACGCGGAGGCGGGTCCGCTTACTTGCTCGCCGACGCGGCCGTCACCGGACCGGAGGCCGCGGCAGGCGCCGTGACCGCGGGCGCGTTGTCGTGGCGCACCGGCGCGGCGTCGGCGCCGTGGAACTTCACCACCAGCGGCACGATGAGCAGCGCCACGATGTTGATGATCTTGATCAGCGGGTTGACGGCGGGGCCGGCGGTGTCCTTGTAGGGGTCGCCCACCGTGTCGCCGGTGACCGCGGCCTTGTGGGCTTCGGAGCCCTTGCCGCCGTGGTTGCCGTCCTCGATGTACTTCTTGGCGTTGTCCCACGCGCCGCCGCCCGTGCACATGGAGATGGCGACGAACAGGCCCGTCACGATGGTGCCCATGAGCAGGCCGCCCAGCGCCTTGGGGCCGAGCACCAGGCCGACCACCACCGGCACCACGACCGGCAGCAGCGACGGGATCATCATTTCCTTGATCGCGGCCTTGGTGAGCATGTCGACGGCGACGCCGTATTCGGGCTTGGCCGTGCCTTCCATGATTCCCTTGATGGTCTGGAACTGGCGGCGCACCTCCACCACCACCGCGCCGGCGGCGCGGCCCACGGCTTCCATCGCCATGGCGCCGAACAGGTAGGGGATCAGGCCGCCGATGAACAGGCCCACGATCACCATCGGGTCGGACAGGTCGAAGCTGATGGCGCGGCCGTAGCCCTCCAGCTTGTGCGTGTAGTCGGCGAACAGCACGAGCGCGGCGAGGCCCGCCGAGCCGATGGCGTAGCCCTTGGTCACGGCCTTGGTGGTGTTGCCCACCGCGTCCAGCGGGTCGGTGATGTCGCGCACCGAAGCCGGCAGGTCGCTCATCTCGGCGATGCCGCCGGCGTTGTCGGTGATCGGACCGTATGCGTCCAGCGCCACCACGATGCCGGCCATGCTCAGCATGGAGGTCGCCGCGATCGCGACGCCGTAGAGGCCCGCGAGGTAGAACGAGGCGACGATCGCCGCGCAGACGAACAGCACGGGCCAGGCGGTGGAGCGCATCGACACGCCCAGGCCCGCGATGATGTTGGTGCCGTGGCCGGTGGTGGAGGCCTGCGCGATGTGGCGCACGGGCGAGTACTGGGTGCCGGTGTAGAACTCGGTGATCCACACCAGCGCGCCGGTCAGCGCCAGGCCGACGAAGCAGGCGCCGAACAGGCGCATCTGGGTGCCGGCGGCGTAGATCGCGTCGTCGGGCATCAGCCACTTCGTGACGAAGAAGAAGGCGACGAGCGACAGCACGCCGGCGGTGGCCAGGCCCATGTACAGCGCCGGCATCACGTTCTTCATGCCCGGCTTGGCCTTGACCATGAAGCAGCCGATGATCGACGCGATGATGGACACGCCACCGAGCGCCAGCGGGTACAGGACCGCGGCCTGGCCGGCGTTGCGCACCAGCAGGGCGCCCAGCACCATCGTCGCGATCAGCGTCACGGCGTAGGTCTCGAACAGGTCGGCGGCCATGCCGGCGCAGTCGCCGACGTTGTCGCCCACGTTGTCGGCGATCACCGCGGGGTTGCGCGGGTCGTCCTCGGGGATGCCCGCTTCGACC
The DNA here is from genome assembly GCF_016641735.1 of Ramlibacter algicola. NCBI lineage: Bacteria > Pseudomonadati > Pseudomonadota > Betaproteobacteria > Burkholderiales > Comamonadaceae > Ramlibacter > Ramlibacter algicola. The sequence continues at coordinate 2,723,872 of NZ_JAEDAO010000001.1, read as the reverse complement.
TTCCCCACCAGGTCGGCGCCGACGTCGGCGCCCTTGGTGAAGATGCCGCCGCCCAGGCGCGCGAAGATGGAGATGAGCGAGGAACCGAACGCGAACCCGATCAGCGGGTTGAGCATCGCGGCCAGGTTGCTCGACGGGTTCAGTTGCCCGTTGCCGGCCAGGAACCAGTAGAACGCGGTCACGCCCAGCAGGCCCAGGCCGACCACCAGCATGCCGGTGATGGCGCCGCCGCGGAACGCGACGTCCAGCGCGGGGCCGATGCCGCGCGTGGCCGCCTGCGCCGTGCGCACGTTGGCGCGCACCGAGACGTTCATGCCGATGAAGCCGCACGCGCCCGAGAGGAGGGCGCCCACCACGAAGCCGACCGCGGTCTGGCCGTCGAGGAAGATGCCGATCAGGATCGCCAGCACCACGCCGACGAGGGCGATGGTCTTGTATTGCCGGGCCAGGTAGGCGGCCGCGCCGGTCTGGATGGCCGCCGCGATCTCCTGCATGCGGGCGTTGCCCGCGTCCTGCGAGAGGATCCAACTGCGCGCCCAGAACCCGTAGGCCACGGCCGCGAGGCCGCAGACGAGCGCCAGGATCAGCGCCGAGTTGCCAGTCATTTCTTCATCTCCTTGTCTTGCTCTGCTTGGAGGGGGCGCCACGCGAGCGGTGCCCCCGCTGCGTTGCTTCCTCGTGGCGTCCCAAGAACGGGGAGACCCGATTGGCCAACGCGCGGACTATAGGCGAACTGCCGTGCTCGCTGAAGGCGGTTCAAGGCGTGCGCAGGGCGGTGGCCCGTAGAATCAGGGTTAATCCCGAGCTTTCGCATTCAACTTCGAAGTCCCCCGATGTCCCTCGACAACGTCACCCCCGGCAAGCACATCCCCGATGCCTTCAACGTGATCATCGAGATCCCGATGAACGCCGATCCCGTCAAGTACGAGGTCGACAAGGAGACCGGCGCCATCTTCGTGGACCGCTTCATGTCCACGTCGATGCACTACCCGACCAACTACGGCTACGTGCCCAAGACCATCAGCGGCGACGGCGACCCGGTCGACGTGCTGGTGATCACGCCGGTGCCGCTGATCCCCGGCGTGGTGGTCAGCTGCCGCCCGATCGGCATCCTGAAGATGCAGGACGAGGCCGGCGACGACGCCAAGGTGCTCGCCGTGCCGGTCGACAAGGTGCTGGCCATCTACACCCAGTGGCAGAAGCCCGAGGACCTGAACCCGCTGCGGCTGAAGACCATCGCCCACTTCTTCGAGCACTACAAGGACCTGGAGCCGAACAAGTGGGTCAAGGTGCTGGGCTGGGAAGGCCCGGAGTCGGCCAAGCAGGAAGTGCTGGACGGCATCGCCAACTACGAGAAGTCGCAACGCAAGGCCTGATCGCCGCGCGCTTCACGGCCAGCCGGGCCGCGCGCCCGGCTTTTTCATGCCTGGCGGAACGGCGAACGGCCCTCGAGGTGCTCGAGGTAGTGGGCGATGCCTTCGCCCTCGCGTTCGAGGAAGCGTTCGACGGCGTCGGCGAACGCGGGGTGCGCGAGCCAGTGCGCGCTGTGCGTCTTGACCGGCATCAGCGCGCGCGCCATCTTGTGCTCGCCCTGGGCGCCGCCTTCGAAGCGGTCGACGCCGTGCTCGATGCACCACTGCAACGGCCGGTAGTAGCAGGCCTCGAAGTGCAGGCAGTCGACGCGCTCCAGCGCTCCCCAGTAGCGCCCGTAGGCCACCTCCGGTGATCCGTCGGGGCGGCGCGAGACCGCGACGAGGCTCGACGCGATCGGCTGGCCGTCGCGCTCGGCGACGAACAGCACCCAGTGCTGCGGTAGGTCGCGCGCCATGCGATGGAAGAAGTCGCGCTTGAGGTACGGCGGGTTGCCGTGCTCGCGGTAGGTGCGCTCGTAGCAGCGGTAGAAGAAGGCCCAGTCGGCGGCGCTGATGGCCGTCCCCTCCACGGTGCGGAACCTGACGCCGGCCTCGGCGACCTTGCGCCGTTCCTGCCGGATCTTCTTGCGCTTGTCCTGCGCCAGGCTGGCGAGGAAGGCGTCGAAGTCGGGCCAGTCCCGGCGCAGCCAGTGGAACTGCACCGTGTGGCGTGCCATCAGGCCGGCATCGGCGCAGGCCCGGACGTCGACGTCGGACAGGAACAGCAGGTGCAGCGACGACAACTCATTCGCTTTGCAGGTGGCGAGCACTGCATCCAGCAGCGCGCGCCGCGCGGGCGCGTCACGCGCCAGCAAGCGGCTGCCCGGCACCGGCGTGAACGGGACCGCGACCAGGCCTTTGGGGTAGTAGGCGAGCCCGTGCTGCTCGTACGCGTTGGCCCAGGCCCAGTCGAACACGTACTCGCCGTAGGAGTGGCCCTTGAGGTACAGCGGGCAGGCCGCGTGCAGTTCGCTGCCGCGCCACAGCGTGACGAATGCAGGCTGCCAGCCGGTGCGGGCCACGGCGCTGCCGCTGTCATGCAGCGCGGCGAGGTACTCGTGGCGCAGGAACGGCGACGGCGAATCCTGCGAACCCAGCAACGCGTTCCACGCGGACGCGTCCACCTCCGACGGCGACGCGCAGAGGCGGGTGACATAATCGTTCGGGTCGTTCTTCTTCACTGCGCAAGCACTGCCGTCGATGGCCCTTCACATCTGCGTCGCCCAGCTCAACCTCGTCGTCGGCGACATGCAAGGCAACGCGCAGAAGATCATCGCCGCCTCGCGTGAAGCCTACGCCCAGGGCGCGCGGCTGGTCCTCACGCCCGAGCTGTCCATCTGTTCCTATCCGGCCGAGGACCTGCTCCTGCGGCCCGCGTTCATCGACGCCTGCGATGATGCCGTGAGACTGGTGGCCCGCGAGCTCGCGGGGTTGAAGGGGCTGCACGTCGTGGTCGGCCATCCCGTCGGCGGCGACCTGCGCAGCAAGTCGGTGCAGGTGCAGCGCCGCCTCAACGCGGCCAGCGTCCTGAGCGAAGGACGCGTGCTGGAAACCTACGCCAAGCGCGAACTGCCGAACTACCAGGTCTTCGACGAGCGCCGCTACTTCACGCCCGGCAAGGGCACCTGCGTGTTCCAGTGCGAAGGCGTCAGCGTCGGCCTGCTGATCTGCGAAGACGCCTGGTTCGACGAGCCCGCGATGCTGGCGCAGGAGTCGGGCGCGCAGTTGCTCGCCGTCATCAACGCGTCGCCGTTCCACGTCGGCAAGGGCGGCGAGCGCGTCGCGCGCATGGCCGACCGCGCCAGGGCCGTGGGCCTGCCCATCGTGTACTCGCATCTCGTCGGCGGGCAGGACGAAGTGGTGTTCGACGGCGGCTCGTTCGCGGTCAACGCCGACGGTTCGCTGGCCGGCATGGCGCCCGGGTTCCGCGAGGACCTGTTCCTCGTGTCGGCAGACGTCGGCGACACCGGCTTGCGCCTGGCTGCGCCAGTGGCGCCCGAGCGAGAGCCCGAGGCCGAGCTGTGGGACGCGCTCGTGATGGGCGTGCGCGACTACGTCGGCAAGAACGGCTTCCCCGGCGTGCTGCTGGGCCTGTCGGGCGGCATCGATTCGGCGCTGGTGCTTGCGATCGCGGTGGACGCGCTGGGCAAGGACAAGGTGCGCGCGGTGATGATGCCGTCGCCGTACACGCAGGACATCTCCTGGATCGACGCGCGCGAGATGGCCGCGCGGCTGGGCGTGCGCTACGACGAGATCTCGATCGCGCCGCAGTTCGAGGCGTTCAAGGCGGCGCTGGCCAGCGAATTCCAGGGCCTGCCCGAAGACGCGACCGAGGAGAACATCCAGGCGCGCATCCGCGGCGTGCTGCTGATGGCGCTGTCGAACAAGTTCGGCAGCATCGTGCTGACCACCGGCAACAAGAGCGAGATGGCCACCGGCTACTGCACGCTGTACGGCGACATGGCCGGCGGCTTCGCGGTGATCAAGGACGTGCTCAAGACCAAGGTGTTCGCGCTGGCGCGCTGGCGCAACCTCTTCGACCCGTACGGCACCGGCGCCAACCCGATCCCCGAACGCATCATCACGCGGCCGCCCAGCGCCGAATTGCGGCCGGACCAGGTGGACCAGGACAGCCTGCCGCCGTACGAAGTGCTGGACGCAATCCTCGCGCGGTACATGGAGGACGACGAGGGCGTCGACCAGATCGTGGCGGAGGGCTTCGACCGCGCGATCGTGGAGAAGGTCGCGCGCCTGGTGCGCATCAACGAATACAAGCGCCGGCAGGCCCCGGTCGGGATCCGCGTCACGCACCGCGGCTTCGGCAGGGATTGGCGCTATCCTATTACCGCCAAGTTCCGCGCCTAGAGGGGTCCCAGGTCATGAAGCAGATCACCGCCATCGTCAAGCCGTTCAAGCTCGAGGAAGTCCGCGAGGCCCTCGCGGAGTGCGGCGTCACCGGCCTCACCGTCACCGAGGTCAAGGGCTTCGGCCGCCAGAAGGGCCACACCGAGCTGTACCGGGGCGCGGAATACGTCGTCGACTTCCTGCCGAAGGTGAAGGTGGAGGTCGTGGTGCGCGACGACGACGTCGAGCGCTGCGTCGACGCCATCGTGAAGGCCGCGCGAACCGGCAAGATCGGCGACGGCAAGATCTTCGTCACCAGCGTCGAACGCATCGTGCGCATCCGCACGGGCGAGACCGACGAATCGGCGGTCTGACGCATCGGCCCGCGCCTTGCGGGCCCGATTCAAATCTGCGACAGGTCCTGCGCCGCGGGCGGCTTCGCCTCGGCGACCAGGTGCGCGAGCAGGGCGCCGGGGTCGGTGTCCACGCGCACCAGGTCCATTTGCCAATCGTTCATGAAGCCCGCGCGCACGCCCGATTGCAGGAAAGCGAGCAGCGGCTGGTAGTAGCCGGCGGTGTCGAGGATGCCGACCGGCTTGTCGTGGTAGCCCAGCTGGCGCCAGGTCCAGACCTCGAACAGTTCCTCGAAGGTGCCGATGCCGCCCGCCAGCGCGAGGAAGGCGCCGGCCCGGTCGGCCATGATCCGCTTGCGCTCGTGCATCGTCTCGACGATGTGCAGCTCGGTGCAGTCGCGCTTGGCGAATTCCTTGTCGACCAGCGTGCGCGGAATCACGCCGATGACGGTGCCGCCGGACTGCAGCGTGGCGTCAGCGACGATGCCCATCAGGCCCGCGTTGCCACCGCCGTAGACGAGCTGGCCGCCCCGCTCGCCGATCCAGCGGCCCACCGCTTGCGCGGCTTCGACGAACCGGTCTTCGACGCCGCGGCGCGAGCCGCAGTAGACGCAGATGGAGAAGGGCACGCTCATGCGGCAAACCGCTGGACGATGGCCGCGGTCCAGATGCCGACGGCAAGCAGCAGGGCCAGCAGCACGGCGGCGCTGCCCATGTCCTTGGCGCGCCCGGACAGCTCGTGCCGCTCGGGGCCGATGCGGTCGATGGCGGCCTCGATCGCCGTGTTCAGCAGCTCGACGATCATGACCAGCACGACCGAGCCGGCCAGCAATGCGATCTGCACCCAGTCGCGCCCGACATACACGGCGAGCGGCACCAGCACGATGGCGGCGAGCGCTTCCTGGCGGAACGCGGTCTCGCCCCAGCCGGCGCGCAGGCCCTGCAGCGAATACCCCGTGGCGTGCCAGATGCGGCTGAGGCCACGCCGCAGTTTCTGCGGGTTGGCGAAAGCGTCCGGTGGCGGTGACGTCATCATCCCCCGCATTGTCCACGAGCGGCGCGCGCGCTCAGGGCGTCGGGTCGTCGACCAGGCGCGTGCCGGCGAGCACGTCGTGCCAGAACTGGCGCTCGGGATGCAGGCGGCTGAGGAGGGCCCAGAAGGTGACCCAGCCGGCGACGATGACCAGCAGCGGCCCCATCGCCACCTGCCGCGTGCCGAACGCCGCGAGCGGTGGCAGCAGCCAGATGTAGCTGAACACGTAGCGCAACACGGCGCGGCCGGGGCGCAGGCGGCGGCCGTAGCGGTCGACGACGCGGATGTGCCAGGTCTTCATCGCGAGCGTCTGGCCGCGGACCCAGAAGGCGACGCAGTAGACGCCGATCGCGATGGCGAGGGCGACGATGAGGCCCTGGCGGTGGTCGAGCGCATGGCGCATCTGCGTGGCGATGCTGAACGCGAGGCCCGCGAGCACCACGACGCCGAACAGCAGCACGCCTTCGTACAGCCAGGCGGCCATGCGGCGCATCAGCGGCGGGGCTTGCAGGGCAGGGGAACTGGGCGCCTGAGCGGCGCCTGGATCAGGCTTGGCCATCGCGCAGGCTAGTTGGCCTGCGGAGCCGGTGCAGGCGCGACAGGTTGCGACGCCGGATGCGACGCTGCAGGGTGGTGATCGGGCACGGGACCGGCCACGATGCGTGGCGACAACTTCGCGTCAGGCCCGCGGGGCACCTTGGCCATCTTCTGGGGCGGGACCGGCCGGACCGCGGCTGCGGTGGGCGGTGTCTTCGCCGGGGCGCCGGCGGCGAGCTTGCGTTTCTCCTCCGGCGACAGGGCCTGGTACGCCTCCCACTTGGCCTTGCGCTCGTCGGCCGGCACGCGCTTGGCCTCGCCGAAATTCAGCCGGGCCTGAGCGCGCTGCTGCGGGCTGAGTGCCGCCCATTCGTTCATGCGGCTGGTGAGCTTGGCGCGCTCGTCCGGCGTCATCTTGCGGTAGTTGGCCCCCAGCGCGATCCACTTGCGCTTGTGCGACTCGGACAACGTGTGCCAGGTCGGTGCGAGCGGCTGCAGGGCTTGCTGCTGCTCGGCCGACAGCTCGGCCCAGGCCGGGCGCGTCTCGGGCTTGCTGGCCTTGGACCTGGCCGCGGGCGCTGTGGCGGGCGCCTGCGCCTGCACGGCAGCGACAGCGGCGACGGACGCGCAGAACAGCAGCGCGGCCAGGAGGCGCGCCTGGAGTCGGCGGGGGCGAGAGCCTGGCACGAGCCGCTCCCGTTTCACTGCGCGGACTTGAGGAACTGCACGAAGCCCGGGTCGGCGTAGGCCGCGGGGGGCAGGTCGTCGGTGAGCAGGGCGGCGTCGACTTCCGCCAGTTCGCTGGCACGCCGCTCGGTGTGCACCACGTGGATGGCCACGAGGCCGGCGACCAGTGCCAGCAGCGGCAGCGCCGCGGCAACGCGGCGCCAGGGGCTGACCCGGTCGTCACCGCCCAGCGTGGCCTGGCCACCGGAGACCTGCACGTCGCTGCGCCGCTGCAACACCACCGGCTTGCGCTGGCCCAGCGCCTGCATGCGTGCGGCACGCAGCCGCTCGGCGATGTCGTGGGGAACGTCGCGCGCGGCGCCGTCCAGCCGCGCCGCGATGCGGCGGCCGAACTGGTCCTGGGCGGCTTGGGCCTGGTCGCGGGTGACGGAGTTCACAGTTGTAATCCCTTTGCCTTCAGTGCCTTGCTGAGGGCCTGGACTGCCCGGGAGCAATGCGTCTTGACGCTGCCTTCCGAACAACCCATGGCCGCGGCGGTTTCCGCCACGTCCATCTCCTCCCAGTAACGCATCAGGAACGCTTCGCGTTGACGCCCGGGCAGGGCCTGGATCTCGATCTCGATCTCCCGCAGCACCTGCGCCCGCCGGGTCACGTCCTCGGCGCTCTCCGCCTGCTGGGAGCCTTCCAGCGCGGCATAAGTTTCCAGCAGGTCGAAATCCCCGTCCTCCGACGCCGATTCGAAGTCGCTCAGGTTGGAGAACAGCGCGTTGCGGGTCTTCTGGCGGCGGAACCAGTCCAGCGTGCAGTTGGACAGGATGCGCTGGAACAGCATCGGCAACTCGGCCGGCGGCTTGTCGCCGTAGTGTTCCGCCAGCTTCATCATCGACTCCTGGACGATGTCCAGGGCCGCCTCGTCGTCGCGCACGTGGTAGACGGAACGCTTGAAGGCCCGTTTCTCGACGCTCTTGAGGAAGTCGGACAGTTCGCGTTCGGTGGCCAAGGCGGGGCGGTGGAAGGCGCGCGGTGCGCCGGATGCCGGATCAGGTTCCTTCGACGGGGCGCGATTATGCATCGCGTCAGCCTGCGGTTGGGCTCATGCCGCACTGCAATGCGATAATGCGTCGGTCAGATAAAGGCAAACGAGCCCGGTTCCGGCGCAGCGACCTGCGCGCCCATGGCCCGGTGTTCTAAGTCCCGGAGGCTCCCACAAGGACGCTCGAAGGGGCACCAAACGGTGTTTCGTTCCCGAAACTCGAAAGGTTGAAGATGGAAATCAGCAAGGCGGAGCTCACCTCCGCGGCGGCCGCCACGGCCGCATCGCCCTCGCGCACCGGCAGCGTGGACCTTCGCGGCGCCGAAGTCCTCGTCAAGTGCCTGCAGGCCGAAGGCGTCAAGTACGTCTGGGGCTATCCCGGCGGCGCCGTCCTCCACATCTACGACGCGTTCTACAAGCAGGACACGATCCAGCACGTGCTCGTGCGCCACGAGCAGGCGGCCGTCCACGCGGCCGACGGTTTCGCGCGAGCCACCGGCGAGGTCGGCGTCGCGCTCGTGACTTCCGGTCCCGGCGTGACCAACGCAGTCACCGGCATCGCGACGGCCTACATGGACAGCATCCCGATGGTGATCATCACCGGCCAGGTGCCGGTGGCCGCCATCGGCCTCGACGCGTTCCAGGAGTGCGACACGGTCGGCATCACGCGCCCGATCGTCAAGCACAACTTCCTGGTCAAGGACGTGCGGCTGCTGGCCGACGTCCTGAAGAAGGCGTTCCACATCGCCCGCAGCGGCCGCCCCGGCCCGGTGGTCGTGGACATCCCGAAGGACGTGTCGTTCAACAAGACGCCCTGGACCGGCTACCCGGACAAGGTGGAGATGCGCTCGTACAACCCGGTGCGCAAGGGCCACGGCGGGCAGATCCGCAAGGCGCTGCAGCTCCTGCTGGCGGCCAAGCGGCCGTACATCTACACCGGCGGCGGCGTGATCCTGGGCAACGCGACGCAGGAGCTGCGCACGCTCGTGGATCTGCTCGGCGCGCCGTGCACCAACACGCTCATGGGCCTGGGCGCCTACCCCGGCAGCGACCGCAAGTTCCTCGGCATGCTGGGCATGCACGGCACGCTGGAAGCGAACAACGCGATGCAGAACTGCGACGTGCTGCTCGCCGTCGGCGCGCGCTTCGACGACCGCGTGATCGGCAACCCGAAGCACTTCGCCCAGAACGAACGCAAGATCATCCACATCGACATCGACCCGTCGTCGATCTCCAAGCGGGTGAAGGTCGACATCCCGATCGTCGGCGACGTCAAGGAAGTGCTCGCCGAGCTGATCGCGATGATCCGCGAGTCCGGCGCGCGCCCCGATGCGTCGGCGATGGCTTCGTGGTGGACGTCGATCGAGGACTGGCGCAGCCGCGACTGCCTGCGCTACGACCGCGACAACCGCGAGGTGATCAAGCCGCAACACGTGATCGAGACGCTGGCCAGGCTCACGCGCGGCGTCGACACGTACATCACGTCGGACGTCGGCCAGCACCAGATGTGGGCCGCGCAGTACTTCAGGTTCGACGAGCCGCGCCGCTGGATCAACTCCGGCGGGCTGGGCACGATGGGTGTCGGCATCCCGTACGCGATGGGCGTCAAGCTCGCGCGGCCGGACAGCGAGGTGTACTGCGTCACCGGCGAAGGCTCGGTGCAGATGTGCATCCAGGAGCTGTCGACCTGCCTGCAGTACAAGACGCCGATCAAGGTGATCTCGCTGAACAACCGCTACCTGGGCATGGTGCGCCAGTGGCAGCAACTCGATTACGAGGGCCGCTACAGCCACAGCTACATGGACGCGCTGCCCGACTTCGTGAAGCTCGCCGAGGCCTATGGCCACGTGGGCATGCTGATCGAGCGGCCGCAGGACGTGGAGCCCGCGCTGCGCGAGGCGCGCAAGCTCAAGGACCGCACGGTGTTCATGGACTTCCGCACCGACCCGACGGAGAACGTGTTCCCGATGGTCAAGGCCGGCAAGGGCATCACCGAGATGCTGCTCGGCAGCGAAGACCTTTAAGCCGGACTCCGGTCCGGACCCGAAGACGAATCTATTGCTTGCCAAGCCCGCGGCTTACCGGTCGCGGGGGAGGGCGGCGAAAAGAGGAATCGAGCATGAAACACATCATCGCCGTGCTGCTGGAAAACGAACCCGGCGCACTGTCCCGCGTGGTCGCCCTGTTCTCGGCGCGCGGCTACAACATCGAATCGCTCACCGTGGCGCCGACCGAGGACGCGTCGCTTTCGCGCATGACGATCCAGACCACCGGGTCGGACGACGTCATCGAGCAGATCACCAAGCACCTGAACCGCCTGATCGAGGTGGTCAAGGTCGTCGACCTCACCGAGGGCGCCTACACCGAGCGCGAGCTCATGATGGTGAAGGTGCGCGCCGTCGGCAAGGAACGCGAGGAGATGAAGCGCATGGCGGACATCTTCCGTGGCCGCATCATCGACGTCACCGAGAAGAGCTACACGATCGAGCTGACGGGCGACCAGTCCAAGAACGACGCGTTCCTGGAGGCCATCGACCGCACCGCCATCCTCGAGACCGTGCGCACCGGCGCCAGCGGCATCGGCCGCGGCGAGCGCGTGCTGCGCGTCTGACCCATTCACCCCCACCCCCCGGATTCACTGGAGAGAGCAATGAAGGTTTTCTACGACAAGGACTGCGACCTGAGCCTGATCAAGGGCAAGACCGTCGCCATCATCGGCTACGGCTCGCAGGGCCATGCGCACGCGCAGAACCTGAACGACAGCGGCGTGAAGGTCGTGGTCGGCCTGCGCCCGGGCGGCGCGTCCTGGCCGAAGGTCGAGAAGGCCGGTCTGAAGGTCGCGGCCGTGGGCGAGGCGGTGAAGATGGCCGACGTCGTCATGATCCTGCTGCCGGACGAGCAGATCGCCGAGGTGTACCGCAAGGACGTCGAGCCGAACATCAGGCAGGGCGCTTCGCTGGCGTTCGCGCACGGCTTCAACGTGCACTACGGCCAGGTCGTGCCGCGCGCCGACCTCGACGTGTGGATGGTCGCGCCCAAGGCGCCCGGCCACACCGTGCGCAGCACCTACGCGCAAGGCGGCGGCGTGCCGCACCTGGTGGCGGTGCACCAGGACCAGAGCGGCAAGGCCCGTGACCTGGCGCTGTCGTACGCGATGGCCAACGGCGGCGGCAAGGCCGGCATCATCGAGACCAACTTCCGCGAGGAGACCGAGACCGACCTGTTCGGCGAGCAGGCCGTGCTGTGCGGCGGCACCGTCGAATTGATCAAGGCCGGCTTCGAGGTGCTGGTGGAGGCGGGCTACGCGCCGGAGATGGCGTACTTCGAGTGCCTGCACGAGCTCAAGCTGATCGTGGACCTGATCTACGAAGGCGGCATCGCGAACATGAACTACTCGATCTCCAACAACGCGGAGTACGGCGAGTACGTCACCGGCCCGCGCATCGTCACGGAAGAGACCAAGGCGGAGATGAAGCGCGTGCTGCGCGACATCCAGACCGGCGAGTACGCCAAGAGCTTCATCCTGGAGAACCGCGCCGGCGCGCCGACGCTGCAGTCGCGCCGCCGCCTGATGGCCGAGCACCAGATCGAGGTCGTCGGCGAGAAGCTGCGCGCCATGATGCCCTGGATCAAGGCGAACAAGCTGGTGGACAAGGCGCGGAATTGACCGCGCCGCACCGCCAGTGACAAGGGGGCCCTCGCGGCCCCCTTTACACTTGAGCCCATGCACGACGGCAACAACGACCACCAGGACCTCACGCCCACCGAGGGCGTGGTCGTGCGCAAGCGCCGCAAGGGCATCTATATCCTGCCCAACCTCTTCACGCTGGCGGCGCTGTTCGGCGGTTTCTTCGCCGTCGTGATGGCGATGAACCAGCGCTTCGACCTTGCCGCCGCCGGCGTCTTCGTGGCCATGGTGCTGGACAGCCTGGACGGCCGCGTCGCGCGCATGACCAACACGCAGAGCGCGTTCGGCGAGCAGATGGACTCGCTGTCGGACATGGTGTCGTTCGGCGCCGCGCCGGCGCTGATCGCGTACGAGTGGGCGCTCAAGGGCCTCGGCCGCTGGGGCTGGATCGCCGCCTTCGTCTACTGCGCCTGCGCGGCGCTGCGCCTGGCGCGCTTCAACGTCAACACGGGCGTGGTCGACAAGCGCTACTTCCAGGGCCTGCCTTCGCCGGCCGCGGCCGCGCTGGTCACCGGCTTCATCTGGCTGATGACCGACTCGGGCGTGAAGGGCTACGAGGTCAGCTGGGTCATGTTCGGCTTCGCGCTGTACGCGGGGCTGACCATGGTGACCAACGTGCCGTTCTACAGCTTCAAGGACATCTCGATGAAGAAGAGCGTGCCCTTCGCCGTGATCGTCCTGATCGCGCTGGGCATCGCCATCATCAACATCGACCCGCCGACGGTGCTGTTCGGCGTCTTCTGCGTCTACGGACTGTCGGGCTATGCGGTGTACGCATGGCGCAAGGCCAAGGGCCTGCAGACCAGCGTGATCAGCACGTCCACGGAAGAACCCGAGGAGAGCGGCCTGCACCGTTGACGGGTTGCGGGACCCGTCTGCTATCATGCGCTCGACCATGCACCAGATCTCGCTGGCCCTACTGCTAATCCTCCCCTCCGGGCGGAGCCGGTAGCGCGCGCGTTTTCTACCTCACTCGACGGCCCGTTTGCACCAGCAGCGGGCCGTTTTGTTTTTGGGGCTGCTGGGGGATCCACCGGAACGAAAGACGACCATGCCCATGTTGCAGAACCCAGCCAGCAAGTACCGATCCTTCCCCCGGGTCGGCCTGAAGGATCGCAGCTGGCCCGACGCGGTGATCAGCCGCCCGCCGGTGTGGTGCAGCGTCGACCTGCGTGACGGCAACCAGGCGCTGATCGAGCCGATGGACATCCCGCGCAAGCTGCGCATGTTCCAGGCGCTGGTGAAGATCGGCTTCAAGGAGATCGAGGTCGGCTTCCCGTCCGCGTCGCAGGTCGAGTGGGACTTCGTGCGCAAGCTGGTCGAAGAGAACCTGATTCCCGACGACGTCACGATCCAGGTGCTCACGCAGGCGCGTGAGCCGCTGATCCGCCGCACGTTCGAATCCCTGCGTGGCGCCCGCCGTGCGATCGTTCACCTGTACAACGCCACTGCGCCGGTGATGCGCAAGGTGGTGCTCGGCCTGGACGAGGACGGCATCGTCGACCTCGCCGCCAGCCGGGCCCGGCTGTTCCAGGAACTCGCCGCGCAGCAGCCGGACACCGAGTGGGTGTTCCAGTACTCGCCCGAGATGTTCTCCGGCACCGAGCTGCCGTTCGCCAAGCGGGTGGTGGATGCAGTCACGGCCGTGTGGCAACCGACGCCGCAGCGCAAGTGCATCGTCAACCTGCCGTCGACGGTGGAGCACTCCACGCCGAACATCTTCGCGGACATGATCGAGTGGATGCACCGCCACCTCGAGCGGCGCGAAGGCATCGTGCTGTCCGTGCATCCGCACAACGACCGCGGCACCGGCACCGCCGCCGGTGAGTTCGCGATCATGGCCGGCGCCGACCGCCTCGAAGGCTGCCTGTTCGGCAACGGCGAGCGCACCGGCAACCTCGACCTGGTGAACGTCGCGCTCAACATGTACACGCAGGGCGTGCACCCGGGCCTGGACTTCTCCGACATCGACGAGACGCGCCGCATCGTGGAGCAGTGCAACCAGCTGCCGGTGCACCCGCGCCATCCGTACGTGGGCGACCTGGTCTACACCTCGTTCTCCGGCTCGCACCAGGACGCGATCAAGAAGGCGTTCTCGGCGCGCAAGGACGGCGACACCTGGGACATGCCGTACCTGCCGATCGACCCCAAGGACCTGGGCCGCAGCTACGAGGCGGTGATCCGCGTCAACAGCCAGTCGGGCAAGGGCGGCATCTCGTACCTGCTGGAAAGCGAGTTCGGCCTGGAGCTGCCGCGCCGGCTGCAGATCGAGTTCAGCCAGGTCGTGCAGGGCGTGATGGACGCCAGCGGCAAGGAGCTCACCGCGCGCGAGCTGTTCGACCTGTTCGAGCGCGAGTACGGGCTGGCGTCGATCGAGACGCCCAGGCACCAGGTCGCGCAAGGCGGGGAGGGTGTCCAGCTGGAAGCCGAGGTGCGCATCGGCGAGCGCACGGTGCGCCTGGGCGGCACGGGCAACGGGCCGATCGACGCGTTCGTGGATGCCCTGGCGATTGCAGTGGGAGACACCGTGCGCGTGCTGGACTACCACGAGCACGCCATCGGATCCGGCGCCAACGCGCAAGCCGTCGCATACATCGAACTGCGCGTCGGCCAGCGCACGCTGTTCGGCGTCGGGCGCGACGCGAACATCGTCGCCGCCTCGCTCAAGGCCATCCTGTCGGGCCTGCAGCGCGCGAATGCGGTGCCGCGCGACGCGTCCGCCTACGCACCGGCGAAGTAAGGGGAATCGACCATGGCCGACCAGCTGATCATCTTCGACACGACGCTGCGCGATGGCGAGCAATCGCCCGGCGCGTCGATGACCCGCGACGAGAAGCTGCGCATCGCGCGGCAGCTGGAACGGCTGAAGGTCGACGTCATCGAGGCGGGCTTTCCGGCCAGCTCCAATGGCGACTTCGAAGCGGTGCAGACCATCGCCCGTGCCATCAAGGACTCCACCGTCTGCGGCCTCTCGCGCGCCAACGACCGCGACATCTCACGCGCAGCCGAGGCGCTCAAGGATGCGGCGCGCGCGCGCATCCACACCTTCATCGCCACGTCGCCCTTGCACATGGAGAAAAAGCTGCGGATGTCGCCGGAGCAGGTGCTGGAACAGGCGAAGCTGTCGGTGCGCTTCGCGCGCAACCTGTGCGGCGACGTCGAGTTCTCGCCCGAGGACGGCTACCGCAGTGACGCGGACTTCCTGTGCCGCGTGCTGGAGACCGTGATCGCCGAGGGCGCGACGACGATCAACGTGCCCGACACGGTCGGCTACGCGATCCCCGAGCTGTACGGCGAGTTCATCCGCACGCTGCGCGACCGCATTCCGAACTCGGACAAGGCCGTGTGGTCGGTGCACTGCCACAACGACCTGGGCATGGCGGTGGCCAACTCGCTGGCGGGCGTCAAGATCGGCGGCGCGCGCCAGGTCGAATGCACGATCAACGGGTTGGGCGAGCGGGCGGGCAACTGCTCGCTCGAGGAAATCGTCATGGCGGTGCGTACGCGCAAGGATTACTTCGGGCTCGACGTGAACGTCGACACGAAGCACATCGTGGCCGCCAGCCGCATGGTGAGCCAGACCACCGGCTTCGTCGTGCAGCCCAACAAGGCGGTGGTCGGCGCCAACGCGTTCGCCCATGCCAGCGGCATCCACCAGGACGGCGTGCTGAAGGCGCGCGACACCTACGAGATCATGCGGGCCGAGGACGTGGGCTGGACCGCCAACAAGATCGTGCTGGGCAAGCTGTCGGGCCGCAACGCGTTCAAGCAGCGGCTGCAGGAACTGGGCGTCGAACTGGACAGTGAAGCCGAGGTCAACGCCGCGTTCGCGAAGTTCAAGGAGCTGGCCGACCGCAAGAGCGAGATCTTCGACGAGGACATCCTCGCGCTCGTCAGCGACGAGTCGGTGACGCAGGAGCGGGAAACCTATCGGCTGGTGTCGCTCGCGCAACGCAGCGAGACGGGCGAGCGGCCGCATGCGGCCGTGGTGTTCAACGCAGCCGGGCGCGAGGTCCGCTGCGAGTCGGACGGCAACGGTCCGGTCGACGCGACCTTCAAGGCCATCGAGAGCCACGTGCGGTCCGGCGCGGACATGGTGTTGTTCTCGATCAACGCCATCAGCGGCTCGACCGAGAGCCAGGGCGAGGTCACGGTCCGGTTGCAGAACGCTGGCCGGGTGGTCAACGGGGTGGGCGCCGACCCCGACATCGTGGTCGCGTCGGCGAAGGCTTATCTGAGTGCTCTCAACAAGTTACAAAGTAAAGCTGAGCGGCTGGCTGCACAAGGTTAGGGTTGTGTCCATATAATTCGGCGACGGCTGAGGAATCCGCCCTAAGTCGTTGATGTTGCGTTGCTTTTACTGCCGGGCTAGACTGCTCGACAGTCCAGGCCCGTAGGAGTCGTTGCCGAATGCGTCCAGCGCTGCCCACTGCCGTGAATCCGACTCTGCGCCGCATGCTGCATGCCGCAGTCGCTTTCGCCATCGTCGCCGCGCTCGTGCCCACTGCGGCCGAAGCCGGCCAGCGCAAGGTGGCCAAGAAGGCCCGCGTCTCCAAGACCTACATCGCCAAGCATCGCCGGGCGCCGATCATCGCGGCGAAGCCGTCGTACGGCCAGAAGGCCGGCCTGCACTCGGCGCAGGACGAACTCGCGCTGCGTTCCAGCGTGGCGCTGGTGATGGACCAGGACACGCACGAGATCCTGTTCTCCAAGAACGAACAAGCCGTCCTCCCCATCGCGTCGCTCACCAAGCTGATGACCGGCCTGGTGGTCAGCGAAGCCAACCTGCCGCTGGATGAGGTGATCACCATCACCCAGGACGACGTCGACACCGAGAAGGGCAGCAGCTCGCGCCTGCGCGTGGGCACCACTCTCACCCGCGACGAAGCGATGCACCTGGCGCTGATGTCCAGCGAGAACCGCGCGGCGCACGCACTGGGCCGCACCTTCCCCGGTGGCCTGCAGGTGTTCGTGGCGAAGATGAACGCCAAGGCGCGCGAGCTCGGGATGAAGGACACGCAGTACGTCGAGCCCACCGGCCTGTCGTTCCGCAACCAGTCCAGCGCGAAGGACCTGGCCACGCTGGTCAACGTCGCGTCGCAGGTGCCGCAGCTGCGCGAGTACTCCACGTCCCCCGGCGCCGTCGTCGCCGTCGGCAAGCGGATGCTCCAGTACAACAACACCAACCGGCTGGTGAAGAACCCCGACTGGGACATCGGCCTGCAGAAGACCGGCTACATCTCCGAGGCCGGCCAGTGCCTGGTGATGCAGGCCAAGGTCGCCGGCCGCAAGCTGATCATGGTGTTCCTGGATTCCGCCGGGAAGCTCAGCCGCATCGCCGACGCCGAGCGCGTGCGCCGCTGGGTCGAGAACAACGCGCCCGCCAGCGCCGGCGCCACGCTGCCGGCGGCCACGGTGCCGTCGACGGTGGTGCGGCAGGTCAGCGGCTGATCGCCGGCGACGACGACGAAAAAGGCGCCCTCGGGCGCCTTTCGTCTTTCAGGCCGCGGCTCGATGCGGCGGCGGCGGCTTGTGTCCCAGCGAGGCGGAGATCTCGTTGGCCGTGGTCTCCAGCTTGTTCAGCCACCCCTCGTCGAGGCGGTCCGCCGGGGCGGAGATCGACAGGCCCGCGACCAGCTTGCCCTGGTCGTCGTAGATGCCGGCGGCCATGCAGCGCACGCCGAGTTCCAGTTCCTCGTTGTCGCGGGCGACGCCGTACTGGCGCGCCTTGGCGAGTTCGCGCTCGAGCGCCTGCAATTGCGTGATGCTGTTGCGCGTGTGACCGGGAAGGCCGGTGCGCGTGGCGTACGCGCGCACGCGCTGCGCGTCGTCCGCGGCGAGGAACAGCTTGCCGGTGGACGTCAGGTGCAGCGGCGCCCGGCCGCCGATGGCGCGTACGACCTGCATGCCCGAGCGTTCGCTGTACGCGCGCTCGATGTAGATGATCTCGTCGCCCTGGCGCACGGAGAGGTTGACGGGCTGCTGGATCTGCCGGTGCAGCTCGCGCATAGGTGCCAGCGCGGCGTCGCGCACGTTCAGGCGTGCCTTCACCAGGTTGCCCAGTTCCAGCAGGCGCATGCCGAGCCGGTAGCTGCCGGCCTCGGGCCGGTCGACGAAGCGGCCGACGGCGAGGTCGTTCAGGATGCGGTGCGTGGTGGAAGGGTGCAGCCCGGTGCGGGCGCTGATCTCCTTCAGCGACACCGCCTCCTCGCGCGAGGCGAGCACGTCGATGAGCGCGAACATGCGTTCGATGACCTGGATGGTGGGCGTCGCGGGCTGGCCGCTGTCGGCCTTGCGATTGGAGCGTGCGGGCACGCCCTGATTTTATGTGGTGAAAAGGCGCAGGGGGTCAATCGCCTTCGACCCAGGTGCCGTCGCGCAACAGCTGGTGCGGCCGGAAGCGGGCCTTGTAGCTCATCTTCGGGCTCTCGCCGATCCAGTAGCCCAGGTAGACGTGGGGCAGCTTGAGCTTGCGGGCCTGGTCGATCTGCCACAGGACGCTGTAGGTGCCGTAGCTGGCGCGCTCGTCCGGCTCGTAGAAGGTGTAGACCGCGGACAGGCCGTCGCCGAGCACGTCGAGGATGGACACCATGCGCAGCGCGCCGGCCGAGCCGTCGGGCAGCGTCTCGCGGAATTCGACGAGGCGCGAGTTCACCCGGCTTTGCAGCAGGAACTGCGTGTACTGGTCGATGCTGTCGTGGTCCATGCCGCCGCCCGCGTGGCGGCCGCTCTGGTAGCGCAGGTACAGCTGGTAGTGCTCGGGCACGAAGCACAGCTTGAGCACGCGCGCCTGCAGGTCCTTGTGCCGCTCCCAGGCGCGGCGCTGGCTGCGGTCGGGCCGGAACTGGGGCGCGAGCACGCGCAGGGGCACGCAGGCGCGGCATCCGTCGCAGTACGGCCGGTACGTGAACATGCCGCTGCGGCGGAAGCCGCTGGTGACCAGGTCCGAGTAGGCGTCGTTGTGGATCAGGTGGCTGGGCGTCGCCACCTGCGACCGCGCCTGGCGCCCCGGCAGGTAGCTGCACGGGTAGGGCGCCGTCGCATAGAACTGCAGCGTCTGGAGCGGAAGGTCCTTGAGGTGCGTCACGCGGGCTTCTGCGACGGCGGGAGGAGTGCGTCCCAGTATACGGGGTCGAATTTCCACTGCGGCGCGGGCAGCCGCACCCGCCGCGCCACGTCCGCGACGAATTGCGCGCGCGGCACTTCCCGCGCGCCGAGCGAGGCGAGATGGCGCGTGTTCTGCTGGCAGTCGATCACGTCGATGCCGTGCACGCGGCAGAAGGCAACCAGCGCCCCGAGCGCGATCTTGGAAGCGTCCGTGCGGCGGGTGAACATCGATTCGCCGAAGACCGCTCGACCCAGGTTCACGCAGTACAGGCCGCCGGCGAGTTCGCCGTCGATCCAGGTCTCGATGCTGTGCGCGTGGCCGGCGGCGTGGAACGCCTCGTACGCGTGCACCATGTCCGGCACGATCCACGTGCCCGACTGGCCGTCGCGCGGGCTGGATGCGCAGGAGCGGATCACGCGCGCGAACGCCGTGTCGACGCGGATCTCGCAGGTTGGCGAGGTGGCAAAGTGCTGCATCGTCTTGCGCAGCGAGCGGTGCAAACGGAACTCGGCGGTGAACAGCACCATCCGGGGGTCGGTGCTCCACCAGAGGATCGGCTGGCCTTCGCTGAACCACGGGAAGATGCCCGCACCGTATGCGCGCTCCAGCGTCGGCACGTCGAGCGCGCCGCCCGCGGCGAGCAACCCGGGCGCGGGCTGGTCTTCGTCCCACGCCTGCGCGACGGGGGGGAAGTTGTCACCGGGATCGAGCCAGGGGAGCTTCATGCGCCGCGCTCCTTCGATGCTGCGACGACCATCGAGAACTGAACCTCCGTGTGGATGATGCGCGTCCTTCCGAGGCGTTTCCCAATCAAGCTGCTGCCTGCGTGGGCAGTGCGGAAACCGGCCGCTTGACCGGTCGACCAACCGAGGATACACATGCACGACCTTGCTCACGCCGAAGTGGAGCGCGTCTCCGGCGGAATTCCGATTTTCGTGCCCGTCACCTTCGCCCTGTTGACGGACACCGGCAGTTGGGGCGCATTGGGGCTCGCCTATGGATTCGGCTACTCCATCGGAACTGGAATTTCGCAGACGATCAATGCACCAGTGGAATCGATGCCAACCAGTCCTTACTTCGACACGTTGCTGGGCGGAAACCTGGGCGCTTGAGTCCCAAGGAGGAGCGTCATGATCGAGATGAACGGCCGCTCCATCACGGAACTCCTGTTCCGCGTCATCGTGCTCTTCATGGGACTGATCGCGTTCCTGATGGCATTCCACAACTGGGACGCTGGAAAGCTCAGGAGCGTGCTTTGGGACTGCGGAGCGGGATTCACCGCGCTGTACCTGGCCAACATCCTCGAGCTGTCGGGGAAGGTCCGTTGGCGCGAGGCGCTGTTCAACAAGCAGCGTTGGAAGATCACCCCGATCGGGGCGGTGTGCCAATTCTTCGCGATCATTTCGTTCCTCCTCTGGGCGCTGGCCGGCTGGATGTGAGCTCGACGACGTCGAGCCTGGATGGCCTCCCGGCTGACGCCGCGCCGGCGGACCTCGAAGTACGCTGAAGCCATGTTCCAGATGGGCGGGCCCAAGCCCGCAGCCCCAAAGCCGTCCGCGCCGCGCGCGAAGCCGCAGCGCGCACCCAAGCGCTCCGCCGTCACCGTCCATCTCGACGCCGCCGAGAAGGCGCGCTTCGAGGAGCTCGGCGGTGAGGCCTGGCTGCGCGAGCAGCTGCGCGCCCCGCAAGCGGGCGAGGACTGAGCACGGCCGGGTTTCCCTGAATGCCTCGGCCATGCCACGCTGGCATGGTCCGCACCACCGCCTGCGCGGTTGGCATACCAACGAAGGAGACCCGATGAAGCTTTCCATTCGCCTCGCCACCCTGGCCTGCATGGCCGCCGCGCTGGCCGCTCCCGCCGCCGCGCAAGTCGTCAAGGTCACGCCGCTCGGCGGCTTCGACGGCGAGTTCTGCGCGCAGGACCGCGCCCTCGTCTTCGAAGATCCCAACGGCACCCGCGTGCTGTACGACCCGGGCCGCACCGTCATGGGCGCCGAGGATCCGCGCCTGGGCAAGATCGATATCGTGCTCGTCACCCACACGCACGGCGACCACCTGGGCAACGCGCACACCAAGGCCATCGGCGCCGGGCAGTGCAACGCGCCGGATGCGTCGGTGTCCGACCTGCCCGACGGCAACGCGACCAGGATCGCGCTCGCCAAGAAGGCCAAGATCGTCACCGGCAGCGACATGCCGTCGTTCTTCGCCGCCAAGCTGCGTGCCCTCGGCGGCAATCCGGCCGATTCGGTGCTGGCCCGCTTCGGCGGCAGCGTCACCATCGGCGGGGTGCGCATCGCCACGGTCACGGCGATGCACAGCAACGGCCTCGATCCGGACTACATCCCCGGCGACCTGGGCAAGGCGATGAAGTCCGCCGGCATCTGGGGTGACGTCGGCCTGGCCACGGGTTACGTGCTCAAGTTCAGCAACGGCCTGGCCGTGTACCTGTCGGGCGACACCGGCATCACGGCGGACCAGGACGCCGTCGTGCGCCGCCTCTACAACGCCAAGCTCGCCGTGATGAACATCGGCGATGGCTTCACGACCGGCCCGGCCGAGGCGGCCTACGTCATCAACGAACTGGTCCAGCCGGCATCCGTCATCGCGTCGCACGCCAACGAAGCCAGCACCAGCGGCGGCAAGGTGCGCCCGGGCAGCAAGGCCGAAGCGTTCATCAAGGCAGTGAAGGTGCCCGTGTACCTTCCGCTGTCGGGCAGGATGATGGCCTTCGACGCCGGCGGCAAGTGCGTCGACGGTTGCGCTGCAAACGCCCCCTAGCGGCATCACGGCGCGCTGCAGTCCTACAGCCCGGCTGTGGCGCGCAGCCAATAGTTCTCCGGTTTACAACAGGAGAACGCCATGTCCAAACTGCTTCTCGCCCTCGTGGCGGCCGTCTCGCTCGCTGCCTGCAGCAACATGCCCGGCGCCCCGGGCGGCCCGACCCGCACCGCCGGGCAGGCCGTCGACGACGCCACCATCGGCACCAAGGTGAAGGCCGCGATCGTCAAGGACCCGGAACTGAGCGCGCTCAAGGTCAACGTCGACACCACCCAGGGCAACGTGCGCCTGAAGGGCGAAGTGAAGAGCGTCACCCTGCGCCAGCGTGCCGAAGCGCTCGCGCGCAGCGTCGAGGGCGTCAAGTCCGTCGACAACCAGCTGATCGTCACCGGCGGCTGACCCCCGGCTGGATGAAGAAAGGCCCCGGTGCGCATGCACCGGGGCCTTCGTCATGGGGCGTCGGATCAAGCTGCGGCCGGCGCGGCGCCTGCCGGCGAACGCGGGATGCGAACCGTGAACGACACGGCGCCTTCTTCCGCTGCGGCGGCCGCCGTCCCGCGGTGCGCCCTGGCGATCTCGGACACGATGTAGAGGCCCAAGCCCAGCCCGCCGGAGGCATCGCGGTCCGCGGGCCGGAAGTAGGGCTGGAAGAGGCGGCCGACGTCGGCCGGCGACATGCGCGGCGCGGCATTCGACGAACGGAAATGGAACTCGTCGCCTTCGGTCGTCGCCGTCACCGTGATCGGCTGGCCGGGCGTGCCATGCGCGACGGCGTTGGCCAGCAGGTTGGATGCTACCTGTTCGATGCGGGCGGGGTCGCACCACACCGGACCGTCCAGCCGGCAGTCGAACTCGATGCGGCTGTCCGGCCGCGCGGTGCGCTGCTCCTCCACCACGTGCGCCAGCCGCTCGGGCAGGTCGGCGCACAGGATGGGCTCCACGCGCATGCCCGTGCCGAGCTGGCCCCGCGCCAGGTCCATCAGGTCCTGCACCAGCGCGCTGATGCGCGTGGCGCTGCGCCGCATCACGGGCGCCACTTGCGGCACCCGGTCGGGCACGCGCTCGAGCACCGCAAGCCCGCCCATGACGGCCTGCAGCGGCGTGCGGATGTCGTGGCCCAGTGCCGCGACGAACTGCTCACGGCGGCGCGAAGTGTCGGCCTCCAGTCGCTGCGCCGCCTCGCTGGCGCGCAGGCGGTCCGTGGCCTCCAGGTGGAATCCGAGCAGGTCGGCGAACAGGCGGAACATGCCCAGCGTCTGCGGGTTGTCCAGCTGCGCGGGCTGCGGGTCGATGGCGCACAGCGTTCCCCAGAACGAGCCGTCCTTGCGCAGGATCGGGAACGAGATGTAGCTGCGGAAGCCGTACTGCGCCGGCGTGTGGTGCGTTCGGTAGGCACCACTGGCCGCCACGTCGTCGATGACCACCGGCTCGTGGTGCTGCCGGATCTCATTGCAGATCGTGGTCTCCAGCACCAGCTCGCCACCGGGGCCGAGGCCGAAGCCGATCTGGTCGCGCGACGCGCAGCAGATCCAGCGCGACTCGGTCACGCGGGCGATCGCGGCGAAGCCCATGCCGGTGGAGCGGCACACCACGTCCAGCATCCGGGGCACGGCCTCGATGGCCGAGATGGCAGCGATATCGGCTTCATGGCCAACGGCCGTCCTTGCAGGCGGGGACGCTTCGCGTGGAACGCATGCCGTGCGCCGCCGGTCCTCGCCCGCGGCGAGCAACCGTGCGACGGCGTGCAGCAGCGCCAGGTCGCCTTCCTGGATCGCGGGGCGGCGCTCGAAGCTGAAGCAGCACAGCGTGCCGAAGCACTGTCCGTCACCGAGGACGATGGGCACGCTCAGGTGCGTGCCGATCGGGAATGCTGGTGGCTCAACGTCGCCGCGCTCGTAGTGCACCGCGGTGTCCGGGATGAAGCGCGGCAGGCGCCCGTCGACCACACGCTGGCACCACGACGTCTCCAGCGGGTCGGAGCCGCTGGCGGCGATGACCGGCTTGTCGCCCGTCACCACGTGCTTGAACACGCGCCGGCCCCCGACGAACTCGGAGACGAAGACCACGTCCATGGCGAGCGTCGCGCGCACCGTGGCGAGCAGGGAGGGGATGACAGGTTCCAGCAGGACTTCGGCACCTTCGGCCGTGGCGACCAGCAGTTCGGAAGGGGTTGCGGGTTCCGCGTGGGTCTGGAGATGCCGGACGATGCTGTCCAGGCCCTCGCCCGATGTCGGGCTCGTCGTCGATTGCATGACTGATCCCGAGATGGAGATGTCGAAAGGAGTGGCGCGGGAGGGCGCGGCCCAAGGCCCACTATACGTGGGCGAGCAAGGATGAGGCCGCGATGCGGCATCGAGCGTGATGCGCGTCTGTGATCGCGCCCACGAAAGAAAAACCCCGCTACCTTTTGGATAGCGGGGTTTCGTTGGCCTGTGCGGCCTGATTTGGCTCCCCGACCTGGGCTCGAACCAGGGACCTACGGATTAACAGTCCGGCGCTCTACCGACTGAGCTATCGGGGAAAGAGCCTCAGATTATAGCCTGTTCTGCGGCGCTTTCTCGACGTTCGTGCACGCGTCAATCGAACACGGGCGTCTCGACACCGAGCACCTTGTGCAGCTTCGGCGACGTCGTCGTGTATTGCAGATGGATCTTGCCCTTCTCGGGGAAGATGATCGGCGCCGCGCCGAAGGCCGCGAGCGCGCATTCGTGGAAGCCGGAGAGGATCAGTTTCTTCTTGCCCGGGTAGGTGTTGATGTCGCCCACCGCGAAGATGCCCGGCACGCTGGTCGAGAACTTCTCGGTGTCCACCACCAGTTGCTTGCGCTCGATGTCCAGGCCCCAGTCGGCGATCGGGCCGAGCTTGGGCGACAGGCCGAAGAACACCAGCAGTGCGTCCATCGGCACGACGCGCGTCACGCCGTCGCCGCCCGTGACCTTCACCGCCGTCATGCGGCCGTCCTTCTCGTCGAAGGCCGTGACCTGGCCGACCATGAACTGCATTTCGTACTGCTCGCACAGTTCCTTCATCTTCGCGACGGAGGAGGGCGCGGCCTTGAAGCCGTCGCGGCGGTGCACGAGGATCACGCTTTCGGCCTTGTTGGGGCCTTCGGCGGCGAAGTTGAGCGTCCAGTCCAGCGCGGAATCGCCGCCGCCGACGACCACCAGGTTCTTGCCGGCGAAGTCCGCCGGGTTGCGCACGCGGTAGAACAACTGCGAGCCGTCGAACTTCTCGATGCCGTCGACCTTGAGCGTGCGCGGCTCGAAAGCACCGACGCCGGCGGCGATGAAGATCGTCTTGGCGAGGAACTGCGTTCCCTTGCTGGTGGCGACGAAGAAGCGGCCGTCGTCCTGCTTCTGCACCTCGGTGACCGTCTGGCCCAGGTGGAAGGTGGCGCCGAACGGCTCGATCTGCTTGAGCAGCGCGTCGGTCAGTTCCTTGCCCGTGCAGACGGGGATGGCAGGGATGTCATAGATCGGCTTGTCCGGGTACAGCTCGATCGGCTGCCCGCCGGGATAGGCCAGCGAGTCGATGACGTGCGCCTTGATCTCCAGCAGGCCGAGCTCGAACACCTGGAACAGGCCGACGGGGCCCGCGCCGACGATGACGGCATCGGTTTCGATGGGGCCGTCGTGCGCGGCGGCGGTCTTGATCACTTCTTGGTCGAGTCTCGGTTCCATGAATCCTTCAGCGGGCCAGCTCCTGCAGCTTGCCCGGCTTGTCCTTCCATTCATCCGCGTCCGGCAGGGCCGGCTTGCGCTTGGTGATGCTCTTCCAGCCCGGTGCGCGGGCCAGTTCCGCATTCAGCTTGGTGAACTGCACCTGGTCGGCAGGCACGTCCTCCTCGGCGTAGATCGCATTGACCGGGCATTCGGGGATGCACACGGCGCAATCGATGCACTCGTCCGGGTCGATCACCAGCATGTTCGGCCCTTCGCGGAAGCAGTCCACGGGGCACACGTCCACGCAGTCGGTGTACTTGCAGCGGATGCATTGTTCGGTGACGACGTGGGTCATGGTGGCAGGGTGCGAGTGATGCTTGGGGGAAACCCCGATTTTAGCCAGCGGCCATGGCCCTTCCGGCGCGGATGGGATGGCGCTCGCAGGGTCACTGCGGCAGGGCCGGGCTCAACGCACCAGCAGGGCCCCCGACGTCCTGTGGGTGGCCGTGTCGACCAGCACCAGCGAACCGGGCACGCGGGCCTTCGCGAACGGCCGCGTCGCCAGCGGCTCCTGCAGCACCAGCTTCACCACGCCGATGCCGTTCGGAGGCAGGGCTTCCGCCTCCTGTTCGGCCAGCGTCTGCACGTCGAGCTGGTGCACCACGCGCTGCACGCGCGCCTTGACCCAGCGGTGGCCGTGCAGGGCCCAGTACGTGCGTCCGGCCACCAGCGGCTCGTCGTCGAGCCAGGCGACGGTGCCCGTGACCTCGCGCACGGCTGCTGGCGCGTCGTGCGCGAGCAGCCAGTCGCCACGCGAGATGTCCACCTCGCGGTCCAGCACGATGCCGGCGCTGTGGCCGGCGATGCCGCGGGTGGGACGCCGCACGGCGTCCAGCACCTGCGCCACGACGGCGGCTTGCCCGGACGGCATCACGCGCACGGCGTCGCCCGGCTGCACGGTCCCGGTGGCCACGCGGCCCCAGAACACGCGACGGCCTTGCGCGGTCTCGGCGGACTCCGAAAACTTCTCGACCCACTGCACGGGGAACGCGAAGCCCTGGTCGGCTTCCGCGGTCGTCGCGGGCAGGGTCTCGAGCAACTGCAGCAGGGAGGGACCGACATAGCCGGCCCACCCGGCGGCGGGCTGCACGACGTTGAAACCCTGCAGCGCCGACAGCGGCACGACCGCCCGCGGCTGGATGCCCGCGGCATGCGAGAACGCTGCGAGCGCACCGGCAATGTGGCGGTAAGCGAGCGCGGGATCCTCGACCGCGTCGAGCTTGTTGATCGCAAACACGATCGACGGCACGCGCAGCAGGTCCACCAGCAGCGCATGGCGCCGCGTTTGGGGGAGCAGCGCCGGTTGCGCGTCGCGCCATTGCAGCTTGGTCGCGTCCACCAGCACCACAGCCGCATCCGCACCCGAGGCCGCCGTGACCATGTTGCGGGTGTACTGCACGTGGCCCGGCGTGTCGCCGATGACGAACTTGCGCCGCGGCGACGCGAAGTAGCGGTAGGCGACGTCGATGGTGATGCCCTGTTCGCGCTCGGCGCTGAGGCCGTCGGTGAGCAGCGCGAGGTCGACGGCGCCGGCGCGATGCACGCCGGCCAGCTGGTCCTGCAGCACGGCCTTGCTGTCCACCAGCAGCCGGCCGATCAGCGTGCTCTTGCCGTCGTCGACGGACCCGCACGTGATGAAGCGCAGCGCGGCGTCGCCGCGCGAGGCTTCGTCATCCCGGCGAAGGCCGGGATCCACCCCGACTTCGGAAGAAACCACCGCATCCATCAGAAATACCCGTCCTTCTTGCGCTTCTCCATCGACGCGTCCGACGTCTTGTCGTCCATGCGCGTCGCGCCCCGTTCGCTCACGTCGGCGGCGATCGTCTCGGCGACCACGTCGGCCGCGCTCGCGGCCGTGCTCGCGACCGGGCAGGTGCAGGTGATGTCGCCGACGGTGCGGAACCGCACCGTGCGCGTCACCACCTCCTCGCCGTCGCGCGGCGGCGTCAGTTCGGTCACCGGCACCAGCAGGCCGCGGCGTTCCACGACCTCGCGCCGGTGCGCGTAGTAGAGCGATGGCAGCTCGACGGCTTCGCGCTCGATGTACTGCCACACGTCGAGCTCGGTCCAGTTGGAGATCGGGAACACGCGGAAGTGCTCGCCGGGCTGCAGGCGGGTGTTGAACAGCGTCCACAACTCGGGGCGCTGCGACTTGGGCTGCCACTGGCCGAAGGAATCCCGATGCGAGAACACGCGTTCCTTGGCACGTGCCTTCTCCTCGTCCCGGCGGGCGCCGCCGATGAGGGCGTCGAAGCGGAATTCCTCGATCGCCTCCAGCAGCGTCACCGACTGGTGCGCGTTGCGCGATTCGCCCGGGTAGGCCAGGCGCACGGTGCCGCGCCGCATGGAGTCCTCCACGCTGCGCACGACCAGCTCGGCGCCGAGTTCCTTCGCGCGCCGGTCGCGGAACGCCGTGACTTCCGGGAAGTTGTGCCCGGTGTCGATCATCAGCAGCGGGTAGGGAAGGCGGCCGGAACCGAATGCCTTCTCGGCGCACTTGAGCAGCACCAGCGAATCCTTGCCGCCCGAGAACAGCAGCGCGGGACGCTCGAACGCGGCCGCGACCTCGCGCAGCACGAAGATGGCTTCCTCCTCGAGCGCGTCCAGGTGGCGGTTGGACACCCTCGACAGCAACTGTGGGTCGACGCGGGCGTTCATGCCGGCACTCCTTGCGATTCGTCCTTCACGTGGAGACCGCATTCCTTGGCGTTCTCCTCCTCCCACCACCAGCGCCCGGCGCGGAAGTCCTCGCCCAGGCTGATCGCGCGCGTGCACGGCGCGCAGCCGATGCTCGGGAAGAACTGGTCGTGCAGCGGGTGGTAGTCGACGCCGTTCGCGCCGATGTAGTGCCACACGTCACCCCAGGTCCACGCGGCCAGCGGGTTGAACTTGGTGCGGGGCTCGCTGCGGTCCACCAGCGGCACCTCGGCGCGCGCGGCGGATTGCTCGCGGCGCAGGCCCGTGATCCAGGCGCGCTGGCCTTCCAGGGCGCGCGCCAGGGGTTCCACTTTTCGCAGGTGGCAGCACGACTTGCGCAGCTCGACGCTGCGGTACATCGCGTCCTTGCCTTCGCGGGCGACGAAGTGGACCACCGATTCCTGCACCGGCTGGTAGACGCGCACCGGCGCGCGCGATGTCGCCGTCAGGCGCTCGAGCAGGTCCAGCGTCTCCGGATGCAGCAGTCCGGTGTCGAGCACGACGACCGGGATGTCGAGCTCCAGCTGGGCGGCCAGGTGCGTGAGCACCGTGTCTTCCGCGCCCAGGCTGCTGGCCTGCACCAACGGCGAGAACTCGGCGGCGGCGCGCACCAGCAATTCCTCGGTCTCGCGCAGCTTGCGTTCGAAATCCGGCGACGGTCGCGCGTGGAGGTCGATGGCTCCCATGTCAGCGTGCGAAGTGCGGTTGCGGCACCACCAGGTCAGCCTGGTAGAAGCCGGGGAAGCGCTCGAACTGGCGCGGCACCTCGGCCACTTCCTTGCCGTCCTTGAGCACGGCGCTGGAGAAGCCCGTGCGCTGCATCTGCACCAGCTGGTCGACCAGCACGTCGCCGGTGGCGCGGATGTCGCCCGCGAACTTGCGGCGCCGGCGCAGCAGGTACGCCTGGCTGTACGCCCGGCCGTCGGTGAACTTCGGGAACTGCAGCTCGATGCGCTCGACGCCGTCGAGCACGAGGTGCGCCACGTCGGTGTCGTTCGTGACGACCAGCACCTTGGCGCCATCGTCCTCGACCGCGCCGGCTTGCAGGAGATTCAACCCACGCTGCATCACGCCACCTCCCGCTCGACGAAGCGCGCCGCATTGGCGGCCGCCTTGAACGGCTCGTGGCCGACGCGGCGCAGGGTCGCGATGAACGTTTCGGCCTTGCCGTTGCCGGCCGACTGGCGCAGCTGCCGGTAGGTGTCGATCAGCGCCTCGATGACGCCGGGCACTTCTTCCTTGGCGAACGACGGGCCGACGATCTTGCCGGGACCGGCGGGGCCGGACAGGTCGGAGCCGTTGGAGCCGCCCAGCGTGACCTGGTACCACTCCTGGCCATCCTTGTCGACGCCGAGGATGCCGATGTGGCCCGCGTGGTGGTGCCCACACGAGTTGATGCACCCCGAGAAATTCAGGTCGATCTCGCCGATGTCGTGTTCCTCGTCGAGGTCCTGGAAGCGCTCGGTGATCGCCTCGGCGATCGGCAGCGAACGTGCGTTGGCCAGCGAGCAGAAGTCGCCGCCCGGGCACGCGATCATGTCGGTGATGAGGCCGATGTTGGGCCGGGCGAGCCCCAGCTTGCGCGCGGCAGCCCACAGCTCGGGCAGGTCGTCCTGGTGCACCCAGGGCAGCAGCAGGTTCTGCTCGTGCGTCACGCGGGCCTCGCCGGCGGAAAAGCGCTCGGCCAGGTCCGCGATCGCGTCGAACTGGTCGGCCGTGCAGTCGCCGGGGTTCTGGCCCAGGCGCTTGAACGACAGCACCACGGCGCGCCGCTGCGGGTCGCGGTGCGGCAGCACGTTGCGCTGCAGCCAGCGGTCGTACAGCGGGTCGGCCTCGGCGTCGGCGCGGATGATCTCGTGCACCCGCTGCGAAGCTGCGTCGCGCTGCGGACGCTCCAGCGCCGGCGCGACGAACTGCGCGGCGACGCGATCGAGTTCAGCCTGCGTGATCGTGTGCGGCGCGCCGTCGATCTCGAGGATCTGCCGGAATTCCTCCTCGACCTTGTCGATGTACGCCTGGCCCTCGGACTTGACGAGGATCTTGATGCGGGCCTTCCAGACGTTGTCGCGGCGACCGTACTGGTTGTAGACGCGGATGCAGGCCTCGAGGTAGCTCAGCACGTGCTGCCACGGCACGAACGCGCGCACCACCGTGCCGATCACCGGCGTGCGGCCCATGCCGCCGCCCACCTGCACCTGGAAGCCCAGCTCGCCGGCTTCGTTGCGCACGGCCTGCAGGCTGATGTCGTACCAGCCCAGCGCCGCGCGGTCTTCCTTCGCGCCGTTCAGGGCGATCTTGAACTTGCGCGGCAGGAAGGCGAACTCCGGATGCAGCGCCGCCCATTGGCGGATGATTTCGGCGAACGGCCGCGGGTCGGCGATCTCGTCCTCGGCGATGCCGGCGAGCGCCTCGGTCGTGATGTTGCGGATCGCGTTGCCGCTGGTCTGGATGCCGTGCATGCCGACCTCGGCCAGCAGTTCCATCACGTCCGCTGCCCGGGTGATCGGGATCCAGTTGAACTGCACATTGGTCCGTGTCGTGAAATGGCCATAGCCCGATTTCAGGATGGACTGCACCTGCCGGTCCGTGCCCGGCACCGGCACGGGACCGAGGGCGAGCTGGCGCTCCTGCGCGTCGCGCAGCAGGTCCGGATCGGGCCGGTCGTACTCCCGCGCGACGCGCCCGAGCGCCCGCAGTTGCGTGCTGGACAGCTCGCCGTACGGCACCGAGATGCGCGCCATCGGCGCGAACCGCTGGATGTACCAGCCGTTCTGCAGGCGCAGGGGCCGCAATTCGTCGTCGCCCAGGCTGCCGGCCTGCCAGCGTTCGAGCTGGTCGCGGAATTGCGCCGCGCGTGCACGCACGAACGCCTTGTCGAACTCGGTGTACTGGTACATGGGACGGCGACTCTAGGAGCGGCCGTCATGAATACCAACGATATTTTTCTTCGCGCGTTATGCGGATAAGCTTATGCACCAGGATGGACGCGGGTTGCGGGCCGATCAGGCAACGCCCCGTGCAAGGGGCGCCCACGCGAGCGCCGGAGGGGAACACACGATGGCCAGGACGGTTTCGGTGCGGGTGGTGGGCTTCACGGACGTGGAGCGGCATTCCCTCAGGACGCTGCTGCGCCTGTCGGAAGGCCGCGAGATCGCCTACCTGCCCTGGGAAGGCGGCGGCACGCCGGACCTCACCCTGATCGACAGCCAGTCGTACGAAGCGGTGCTGGAGCTCGAATCGCCCAGCAACGCGGGGATGCGCATGGTCTGGATCGGCGACGGGCAACCCCCGCAGGCGGTGCTGTGCTTCCCGCGCCCGGTGGACTGGGCCGCGGTCGTCGCTGCGATGGACGACCTGGTGCAGCCGGCGACGCTGGTGGACCTGGACTTCTCGCGGCCGGCCCCGCTCGACGCTGCGGAGGCGCGCCGCGTGCTGATCGCCAGCGCCGATCGCGACCACCGTCTTTATCTCCGTGCGCGCCTCGCGCTGTCCGGGCTCACGCAGGCCGACGAAGCCGAGACGGTGCCCGACGCACTAGAACTTGCGAGGCAGCAGCGTTACGACGTCGCCCTCGTGGACCTTCAACTGCCGGCCGACGGTGGCTGGTCGCTCGCGCGGCAGCTGAAAGGCGCGAAGCCGCGCATCCCGCACCTGATCGTCACGCAAGGAAGCAGCGGGACGTCCGAGCGGCTGAAGGCGTGGATGGCCGGCGTCGAGACCGCCCCCGGGTCGCCGCCGAATCCCGCGCGCCTGAAGGCGCTGCTGGATCGCGTCTAGCGGTTGGCGTCCAGGGCCTGCACCAGGCGTACGGGCAAAGGCAGCGGCTCCGCGTGCAGCCGTGCCCCCAGCAGTTCCGCGGCGAGGTGCGCGAACGTGAGGCCGCGCGATCCCATCGCGGTGCTCACCCACAGGCCCGGCGCGAGCTCGCCGACCACCGGCCGCCGGTCCGACGAGGCGCAGCGCACGCCGCACCACGCCTTGGCTTCCCCCCGCTTGATGCGATCCGCCAGCTGCGCCGCGACGTCGGGCAGCAACGAGCGCATCCGCTCGAGATTCGCGAGCTGGTCCTCGTGCCGCGGCTGGGTGTCGAGGTCGCCGCGTCCGTAGGTCGATCCACTGAGCCAGGCGCGCCCGCCCGCGAGCGGCACGTCGGGAAGGAAGTGGCCGTTGCCGTTGACGGGCGCCGGCGTGAGCGCAGGTCCGTCGTGGAGGTCCCAGCTCACCTGGCCCCGCACGGCGTGCAACTGCAAGGCGGGCAACAGGGCGGCGCTGCCAAGTGCCGCGGCCACGACGACCAGCGTCGCGTCGTGCTGCGTGCCATCGGCCAGGTGCACGCGCCAGCCCGGTTCGCGAGCCTCGATCGACGTCACTCGCGCAGCACCGGTCCAACGCACGCCCGGCGTCGCCAGCCAGGCGCGCACGAGCGTCGCCGGCTTGATCCACGCGGCGGCGGCGTGCCACAGGCCGTCGGCACGGGCGGCTTGCCACGGCTGGCCGTCCGTGCCCAGGTCGGCGGCCGCCCGGTCGGCGCGCCGCTCCAGGGCGCCGCTGCGCGACCAGTCTTCGCCCGCCCGCAGGCGCATCTCGCTTTCGCGCAGCGTCATGCGCACGCCGGCGCGTGACAGGCGCGACAGCAGGTTGTCGTCGGGTGAGGCGTGCGGAGCCAGCAGGCCGGCGGGCAGGGCGGACGCGCCCTGCGCCGGCTCGGTCGCTGCGTCGAGCACGTGCACGTCCCAATCGCGACGCGCGAGCGAGGCCGCGGCCGCTGCGCCCGCGAGGCCGGCGCCGATGACGATGGCGGTGGACGGTGCAAGCTGCGTCGCGCCTTCGCGCACCTGCCATGACGGATCGAAGCGGCCTGCGAGGCCCACGCGCTCGCGGCTCTCCATGACGAAGCCGCACTGGTGCAGGTCGCGGCGCACCTGGTCGGGAACATCCGGCGTCGCAAGCCGCATTCCACGCCGGCACAAGCGCGTGACGGCTTTCAGCGTGGGAAGGTCCGCCGTGTCACGCAGGAACACGCTGTCGGCCGCGAACGCCTGCTGCTGCACCTGCTCGCGCGCATCGCCGATGCACAGCGTCAGCAGCACCCGGCCATCCTCGAACGCAAGCCGATGCACGCCGGGTAGCAGTCCCCACCATTGCGCAGCGAGCTCGCGTGCGAGCGGCAGGAGCGCGTCGTCCTCCTGCGCGCCGAGGACGATGGCGTCCGCAGGCGAGGGGGACGCTTCGATCGAACAGAAGTGCAGCAGGCCGGGCCGCGACGGATCGTCCTTCCACGCGCGCCACGCGGCGAGGAAGTTCAGCCCGGCGCCGAAGCCGGCCTGGAGGATGCGCCACTGGCGCTGGCCGGCCCAGGCCTGCGGCAGCCCGCAGCCCTCGAGGAAGACGTGGCGGGCTTGGGCGAAGCTGCCGACCACGCGCTCGGCCATGCGGCGCTCAGGTGCTGGGAGGCACGTAGCCCTGGGCCACGTCGGCGCCGCTGCCGAAGAAGTGCTGCTCCATCTGGCGCTTGAGGTACTCGCGAGCGCGCTGGTCCGCGAGGTTCAGCCGGTTCTCGTTCACCAGCATGGTCTGGTGCTTGAGCCAGGCGGCCCAGGCTTCCTTGCTGACGCTCTCGTACAGGCGCTTGCCGAGCTCGCCGGGATACGGCGGGAAGTCGAGTCCCTCGGCTTCGCGGCCGAGCTTGATGCATTGGACGGTGCGGGCCACGGCGCGGGCTCCTCGTTCGATTAGCTTATGCGGATAAACAAGTGAGAACTCAATCGTTCCCTTGCGTGCGATCGGCTCGAAGAATGCGCCCCATCCATTCACGAACGGGAGTTTCCCAATGAGCCTTCGCCGCGACTTTATCAAGTTTCCCCTCTCACTCGCCGTCGGCGGCGCATTGCCTGCCGCCTTCGCGCAGGCACCGCCCTTGACGCTGCTGAACGTGTCGTACGACCCCACGCGCGAGCTGTACGCGGAGTACAACCAGGCGTTCGCGAGGTACTGGAAGGCGAAGACCGGCCAGGACGTGGTCGTCAGGCAGTCGCATGGCGGCTCGGGCAAGCAGGCGCGCTCGATCATCGACGGGCTGGAAGCAGACGTCGCGACCCTCGCCCTGGGCGGCGACACCGACGCGCTCGTCAGGCATGGCGGCTGGGTGAAGGAAGGCTGGCAGAAGCGCCTGTCGAACAACGCGTCGCCGTACACGTCCACCATCGTGCTGGTCGTGCGCCGCGGCAACCCGAAGGGCATCCAGGACTGGGACGACCTGGCCCGGCCCGGCATCAGCGTGATCACGCCGAACCCGAAGACGTCCGGCGGCGCGCGCTGGAACTACCTGGCCGCGTGGGAGTACGCCCGGCGCAAGGGCGGTGACGACGCGAAGGCGAAGGACTTCGTCGCGCGCCTGTTCTCCAACGTGCCCGTGCTCGACACCGGCGCACGCGGTTCGACCATCACGTTCGCGCAGCGTGGCCAGGGCGACGTGCTCATCGCCTGGGAGAACGAGGCGTTCCTGCTGGAGAAGGAGTTCGGCGCCAGGTTCGACGTCGTCGCGCCGTCGGTATCGATCCTCGCCGAGCCCGCGGTCACCGTGGTCGACAAGGTGGTCGACAAGCGCGGCACGCGACAGCTGGCCGAGGAGTACCTCAAGTACCTGTATTCCGAGGAAGGCCAGGACATCATCGGCAAGAACTTCTACCGGCCCGCCATTTCGAAGCAGGCGCAGGCCAGGTACGCGAAGCAGTTTCCGAAGATCCCGCTGTTCACCATCGACCAGGCCTTCGGCGGCTGGGCGAAGGCGGACAAGGAGCACTTCGCCGACGGCGGCAGCTTCGACCAGGTCTACGCGCGCAAATGAACACCATGGCCCTGCCCGCATCCGCATCGGCGTTCCTGCGGACCACCGCGAGTGCCTGGGGGCTGCGCCCTCAGCGAGCCGCGGCCCACAGCAGCGTCAGTCCCGACAGCACCATCAGCGCGTCGATCAGCAGGCGGAACGCCGACGGCGCGATGCGCAGCACCACGTGCCGCCCGATGAACGACCCGGCCATCATCGCGGAGCCCGCAAGCAGGCCGCTCAAGCCCACGGACCAGGGCAGGGCGCCGAAACCCTGGAACGCCACGATCTTGGCGGCGTAGACCGCCACCGAACCGAGCGACTCGGTGCCCAGCAGCGCGCCACGCTCAAGCCCGGCGGCGGTGAAAATCGGAATCGTCAGCGGCCCGGTCGAGACGACGAAGCCGGTGAGGAATCCCATCGGCGCGCCCAGCAGCAGCAGGTGCACGTCGCGCAGCTTCCATTCGTGCCGTGCCAGCCAGCGGCGCACGAACACCATCGACAGGAAGAACACGCCGAGCACCGATTCGATCAGCCCGGCGGGCACCGACAGCAGCGTGTGCACGCCCAGCGCGGCGCAAGGAACGGCAGTGATGCAGTACGCCCCGGCGGACCGCCACGCCAGTTCGCGCCGCCAGGCGATCACGCGCCCGATGTTTCCCAGCAGGGCGGCGATCGCCATGATGGGCACGGCCGCCAGCGGCCCGTACGCCAGCACGAGCACGGGCATGAGGATGATCGACGAGCCGGTCCCCACCACGCCACCGACGGTGCCGGCCATGAGCGCGACGGCGAACACGAGCAGGAATTGCATGGCTGCGCGACTGTAGCAAGCGCAGCCGTGGCGACTTGCTGTAGGCCGGTGTTGATGCCTGCGCGGCCGCGCCACACGCGCGCGGTGCAGCACGCCATCATGGGACCTCGACTCCGGAAGACTTTCCCCATGGACACCTATCGCATCGCCGTGGTGGTTGGCAGCCTGCGCAAGGACTCGCTGAACCGCCGCCTCGCCCTCGCGCTCGCCGGCATGGCGCCGCAGGGCTTCACGTTCGAGCAGCTGCGGATCGACGACCTGCCGCCCTACAACCAGGACAACGACGGCAACCCGCCGGAACCCGTGCGGCGCCTCAAGAACGAGATCGCCAACGCGCAGGGCGTACTGTTCGTCACCCCGGAATACAACCGCTCGATCCCGGGCGTGCTGAAGAACGCGATCGACCACGCGTCGCGCCCGTATGGGCAGAGCGCCTGGGCCGGCAAGCCGGCCGGGGTGGTGGGCATCTCGATCGGGCAGATCGGCACGGCCATCGCGCAGCAGCACCTGCGCAACATGCTGGCCTACCTCGACATGCCGACGCTGGGCCAGCCGGAGGTGTTCCTGCAGAACCACGAAGGCCTGCTGGACGACAAGGGGCAGATCGGCAAGGACAGCACGAAGCAGTTCCTGCAATCCTGGATGGACCGCTACGTGGAGTGGGTGCGCCGGCACGCCGCGATGTGAGCGGCGCGCCGGCCGGCGCCGGTCAGTCGACCAGCGCTTCGTCGTCGGCCGTGTGCTGCGCGATCGCGCCTTCGGCCGCCTCCAGGGCGCGGCTGCGCGCTTCGGGGCCCATCGCCAGGCCCTCGGCGCGCACGATGCGCACGTCCGTGACTCCGAGGAAGCCGAACATCGCGCGCAGGTAGCTCTCCTGGTGCTCCATCGGCGAGCCCTCGGCATGCACGCCGCCGCGGGTGGACGCGACGATCACGGTCTTGCCGCCGGCCAGGCCTTCCGGGCCCTTCTCGGTGTAGCGGAAGGTGCGGCCGGCCTGCGCGATGCGGTCGATCCATGCCTTCAGCTGGCTCGGGATGCTGAAGTTGTACATGGGCGCACCGAGCACGACGACGTCGGCCGCGAGGAACTGCGACACCAGCCGCTCGGACACCGCGTTCTCGCGGCGCTGCGCGTCCGTCAGGCCTTCCGCGTCCGCCGGCAGGCGAAAGCCCAGCGAATCCGCGTCGAGGTGCGACGGTGCGTCGGCGGCGAGATCCAGCCGCTCCACGGTCGTGCCGGGGTGCTTGGCCAGCCATTGCCCGACGATGCGGGCGGTGAGGACGCGCGAGGCCGACTGGGCGGCCAGCGGGCTCGAATCAAGGTGCAGCAGCTTCATGGTCGATCTCCTGGAATTCACGGCATCAGTGCCTTGGATTGAATTCTGGATCGACACCAATCGTTTGATAAGTCGGCAGAAACGGGATAGATTGTTCCATCCGAGGGACAATCATGCTCGACCTGAACGACATGCTCTTCTTTGCCGAGGTCGTCGACCGCGGCGGATTCGCGGCCGCGGGGCGCACGCTCGGCCTGCCCAAGTCGCGCCTATCGCGCCGCATCGCCGAGCTGGAAGCGCAGCTCGGCGTGCGCCTGCTGCAGCGGACCACGCGCAAGCTGTCGCTGACCGAAGCCGGCCAGCAATTCCATCGCCATTGCGTCGCGATGCGCGAGGAGGCCGAAGCCGCCGAGGAGGCGATCGCGCTGGTGCATGGCGAACCGCGCGGCACGGTGCGCGTCACGTGCCCGGTCACGCTGGCGCAGAGCACGATCGGCCCGCTGGTCCCGCGCTTCCTGCACCTGCACCCGCACGTGCGCATCGACATGGAGATCAGCAACCGCGTGGTCGACGTCGTGCAGGAGGGCGTCGACGTCGCGCTGCGCGTGCGGCCCACGCTGGACGACAGCGGCAGCCTGGTGGTGAAGAACCTCGGCCCCACGCGCGCGCTGCTCGTCGCCAGCCCCGGCTTGCTCGAGCGGGTGAGCCGCCCCGCAACGACCGCCGACCTGCACAAGGTGCCCACCGTCG
The DNA here is from genome assembly GCF_016641735.1 of Ramlibacter algicola. NCBI lineage: Bacteria > Pseudomonadati > Pseudomonadota > Betaproteobacteria > Burkholderiales > Comamonadaceae > Ramlibacter > Ramlibacter algicola. Next base: position 2,686,314 of record NZ_JAEDAO010000001.1, on the reverse strand, counting down.
CCATGTCGGCGGCCGATGGACGCGCGGCGTGGCAGCTGCGTGGGCCGAAGGACGCTGCGTTCGAGCTGCAGCACCGCCCGGTGTACACGGCCAACGACATGCTCACGCTGCGATTCGCGGCCATCGAGGGCCTCGGAATGGCCATGCTGCCCGACTATGTCGCGGCGCGCGACCTCGAGGGTGGCCGGCTCGTGGAAGTGCTGCCCGGGTGGGCGCCGCCTGTGGGAATCATCCACGCCGTCTTCGCCTCGCGGCGCGGCATGGTGCCGGCGGTGCGGCGCTTCCTCGATTTCCTGGGCGAGGCGGTGATCCCGGGCGAGATCCCGCCGGGCTGTCCCTAGCAGCCGGCGCGCGCGATTGCCGCGCCGTACACCTCGAGGTACTTGCGGGCGCTGTCTTCCCAGCCGAAGCGGCGGCGCATGCCGTTGTCGGCGATGCGGCGCCAGCGCGCGGGTTCGCGAAATGCCGCACGCGCGCGTTGCAGTGCGTCGGCGAATCCGGAGGGGTCCTGCGTGCGCATGACGAAGCCGGTTCCCTGCTGCTCGTCCTGCGTGGCATCGAGCACGGAGTCGGCCAGGCCGCCGGTGTTCGCCACCAGCGGCGGCGTGCCGTAGGCCTGGCTGTACATCTGGTTCAGGCCGCAGGGCTCGAAGCGCGAGGGCATCAGGAAGCAGTCGACGCCGGCCTCGATGCGATGCGCCAACTGCTCGTTGAAGCCCAGCGTCACGTGCATCTGCCCTCGGCGTTTCGCCGCCGCTTCGGACAGCGCGTGCTGCAGACCCGCCTCGCCGCTGCCCAGCACGGCCAGCTGCGCGCCTTCGGCGAGGATGGTGTCCAGGTGCTGCAGCACCAGGTCCACGCCTTTCTGCGGCGTGAGCCGGCTCACGATGCCGAACAGCATCGCGCGCGGGTCCACCTTCAATCCCAGCTGCTTCTGCAGCGCGGCCTTGTTCTTCGCCTTGCCTGCGAAGTCGCCCGGCGTGTACGCGTGCAGCAGCAAGGGGTCGTGCGCCGGGTTCCACGCGTGCGTGTCGATGCCGTTGAGGATGCCGGTGAGCCGGTCCGCGCGCGCCCGCAGCACGCCGTCCAGGCCGCAGCCGAATTCGGGCGTCTGGATTTCGCGCGCATACGTCGGGCTCACCGTGGTGATCGCGTCGGCGTACTGCAGGCCCGCCTTGAGCATCGACAGCTGGCCCCAGAACTCCACGCCCTCGATGCCGCGCCAGAGGGCGGGGATGCCCAGCAGGTCCGCGTTGTCCATGGGCACGACGCCCTGGAATGCCATGTTGTGGATCGTCGTCACGCTGGCCGCGGTGCGCGAGCCCGTGACGCGTGCCTGCGCCAGGTAGAGCGGGGCGAGGCCGCACGGCCAGTCGTTGCCGTGCACGACGTCGGCTCGCCAGTCCGCGAGCGGCGAAGCCGGCCCACCGAGCATCGCCGCGACCCGGCTGAGCACCCCGAAGCGCAGCACGTTGTCGTGGTAGTCGGCACCGTTCGCATCGACGTAGGGGCCGCCTTCGCGCTGGTACAGCCCCGGGCAGGCGAGCAGCAGCATCGTCACTCCGGATTCCAACTGCACGGGCAGCAGTTGCGCGGCGGGCCACGAGCCGGAGGCGGCAATGTCGACCGTGTCGCCGACGGCCCCGCTCACGCGCATGCCGCGGTACGCCGGCAGCAGCACGCGCACGTCATGGCCCAGCGCCGCGAGCGCGGCGGGCAGCGCGCCGCTGACGTCGCCCAGCCCGCCGGTCTTCACGTAGGGCGCGCACTCGGGCGTCGCGAAGAGGATCTTCATGCGGTGCCCTCCGCGCCTTCGCCGACCAGGACCACGAAGGGCAGGCCGGCCGAGGTGGCGAACAAGGGCTGCAAGGGCAGCGAGCCGCCATCTGCCAGGCCGGGCGCCGGTTCACCGGTGAGCGCGTTGCGCCAGCGCGGCCAACGGCGCAGCACGGCCGCTTCGGCGGCGCGCAGCTCGGTGCCGGCCCACAACGCCGGCGACCAGCGCGATTCCTCGCCGCCGCACAGTGTCCAGGCCAGGCGCGTCGCGATCACCAGCACGGCGCGGTCGTCGAGCGCCCGTGCGAACGCCACGGCGTGGTCGCTGGCCGGGCCTTCGACCGGGAGCGGGTAGTAGGTGCCTTCCTCGAACACCTCGGGCAGCTCCTGCCGCAGGCGCAGCAGCCGCCACGTCACCAGCTGCTTGATGCGGCCGTCGGCGGCATGCGCCTGCAGTTGCGTCCACAGCGCAAGCGGCGCGATGCCGTCGCGGCAATGCGCCTGCAGCTCCGCCAGGCCGCGCGCCAGCTTGCCGAAGTCCACCGGCCGGCGGTTGTCGGGGTCCACGAGGCTGAAGTTCCACTGCTCGCACCCCTGGTAGAGGTCGGGGACGCCGGGCACGGTGAACTTGAGCGCCACCTGCGAGAGCGAGTTGCGGAAGCCCCAGGGCGCGAGGCGCGCGGTGAAGCGCTGCAATTCGTCGACGAAGGGGTTGGGCTGGCCCGGCCGCAGGATCGCGTCCACGTAGCGCTCCAGTGCTTCCTCGTAGGACGCGTTCGGGCAGACCCAGCTGGTGTGCCGCTTGGCTTCACGCACGGCCTTGCGCATGTAGTCCTGCACGCGCTGGCGCAGGTCCTCGCGCTCCTGCGCGTGCGGCAGCTGCGCGGGCCAGATGCCCACCAGGGTCTGGAACAGCAGCCAGATGTCGTTGCGCGACGGCGCCGGCCCCGCGTCGGTGTCGCCGAGGTACAGCTCGGCCCAGCCCGCCCAGCGCTGCAGCGCGTCGTTCCACAGCTGCGGTGCCTCGGACAGCACGTCGATGCGCGCACGGGTGTCCTCGCCGCGCTTGCTGTCGTGCGTGGACGTGGCGAGCAGGCAGTGCGGGCGATGGCGCGCGCGGGCCTGGTTGGCGCCATGGAAGGCGGCGACCGAGATGCCGTAGCTGGCCGGGTCGCCGCCGACTTCGTTGAGCGAGGTCAGGCGCAGGTAGCGGTAGAACGCCGTGTCCTCGATGGCCTTGGCCATCACCGGTGCGGTGAACTGCTGCCAGCGCGCGAGGAAGCGCGTGCGCTGCTCGGGCGGCACGTCGGCCGCTTCGCCTTCGCCCAGCAGCACTTCGCGCACGTGGTCGAGCACGCCGGCTTCCGAGCCGCCGAGGCGGCGCTTGGCCGAGGCGACGGCCCAGTCGATGTGGCGCCGGTCTGCGGCGCTGGCCGGCTCGCCCACGCGCAGGTAGGTGCGGTAGACGGGGAAGCCGGCGGCGATTTCCGCCAGCGCGAGCCGCAGGCGGTTGCGCGTGAAGTCGCAGCGGCGGCGGTTGGCGCGCGTGATGCGGTAGATCGCCTCGACCAGCCAGTTCAGCTCGGAGAACAGCAGGCTGCCGATGATCAGCCGCTTGCACTGGTAGGCGATCTCGCCGAAGTCCTCGTGCTCGCCGGTGAACTGGTGGTACGCGCGGTCGAGCGCCGCGACCTGGCGCGTGTCGACGAACAGGCCGTTGACCAGCGTGCCGAAGCGGTAGCCGGTGTCGCCGTGCACCGGCCACAGGTGCGACAGCGGCTCGTGCTCGGCGAGGATCTTCTCGACGACGAGATACAGGGCACGCGGCTCGCGGCCGGAGATCTCCGCCTGGTGCGCATAGCGCGACTGCAGGCGGTGGAAGTACTGCTGCGGATCCGACAGGCCGTCCGGGTGGTCGATGCGCAGCGCGTCCAGGTGGCCGTCCTGCAACCACTGCAGCACGCGAGCATGCGTGGCCTCGAACACCTCCTGCCGCTCCATGCGCAGGCCGGCGAGCGTGTTGACGTCGAAGAAGCGCCGGTAGTTGACGTCGTCGCTGGCCACGTGCCAGTCGGCCAGGCGGTAGGCCTGCCGCGCGATCAGCTTGTCCAGCAGGTCGTAGCTGGCTGGATCACCCGGCGTGCCGTTGATGCGCTGCACGCAGCTGTCGATCCAGTGCGCGAGCCAGGTGTTGCGCGAGACGAGGCGCGCGAGGTTGCGCTTGTAGATCGCGGCGTCGCGCACGCGGGCACGCCGCTGGTCCTCGTCCTGGCTGTCGCGCGGGGGCAGGCGCTCGAACGAGTTGAGCACCGACGCGACCACCGCGTGGCTGTCGCTCTCGGCTTCGTCGTGCGCCGGAGGGATGGGCAGCACCGCGAGGATGTCCGGGTAGGTCGCCGGATCGATGGGGAAGCGGTGGTCCCAGTAGCGCAGGCCGAACTCGCCCGTCTCCGGCGCGAAGTGCAACTGCAGCTCTCCCGACTCGAGCACGCGCCCGTAGTGGTCGCCCAGCACCGGCAGCAGCACGCGGCCGCGCATCTCGGGCGCCGCCGGCGCCCACTCGATGTCGAAGGTCTGCGCATGCGCGGACGCCTCGCCGTGCTCCAGCACCTCGAGCCACCACGCGTTGTCGGCCTCCAGCACGCCCATGTGGTTGGGCACCAGGTCCAGCATCTGGCCCATGCCGTGGCGGCGCAGCGCCCGGCACATCCTCTCGAAGTCGCGCTCGTCGCCGACCTCGGGGTTCAGTCCCGTGTGGTCGATGATGTCGTAGCCGTGCGTGCTGCCGGGGCGGGCCCGCAGGTATGGGCTGCTGTACAGGTGGCTGATGCCCAGCATGTGCAGGTAGGGCACGGCTTCGGTGACGTCCGCGAAGCGGTTGCCTTCGTGGAATTGCACGCGGTAGGTCGCGACGGGAATGCGCGCGGTTTCCAGCGGCGGCAGTTCGGGTGGGGCGGACTCGAGCGCGGGGCCGCTGCGGTCTGCGCGCAGCACGGCGGCGACGGCAGCGAAGCGCTCGTCGCTGCCGAGGTCCTCGACCGCGACGGAGATCTTGCGGCGCCAATTCGGGAAGCGGTCCTCGGTCGTGCCGGGGACGTTCACCTGCAGCAGCTGCCCGGTGACGTCCTCCAGCTGCACGCCCACCAGCCAGCACGGCGTGCGCGCGAGGAACGCGTACACCGAGGCGACGAAAGCCTGCGTGGCGTCGGGCAGCGAAGTCGGATGCGCCGACGTGTCCGGCGGCAGCAGGCCCTGGTGCTGCAAGGCGATCAGCAGCCGCGCGCGGTCCTGCGAGCGCGAGATGACGGCTTGCTCGCGCGCAGGGTCGTCCGGGAACAGGCCGAGCCGCGCGAGCTGCTCCAGGTCCTCGCCGAGCCAGAAGCCGCGCAAGGTGGGCAGGTCGTGCGTGCTGACGACTGCGAGCGCCTGCGGGTGCCAGTCGCCTGGCGGGCGGAAGCTGCCGTCCTCGGTGCGCTCGAACAGCAGTGGCCGGTATGACAGCAGGCAGCGCTCGCGCATCGCCTCGCGCATCACGGGCGCGACGTTGCCCAGGTCCTCGCCGATCACCAGGCATTGGTGCCGGTGGCTCTCCAGCGCGAGGATGCCCAGCAGGTCGTCCAACGGGTAGCTGACGTAGGTGCCGCCCTGCGGGCCGATCCAGAACAGGCGCATCAGCGCCATCACGTGATCGAGCCGCAGCGCGCCGCTGTGGCGCATGTTGGCGCGCAGCGTCTCGATGAAGGGCTTGTAGCGCGCGTTGCGCAGCTGCACCGGGTTCAGCGGCGGCAGGCCCCAGTCCTGGCCCAGGGCATTGAGCGGATCGGGCGGCGCGCCGACGTGCATGCCCAGCGCGAACAGCGACGGCTGCACCCAGGTCTCGGCGCCGCCTTCGTTCACGCCGACCGCGAGGTCACAGTACAGGCCCAGGCCCATGCCGCGGCTCTTCGCGTAGCGCTGCACGGATTCGAGCTGCACTTCCGACAGCCACTGCAGCCAGAACCGGTACTGCACCTGCGACGCCTGCGTCTCGCGGAACTCGCGCACGGCCTCGCCGTCCGGGTCCTTGTACGCCTCGGGCCAGGCCGGCCAGCCCCACACGCTGGGGTCCTGCGCGAACAGGTGCGCCTGCAACGCCTCGAACAGCGCGTGGCGGCCGAGCGTCTCCTCGCGGTCGCGCATGAAGCGGGCGAAGTGCGCACCCTGCGACCGGTTGGGATGCAGCTCGTGCTGTTCGAAGTGGCGCCAGAGGATGCCCAGCATCTCCTCCTTGGCGGCGGCGACGGCGGGGTAGTCGACCAGTTCGGCCTCGCGCAGTCGGCGCAGGCGGTCCTGGAAGTCCTCGCCGTGGAGCTTGCGCCGTGCTTCCTCGCACCCCGCGAGCTCGGCCAGCGCCTGCACGTCCAGGTAGATCGGGTTGAGCGCGGTGCGGGCCGACGGGCTGTACGGGCTCGCGACCTCGGGCCGGTGCGGGAAGAGGGCGTGCAGCGGCGACAGCCCGATGAAGGAAGCGCCTTGGCGCGCGGCCGTGTCCACCAGCCGGCGCAGGTCGCCGAAGTCGCCGATGCCCCAGTTGCGCGACGAGCGCAGCGCATAGAGCTGGATCGTGCAGCCCCACCAGCGCTGGCCGTCCTGCAGCGCGGCCGGCGCCCAGCAGCGCTTGGGCGCGTAGACGACCAGGCAGGTGCGCTTCGGGTCCCCGTCGAGCGTGAGCGTCCAGTAGCCCAGGCCGAGGTCCGACGGCAGCTGCAGCACCCATTCGTCGCCCTGGCGGTCGACGTGGCCACGGTAGGCCGGGATCGACAGCTGCTCGGATTGCAGTTCCCAGCGCGAGGCGCCGGCTTCGCCACGCCAGGCGATGCGCACGTGCTCGCCCTGCGTGACCACCTGCACCGGCGGCAGCCCGGTCGTGTCCGGCGAGGCGTGCCGCAGGCCCATGCTCGAGAGGGCCTGCTCGATCACCGGCGGCGGGACTTCCTTGTCCTCGCCCCAGAACGAGTGGTAGCGCAGCGCCACGCCATGGCGTTCGGCCTGCCGCGCGAGGTCGTGCCAGTCGCGTTCGTCGCTCAATTGAAAACCTCCGCGCTACGCGCTGCGGTGTCATGAGCCTTCGGAGCGGCCGTGCGGCTCATTGCGTGATCTCTTGTCCCAGGCGCCAGCGCGCGGCATATGCGGGCCAGGTGCCCGCCGGCGTCTCCGCCGGCCAACGGTGGCGGAACACGTCCTGTGCCTCCACCGGTCCGATGCGTTGCGGCGCCGCCTGCACGGGCGCGGCGCCGAAGTTGATTTCCAGCGATAGCTCCTGGCCGTCGTCGTAGCGCCATTGCACCGCCAGGCCCCGCTCGCCGACGCGCTGCATGGTGTGCCGGCCGGTGAGCAGGTGCGCATGACGCGGCGTGATCCACTGGCGACGCGCCGCGAGCGCCTCGCGCACCATGGCCAGCCAGCGCTGGCCATGTTCGCTGCGGCGCTCGCCGTCGCCGGGACGGCTCGCATCGAAGGTGTCGGCGCTGCACGGGTCGGGCAGCGGCTGTTCACGCCCGTCGACGACCTTGGTGACGTGGCCGAACTCGCGCTTGCGGCCTTCCTGCACCGCCTTCTTCAGGTCGCCGTCCCAGTCGGCGAAGTACAGCCAGGGCTGCGTGCTGCCGAATTCCTCGCCGAGAAACAGCATCGGGATGGCCGGCGTCAGCAGGGCGAGCAGCGTCGCGAGCGGCGCCACGTCGGGGCCGACCAGGGCCGCGAGGCGCTCGCCGAAGGCGCGATTGCCGACCTGGTCGTGGTTGTGCGCGAAGTTCACCAGCGCGCCGAGCGGGATCGCCGGCGCGGGGCGCGGCTCCTGCCGGGCGCCGCCCGGCTTGCGGGCGCTGTCCTCGAACAGCATGCCGTGCGTGAGGCAGCGGCCGAGCAGCTCCAGCGGCGGCTCGCCCGGCGCGTGGCCGTAGTCGTGGTAGTAACCGTGCGACTCGCCGGTGAGCGCCACGTGCAGCGCATGGTGGAAGTCGTCGTTCCACTGGCCGTCGTAGCGGCCGGGTTCCGCCTCGAGCGCCAGGCGCTCGTGGTTGTTGTTCTCGTTCTCCAGCACCAGGTGCACGTGGCGGCCATGCGCGGCGGCGCGCACGCGCTCCGACAGTTCCTCCAGCACATGGCGCCGGCTCCCGTCCTGGATCGCGTGCACGGCGTCCAGTCGCAGGCCGTCGAAGCGGTACTCGGTGATCCAGTACAGCGCGTTGTGGATGAAGAACTCGCGCACCCAGTGGCTGCCGTCGCCGTCGAAATTGATCGCCGCGCCCCACGGGCTGCTCCGCGTCGGATGGAAGAACGGCGGGGCGTAGCGGTGCAGGTAGTTGCCTTCCGGCCCGAAGTGGTTGTAGACCACGTCGAGGAACACCATCAGGCCCAGTCGGTGCGCCTCCTGCACGAAGCGCTTCAGGTCCTCGGGCGTGCCGTAGGCGGCATGCGGCGCGAACGGCAGCACCCCGTCATAGCCCCAGCCGAAGCGGCCGGGGAAGTCCGCCAGCGGCATCAGCTCGATCGCCGTGATGCCCAGGTCGCGCAGCTCCGGCAGCTTCCGTGCCGCGGCCGCGAAGGTGCCTTCCGGCGTGAACGCGCCCAGGTGCAGTTCGTACAGCACGACCTCCGACCACGGGCGGCCGGTCCAGCCGTCGTCCTGCCATTCGAAGGCGAAGGGGTCGACGACGCGGCTGGGCTGGTGCACGCCGTGCGGGTTGTGGCGCGACGCGGGATCGGGCACGTCCAGCTCGCCGTCCACGCGCCAGTGGTACAGCTGGCCGTCGCGGGCGGTGTCCACGGTGCAGGACCACCAACCGTCGTTCTCACGCTGTGCCGGCAGGCGGTGCGGCGTGGCGCCCAGCTTGTCGTAGAGCGCGAGCTCCATCGACCGCGCCGCGGGCGCCCACAGGCGGAACTCGGTGGCGCCGCCGGGCCGCACCGTCGCGCCGAAGCGCATCACGTGCCCGCACTTCATCCGTCGCGGCCCTCCACCAGCACCGCCATCGCGTGCGCTTCGAGCTCGAGGTGCGCCTGCGGCTGCACGCGCTCGGCCTCCTCGTGCGTGAACAGGCCCTCGCCGGTGTCGACGCGCACCCGCCATTCCTGCACGCCCGCCGCATCCGGCAGCGTGAACATCACGGCTTCGTCGGACGCGTTGAACAGCAGCAGCACGCTCAGGCTGGGCTGGCCGTTCACCGGCGTGAACCTGCCATCGAACAGCGCGGCGATGCAGCGCACCGAAGGATTGGTCCATTCCTCCTCGGTCATGGGCAGGCCCCACACGCTGTACCAGGACAGGTCGATGCGGTCGTCCTCGTCCGCCTGCCCGGTGGGCCAGCGGTTGTCGCGCAGCACCGGCAGTTCCTGCCGCAAGGCGATCATCTGCGACGTGAAGTCGAGCAGCGGGTCCTCGCGCCGCTCGCGGCCCCAGTCGAACCAGCTGACCGGGTTGTCCTGGCAGTACGCGTTGTTGTTGCCGCCCTGGGTGCGGCTCATCTCGTCGCCGCCCAGCAGCAGCGGCACGCCGCGCGAGCAGAAGAGGGTGGCGAGGAAGTTGCGCTTCTGCCGCTCGCGCAGCGCCAGCACCTCATCGTCGTCGGTCTCGCCCTCGGCGCCGCAGTTCCAGCTGCGGTTGTGGCTCTCGCCGTCGCGGTTGTCCTCGGCGTTCGCCTCGTTGTGCTTCTCGTTGTAGCTGACGAGGTCGTTGAGCGTGAAGCCGTCGTGCACCGTCACCAGGTTCACGCTGGCCACCGGGCTACGGCGCGAGGGCCCGAAGATGTCGGCCGAGCCCGCGAGGCGCGCCGCGAACTCCTGCACCGCGCCGTCGGTGCCGCGCCAGAAGTCGCGCACCGAGTCGCGGTAGCGGCCGTTCCACTCGGACCAGCCGGCCGGGAAGCCGCCGACCTGGTAGCCGTTGTCGCCGATGTCCCAGGGCTCGGCGACGAGCTTCACCTGCCGCAACACCGGGTCCTGCGCGACGGCGGCGAGGAAAGGCGAGCGGTGGTCGAACTCGTAGCGGCCGTCGCGCGCGATGGCGGGCGCGAGGTCGAAGCGGAAGCCGTCGACGTGCATCTCCTCGACCCAATACCGCAGGCTGTCCATCATCAGCCGCAGGGTGGCCGGGTGGCTGATGTCCAGCGTGTTGCCGGTGCCGGTGACGTCCGAGTAATAGCGGCGGTCCTCCGGCACCAGGCGGTAGTACGCCGGGTTGTCGATGCCCTTGAGGAACAGCGTCGGGCCGAGGTGGTTGCCTTCGCAGCTGTGGTTGTAGACGACGTCCAGGATCACCTCGAGGCCGGCGGCGTGCAGCGCCTTGACCATGCGCTTGAAGTCGTTCGGGTCGCCGCCGGCGCAGTAGCGTGGTTCCGGCGCGAAGAAGGCGACGGTGTTGTAGCCCCAGTAGTTGGCCAGGCCCAGGTCGATCAGGCGGCGCTCGTCGTTGAACGCGTGCACCGGCAGCAACTCGACCGAGGTGACGCCCAGCTTCTTCAGGTGGGCGATCGCGGGTTCGGACGCCAGGCCCGCGAAGGTGCCGCGCTGCGCGTGCGGCACGTCTTCCATCAGCTTGGTGAAGCCACGCACGTGCACTTCATAGAACACGGTGTCCGCCATGGGCACCTGCGGCCGGCGGTCTTCGCCCCAGTCGAAGGCGGGGTCCAGCACGACGCACTTCGCGGCGCCGGCGGCGTTGTCCGACGCATCCATCGCCAGGTCGCGGGCCGGCCCGCCGAGCGTGTACGCGTACTGCCAGCTGCCGCCGCGCAACGGGCGATCCAGCTGGCGTGCGTAGGGATCCAGCAGCAGCTTGTTCGGGTTGCAGCGCAATCCTTGCTGCGGCTGGTACGGCCCGTGCACGCGCACGCCGTAGCGCGTGCCGGCCGGCAGGCCCGGCACGAAGCCATGCCACACGTCGTCCGTGCGGCTGGGCAGGACGAGGCGCCGAACCTCCCGGGTGCCCGTGCGATCGAAGAGGCAGAGCTCGACGCGGGTGGCGATGCTCGAATAGACGGCGAAGTTGACGCCGCTGTCGGTGAGCGTGGCGCCGAGCGGCCAGGGCCGGCCCGGTTCGCACCGGTCCGGCAACTGCGATTCTTGGGGAGTGGAGGAGGCGAGGACTGCGACGGCTGACGCCGTCATGCGACCACCTCCAGCCGGCCCTTGCCGGTGCGCAGCGCGGGACGCGCGGCGGGCACCGTCGCGTGGCGCACGCCCGCGCGGAAGTAGCCTGCCGGCACCACCACGATGCCGCTGGGAGTCACGTGGAAGCGCCGGCGGTCGTGCTCGAGGTCGAGGCCGATGCGCTCGCCGGCGGGCACGTCGTTGTCCTGGTCGATGATGGCGCGGTGCACCTGGGCGCCGCGGCCGATGCGGGTGCGCTCCATCACGATGCAGTGCTCCAGGCGCGCGCCGCGGTCCACGTGCACCGAGCGGCGCAGCATGGCGTGGTCGAGGGCGGCACCGTCGACGATGCTGCCCGAGCCGACGACGGAGCGGTTGATCACGCCGTTCTCGATCTGGGCCGACTCGGCCTGGTCCGGGCTGGCGTAGATCGGCCACTTGGCGTTGGTCATGCGGAACTTGGGCGCCGCGCCCAGCGTGTCGAAGTGCGCCTCGAAGTACGCGTCGATGGTGCCGACGTCGCGCCAGTAGGCGTGCTCCTCGTACGGTTCGGTGCCGGGGATGTGGTTGGTGTCGAAGTCGTACGCCACCAGCTTGTGGCTCTTCACCATCGACGGCAGGATGTGCTTGCCGAAGTCGCTGGTGCCGTCTTCCTTCATCTTGCGCAGCTGGTCGAGCAGCACGTCGGCGTTGAAGATGTAGTTGCCCATCGAGCCCAGCGCGTGGGTCGTGCTGCCCGGCATCGGCTTGCACGTCTTGGGCTTCTCCATGAAGTCCGTGATCCGGTTGTTGTCGTCGATCTCGACGATGCCGAACTGGTCGCTCTGCGCCAGGCGCACCGGCAGCGTGGCGACGCTGGCGTGGGCATTGCTCTGGATGTGGAAGTCGATCATCTGCCGGATGTCCATCCGGTAGATGTGGTCCGCGCCGAACACCGCCACGATGTCCGGCTTCATGCTCTCGATCAGGTGGATGTTCTGGTACACGGCGTCGGCCGTGCCCTGGAACCACTCGGGGCCGTTGCGCATCTGCGGCGGCACGCAGGTGATGAAGTGCTGCGGCATGAAGCGCGCCATGGTCCACGTCTGGCGCACGTGCTCGATCAGCGACTGGCTCTTGTACTGCACCAGCAGGTAGGTCGAGTAGATCTCGGAGTTGACCAGGTTGGACAGCACGAAGTCGACGATGCGGTGCTTGCCGTTGAAGGGAACCGCGGGCTTGCAGCGGTTGGCCGTGAGCGGGTGAAGGCGCGAGCCTTCGCCGCCGGCCATCACGAAGGCCAGGACGTTCTTAGGTGCGGGCATGGGGTTCTCCTCCAGGAATCGTTGCATCGACGGGCCGGTCCACCAGGACCAGGGCCGCCAGGGGTGGCAGGGTGAGCGTGGCGCTGGCGGGCATGCCGCCCAGCGGTGCATCGTCCGCGTGAACGCGTCCGAGGTTGCCCATGCCGCTGCCACCGTAAAAGGGCGCGTCGCTGTTCAGCAGCTCGTGCCAGGTGCCGGCATGGGGCAGTCCGAGCCGCAGCGCGTGCCGCGGCTCCGGGGTCATGTTCACGAGGGCGACGGCCAGGGCATCGCCCGGCGCGCCACGGCGCACGAAGGCCAGCACGGTTTGCGGCTCGTGGGCGTCGACGGGCAGCCACTGGAAGCCCTCGTGCTCGAAATCGTTCACGTGCAGCGCCGGGACGCGCCGGTACGCCGCATTGAGGTCGGCCACCCAGCGCGCGACGCCGGCATGCAGCGGCCGCGCCCACAGGTGCCAGTCGAGCGTGCGCTCGTGGTGCCATTCCTGGTACTGGCCGAACTCGCCGCCCATGAACAGCAGCTTCTTGCCCGGGTGCGCCCACATGTAGCCGTACAGGGCGCGCAGGCCGGCGAAGCGCTGCCACTCGTCGCCCGCCTGCTTGCACAGCAGGCTGCCCTTGCCGTAGACGACCTCGTCGTGCGACAGCGGCAGCACGAAGTTTTCGTTGAAGGCGTAGACGGAGGAGAAGCGGATGTCGTCGCCGTGCCAGCGGCGGTAGAAGTGCGGCCGCTCGACGTAGCGCAGCGTGTCGTTCATCCAGCCCATGTTCCACTTCATGCCGAAGCCCAGGCCGCCGTGGTGCACGGGGCGCGAGACGCCGGCCCATGCGGTGGACTCCTCCGCGATCATGTGGACGTCGGGGAACTGCGCATACACGGCGCTGTTGAGGTCCTGCAGGAAGCGCACCGCTTCCAGGTTCTGGTTGCCACCGTACTGGTTGGGCAGCCACTGGCCCGGCTCGCGTGCGAAGTCCAGGTACAGCATCGACGCGACCGCGTCCACGCGCAGGCCGTCGAAGTGGTACTTCTCCAGCCAGAACAGCGCGTTGCTGATCAGGAAGTCGCGGACCTCGTAGCGGCCGTAGTTGAAGATCAGGCTGTTCCACTGCGGGTGGAAGCCCAGCCGCGGGTCGGCGTGCTCGTACAGCGCGGTGCCGTCGAACTGCGCCAAGGCGTGCGGGTCGGACGGGAAGTGCGAGCCGACCCAGTCCAGGATCACGCCGATGCCGTGCTGGTGCAGCGTGTCCACCAGCACCATCAGGTCCTGCGGGGTGCCGTAGCGCGAGGTCGGCGCGAAGTAGCCGGTGGTCTGGTAGCCCCAGGAACCGTAGAACGGGTGCTCGGCGACCGGCATCAGCTCCACGTGGGTGAAGCCCATCGTGCGGCAATGCGAAGCCAGGCGCACCGCGATGTCGCGATAGTTGAGCATGCGCCCGTCTTCCTCGCGCTGCCAGGAGCCCAGGTGCACCTCGTAGGTGGACATCGGCTGCGTGTGCGCCTGGCGCTCGCCGCGCCGTGCCATCCACTCGCGGTCGCCCCACGCGTGGTCCAGCTCCCAGATCTGCGACGCGGTGCCCGGCGGGTGTTCGCAGCGGAACGCGTAAGGGTCCGCCTTGTCCATCCAGTGGCCGTGCGCGCCCTGGATGCGGTACTTGTAGAAGTCGCCCGCGCGCGCGCCCTCGACGCGCCCGTGCCACAGGCCGCTGCCGTCCTCGATGCGCTGCAGCGGTTCGCCGTGCCAGTCGTTGAACGAGCCGGCCACGCAGACGCTGCGCGCGTTGGGCGCCCAGACCGTGAAGCGGGTGGCTTCGCCGTCGACGTGCGCGCCCATCACGTCGAACTGGCGGAAATGGTGGCTCGGCCGCGGCACCTGCCGGGTTGCTGGGGCGACGTGCTTGGCGTCGGCCGTCGGTTGCATGGGCGCAGGCGTCATGTCGTAACTTGCGTGAACAAAGATTCTTCCGTCGGGGGCGCGCTCAGGATGAGGGAAACACCGGCGAAATGCCGTAGGCGAGGACCTACAGGTGGGAGTCGAATGCGCTGACGCTGGCTCGGGCGCAGACGTAGCTCGGCCGCGGGCCGATGTGGAAGCCAACCATTGGAGAACGGCTGACCAGCCAGCTCAGCCGTGCGCGAGCTGCGTCACTGCTGGGCCACGTGCTTCCGGATCAGGTTGCTGCGGTGCCGCCGCAGGGCGGCACTGGCGACTAGACGCCGAGGTGCTGCGAGAGCAACCCGGGTTTCGACTGCAGGTCGGTTGACGTGCCCTCGTACACGATCTCGCCCTTGACGAGGATCACGTTGCGGTCCGTCAGCTGCGTGACGTGCTTCCAGTTCTTGTCGACGATGACGCTGGAGATGCCGGTTTCGCGGATCAGCGCGCAGATGCGCCAGATGTCGCGGGCGATCAGCGGCGCCAGGCCTTCAGTGGCCTCGTCCAGGATCAGCACGTCGGGATTGGTCATCAGCGCGCGGCCGATCGTGAGCATCTGCTGCTCGCCGCCGGACAGCTGCTGGCCACCGTGCGACAGGCGCTCGGCCAGGCGCGGGAACGTCTCCAGCACGCGCTCGTAGGTCCAGTCGCGCTGCCCGCGCGTGCCGGGACGCGCCGCCATGCGCAGGTTCTCCACGACGCTCAGGTTCGGGAAGATGCCGCGGCCTTCGGGGACGTAGGCGATGCCCAGTTGCGCGATCTCGTACGGCGCGCACCCGGTCATGTCGCGGCCGGTGACGTGCACCTTGCCGCCTCGCGGCTTCACCAGCCCCATGAGCGTCTTGAGCAGCGTGCTCTTGCCCATGCCATTGCGGCCCATGAGCCCGATCGTCTCGCCACGCCCGACGCGGAAGTCGATGCCGCGCAGGACATGGCTCTGGCCGTAGTACGTGTGCAGGCCGCGGGCGTCGATCAACAGGTTCTGTGTTGGGGAGTTCAATGCTCTTCCCCCAGGTAGGCGGCCTGCACCCCCGCATCGGCGCGGATCGCGTCGGGCGTGCCGGTGGCGATCACCTGGCCGTTGACCATGACCGTGAGGCGGTCCGCCAGGGCGAAGACGGCGTCCATGTCATGTTCCACCAGCAGGATCGCGTGCTCGGCTTTCAGCCGCTGCAGCAGCCCGACCATGCGCTCGGCTTCGGCGGTGCCCATGCCCGCGAGCGGTTCGTCCAGCAACAGCACGTGCGGGGCGGTGGCCAGCGTCATCGCGATTTCCAGCTGGCGCTGCTCGCCGTGGCTGATGGTGCCGGCGATCGCGTCGCGGCGCGCGGCGAGTCCCGCCAGATCCAGTGCACGGGCGGCGCGCTCGTTCGTCTCCGTGAACGCCGTCGCCCGGCGCAGCACGCTTGCGGGATGCTGCGCGCGTGATTGCGCGGCCAGTCGCACGTTCTCCCACACGGTGAACGGCAGGAAGATGTTGGTCTTCTGGTAGCTGCGCCCCAGGCCCGCGCGGGAGATGCGTTCCGGGTTGCGGCCGGTCACGTCGACGCCCGCGAGCTCGATGCTGCCGGTGGTGGGGGGCAGGTCGCCCGAGAGCAGGTTGGTCAGCGTCGACTTGCCGGCGCCATTGGGGCCGATGACCGCGTGGATGCGACCGCGCCACAGGTCCACCGAGACGTCGTTCACCGCCGCCAGGCCGCCGAAGCGCTTGGTGACGTTGCGCGCTGCGAGCAGCACCTCGTCAGCCACCGGCGTCCTCCTTGCTGCGGCCGATGCGCGCGACGACGCCCAGCAGCCCGCGCGGCGCGAACGCGACAATGAGCACGATGAAGATGCCGATCCACAGCTGCCAGTGCTTGCCGGCGTCGAAGCCGCCGACCTGCGGCAGGTCCTTGAACACGTGCAGCAGCCACTCGAAAGCGAACGCGCCTGCGATGGCGCCGGCGAAGTTGCCCATGCCGCCGAGGATGACCATCATGATCGCGTGCGCGCTCATGTGGAATCCCATCAGCTCGGGGTTCACGAAGCCGGTCTGCGCGCCCCACAAGTAGCCCGCCAGGCCGGCCAGCGCGCCGGCCAGCGTGAATGCGGCCAGCTTGTAGCCGAAGGTGCCGTAGCCCAGCGCGCGCATGCGGTGCTCGTTGACGCGGATGCCCGCGAGCGTGCGGCCGAACGGGCTCCACAGCAGCCGGCGCAGGAACGCGTACACCGCCAGCAGGCAGGCGAGGGTGAAGTAATAGAAGACCGTCTTGTTCTCCAGGTCGAAGAACGAGGCGTCGGGCTTGAAGTTGATGTAGATGCCGTCGGAGCCGCCCAGGCGCAGCTTGAGGCCCGCCAGCGCAAGCTCCTTGTTGTCGAACACCAGGTAGAACAGCATCTGAGCGAACGCCATCGTGACCATGATGAAGTAGATGCCGTGGGTGCGGACCACGAAGAAGCCGATCACGAACGCGAACAGCGCCGATACCGCCACCGCCGCTGGCAGCGTCCACCAGAGGCTGACGGCGCCGGCGTCCGAGGACACCAGCGACAGCACGTAGCCGCCGATGCCGAAGAACGCCGCGTGGCCCAGGGACACCAGGCCGGTGACGCCCTGCAGCAGGTCCAGGCTCATGGCGAAGATGGCCAGGATCATCATCCGCGCGACCATCTGCGCGTAGAAGTCGCTGGCCACGAACGGCACCGCGGCGAGCGCGACCAGCGCGACCAGCAACACGGCCTGCACCGACCGGGGCAGCACCTCGAGGTGGGACTTGGCGGCGCTCATTGCTTGAACAGGCCCTCGGGGCGCCACAGCAGCACCGCCGCCATCAGCATGTAGACCAGCATGCCGGACACCTGTGGCAGCAGGACCTTGCCGAAGGTGTCGACGGCGCCGACCAGCAGGGCGGCGACCAGCGCGCCGCGCACGGAGCCGATGCCGCCAATCACCACGACGACGAAGCACATGATCAGCACCTGCGAGCCCATGTTCGGGTACACGCTGGCGATCGGCGCCGCGATCATCCCGGCGACCGCGGCCAGCGCGACGCCGATGGCGAAGACGACCGCGTGGATGCGCTTGACGTTGATGCCCAGCGCCTCCGTCATCGCGTGGTTGGACGCGCCCGCGCGGATGCGCATGCCCAGGCGGGTGCGCGAGATCAGCACGTACAGCCCGATCGCCAGCACGATGCACACACCCGACATGAACAGGCGGTACACGGGATACGACAGCGTGTCGGTGAGCGGGATGGACGCCGAGAGCGCGTCGGGGATCGTGACCCCATGGACGTCGTCGCCCCACAGGATGGAGCGCAGTTCCTCGAACACGTAGATCAGGCCGAAGGTGAGCAGCACCTGGTCGAGGTGGTCGCGGTGGTAGAAGTGGCGGAACAGCAGCCGTTCGAGCACCAGCCCGAACACCGCGGCGAGCACGGCGCCCAGCACGATGGCCAGCACCAGGCTGCCGGTGCTGCTGGAGAGCCACCACGCGAGGTAGGCACCCAGCATGTAGAAGCTGCCGTGCGCGAGGTTGACCACGCCCATGATCCCGAAGATGAGCGTCAGCCCCGCGGCGAGCATGAACAGCAGCAGCCCGTACTGGACGCTGTTGAGCAGCTGGATCAGGAAGTTGGCGAAGTCCATCAGGCGGGACGGCGCGACAACAGGAGCAACGCGCCGAGCAGCGCGAACAGCCCGCCGCAGGTGCGCTGGATCCAGCGCACCACGTGCGCCTGCTGCAGCCAGGGCCGGACGCGGCCGACGCCGAACGCCGCGGCGCCGAGCACCAGGAAGTCACCGACCACGAACGTCAGCGACAGCAGCAGGAACTGCGGCGCGAACGGCGCCGACGGCTCGATGAACTGCGGGAAGAAGGCGGTGAAGAACAGCAGCGACTTCGGGTTGCTCGCGCCGACGAGCACGCCTTGCATGAAGAGCGACCCGCGTCCCGGTGCCGCGGTGCCGGAGAAGTCGAGCGAGCCGGTGCCGCGGAAGGTGCGGATGCCCAGCCAGATGAGGTACGCGGCTCCGGCGACCTTCAACACCGTGAACGCGGTGGCGGAAGCGGCGAGCAGCGCGCCGAGGCCGAGCGCGGACAGCACCATGATCCCGAAGTTGGCCGCCAGGGCGCCGCCGAGCGACGCGAGCGCGCGCGCAGGCCCGAGGGCCAGCGAGTTCGACAGCGTCATCAGCATCGTCGGTCCCGGCGTGACGATCAGCACGGTGACCGCGAGCAGGTACAGCAGGTAGGTGGTGAGGGTCATCCGCGGGCAAGAAAAAGGGGGAGGCTCGCGCCTCCCCCGCAGGGAAGCAGGTGGTGCGCGCTCAGCCCATCTTGCAGCCGGCGCCCGAATCGGACAGGGCCTTGGCGGCGACGCCGATCACCTTGTTCTCCTTGTTCTCGACGCGGCGCAGGTAGATGTCCTGCACCGGGTTGTGGGCCTTGCTCATCGTCCACTTGCCGCGCGGGCTGTCGATGGTGGCCGACTCCATGGCCTTGTACAGCGCCTGCTTGTTGCCCAGGTCGCCCTTGACGGCGTTGGCCCCGGCCATGAGGAGCTGGCCGCTGTCGTAGCCCTGCACGGCGTACACGTCGGGCTGCATCTTGAAGCGGGTGGCGTACGCGGTGCGGAACTGGTGGTTGCGCGGCGTGTCGAGCGAGTCGCTGTAGTGCATCGTTGTCATGATGCCGTCGGCGGCGGGGCCGGCCTGGTCCAGCACGCCTTCGGTCAGGAAGCCCGAGCCCCAGAGCTGGATCTTGTCCTTCAGGCCCGCGGCGGCGAAGTCCTTGATGAACTTCACGGCCGCGCCGCCGGCGAAGAAGCACGCGACGGCGTCGGGCTTGATCGAGGCGATCTCGGTCAGCAGGGCCTGGAACTCGACCTGCGGGAACGGCAGGCCCAGTTCCTTGACGATGGTGCCGCCGGCCTTGGTGAAGCTGTCGCGGAAGCCTTCGAACGCCTCGTCGCCCGCCGCGTACTTGTGCGTGATCCACACGGCCTTGCGGACGCCCTTGTCGTACATGGGCTTGCCAAGGGCCAGCGTGGGCTGGCTGTTGGTGAACGAGGTGCGGAACACGTTGGGCGCGCACAGGGCACGCGTCGCGGCATGCACGCCGGCGTTGGGGATGATGCACAGCGTGCCGCTGTCGCGCACGACGCGCTGGATGCCCATCTGCACGCCCGAGTGCACGGTGCCGATCAGCACGTCGACCTTGTCGCGCTGCACGAGGCGGTTGGCGTTCTCCACGCCCTTGGACGGCTCGGACTCGTCGTCCACCTTGAACCACTCGATCTCGCGGCCGCCCAGCTTGCCGCCTTTTTCTTCCAGCGCCATGCGCACGCCGTTCTCGATGGCGACGCCAAGCTGCGCGTAGGTGCCGGTGTAGGGCAGCATGAAGCCCACGCGCACCTTGTTCGATTGCGCGCGCACGATCTGCGGCAGCAGCAGGCCGGCGGAAGCGGCGCCGACGACGGCGGCACTGCGGGTGAGGACGAGGCGGCGGGTGGTCATGTTGTGTCTCCGGTCCGTGGTTTGGCTTGGTGTGCTTTTGTAGCAAACGCGCCGCTGCGGCGCACCATGGCTTTCCCCGAGGGAAGCCTTCAGGCGCCTGACGCCGCCCGCAGCTTGAAGCGCTGGATCTTCCCCGTCGCGGTTTTCGGCAGCTCGGGCACGAACGCGATCCAGCGCGGGTACTTGTAGGGCGCCAGCTGCGACTTCACGTGCTGCTGCAGGTCGGCTTCGCTGGCGGACTGGCCGGGCTTGAGCACCACGTAGGCCTTGGGCTTGACCAGCTGGTCCGCGTCCGCGACGCCGATCACCGCCGCCTCGAGCACCGCGGAGTGCGTCATGAGCGTGGCCTCGACCTCGAACGGCGAGACGTAGATGCCGCCGACCTTGAGCATGTCGTCGCTGCGGCCGCCATAGGTGTAGTAGCCGTCGGCGTCGCGCGTGTACTTGTCGCCGCTGCGTGTCCACTCCCCGCAGAACGTCGCCTTCGTCTTGGCGCGGTTGTTCCAGTACATCAGCGCGGCGCTCGGTCCCTTGATCTGCAGCTCGCCGATCTCGCCGGTGCCGCACTCGCGGCCGTCGTCGCCGACGATGCGCAGGTCGTAGCCCGGGACCGCCTTGCCGGTGGTGCCGTAGCGCACCTCGCCGCGCCGGTTGGACAGGAAGATGTGCAGCATCTCGGTCGAGCCGATGCCGTCCAGGATCTCGCAGCCGTACTCGGCGGTCCAGCGCTTGCCGATGTCGGCCGGCAGCGCCTCGCCGGCGCTCGTGCACACGCGCATCGTGACGTCGGCACGCTTGGGACGCGTCGCATCGGCGAGGAGGGCGGCGTACAGCGTGGGCACGCCGTAGAAGATGGTCGGCTTGTGCTGCGTGAGGACGCGGAACACGTCGGCCGGCGTCGGCCGCGACGGCAGCAGCACCGTCGTGGCGCCGACGCTCATGGGGAAGGTGAGGGCGTTGCCGAGGCCGTAGGCGAAAAACAGCTTGGCCGCGGAGAACACGACGTCGTCCTCGCGGATGCCAAGAACGCCGCGGCCGTACAGCTCGGCGGTCTGCACCAGGTGCGAATGCAGGTGCACGGTGCCCTTGGGCGTGCCGGTCGAGCCGCTCGAATACAGCCAGAAGCACGCGTCGTCACTGGTGGTGCTGGCGACCGAGTGCCGGTCGCTGCCGGCCGCGACCATCGTCGCGACGGTGTGCTCACCGTCGCCGCCGGCCACCACGACATGCCGCAGCGTGTCGACCTTGCCCACCAGCGATTCGAACGCCGGCAGCAGCGCCCTGGAGACGAACAGCGCCTGCGCGCGCGAGTCGCGCAGCATGAATTCGAAGTCCTGCGTGGTGAGCAACGTGTTGGCCGCGACCGGCACCACGCCGGCGAGGATGGAGCCGAGGAACACGACCGGCCACTCCACCGTGTCGTGCATCGCGACCAGCACGCGCGATTCCGGCGCGATGCCCATGTCGCGCAGCGCATTGGCGAACCGGTGCGCCTGCTCGCGCAACTGCCCATACGTGAGCCGTGCGCCCGACACCGCGTCGATGAACGCCAGCTTGCCGGTGCGCGCGGCATTGCGTTCGAGCAGGTCGTGGGCGGCGTTGTAGTCGCGCGGAATCTCCACGCGCGGCGGGCTGGCGGAATGGTCGGCGTGGCTCAGGCGCATGTGTCTCCTCTGTGTTGTTCCCGACGCTCGCCGGGAAGACGGCTACGCCGTGACCTTCTCGTCGGCCAACGCCTGCGTGAGCCACTGGCGGCACCAAGCCGTGCCTTCTTCCTCGGGCATCGTGCCCGCGCTGGCGTCGTGGCACCAGACGTCGCCGATGCGGTGCGCGCCCAGGCCCTGCAGGCGCTCGTCGAACTTCTTGCCGCCGAACGCGAAGGTCTGCACGTAGGTGCGGTCGCCCAGCGCGATCACGCCGTAGCGGACGTGGCCGAGGAACTTGGGTTGCGTGTCCAGCGCGTCGTACAGGCCGCGGGCGTTGTCCGGGACGTCGCCGGAGCCGTAGGTCGACGTGCAGATGAGATAAAGTGCATTTTCGTCGAAGGCGCTGCTGTCGAGGCCGTCCATCATCACGATCTCGATCTCGCCCACCAGGTCGGCGCAATCCATCTGGATCGCCTGCGCCACGTACTCGGCGGTGTTGGTCATCGTGCCGACCAGGATCTTGAGTTTCATCGGGCCTCCAAAAGCATGCAGTAAACTGCTTGACATGCGGGATGGCGGCAGTATACTGCAAGTGTTGACGCAGATCAAACCCCGTGCAATCCCCAAGCCCTAGCCTGCAGACCATGGCGGACCCCGACAGCAGCACGACGCTGGCCGAGCTCGGCGCACGGGTGCGGGCCTGGCGCGCCCGGCGCGGCATGACGCGCAAGCAGCTGGCCCACGACTCGGGCCTGTCCGAGCGCTTCCTGGCGGACGTGGAGGGCGGCAAGGGCAACACATCGATCAATTCGCTGGAAGCGATCGCCGGCGCGCTGAACATCACCATCCTCGAGCTGCTGCAGGACGCACCTCGTCCCGCGCTGGCGCGCTTGCACCAGCTGCTGTCGCGCCTGGACGAGGCGCAGCTGGAGCAGGCGCACGCCATGCTGGCGGGTACCTTCGGCTTCGGTGACGCGCACGGGCGGGAGCGCCGCATCGCGCTGATCGGCCTGCGCGGCGCCGGCAAGTCGACGTTGGGCGCGCAACTCGCCGCCGAGCGCGCCGTGCCCTTCGTCGAGCTGGACCGGGAGATCGAGCGCGAGGCCGGCACCAGCATGAACGAGATCCTGCTGCTGCACGGCCAGGCCGGCTACCGCCGCTACGAGCGCCGCGCGCTGCTGCGCATCGCCGAGGACCATGCCGAAGGCGTCGTGATGACCACCGGCGGCAGCATCGTCAGCGAGCGCGAGACCTTCGACCTGCTGCAAAGCCACTTCTATTGCGTCTGGCTGAAGGCCAGTCCCGAGGAGCACATGAGCCGCGTCGTCGCGCAGGGCGACACGCGGCCGTTCGAGACCACGCGCGGCGCGACGCAGGAGGCGATGGAGGACATCCGCCGCATCCTTGCCAGCCGCGAGCCGCTGTATGCGCGCGCCGATGCCGTCATCGACACCGCGCACCGCAGCGTCAAGCAATCCCTCAAGGACCTCGGGCGCGCCGTGCCCCAGGTGCCGACGCCCGAAAAGGAAGCCGCATGAATGCGATGACTGAGCCGCTGCTGTTCCAGCAGGGGGACCGTGAACTGGTGCGCTTCGACACCCATCCCTCGAAGTACCGCCACTGGGAGCTGACGGTCGACGGCGACGTCGCGCGCCTGAAGCTGGACATCGACGAGGACGGCGGCATCAAGCCGGGCTACAAGCTCAAGCTGAACTCGTACGACCTGGGTGTCGACATCGAACTGCACGATGCGCTGAACCGCATCCGCTTCGAACACCCCGGCGTGAAGGTCGTCGTGTTCGAGTCGGGCAAGGACCGCATCTGGTGCTCGGGCGCCAACATCTACATGCTGGGCCTGTCCACGCACGCCTGGAAGGTGAACTTCTGCAAGTTCACCAACGAGACGCGCAATGGCCTGGAGGACTCGTCGCGCCACGAGGGCCTGAAGTCCGTCGCGGCCGTGACGGGCGCCTGCGCCGGCGGCGGCTACGAACTCGCGCTGGCCTGCGACCGCATCGTGATGGTCGACGACCGCTCTTCCACGGTGAGCCTGCCCGAGGTGCCGCTGCTGGGCGTGCTGCCGGGCACCGGCGGCCTCACGCGCGTGACCGACAAGCGCAAGGTGCGCCGCGACCTCGCCGACATCTTCTGCACCACCAGCGAAGGCGTGCGTGCCGACCGCGCCCAGGCATGGAAGCTGATCGACGCGTTCGCGAAGCCGCAGCAGTTCCCGCAACTGGTCGACGCCGAAGTCGCCGCGCTGCGCCAGCAGTCGACTCGCCAGGGCCCCGCCAAGGGCATCGAGCTGCCGCCCGTGGCCGGCACGATCGACGAGCAGGGCTACCACTACTCGCTGGTCGACGTGCAGGTCGATCGCGACACGCGCGTGGCCACGATCACCGTGCAGGCCCCCGCCGCCGCGATCGAGTCGACGCCCGATGCGATCGTCACTGCGGGCGCCGCATGGTGGCCGCTGAAGCTCGCGCGCGAGCTGGACGACGCCATCCTGAACCTGCGCACCAACGAGCTGGAGATCGGCACCTGGGTGCTGAAGACGCGCGGCGACGCGCAGCGCGTGCTGGAAGCCGATGCCGTGCTCGACGCGCACAAGGGCCACTGGCTGGTGCGCGAAACGCTCGGCCTGCTGCGCCGCACGCTGGCGCGCCTGGACGTCACGAGCCGATCCCTGATCGCGCTGGTGGACCAGGGTTCGTGCTTCGCGGGGACGTTCTACGAACTCGCGCTGGCCTGCGATCGCATCTACATGCTGGAACTGCGCGATGCCCCCGACGAAGCGCCGGTGCTGCGCCTGTCGCCCGCGAACTTCGGGCGCTACCCGGAGGTCAATGGCCTCACGCGGCTGCAGACGCGCTTCTGCGAGGACGCCGCCGTGATCGACGCCTTGCGCACCATCGGCGATGCACCTCTGGCGGCCGAGCGTGCGCTGGAACTGGGCCTCGTGACGCTGGCACCCGACGACATCGACTGGGACGACGAGATCCGCCTGATGCTCGAAGAGCGTGCGTCGCTGTCGCCCGACGCCCTGACCGGCATGGAAGCGTCGCTGCGCTTCCCCGGCAAGGAAACCATGGAGACGCGTGTCTTCGGCCGCCTCTCCGCCTGGCAGAACTGGATCTTCATCCGCCCCAACGCCGTCGGCGAGGAGGGCGCGCTGAAGCTGTTCGGCACCGGCAAGAAGGCCCGCTTCGACTGGAAGCGCATCTGAAGGAACTGACATGAGCACGATCGACCTGCAAGCCAAGATCCCGAACAACGTCAACCTCGCGGACAACCGCCAGCTGCAGCGCGCGCTGGAGCATTGGCAGCCCGCCTTCCTGCGCTGGTGGGACGAGATGGGGCCGAGCGATTTCCGCGCCAACGACGTCTACCTGCGCACCGCCGTCGGCGTCGACGCGAAGGGCTGGGCGCAGTACGGCTACACGCCGATGCCCGACTACCGCTGGGGCATCTTCCTGGCCGACCAGCAGGAGGGCCGCAAGATCGGCTTCGGCGACTTCATGGGCCAGGACGCCTGGCAGGAAGTGCCGGGCGAGTTCCGCTCCACGTTCCGCCGCCTGATCGTGACGCAGGGCGACACCGAGCCCGCGTCGGTGGAGCAGCAGCGCCTGCTGGGCCACACCGCGCCGTCGCTCTACGACCTGCGCAACCTGTTCCAGGTGAACGTGGAAGAGGGCCGGCACCTGTGGGCGATGGTGTACCTGCTGCACGCGTACTTCGGCCGCGACGGCCGCGAGGAAGCGGAGGAACTGCTGGAGCGCCACTCGGGCGACCCCGACAAGCCGCGCATCCTGGGCACGTTCAACGAGCCGATGGACAACTGGCTGTCGTTCTTCATGTTCACGTACTTCACCGACCGCGACGGCAAGTTCCAGCTGAAGTCGCTGGCCGAGAGCGCGTTCGATCCGCTGTCGCGTACCTGCCAGTTCATGCTGACCGAGGAAGCGCACCACATGTTCGTCGGCGAGACGGGCGTGGGCCGCGTCATCAAGCGGTCGCTGGAGGTGATGAAGGAACTCGACACCGACGACTGGAAGAAGGTGCGCGAGGCCGGCGCCGTCGACCTGCCGACGATCCAGAAGTTCATGAATTTCTGGTTCACCAGCTCGCTGGACCTCTTCGGCTCCGAGGCGTCCTCCAACGCGGCCAATTACTTCAGCAACGGCATCAAGGGCCGCCCCGACGAAGCGCGCTTCGCCGACCACCTCGAGAACGGCACCAGCATGACCATCCAGGTGCCGGACGGGCAGGGCGGCGTGCGCGACGAGGCCATCTCGGTGCGCAACGGCATCAACGAGATCACGCGCCTGGAATACGCCAAGGATTGCGCGATCGGCGTCACGCGCTGGAACATGACGGTCAAGCGCGCGGGGGTGCCGTTCGAATTCAAGTTGCCCTCCACGCGGTTTCGCCGCAGCGTCGGTGCATGGGCGGGCCTGCACACCGATCCGCAAGGCAACCCGATCAGCGCCGCCGAGTTCGAGGCGCGCAAGGACGAGTGGCTGCCGACGGCCGAGGACATCGCGTTCGTCAAGAGCCTGCAGCAACGCGTGGTCGAGCCCGGCAAGATGGCCGGCTGGATCGCACCGCCCGACCGCGGCATCAATGCACAGCCGGTCGAGTACGAGTACGTGAAGCTCTGAGCAGGACCCGACCGAGCGAAGCCGGCGCAAGCCGGCTTTTTTTCGTCGTGGCTCAGCGCAAGGCATGTCCGACGCCGGGTGGGAGATGCCCGACTGGGATGCTTTCCCACGTCCGACCGGTCGCTCTCATGGCGCAGCCCATGCTGGCGGCATGCCGTGGCGCATCCATCGCGCCGCGGCTCCACCTGAAGGAGATTCCTGCATGAGCAAACTACTCGGCCTGCTGGTCGCATCCCTGGTCGCCGGCGGCGCGTACGCGCAGACGGCCAACAGCACCGCGACCACCAGCAACAACGCGGCCGCCACGGCCGGCCAGGGCGCCACCACCAACGGCACCCTCGGCGCCAGCGGCGGGGCCATCGTGCAATCCACGCCGTCCAGGTCGACGACGCCCACGATGAGCACCCCGGGCAGCGGATCGAGCTCGGGCACGGGCGCGATGGGCGCTTCGGGCGGCACCGGTACGACGGGCAGCACCGGTTCGTCCGGCACCACGGGCTCGACCGGCTCCACGAGCACCACCGGCAACACCGACAGCACGACGTCGGGGTCGACGACCGGCAGCGCGGGCAGCACCGCCGGATCCACGAGCGGCAGCACGTCCGGCTCGACCGCGTCGAACACCAACAACATCTACCTGGGCACGCCGGGCTCCACGACGAGCGGCAGCACGTCCAGCAGCGGTACCGGCGCGATGGGCAGTTCGGCCGACACCCACTCGGGCAGCACCGCGCGCGACTGCCCACCCGGGTTGGCCAAGAAGGACAACGGCTGCATGCCTCCCGGACAGGCCAAGAAGCAGCACGAACGCAGCCAGTAAGAAGGCCGCATAGGCGACGCGGCGCAGGCAGGCTCCTACGCCCGCGCTGCGTCGCGTCCCACGCGAGCGAGCCCATCCAGCATCGATGCTGCTGGGCCAGCATGAAGGAGCATCCGATGATGGCCACCGGCCGATTCGCACTCGCTGCCTGCCTCGCAGCGGCCAGCGCCGCCTCGCTGGCACAGACGGCGACCAGCAGCGCCACCATGAACACCCAGGCAGGCTCGGCCACGTCGAGCCTGGAGGCCCTGCCGCCCACCGCGTCGCGGCCCAGCGCGCCGACCCAGGTCTCGCGACCGACCGAAGCTTCGGCGCCAAACAGCGGCGTCGCTTCGGAGGGCGACGCCCGCGTGGGCCGCAACACCAGTCCCAATGCACGGATCGACGTCGAGCGCCAGGTTGGCGGCAGCGGCAGTGCGGGACTCGCGGCCATGGGCGGGGGCGTCGATCCCGCCGCGATGCCGACCAGCCAGATGGGTGCGGGCAGCAATCTGATGCCCGACTGCCCGATGGGCATGGTCCGCTACATGGGCTTGTGCATGCCGTACGCGCAGGCGCAGGCTGCGCAGAAGCCGAACAAGGCGCAGAAGCCGCGCTGAGTCAGTCCAGTTTCGCGCCGCGCTGTTCGAGCAAGCCTCGCAACAGCGAGCGGTGGCAGCGCGACTCGTCTTCGCAGTAGCAGCCCACCGCGAACTGCGCCGTGTGCGAGAGCGCGGCGAGCAGGTCGAGGGTGCGCGACGCATCGGGCTGCGCCATCTCCGCCTTGTACTTGCGCGTGAACGCGGCCCATTGCCGGTCATCCTCCGCGGCCAGCCCGAGCTGCATCGTTTCGGCGCTCGGCGCGAGGTTCGGGTACCAGACGTCGTACCAGTCGTCGCGCGCGAAGCGTTCCTTCGGCACGCCGCGCGGCGGCCGCCGCACGGTGCCGATGCGCAGCCCTTCGCCGGGTGCGCGCGGCGTGCCCAGCCTCACGATGCGGATCGCCATGGTGTCCTCCTCGGGACGGCCGTTAGAATGGCCGCGTCGGAGCGTAGCGCAGTCTGGTAGCGCATCTGGTTTGGGACCAGAGGGTCGAAGGTTCGAATCCTTTCGCTCCGACCAACCGGCCCAAGGCATCGAGGGCAATCCCGATGCATTTGGAGCCATGGATGAGCCCCTCCGGGAACCTTCTTCCGTTAGAGTGGCTCTGCAGTTGTGCAACGGTCCGTATCGCGCGCGGTCGGCCGCCAAGAACAATCCATGACGACGACACCGATCCCCGACGATGTGCGGCGGTACATCCTCGCCGCGGTCCCGTCGGTCCCGTACCTCGAGGCGCTGCTCCTGCTGCGTTCCGACGCGTCCCGCGCGTGGGAGCCGGCCGCGGTCGCGCACCGCCTGTACGTCACCGAAGCCGACGCCGCCGCCGTGCTGCGCGCCCTGGGCGACGCCGGCGTGGCGACGCTGCGCGGCAACGCGTGGATCTACGCGCCCGCCGACGAGGACCTGCGCGCGCTGCTCGAGCAAGTCGCCCAGACCTATTCGACCCACCTGGTCGCCGTGACCGAAATCATCCATTCGCGACTGGAGCGCCGCGCGCGCCAGTTCGCCGACGCTTTCCGCTGGAAGAAGGAGGAGCGCTGATGGCCCCCCTGATCTATGCCCTGTGCGCCATCACGAGCGCGCTGTGCACCGTGCTGCTCTGGCGCGGATACGTGAGCAACAAGGTGCGCCTGCTGTTCTGGGCCGCGTCCTCGTTCGCCTTGCTGACCGTCAACAACATCCTGCTGCTGGCCGACAAGGTCGTGTGGGCAGTCGAAGTGGACCTGCGCATGTGGCGCCTCGGGGTGGGACTCGCCGCCGTCCTGCTCCTGCTGTTCGGGCTGATCTGGGAGGAGGACTGATGGAGGACGTGCTTGCGGGCGCGATTGCCGCCGGCTGGCTGGTGGCCGGCTTGTATTTCTTCCGCTTCTGGCGGCGCACGCGCGACCGCTTCTTCCTGCTGTTCGCCATCTCGTTCTGGATCGAGTCCGCGGACCGCGTCGCCCTCGCGCTGGTGCCGTTCGCGAGCGAGAATGAGCCGCTGTTCTACGTTCCGCGCCTGATGGCCTACGGCCTGATCCTGCTGGCGATCTGGCGCAAGAACCGGGAACGACGATGAAGAACCTGCAACTGCAGCTGCGCTTCCTGGTCCCGCTCATCCTCGTGCTGGCGATCACCGCGTGGCTGTCGTTGCCGGTCGTGGACCGCCTGACCCTGCGCTGGTTCGCGCGCGACCTCGACCTGCGCGGCGAACTCGTCGCCAACACACTGTCCGAATCCGTGGCCGACGCCTTGCGCGAACCGAACGGGCGCAAGCTGCGCGCGTTGTTCGGCCGCGCCGTGCAGGACGAGCGCCTGGTCGCCATCGGCTGGTGTTCGCCCATGGGCGAGATGCTGGTGCGCACGCCGTCCTTCCCGCCCGACGTCACCTGCGCCCAGGCCGTCCGGCTCAATGGCGAAGCGGATCCGGCATTGCGCCTGGACGGCGGGCCGGTCCACCTGAGCCTGCACGAGGTCCGCGCCGAGTCGGGCCCGGTGGGGCAGCTGGTGCTGCTGCACGACCTCAGCTTCATCGAGCGCCGCAGCCAGGACACGCGCCGCTACCTGGTGCTGCTGATCACGGGCCTCGGCGTGCTGATCGCGCTGGTGACGATGGCGGTCGCGCAACTGAGCTGGCGCGGCTGGATCAAGGGCACGCGCGCGCTGCTGCGCGGCGAGGGCCTGCTGCGGCCGCTGGACGGCGGCGGCGAACTGGCGCCGCTCGCCGCCGAGGTGCGCACCAGGCTGCGCGACCTCGAGGACGAATACCGGCGCGCGGCGACGCACGAGACCGGCTGGGACGCGGCGCGGCTGCAGTCGCTGCTGCGCACGCAGCTGCGCGGCGACGAGATCCTCGTCGTGTCCAACCGCGAGCCCTATATCCACGAGCAGGACCCCGCGGGCAGCATCGTCGTGCGCCGTCCGGCCAGTGGCCTCGTGACCGCCGTCGAGCCCGTGATGCGCGCCTGTTCCGGCACGTGGATCGCGCACGGCAGTGGCAGCGCGGACCGCGACGTGGTGGACCGCCACGACCGCGTGTCGCTGCCGCCTGGCCAGGACGACTACCGCCTGCGCCGGGTCTGGCTCACCGAGGAGCAGGAACAGGGCTACTACTACGGCTTCGCCAACGAAGGCCTCTGGCCCTTGTGCCACGTGGCCCACGTGCGGCCGGTGTTCCGCGAGTCCGACTGGCGGCACTACCGCGAGGTCAACCAGCGGTTCGCCGACGCCGTCGTGGCGGAGGCGCGCAGCGACGACCCGGTGGTGCTGGTGCAGGACTACCACTTCGCGCTGCTGCCGGCGATGGTGCGCAGCCGCCTGCCGCGCGCGACGATCCTGACGTTCTGGCACATCCCTTGGCCGAACCCGGAATCGTTCGGCATTTGCCCGTGGCGCGACGAGCTGCTGGAAGGCATGCTGGGCAGCACGATCATGGGCTTCCACACGCCCACGCACGGCAAGAACTTCCTCGAGTCGGTCGACCGCTACCTCGAAGCGCGCATCGAGCACGAGCACTCCACCGTGTCGTTCCGCGGGGAGCAGACCTTCGTGGCCGCGTACCCGATCTCGATCGAATGGCCGACGGCCTCGACGCTGGCTTCCTGGGCGACGCCGGAAGCGTGCCGCGCGCAGGTGCGTGCGACGCTCGGGATCCCGGAGGACCACCGCATCGCGGTCGGCGTCGACCGCTTCGACTACACCAAGGGCATCCTGGAACGCCTGCACGCCGTGGAGCGGCTGCTGGAGAAGTACCCGCAGTGGCGCGACACCTTCACTTTCGTGCAGGTCGCCGCGCCGACCCGCGCGTCGCTGGAGGAATACCAGGCGTTCCAGCAGCGCATCCACGCGCTGGCCGAGCGCATCAACCGCCGCTTTTCCGCCGGCGGGCGCGGCGTCGTGCGGCTGCTCGCGCAGCACCACGAGCCGGAGGCGGTCACGCGCCTGTACCGCGCCGCCGATGCGTGCCTGGTCACCAGCCTGCACGACGGCATGAACCTGGTGTGCAAGGAGTTCGTCGCCGCGCGTGACGACGAGCAGGGCGTGCTGGTCCTGAGCCGGTTCGCCGGCGCGGCGCGCGACCTGCCCGAGGCGCTGGTCGTGAACCCGTACCACGTTGAGGAAGTCGCCGATGCGCTGCACCGCGCCCTGACCATGCCGCCCGCGGAACAGCGCGAACGCATGGCCAGCCTGCGATCGACCGTGCGCGAGTTCAACGTGTACCGCTGGGCGGGCCACATGCTGGCCGACGCGGCCCGCTGGCGCCTGCGCGAGCGCGTGTCACGCCGCGTGCTGCGGCACGGGTCGGCGGAGAACGACGACCCGCTGGCCCGGCGCGCCTGAACCCGGGCGCGCGGCCCTCGCGTGCTCGAGGGTGGTCTGAGACAATCGGAAGACCTG
This sequence comes from Ramlibacter algicola, assembly GCF_016641735.1. Lineage (NCBI taxonomy): Bacteria > Pseudomonadati > Pseudomonadota > Betaproteobacteria > Burkholderiales > Comamonadaceae > Ramlibacter > Ramlibacter algicola. The sequence continues at coordinate 2,655,091 of NZ_JAEDAO010000001.1, read as the reverse complement.
CCCGTAGCTCAACTGGATAGAGCAGCTGCCTTCTAAGCAGCAGGTCGGGAGTTCGAGTCTCTCCGGGCAGGCCAGCGATCAGGTGTCGGTTGGGCGGCGCGCCCCCGCCACGGTGCGGCGCAAGGCATGCGACCGCTTCGAGAACACGTCGAGACTGAGTTGCGTCTCCACGTCCTCGAAGTCCTGGCCCCGGTGGCGATCTATGCCGCCGCCGCCCGTGGACTCGGTCGCGCGGGCCAGGGCGGCTTCCGACGGGCTTTGCGCCTTCGGCTTGCGCATGCAGCGCCGGCAGGCAGCCTTGGTGATGGGGTCCGCGACCGCGTCGATTTCATCCGCCAGCAGGGACAGCAGGCGCGAAGCCACGCGGGGGGCCTCGCCGGCCTGCAGGCACTTGCGCAACTGGCGGTAGACGGCGCGGGTGGTGCGCAGGCTCGATTCGATGTCCTGTGCCGTCGCGCGCGAGAGGATCAGGGCCAGGCCCCCGGCCAGCGCGCACCAGTGGCGCAATTCGGGCCTGACGGCGGGCTCCTGGACCACCGGCAATTCATACTGCAAGGAGCGGATCCACGCACCACTGGATCCCAACCACTTCAGGAACGCCGCCACGTCTTCTCCTCGGGTTCTTCTCTGGCCGCCATGCAGCCTGAAACGATCGTAGATGACGAAAAGCGTCGGCTCCAAGAACAAAACTGTCAGCGACGAGTTACAAGTTGCCCATTTGCGTCAGGCGAGTCAGGACCGCGCCGGGCCGCGGCCGGCGCGTGCAAGCCACCGCATCAGGCGGTTGGCTTTCGACACGCGCTGGCGCAGGTCGAGGTCGCACTTCTGCACCACGGCCTCGATGGCGAGGTCGCCGGTGGCGAACGGGCCGGCCGCGTACTTGGCGACGGGGGAGGGCGTGTTCCATACGCACGAAAGCGGCTCGGTGTAGACCTTGGCGTAGGCGAAGAAGCCTTCGTCCGCCGGCACCGAATAGCACGCCACGTGGTACCCGTGCAGCGGACCGACCACGCGCTCGGCCTCGACGTCCAGGTCGAGGTCGCTCGGCATCGTGTCGGGGAATGAAGCGCCATGGGCACGCGGGGAATGCATGGCCGCGAAGGTAGCAAGCGGCGTGCGGCGCGGCGAGGACCGATTTCACGGGACGCGTCCACTGCGTCGCCGCCGGTCCTCGGGCACTCCGCGTTCGTCGGGCGGAGCGAATCGCTGCGACGTGTTGCACGGCGTGCGCCCGCACCCATAATGCGTCCATGGCCCGTTTCAGCAACCAGGAGCAGGAGTTCGTCTCCGACGCGATGGACCTCGACGGACCGGGCGTGCAGCCCGGCGAGGTGGTGGACATGCGGGCCCTGCCCAGCCCGGTGCCACTCGTGCGGCTGTACCGCACGCTGAACAAGCTGCCCGCGGGGTCGGAGATCACGGTGCTGACCTCCGACAAGGGCACGCTCGCCGAATTCCAGGCCTTCGCCCGCATGACCGGCCACGCGCTGCTGGAGCAGCGCGACGACGGCGGCCGCTACGTGCACGTGTTCCGCCGCCGCTGACGGCGGCAGGCGCCCTCAGCGCCGCGCGTACTGGGTGCTGCCGAACAGCACTTCGCGGCTCTTGTCGTCGGTGATCGGCTTGCGCAGGTCGGCCAGCACCTTCACGCCACGCTGCACCGCCGGACGCGCCTCGATCGCCTGGAACCAGGCCTGCAGGTGCGGGTACTCCGCCAGTTCCATGCCCTGGTTCTTCCAGTTGCGCAGCCACGGCCAGGTGGCGATGTCGGCGATCGAGTAGTCGTCGCCCCCGAGCCACTTGCTGGTTGCCAGGCGCTTGTCGATGACGCCGTACAGCCGCCGCGCCTCGTTGGTGTAGCGGTCGATCGCGTAGGGCAGCTTTTCGGGCGCGTACTGCCGGAAGTGGTGGTTCTGTCCGAGCATCGGGCCCACGCCACCCATCTGGAACATCAGCCACTGCAGCACCTCGTACTTGCCGCGCACGTCGGCCGGCAGGAAGCGGCCTGTCTTGCCGGCCAGGTACACCAGGATCGCGCCGGACTCGAACAGCGAGATCGGCTCCCCGTCGGGTCCATCGGGATCCACCAGTGCCGGGATCTTGTTGTTCGGGCTGATCGCGAGGAAGTCGGGCTTGAACTGCTCGCCGGTGCCGATGTTCACGGGAATCGCGCGCCAGGGCAGGCCGCACTCCTCCAGCATGATGTGGACCTTGTGGCCGTTCGGTGTCGGCCAGCTGTAGACGTCGATCATGGCAAGCACTCCATCCTGATTTGCTTCGATAATCGCGCCACTTTAGTTCGACCGGGCGCGACATGTTCGACAAGCTCCGCAAGGCCTTCAGCCGCGACGCCAGGCCCCAGGCGACGGCGGCCGCCACCGAGGCCGCCGCCCTGGGCCCGATGTCGGAATGGGCCGCCACGCAGGGGTTCGCGTTCACGGCCAGCGGTGCCGCATTCCAGCTGCAAGGCGACGTCGGCGGCAAGCCGTGGAAGATGGAAGTCGGCCGCCCGAGCCGCAAGTACATCCAGGGCGAGGAATTGCGGGCGCGCGCGGAGCTGGGGGTGGACCCGGACGTCGCGGTCGTGCTCATGAACCGGCCGCTGAAGAACACGCTGGAGAAGCAGGCGTACTCGCACTACACCGATTCGCTGCGCACCAGCGTCGACAGCAGCCTGCCGGAGGAAATGCGCTGGCTGGCGATGTACCAGGAGGTGGGCTGGGAAAGCGCCCCGCGCGTGTTCTGGGACCGCTATTCGATCCTGGCCGACACGCGTGAGCACGCGCTGGCCTGGTTCGATTCGGCCCTGGTGCGCCAGCTGCTCGAATGGCCGGCGCCCGCGCCCGAGCCCACGGTGCCATTCATGATGATGTTGCTGCGCGGCAAGGCCTACCTGCGCATGCAGCAGGGCGCCGCGCAGGTGCCCGTGCTGCAGCACGCGTCGCAGGTCTTCCACAGCGCGTGCGAAAGCGCGCTGGGCGCTTTCAAGGCCTGAAGGCCGCTTTCAGCTGCCGCGGGTGACCGCGGCCTGGGCGTCACGGCCGTAGCTGCCGTACTTGCCCAGCTCCCACTTGGCGATCGCGTTGCGGTGCACCTCGTCCGGACCGTCGGCGAAGCGCAGCGTGCGCGCGTGCGCGTAGGCCGACGCCAAAGGGAAGTCGTCGCACATGCCACCGCCGCCGTGGGCCTGCATGGCCCAGTCGATCACCTGGCAGGCCATCGACGGCGCGACCACCTTGATCATCGCGATCTCGGTGCGGGCCACCTTGTTGCCGGCCATGTCCATGATCCAGGCCGCCTTGAGCGTGAGCAGGCGCGCCATGTCGATCTTGCAGCGCGCTTCGGCGATGCGTTCCTGCGTCACCGTCTGCTGCGCGACGCTCTTGCCGAAGGCAACGCGCGACAGCGCGCGGCGGCACATGAGCTCGAGTGCGCGTTCGGCCAGGCCGATCAGGCGCATGCAGTGGTGGATGCGGCCCGGGCCGAGGCGGCCCTGGGCGATCTCGAAGCCGCGGCCTTCGCCCAGCAGGATGTTGCCGGCCGGCACCTTCACGTTCTCGAAATACATCTCCATGTGGCCGTGCGGCGCGTCGTCGTAGCCCATGACGTTGAGCGGCCGCACGATGCGGATGCCGGGGGTGTCCGCGGGCACGACGATCATGCTTTGCTGCGAATGGCGCGGGGCGTCGGGGTCGGTCTTGCCCATCGTGATGAAGACGGCGCAGCGCGGGTCGCCGGCGCCGGAGATCCACCACTTGTGGCCGTTGACCACGTAGTGGTCGCCCTGGCGCTCGATGCGGGTCGCGATGTTGGTCGCGTCGGACGAGGCCACCTCCGGTTCGGTCATCGCGAAGGCGGAGCGGATCTCGCCTTCCAGCAGCGGCTTGAGCCACTTGGCCTTGATCTCGTCGGACGCATAGCGCGCCAGCGTCTCCATGTTGCCGGTGTCGGGCGCCGAGCAGTTGAACACCTCCGGCGACCACGGCACGCGGCCCATGATCTCGGCCAGCGGTGCGTATTCCTGGTTGGTGAGGCCGGCGCCTTCGTAGCCCGAGGCGTGCGCGCTGTCGACGGGCAGGAACAGGTTCCACAGCCCCGCCTTGCGGGCCTCGGGCTTGAGCTCCTCGATGATAGGCAGCGGCTTCCAGCGGTTGCCCGCCTTGGTGTTCGCGTCCTGCTGCTCGTCGTAGGTCTTCTCGTTCGGGTAGATGTGGTCGTCCATGAACTTCAGCAGCTTGGCCTGCAGTTCACGGGTCTTGGGGGAGTACTCGAAGTCCATGGAATCCCTTTCGTGAGGAGTTCGGATCAGGCGCGCTGCGCGAATTGCCAGGCGAGTTCGGCCATCGGCCGGGCCCCGGCGCCGGAGGCGGCCGCTTGGGCGCTGGAGGCCGTGCCGGCCTCCACGCGCTTGGCGATCCCCTGCAGGATCGCCGCGATGCGGAACATGTTGTAGGCCATGTAGAAGTTCCAGTCCGCCTTCAGGTCCTGCACCGTGGCCAGCCCGGTGCGGTCGCAGTAGCGGCGGATGTACTCGTCCTCCGTCGGGATGCCCAGGGCCTGGTGGTCCAGGCCGCCGATGCCGCGCGACATCGAATGCGGCACGTGCCAGGCCATGCAGTGGTAGCTGAAGTCGGCCAGCGGATGGCCCAGGGTCGACAGCTCCCAGTCCAGCACGGCGATCACGCGCGGCTCGGTCGCATCGAACATCAGGTTGTCCAGGCGGAAGTCGCCGTGGACGATCGACACCTTGGATTCGTCGCGGCCCGCGGCGGGAATGTGCGCGGGCAGCCATTCGACCAGCCGCTCCATCGCCTCGATCGGCTGGCTCATGGGCCCGGCTCCATCGGTCGAGGCCTTGTACTGCTTGCTCCAGCGGCCGATCTGGCGCTCGAAGTAGTTGCCCGGCTTGCCGTAGTCCTGCAGGCCGCGCGCGCGGAAGTCCACCGTGTGCAGCGCCGCGATGACGCGGTTCATCTCGTCGTAGATGGCCGCGCGGCCCGCGTTGTCCATCTGCGGCAGCGCCTGGTCCCACAGCACGCGGCCTTGCATGAACTCCATGACATAGAACGCGCGGCCGATCACCGATTCGTCCTCGCACAGGCAGTGCATCCTGGGCACCGGCACATCGGTTCCGGCAAGGCCGCTCATGACGGTGAACTCGCGTTCGACCGCATGGGCCGACGGCAGCAGCTTGGCGACGGGACCCGGCTTGGATCGCATGACGTAGCTGCCGCCGGGCGTGTCGAGCTTGTACGTCGGGTTGGACTGGCCGCCCTTGAACATCGAGACGGTGAGCGGGCCGCGGAAGCCGGGCATGTTCGCTTCGAGCCAGGCGGTGAGCGCGGCGGTGTCGAAGGCGTGCTTGTCGGAGACGGGGCGCGTGCCCACGAAATGGTCGTAATCAGCCATGGTGTTCTAGGTGTTGTCGGCTTCCACGATGCGCATCAGGGCGTCGCGGTTGCGCACGACCAGGCCGCCCGGCTCGATGCGGATGACTTCCTCGCGTTCCATCGCCTTCAATTCCTGGTTGACGCGCTGGCGCGAGGCGCCGAGCAACTGCGCGAGTTCTTCCTGCGCCAGCTGCAGGCCGATGCGCAGTTCGCTGCCGTCGGCCAGCTGTGGCACGCCATAGCTGCGCACCAGGTGCAGCAGCTGCTTGGCGAGCCGCGCGCGCAGGGGCAGCGTGTTGAGGTCTTCCACCAGGCCGAACAGCTGCCGGATGCGGCGCGCGTGCAGCCGCAGCATCGCCTCGTACAGCTCCACGTGCGAGGCGAGGATCTTGCGGAAGTCGGCCTTGGCGACGCACAGGATCGTGGTGTCGCCGTGCGCATAGGCATCGTGCGTGCGCCGGTCGCCGTCGAAGATCGCCACGTCGCCGAACCAGATGCCCGGCTCGACGTAGGTCAGCGTGATCTGCTTGCCCGAGATCGACGTCGAGCTCACCCGCACCGCGCCCTTGGCGCACGCGATCCAGTCCTCGGGCGGATCGCCGCGCGCGGCGATCAGGTCGCCGTCCTTGAAGCGTTTGACGTAGGCGCATCGGAGGATGTCGTGGCGCAGTGAAGGGGAGAGGGAGGAGAACCAGCGCCCCGCGTTGATCGCCTCGCGCTCCTCGATCGTAAGAATGGGTTCGTCCATGGGCTGTCTTGTCAGTGACTGCGCGCCCGCCGATTGTCCCGTGCGGGACCGCGTCGCCGGTCAGGGTTTCCCGCGCGGCTCAGCCGCGCGGCTTGCGCTTGTCGAGGAAGGCGCTGATGGCCTCGCCCGCGTTCGGGTGGTGCAGGTTGCGCACGAAGTGGTCGCGTTCGGAAGCCAGGTGGTCGTGCAGCGACGCGGCCCCGGCCTCGTTGAGCAGCTCCTTCACGCTTGCGAGCGCGTTCGGCGCGCGCTGCCCCAGGCGCTCGGCCAGCGCGAGCGCCTCGGTGAGCGCGGTACCGGGCGGGACGACGCGATTGACCAGGCCGAGGGCCTGCAGCCGCTCGCTGCCGATGCGCTCGCCGGTGAAGAGCAGTTCGCTCGCCAGCTGCCGCGGCAGAGCGCGCGCCAGCGACCACGTGGCGCCGCCGTCGGGCGACAGGCCCACGGTGGTGTACGCCATGACGAACACGGCATCGGAAGCCGCGACGACCAGGTCGCAGGCGAGCGCGAGCGAGAAGCCGGCGCCGGCGGCCGGGCCTTCGACGGCCGCGATGATCGGCTTGGGGAAGTTGCGGATCGTCTCGATCCAGTCGTGCAGGCCTTCGATGCTGCGGGCCTGCACTTCGGGCGGCTGCTGCCGGTTGGCCAGCAGCCGCTGCAGGTTGCCGCCGGCGCAGAACGAGCTGCCTTCGCCGGTGATGACGACGCAGCGCACCTCGGGGTGGCTCTCGGCGGCATTGAACGCCTCGACGCCGGCGGCGTACATCTCGGGGCCGAGCGCGTTGCGCATCTCGGGATTGCTGATGGTCAGCACCATGGTGCCGCCCTGGCTCGTGCTTTTCAGTTCGGCGGGCATCGGCGGAGGATAGCAAGGCCGGATGCGGGCGCGACCGGCACAATCCCGCCCATGAGCCGCCACGCCTTCGCCTGCATCGTGACCTGGCTTGCCGCCCTGGCGGCCGTGCCGCCATCGAGCGCGGCGGAAGCGATCGACGTGGGCTCGCCGCAATTGCGCCTGAGCACGACGCTCGCCTGGCCCCCCACGCCCGAGGCGACGTTCAGCGCCCGCATCCGGCAACCGGCGTCCGCGCTGCAGGCCCAGGTGGCGGCGCGCCAGGACGACCTGCTGCAGGCGATGGACCAGGCGCAGCGTCAGCAGAAGCAGATGAACGACCTGCAGGCCCGGCTCGCGCAGGCGCAGGACGAAAGCCGCCTCAACCCGGTGGTGGTTGCGCTGGCAGGCCTGCTGCTGGCGCTGACCGCCGGCGCGGCCGCGTTCTGGTGGCGGCTGCGCGGCCTGCGCGCGCCCGACGCTTCGGCCTGAGGGCCGTCAGGCCTCTTCCTGCAGCAGCGACAGGCCGATGGCGCCGCGGCGCCGCAGCCAGGGGCTGGGGCGGTAGCGCTGGTCGCCATAGACCGTCTGCATGTTGAACAGCACTTCGAGCACGTTGGCGGGACCCCAGCGGTTGCCCATCGCGAGCGGCCCCATCGGGTAGCCGAGGCCGAGCGTGACGGCGGTCTCCAGGTCCTTCGGCGTGCAGATGCGTTGCTGGCAGATGTCCGAGGCGATGTTCACGATGGCCGCGACCACGCGCTGCGTCACGAAGCCGGCCGAGTCGCGGATCACGCTGACGGCCTTGCCGTCGCGGGCGAACAGCGCATGCGCGGCGTCGCGCATGTCGGTGCGCGTCGCCGGGTTGGTGGCGAGGACGCGCCGCTTGGTGGCCGCGTCCTCGACCAGCATGTCGATGCCGATCGTGCGCGCGGGATCCAGCCGCTCGACGACCGCGACCGTCGTGATGTCGAAACCCAGAGGTGCCACCAGCGTCAGCGCGGACGGGGAGGGCGATTGGCCGGTCTCGATCTTCGCGCCGAGGTCCTTGAGCAGCTGGTACAGCTCCGCACGCCGCGCGGCGCGCGTCGACACCCACACGGGCGGGATCTCGTCGACCTGCGGCGCCGCGGGTTCGGTCGGCACCTGGGCCTTGCCATCGACGTAGCGATAGAAGCCCTCGCCGGTCTTGCGGCCGAGCAGGCCGCCGGCCAGGCGCTGGGCGGTGATGACGCTCGGGCGGTAGCGCGCCTCGTCGTAGTACTGCCGGTAGATCGATTCCATCACCGGGTGCGACACGTCCAGCGCGGTGAGGTCCAGCAGCTCGAACGGCCCGAGCTTGAAGCCGACCTGGTCGCGCAGGATGCGGTCGATGGTGGCGAAGTCCGCCACGCCTTCGCCCACGATGCGCAGGGCCTCGGTGCCATAGCCGCGCCCCGCGTGGTTGACGATGAAGCCGGGGGTGTCCTGCGCCTGCACGGGCGTGTGGCCCATGTGGCGCGCATATGCCGCCAGCGCGTCGCACACCGCCGCATCGGTGCGCACGCCGGAGACGACCTCGACCACCTTCATCAGCGGCACGGGGTTGAAGAAGTGGTAGCCGGCGCATCGCTGCGGGCGCTGCAGGCTGGCGGCGATCGCGGTGACCGAGAGCGACGATGTGTTGGTCGCCAGCACGGCGTCGGGGCCGACGATGGCCTCGAGGTCGCGGAACAGCGACTGCTTGGCATCGAGCCGCTCGACGATGGCTTCGACGACCAGGCCGCAGTCGCGCAGGTCCTGCAGGGTGGTGGCGGGCAGCAGGCGTTCGCGGGCGGCTTGCGCCTGGGCGGCGTCGAGGCGGCCCTTGTCCACGAGGCGATCCCACTGCGCGCCGATGTCCTTCACGGCGCGGTCGAGCGCGGCGGCTTGCGTGTCGAACAGGCGAACCCGCGAGCCGGACTGGGCGGCGATCTGGGCGATGCCGCGGCCCATCGCCCCGGTGCCGACGACGCCGACGATGTCGTACGGAGTGTGCATCGAGGGATTATCCGGCACCGTTTTTCACTCGCGTTTCAGCCCTGCTGTGCAAGAATGAGGCGTCCATGAAGCTCATCCGGCCGTACCGATGCGCAGCGTTGGCTCTTGTGGCCTGCCTGGCCGCTGCCGTGGACGCGGCCACCGTCGGCCGCCCGCAGGGTCCGGCGTTGATCGGCCGGCCGCTGGACCTCATGGTTCCCCTGGTGCTCGAAGGCGCCGGCGATGCCGCCCCCGAGTGCGCCGAGGCGGACGTCTTCTACGGCGACCTGCGCGTCGCGCCCTCCAGCGTCAGCACCGAGCTCCAGAGCACCCCTCGCGGCCCGGCCGTGCGCGTGCGGGCGATGTCCGCGATCAACGAGCCGGTGGTCACCGTCTACCTGCAACTGGGATGCGGCAGCCGCTTCACGCGCCGGCTCGTCCTGCTCACCGAGCCCGATCCGGCCGCGGAGCAGTCGCGTCCCTTGCCGGCGACGGCGCGCACCGAAGCGGCCGAAGCCGCCGCGAACGCCGCGCCGCTGAACCTGTCCATGAGCCGGGGCCTGCCCAGCGTGCAGCCCGGGACGGTCGATGCGGCGAAGCCGGCCGCGCCCAAGCCGGGAGCGCCCAAGCGCAAGGCCGCGCCGAAGCCCAAGGCAGCCGCTGCAGCCGCCCAGCCGGCCGCACCGTCGCAGCCGGCCACCGTGAATCCGCAAGCTGCGGCCACGCCGGCGCCTTCGGCAGGGCCCCGCGATCGCCTCAAGCTGGATGTCCCCGTCGGCCTGGGCGAGCCGGCGCCGCCCAGCGAAGAATCGCTGCGGCAGGCGGCGCGCCTGCAGGCCATCGAGCGCGACCTGCGCGACATGCGCCAGTTCCTGCAGCGCAACGACTCGACGATGTTGCAGCTGCACGCGCAACTGGTGCGCGCCGAGAACGAGCGCTACTCGAATCCGCTGGTCTACGTGCTGCTCGCGCTGGTCGCCGTCATGGCGGGCTTCATGGCCTTCCTGTGGCGGCAGACCAGCCGCATGCAGGAGGCCGCGGCCGCCAACTGGTGGCGCGACCCGGCCAGCGACCGGGATGCGCGCCGTCCGCGCGCGGGCGCCGAGGCCGCGCCGGTGGTCGCCCGCGCGGAGCCGTCCAAGCCGGGCGAGGACGAGGACGACGCGCCCGGCAAGCCGCGCTCGCGCCTCGTGTCGCAAGCACCCGAGCCGATGGTTCACCCCGACCCGGTGCAACCGCCCACCATGCAGGCGCCCCTGCACGTCAGCGCGCGCACCGACGGCGACTTCCAGCCCAGCCAGACCGGCACCCGCGCGCTGAAGGCCGAGGAACTGCACGACGTGCAGCAGGAAGCCGACTTCTTCTCGTCGCTCGGTGAATACGACCGCGCCATCGACGTCCTGCGCAGCCACATCCAGGCCAATCCCGAGACCAGCGCCGTCGCGTGGCTGGACCTGGTCGAGATCTACCACCGGCTGGGCCGGCGCGAGGACTTCGAGTGGGTGCGGCGCGAATTCCAGCGCCGCTTCAACGCGAAGGTGCCCGAGTTCGACAACTACAGCCTGGAAAACGCCGGCATCGAGGCCTACGACAACGCGATGCAGCGCATCGTCGCGCTGTGGCCCGCGCGCCGCGTGCTGGACGTCATCGAGGAGTCGATCTTCCGCGGCCCGAGCAAGGACGGCGCCCAGGCCTTCAGCCTGCAGGCCTACCGCGAGCTCCTCCTGCTGCACCACATCGGCCAGCAGGTGCTGACGGACACTGGCTCCCACAGCGGCTTCCACGAGGATGCGAGCGAGCTGGTCGGCGGCAACTCGGACTTCGGGGCCGAAGGGTTCTCGCACACGTCGATCCACCCGCTGTCGACGGGCCAGTCCGGCAACGACGAAGCCGACGGGCAGGGCGTGGTGCTGGACCTCGACCTGAACCTGGACGAGGCCCCGGCGGCACCGGCGAACGGTGCCATGCTGGATTTCGACCTGCCGGAGATCGACCCGGCACTGGCGGCCCCTTCGCGCGGTTCGCGCGAGTGACGCGGCGCCTCAGCGGCGCACTTGCAACGACGCCGGATTGACGACGTTCGTCGGGTTGCCCTCGATGAAGTTCACGACGTTGTCGAACGCCTGCCCGAAGTACATCTCGTAGCTCTCCTGCTCGACGTAGCCGATGTGCGGCGTGCAGATGCAGTTCTCCAGCCGCAGCAGGGCGTGCCCCTGCAGGATCGGTTCGCTCTCGAACACGTCCACCGCCGCCATGCCCGGGCGCCCGCGGTTGAGGGCCGCGATCAGGGCGTCGTGCTCCACCAGCTCGGCGCGCGACGTGTTGACGAACAGCGCGGTGGGTTTCATGCGGCTGAAGTCCTCGAGCTTGACCATGCCGGCCGTCTCCGGGTTGAGCCGGATGTGCAGCGACAGCACGTCGCTCTCCGCAAACAGCTGCTCGCGGGTCTCGGCGACTTCCAGGCCGTCAGCCATGGCCCGCGAGCGCGAGCCGTCGCGGCCCCACACGAGCACCCGCATGCCGAAGGCGCGGCCATAGCTGGCGACCAGCTGGCCGATCTTCCCGTAGCCCCAGATGCCCAGCGTCTTGCCACGCAGGACCACGCCGAGGCCGAAGTTCGGCGGCATGGACGCGGACTTCATGCCCGACTGCTGCCAGGCGCCGTGCTTGAGCGTCTGGATGTACTGGGGCAGGCGGCGCATCGACGCCATGATGAGCGCCCAGGTGAGTTCCGCCGGCGCATAGGGCGAGCCCTGGCCCTCGGTGACGGGGATGCCTCGTTCCGTGCACGCGTCGATGTCGATGTGCGGGCCGGCGCGGCCGGTCTGCGAGATCAGCTTGAGCCGCGGCAGCTTCTCGAGCAGCTGGCGCGTGATGTGCGTGCGCTCGCGGATCAGGACGATGACGTCGGCATCGCGCAGGCGCACCGACAGCTGGCCGATGCCCTTGACGGTGTTCGTGTAGACCTTCGCCGGGTAGGCTTCGAGCTTGGCAGCGCAATGCAGCTTGCGCACCGCATCCTGGTAGTCATCGAGGATCACGATGTTCATGCCGGCATTGTGCCTGTGCGGCCGCGGACGGACGGGCAGCGGCTAGCATCGCGCTACCACTGTCCGGCTCGACCCCAAGGAGAACTGCATGCCGATCACGATGTCCAGCGCCAGCGTCCCGACGTTTCGCAACACGCTGCGCAACCTCGACCACATCCTCGACAAGGCGGCCGCCCACGCGCAGGCGCGCAAGTTCGACCCGGTGAACCTCACCAGCTTCCGGCTCGCGCCGGACATGCTGCCGTTCACGAGCCAGGTGCAGATCGCCTGCGATGCGGCCAAGAACTGCGTCGCTCGCCTGTCCGGCGTGGAGGCGCCGCGTTTCGAGGACAACGAGAAGACGTTCGAGGAATTGCGGGCGCGCATCGCGAAGACGCTCGCCTGGCTGGAGAGCGTGCCCGCCGACCGGCTGGACGGGACCGAGGACAAGGACATCACCTTCCCGGTGGGCCGCGAGACGACCCGCACGATGAAGGGCGAGGCCTACCTGAAGCACTGGGCCATCCCGAACTTCTTCTTCCACGTGGGGATGGCGTACGCCATCCTGCGGCACAACGGCGTCGAGCTGGGCAAGTCCGACTACCTGGCCGGCGCTGCGCGCTGAGGCTGGCGCGGCGGCGTCAGGCGGCGGCGGCTTCCAGCGCCGCGAGGCGGTCGAGTTCGGCGCAGACGTCCGCCATGCGGCCGGAGATCACCATGCGGCCCGCGGTCGTGCGCGGATGCGCGGCGTCGACGACGCGCAGCACGCGCACCGGCCGCAGCGTGGGCGCATTGGCGGCGGGCCACGCCACGTGCGCGTGGCCTGCTTGCATGTGCAGGCCACCGGTACCCACCACGTGCAAGCGGCGCGTGCGAGGCTCGCCGCGCAGTGCGCCCCAGGCCCGGCGCAGCGGTGCCCACAGCTGCGCAAAAGTGCAGATCGTCCATCCCATGTCGTCTCTCCTGCTGGTTCGAGGTTCGGAACACAGGCGAGATTGGTTGGAACACCGGGCGGTGCAGGGTGATGGCGCCCTTCGCGCCATACGCCCGCCACCTGCGGCCGCCCGGACGGATTCACATCAGCATGGTGTTGCGGATCAGGCCGACCGCGAGGCCTTCGATCTCGAACGGTTCGCCCGGCTCGACCACGATGGTCGGGTAGTCCGGGTTCTCGGCATGCAGCTCGATCAGGTGCTTGTTGCGCTTGAAGCGCTTGACGGTGACCTCGTCGCCCAGTCGCGCGACGACGATCTGGCCGTTCTTGGCTTCGCGCGTGGACTGCACGGCGAGCAGGTCGCCATCCATGATGCCGGCGTCGCGCATCGACATGCCGCGCACCTTGAGCAGGTAGTCGGGGCGGCGCTGGAACAGGCTGCTCTCGACGTAGTAGGTCTGGTCGACGTGCTCCTGCGCGAGGATGGGCGAGCCTGCGGCCACGCGGCCGACGAGGGGCAGCGCGAGCTGCGCGAGGCTTTGCAGCGGCAGCGGGAACTGCTTGAAGCGCGATTCGTGGATGGAGCGCAGCGTGTCGCTCTTGAGGCGGATGCCGCGCGAGGTGCCGCTCACCAGTTCGATGACGCCCTTGCGCGCCAGCGCCTGCAAATGTTCCTCGGCGGCGTTGGCGGACTTGAACCCCAGTTCCGCGGCGATTTCCGCGCGGGTGGGCGGCGCGCCAGTGCGCGCGATGGCGGACTGGATCAAGTCCAGAATCTGCTGTTGCCGGGCGGTGAGCTTGGGCGTCTCGATCATCGGGGCCTCCTGCGGGCTGTCACTGGGTGTCCATCCAGTGCCTGTATTTTTAACCAGTTTCGTGAAAGAGCGCAAGTGATGGCGGATCGGATCGTTGTTCTGGGGACCGGGGGCACGATTGCCGGGCGCGGGCGAGGCCCGCAGGACCACGTCGGCTACCGCTCGGGCGAAGTCCCGGTGGGCGACTTGTTGGCCGGCATTCCCGTGCCGGGAGGCGTTCGCGTGGACGTCGAGCAGATCGCGCAGGTGGACAGCAAGGACATGGACCCGCAGGTCTGGGCCACGCTGGTGGCTCGCTGCAGCGAAGCGCTTGCGCAGGAGGACGTGCGCGGCATGGTCGTCACCCATGGCACCGACACGCTGGAAGAGACGGCGTACGTGTTGCACCGCTGCGTGCCGGCGAGCAAGCCGGTGGTGCTCACGTGCGCGATGCGTCCTGCCACCGCCTTGTCGCCCGATGGACCGCAGAACCTCGCCGACGCGTTGCTCATCGCCGCACAAGACGGTGCCCATGGCGTGCTGCTCGCGTGCGCTGGCCGCGTCCACGGCGCGGTGGGCTTGCGCAAGGTGCATCCCTACCGCCTCGATCCGTTCGAGTCCGGCGAGGGCGTGGTCGGCTACGTCGAGGATTCGCGCTGGCGCCCGTCCCGCGACTGGCCTGTCGCGCCCGCGGCTTCGATGTCACTGCCGAACGCCGAGTGGCCCTGGGTCGCGATCGTCATGAGCCACGCCGGCGCCGATGCGCGCCAGGTGGATGCGCTGGTGCGCGACGGCGTCCGTGGCCTCGTCGTGGCGGGGACGGGCAACGGCACCGTGCACCACGCGCTGGCCGCCGCGCTGCGACAGGCGAGTGCGCGTGGGGTGCGCGTCGTGCGCACCACGCGGTGCGCGGAAGGACTGGTGGTGGATGGCGGCCGCGATGCGGAGTTCGAGACCCTGCCGCTCACGCCCGTGCAGGCACGGGTGGAACTCCAGTTGCGGCTGGCGGCCGCCTGAGCGAGATCAGCCGGCGAGTGCCTGCAGGGCGCGCGCCGTGATCTCTTCGACGGTGCCGATGCCGCTGATGGCGCGGTAGCGGGGCGCGTTGACCGGATCGGCCTTGGCCCAGTTCGAGTAGTAGTCCACCAGCGGGCGCGTCTGCGAGGCATAGACCTCCAGGCGCTTCTTCACCGTGTCCTCGCGATCGTCGTCGCGCTGGATCAGCGGCTCGCCGGTGACGTCGTCACGGCCTTCCACCTTGGGCGGGTTGAACTTCACGTGGTACGTGCGGCCCGAGCCCGGGTGCGAGCGGCGGCCGCTCATGCGCTCGATGATCGCTTCGAAGGGAACGTCGATCTCGAGGACGTAATCGAGCTTGACGCCTGCGTCCTTCATCGCGTCGGCCTGCGGGATCGTGCGCGGGAAACCGTCGAACAGGAAGCCCTTCGCGCAATCCGGCTGCGCCAGGCGTTCCTTCACCAGGCCGATGATCAGGTCGTCGCTGACCAGGCCACCGGAGTCCATCACCTTCTTGGCGGCCAGCCCGAGGGGCGTGCCGGCCTTGACCGCTGCGCGCAGCATGTCACCCGTCGAGATCTGCGGGATGCCGTACTTCTCGCAGATGTACGCGGCCTGGGTGCCTTTGCCGGCGCCTGGCGCGCCCAGCAAGATCAATCTCATGGATGTCCTCGGATGGTCTCTGGGGGGCGGGCGCTGCAGGCCCGCTTTCATTGGCGCGGGCCTTCGCGCCTCTCTCGGTCGAGGATAGCACGCACCCCTTCGGGGACCTTACGCGCGCGCCGAGCCGAACAGCGCGCGCACGCGCTCGAGATCCTCGGGCGTGTCCACGCCGGGCGCGGGCGCCGCGGCACTCACGTGCACCGCGATGCGATGGCCGTGCCACAGCGCACGCAACTGCTCCAGCGCCTCGGTGCGCTCGATCGGCGCCTGGGCCAGGGCCGGGAACGCGCGCAGGAAGTCGCAGCGGTAGCTGTAGATGCCGACGTGGCGCAGCGGCGCGGGATCGTCCGGCAGGCGATCGACGCCGGCGGCGAACCCGTCGCGCCACCAGGGCAGCGGCGCGCGGCTGAAGGTGAGGGCGAGGCCGCTGGCGTCGGTGACGACCTTGACGACGTTCGGGTTCACGAAGTCGGCCACCGACTGGATCGGGTGCGCCGCGGTGCCCATCGCGGCGCCGGGATGGGCGTCGAGCACGCGTGCCACGGCGTCGATGAGCGACGGCTCGATCAGCGGCTCGTCGCCTTGCACGTTGACGACGAGGTCGTCGCCGGCCAGGCCAAGCGCCACGGCTGCTTCGGCGAGGCGGTCGGTGCCAGAGGGATGGCTGGCTGCGGTGAGCACGGCTTCGACGCCATGCGCGCGGCACGCGTCGGCGATGCGCTCGCTGTCGGTGGCGACGGCCACGCGCTGGGCAGCCGAGACGCGCGCCTGTTCCGCGACGCGCACGACCATCGGCTTGCCGCCGATGTCGGCGAGCGGCTTGTCAGGCAGCCGCGTGGAGGCCAGCCGGGCGGGAATGAGGACGGTGAATCGCACTCAGGCCAACGGCGTGCGCGCGGGGTGCCGCTCGAGGTCTTCGTCGCTCAGGGGCCGCGCCTGGTCCTCGAGCAGCACCGGGATGCCGTCGCGGACCGGGTAGGCCAGGCGTGCGCTGCGCGAGACGAGTTCCTGCCGGGTGCGGTCGTAGTCGAGGTGCCCCTTGGTGACGGGGCAGACCAGCAACTCAAGCAGCTTGGGATCCATGCGTCGATGATAGCCGTGCATCCAGCCACGCATCGAGTGCACGCCAGAACGCCGGGTCGATGTCCACCTCGAGCGGCACCGCCAGCGCATCGGGCCGAAGCTTCCAAAGCTTGGCCGCGTCCTTCTCCGTGCACAGCACGATCGCGTCGCGATCGTCCAGGCCGGCCGGCAGGCTGTCGAAGCGGTCGTGGTCGGGCAGGGCGACGGTCGCTGCGAGCCCGACGCCGCGGGCGCGCAGCATGTCGAAGAACACCTGCGGCTGCGCGATGCCGGCGACCGCGATGCAGCGCCGGGTGCGCAGCGACTGCAGGTCGATCGTGCGTCCATCGGAACCGAGCGCGGTCCCCGCCAGTTGGCGCCGCACGGTGAATCCCTCGATGCCGCGCGCGCCTTCCGTGCGGAGCACCAGGTCGGCAGGGCGCGGCCACGGTTCGCGCAGCGGCCCGGCGGGCAGGGGCCACCCGTTGCCGATGCCGCGATCGTCGAACACGACGATTTCCAGGTCGCGTGCGAGCGCGTGGTGCTGCAAGCCGTCGTCGCCCAGCACCACGCGAACGTCCGGGTGGCGGCGCAGCAGCAGTTGCACGGCCTCCTGGCGCCGTGCGGCGACGGTCACGGGCACCGCCGCGGAGCGCGCGATGAGCAAGGGTTCGTCCCCGGAGCGCCTGGGATCGGTGTCCGGCGTGACCTCGAGGACCGCGTCGCCGTCACGCCCATGGCCGCGGGAGACGACACCAGATGAGATGCCGCGCTTCCGCAGGTGGCGTGCAATGGCGATCACGACGGGCGTTTTGCCCGCGCCGCCAGCCACCACGTTGCCGACGATGACGACCGGCACGGGCGCGCGCCAGGCGGTTCGCACGCCCCATTGGAAGAGCGAGCGATGGAACGATGCCAGCAAGCGATAGAGGAGGGCGAGCGGGAGCAGCAGCACCGCCACCGCGCCGCGATGCAGCCAGGCTCGCTGCAGCGCGGCCGCCACCGGTCAGCGCGCCTGCGCGGGAGACTGCGCCGCGAAAGTGACCTGATGCAGGCCGGCGCGGCGCGCGGCTTCGAGCACGGTGATCACGGCCTGGTGCGGCGACGTCGCGTCGGCGCTGACGATGATCACGCTTTCCTTGCCGGCCTTGGCTGCGTCGCCCAGGGCCATCGCCAGCACGTCGGCGCCGCGGCCGACCACGGCCTGCTTGTTCACCGTGTAGCGGCCGTCGCTGGACACGCCGACGACGACTTCCTTCGGGTAGTCGCGCTGCGCGTCGGCATCCGCCACCGGGAGCCGCAGTTGCAGTTCGGTGAACTTGCTGTACGTGGTCGAGAGCATCAGGAAGATGAGCACGACCAGCAGGACGTCGATGAACGGGATCAGGTTGATCTCCGGTTCCTCGCGCGAACGGGTGCGGAAGTTCATGCCTTGCGCAGCGAATTGAGGTGGCGCGCGAAGCGCTCGGACGCGAGCTCCAGCGTCAGCAGGTAGCCGTCGACGCGGGCGCGGAAGTAGCGCCAGAAGATGAGCGCCGGGATCGCGATCACCAGGCCGAAGGCGGTGTTGTAGAGCGCCACGGAGATGCCGTGCGCGAGCTGCGCCGGGTTGGTGCCGGAGCCGCCCGTCGGGGCCTGCGAACCGAAGATCTCGATCATGCCGATCACCGTGCCCAGAAGGCCCAGGAGCGGCGCGGCCGAGGCGATGGTGGCCAGCGCGCTGAGATAACGCTCGAGCCGGTGGGCGACGGCGCGGCCCGCGCCTTCCATCGTCGCGCGCAGGTCGGACTCGCTGCAGCGCGGATTGCTGTTGAGCGCGCGGAACCCGCTGGCCAGCACTTCACCGAGCGCGGAGTTCTGCTCGAGCTGGGTCACGACGTCCGGCCCGGGGACCGAATTGCGGGACACGGCCAGCGCTTCGTCGAGCAGTTTGGGAGGCGCGACGCGCGCCGTCTTGAGGCTCAGGAAGCGTTCAATGACGAGGGCGAGCGCGAGGATCGAGCAGGCAACCAAGGGCCAGATCGGCCAGCCTGCGGCTTGTATGATGGACAGCAAGGGGACTCCGCCGCGTTTGACTACGAATTGCTGGGCGCGATTATGAGCGACCGGGCGAGCTGTAGGACGACTTCGATGCGGCGTAGGACGCCACCCACAATTCTTGTGGATAAGTTTGTGCAGAAAGTCTCTCCGTTGCGTCTACACCCCGCGCCGGAGCGGGTTCGCGACAGATCGATGACATTTTCAGCACGGATTTCCCCTTCAAGATCAACGACTTGCACGACAAGCTCGTGCTTTTCGCGATATTTCGCGTTGGCGCGCCGCGCTTGCGCGCGCTGTGGATGATTCGTCCCCAGATTTCGGCCGCCGAGGCCTGCCGCGCCTGGCGATGCAGGATCCGGATCCAGCAGTGACGCCACGAATCTGGGCAGTCGGCGCGCTGACCCGCGCCATTGCTGACACCCTGGAGGCCCGGTTCAACCCCGTTGCGGTCCGCGGCGAGGTTTCGGGCCTGTCGCGGGCGTCCAGCGGGCACCTGTACTTCAACCTCAAGGATCCGCAAGGCCAGCTGCGCTGCGCGATGTTCCGCCGCGCGGCGTCGATGCTCGACCGTATGCCGGCCGAGGGCGATCTTGTCGAGGTCCAAGGCCGGTTGGCCGTCTACGAACCGCGCGGCGACCTGCAGCTCATCGTGGAGAGCCTGGCGCATGCGGGGCAGGGTGCCTGGTACGAGCGTTTCCTGCGGCTCAAGGCCAAGCTGGAAGCCGAGGGCCTGTTCGATGCCGGCCGCAAGCGCGACCTGCCGTTCCTGCCGCGCACGATTGGGCTGGTCACGTCGACCGGCGCGGCAGCGCTGCACGATGTCGCGACGGCGCTGCGGCGGCGCGTGCCGCATGTGCCGGTGGTGTTCGCGCCTTCCGCGGTCCAGGGGCCGCAAGCCGCGCAGGACCTGGTGGCCGCGCTCGAGCGCCTGTATGCACTGGCGGCGCAAGGGCAGGTGGACGTCATCCTGCTCGTGCGCGGAGGCGGCTCGATCGAGGACCTGTGGTCCTTCAACGAGGAGGCGGTCGCGCGCGCCATCGTGCGCAGCCCCGTGCCCCTGGTGTGCGGCGTCGGCCACGAGACCGACTTCACGATCGCCGACTTCTGTGCCGACGTGCGCGCGCCGACGCCGACGGCCGCCGCCGAACTGGTGGCGGCGCCGCGCGCCGAGATGCTGCATCGGCTGGACATCCTGGAAGGACGGCTGCAGGACGCCATCACGCGCCGCATCGACGTCGCCTCACAGCGGCTGGACCAAGCTGCTGCACGCATGGGCCGGCCGTCGGCCCGCATGGCGACCCAGCACAGGCTGCTGGCGCAAAGCGGGCAGCGTCTGCGGCATGCGCTCGTGCTGCGCATCGAGCGGGCGGCCGCGAAGCTGCAGGCGCTGGAGACCGACCGCCGCAATTGCACCGCCAAGCAACTGCAGCGCTCGGGGGACCGGCTGCACCGGCTGGAACTGCGGCTGCAATTGCTGGACCCGCGCCTCGTCCTGCAGCGTGGCTATGCGCTGCTCACGGACGAGCAGGGCCACGTGGTGAGCCGCGCCGGCCAGGCGCAGCCCGGGCAACCGCTGCGGGCCCAGCTGGCCGAAGGCGAACTGGACCTGCAGGTGACGCGACCACGCCTGCTGTAGGCGTGTGCGTTCCTGCCTAGAATCGGCGCCTTCTTGCAACAACGACTGCCCGAGGAATCCATGGAACACACCCTGCCCCCGCTGCCGTACCCGATCGACTCGCTGGCGCCGCACTACTCCAAGGAGACGCTGGAGTACCACCATGGCAAGCACCACAACGCGTACGTGGTGAACCTGAACAACCTGCAGAAGGGCACCGAGTACGAGGCGATGTCCCTGGAGGAAATCATCAAGAAGTCCTCGGGCGGGATCTACAACAACTCGGCCCAGATCTGGAACCACACGTTCTTCTGGAACTGCATGAAGCCCGCCGGCGGTGGCGAGCCCGCAGGCGCGCTCGCCGAAGCGATCACGAAGAAGTGGGGCAGCTACGCGGCGTTCCGCGAAGCCTTCGTGAAGTCCGCCGTGGGCAACTTCGGCTCGGGCTGGACCTGGCTGGTGAAGAAGCCCGACGGCAGCGTCGACATCGTCAACACGGGCGCCGCCGGCACGCCGCTGACGACCCCCGACAAGGCGCTGCTGACCGTCGACGTGTGGGAGCACGCGTACTACATCGACTACCGCAACCTGCGTCAGAAGTTCGTCGAGACTTTCCTCGACAAGCTGGTGAACTGGGACTTCGCGCAGAAGAACTTCGGGTGATCGCCGCAAGGCACGAGCAGGAAGGGCCGCATGAGCGGCCCTTTCTTTTGCGCGGCGGTGTGATCAGCGCCGGAACGGTTCGCCCGCCAGCCGGAACCCGGCCTTGATGTTGCGCTTGGCGAACCAGCCCTGGTTCATCTCGAGCACGTAGCGCACCGGTCGCTTCGAGCAATGGCCGTCGGTCGTCTGCGGCTTCATGTCGGCGAGATTGACGATCTCGCCATCGTCCGCGACGAAGGCGGCCGTCAGCGGCAGCAGCGTGTTCTTCATCCAGAAGCACTGGACGCCCGGCTCCTCGAACGCGAACAGCATGCCTTCGTTCTGCGGCATCTGCTTGCGGTACATGAGCCCGGTGGCGCGCTGGTCGGGCGTGTGCGCGACCTGGGCGTCGATCTGGTGCATGCCCGCGGACAGGCGCACGCGCGGCAGGTCGGTCTGGGGTTCCTGGGCCGCGACGCCGGCACCTGCGAGGAGGGCGGCGGCCAGGACGAGGGCATTCTTCATCGGCGCGATTGTGGGCCGGAAAAGCAAAATGCCCGCTTGCGCGGGCATGGGCATCGGGTGCCGGAGATCAGGCGGCCTTCTCGGCCTTCTTCGCCTTCTTGCTCTTCTTGGCCTTCTTGGTGGCCTTCATCTCCTTCTTGTCCGCCTTGGCGCTCGAAGCGGCCGGCGCGGCAGCCGCGGCGGGCGCAGCGGGGGTCGCGGGCGTGGCTTGCGCAAACACGGCGGCGGAGAACACGGTGGCCATCAGGGCGGCGAGCAGCTTGTTCATGAATCAGTCCTTCAGGAGAGAGGTGGTGACGGGAGATTCGCTTCCGGTGTCCCGCAGCGGGATCCGGAAGGCTCCTCCACAACGGCAGCCGCGACGGTCCGGTTGACACCTCCCGCCCGGAAAGCAAAACGCCCGCGCGAGGCGGGCGTTTTGCTCGAAGCGCCAGGAATTACTTCTTGGCTTCTTCCTTCTTCATCTCGGCCTTGGCTTCGGCCTTGTCGGCCTTCTTCTCGGCCTTGGCGACCTTCTTCTCGGCTTTCTTCTCGGCCTTGGCAGCCTTCTTCTCGGCCTTCGCTTCGGCCTTGGCTTCCTTCTTCTCGGCCTTGGCTTCGGCCTTGGCCGGGGCGGAGGCGGCGGCCTTCGGAGCCGACGAGGCGGCGGCCGGGGCGGCGGTCTGCGCGAAGGCGGCGGCGGCGAAGAAGGTGGCCACGAGGGCGGCAAGCAGCTTGTTCATTTGGGAGATTCCTTGATGAATGGCGGTTTTCGAAACTCACCTCCCGTCGCCGGGAAGCCTCCCGCCAACGGCTGAGCTCCGCGTTCCGTTGACAGGGGCCACCGCGACGCGCCCGCGATGCGGATGGCGCCGACGGCGTGCGGGCTAGAATCGACCGGTTCGGCCGCAGGCCGGACGCCTCACCCATCTCCGGAGCCAGTCGTTTCCATGTACCAGCACATCAAGGTGCCCAGCCAGGGCCAGAAGATCACCGTCAATGCCGACATGTCCCTGAACGTGCCGGACCAGCCGATCATCCCGTTCATCGAGGGCGACGGTACCGGGATGGACATCACGCCCGTGATGCTGAAGGTGGTGGATGCGGCGGTGGCCAAGGCCTACGGCGGCAAGAAGAAGATCCACTGGATGGAGATCTACGCCGGCGAGAAGTCGACCAAGGTCTACGGCCCCGACGTGTGGCTGCCCGAAGAGACGCTGAAGGTCGCGCGCGAATACGTCGTGTCGATCAAGGGCCCGCTGACCACGCCGGTCGGCGGCGGCATCCGGTCGCTGAACGTCGCGCTGCGCCAGGAGCTGGACCTGTACGTCTGCCTGCGCCCGATCCAGTACTTCAAGGGCGTGCCGTCGCCGCTGAAGGCGCCGGAGAAGACCAACATGGTCATCTTCCGCGAGAACTCCGAGGACATCTACGCCGGCATCGAGTACGAAGCCAACACCGACAAGGCCAAGAAGGTCATCAAGTTCCTGACCGACGAGATGGGCGTCAAGAAGATCCGCTTCCCGCAGACGTCCGCCATCGGCATCAAGCCGGTGTCCGTCGAAGGCACCGAGCGCCTGGTGCGCAAGGCGCTGCAGTACGCGATCGACAACGACAAGCCCAGCGTCACGCTCGTGCACAAGGGCAACATCATGAAGTTCACGGAAGGTGGCTTCCGTGACTGGGGCTACGCGCTCGCCAAGAAGGAGTTCGGCGCGGTCGAGATCGACGGCGGCCCGTGGTGCAAGTTCAAGAACCCGAAGACCGGCAAGGACATCGTGGTGAAGGACTCCATCGCCGACGCGTTCCTGCAGCAGATCCTGCTGCGCCCGGCCGAGTACAGCGTGATCGCCACGCTCAACCTGAACGGCGATTACGTGTCCGACGCGCTGGCCGCACAGGTCGGCGGCATCGGCATCGCCCCGGGCGCCAACATGAGCGACTCGGTCGCCATGTTCGAGGCCACCCACGGCACGGCGCCCAAGTACGCGGGCAAGGACTACGTGAACCCCGGTTCCGAGATCCTGTCGGCCGAGATGATGCTGCGCCACATGGGCTGGACCGAAGCCGCGGACCTGATCATCAGCTCCATGGAGAAGTCGATCCAGTCGAAGAAGGTGACCTACGACTTCGCGCGCCTGATGGAAGGCGCCACCCAGGTCAGCTGCTCCGGCTTCGGCCAGGTGATGATCGACCACATGTGATCGGCCGGGCAGCGCTGCACGCGCTGCTGCCGCGCACGAAAAAAAGCCGCCCCCGGGGCGGCTTTTTCATTGGCGCGGACAATGCCTACTTCGGCACGCCGTCCGACCGGCTGGCCGGCGCATGGAACTGCGGAGCACGCACCTTCGACTGGCGTGCCGGGCGGTCCGGCGCAGGCTGGGTCTGGATCGGCTGGATGTCGGCCTGGATGTTCTGCGCGAGCTGGCCCTTGGGGCCCTGCGTGATGTCGAACGTGACGCGCGAGCCCTGCTTGAGCGTCTTGAAGCCTTCCATCGCGATGGCGGAGAAATGCGCGAACACGTCCGCGCCGCCGCCATCGGGCTCGATGAACCCGAAGCCCTTGGCATCGTTGAACCACTTGACAGTACCGGTCGCCATCCAGGGCCCCCTTTGTTATCCCGAACTGAGCAGTGAGTGTCCGGGATTCGTTCCGGCTCTGTCAATATTTTCACAAACTTAAGTTTTGATGACTCCGACGGGCGGGTCCCAAGGCGGCCATCAGACCACGGCTGGAAGAATGGAGCGCCGCGTTTTTCTTCCCGCGTGCCTCCACGGCACCCAGCGCGGCCGGAATGGCTCTTTTGGCCGCAATCCGACACGCGCGTGCACCGCGGTGCTTGAATGTCGCGCGAGGGTCACCATTTGCGACTGGCGGTGCAGTGCGCAGGCCCCCTAGATAGAATGAATTTCATGGCAACCGACCCCCCCGTGCCCGCACCGGCCGCCCCCGTGGCGCGACCGACGGACGACGACGGTGGCTCCGTGGTGCTCGAGCGGCGGACCCAGAAGGTCAAGCCGCCCCAGATGTACCAGGTCGTCATGCTCAATGACGACTACACCCCGATGGAATTCGTCGTCGTGGTGATCCAGGAGTTCTTCAACAAGGACCGCGAGACGGCCACGCAGATCATGCTCAAGATCCACCTCGACGGGAAAGGGATCTGCGGCGTGTATTCGCGGGACGTGGCGGCGACGAAGGTCGAACAGGTGCAGGAGGCGGCACGGCAGGCCGGGCACCCGTTGCAGTGCGTCAGTGAACCCATCGAGTGAAACCGGGTCGAACACCGCGATCGACGACATCGGAAAAGCAAGGCAGAAGGAAATCTCATGATTGCCCAGGAATTGGAAGTCAGCCTCCACATGGCATTCGTGGAGGCGCGGCAGCAGCGCCACGAGTTCATCACCGTGGAACACCTGCTGCTGGCCCTGCTGGACAACCCCAGCGCGGCCGAAGTGCTCCGGGCATGCTCGGCGAACATCGACGACCTTCGCAAGTCGCTGTCCAACTTCATCAAGGACAACACGCCGCAGGTCGCAGGGACGGACGACGTCGACACCCAGCCGACGCTGGGATTCCAGCGCGTGATCCAGCGCGCGATCATGCACGTGCAGTCCACCGGCAATGGCAAGAAGGAAGTGACCGGCGCCAACGTGCTGGTGGCCATCTTCGGCGAGAAGGACTCGCACGCCGTGTACTACCTGCACCAGCAGGGCGTCACGCGCCTGGACGTGGTGAACTACATCGCCCACGGCATCAAGAAGAGCGACCCGCCCGAGCCCGCCAAGAGCGGTGAATCCTCGTCCTCCGACGGCGAGGAGGGCGGCGAGAAGAACGAGAAGGCGTCGCCGCTGGAGCAGTTCACCGTCAACCTGAACCAGCAGGCCAAGGACGGCAAGATCGACCCGCTGATCGGCCGCGAGTACGAGGTCGAACGCGTCATCCAGATCCTGTGCCGCCGCCGCAAGAACAACCCGCTGCTGGTGGGTGAGGCCGGCGTGGGCAAGACGGCCATCGCGGAAGGCCTGGCCTGGCGCATCGTGCAGAAGGACGTGCCGGAGATCCTGGCCGAGTCCAACGTGTACTCGCTCGACATGGGCGCGCTGCTGGCGGGCACCAAGTACCGCGGTGACTTCGAGCAGCGCCTCAAGGGCGTGCTCAAGTCGCTGAAGGACAAGCCGAACGCGATCCTGTTCATCGACGAGATCCACACCCTGATCGGCGCCGGCGCGGCGTCGGGCGGCACGCTGGACGCGTCCAACCTGCTGAAGCCGGCGCTCTCGAGCGGCCAGCTGAAGTGCATCGGCGCGACCACGTTCACCGAGTACCGCGGCATCTTCGAGAAGGACGCGGCCCTGTCGCGGCGCTTCCAGAAGGTCGACGTGGTGGAGCCGACCGTCGAGCAGACGATCGAGATCCTCAAGGGCCTGAAGTCGCGCTTCGAGGAGCACCACAGCGTCAAGTACGCGGCGACCGCGCTGCAGGCGGCGGCCGAGCTGTCGGCCAAGTACATCAACGACCGCCACCTGCCGGACAAGGCCATCGACGTCATCGACGAAGCCGGTGCCGCTCAGCGTATCCTGCCCGCGGGCAAGCGCAAGAAGACCATCTCCAAGACCGAGGTCGAGGAGATCGTGGCCAAGATCGCGCGCATCCCGCCCGCGAACGTGTCCAACGACGACCGCGGCAAGCTGCAGAACATCGAGCGCGACCTCAAGTCCGTCGTGTTCGGCCAGGACAAGGCGCTGGAGGTCCTCGCGGGTGCCGTGAAGATGGCGCGGTCCGGCCTGGGCCGCGCGGACAAGCCGATCGGCTCGTTCCTGTTCTCCGGCCCCACGGGCGTGGGCAAGACCGAAGCGGCGAAGCAGCTGGCCTACATCATGGGTATCGAGCTGATCCGCTTCGACATGTCCGAGTACATGGAGCGCCATGCGGTGTCGCGCCTGATCGGCGCGCCTCCCGGCTACGTCGGCTTCGACCAGGGCGGCCTGCTGACCGAGGCCGTCACCAAGAAGCCGCACGCGGTGCTGCTGCTCGACGAGATCGAGAAGGCGCACCCCGACATCTTCAACGTGCTGCTGCAGGTGATGGACCACGGCACGCTGACGGACAACAACGGGCGCAAGGCCGACTTCCGCAACGTCATCATCATCATGACGACCAACGCGGGTGCCGAGACCATGAACAAGGCGACCATCGGCTTCACCAACCCGCGCGAAGCGGGCGACGAGATGGCCGACATCAAGCGCCTGTTCACGCCCGAGTTCCGCAACCGCCTGGACGCGCTGGTGAGCTTCAAGGCGCTGGACGAGCAGGTCATCCTGCGCGTGGTCGACAAGTTCCTGCTCGTGCTGGAGCAGCAGCTGGCCGAGAAGAAGGTGGAAGTCACCTTCACCGACAAGCTGCGCAAGCACCTGGCGAAGAAGGGCTTCGATCCGCTGATGGGCGCGCGCCCGATGCAGCGCCTGATCCAGGACACCATCCGCCGTGCGCTGGCCGACGAACTGCTGTTCGGCCGCCTCACCGACGGTGGCCGCCTGACGGTGGACCTCGACGACAAGGACGAAGTCCTGCTGGACATCCAGCCGTTGCCCAAGAAGGAGGGCAAGTCCAGGCCGGAGCCGGAGGAGATCTCTTCCAGCGACCAGTGAGCGCGCGAGCGCCGCACGAAAAAGCCGCCCTCGGGCGGCTTTTTCTTTGTGCGCACGGCACGCTCAGGTCTCGCCCAGCAGCTTCAGGATCTGGCGCCAGTGCTTCGCCTCGACCGGCGTGATGGACAGCCGGTTGCCCCGGCGCAGGATCACCAGGTCCTCCAGCCCCTTCGCCGCACGCAGCTCGGGCAGCCCCAGGAGGCGTGTCTTCTTGCGCACGTGCACGTCGACGAGCGTCCAGCGCGGCTCTTCCTTTTTGGACGCCGCGTCGTAGTACTTGGACTTGCGGTCGAACTGCGTCGGGTCGGGATAGGGCGTCGATGCGACTTCCCCGAGTCCCACGACGCCGGGTTCCGCGCAGCTGGAGTGGTAGAAGAGCACGCCGTCGCCCACGCGCATCTGGTCGCGCATGAAGTTGCGTGCCTGGTAGTTGCGCACCCCCGTCCAGGGCACCGTCGACTTGGGCGCCGCGATCGCGTCGTCCACCGACACTTCCTCCGGCTCCGATTTCATCAGCCAATACTGCATCCGCAGGTCCTCCTCAGCGCGCGATTGTGGTGGATGCGTCAGCGGCGGGCGAGTGCACTGCCGCCGGCAAAGCCCGCCGGTGCCCCGGGCCGCGTCTCGATGCGCACGCCTTCGTTCCACTTCGCCATGCGTTCGGAGCGCGCGAAGGATCCCACCTTCAGCTGGCCCGCATCCCAGCCCGTGGCGAGATGCACGATGGCGACGTCTTCGGTCTCGCCGGAACGCGCCGAGACGATGGTCGCGAAGCCGGCCTCCCGCGCCGCTTGCAGGGCTTGCAGCGCCTCGGTCACCGTGCCGGCCTGGTTCGGCTTGACCAGCACGCAGTTGCAAGCGCCGGCCGCCGCCGCCTGACTCACGCGGTCCGCATTCGTCACGAGGTAGTCGTCGCCCACGACCTGCACGCGTCCCTGGCAGGCCCGCGTGAAGGCGGCCAGTCCGCGCTCGTCGTCCTCGGCGAGCGGGTCCTCGATCGACACGATCGGGTAGCGCTCGATCCATCGCAGCAGGCGTTCCGACAGGGCGTCGGAATCGAGCTCCTCGCCCTCGAGCGCCAGCCGGTAGCGGCCATCGCGGCCGAACTCGGACGCCGCGATGTCGAGCGCGATCGCGACGTCCTGTCCTGGCACGTAGCCTGCGCGTTCGATGGCCGCGACCAGCGCATCGAGCGCTTCCTCGTTGCGCGCGAAGTCGGGCCACCAGCCGCCTTCGTCCGCCACGCCGGCGAGGCGTCCGCGCTCGCGCATCCACTCGCCTGCGCAGCGGTACACCTCCGCGGTCATTTCCAGCGCCTGGGAGAACGACTGCGCGCCGACGGCAACGACCATGAAATCCTGCACGTCGACGCGCCGCCCGGCATGCGCGCCGCCGCCGAAGACCTGGATCTGGGGCAGGGGAAGCCGCACGGGCCGGTCGCCGGCGAGATGCCGCCAGAGCGGAAGGCCGCGGGCGGCGGCCGCTGCGTGCAGGACCGCGAGCGACGTCGCGACGAGCGCGTTGCCGCCCAGCCGCTCCTTCGTGGCCGTGCCGTCCAGTGCGATGAGCGCGGCATCGATGCCGCCCTGGTCCGCCTCGTCGCGGCCGACGAGGAGCGGCGCAATCTCGCGGTCGATGCCCTCGATCGCGCGCTGCACGTCCAGGCCCCCGAAACGCGGTCCGCCGTCGCGGCGCTCGATCGCCTCGCGCGTGCCCCTGGACGCACCTGCAGGCGCCATGCCGAGGCCGACCGCGCCGCTGGCGGTCCGCACCTCCACTTCGACGGTCGGGCGTCCGCGCGAATCCCAGATGCGGCGGGCGAGGACTTGCGAGATGGTCATGGCAGGAAGGCGCTCTCCCAGCGCCGCAGGAGCGATTGCAGGTCCGCCGCGGATGACCGCAGCAGCTCGAGCGCTTCGCGACGCACGGCTTCGCGCGTCGGTGCATCGAGGTATTCCACGGGCGATTTCCCGTCGACGCGCGCGAGCGACAGGCCCGGCAGCAGCGCGGCCGTGCGCGCGTCGAGGTCCTCGCGACGCTCCCAGTGCACGTGCGGCCAGTACCCGCCGATGAAGGCAGCGGCCCCATCCAGCAATGAACGCGCATGCGCCGGCAAGTGCGCAGCCTTCAGCAGGAAGTGGTTGAGGCAGAAAGCGAGATCGAAGGCGGGATCCCCATACCAGGCGCATTCCGCGTCGAGCAGCACCGGGCCCGCGGGTCCCAGCAGGATGTTCTTCGGGCTCACGTCGCCATGCACGAGGACGCGCCTGGTCGACGCGGTGACGTGCACGAGCGAGAGCAGCCGGTCGGCGAGGGCCGGATGGACGCGGGCGCTCTCCACCAGGTAGGGCTCGAGCCGGATGGCGTGGAAGTTCGCGTCCGTGGCGAACGCCTCGGCCAGCCTGGGCTGCCCGGCCGTCGCCGCATGGATGCGGCCCAGCACGTCCCCGACGGTGCCGGCCATCGCGACGTCGACGCGGCCCGCAAGCAGCTCGGCCTTCCAGTTCAGGTGGCGGGCGCCGAGGAACTCCATCGCCATGCTGCACGTCTCGCGGTCGTCCGCCAGCACGCGAGGGACGTGCACGGGCACGATCGCGGCCGCTTCGCGCAGGTAGGCCGCCTCGTGGAACACGCGCTCGACCGGCGCGAACCAGTCCTTGGCGACCTTGAGCTTGGGCAGGGCTTGCTTGACGCACACGTCGCCGCCGCGAAGGCGCACGCGGTAGATGCCCGAGGACACGCCGCCCGCCAGCGGAATGGCATCGACGGGATCGCCCTCCGCCGCGAGTCCGAGCCGAACCATCAGCTGCCGCAGCGCGGCGGCATCCTGGCCAAGGTCGGGGATGGGCATGCCCGGATTATCCGGGCCGCGCTCACCAGCCGCGCGCGTCGAGGATCGGCTTCAGGAACTGGTGTGCGAGGACGTCCGCGCCGAACCCGGTCAGGTGGATGTCGTCGAAGCGCAGGGTCGCGGACGGGACGTCGGCCTGCAGGTTCGCCGCACCTTGCGGGTCGTTGGGGTTCGACTGCGCCACCATGAACGCGCGGATGTCGACGAAGTGGTAGCCGTAGCGCGCGGCCAGCTCGCGGTTGATCTGCTCCACGACGTTGTACTGCGCCGTGCCGCGCGCGCCCTCGGTCGCGTTGTTCACCAGCGAGAGCACGAGGTAGCGGTCGTTGCCGGGCGCCAGCAGCGCCACGTTGGCGGCGATGTTGGCGAGGACCTGCGACGCGGCCGTCGCCGAGTCGATCCGCACGTCGTTGTGGCCGGTCCAGAACAGCGTGGTCGCGTTGCGGTACTGCGTGTCGTCCGCCTGGTGCTGCAGAACCATGGCCGACGTTTCGCCGGGAAAACCACCGTCGTGGACGTCCCGGCCGGAATACAGCGGCGCCAGCGCGCGGACGACGGGCGGCATCATCGAGTCACCCCACAGCGCGATCGGCCCGCTGAACGGCGGGTCGAGGCGCGGCGGCGGCGAGCTGCTTGCGGCGGCTGCCGGCGCGGCCGCGGGTGCTGGCGCAGGCGCGGGTGCGGGTGCCGGCGGGCCTGCCGCGGCCGCGCCGGAGTCGGCCACCACGGGACCGCCACCTCCGCCTCCGCCGCCACCACCACCGCAGCCGGCCAGCCACAGGCCGGCCAGGCACGCCAATGCGTCACGCCTGTCCATGTCGACTCCCTGATTCAACTGCGGCCATTGTTCGGGCCGCCCATGACAGCGTGTGTAAGGCCAGTCCCGGTTTTGTCACGGTGCGTGGCGGATGAGCGGTGCCTAGAATGGGCCATGACCCAGCCACTCCATCCCGTCGTCGTCGTCGGCGCAGGCGCCGTCGGCTGCTTCTTCGGCGGCATGCTCGCCCGCGCCGGCCACCCGGTGGTGCTGGTCGGCCGGCCGCAGCACGTGGACGCGATCGAGCGCCACGGGCTGCGGATGGAAGCCCGCGACTTCGACGAGCACGTCCGGCTTCGCGCGACGACCGACATCGCCGCCGTCGCGCAGGCCCAGGTCGTGCTGTTCTGCGTGAAGTCCGGCGACACGGAAAGCGCGGGAGCCCAGCTGAAGCCGCACCTGCGGCCGGAGGCCCTCGTGCTGTGCCTGCAGAACGGCGTCGACAACGCCGATCGCCTGCGCACGGTGCTGCCACCCCGGCAGGTCGCTGCGGCGGTCGTCTACGTCGCCACCGAGATGGCCGGCCCTGGCCACCTGAAGCACCACGGCCGTGGCGATCTCGTCATCGAGCCCGTGACGCGCAGCGAGGAGGTGGCCCAACTGTTCGCCCAGGCCCGCGTGCCGGTCGAGATCTCGTCCAACGTGCGCGGCGCCCTCTGGGCCAAGCTGGTCGTCAACTGCGCGTACAACGCGGTATCCGCCATCGCGCAGCGTCCCTACGGCGAGAACGTGCGCAGCCCGGGCATCCAGCAGGTCATGAGCGACGTGGTCGCCGAATGCCTGCTGGTCGCGCAGGCGGAGGGCGTGGAGATTCCCGGCGACATCGACCTGGCGGTGCGCCGGATCTTCGAGACGATGCCGACCCAGCTTTCATCGACGGCCCAGGACCTAGCGCGCGGCAAGCCGACCGAGATCGACCACCTGAATGGCCTGGTCGTGCGCCGTGGCCAGGCCCTGGGCATCCCGACGCCGGTCAACCGCACGCTCTGGGCGCTGGTCAAGCTGCTCGAAGGCAAGCAGCAGCGCGCCGGCTGAGCGCGCGTCAGAGCCGCGCGAGGCGGTCCAGGGCGGCGCGCAGCGTGTCGTCCTTCTTGGCGAAGCAGAAGCGCACGACGCGCTGGTCGAAGCCGTCGCCATAGAACGCCGACAGCGGGATCGCGGCGACGCCGAATTCGCGCGTGAGCCACTGGCAGAACTCCGCCTCCGGCAGGTCGCTGACCGCGGAGATGTCCACGCACTGGAAGTAGCTGCCCTGGCTGGGCAGCAGTCGCAGCCGGGTGCGCGCCAGGCCCTCGCGGAACAGGTCGCGCTTGCGCTGGTAGAACGCCGGCAACTGCAGGTACGGCTGCGGGTCCGCCATGTACTGCGCCAGGCCGTGCTGCACGGGCGTGTTGACCGTGAACACGTTGAACTGGTGCACCTTGCGGAATTCCGCGGTCAAGGGCGCCGGCGCGGCGACGTAGCCGACCTTCCAGCCGGTGACGTGGTAGGTCTTGCCGAAGCTCGAGACGATGAAGCTGCGCGCCGCCAGCCCCGGGAAGCGCGCTGCGCTCTGGTGCGGCTGGCCGTCGAACACCATGTGCTCGTAGACCTCGTCGCTGATCAGGAAGACGTCGGTCGGGGCGAGCAGTTCCTGCAGCCGCAGCATTTCCTCTCGCGACCACGCCGTGGCGCTCGGGTTGTGCGGGCTGTTGACCAGGATCGCGCGCGTGCGCGGCGTCATCGCCGCGGCGATGCGATCGAAGTCGGGACGGAACGTGCCGGGCACGAGCGGGACCCGCACCACCGTGCCGCCGGCCAGCTCGATGTTGGGCACGTAGCTGTCGTAGCAGGGTTCCAGCACGATCACCTCGTCGCCGGGCCGCACGATCGCGAGGATCGCCGTGATGATGGCCTGCGTCGCACCGGCGGTGACGGTGACTTCGGTGTTGGCGTCGTAGCTGTGGCCGTATACGGACTGCAGCTTGCCGGCGATCGCCTCTCGCAGCGCCGCCACCCCCGCCATCGGCGGGTACTGGTTCAGGCCGCGCTCCATCGCGCCGGTGACGGCCTGCACCAGCTTCGGGTCGCATTCGAAATCCGGGAAACCCTGGCCCAGGTTGACGGCGCCCGTTTCCGTGGCGAGCGCGGACATGACGGTGAAGATGGTCGTGCCGACGGCGGGCAGCTTGGTCTCGACCGGGGGGGTGCGCACGGGAAAGTCAGAGGTCATAGTCGTTGGCCTGGCCGCTCATGGCCTTGGCGATGAGGTTGCGATCGAGGCGGTCCGAGAGCAGCTCGGCGAACCGGAACACGAAGTTGCGCAGGTAGGCGCCGCGCTTGAAGGCGACGCGCGCGATGTTCTGCCCCAGCAGCGTGCCCAGCGGGCGCACGGCCAGGTCCGCGTTCTGCGGCTGGTCGCGCACCGCCATCTCGGCGACGATGCCGACACCCAGGCCGAGCCGCACGTAGGTCTTGATCACGTCGGCGTCGATCGCCTCGAGCGCGATGCGCGGCTGCAGCTTGCGTTGCGCGAACGCGTTGTCGATCCGGGTGCGGCCGGTGAACGACGGGTGGTACGTGATGATCGGCTCCTCGGCCAGGTCCTCGAGGGTGATGCGCTCGTGCGCGGCCAGCGGATGGTCCTGCGGCATCACCAGCACGTGCTGCCATTCGTAGCAGGGCAGGGTGACGAGTTCCTGGTAGTCGGACAGCGACTCGGTGGCGATGGCGATCTCGGCGACCTCGTCGATCAGCATGCGCGCGACCTGGTCCGGCGAGCCCTGGTGCAGGCTGATGTTCACCTTGGGATACGCCTCGCGCAGGCGCGCGATGGGCAGCGGGAGAACGTAGCGCGCCTGGCTGTGCGTGGTGGCGATGGACAGTGTCCCGCTGTCCTGCGCGCTGAACTGCTCGCCGATGCGCTTGAGGTTGCCCACCTCCCGCATGATCAATTCGATGCTGCGCAGCACGTGCTGGCCGGGCTCCGTGATGCGCTTCAGGCGCTTGCCATGGCGCGCGAAGATCTCCACCCCGAGCTCTTCCTCCAGCTCGATGATCGCCTTGGACACGCCAGGCTGAGACGTGTGCAGAGCCTTGGCGGCCTCGGTCAGGTTGAGGTTGCGCCGTGCCGCTTCCTGGACGAAGCGGAACTGGTGCAGGTTCATACGGTTTCCCGTCTAAGACGATGAACCTATTATTGCAAAAGCGAATTAGGAGCGCTTGAGGATGGCTTCCGCGAGGCCATCGAGCAGCTCGTCCCACTCGCCCACGGCCGGGGTGACCTGCACGTGCAAGCCTGGATGGCGCTGGCGGACCTCGTCGATGAGTCTCGGCAGGTCCTCGCGGGCATGGCGCCCGACGCCGAAGAACACCGGGACGATGGTCACGGCGCCGATGCCGTCGGCGACGAGCGCGTCACAGCAACCGGGCAAGTCCGGCGCCTGCAGTTCGAGGAACGCGCAAAAGACCTCGACGGCAGGAGCGCGCTGTCGCAAGCGGGCGGCGAGGGCGTCCATCGGCTCGCGCCACTGCGGGTCGCGCGACCCGTGGCCGAACAGGACGACCGCGCGCTTCATCGGCGTAGCACGAGCCAGCTGAACGCCGCCAGCGACAGCAGCGAATAGAGCAGGCCCGGCGCGGCGGCGGTGAGCCATGGCCACCAGTCGCGCAGGTTGCCGACGTAGCCGAACACGTTGTTCAGCAGGAAGAAGCTGATGCCGATCAGGACGCCGCCGAAGACGTAGCTGGTGATGCCGCCGGAGCGGAAGTGCAGGTAGGCGAAGGGCAGGGCCAGCACCACCATCACGAGGCAGCTGAGGGGATAGAACACCTTGCGCCAGAACTCGATCTCGTAGCGCTGCGACGTCTGGCCGTTGGCTTCCAGGTGGCGGATGTACTGGAACAGGTCCAGCGTCGCCATGCGGTCGGGCTTGAGGAGGGCCACCGACACCATCTCGGGGCTGATCTCGGTGCGCCACAGCCACTGGGGCAACTTCGACTGCGCCACCTGCGCAGCGCCGTCGCGGTTGGTGGTGAACAGCGTGCGTTCGACCTCGTGCAGTTGCCAGCCGCCCTCGGCGAAATTGGCGCGCGGCGCACGGACGATGCTGACGACGAAGCCGCGCTCGTCGGCCTCGAAGATGCGCACGGACTGCATCGAACCGTCGGGGGACAGCGCGCCGACGTTCACGTTGTAGGTGGCGTTCGCCTGCCGCTCCTTCAGCCAGGCGCCGGTCTGTCCGATGCTGATGCGACCCTGGAACCGCGCACGCAGCAGCTGCGCCGCGCGGTCGGCCGCGGGTGCGACGTAGTCGCCGACCGCGAACGTGAGCACCGTGAACACCATCCCGAGGGCCAGCAGCATGCGCAGCGCGCGTCCGGGGCCCAGGCCGCTGGTGCGCAGGATCGTGTACTCCGAGCTCTGCGCGAGCCGGGCCATGACGAAGATGGTGCCGATCAGGACCGCGATGGGCAGCAGCTCGTACAGGTGGCTCGGCACCATCAGCGCCACGTACAACAGGGCTTGCGTCAGGCGGTAAGGCGTGGTGACGCCCTTGCCGACGTTGGGCAGCTCGTCGACGAAGTCGAAGAAGAAGAACAGCGCGAGGAATCCCGCCGCCACGAAGGCGACCGACGCCAGCACTTCACGCCAGACGAGGCGCCGGATCGTCTTCATGCCGCGGCCGTCCTCGGGCCGCGGGAGCGCCGCCAGGACCAGTTGTTGTGCTGCTTGGCCAGCCACAGCGCCACGATGGCGAAGGTGCCGCCGTGCAAGGCGAGCATGAACGGCGCGAAGCCCGCGCGGCCCGTGCTGATCCAGCCCTGGCCGAGGTTGATGAGGTTGTAGTAGACGATGAAGGCGAACAGCGCGAAGACCAGGTTGCCGCTGCGTCCCGCGCGCGGGTTCACGCTGGACACCGTCACTGCGATCAAGATGAAGTTCACGGCCGCCAGCGAGATGCCGACGCGCCACGCGAGCTCGCCGAGGTTGGCGCGCGTCGGCTCCATCACCAGGCGCGCGGTGGACAGCGTCTTGGCCGGCGCGGCGTCCTGCGGCCCGAGGTCGGCGGCGCCGACGCGGTTGCCCAGTTCGTTGAATTCACTCACCCGCAGCTCGCGCCCATCGAGGGTGCTCTCCACCCGCTGTCCGTTGGACAGCAAGAGGAACTGGCTGTCGCCCTGCTGGACGACCCGGCCCGCGCGCGCCGAGGTGATCGTCTGGTGCCCGCGGTCGACGCTGGAGATGAAGATGTTCTTGCCGGACTTGTTGTCCGGCGTCTCCTTGTCCAGGAAGAACACGCGCGCGCCGTTGGCGGATTCCTGGAACTGGCCCGGCGCGACGCGCTCGAGGTCGCCGCGGCTGCCATAGCGGTCCTTCAGTTCCTGCGTCTGCTGGTTCGCCCACGGCCAGATGATCAGCGCCAGCACCGCGGCGCCGGCGAGGATGGGCCACGCGAACCCGAACAGCGGCCGCAGCAGCGCCGACAGCCCGCGCCCGGCGGAAAACCAGATCACCATCTCGCTGTCCGTGTACATCCGCGACAGCGTGCCCACGATGGCGATGAACAGCGACATCGTGATGATCGGCGGCAGGTACCCCAGGACGGAGTACCCCATGACCATCATGATTTCCTGCGGGTTGACGCTGCCGCGATTGGCCTGCCCGAGCGTGCGGATCAGGGTCATCGTCACCACGATGGTGACCAGCACGACCAGCGTCGCGCCGAAGCTGCGCGCCAGTTCTTTGCGCAAGGACGAATGGAATAACATCGGCGCGGCCGCGACTACGCGAATAAACAGGAGATTATGGACTTCGAACTCAAGACCTTCGGGCTGGCCGATGCCTGCCGCCAGAAATGCGACGCGCTCGTCGCCGTCGTCACCGAGAACGGCCGCGCGGGCACGGACCCGGTGTCGAAGATCGTGCAGGCGGCGCGCAAGTCCGGGGACTTCGAGCCGAAGGCGGGCAAGCTGCTGCAGGCCTGGGGTGTCGAAGGCGTTGCCGCGAAGCGTGTCGTGATCGCCGGCGCGGCCGATGGTTCCCCGCGCCGCGTCCAGTCCGCCGTGCAGGCGGCCATCGGCGCGCTGCGCAGCAAGGGCGTCAAGCGCATCGTGGTGTGCCTGCCGGAAGATGCGGACGAAGCCGCCGTGCGCGTCGCGACGACGGCCGTCGCGGAAGCGAGCTACGTCTACGTGGCCACCAAGTCCAAGGCCGAAGGCCGTGAGCTGGAGCGCGTGACCATCGCGGCCGCCAAGGGTTCGAAGGCTGCCTTCGAACAGGGCCGCGGCATGGCCCTGGGCGTCGAGTTCGCGCGCGAGATGGGCAACCTGCCGCCCAACGTCGCCACGCCGACCCGCCTGGGCGAGGAGGCGAAGAAGCTGGCCCGCCAGCACGGGTTCAAGTGTGAAGTGCTGGGTCCCAAGGAAGTCGAGCGCCTGGGCATGGGTTCCTTCATGGCCGTCGCCCGCGGTTCCGAGGAGCCGCTGCGCTTCATCGTGCTGCAGTACCGCGGGGCTTCCGACTCGCAGGCGCCGGTGGTGCTGGTGGGCAAGGGCATCACGTTCGACAGCGGCGGCATCTCGATCAAGCCCGGTCCCGAGATGGACGAGATGAAGTTCGACATGTGCGGCGCCGCCAGCGTGCTGGGCACGTTCCGCGCGCTGGGCGAACTCAAGCCCAAGCTCAACGTCGCCGGCATCATTCCCGCGTGCGAGAACCTGCCCGATGGGCGCGCGCTCAAGCCCGGTGACGTGATCACCAGCATGAGCGGCCAGACCATCGAGGTCCTGAACACGGACGCCGAAGGCCGCCTGATCCTGTGCGACGCGCTCACGTATGCCGAGCGCTTCAAGCCCGCCGCCGTGGTTGACATCGCGACGCTGACCGGCGCCTGCGTCATCGCGCTGGGTGGCGTGCGCAGCGGCATGTACGCGACGGACGACGCTCTTGCGCAGTCGCTGCTCGCCGCCGGCGACGCCGCGCTGGACCTGTGCTGGCGCATGCCGCTGGACGACGAGTACGCCGAAGGCCTGAAGACGAACTTCGCCGACGTCGCCAACATCGCCGGCCGTCCCGCCGGCTCCGTGACCGCCGCCAAGTTCCTGCAGCGCTTCGCGGGCAAGGCCCCGTGGGCCCACCTGGACATCGCCGGCACGGCGTGGAAGGGCGGCGCGTCCAAGGGCGCGACCGGCCGTCCCGTCGGCCTGCTCGTGCAGTACCTGCTGTCGCGGCAGGGCACCGCGGCCACGACCGGCAAGACCGCTGCACGCAAGGGCACCCGCAAGGCTGCCGCCTGAGGTCATGACCGAGATCACGTTCCACGTCCATGCGCCGGACAAGGTGGGCTACGCCTGCCGCCTCCTGCGCAAGGCCTGGAACCAGGGCACGCAGGTCATCGTCACCGGTGACCCGGCCCTGCTGCGCGACCTGGACGTGTCGCTGTGGACCTTCAGTGCGCTCGACTTCGTGCCGCACTGCCATGGCGCCACCAGCCCCATGGCCGCGCGCACGCCGGTGGTGCTGGCGGACGGGCTCGAGCAGGTGCCGCACCACGACGTGCTGGTGAATCTCGGCGCTGCCATCCCCGAGGGCTTCGAGCGTTTCGAACGCCTGATCGAAGTGGTGGGCAATGATGGCGAGGACCTGCAGCTTGGCCGTGCCCGCTGGAAGCACTACGCCAGCCGCGGCTACGCGCTCAAGCGCCATGACCTCGCGGAGGCAGCGTCGTGACACAGCGCCAACCGCCCCGCTACGTGCCCACGCTCACCGAAGTCGTGCGCACCGGTGCGGCTTCGGGCACCGTCGACCGCCTCGCCGAAGAGCAGCTGGTCCACCGCATCATGCAGCGCATCGACCTCACGCTGGACCGTCGCCTGCGCGAGGCGATCGCCAGCGTGGTGCTCGAGCACAGCCGCCAGCTCGCGCCGGCATTGCGGGAGGAGATCGAGGCCGTCGTCGCGACGGCGGTGTCCGAGGCTTTGGCCGAGGAACTCGATCCATCGCGCACGGGCGGCGCGCCGCCCCGCTGAGCCATCCGGCCGGTCGCGCGTCGCAGGCGCGCTAGTCCCTATGGTTCGGGTCCGGAAATTGCGATATGGTCCCCGCCGTCGAGCCAAGGGCTCGCAACATTCCATATCGGAGGTGCTATGCGTTTGAACCACAAGGTCGCCATCCTCGCCGCGACCGCGGCCGCCTGGGGCACGGTGTCCGCCCAGGAACTCGTCGTCAAGATCGGCCACGTGGCCCCTACGTCCGGGGCCATCGCGCACCTGGGCCGCGACAACGAGAACGGTGCCCGCATGGCGATCGAGGAACTCAACGCGAAGGGCGTGACCATCGGTGGCAAGAAGGCCAAGTTCGAGCTGCTCGCCGAGGACGACGCGGCCGACCCGAAGCAGGGCGTCGCCGCCGCGCAGAAGCTCGCGGACCAGAAGGTCAACGGCGTCATCGGCCACCTGAACTCGGGCACGACGATCCCCGCCTCTCGCATCTACAACGAAGCCGGCATCCCGCAGATCTCGCCGTCGGCCACCAACCCGAAGTACACGCGCCAGGGCTTCAAGACGGCCTTCCGCGTCGTTGCCGATGACGTGCACCTGGGCGGCACGCTGGGCCGCTACGCGGTGAAGGACCTCAAGGGCAAGTCGATCGCGGTGATCGACGACCGCACGCCGTACGGGCAGGGCGTCGCCGAGGAATTCGAGAAGGCCGCCAAGGCCGCCGGCGCGAAGATCGTCGGCCACGAGTTCACTACCGACAAGTCCACCGATTTCACATCCATCCTGACCCTCACCAAGAGCCGCAAGCCGGACCTGCTGTTCTTCGGCGGCATGGACGCGGTGGCTGGCCCGATGATGCGCCAGATGAAGTCGCTCGGCGTGAACGCCAAGTTCATGGGCGGCGACGGCATCTGCACGACCGAGCTGCCCAAGCTGGCTGCCGGCAGCATGCCCGACGGCAACGTGGTGTGCGCCGAAGCAGGCGGCGTCGGCCCCGGCGAGAAGAAGGGCATGGACGAGTTCCGCGCCAAGTTCAAGAAGCGCTTCAATGCCGACGTGCAGGTGTACGCGCCGTACGTCTACGACGCGGTCAACGTGATGGTTGCCGCGATGGTCAAGGCGGGCTCGGCCGAGCCGGCCAAGTACCTGCCGGCGCTGGCCAAGACGGCCAACTACAAGGGCGTCACCGGCAACATCAGCTTCGACGACAAGGGCGACATCAAGAATGGCGCGCTGACGCTCTACACCTACAAGGGTGGCCAGCGCAGCGAGATCGCCGTGGTGCACTGACGAGGTCCCCGGCCCGTCGGAAAGGCCGCCGCGGGGCGGCCTTTTTTCATGGGCGCACGCGGTGTTTTCGCCACTCCGCTCCCTGTAGGCTCCTCGGCTTTTTTCCTGTAGGCGCGCACCTACAAGCCGCGCCAGCACTGGGTTTGCAGGCCATCCGCAGGAGCGGCGGATTGCCTCATCCGTCCCCAGCGAATACGCTCGGCCCCCGCCCGGTCGTACGCCGGGCGACGACTTTGGGGGACGTACAAATGGAAGTGGTGGCGAAGCTCCCGATCGCAGAGCAGCGCGACGGTGAATTGCGGCAGGTGTTGAAGGCCCTCGCGGCCTACCGCCGCGGCGAGGGCGGCGTCACGTTGCCGACCGACTGGGAAGGCATCCACGGCAAGATCGCGGCCGAATTCAACGAGTTGAGCGCCCAGACCGCGCGCACCGCGCACAAGCTGAAGTCGGTGGAGACCATCTCGCGCCTGGGCGGCAAGGCGAGCCGGCGCGTGGTCGACGACAAGCTCACCGGCTTCTGGCAGGACAACGTCGCCTGCGTGAACCTGCTGGTCGACGAGCTCGAGATGAGCTCGGAGAACAACCGCGCCCTGTTCAAGGCCCTGGCGGACCTCAAGCGCGGGAGCGCCAAGGCGCAACTGCCGGCCGACTGGCCCGGCATCTTCGGCAAGGTGGCCGACGTCTTCAACGACGTCGTCGCCGAGAACGTCCGCATCTCGCAGGAACTGGCGCGCCTCTCGCGCGTGGTCGGCAAGGAGGGCAAGCTGAAGGAGCGGGCGCAGGTTCCGAACGCCGCCGGCTTCTGGCGCGAGTCCGCCGACGCCATCAACTCGCTGATCGGCGACCTGGTGCACCCGACGTCCGAAGTGGCGCGCGTGATCGGCGCGGTGGCGCAGGGCGACCTCTCCAAGTCGATGGCGCTGGAAGCGGATGGCCGCCCGCTCGAGGGCGAGTTCCTGCGCACCGCCATGATCATCAACAAGATGGTGCAGCAGCTGGGGACCTTCGCCGCCGAGGTGACGCGCGTGGCGCGCGAGGTGGGCACGGAAGGCAAGCTGGGCGGCCAGGCCGACGTGCAGGGCGTGGCCGGCACGTGGAAGGACCTGACCGATTCCGTGAACTTCATGGCGTCGAACCTGACGTCGCAGGTGCGGAACATCGCCGAGGTGACGACCGCCGTGGCGGCCGGTGACCTGTCCAAGAAGATCACGGTGGACGTGAAGGGCGAGATCCTGGAACTGAAGAACACCATCAACACGATGGTGGACCAGCTGTCCTCGTTCGCTTCGGAAGTGACGCGCGTGGCGCGCGAGGTGGGCACCGAAGGCAAGCTGGGTGGCCAGGCCGACGTGCAGGGCGTGGCCGGCACGTGGAAGGACCTGACCGAGTCGGTGAACTCGATGGCCGGCAACCTCACGGCCCAGGTGCGGAACATCGCCGACGTGACGAAGGCCGTGGCGGCTGGTGACCTGTCCAAGAAGATCACGGTGGACGTGAAGGGCGAGATCCTGGAGCTGAAGAACACCATCAACACCATGGTGGACCAGCTCCGTTCGTTCGCTTCGGAAGTGACGCGCGTGGCGCGCGAGGTGGGCACGGAAGGCAAGCTGGGCGGCCAGGCCGACGTGAAGGGCGTCGCCGGCACGTGGAAGGACCTGACCGACTCCGTGAACTCCATGGCCGGCAACCTGACGGCCCAGGTGCGGAACATCGCCGAGGTGACGACCGCCGTGGCCGCGGGCGACCTGTCCAAGAAGATCACGGTGGACGTGAAGGGCGAAATCCTGGAGCTGAAGAACACCATCAACACCATGGTGGACCAGCTGCGATCGTTCGCCTCCGAAGTGACGCGCGTGGCGCGCGAAGTGGGCACCGAAGGCAAGCTGGGCGGCCAGGCCGA
This sequence comes from Ramlibacter algicola, assembly GCF_016641735.1. Taxonomy (NCBI): domain Bacteria; kingdom Pseudomonadati; phylum Pseudomonadota; class Betaproteobacteria; order Burkholderiales; family Comamonadaceae; genus Ramlibacter; species Ramlibacter algicola. The sequence continues at coordinate 2,613,333 of NZ_JAEDAO010000001.1, read as the reverse complement.
CGTGCAGGGCGTGGCCGGCACGTGGAAGGACCTGACCGATAACGTGAACTTCATGGCCGGCAACCTGACGGCCCAGGTGCGGAACATCGCCGACGTGACGAAGGCCGTGGCGGCCGGTGACCTGTCCAAGAAGATCACGGTGGACGTGAAGGGCGAGATCCTGGAACTGAAGAACACCATCAACACGATGGTGGACCAGCTGTCCTCGTTCGCTTCGGAAGTGACGCGGGTGGCGCGGGAGGTCGGGACCGAAGGCAAGCTGGGTGGCCAGGCCGACGTGCAGGGCGTGGCCGGCACGTGGAAGGACCTGACCGACTCCGTGAACTTCATGGCGTCGAACCTCACGGCGCAGGTGCGCAACATCGCGGAGGTGACGACGGCCGTGGCCGCCGGTGACCTGTCCAAGAAGATCACGGTGGACGTGAAGGGCGAGATCCTGGAGCTGAAGAACACCATCAACACGATGGTGGACCAGCTGCGATCGTTCGCCTCCGAAGTGACTCGGGTGGCGCGGGAGGTCGGGACCGAAGGCAAGCTCGGTGGTCAAGCGGACGTGCAGGGCGTAGCCGGCACGTGGAAGGACCTGACCGACTCCGTGAACTCCATGGCCGGCAACTTGACGGCCCAGGTGCGGAACATCGCCGACGTGACCAAGGCGGTGGCGACCGGTGACCTGTCCAAGAAGATCACCGTGGACGTGAAGGGCGAGATTCTCGAACTGAAGAACACCATCAACACGATGGTGGACCAGCTGTCCTCGTTCGCTTCGGAAGTGACGCGCGTGGCGCGCGAAGTGGGTACCGAAGGCAAGCTGGGCGGCCAGGCCGACGTGAAGGGCGTGGCCGGCACGTGGAAGGACCTCACGGACAACGTGAACTTCATGGCCGGCAACCTGACGGCCCAGGTGCGGAACATCGCCGACGTCACGAAAGCCGTGGCGGCGGGCGACCTGTCCAAGAAGATCACGGTGGACGTGAAGGGCGAGATCCTGGAACTGAAGAACACCATCAACACGATGGTGGACCAGCTGCGATCGTTCGCCGCCGAAGTGACGCGGGTGGCGCGGGAAGTGGGCACCGAAGGCAAGCTGGGCGGCCAGGCCGACGTGCAGGGCGTGGCCGGCACGTGGAAGGACCTGACCGAGTCGGTGAACTCGATGGCGTCCAACCTCACGGTGCAGCTGCGCGACGTGTCGAAGGTGGCAACCGCCATCGCCATGGGCGACCTGACGCAGAAGATCACGGTGGACGTGCGGGGCGAGATCCTGCAGATCAAGAACGTGATCAACACCATGGTGGACCAGCTGTCGTCGTTCGCCGTGGAAGTGACGCGCGTGGCCCGCGAGGTGGGCACCGAAGGCAAGCTGGGCGGCCAGGCCGACGTGCAGGGCGTGGCCGGCACGTGGAAGGACCTGACCGAGTCGGTGAACTCGATGGCGTCCAACCTGACGGTGCAGTTGCGCGACGTGTCCAAGGTGGCCACGGCCATCGCCATGGGCGACCTGACGCAGAAGATCACCGTGGACGTGCGCGGCGAGATCCTGCAGATCAAGGACGTGATCAACACAATGGTGGACCAGCTGCGGTCCTTCGCCGCCGAAGTGACGCGCGTGGCGCGCGAGGTGGGCACCGAAGGCAAGCTGGGCGGCCAGGCCGACGTGCAGGGCGTGTCCGGCACGTGGAAGGACCTCACGGACAACGTGAACTTCATGGCGTCCAACCTCACGGGCCAGGTCCGCAACATCGCGGACGTGACCAAGGCCGTGGCCGCCGGTGACCTCTCCAAAAAGATCACGGTGGACGTGAAGGGCGAGATCCTGGAGCTGAAGAACACGATCAACACGATGGTGGACCAGCTCTCCTCGTTCGCGTCGGAAGTGACGCGCGTGGCGCGCGAGGTGGGTACCGAGGGCCGCCTCGGCGGCCAGGCGCAGGTGAAGGGCGTCGCCGGCACGTGGAAGGACCTCACGGACAACGTGAACTTCATGGCCGGCAACCTGACGTCGCAGGTGCGAGGCATCGCCAAGGTGGTGACCGCGGTGGCCAACGGCGACCTGCGCCAGAAGCTGACCGTGGAGGCCAAGGGCGAGATCGCCGCGCTGGCCGAGACGATCAACTCCATGACCGACACGCTGGCCACGTTCGCCGACCAGGTGACGACCGTGGCGCGCGAGGTGGGCGTGGAAGGCAAGCTGGGCGGCCAGGCCAAGGTGCCGGGCGCGTCGGGCACCTGGAAGGGCCTGACGGAGAACGTGAACCAGCTGGCCGCCAACTTGACGACCCAGGTGCGTGCCATCGCCGAGGTGGCGACCGCGGTGACGCAGGGTGACCTGACGCGGTCCATCACGGTGGAGGCGCAAGGCGAGGTCGCCGCCCTGAAGGACACGATCAACGAGATGATCCGGAACCTGAAGGACACCACGCAGCTGAACACCGAGCAGGACTGGCTGAAGACCAACCTGGCGAAGTTCTCGCGGATGCTGCAGGGCCAGCGCGACCTCGTCGCGGTGGGCCACCTGATCCTGTCCGAGCTCGCGCCCGTGGTGGGCGCGCAGCAGGCCGAGTTCTACGTGCTGCGCTACACCCAGGACCAGCCCAAGCTGCGCCTGATGGCCAGCTACGCGTCGGACGGCCACGGCTCGTACGGCAAGGAGGTCGACCTCGGCGAAGGCCTGGTGGGCCAGTGCGCGTTCGACCGCAAGAAGGTCCTGGTGACATCCAGCATCCCGGAGAGCGTGCGCATCGCGTCCGGGCTGACCAGCATGTCGCCGATGAACGTGCTGGTGCTGCCCATCATCTTCGAAGGGCAGGTCCGCGGCGTCGTCGAACTGGCGTCGCTGGAGCGCTTCAACCCGACCCACCAGCAGTTCCTGGACCAGCTCACGGAATCGATCGGCATCGTGATCAACACGATCGAGGCCAACATGCGGACCGAGGACCTGCTGACGCAGTCGCAGTCGCTCGCGCAGGAGTTGCAGAGCCGGCAGCAGGAACTGCAGCAGACCAACGAGGAACTGCAGGAGAAGGCCCGCCTGCTGGCCCACCAGAACCAGGAGGTGGAGCGCAAGAACGAGGAAGTGGAACAGGCCCGCCAGGCGCTGGAGGAAAAGGCCAAGCAGCTGGCGCTGACGTCCAAGTACAAGTCCGAGTTCCTGGCCAACATGTCGCACGAACTGCGCACGCCGCTGAACTCGCTGCTGATCCTGTCCGACCAGCTGTCCAAGAACCCCGAGGGCAACCTCACGACCAAGCAGGTCGAGTTCGCCAAGACGATCCACTCGTCCGGCAACGACCTGTTGATGCTGATCAACGACATCCTGGACCTGTCCAAGATCGAGTCCGGCACGGTGGCCGTCGACGTCAGCGAGCTGCGCCTGTCGGACCTGCAGCTGTACGTGGAACGCACGTTCCGCCACGTGGCCGAGGCCAAGACGGTGGACTTCGTCATCCACAACGGCCTGCAGCTGCCCGCCTCGATGGTGACGGACGCCAAGCGCCTGCAGCAGATCCTGAAGAACCTGCTCTCGAACGCGTTCAAGTTCACGCACCAGGGCAGCGTGACGCTGTCGATCGAGGACGTCCTCACCGGCTGGAGCTCCGACCACGAGGAGCTGAACCGGGCGCACCAGGTGATCGCCTTCGCCGTGTCGGATACCGGCATCGGCATTTCCAGCGACAAGCAGCAGATCATCTTCGAGGCGTTCCAGCAGGCCGACGGCTCCACCAGCCGCAAGTACGGCGGCACGGGCCTGGGCCTGGCCATCAGCCGCGAACTTTCGAAATTGCTGGGCGGCGAGATCCGGCTGGTCAGCGCACCGGGGCAGGGCTCCACGTTCACGCTGTACCTGCCGGTGCACTACCCGTCGACGCGCAGCACGCGCCGCACGAGTTCGCTCGCCGATGCCCGCAACGCCGAGCCGACCCTGCCGCCGCTGGCACGCCGCCTGCCGCCGCCCGCCAAGCCCGCGCCCGAAGTGCACGAGCAGGAGGTCGAAGACGCCACCGACACCTCGCTGCTGGCGCGCAACGAGGCCGACGACGACCGCCACAGCATCCAGGAGGGCGACCTCGTCCTGCTGATCGTCGAGAACGACCTGGCCTTCGCGCGCTTCCTGCTCGATGCCGCGCGGCAGATGGGCTTCAAGGGCCTGGTGACCTCGCTGGGCGCCGGCGCCCTGACGTTCGTCAACCAGTACCGCATCGCCGCGATCACGCTGGACATGTACCTGCCGGACATGGACGGCTGGCGCGTGCTCGATCGCCTGAAGCAGGACTTCGTGGCCCGCCACATCCCGGTCTGCGTGATCTCGACCGACGATTCCAAGGACCGCGCGTTCCGCGGCGGCGCGATCGCCTTCCTCGAGAAGCCGATCCAGTCCAAGGACCACCTGGACGCGATGCTCGAGAAGATCCGGGCCTACGCCTCGCGCCGCCAGCGCAACGTGCTGGTGGCCCTGAAGGAGCCCGAAACGCGCGGCCGCCTGATCGGCCTGCTGCAGGACGAGGACGTCACGGTGGTGGAGGCGGGCAACGCGGACGAGTTCGCCCGCGCGCTGGATGCCACGCGCTTCGACTGCGTCGTGCTCGACGACGCCATCGGCAAGCTGGACACCGCCCAGGTGCGCCAGGCGCTGGGCGCACAGGCGAGCTTCGGCCCGCTGCCGTTGCTCGTGTACCGCACGGCCGTCGGCGAGGGCAACCACTTCGCTTGGCACTCGGACGACCTGGTCACCGTGCGCGAGGTTCACAGCGTGCCGCACCTGTACGATGCGGCGCTGCTGGCCCTGCACCGCAACGTGTCGGCGCTGCCGGATGCGCGCCGCGACGTGGTCGAGGAGACGGTCTCGTCGGCCAAGCCGCTGGCGGGCCGGCGCGTGCTGATCGTCGACGACGACATGCGCAACATCTTCGCGCTGGCCACCGTGCTCGAGGAGCACCAGATGGACATCGTCTGGGCGGACAATGGGCGGGAGGCGATCAGCCGCGTCGCCAACGACCCCCAGATCGAGATCGTGTTGATGGACATCATGATGCCGGAGATGGACGGCATGGCCACGATGAAGGAAATCCGCAAGCTGCCGCAGGGCAAGAACCTGCCGATGATCGCGGTGACCGCCAAGGCCATGAAGGGCGACCGCGAGAAATGCATCGAGGCCGGCGCGTGGGACTACCTGTCCAAGCCCGTGAACACGCAGGACCTGCTGACCGTGCTGAGGGCTTGGCTGCACCAGTGACCGTACCCGCACCCGCCACCCAGGCCGCCGCGCCCGACCGCGAAAAGGCCAACATCCTGGTCGTCGACGACCTCCAGGAGAAGCACGTCGTCTTCCGCACGATCCTGGACGAGCTCGGCGAGAACATCGTCAGCGCCAGGTCGGGCAAGGAAGCCCTGCGCTACATCCTCGAGATGGAGTTCGCGGTGATCCTGCTGGACGTCAACATGCCCGACATCGACGGGCTCGAGACGGCCAGCCTGATCCGCCACTACAAGAAGTCCGCGCAGACGCCCATCGTCTTCATCACGGCCTACGTCGACGAACTGCAGGCCAAGCGCGGCTACGCCCTGGGCGCGGTCGACTACATCCCGTCGCCCGTGGTGCCGGAGGTGCTGCGCTCCAAGGTGCGCGTGTTCGTCGAGCTGTACCGGATGAACCGGCAGCTGCAGCTGCGCGCCGCGGAGCGCGAGGCGCTGGCCCGGTCGGAGGCGGCGCGCACCGCCGCCGAACAGGCGATCCACCGCGCCGACTTCCTGGCCGAGGCCAGCCGCGTGCTGTCGAAGTCGCTGCACCTCGACGAGACCATCGCCACCGTCCTGGAGCTGTGCGTCCCGATGCTGGGCGACCGAGCCATCCTCGGCCTCGCCGATCGCGAGGGCGGAGTGCGCCGGCTCGAGATGCATCCGCCGACGCGGTCCGACGATCCGGAAGCGTTCGGCCCCGAGTTGCGCACGGCCGCGGACGACGCCATCCGCCACCGCCAGTTCCGCCTCTGGCGGGAAGGGGACCGCGCGGCGGCGATCTGCCCGCTGATGGTGGGCGACGAGGCCCGCGGCGCGCTGGCCGTCCTGGGCGATGCGGGCCGCTTCGATGCGGGGCAGGCGGCGCTGGTGCGCGAGTTCGCCAGCCGCGCGTCCATCGCGATGGAAAACGCCCGCCTGTACACCGCCGTGCAGGAGGCGGACCGCCGCAAGAACGAGTTCCTCGCCATGCTGGCGCACGAACTGCGCAACCCGCTGGCACCGATCCGCAACGCCGTGCACATCATGCAAGGCACCAACGTGCCCACGGACACGATGACCTGGGCCCGCGACGTCATCAGCCGGCAGGCCGACCACATGGCGCGCCTCATCGACGACCTGCTGGACGTCTCGCGCATCGTGCAGGGCAAGGTGGTGGTCAAGCCGGAGCGGCTGTCGGTCGCCTCCATCGTGGAGCGGTCGGCCGAGGCGGTGCAGCCCAAGCTGGAGGCGCGCAACCAGCGCATGCGCATCGAGCTGCCGCCGGAGCCTGTGGTGGTGGAGGGCGATCCGGTGCGGCTGGCGCAGGTGCTCTCCAACCTGCTGAACAACGCGTCCAAGTTCTCGCCGCCCGGTGCGCAGATCGAGCTGCGTGCCACCTTCGACGGCCACCGCGCGGTGATCAGCGTGCGCGACCAGGGCGCCGGCATCGACCCGGCGTTCCTGCCGCACATCTTCGACCTGTTCGCGCAGGCGGACCAGTCGCTGGACCGCTCGCAGGGCGGCCTGGGCATCGGCCTGACGCTGGTGAAGCACCTCGTCGAGTTGCACGGCGGCCACGTCGAGGCGCACAGCGACGGGTTGGGCCAAGGCACCGCCCTCAGCATCACCTTGCCGGCGCAACGCGATGTCGAGCCCGCCCAATCGGCTCCGCCACCCGTGATCGCCACGCGCAGCGCTGCCGCCGGCAAGCGGCCGTCGCGCATCCTGGTCGTCGACGACCTGATGGCCTCGGCGGAGACGCTGATGACCTTGCTCGAGATGGAAGGGTTCGAGGTGCAGGTCGCCAACGAGGGCATCGCCGCGCTGAAGATCGCCGAGGACTTCCGGCCCGACGTGGTGCTGCTGGACATCGGCCTGCCCGGCATGAACGGCTTCGAGGTCGCGCACCAGCTGCGCAGCCAGGCGTCGTCGCGCGACGCGTTGCTGATCGCCCTGACCGGCTACGGCGAAGCCGAGAGCCGTTCACGGTCCGCGCAGGCCGGGTTCGACTTCCACATGGTCAAGCCCGCCGACGTCAGCCTGCTGCTGCAGATGATCACGAACCCGCAGGAGTCTCGCCGCGCCCGTGTCGCGTAACGCGCGCGGGTACAATGCGCAGCTTCGCGGAAGGGTGGATGAGCGGTTTAAGTCGCACGCCTGGAAAGCGTGTGTGGGCTAATACCCCACCGCGGGTTCGAATCCCGCCCCTTCCGCCAGTAGTTTTCTGAGCCCAGATTCCCTTTGGAATCAGCCACTTACGCAACGTAGGTGACGGGGGTTTCCCCCACGCAGTTCCCCCACGCTCAGACAGTTCGAGACACTGTCGCGTAGCAGCGCGCGTGGTTCGAAACACGTTAGCCCCTGACAACTCGAACAGGTCCCGGGACATCTTGCCCATGGACCCGTCTGTCATCGCGGCAGTAAGAAGGCGTTCCCCAGGCACCGGGTTGGTGTCGATCTGAAGGAGCGCACCTTGAACCAGCCGAACGCAAAGCCGCCGACCACGCCCCCGGGCAACGGCAACCCGAAAGACGGCGCCCCGCTCGCTGTCCTCGACATGGTCGCAGTGAGAGAGAAGGCGCTGACAGTGGCGATGGACCAGCTCGTGCGGACCCTGATCAACGGTCCGTACGCTGTCGAGGACCTGCATCCGAAACGGACGGCCGGACAGCGACTTGGGTACCGCTACCGCCCCAGCACGAAGCCAGAGGACTACTACGACTTCGACCTGGTGCAGGGCGTGCCGGACAGCGTCAAGTACTTCTGGGCATTCAACAAGGGCCAAGAGGGGCAGATGCCGCTCGGGAGCAATCCAGCGCTCTGGAAGGCCGCTGACGACTTCGCCGAGAGGTGCGTAAAGGCACCGATGGCAACTGCACCTGAATGCGTCAGGTACTTGGGAACGGTTTCAGCGCCGTGAATCGAGGCGGGGGAGGGTGCCGAGCCTTACCCTTCTCGGCCAAATCGACACCACGCCCCCGCCCGCGCCCGTGTACGCCCTCGAACGGCTTCGTGACGCGTTAGGAGAGTTGTTGGTTGCCCAAGGTACGAGCGGCGCGGCACGCGCGTGGGAGAACTACCTGGTCGCCCACAACCGCGTATGGAATAAGTGCGAAGGCCACTTCCGGACCTCCAAGGCATGGGCGCCACTGTTGTCGAAGTACTCCACCAAGCGGAAGACGGACACGACCCTCATCTACCTGCACCACACGCGTCACGCGGACGAGCACGGCTTGGAACCCCCGAGGTCACCTCCGTCGATGAAGCCGTGCGACTGGCAGGCGCGGGGTACCGTCTCCCATGTGCCCAAAGGGTCCAGCTGCGCGCCGCACTGGCCCTGCTTCTGTCGCGCCCCGCATCGCTGCTCCAACAAGATGCCGGTACGCCATCACCCTCGCACCGCGTTATCAGCGCTGCGTCGAAGGCCTTGGCGAGCAAGGCTGGTCGACTGGCCGCCGAGGTCCGAAAGAAATGAGCTCCAGCCGCTCGCTCTTGTCGACCACGAAGCGTTCAGCAGAAAGCAACAGGACCTGCAAAGCAACACAAAAAAGGGGGGGGTGGCGGACCCCACTGAAGGTCCTTATTCTTGAAGCTTCACCCTCGTATCCATCGCTCGGAGTCGTCTTGCAGTTCAACGTTCATATCGGCGCGGGTGCCGTTCTCGCGTCAGCGTTGGCGGCGGTAGGCGTATGGCATGCCTACAGTTCCGGCTGGCTGACACCTGCTAAGCCGCGCGCTGGCTTGGCAATCAACGAGCGGCCTCCAGAGTTCATCCCTACCAATGGAGGTGTTCTCACCATCGCGTGGGTAAAGGCGTACGAGACCTTCGAGAAGCGAAGTCCGTCTGAGCTCGAACTGAAGGTTCCACTCGGGACGGTGAAGGTGCCACTCCCCTTTGGTGAGACGGTCTCAGAGGTCAGGACTGCAGCTAAGTACCAGTACCAGGTGCGGCTGCAAAAGCGTTGGCCGATCCAGTGCGGGGACACGCAATGCGTGGTGCGGACAGGGCCCGTCGAATTGGCGGAACCTGTGGCCATCTACCATGGCGAGACCGAGCGAAAGACAAGGAGCGGTTGGGCCAGATTCGACAAGGCAGCGAACCTCGAACAACTCAATCGTTCGCTCGGACTTGCCCTCGTGGTGCGCGGGAACGAGCCACGAAACCGCGACGTCGGCATGCGAGAAGGCCGCGTGGAAATCGAGAAATTTGTCCGTGAGTGGATGGCCAAGGAGGCCCACGGCGCACGTCGGATCGTGGTCCTCTATCCCGGTGAGCAGATGGTGGACGGAAGGCCTGTTCCGGCGCATTGAACCCGGGGCCGACTGGCGGCTGGGCGCACGCCGCGGCGACGTTGTCTTCTGAATCTTGTCCGCCTTCACTGCGGGGTTGCAGGTGTTCCGCAGTGCATTGAAGGCGAGCTCCCGCTGGCTGGCTGTCCGACCCTGCCGCTCTACGGCGGCAGGGTCCCGCATATGGATTCACAGTCGGCTTGCGGCGGACAGCGTGGCGGACGTGCAGCGCAGGCCGCAGCGAGATTGCAGGGTAGGGCGCATTAGCAGAGACTATGTCCGCCAAACTGACCCACTGATTTCGAGTGGGCAGGCCGAGACGCCAGCTTCCGGCCAGAAGCAGTTAAGGCGATGGGCCTGCCCCGCGCTTGACCGAGTGTCAGCGGCCGCGGCTGGACACGCGCGCGGGAGGCCGGCCCGGCAGTCATGCCTTGGCTCGCGGCTTCATGCGAAAGCTGACGCCCATGCGGTTGATGGCATTCATCGCGGCGATGGTGAGGGTCAGATCGACCAGGTCCTTCTCGCCGAACACCGCCAACGCGGCCGCATAAGCCTCATCGGAGGCGTGGGTCTCGCTCACCCGTGTCACCTCCTCTGCCCACGCCAGCGCGGCGCGCTCCTGATCCGAAAACAGGTATTCCGCCTCGTGCCAGACGGGAACGAGCACGACCTTTTCGATGGACATGCCTTCGTCAAGCAGATCACGGGTGTGGATGTCGATGCAGTGCGCGCAGCCGTTGATCTGCGACACCCGCAGGAAGACCAAGTGGGTCAGCAAGCCCGGAAGGCTGGTGCCCTTGGTGACGAAATGGTGCAGCACCCCGACAGCCTTGGCGCCCTCAGGGGATGACTGGAACCAAACAGCGCGCTTCATGGAACGGTTTCCTTCGATGTGAATGATGGGTGGAGGCCGAATCCGACCTCCCACGCCCAAGACGTTCCATTCGATGGCGCTGTGACACGGTGCGGAGACTACTTTCGTTCGCAGTTCTCCCGCGAAGGTGCTGCACATCCGATCGGGGAACTCGGAGAGGGCCAAAGTGCAGCCACAGGGCGGCCGCCGCGGCGCAGGGATCGCCGGATGGCCGCCTTCGGGTTGCAGAGGTTCATCGCGGCGGCGCAGAGCGGCCAGCGGGCCGCCATTCGCGAACTGCTGGCCGAGGACGTCACGACGCTGGGCGACGGCGGCGGGAAGGCCACGTCGGTGCTGGGCGGCTTGGCTGGCCGGGATCGCGTCACCAACCTGTTCTGGGCGCGCGTTGCGATTCGGCCCGCGCATGACGTACCGCCTGGCCGAGCGCAATCCCGCCCCTTCCGCCGCCGCCCGCAGGGCGGCCTGTGAGCCACTTCGGCCTGCACCTCAATTCCTCCCCAGCGGACTAGGCCGCGACCGCAACCCCGGCGGCAGCAGGTCCTCGAACATCTCGCTGACGTCCTCGATCCGCGACAGCGCCGCCATCTCGCCGTGCGCGCGCGCCAGCAGCCCCATCAGCTCGCCGCGGATGAACCAGAGCGTCTCGACGTCGTCGGCATAACGGATGCGGCGGCGCACGGCGACCGACGGCTCGTCGCCCACCGACATGGCGACGTCCAGCATCTTGCGGCGGATGTCCTCCAGCGTGTAGACGCCTTCGTAGTCCAGCGGCTGCGTCGGCGGGCCGCCGCCGAACAGCGCGTGCAGGCTGTTGCGCAGATTGGGTTTGAACCAACGCATGTCGTGATCTCCGTGTGTCTCAGCGGGCCGCGGGGCCGGTCGATGGGGTGGGGCCCGCGGGGGCCAGTTCGAGCAATTCGGTGACGGGCAGGTCGGCCATCGCCGGCGGGATGGCGCCGGTACCGGCGGCCAGGTCCTGCAGGCGGGCGAAGCTGGCCAGGACGCGCGCGGGCGCGCCGTCCGCCGAGCGGCGGGGCACGCCGTAGCGCAGGCGTTCGCGGTCGGCCGCCGGCACGCGATCGACGAATCCGCGCGTGATCCAGACGCTGCCGTCGCGGCCGGCGCGCGACAGTTCGCCCGCGTGGTCCGCGGTCGCGCCGAGCACCGATAGTTCCACCGGTTCGACGAGCCGCAGCGGGCCGGTCCATTCCTGGCCCGCATCGAGGCCGGTGTTCATGCGCAGTTCCAGGTCCCAGCCCTTGCGGGCCTGCCACCGGCTGCTGACGCCGCGCAGGGCCGCGCGGATGCGGTCGGCCGCCTGCAGCGCCTGGACCAGGTAATCGGCGCCCGGCCGCTGGAGGAAGTAGCAGACCATCCCTTCGCCCGGGTGCCGGGCGTGGCGGCCGCCGAGCTCGCGGAAGATCGCATCGAGCTCCGACCAGACCTCGCTCACGAGCTCGAAATACTCGCGGGCCGGCAGCCGCAGCCACAGGGCATGCGCGTCCTGCAGCGTGGTCGCGAGGACCGCCAGCGGCAGCAGGGCGGGCGCGGGGAACTCGCGGCGGGCCGGGGGGCGCGCCACGGCGCTGGCCACCGGGCCCGGGCCGGCGACGAACAGCACGCCTTCGCGAAAGTGGATCGCCTGCAGCACCTGCGCGCTCTCGGGCGGCCCGGCCAGCAGCACCTGGGCCACGGGCTCGGCGCCGGCCGAGGGGCTTGCACCGTAAGCGGACTCCAGCGCGGACCGCACGCCGGCCGGGACCAGGGGCGCCAGCTGCGACAGCGGCGTGCCGCGCTGGCGCGCCAGGCCGGCCACGAAATGCACGACCGAGGGATCGTCCTGCCACGCCAGCAGGCGGGCCAGGAGGTCGGCGCCGGAAGGACGCGGGCCGATGCCATGCAACGGCGAGCTGCCATCGAAGCGCGCGGCGTCGTTCATCCACACCGGGCCGAAGGCGTCGTCCAGCAGGAAGGCGGGGCTGCGGATGTCCGCGAGCGATACCAAGGGCGCCCGGTCGGCGGGAGCGGGTGAGGGTGCAGGCGTCGACAGCGGGCTGCGTGGCGGCGGGGGGAGGGGGGATGCAGGCGCCGGGGCGGCGCCACCTGCGAAGTGCGACGCGATCCGGGCGATGCTCCAGCCCTCGCGCTTGAGGCGCTGGATCTCCAGCACGCGCTCGACGGTGCCGTCCGGGAAGTAGCCGATCCGGGGGGCCGCGCCGTCCTGCGGATTCGGCGGCAGCACCTCCGGGCGCGGCAGCAGCCCGGTGGCGATGTAGTTGTTCAGGGTGGCGCGGGAGATTCCCGTGCGTTCCAGAACGTCCTTGCTCGTGAGCACCTGTTCCTCTGTCTAGACTGTTCAGACAGTGTTGAACAGACTAGACAGACTGTCAAGACAGGTGTGGTTCAGGGGCTACACAGACAAATCGGCAGTGTCTGTCTAGACAGATGGGTGGAGATTAGACAGTTTAGGCAGACAGACGCTTGGACAGTTATTTGACCAAGCTGGCAGCCGCAGCCGGCGGCTTGCCAGCCTCCACGAGCCGCATCGCCGACGCGATCAGTCCGGACACCTCGCCCAGGTGGCTCGGCACGATCAACGTGGTCTGGGATTCGTTGGCGAGCGTGCGGAAGGCATCGACCGCGCGCTCGGCCACCTTCAGCTGCACGGCCTGGTCGCCCCCGGGTTGCCGGATCGCGTCGGCCACCTGCCGGATCGCACCTGCCGTCGCCTCGGCCACCGCCAGGATGGCCGCCGCCTCGCCCTGCGCCTTGTTGATTTCCGCCTGCTTCTCGCCTTCGGACCGGGCGATGAACGCCTCGCGCTCGCCGGTGGCGATGTTGATCTGCTCCTGCCGGCGGCCCTCGGATGCCGCGATCAGGGCGCGCTTCTCGCGCTCGGCGGTGATCTGCGACTGCATCGCCCGCAGGATGGCTTCCGGCGGCGTGAGGTCCTTGATCTCGTAGCGCAGCACCTTGACGCCCCAGTTGAGGGCCGCCTCGTCGATGGCCTGCACGACCTGGGCGTTGATGATGTCCCGCTCCTCGAAGGTCTTGTCCAGCTCCAGCTTGCCGATCACGCTGCGCAGCGAGGTCTGGGCCAGTTGGGTGACGGCGACGATGTAGTTGGACGAGCCGTAGCTGGCGCGCATCGGGTCGGTCACCTGGAAATACAGGATGCCGTCGACCTGCAGTTGCGTGTTGTCCCTCGTGATGCAGACCTGGCTGGGCACGTCCAGCGGGATCTCCTTCAGGCTGTGGCGGTAGGCCACCCGGTCGACGAAGGGCACCAGGAAGTTCAGGCCCGGCGACAGGGTGGCGTGGTACTTGCCCAGCCGCTCGACCACCCAGGCGTGCTGTTGCGGGACCACCTTGATCGACCGCACCACGAAGATGACGGCGACGACGAACAGGACCAGTGCGATTTCCATTTTCGGTTTCCCTCCAGGTTCAGGTTTTCTCGACGACCAGGTGGCTGCCCACGACCTCGCGGATGCGATGGACGCCGGGCGCCGGCAGCGCCCCCGGCACGAGGGCCACGGTCCAGGTGGCGCCGCGGTAGCGGACCAGGGCGGTGCCGTCCGGCCGCCAGGCATCCACCGTCACCGTCTCGCCGACGTCGAGGTTGATGTCGCGATTGGCTCCCGGCGCGGGTTCCGCCGGCCGGCGCCCCCGCACGACGTGCCAGGCGGCCACCGCGCCGCCACCGACGGCGCCCGCCGCGATCAACTGCACCGCCAGGCCGGCGCCCAGGTGCGCGGCGATCGCTCCTGCCGCCAGCCCGATCGCCAGCATCAGCAGGTAAAAGGTGCCCGTCATCAGTTCGACCGCGACCGCACCACCGGCCAGCAGCCACCACACTGTCGAATCCGCCATCTCCATTTGCTTGCCCTCCTGTCCCGCTGATTGTGGGGGCGGCCGGCGGGCGGGCAGGCGCGATGCCGATTTGCATACACTTCGCGCCTTCAAGCCGCAGCCCGGACCTTTCCCCAGACCATGAAATTCCGCTTCCCCATCGTCATCATCGACGAAGACTACCGGTCCGAGAACACCTCCGGCCTGGGCATCCGCGCCCTGGCGCAGGCCATCGAGGCCGAGGGCATGGAGGTCCTGGGCGTCACCAGCTACGGCGACCTCTCGCAGTTCGCGCAGCAGCAAAGCCGCGCCAGCGCGTTCATCCTGTCGATCGACGACGAGGAGTTCACCTCCGGCCCGGACGTGGACCCGGCGGTGCTGAACCTGCGCAACTTCATCGAGCTGGTGCGCCGCAAGAACGCGGAGGTGCCGATCTACCTGTACGGCGAGACGAAGACGTCGCAGCACCTGCCGAACGACATCCTGCGCGAGCTGCACGGGTTCATCCACATGTACGAGGACACCCCGGAGTTCATGGCGCGGCACATCATCCGCGAGGCCAAGAGCTACCTGGAAGGCATCCAGCCCCCGTTCTTCCGCGCGCTGCTGGACTACGCCGAGGACGGCTCGTACTCGTGGCACTGCCCGGGGCACTCGGGCGGCGTCGCCTTCCTCAAGAGCCCGATCGGCCAGATGTTCCACCAGTTCTTCGGCGAGAACATGCTGCGGGCCGACGTCTGCAACGCGGTGGACGAACTGGGCCAGCTGCTGGACCACACCGGCCCGGTGGCCGCCAGCGAGCGCAACGCGGCGCGTATCTTCAACGCCGACCACTGCTTCTTCGTCACCAACGGCACGTCGACGTCCAACAAGATGGTGTGGCACCACACCGTGGCGCCCGGTGACGTGGTGGTGGTGGACCGCAACTGCCACAAGTCCATCCTGCACTCGATCATCATGACCGGGGCCATCCCGGTGTTCATGAAGCCGACGCGCAACCACTTCGGGATCATCGGCCCGATCCCGCAGTCGGAATTCAGCCCGGACGCGATCAAGGCCAAGATCCGCGCCAACCCGCTGCTGGCCGGCGTCGACGCCGACAAGGTCAAGCCGCGCATCGTGACGCTGACGCAGTCGACCTACGACGGCGTCCTGTACAACACCGAGACCATCAAGAACATGCTGGATGGCTACGTCGAGGCGCTGCACTTCGACGAGGCCTGGCTGCCGCACGCGGCCTTCCACCCGTTCTACGGCAACTTCCACGCGATGGGGAAGAAGCGGGCGCGGCCCGAGACCTCGCTGGTCTACGCCACCCAGTCCATCCACAAGCTGCTGGCCGGCATCAGCCAGGCCAGCCACGTGCTGGTGCAGGACGCCAAGAACAACAAGCTGGACCGCCACCTGTTCAACGAGGCGTTCCTGATGCACACCTCGACCAGCCCGCAGTATTCGATCATCGCCAGCTGCGACGTGGCCGCCGCGATGATGGAGCCGCCCGGCGGCACCGCACTGGTGGAGGAGAGCATCCAGGAAGCCCTGGACTTCCGCCGCGCGATGCGCAAGGTGGACCAGGAGTACGGCAAGGACTGGTGGTTCAAGGTGTGGGGCCCGGACCGGCTGGTCGAGGAGGGCATCGGCAAGCCGGACGACTGGATCATCAAGGGCGAGGCGCGCACGGCGAAGTGGCACGGCTTCGGCAACCTGGCCGAGGGCTTCAACATGCTCGACCCGATCAAGTCCACCGTGGTCACGCCCGGCCTGGACCTGAACGGAAAGTTCGCCAAGACCGGCATCCCGGCCTCGATCGTCACGCGCTTCCTGGCGGAGCACGGGATCATCGTGGAGAAGACCGGCCTGTACAGCTTCTTCATCATGTTCACCATCGGCATCACCAAGGGCCGCTGGAACACGCTGCTGACGGCGCTGCAGCAGTTCAAGGACGACTACGCGCGCAACCAGCCGATGTGGCGCATCCTGCCGGAGTTCTGCGCCCAGTACCCGCAGTACGAGCGCATGGGGCTGGCCGACCTGTGCCAGTTCGTCCACGAGCTCTATGCCAAGTACGACATCGCCCGCCTGACCACCGACATGTACCTGTCGGACCTGACTCCCGCGATGAAACCCAGCGATGCCTTCGCGCACATCGCGCACCGCAAGACCGAGCGGGTGGGGATCGACGACCTGGAAGGGCGCATCACCACCTCGCTGGTGACGCCGTACCCGCCGGGCATCCCGCTGCTGATCCCGGGCGAGGTGTTCAACAAGAAGATCGTCGACTACCTGAAGTTCTCGCGCGAGTTCAACGCCCAGTGCCCGGGCTTCGAGACCGACATGCACGGTCTCGTCGAGGAGCCGGGGCCGGACGGCAAGATGCGCTACTTCGCCGACTGCGTGCGGGCGTGAGGGGCGCCGGCGCGCCCGGCCCGTCCGGCACGGCTGCAGCCCGTCGCGCCAGCCTGCAATCCATCGCGGGCGTGCTGCGGCGGAGGCGGCGGCTTCCTACAGTGCACTCCATCGCGGGCCTGGAGCCCACCAAGGAGAGCCCGAATGCAAGCCACCGCCACCCGACCCCAACCCCTGCTGGCCCCCGCCGTCCGCGCCGCCGTGGCGCTGCCGGTGGCCCTCGTCCTTGCCGCCGTCGTCTCGGTCGCGACCGCCGCGAGCCACCAGGCCGTCGACCACATGATCGGCCAGCTGCAGGACGCGTCGCGCGCACAGCCCGATTCCGTCCTCGTGATGGCGCGGCCCGACGCCCGCGCTGCGTCCGCCGGCTGCACGGCTGCTCGTCCTGAAGCGGGTTAACCTCGAATGATGCCGACCGAGGAGCAGAAACCCCACGCGCGCGCACCGTTGGTGCAGTGGCTGTCGCGCGCCAACGCCGAGCTGAGCAGCTGGGCCGCCGGCACGTCCTGGTGGCGGATGATCGTGCTGTTCGTGGTCGTGCTGATCGCGGCACAGCTCATCGCCGAACAGCTGCACCTGAAGCACGTGAGCGAGCGGGTCGTCAGCACGTCCTCCAAGGACGGCGGCATCCGCATCACGCAGGTTGGCCCCGACGGGGTGCGGATCACGCGGCGCCGCTCCGAAGGCAACCCCGCCGACGCATCGCCGCCGGACGCGAGCCCGCCGTCGGCCAAGCCACCGTCGGCCAGCGCCGACCGGTCCGAGGACGCCGCCGAACCGATGGTGCCGCCGATCCCGCGTGTGCGCCCGCCTGGCAGTGACGAGGACGAGGATGACGACCAGGAGCCCGGCCCGAACATCGTCACCCGGACGCGATGGACGCCTGGCGGCGCGATCGCCGACCTCGGCGCCACGCTGATCATCATCCTGTTCGCCTACCTGGCGGCGGCCAAGATCGTGGTGCGCAAGGTGCGGCAGGCCGACGAGAAGGTGCGCTCCGCCGAGGACGCGGCGGGCCGCGAGGCGATGGAGCGCCAGCTGGTGCAGGCACGGTTGCAGGTGCTGCAGGCGCAGGTCGAGCCGCACTTCCTGTTCAACACCCTGGCCGCGGTGGACTACCTGATCGAGACCGACCCGGCCCGCGCCAGCCAGATGCAGAAGGCGCTGATCACCTACCTGCGCGGTGCGCTGCCGCAGATGCGCGAGGAGTCCTCGACGCTCGGCCGCGAGATGCGCCTGATCCGCTCGTACCTGGAGTTGATCAAGATGCGCATCGAGGACCGGCTCGAGGTGCAGTACGACGTGCCGCCCGATCTCGACGGCGCCGAATTCCCGCCCATGATGCTGCAGTCCCTGGTGGAGAACGCGATCAAGCACGGCATCGAGCCCAAGCCCGAAGGCGGCACGGTGGTCGTGGCCTCGCGCGTGTCCAAGGGACAGCTGATCGTGGAAGTGCGCGACACCGGCATCGGCATCATGGACCTGGACCGCCTGGAGGCGCCCACGTCGGGCACCGGCATCGGGCTGCAGAACATCCGCGAGCGGCTCTCCGTGCTCTACTCGGGGCGCGGCCACCTCAGCCTGATGTCCGACTCCCACTCCGGTACCACCGTGCGCATCTCCGTTCCCTACCATCCCGCGCAGGCGGGCGCTCCCGGCGCCGCGCCGGTGGCGCAGCCCGCCGCATGACGTCCGCCGCGCCCCGCGCCGTCGTCGCCGACGACGAGCGCCTGCTGCGCGAGCAGCTCAAGACCCGGCTGGCCGCCGCCTGGCCGGACCTGCAGATCGTCGCCGAGGCGCGCGACGGCAACGAGGCGCTGTCGCTCGCCGACCAGCTGCGACCCGACGTCATGTTCCTCGACATCCGCATGCCGGGCATGACGGGCATCGAAGCGGCACGCGAGATCCTGGCGCTGCCCGACTGGCAGGGCGAGATCGTGTTCGTGACCGCGTACGACGAGTACGCGATCTCCGCCTTCGAGCAGGGGGCGCTGGATTACCTGCTCAAGCCAGTCGAACCGGCGCGACTCGCGCAGACCGCGCAGCGGCTGAAGGACCGGCTGGCGGCCAAGCGGGCGTCCGGCGCTCCGGGCGCGGACGATGCGCAGCTGGATGCGCTGCTTTCACGCCTGGTGAAGCTGCAGCAGGGCATGGCGCAGCCTGCCGGCGGCGCGCCGGCCAACCACCTGCAATGGATCCAGGCCGCGGCAGGCGCGACCACGCGCCTGATCGCGGTGCAGGACGTGCTGTTCTTCCGTTCGGACGAGAAGTACACCCGGGTGCAGACCGCCGACCACGAAGCCTTCATCCGCACGCCGATCCGCGACCTGCTGCCGCAGCTGGACCCGCAGCAGTTCTGGCAGATCCACCGCTCGACGATCGTGAACCTCGGCGCGGTGCAGGCGGTGACGCGCGACGACACCGGCCGCCAGCGCGTGCAGATCAAGGGGCACCCGGAGGTGCTCGAGGTCAGCCGCAGCTTCGCGCACCTGTTCCGCGGGGCGTGAAACGAAGCAGGGCCCGCTGGGCCCCAGGCTCATTCGCCGGCGGGCTCGGCGATGCCGCCGACCACCTGGCTGAAGCCGCCGTCCACGTAGGTGATCTCGGCGCTGACGCCGGCGGCGAGGTCGGACAGCAGGAATGCCGCCACGTTGCCGACGTCGTCGATGGTCACGTTGCGGCGGATCGGCGAGGTCTCGGCGACCACCGACAGGATCTTGCCGAAGCCCTTGATGCCGCTGGCCGCCAGCGTCTTGATCGGCCCGGCACTGATGCCGTTGACGCGGACACCCTTCGGGCCGAGCGATTCGGCCAGGTAGCGCACGGACGCCTCGAGCGACGCCTTGGCCAGGCCCATGGTGTTGTAGTTGGGCACCGTGCGGATCGCGCCCAGGTAGCTGAGCGTGAGCAGGGCGCTCTTGTCATTGAGCATGGGCAGCGCCGCCTTCGCCATCGCGGGGAAGCTGTAGGCGCTGATGTCGTGGGCGATGCGGAACGCCTCGCGCGACAGGCCGTCGAGGAAATCGCCGGCGATCGCCTCGCGCGGCGCGAAGCCGATGGCATGCACGAAGCCGTCGAACTTCGGCCAGTGCGCCGACAGGTCCTGGAACAGGTTCGCAATCTGCGCGTCGTCGCCGACGTCGCAGTCGAACACCAGGCTGGAGCCGAAGTCGGCGGCGTATTCGGTGATGCGGTCCTTGAACCGCTCGCCCACGTAACTGAAGGCCAGTTCGGCGCCTTGCGCGTGGCAGGCGCGTGCGATGCCATAGGCGATCGAGCGGTTGGACAACACGCCCGTGACGAGGATTTTCTTGCCGGCCAGGAAGCCCATGGATGTGTGCTTGGTCAAAAGAGGGAGAATTCTCGCATGCGACTTGCGTTGTTTTTCCTGGCCGCGGTGCTGGCCGCCCCGGCCTGGGCGGCCCCCGGCTATTCGGTCTGGGGCGATTTCAAATACCAGCCGGGCTTCACCCACCTCGAGTACGTGAACCCCGATGCGCCCAAGGGCGGCGAGCTGCGGCTCGTCGCGGGTTCGCGCATCTCCACGTTCGACAAGTACAACCCGTACACGCTGCGCGGCAACGCGCCGTCGTTCCTGGGCGACCTGTTGTTCGAGGGGCTGCTGTACGCACCTTACGACGAGAACGGCGTCGGCTACGGGCTGCTGGCGGAAGACGTCGCGGTGGCGCCCGACCTGATGTCGGTGACCTTCCGGCTGCGGCCGGAGGCGCGGTTCCACAACGGCGACCCGGTGCGCGCCAGCGACGTGAAGTCCAGCTACGAGACGCTGGTGTCCAAGTACGCGCATCCCTCTTACGCGACGCTGTACGCCGACGTGGAGTCCTGCGAGGTCCTCGACGAGCGCACGGTGCGTTTCCGCTTCAAGAAGAAGGACCGCCAGCTGCCGCTGACCGTCGGCGGCATGCCCATCTTCTCGCCCAAGTGGGGCATGGAGAACGGCAAGGCCAAGCCGTTCGACCAGGTGGTCATGGACACGCCGATCGGCACGGGTGCGTACAAGGTCGGCCCGGTGCGCTTCGGCAAGGACGTCACCTACGTGCGCGACCCCGACTACTGGGGCCGCAACCTGCCGGTGCGGCGCGGCATGAACAACTTCGACCAGATCACGGTCAAGATCTACCGCGACAACACCGCCCAGCTCGAAGCGCTCAAGGCCGGCGAGTTCGACCTGATGCAGTTCTTCTCGGTGCGCGACTGGACCCGTGGGCTGAACGGCAAGCGCATCGACAGCGGCGAGCTGGAAAAGACCGACTTCAGGCACAAGCTGCCCGACGGCTTCTACAGCTACGTGCTGAACCTGCGGCTGCCCAAGTTCGCCGACCGCCGCGTGCGCATGGCGCTCGAGCTCGCGATGGACTACGAGTGGATGAACGTCCACCTGTTCCGCGGCCAGTACAAGCGCGTCAAGGGCGTGTTCGGCAACACCGACTGCGAGGCCAATGGCCTGCCGTCCGCCCGTGAAGTCGCGCTGCTGGAACCGTTCCGCGCCAACCTGCCCGCGGACGTCTTCGGCCCGATGGCCGTGCCGCCGCGCACCGACAACCCGGGCGGCCTGCGAGGCAACATGCGCAAGGCGCAGCAGCTGCTGGCCGACGCGGGCTGGACCTTCCGCGACGGCGCGCTGCGCAACGCCAAGGGCGAGCCGTTCACGATCGAGTTCATCGACAGCACCGAAGCGCGAGGCGCGACCACCACCGCCGCCTGGCGCCGGGCGCTGGGCCTGCTGGGCATCGACTTCCAGCTGCGCGAGATCGACTTCGCGCTCTGGCAGCAGCGCCTGGAATCGAACAACTTCGAGATGCTGTCCATCTCGTTCCCGGGCACGCACTTCCCCGGCTCCGACTACGCCGACCTGTTCGGCAGCAAGGCGGCCGACGTCCCTGGCTCGGGCAATTACTCCGGCATCAAGAATCCCGCGATCGACGCCCTGGTCGCCGGGCTCGCCAACGCGGACAACCGCGAGGACTTCACCGCGACCTGCCGCGCGCTGGACCGCGTGATCGCGCACGAGCACTACCTGATCCCGGCGTGGACCGCGAGCACGCGGCGCATCGCCTGGAGCAAGTGGAAGCTGGAGCACCCGAAGGTCATCCCCGCGTACCCGCCCGAAGGCGTGCCGTACATGGACTGGTTCCTGACCACGTGGTGGGCCCGCCTGCCGCCCAAGACTTCTCCCTGAGGCCCCCATGTTCGCGTACATCGTCAAGCGCATCCTGTTGATGCTGCCCACGCTCCTGGGCGTGCTGTTCCTCACCTTCGTGGTGATCCAGTTCGTCCCCGGCGGGCCGGTGGAGCAATACATCGCCGAGGCACGCCGCGCCGGCGGCGGCGGCGACACCTCCGCGTACCGGGGCGGGCAGGGCGTCGACCCGCGCCGCATCGAGCAGATCAAGAAGCTGTACGGCTTCGACAAGCCGCCGTCGGAGCGTTTCGTGAAGATGCTGGGGGACTACGCCCGCTTCGACCTGGGCCGCAGCTTCATGCAGAACAAGCCGGTCGCCCAGCTGATCGTCGAGAAGCTGCCGGTGTCCATCAGCCTCGGCCTGTGGACATTCCTCATCAGCTACCTGGTGGCCGTCCCGCTGGGGGTGGCCAAGGCGGTGCGGGCGGGCACGCGGTTCGACTTCGTCAGCACCATCATCGTCCTCATCGGCTATGCGATTCCCGGCTTCGTGCTCGGCGTCGCGCTGCTGGTGGTGTTCGGCGGCCAGCTGCAGTGGTTCCCCTTGCGCGGGCTGACGTCGGCCAACTGGGACGAGCTGTCGTGGGGCGCGCGCATCGTCGACTACCTGTGGCACATCACGCTGCCGGTGACGGCGATGGTGCTCGGCAGCTTCGCCGTCACGACGATGCTGACCAAGAACTCCTTCCTCGAGGAGATCCGCAAGCAGTACGTCCTGACCGCGCGCGCCAAGGGCCTGTCCGAGCGGCGCGTGCTGTGGAAGCACGTGTTCCGCAACGCGCTGATTCCCATCGTCACCGGCTTCCCGGCCGCCTTCATCGGCGCCTTCTTCACCGGGGCGCTGCTGATCGAAACCCTGTTCTCGCTCGATGGCCTGGGCCTGCTCAGCTACGAGAGCATCATCCGCCGCGATTACCCGGTCGTCCTGGGCTCGCTTTACGTCTTCACCCTCATCAGCCTGGTCACCAAGCTGATCTCGGATCTGAGCTATGTCTGGGTCGATCCCCGTGTCAAGTTCGATTGAGCCCGTCGCGGCCCCCGTGCCGCCGGCGGCCGCCGTGCAGGCCTCGCAGAGCCCGGCGGCGCGCGCCTGGCGCCGCTTCCGCCGCAACCGCCTGGGCTTCGTCAGCCTCGTCGTGTTCGCCACGCTGGTGGCGGTGAGCCTGTTCGCGGAACTGTTCTCCAACGACCGGCCGATCGTCGTGCGCTACGAGGGCGGCTACTACTTCCCGCTGGTGCGCGACTACCCGGAGACGACCTTCGGGGGCGAGTTCCCGGGCGGCGTCGACTACCAGGACCCCGCGATCCGCGCGCGCCTGACCAGCGGCGGCAACTGGGCGATCTACACGCTCAACCCGTACGGCTCGAAGACGATGGCGTACTGGACGCCGACGCCGTTCCCCAGCCCGCCTTCGTCGCGCAACTGGCTGGGCACCGACGAGCGCGGCCGCGACATGGTGGCGCAATTGCTGTACGGGTTCCGGCTCAGCGTGCTCTTCGGGCTGGCGCTCACGGCCATCGGCGTCCTGATCGGCGTCGTCACCGGCGCCATCCAGGGCTACTTCGCGGGCAAGACCGACCTGGCGTTCCAGCGCTTCATCGAGATCTGGTCCTCGATGCCGGAGCTGTACCTGCTGATCATCTTCAGCGCGGTGTTCGCGCCGAGCGTCGCGCTGCTGGTCGTGCTGCTGAGCCTGTTCGGCTGGAACGTGCTGTCCGACTACGTGCGCGCCGAATTCCTGCGCAACCGGCAGATGGACTACGTCAAGGCGGCCCGCGCGCTGGGCGTGGGCAACGGCCGGATCATGTGGCGGCACATCATGCCGAACTCGATGACGCCGGTCGTCACGTTCCTGCCGTTCCGCATGAGTGCGGCCATCCTCGCGCTCACGTCGCTCGACTTCCTCGGCCTGGGCGTGCCGCCCGGGACGCCGTCGCTGGGCGAACTCCTCAGCCAGGGGAAGATCAACATCGACGCCTGGTGGATCTCGCTCTCCACCTTCGGCGTCCTGGTGCTGACGCTGCTGCTGCTCACGTTCATGGGCGACGCGCTGCGCGACGCGCTCGATCCCCGAAAGGCCGACCGATGACCCCGCTGGTGCAAGTGCGCGACATGCGCGTCGCGTTCGAGGGGCGCGAGGTCGTCCATGGCGTGAATTTCCACATCGACCCGGGCGAGAAATTGGCGCTGGTGGGCGAGTCCGGCTCGGGCAAGACCGTGACGGCCCTGTCGCTGCTCGGGCTGGCGCTGAACGCCGAAGTCGGCGGATCCGCGCTGCTCGCCGGCGAGAAGCCGGACGCCGCGCCGACCGACCTGCTGAAGCTGTCCGAGCGGCAGCTGCTTCGCGTCCGCGGCGACGACATCGCCATGATCTTCCAGGAGCCGATGACGGCCCTGAACCCGCTGTACACGGTGGGCAACCAGGTCGCAGAAGTCCTGGAGGTGAAGCAGGGCCTGTCCAAGCGCCAGGCCTGGGACGGTGCCATCGAGGCGCTCGCGGCCACCGGCATCCCGGAACCCGCGCGCCGCGCAACGGCGTTCCCGCACCAGCTGTCCGGCGGCCAGCGCCAGCGCGCCATGATCGCCATGGCGCTGGCCGCGCGGCCGCGCCTGCTGCTGGCCGACGAGCCCACAACGGCTCTCGACGTGACGTTGCGTGGCCAGATCCTCGGCCTGCTCGCCGACCTGCAGCGCCAGACCGGCATGGCCATCCTGCTGATCACGCACGACCTGAACATGGTGCGGCGCTTCGCCGACCGGGTCGCGGTGATGGAGCACGGGCACCTCGTCGAGGAAGGCACGGTGCAGCAGGTCTTCGAGCAGCCGCAACACCCGTACACGCGCAAGCTGATGGACAGCCGTCCGACGCGCGGAGTCACCGAGCCGGACACCGCGGCGGCGCCCGTCATGGCGGCCAAGGGACTGCAGGTCAGCTATCCCGTCGCGCTGCCCGGCATGCGCGGCTGGTTCCGCCGCGGCGCGTTCACCGCCGTGCGCAGTGCCGATTTCGCGATCCGTCCGCGGCAGACGCTGGGCGTCGTGGGCGAATCCGGCTCGGGCAAGTCCACGCTGGCCATGGCCGCGCTGGGCCTGCTCAAGCACGGCGGAGACCTCGACGTGGTCGGCCAGAAATGGGGCCCGAAGGCCGCCGCCAACCAGGGCATCCGCCGCCAGGTGCAGGTCGTGTTCCAGGACCCGTTCTCGTCGCTCTCCCCGCGGATGACCGTGGAGGAGATCGTGGGCGAAGGCCTGCTGGTGCACGAGCCGCACCTGTCCGCCGACGAGCGCCGCACGCGCGTGCTCGCCGCGCTGGACGACGTCGGCATGCCCGAGTCGCAGTTCCCCGGCCTGCTGGGACGCTACCCGCACCAGTTCTCGGGCGGCCAGCGCCAGCGCCTCGCGATCGCGCGCGCGCTGATCGTGCAGCCGCGCCTGCTCGTGCTCGACGAACCCACCAGCGCGCTCGACGTCACGATCCAGAAGCAGGTGCTCAAGCTGCTGCAGCGCCTGCAGCGCGACAAGGACCTCGCGTACCTGCTGATCACGCACGACGTGGAAGTGGTGCGCGCGATGGCGCACGACGTGCTGGTGATGAAGAACGGCGAGGTGCTCGAGTCCGGCCCCGTCGAGCAGGTGCTGGGCCAGCCGTCGCACGACTACACGCGCGCGCTGGTGGCCGCGGCCGGCTGAGCCAGCCATGGCGTTGCGCGGCCGCACGACGGCGATCCCGCCGGAGGAGGTCGAGGTCACGGCCATGCGCGCGCAGGGCGCGGGCGGGCAGAACGTCAACAAGGTCTCCAGCGCCGTCCACCTGCGCTACGACGTGCGCGCCTCGTCGCTGTCCCACGACCACAAGGCGCGGCTGCTCGCCCTGCGCGACCATCGCATCACGCGGTCGGGCGTGGTGGTGATCAAGGCCCAGTCGCACCGCTCGCAGGACATGAACCGCACGGAGGCCTGGGACCGCCTGCAGGAACTGGTGGACAGCGTGGCCGAGCCACCGCACCTGCGCAAGGCGACGCGGCCGCCCGCATCGGCACGCCGGCAGAGGCTGGACGACAAGCGCCGCCGCTCGGCGACCAAGCTCATGCGCTCGGGCGGCGATCCCATGGCTTGAAGAGGCCCTGAAGCCTTGCACGGAAAGGCCGCGCACGGTACAATCTTTGCTTCTCGACCAAGACCGGGCGGACCTACCGCCCGTTTTTTTTGCCCGGCCGCCGAAGCGTGCCTGGCGCGAGCGGGGGCTCCCAGGAGCACGCCCTCCGGTCCGGTCGGATGCTGGATTGGAGACCGTGGCGCTGCAGGACCTTGCCGAACAGACCGTGACCGGATTGGGCTATGAGCTGGTGGAGATCGAACGCTCCGCCGGCGGCTTGCTGCGCGTGACGATCGACCTGCCCTGGACGCCGGGGCAGGAGCAGTACGTGAACGTCGAGGACTGCGAGAAGGTGAGCCGGCAGCTGCAGTTCGCGCTGGAAGTCGAAGGCATCGACTACAAGCGGCTGGAGGTGTCGTCGCCGGGCCTGGACCGGCCGCTGCGCACGGAGAAGGACTTCGAGCGGTTCGCCGGCGAAGTGGTGGACGTCACGCTGAAGGCCCCGGTGGGCGCGGCGGGCGCGGGCCAGGTGGCGGCCAACCGCAAGCGGTTCCGCGGCCAGCTGGTACGCGGCGAGGCCGGCTGGCAGGTGCAGTGGTCGAACGAGCCCGAGCCGAAGCCCGGGCAGCGCGTGAGCCGCAAGCGGCAGCCCGCGCCGATGCAGGTGCTGGGCTTCACGCTGGACGAAGTGAGGGAGGCGCGGTTGGCGCCGGTGGTGGATTTCAAGGGCCGCAGGCCCAGGCAGACAGGAGAGTCGTGACATGAATCGCGAATTGTTGATGCTGGTCGAGGCGATTTCGCGCGAGAAGAACGTCGAGCGGGACGTCGTGTTCGGCGCGGTGGAGTCCGCCCTGGCCCAGGCCACCAAGAAGCTGTACGAAGGCGAAGTCGACATCCGCGTGGCGATCGACCGCGACTCCGGCGACTACGAGACGTTCCGCCGCTGGCTGGTCGTGCCCGATGCGCAGGGCCTGCAGAACCCGGATGCCGAGGAACTGCTGATGGACGCCCGCGACCGCGTGAGCGACGTCGACGAAGGCGACTACATCGAGGAGCCGGTCGAGTCGCTGCCGATCGGCCGCATCGGCGCGATGGCCGCCAAGCAGGTGATCCTGCAGAAGATCCGCGACGCCGAGCGCGAGATGCTGCTGAACGACTTCATGTCGCGCGGCGACAAGATCTTCGTGGGCACCGTCAAGCGCATGGACAAGGGCGACATCATCGTCGAGAGCGGCCGCGTCGAAGGGCGCCTGCGCCGCGGCGAGATGATCCCCAAGGAGAACCTGCGCAACGGCGACCGAGTGCGGGCCATGATCATGGAGGTGGACCTGACGCTGCGCGGCGCGCCCATCATCCTGTCGCGCTCGGCGCCCGAATTCATGATCGAGCTGTTCCGCCAGGAAGTGCCCGAGATCGAGCAGGGCCTGCTGGAGATCAAGAGCTGCGCCCGCGACCCCGGCAGCCGCGCCAAGATCGCCGTGCTGTCGCACGACAAGCGCGTCGACCCGATCGGCACCTGCGTCGGCGTGCGCGGTTCGCGCGTCAACGCCGTGACCAACGAGCTGGCCGGCGAGCGCGTCGACATCGTCCTGTGGTCCGAGGACCCGGCCCAATTCGTGATCGGCGCCCTGGCGCCCGCCAACGTGTCCTCCATCGTCGTCGACGAGGAGAAGCATGCGATGGACGTGGTGGTCGACGAGGAGAACCTCGCCATCGCCATCGGCCGTGGCGGCCAGAACGTGCGCCTGGCTTCCGAGCTGACCGGCTGGAAGATCAACATCATGGACGCCAACGAGTCTGCGCAGAAGCAGGCCGAGGAGCAGGGCACGATCCGCTCGCTGTTCATGGAGAAGCTGGACGTCGACGAGGAGATCGCCGACATCCTGATCTCCGAGGGCTTCACCAGCCTCGAGGAAGTGGCCTACGTGCCGATCCAGGAGATGCTGGAGATCGAATCCTTCGACGAGGACACCGTCAACGAGCTGCGCGCCCGCGCCAAGGACGCCCTGCTGACGATGGAGATCGCGCGCGAGGAGAGCGTCGAGGAGGTGTCGCAGAACCTGCGCGACCTCGACGGCGTGTCGCCCGAGATGATTGCCAAGCTCGCCGAGAACGGCGTGAACACCCGCGACGACCTGGCTGACCTGGCCGTCGATGAATTGACCGAGATCACGGGCCAGTCCGAAGACGAAGCCCGAGCCCTGATCCTGAAGGCGCGCGAGCACTGGTTTGCCGGTGCGGCTGCCAGCGTGTCGTGATGGAGGGACCCAATACCTATGTCGAGTACCACCGTTGCCGAGTTCGCGAACGAACTCAAGAAATCCCCCGACACGCTGCTTGAGCAGCTGCGCAGCGCCGGCGTGGCCAAGTCCGCGCCGACCGATGCGCTGTCCGAGGGGGACAAGCAGAAGCTGCTGGGCTACCTGAAGGCCTCGCACGGCACCGCCTCGCCCGAGCGCAAGAAGATCACCCTGGTCAAGAAGTCGACCAGCGAGATCAAGCAGGCCGATGCGAGCGGCAAGGCCCGCACCATCCAGGTCGAGGTCCGCAAGAAGCGCACCTTCGTCAAGCGTGACGAAGGCGGCGACACGGCGGTCGTCGAGGCGCCCGAGCCCGAGGCCCGCGATGCCGCGCCGCACGTGGACGATGCCGAACTCGCCCGCCGCGAGGAAGAGGCGCGCCGCCAGGCCGAGCTGATCCGCCGCCAGGAGGAAGACCTGGCCGCCAAGCGCGCCGAGCGCGAGGAGCAGGAACGCCGCGAGCGCGAGGCCGAGGAGCGCGCCGCTGCCTACGCCGCCAACGAGCAAGCCAAGAAGCAGGCCGTGACGCAGGCGCAGGTCGACGCGAGTGCGGATGCAGCGGCTGCTGCCGCCGCGCGCGCCGCCGCCGCCGCCGAAGCCCGCGCTGCCGCGGACGCGGCGTCGAAGGCCCGCGCCGACGAGGAAGCCGCGCGCGCCAAGGACCTCGAGGACCGCCGCCGCAAGGCGCTGGCCGAGGCCGAGGCCATCCGCGCCATGATGGCCGCGCCCAAGAAGGTGCTGGTCGCCAAGAAGCCCGAGGAACCCAAGCCCGTCGCCAAGCCCGGCGAAGCGCGCGTGGCCGCCAAGGGCACGCTGCACAAGCCCGCCATGCCGGCCCGCACGGGTCCGGGCGCGCCTGCCGCGCCTGGCGGCAACAAGGAAGTCAAGTCCGCCAAGCTGTCCTCCAGCTGGGCCGCGGACCCGTCCAAGAAGAAGCCGCTGCCGACGCGCGGCGACGCTTCCGGCGGCGTGGGCCGCAACAACTGGCGCGGGGGCCCGCGCGGCCGCCGCGGCAACGACCGCGACCATCGGGACGATTCGCGCAACCAGGAACCGCAGGAGCAGCGCGTCCTCGAGGTGCACGTGCCCGAGACCATCACGGTCGCCGAGCTCGCCCACAAGATGGCGATCAAGGCGTCCGAGGTGATCAAGACGCTGATGAAGATGGGCCAGATGGTCACCATCAACCAGCCGCTGGACCAGGACACCGCGATGATCATCGTGGAGGAGATGGGCCACAAGGCGGTCACCGCCGCGCTGGACGACCCGGAAGCCTTCACCGAGGAAGAGCAGTCGCAGGCCAATGCCGAATCGATCGGGCGCGCCCCGGTCGTCACGGTCATGGGCCACGTCGACCACGGCAAGACCTCGCTGCTGGACTACATCCGCCGCGCCAAGGTCGCCGCGGGCGAAGCCGGCGGCATCACGCAGCACATCGGCGCCTACCACGTCGACACGCCGCGCGGCACGATCACGTTCCTGGACACCCCGGGTCACGAGGCGTTCACCGCCATGCGTGCCCGCGGAGCGCAGGCGACGGACATCGTGATCCTGGTCGTCGCCGCCGACGACGGTGTCATGCCGCAGACGCGCGAGGCGATCAAGCACGCCAAGGCCGCCAAGGTGCCGGTCGTGGTGGCCGTGAACAAGATCGACAAGCCGGGTGCGAACCCGGACCGCGTCAAGCAGGAACTCGTGACCGAGGAAGTCGTTCCCGAGGAATACGGCGGCGATTCGCCGTTCGTCAACGTCTCCGCCCTGACCGGCGAAGGCATCGACAACCTGCTCGAGCAGGTGCTGCTGCAGGCCGAAGTGCTGGAACTGAAGGCGCCGGTGGATGCCGCCGCCAAGGGCCTGGTCGTCGAGGCGCAGCTGGACAAGGGCCGCGGCCCGGTGGCCACGGTGCTGGTCCAGTCGGGCACGCTGAAGGTGGGCGACGTCGTGCTGGCCGGCCAGACCTTCGGCCGCGTCCGCGCGATGCTGGACGAGGACGGCCGCACCATCAAGTCGGCCGGCCCGTCGATCCCGGTGGAGATCCAGGGCCTGACCGAAGTGCCGCAGGCCGGCGACGAGTTCATGGTGCTGAGCGACGAGCGCCGGGCGCGCGAGATCGCGACCTACCGCGCGGGCAAGTTCCGCAACACCAAGCTCGCCAAGCAGCAGGCCGCGAAGCTGGAGAACATGTTCACCGAGATGACCGCCGGCGAGGTGAAGAGCCTGCCGATCATCATCAAGGCGGACGTGCAGGGCTCGCAGGAAGCGCTGGCGCAGTCGCTGGCCAAGCTGTCGACCGAGGAGATCAAGGTCCAGCTGGTGTTCGCCGGTGTCGGCGGCATCAGCGAGTCCGACGTCAACCTGGCGATCGCGTCCAAGGCCGTGATCATCGGCTTCAACACGCGGGCCGATTCCGGCGCGCGCAAGACGGCCGAAGGCAACGGCATCGACATCCGCTACTACAACATCATCTACGACGCCGTGGACGACGTGAAGGCGGCGATGTCGGGGATGCTGGCGCCGGAGAAGCGCGAAGAGGTCATCGGCGGCGCCGAGATCCGCACCGTGTTCGTGGCGTCGAAGATCGGCACCGTGGCCGGCTGCTACGTCACCTCGGGCATCGTCACGCGGGCGGCGCACTTCCGCCTGCTGCGCGACAACGTGGTGATCTACACCGGCGAGCTGGAGTCGTTGAAGCGGATGAAGGACGACGTGCGCGAAGTCAAGGAAGGCTTCGAGTGCGGCATCAAGCTGAAGAACTACAACGACATCAAGGAAGGCGACATGCTCGAGTTCTTCGAGATCAAGGAAGTCGCCCGGACGCTGTAAGCCGGACGGCCGGACGCAAGGGGCGCCAAGGTTGCGCGCCCCTTGCGTTCCCGGCCCCGTCCCGATTGCCATGCCCAAGAAGCAGACCAAACCCAACCGCGGCCACCAGATCGCCGACCAGATCCAGCGCGACCTGGCGGAGCTGGTGCGCGAGGTGAAGGACCCGCGCCTGGGCATGGTCACGCTCAGCGCGGTGGACGTCACGCCGGACTACGCCCACGCGAAGGTCTGGTTCAGCGTGCTCGTGGGCGACCCGCAGGAATGCGAGGATGCCCTCAACCACGCGGCCGGCTTCCTGCGCAGCGGCCTGTTCAAGCGACTGCACATCCACACGGTGCCGACGCTGCACTTCCACTTCGACCGTACGACCGAGCGCGCCGCCGACATGAACGCGCTCATCGCCCGCGCCGTCTCCTCCCGCGCCAAGGACGACTGAGCATGCACGCGCCACGCACGAGGGTGCAGCGGCGCCCCGTGCATGGGGTGCTGTTGCTGGACAAGCCGCGCGGCCTGTCGAGCAATGACGCCTTGCAGAAGGCCAAGTGGCTGCTGCGCGCCGAGAAGGCCGGCCACACCGGCACGCTCGACCCGCTGGCCACCGGCGTGCTGCCGCTGTGCTTCGGCGCCGCGACCAAGTTCAGCCAGCTGCACCTGGATGCCGACAAGACCTACGAAGCCGTCGCGGTGCTCGGCATCGAGACCAGCACCGGTGACGCCGAAGGCGCGGTGACGGCCGAGCGCCCGGCGCCGTCGCTGGGCGCGGAGGACATCGCCAAGCTGCAGCACCTGTTCACCGGCCGGCTGCGCCAGCTGCCGCCGATGCACAGCGCGCTGAAGAAGGACGGCAAGCCGCTGTACGAATACGCCCGGGCCGGCGAAGTGGTGGAGCGCGAGGAGCGCGACATCACCGTGCATGCCCTGGAACTCGCCAGCGTCGAGCATGAAGGCCGCCCCGCGCTGCGCATCCGCGCGCGCGTGAGCAAGGGCACCTACATCCGCACGCTGGGCGAGGACATCGGCCGCGCGATCGGCTGCGGCGCGCATCTCGCGTCGCTGCGCCGCGTGGCGACCGGTCCGTTCCACGTCGCCGAGTGCGTGGACCTCGAGAGCCTCCAGGCGATGACCGAACCGCAGCGCGAAGCCGCGCTGCTGATGCCCGAGGCGCTGCTCGGCGGGCACACCGCCATCACGCTGGCGGCCGACGAAGCCGGCCGCTTCCTGTCCGGCCTGCGCCGCCGTGGCCCCTGGCCCGACGCGCAGTCCGTCGCCGTCTTCGGCGCCGAACCGCCGGCCCTGCTGGGCACCGCCCACGTCAAGGCCGGCGAACTGATCCCGGGGCGTCTGCTGAGCCCCATCGAAATCCAGCAGATCCTGCAGTCGCGAACCGCGACCCACACAGAATGACCAAGCAAATCCGCAACATCGCCATCATCGCCCACGTCGACCACGGCAAGACCACCATGGTCGACCAGCTGCTGCGCCAGTCGGGCACCTTCGCCGAGCACGAGAAGGTCGTCGACACCGTGATGGACAACAACGCCATCGAGCGCGAGCGCGGCATCACCATCCTGGCCAAGAACTGCGCGGTGAGCTGGAAGGGCACCCACATCAACATCGTCGACACCCCCGGCCACGCCGATTTCGGCGGTGAAGTCGAGCGCGCACTGTCGATGGTCGACGGCGTGGTGCTGCTGATCGACGCCCAGGAAGGCCCGATGCCGCAGACGCGGTTCGTGACCAAGAAGGCGCTGGCGCTGGGCCTGCGCCCCATCCTGGTGGTCAACAAGGTCGACAAGCCGGGCGCCCGCCCGCAGCACGTCGTCAACGCCGCCTTCGACCTGTTCGACAAGCTCGGCGCCACGGACGAACAGCTGGACTTCCCGGTCGTGTACGCCTCCGGCATCAACGGCTGGAGCTCGCTGGAAGAGGGTGAAGCCGGCCAGCAGTGGGGCACCGACATGTCCGCGCTGTTCGACACGGTGCTGCAGCACGTGCCGGCGCACGAGGGCGACCCCGAAGCGCCGCTGCAGCTGCAGATCTCCGCGCTGGACTTCTCCACCTTCGTCGGCCGCATCGGCGTGGGCCGCGTCAACGCCGGCACGATCAAGCCGATGATGGACGTGGTGGTCATGGAAGGCCCGGACGGCAAGTCGATCAAGGGCCGCATCAACCAGGTGCTGACCTTCCAGGGCCTGGACCGCGTCCAGGTCACCGAAGCCGGCCCGGGCGACATCGTGCTGATCAACGGCATCGCCGACATCGGCATCGGCGTGACCATCACCGACCCGCTCGCCCCGGCGCCGCTGCCGATGCTCAAGGTCGACGAGCCGACGCTGACCATGAATTTCTGCGTCAACACCAGCCCGCTCGCCGGCCGCGAAGGCAAGTACGTCACCAGCCGCCAGATCTGGGACCGCCTGCAGAAGGAACTGCAGTCGAACGTGGCCCTGCGCGTCAAGGAGACCGACGAGGAGGGTGTGTTCGAGGTGATGGGCCGGGGTGAACTGCACCTGACCATCCTGCTGGAGAACATGCGCCGCGAGGGCTACGAGCTGGCCGTGTCCAAGCCGCGCGTGGTGCTCAAGACCGTCAATGGCGAGAAGCACGAGCCGATCGAGCTGGTGACGGTGGACATCGAGGAGCAGCACCAGGGCGGCGTGATGCAGGCGCTGGGCGAGCGCAAGGGCGAGCTGGTGAACATGGAGCCGGACGGCCGCGGCCGCGTGCGCCTGGAATACCGCATCCCCGCGCGCGGGCTGATCGGGTTCTCCAACGAGTTCCTGAACCTGACGCGCGGCTCGGGCCTGATCTCCAACATCTTCGACCGCTACGAGGCGTACAAGGGCGAGATCGGCGGCCGCAAGAACGGCGTGCTGATCTCGATGGACGACGGCGAGATCTTCACCTACGCGCTGGGCAAGCTGGACGACCGCGGCCGCATGTTCGTGCGCGCCAACGACCCGGTGTACGAGGGCATGATCGTCGGCATTCACAGCCGCGACAACGACCTGATCGTCAACGCCACCCGCACCAAGCAGCTGACCAACTTCCGCGTCAGCGGCAAGGAGGACGCGATCAAGATCACGCCGCCGATCGAGCTGACGCTGGAATACGGCGTCGAGTTCATCGAGGACGACGAGCTGGTGGAAATCACGCCCAAGTCGATCCGCCTGCGCAAGCGCTTCCTGAAGGAGCACGACCGCAAGCGCGCGTCGCGCGAGATGTCCGCGGCCTGATCGCGCGATGCGGCTGACGCACCCGCAGGCCGTCGTGCTGATGGTGGCGGTGACCCTGATGTGGTCCATCGCCGGCGTCGTCACGCGCCACCTGGAGCAGGCGCGCAGCTTCGAGGTCACCTTCTGGCGCAGCTTCTTCACGGTGCTGTCGCTGCTGGTGATCCTGCCGTTCTTCCAGGGCCGCGTGGTGTTCGGCAAGCTGCGCCGCGCCCACGGCGCGCTGTGGCTCTCCGGCCTGTGCTGGAGCGTGATGTTCACCGCCTTCATGGTGGCGCTGACGCTCACGTCGGTGGCCAACGTGCTGGTGACGATGGCGGTCGGACCCTTCCTCACCGCGCTCGTCGCATGGGCCGTGATCGGCCACCGCATCCCGGCACGCACCTGGGCCGCCATCGTGGTGGCCGGGGCGGGCATCGCGTGGATGTACGGCTCCCAGGTGTCCGCCGGCCAGCTCGCGGGCACCCTGGTGGCCCTGTGCGTGCCGCTGGCCGGCGCGGTGAACTGGACGCTGACGCAGCGCGGTCATACGCGCGGCGAGGACGTGGACCTGGTGCCCGCCGTGCTGGTGGGTGCGGCCATCTCGTCGGCGGTCACGCTGCCGCTGGCGACGCCGTTCGCGGCGTCGTGGCACGACATCGGGCTGCTCGCGCTGCTGGGCCTGGTGCAACTGGCGATTCCCTGCGCCCTGTCGGTGCTCTGCGCGCGCGTGCTGAAGGC
The DNA here is from genome assembly GCF_016641735.1 of Ramlibacter algicola. NCBI lineage: Bacteria > Pseudomonadati > Pseudomonadota > Betaproteobacteria > Burkholderiales > Comamonadaceae > Ramlibacter > Ramlibacter algicola. Next base: position 2,578,318 of record NZ_JAEDAO010000001.1, on the reverse strand, counting down.
GCCGGAAATCGCGCTGCTGGCGCTCCTGGAAGTGGTCTTCGGCATCCTGCTGGCCTGGGTCGGCGCCAACGAGGCGCCCACGCCGGCGGTGCTGGCGGGTGGGGCACTGGTGATCGGTGCCCTGGTGATGAACGAACTGGTGGGATGGAGAGCAAGGGCATGAGCCGCCCGGCCGCTCCGAAGGCTCATTCCACCGCAGCGCGTAGCGCGGAGGTTGACTGAATGAGGGAAGTGCTGGCCGAAGTCGTCGGTAAGGCGGGCTGCATCACGTTGAACCGGCCGCGGGCGCTGAACGCGCTGTCGCTGGGGATGATCCGGGAGCTGGCGTCCGCGCTGCTGGCGTGGCGCGACGACCCGGCAATCGAACTGGTGCTGCTGCGCGGCACGGGCAAGGAAGGCCCGTTCGGCGCGCTGTGCGCGGGCGGCGACATCCGCTTCTTCCACCAGGCCGTGCTCGCGGGCGACGCGCGGCTGGAGGACTTCTTCACCGAGGAATACACCCTCAACCACCTGATCCACTTCTACCCGAAGCCCTACGTCGCGTTCATGGACGGCGTCGTCATGGGTGGCGGCATGGGGATCTCGCAAGGCGCGCGCTGCCGCATCGTCACCGAGCGCACGAAGATGGCGATGCCCGAGACGGCGATCGGCCTGTTCCCCGACGTCGGCGGCGGCTGGTTCCTGGGCCGCTGCCCGGGCCGCATCGGCGAATACCTCGCACTGACCGGCGAGGCGATCGGCGCCGCCGAGGCCCTGCAGGCGCGCCTGGCCGACGCGCTGGTGCCGGCCAAGGACCTGCCCGCGCTGTGGGACCGCCTGGCCAGGGAAGGCGCTTCCGCGCTGCCCGCGCACACCTTGGCGCCGGCGGACAACAAGCTGGCGCCGCGCCTGCACGACATCGAGCGCTTCTTCGGCGAGCCGGACGTGCCCGCGATGGTGCACGCGCTGGAAGCGGATGGCGGGGAGTGGGCAGCGCATGCCGCAGGCATGCTGCGCAAGCGGTCGCCGCTGATGCTGCACGTCACGCTCGAGCAGTTGCGCCGTGCACGCGGCCTGGACCTGGCCGGTGACCTGCGCATGGAGCGCGACATCGTGCGGCATTGCTTCCAGCTGCGCCCGGGCACTGCCAGCGAAACAATGGAGGGCATCCGCGCCCTGGCCATCGACAAGGACCACGCGCCGCGCTGGAACCCGGCGCGCATCGAAGACGTCACGCCCGGCGACGTCGCGAAGTTCTTCGACAGCCCGTGGCCGATGCACGCGCATCCGCTGCGCGACCTGAGCGACGGCGACGTCGCCGCCTTCGAGGCGGCCTAGAGCTGCTTGTAGACGGCTTCCGCGAGCCCGAGCAAGTCGGGCCGCGGCAGCTTGCCGGCCAGCGCGTAGCCGAAGCCCTGGTCGGTCCAGTAGAAGCTGGACGCGCCGTCCTCGGACGTGAAGCGGAACGCGGTCTCGCCGCTGGTCTTCGCCGCATCGAGCGCGCCGACGTACAGCGTGACGCGCTCGCCGCGGGCGTTCTGGTACATGAACTGCGCGCGCGCGCCCTGGTCGCCGGGCAGCAGGCGGCCGCCCACGAGTTCGTAGCCCTGCGCGGCCAGGTCCGGCAGCTTCAGTGGCCGGCCCAGGCGCTTGGACAGCCATTGCACCAGGTGCTGCTGCTGCGCGGCCTCGACTTCGACCGGGTGGCGCACTTCCGGCGCGTAGACGACGTGCGCGATCACCGCCTGCCGGCCGAATTCCGCGCCCGCACGGGCCTTCGCGACGTTCGCCCCTGCGGGCAGGGCTTGCCACTGCGCATGCGCCAGCCAGCCGACCGCGAAGGCGATGCCGACGGAGGCGGCCAGGCCGCCCCAGCGCTGCCAGCGGTCGATGCGCGCGCGCGCGCCACCGACCTGCCGGGTCGCCTGCAACAAGGCTGGCGGCACCGGTTCGCGAAGCACGTCCTCGTGCAGCCGCTGCAGGACTGCGCGCTGCTCCTCCCAGGCCTGTAGCGTCGCCGCGGTGGCGGGTTCGGCGGCCAGGCGCGCCCGCACCGCCTCGCGCTCGGCAGCGGGCAGGCGTCCGTCGACGAGCGCGTGCAGCTCGTCTTCGGCGGTGGAGCGGGTCGGGTCCGTGGGTCTCATGGTTCTCACTTGAGGCGCTTGAGCGGCACCACCGACGAGGCCGGTGGCGGTGCGCCTTCCATCAGGTCGCGCAGGCGCGCGCGCGCACGGGACAGGCGCGACATCACGGTGCCCACCGGCGTGCCCGTGATGCGGGCCACCTGCTCGTAGCTGAGGTCCTGCACGCCCACGAGCAGCAGCACTTCCCGCTGTTCCTCCGGCAGCCGCAGCAGGCAGCGCTGCAGGTCCAGCACCCGGTCGGTCGCGCTCGGGGGCGCGACCAGTTCCTGCGCGACGTCGTCGATGTCCACGCGGTGCGAAGCCTGCTGGCGCACGGCGCGCCGGGCGCCGTCGATGAACAGGTTGTGCATCAGCGTGAACAGCCACGCGCGCAGGTCGGTGCCGGCCTTCCAGAGCGCCCAGCGGTCGCAAGCGCGTTCCAGCGTGTCCTGCACCAGGTCGTCGGCCGCCCACGCGTCACCCGTCAGCGCGCGTGCATAGCGGCGCAATTGCGGGATCTGCATCTCGAGCTCGGCGGCCTGGAAGCTCATGGTGCGAGGCTAGCGCAAGGGCGCCGTGGCAGCCAGCGGGGCACGCCTCACGGGCGTGCGACGTGCCACACGTTGTTGACGCCTTCGCCAGTGCGGTCGCCGGGCTTGGTGTCCTTGGCCCAGTAGTAGAGCGGCTTGCCCTTGTGGGCCCACTGGCGGCTGCCGTCGTCGCGCGTGACCACCGACCAGTCGCCCGTCGCGGACGCGCCGGCCTTGGCCATCAACGGCGGCCAGTTGGTGGCGCAGGGCCCGTTGCAGGCCGACTTGCCGCTGCCGGCCGTGTCGCGGTCGAAGGTGTAGAGCGCCATGCCGTTCGGCCCGACCAGCACGCCGTCCGCCGCTTTCACGGGAACGTCGGGCGCGGACATCGAAGCGCAGGCGCTCAGGCCCAGCGCCAGGGCAGCGGCGGCCAGCAAGCGGGTCGGGTGGGGCAGGGGCATCGCGGGTCTCCTGGGTTGCTGCCCGATGAACGCCGATCCGCGCGCCTTTATTCCTCGCCCGCCGGGCCGCGCCGGGCTGGCGCGCCCGATCCCCACGGTCAGCGGTGGCGGGCCTTCATCGCGCGTTCGACCTCACGCTTGCCTTCGCGGTCCTTGATGGTGTCGCGCTTGTCGTGTTCGGCCTTGCCCTTGGCCAGCGCCATCTCGCACTTCACCTTCCCCGCCTTCCAGTGCAGGTTGATCGGCACGAGCGTGTAGCCCTTCTGCTCCACCTTGCCGATCAGGCGGCGGATCTCATCCTTGTGCAGCAGCAGCTTGCGGGTGCGTTCGGCCTGCGGGTTGACGTGGGTGGACGCGGTGCGCAAGGGGTCGATGCGGCAGCCGATCAGGTACAGCTCGCCGTCGCGGATGACGACGTAGCCGTCGGTGAGCTGGACCTTACCCTCGCGCAGGGCCTTCACTTCCCAGCCTTCCAGCACCATGCCGGCCTCGTACTTCTCCTCGAAGAAGTAGTTGAAGGCCGCCTTCTTGTTCTCGGCGAGGCGGGGGGCGCTGGCGGGTGCTTTGGCCATGGGCTGACAGGGCGGCCTTGCAGGCCCTGCCTACAATCTGCCGCGAAACCCGGCATTGTCGTATGAAAACCGTCCACCGCTCCGTGCTGATCTGGTACAGCGCGCAGGAGATGTTCCAGCTGGTCACGGACGTCGCGCAGTACCCGAGGTTCCTGCCCTGGTGCGACCACGCCAAGGTGCTGGAAACGGATGCGCTCGGCATGAAGGCCGAAGTGGGCATCGCGTTCGGCGGCATCCGCCAGAGCTTCGTCACCCGCAACCAGCACGTGCCCGGGCAGCGCGTCGACATGAAGCTGGTCGAGGGCCCGTTCTCCAACCTCGATGGCCACTGGCGCTTCTCGCCGGTGGCGGGCGACCAGCGCGCCTGCAAGGTCGACCTGGACCTGAACTACGGCTTCAAGAGCACGGCCCTTGCCGCCGTGGTCGGCCCCGTGTTCGACCGCATCGCGGGCAGCCTGGTGGACGCCTTCGTCAAGCGCGCCGAGCAGGTGTACGGCTGATCGTGCGCATCACCGTCCTGCATTCCCCTGGCCCGCGCGAGGTGCGCGAGCAGGAATTCGATCTCGCCGCGGGTGCCACCGTCGGCGACGCGCTGGCCGCGTGCGCCCTGGAAGTCCCCGAAGGCGGCGAAGTGGGGATCTGGGGGCGCCGCACGCCGATGTCCCACGTGCTGCGCGAAGGTGACCGCGTGGAGGTGTGCCGGCCGCTGGTGGTCGATCCGAAAGTGGCGCGGCGCGAGCGGTTCCAGCGCCAGGGTGCGCGCGCGACGGGCCTGTTCGCCAACCGGCGGCCCGGCGCGAAACAGGGTTACTAGGCCACGCAGTTGGTGGCGATCGCCTCGTCGAGGCGGCGGCCTTCGACGGCACGTTGCGCGTCGTCGAGCACTTCGCGTTCGCCCTTGTCATTGACCCGCGACAGGCGGATGCCCGAATCGAGCGTGGCCTTGGCTTCCTTCGCGCGCTTGCAGTTCTCCGCCTTCTTCTCGGCGAACTCGCGCTCGGCGGCCTTCTTCTTCTCGGCCTCGGCGGCCTCGGCCTGCTTCTTCTTCTCCTCCAGCGCCTTGTCCTTGCCGGACACCTTCAGCGCGCCGGATGCGGGCTGCGCAGCGGCGGTCGCTGCAGCCGCCGGCGCTTCGGGTTCGACCGGCAGCGCGCGGCCGTTGGGAGCCTTGAGGATGTTCCTGGCCGGGATCTCGGGAGGGGGCGACTTGTCGCTGAACACGCGGCGCCCGTCCTTGTCGATCCATTGCCACTGGGCCACGGCGGCGAGGGGCAGGGCACAGCAGGCGACGACGGCAAGGGCGCGAAGGGCGTTCATGGCCCGCAGTGTAGAGCGCAGCGCGACCGTGGCGAAGTGTTGCGGCGCGGGCGCCCGGCAGGGCGTCGCGCCCAAGCCACTCGCGGTCGAGGGCCAGGAGGCATCGATACAATCCTTTTTTTGGAGCCTCGACATGCGCCTTCTTGGCAAAGCGCTGACCTTCGACGACGTGTTGCTGGTCCCCGCGTTCTCCCAGGTCCTGCCCAAGGACACGTCCCTCGCGACGCGCCTCTCCCGCAACATCCCCCTGAACCTGCCGCTGGTGTCCGCCGCCATGGACACGGTGACGGAAGCGCGGCTGGCCATCGCGATGGCGCAGGAAGGCGGCATCGGCATCGTCCACAAGAACCTGACGCCCAAGCAGCAGGCCGCCGAGGTCTCGCGCGTCAAACGCTATGAATCCGGCGTGCTGCGCGATCCCGTCGTGATCACGCCGCAGCACACCGTGCGCCAGGTGCTGGAGATGCAGGAGCAGATGGGCATCTCGGGCTTCCCGGTCATCGACGCCGGCAGGGTGGCGGGCATCGTCACCGGCCGCGACCTGCGCTTTGAGACGCGCCTGGACGTGCCGGTCAGCCAGATCATGACGCCGCGCGAGAAGCTGGTGACGGTGCGCGAGGGCACCAGCGCCGCCGATGCCAAGGCCCTGCTGAACAAGCACAAGCTCGAGCGGCTGCTGGTCCTGGGCGACAACTTCGAGCTCAAGGGCCTGATCACCGTCAAGGACATCACCAAGCAGACCAGCTTCCCGAACGCCGCGCGCGACGCGTCGGGCCGCCTGCGCGTCGGTGCCGCGGTCGGCGTCGGCGAGGGCACCGAGGAGCGCGTCGAGGCGCTGGTCAAGGCCGGCGTGGACGTCCTCGTCGTGGACACCGCGCACGGTCACAGCAAGGGCGTCATCGAGCGCGTGCGCTGGGTGAAGCAGAACTACCCGCAGGTGGACGTGATCGGCGGCAATATCGCCACCGGCGATGCGGCCCGCGCGCTGGCCGATGCGGGTGCGGACGCGGTGAAGGTCGGCATCGGCCCAGGTTCGATCTGCACCACGCGCATCGTGGCCGGCGTCGGCGTGCCGCAAATCACGGCGATCGACAACGTCGCTACCGCACTCGCCGGCACCGGCATCCCGCTGATCGCCGACGGCGGCATCCGCTACTCGGGCGACATCGCCAAGGCCATCGCCGCCGGTGCGAGCACCGTGATGATGGGCGGCATGTTCGCGGGCACCGAGGAGGCGCCCGGCGAGATCGTCCTGTACCAGGGCCGCAGCTACAAGTCGTACCGCGGCATGGGCTCGATCGGCGCGATGCAGCAGGGCAGTGCCGACCGCTACTTCCAGGAGTCCAGCGGCGCCAATCCGAACGCCGACAAGCTGGTGCCCGAAGGCATCGAAGGCCGCGTGCCGTACAAGGGCTCACTCGTGTCCATCGTGTACCAGCTCGCCGGCGGCGTCCGCGCCTCCATGGGCTACTGCGGCTGCGGCAGCATCGAGGAGATGCGCTCGCAGGCCGCGTTCGTGCAGATCACGGCCGCCGGCATGCGCGAGAGCCACGTGCACGACGTGCAGATCACCAAGGAAGCGCCGAACTACCGCGCCGACTGAACGCCTCCATGCGCAGCAAAAAGGGCCAGAATTTTCTGGCCCTTTTTCTTGGCAAGCCTTAGAATCTGGCCAGATCGAACGGAAATCGAGCCAGACTCATGCACACCGTCCCCATCCACCAGGCCAAGAGCCAGCTGTCGGAACTGATCCGGGCGGTGGAGCAGGGCGAGGAGGTGGTGCTGACCCGCCACGGCAAGCGCGTGATCCGCCTGATCAAGGAACCCGAGACCGAGCAGCCCAGCATCGAGGCGCGCCGGCAGGCCATCGCGCAGGAGCTGCAGGCGCTGCGCGACAAAGTCGGCCGCGGCCCGTCGTTCCAGCAGTTCTGGGACGAGCACAAGGGCGAGCGCGACGCCCGCGGGGAAGCGTGGACGCAGGACCCGAAAGGCACCCATGCTGGTGATTGATGCCTCGGCCTTCGCCAGCTGGGTGTTCCCCGATGAAGGCGGCGACAAGGTGTCGCAGGCGCTGATTCGCATCATGTCCGGCGAGGAGAGCGCCACCAGCGCGTCCATCTTCCCGCTGGAAGCCCTGCACGCCGCCGGCCGTGCGCTGGCGCGGGGCCGCTTCACCGACAGCGCCCACCAGCACGTGCTGCGGCTCCTGAGCCGCCTGCCGGTGGCGCTCGCGCCCACGCGCGTGTCGCCCCTCGAGTCCTGGAACTGGTCGCAGTCCCTGCAACTCACCCCCTACGACGCCGCGTACCTGAAGGTCGCGGTGGACCTGAAGGCGCCCCTGGTCACCATGGACCGCGCGCTGCAGCGCGCCTGCCTGCAGGTCGACCATCCCCTGATCACCGACCTTTCCTGACCATGCAGCACGACAAGATCCTCATCCTCGACTTCGGCTCGCAAGTCACGCAGCTGATCGCGCGCCGCGTGCGCGAGGCGCACGTCTATTCCGAAGTCCATCCTTGCGACGTCAGCGACGCCTGGGTGCGCGAGTACGCCGCCGACGGCCGCCTCAAGGGCGTGATCCTCTCCGGCAGCCACGCCAGCGTCTACGAGGACACCACCGACAAGGCGCCGCAGGCGGTGTTCGAGCTGGGCGTGCCGGTGCTGGGCATCTGCTACGGCATGCAGACCATGGCGCACCAGCTGGGCGGCAAGGTCGAGGGCGGCCACAAGCGCGAGTTCGGCTTCGCCGCCGTGCGCGCGCGCGGCCACACGGAACTGCTGCGCGACATCGCCGACTTCACCACGCCCGAAGGCCACGGGATGCTGAACGTGTGGATGTCGCACGGCGACAAGGTCACCGAGATGCCGCCGGGATTCAAGCTGATGGCATCGACCGACAGCTGCCCGATCGCCGGCATGGCCGACGAGGCGCGCAAGTTCTACGCGATCCAGTTCCACGCGGAGGTCACGCACACGGTGCAGGGCCGCGCGATCCTGGAGCGCTTCGTGCGCGGCATCTGCGGCGCGCGGGCGGACTGGGTGATGAAGGACCACATCGCCGAAGCGGTGGAAGCGATCCGCCGGCAGGTCGGCGACGAGGAAGTGATCCTCGGCCTGTCGGGCGGCGTCGATTCGTCCGTCGCCGCCGCGCTGATCCACCGCGCCATCGGCGACCAGCTCACCTGCGTGTTCGTCGACCACGGCCTGCTGCGGCTGCACGAGGGCGACGCGGTGATGGACATGTTCGCGGGCAAGCTGCACGCGAAGGTCGTCCGCGTGGACGCGAGCGACCTGTTCCTGGGCAAGCTCGCGGGCGTGAGCGACCCGGAGGCCAAGCGCAAGATCATCGGCGGCCTGTTCGTCGACGTCTTCAAGGCCGAAGCGGCGAAGATCAAGCAGACGCACGCGCGCACCGTCGCGTGGCTCGCGCAGGGCACGATCTATCCGGACGTCATCGAGTCCGGCGGCGCCAAGAGCAAGAAGGCCGTCACGATCAAGAGCCACCACAACGTCGGCGGCCTGCCCGAGCAGCTGGGCCTGAAGCTGCTGGAGCCGCTGCGCGACCTGTTCAAGGACGAAGTGCGCGAACTCGGCGTGGCGCTGGGGCTGCCGCCGGAGATGGTCTACCGTCATCCGTTCCCGGGTCCCGGCCTGGGCGTGCGCATCCTGGGCGAGGTGAAGAAGGAATACGCGGAGCTGCTGCGCCGCGCCGACCACATCTTCATCGAGGAACTGCGCAACTTCATCGACCCGCACACCGGCAAGAGCTGGTACGACCTGACCAGCCAGGCCTTCACCGTGTTCCTGCCGGTGAAGTCGGTCGGCGTGATGGGCGACGGCCGCACCTACGACTACGTCGTCGCGCTGCGTGCCGTGCAGACCAGCGACTTCATGACGGCGGACTGGGCCGAGCTGCCCTATGCGCTGCTGAAGAAGGTGTCGGGCCGCATCATCAACGAGGTGCGCGGAATCAATCGCGTCACCTACGACGTCTCGAGCAAGCCGCCGGCGACGATCGAGTGGGAGTAGGGCGGGACGCCCTCGGCACACCGCGCGGCAAGCGCTACAGTGCATCCATGTACCTGCCGCCGCACTTCGAGGCCGACGACCCGGCACTGGCCGCCGCGGTCATGCGGGCCCACCCGCTGGCCAGCCTGGTGTCGGTCGACGACACGGGGCTGCCGTTCGTCACGCACCTGCCGCTGCACACCGAGCAGCACGAAGGGGGCTTCACGCTGTGGGGCCACGTCGCCAAGCCCAATCCGCACTGGCGGCTGCTGCAGGCGCGACCCCGCGCGCTGGTCGCGTTCATCGGCCCGCACGCGTACCAATCGCCGGCGATCTATCCCGACAAGGAACGCGTGCCCAGCTGGAACTACCTGGCGGTGCACTGCGAAGTCGAAGCCAGGCTGGTCGAGGACCCGCTCGCCAAGGATCGCCTGCTGAAGAAGCTGATCGGCGACCATGAGCCGGCGTATGCCGAGCAGTGGCGCGGGCTCGGCGAGGAGTACGCGCACAAGATGCTGGCCGGCATCGTCGGCCTGGAACTGCAGGTGACGTCCTGGCAGTGCAAGCTGAAGCTGAACCAGCACCGCCGCGAGTCCCACGTGCGCATGCACGCGGGCTATGCCGCGGGCAATGAACACGAGCGCGAACTGGCCCGCTGGATGGAACGGCTCGGCCTCGTGCAGGAGGAGCAGGAATGAAAGCGATCTTCAGCATCGTCGGCCTGGTGATGGCCGTCGCCATCGTCGGTTTGCTGGCGAAGAAGCAACTCACCGGGACGCCGCCCGCCGCCGCCCCCACGGTGTCCGGCGCGCCGGCCCTCGGCGGCAGCCCGCAGCAGCAAGTGCAGCAGTTCAAGGCGGCGGCCGAAGCCGCCGTGCAGGCGCCGCGCGCGATGCCCGACGACAAGTAACCGCGCATGCAGGACGACGACCGCTTCATGCAGGAAGCGCTGGCGCTCGCGCGCCAGGCCCAGGCCGCGGGCGAAGTCCCGGTCGGCGCGGTCGTCGTGCACGAGGGCAGGGTGGTGGGACGGGGCCACAACCACCCTGTCGGCGCCCACGATCCCACGGCGCATGCGGAGATCGCCGCCCTGCGCGAGGCGGCACGAACGCTGGGCAACTACCGGCTCGATGGCTGCGATCTCTACGTCACGCTCGAACCCTGCGCCATGTGCAGCGGCGCGATGCTGCATGCGCGGCTGCGCCGCGTCGTGTTCGGTGCGCGCGATCCGAAGACGGGCGCCGCCGGTTCGGTGGTGGACCTGTTCGCGCAACCGCTCCTGAACCACCGCACGGCCATCGCCGATGGCGTGCTCGAGGCCGAGTGCGGAGCGCTCCTGTCCACGTTCTTCGCCACGCGGCGCCAGGAAGCGCGTGCCGCGGCGGCGCCGCTGCGCGACGACGCCTTGCGGACGCCGGACAGCCGCTTCGACGCGCTGCCCGGCTATCCCTGGTCGCCGCACTACGTCAGCGACCTGCCGTCGCTGGCCGGGCTGCGCCTGCATTACCTCGACGAAGGTCCGCGTGACGCGGTACGCACGTGGCTGTGCCTGCACGGGAATCCGGCGTGGAGCTACCTGTACCGGCACATGCTGCCGGTGTTCGTGGCTGCGGGCGATCGCGTGGTTGCACCCGACATGCCGGGGTTCGGCAAGAGTGACAAGCCCAAGCGCGATTCGGCTCACACGTTCACCTGGCATCGGCAGGTGCTGCTCGAGCTCGTCGAGCGGCTCGACCTGGAGCACGTGGTGCTCGTCGTGCAGGACTGGGGCGGGCTGCTGGGCCTGACGTTGCCGATGGCGGCGCCGGAGCGTTACGACGGCTTGCTGGTGATGAACACCCTGCTCGGCACGGGCGATGTGCCGCTCAGCGAAGGTTTCCTGGCCTGGCGCGAGATGTGCGCGCGCAATCCCGAGTTCAGCGTGAGCCGGCTGTTCGCGCGCGGCAACCCGCAGATGTCGCCGCAAGAGTGCGCCGCCTACGACGCGCCGTTTCCCGACCGCGGCCACCGTGCCGCGTTGCGCGCTTTCCCGGCGATGGTTCCCGACCAGTCCGATGCCGACGGCGCGGACGTGTCGCGGCAGGCGCGCACGTTCTGGCGCGAACGTTGGGACGGCCGTTCGCTGATGGCGATCGGCGCACAGGATCCCGTGCTGGGCCAGCCAGTGATGCAGCAACTGCGCCAGGACATCCGCGGTTGCCCCGAGCCGATGGTGCTGCCGCACGCCGGCCACTTCGTGCAGGAACACGGCGAGCCGATCGCGCGCGCCGCGGTGGGATACTTCGCCGCGTGAGCGCCAAGCACATCTACATCTGTTCCCCCTCGAGCGCGGTGCGCGACAAGGCCGCGGTCCGCCGCGGCATCAAGCGCCTGCAAGCCTTGGGCCACGACGTCGAAGTCGATCCCGACGCCTTCACGTCGCACATGCGGTTCGCGGGCGACGACGCCACGCGCCTGGCGGCGATCCATCGCGCTGCCAGCAGCGGTGCCGACATCGTGGTGACCACCCGCGGCGGCTACGGCCTCACGCGGTTGCTGCCGGCGATCCGCTATCCCTTGCTGAAGAAGGCGGTCGACAAGGGCACGCAGTTCGTCGGCCTGAGCGATTTCACCGCATTGAACTGCGCCTTGTTCGCGCAGGCGAAGGCCACGAGCTGGCAGGGTCCCGCCGTTGGCGAGGACCTCGGTGCCGAGGAACCCGACGAGATCATGCTGGACTGCTTCGAGGACCTGGTGGAAGGCCGGGGCGAGGGCAGCGGCTGGCGCTTGCCGGCGGCGGAAGCGCAGTCACGCTTTCGCGAGGCGCGGGGCGTGCTGTGGGGCGGCAACCTGGCGATCATCGCGTCGCTCGTGGGCACGCCCTGGCTGCCCAAGGTGCGCGGCGGCATCCTGTTCCTCGAGGACGTCGGCGAGCACCCGTACCGCATCGAACGCATGCTCACGCAGCTGCTGCACGCCGGCGTGCTGGCGCAGCAGAAGGCGATCCTGCTGGGCCAGTTCACCAACTGGCGTCCGGTGCCTCACCACGACAAGGGCTTCAAGATGGCCACGGTCGTCGCCTGGCTGCGGTCGCAGGTGAAGATTCCCGTGCTGACCGACCTGCCGTTCGGCCACGTGCCCACCAAGGTGCTGCTGCCGTTCGGCGTGCCGGTGCACCTGGCCGTGGACGGCCGCGACGCGTACGTGGTCTGGGGCCACCGGCACTAGGCCGGAGTCAGCTCATGAGCGGGCTGGGCCGGGATGCCAGGCCGCCCGGCAGCAATCCCTGGAACAGCTCGGTGAGCGCCTCGATGCGCTCGCGTGCCACGGACTCGCCGTGCATCGCGGCCAGGGTCGCCATCAGGTCGCCGCGCAGGTACCACAGGCCCTGCAGGTCGCCCGCGTAGCGGATGCGGCGCGTGACCTGCGGAAAGCGCTCGCGGCCGTTGGTGCCGATCAGGTCCAGCATCGCTTCCCGGATGTCTTCCAGCCCCGCGTCCAGCGCGGAGGCGGAAGGATCGTTGTGGCCCAGCAGCCCGTAGAGGCCGCCGCGCAGGGATTGATTGAACCAGCCCATGGCGAGGTGTGTCGGCGCCGGATGGCCTTTCTGTGGGGGGACGAACAAGGTACGCCAGTCACTCCCGGCTGGCAAAGGCCCGACCGTGACGGAATGCACAGGAATGGCTGAGGCAGCGCGGGTTTTTGGTTACGACGCGTCAATGCCGGGCGGGGCGGAGCAGGAACGTGGCCTGGACGGCCTGGTGCCGGCTTCCTGCCGCCAAATCCACTCGCCCTTGATATTCGACATAATAAGCATCGTATCAAGTCAAGACGGCACGGAAGGCAGGTTCACCAACGGCCTGGTTCCCGCCGCGGTTGCGGTACGGCCTCGACCGCCTCCGGCGTTGCCGGCTGCGATGGTCCTGGGCGTTGCACAGGCGGCGCATCCTGTCGCGGTGCCGCCTTGGGCACGATCGGCGCAAAGAACGGCGGCGGCACGGGCCGGCCCTCCATGGTGGCGGACAGGATCCGGACGGCGTCCGGCCGCTCGCCACGCACCGCGAAGTCCAGCGCCGTCATGCCTTGCTGGTTCTTCAGCTTCCAGTCGGCGCCTTCCTCCAGCAACACCTCGACCGATTCCGTGGAGCCGTACATCGCCGCCATCATCAGTGGCGTCGTTCCGTTGGGCGACTCAGCGTCGATGTACGCGTGGTGCTCCAGCAGCAGCTTGACGATCGCGACGTTGCCGTTCGACGCGGCGTAATGCAGCGGCGCCCAGCCGGTCTTGTTGACGTCGGCGCCGCGTGCCAGCAGGACCTTGACCGCGTCTTCCTGGCCCTTGAGCGCGGCCATCATCAGCGGGCTTTCGTCCTGCGGCGTGCGCAGCTCGACCTGGGTGGCCGGCAGGCGCGCCAGCAATCCGGCGACCTTGGGCGACGGTTCGCGCAACGCCATCACCAGGCCCGTCTGGCCGTCCGGCGTGGGCGTGTTGGGGTCGAATCCGCGCGCCACGAGCTGCTGGACCGTGGCCACGTCGTCCATCTTCACGGCATGGAAGAAGTCGTCGTACGACCCGGCACTTGCGACAGAAAACCAAGCTCCGACAACAATGTAACCGACGATCTTCGAGTAATGCTTCAACTCTGAACCCCGGGGAACAGGCGCTCGAAATTGGCCGTCGTCTGTCCGGCGACGGCTTCCACCGGCACGCCGCGCACCTCCGCCAGGCAGGCGGCCACGTGCGGCACGTACGACGGGTTGTTGGTCTTGCCGCGGTACGGGACCGGCGCCAGGTAAGGGCTGTCGGTCTCGATCAGGTAGCGGTCGTCCGGCACGAAGGCGGCCACCTCGCGCAGGTCGGCCGCGGTCTTGAAGGTCACGATGCCCGAGAACGAGATGTAGAAGCCCAGGTCCAGCGCCGCCCGGGCGACTTGGGCCGTCTCGGTGAAGCAGTGGAAGACACCCCCTGCGCTGCCGGCGGAGCCGTCCTCGCCCTCCTCCTTCAGGATCGCCAGCGTGTCGGCCGACGCCGAGCGGGTGTGGATGATCAGCGGCTTGCCGCACTGGCGGGCGGCGCGGATGTGGGTGCGGAAGCGGTCGCGTTGCCACTCCAGGTCCGCCACGCTGCGGCCGCCCTTGCGCTCGTCCATCTGGTAGTAGTCCAGGCCGGTCTCGCCGATCGCCACCACGCGCGGCAGGGCGGCGCGCTGCAGCAGGTCGTCCAGGGAAGGTTCCTGGATGCCTTCGTTGTCCGGATGGACGCCCACCGAGGCCCAGAAGTTGTCGTACTGGCGCGCGAGGGCGTGGACGGCCTCGAACTCCTCCAGCATCGTGCAGATGCACAGGGCGCGATCGACCTTCGCGGCGTCCATGGCGGCGCGGATGGCGTCCAGCTGGCTGGACAGTTCAGGGAAGCTGAGGTGGCAGTGCGAATCGACGAACATCCCGTCGATGATGCACCAGCGGCGGCGCGGGCCGCGGCCGCGTCAGATGGTCTGGGTGGGGCGCTCGGACGCCAGGTGGCCGCCGAGGATTTCCTCGATGCGCAGCTTCAGCAGCTTGGACTTCTCGTCCGCCGGGAAACGCACGCCGACGCCCTGGGTGCGGTTCGCGGCAGCCCGCGGCGGCGTGACCCAGGCCACCTTGCCGGCGACCGGGTAGCGCTGCGGGTCTTCCGGCAGCGTCAGCAGCACGTAGACGTCGTCGCCCAGCTTGTAGTCGCGGCTCGTCGGGATGAACACGCCCCCGTCCGAGAACAGCGGGATGTACGCCGCGTACAGCGCCGCCTTCTCCTTGATGGCGAGCTGGATGACGCTGGGACGCGGGGTGGACGGGGTGCTCATGGCTGGGCCGAGTGTAGGGCGCTGCGCGCGCGCGCCACAAGCGCTTCCAGCATCAGGGCCACCTGGAACGGGTGTTCCGCGCCACGTTGCTCGGTCGCGAGGTCACGCCACCACGCCGACAGGGCCTGCGTCGTCCCGCCGGCGGGCAGGTCGGCTGGCTCGAAGAACCGGGGCGTGCCGCCGGTGCGCACCGCCAGCAGGTCGTGGCAGACCTTCTGCAGCAGGTCGACCGCCTGCGGCGGCGTGCACTCGGCCAGCACGGAGACGTCGCCGCGCGCGACCGCCTTCGGCACCTGCGACCAGGCCCTGGCCGTGCGTCCGGCGCGCGCGAGGCCCAGCGCGGCCTCCGGTCGACCGCCGGCGGCTCGCAGCAGCACGCGCGCATCGGCCGCCGGAACGCCCTCGCCTTGCAGCCACGTGAGGGCTTCGTCGTCGGCTGGCCAGCGCATCGCGTGCGACAGGCAACGGCTGCGGATCGTCGGCAGCAGCTGGTGCGCGGCCTCGGTGGCGAGCACGAACCGCACTTGCCCGGGCGGTTCCTCCAGCGTCTTCAGCAGCGCGTTGGCCGTGACCATGTTCATGCGCTCGGCCGGGTAGACCAGCACCACCTTCCCGCGCCCGCGCCCGCTGGTGCGCTGCGCGAATTCGATCGCGTCGCGCATGGCGTCGATGCGGATCTCGCGGCTGGGCTTGCGCTTCTTGTCGTCGATCTCCTTCTGTGCCTTTTCCGACAGCGGCCATTCCAGTTCGAGCATCACCGTCTCGGGCAGCAGCGCGAACAGGTCGGCATGCGTGCGCACGTCGATGGCATGGCACGAGGCGCAGCGGCGGCAGCCGCCATCGGGGGTGACCTCCTCGCACAACCAGGTGCGCGCGAGGTCCAGCGCCAGGCTGTACTGGCCGAGGCCCGACGGCCCCTGCAGCAGCAGCGCATGGCCCTGCTGCACGGCGAGCTGGCGCGCCTGCTGCGCGATCCACGGCGCGCTCACAGCATCCCTTTCGATCGGACCGCGGCCAGCACCTGGGCACGCACGGCGTCACGGTCCTGCGCGCCGTCGATGCGCGCGAACCGCTGCGGCTGCGCCGCAGCGCGGGCGGCGTAGCCATCCGCGACGCGCTGGAAGAAGGCCTGCGGCTGCGACTCGAAGCGGTCCGGCACGCGGGCGCCCGCCAGCCGTTGGGCCGCGATGGCCACCGGCACGTCGAACCAGATCGTCAGGTCGGGCTGGCGCAGGGCGCCCGGCAGCGCATCGACCGTTTGCACCCAGCGCTCCAGCGCCTCGAGCACGGCGAGGTCGAAGCCGCGCCCGTAGCCCTGGTAGGCGAAGGTGGCGTCGGTGAAGCGGTCGCACAGGACGACGTCACCGCGCGCGAGCGCCGGTTCGATGACGGACTGCAGGTGGTCGCGCCGCGCCGCGAACATCAGCAACGCTTCGGTCAGCGGGTCCATCGGCGCGTTGAGGGCCAGGGCGCGCAGCTGCTCGGCCAGGGGCGTGCCGCCCGGCTCGCGCGTGAGCACGACCGCGCGGCCCGCGTCGCGGAAGGCCTGCGCGAGCGCCTCGACGTGGCTGGACTTGCCGGCGCCGTCGATGCCTTCGAAGCTGAGGAACACGCCCTGGCTCACCGGCCCCTCTGGTACTTGTTCACGGCGCGATTGTGTTCGTCCAGCGTCTCGCTGAAGTGGCTGCTGCCGTCACCGCGCGCGACGAAGTACAGCGCCTTGCTGTCGGCCGGCTGCACGGCGGCCAGCAGCGACGCCTTGCCAGGCATCGCGATCGGCGTCGGCGGCAGGCCGGAGCGTGTGTAGGTGTTCCAGGGCGTGTCGGTCTGCAGGTCGACCTTGCGCAGGTTGCCGTTGAAGGTGGCGCCCATGCCGTAGATGACGGTTGGGTCGGTCTGCAGCGGGATGTTCTGGCGCAGGCGGTTGTTGAACACCGCCGACACCAGCGGCCGGTCGGCGCCCTTCCCGGTTTCCTTCTCGACGATGCTGGCCAGGATCAGCGCGTCCTCCGGCGTGCGCACCGCCGCCTCGGGCGTGCGCTGCTCCCAGGCCGCCTGCAGGCGCCTGTCCATGGCGCGCATCGCGCGTCGCAGCAGCGCGATGTCGCTGCTGTTCTTGGAGTACGTGTAGGTGTCCGGAAAGAAGCGCCCCTCCGGATGCACGCCGGGGCGGCCCAGCTGCGCCATCAGCGCGGCATCGTCCATCGCGGCCGTGTCATGCCGAAGGGCGTCTTCCTTGGCCAGTGCGGCGCGCACCTGGCGGATGTTCCAGCCTTCGACCAGCGTCAGGGCGCGCAGGGATTCCTCGCCGCGGGCCAGCTTCGCCAGCAGGCGCCGCGGCGTCACGCCGGTTTCGATCTCGTAGCTGCCGGCCTTGATCTGGCGGGCCTGGCCGGACAGCCGGAAGTACCAGTACAGCAGGTCGGGATTCGCGCGCACGCCGGCGTTCACCACCGCCTGCGCGACGCCGCGTGGCAGCGTCCCGGGCTCGATGTCGACTTCGACCGTCTGCGCCGCAAGCGGCAACGGCTGGTGCATCCACCACGCCACCGCGCCGGCGGCGAGCACCGCCAGCAGAACCACCGTCAGGAATAAGCGCCGCAACCCTGCTGACCTCTCTGGACTAGGGCGGCCATGATAATCGCCGCATGCCCCCCGCTCTCGACGGCACCAGTGCCCTGCCCCACCTGGGCGTGATCCGCGCCCAGGGCGACGAGGCCCGCAAGTTCCTGCAGGGCCAGCTCACCAACGATTTCGGCCTCCTCGGCCCGTCCGACGCCCGCCTGGCCGCGTTCTGCTCGGCCAAGGGCCGCATGCTCGCGACCTTCGTCGGCTTCGAGCGCGAGCCCGGCGACGTGCTGCTGGTCACGCCGCGCGACACGCTGGCGGCGACGCTCAAGCGCCTGTCGATGTTCGTGCTGCGCGCCAAGGTGAAGCTCACCGACGCCTCGGACCAGTTCGCACTGCACGGCCTGGCCGGATCGGCGGCCGACGCCGCGACCTCCGGGTTGCCGGCCTGGGGCAAGCGCCGCGAAGGCGACGCCGACCTCGTTCGCCTGTATCCGGCCGAGGGGCAGGCGCGCGCCCTGCGCGTGGCGCCCGTGGGTGACGCCCTCACGGAAACGCTCGCCCTGTCCACCTGGCTCTGGGGCGAGGTGCGCAGCGGCATCGCGCAGGTCACGACGCCGATCGTCGACGCCTTCGTGCCGCAGATGCTGAACTACGAGTCGGTCGGCGGCGTGAACTTCAAGAAGGGCTGCTATCCCGGCCAGGAGGTCGTCGCGCGCAGCCAGTTCCGCGGCACGCTCAAGCGCCGCGCCTTCATCGTCCACGCGGACGCGGAGCTGCAGGCCGGCCAGGAAGTGTTCGACGCCGTGGATCCGTCGCAGCCTTGCGGCCTCGTCGCGGAAGCAGCGCCCGCGCCTGGCGGTGGCTTCGATGCCATCGTGTCGCTGCAACTCGCAGCGGCCGATCACGGCACGCTGCGCGCGGGTGCGGCCGACGGCGCGTCGCTGCAGCTGCTGCCCCTGCCCTACCCGCTGCTGGCCGACGTCTGACTCAGAGCCGGTCGCGGTAGCCGGCCGGCACGCGGGCCAGCACGGCGTCGCGCTGCTGCGGACCGGCCAGGCGCAGCGCTTCGCTCCACGCCAGCAACGCACGGCGATCGTCGTGCATCGCGCCGGCGTAGAAGCCGCCCAGGTCCACCAGGGCCTGCACGCGCATCGCGGGGAATTCCTCGACCCGCTTGAGGATCGCGGCTTCGGCGAACGGCAGGTCGCCGGCACGCCAGCCGAGCAGGAACGCGGCGTTGAGCAGGTCGACGTCGTAGCGTCCCTTGGCGAGCGCGCGGCGCGCCACGTCCAGCGCTTCGGCTTCGTGGCCGGTGCGGGACAGCACGATCACTTCGAGCGACAACACCGACGGTGCCTCGGGCGCGAGCCGCTTGGCGCGGTCGAGCAGTTGCTGCGCCTGGTCCCATTCGCCCTGCACGGCGTGACCGCGCGCGGCATTCGCCAGGATGGCCGGGATCTCGGGCCGCGACGACAGCACCGATTCCCAGATCCAGGTCGCGTCCTTCCAGTCGCCCCAGCGCGCCAGTTCGTCGGCGACCATGGGCGTGATCTTGCGGTAATGCGGGTTGATCGCCACCGCCTCGCGCGTGAGCTGCAGCATCTGCTGCTTGGCCGGCGCCCAGCGCGGGTCGTTCGGCCGGCCCGAGTGCGTGATCTGCAGCGCGATCTGCGCCGCGCGCACGATGCGGCCTTCGCACGCCACCGCCTGCGCGGAGATGTAGGTCGCCAGCGCCAGGCAGGCCGCGGTGCCTGCGAGCACCGCGCCGCTCCGTTCGCGACGCCAGGGCAGCGTGGCCGCCGCCGCGCGGCCGCGCAGGCCCAGGCGATCGTCCGACGCGGCGAGCGCGCCGACCAGCAACGCGAACAGCGCGCCCGTCGACGCGAGGCGCCAGGGAAAGCCGGCGTTGCACACGAGCAGCAGCGCGAGCAGCGAGGCGAGCAGCACGGCACGCCAGCTGGCTTCCTCGACGTCCTCGCCCTTCGATGCCTGCCAGGTCCGCCACGCAGCCCGCAGCAGCCACGCGATGAGGCCGGCGAGGAACAGCGCGCCAACCAGTCCGTCTTCGGACAGGAGCTGCAGCACCTCGTTGTGCACGTAGTAGTCGGTCTCGATCTGCTCGCCCTCGGGCAGGTAGGGCGGCACGTGCACTTCCCACGCGCCGGCGCCGACGCCGGTGAGCGGGTGGTCCTGGATCATCCGGCCGGTCGCGGCCCACATCACCCGCCG
Source organism: Ramlibacter algicola (assembly GCF_016641735.1). Classification (NCBI taxonomy): domain Bacteria; kingdom Pseudomonadati; phylum Pseudomonadota; class Betaproteobacteria; order Burkholderiales; family Comamonadaceae; genus Ramlibacter; species Ramlibacter algicola. The sequence continues at coordinate 2,558,706 of NZ_JAEDAO010000001.1, read as the reverse complement.
CAGTCCGAGCGAGCGATCGTCCGGCGAGATCGACGCGGTGCGCGTCAAGGCGCGCTCGATCGCCGTGCGGCCGCGCTCCTCGCCGAGGATCTTCGCGTTGCCCGAGGGGATCGAGCCCAGGCCGAGGACAGTGCCAACGGCGATCACGGCAGCGATCCAGCGGACCGGCATCGGCCACTGCGCGGCGGGCAACGCAGCGCGCGAGCGCCACGCCGCCAGCGGCAGCACGACGAGCAGCAGGAGCCACAGCGCGACGAGCGCCGAGCGCGTGCCCGTCATCATCAGCGCCACGACGACGAAGGCGTTGCTGAACGCCAGCAGCGCCACCGTGGCGCTCTGCCGGGCGCGCGCCAGCAGCAGCATCGACAGCGGCACCGTCATCACCGCGAACTCGGCGAAGAAGTTGCGGTTGATGAAGGTCGAAGCCGGGTTCGGCCCCTGCGGGAACGGGCTCGCGTCGAGCCAGAACTGCGAGGCGGCCCACACGGACGCGAGCAGCGCCCCTGCATGGGCGCCCCAAGCGAGCCACGGCAGCCGCTCGCGCGTGAACAGCTGCAGCGCAAGCCAAGCCATCAGCGTGAACAGGAACCAGCGGATCGCCTCGACGCCGGCCAGGTACGGGTGCGACCACGCCATGCTGCCCAGCGCGTGCGCCATCAGCAGCAACGGCAGCCATAGCGCCGCATGCCAGCGCAGCTCGCGCGTGTCGCGGCGCGCCCAGAAGAACACGAGCGCCGCGCCGAGCGCGCCGAACGCCACCAGCATGGACTTGAAGGTGTCCTGCAGCAGGTACTCGTTGGGCACGCCCAGGCCCGGAGCGAGGACCAGGACGAGGGCCAGCAGGGCGGCGGCCCCACCCGCGACGTCGCCGGAGCGCGCCGCTGGATGGCCTGCAGGCGAAGGAGCGGGGGTCGCGCCCCGCGCTTGCGAGGTGCCGCGCTGCCGGCGCGCCACGGTCAGCGGCCGGCCAGCGGCAGCGCGGCCGCCATGTCGACGTGCGGGATGCCGGCTTCCTCGTACACGTCGCCGTGGCTGCGGAAGCCCAGCCGCCTGTAGAAGCCTTCGGCGCTGGTCTGCGCGTGCAGCACGACTTCGCGATCACCGCGGGCGTGCGCGGCCGCGGCCAACGCGCGCAGCACCTGCTCGCCCAGGCCCGCGCCGCGCAGCACCTGCTGCACCGCCATGCGGCCGATCTGCGCGACGCCCGGCTTGGGTTGCAGCAGGCGGCCGGTGGCCAGCGGCTGGCCCAGGCGGTTGAAGACGACCGCGTGCACGCAGGTCTTGTCGTCCTCGTCCCACTCGAGGTCGGCCGGAATGCGCTGTTCCTCGACGAAGACACGCGTGCGGATGCCAGACGCATGCTGGCCCAGCTCGTCCCAGCTGCCGGTGCGCACGGTGGTGATCGCCTCCCCTGCTTCGTAGCCGGTGAGGATCTCGCGCAGCGCGGCGGGGACGGGGCGCGACGTCTGCGTCGCCGGATCGGCAAACACGTAAACCAGCTCGCACGTGATCAGCAGCTGGTCGCCGCGGAAGATCGCCCCGACGAACTGCATCGACGAATTGCCGATGCGCGCGCACTTCAGGCCGATGTCCAGCTGGTCGTCCATCCGCGCCGAGGCGTTGAACTCGATCGTCGCCTTCTTCACGTAGAGGTCGCCGCCCAGCTGGTGCATCGCCTCCTCGTACGGCAAGGCCAGCGCGCGCCAGTAATCCGCCACCGCCGTGTCGAAGTACATCAGGTAGTGCGCGTTGAAGACGATCTTCTGCATGTCCACCTCGGCCCAGCGCACGCGCAGGCGATGGAAGAAGCGGAATTCGTTGCGGGTCATGGTGTCTGGAAGGCGGTGGACAGGGCCTGCGCGGCGGCGGCATGGGCCTGGCGCGCTTCGGGAAGGGCCCGGCCCATCTTGATGAATTCGTGGGTGACGCCGCGCCAGACCTCCAGGTCGACGGCGACGCCGGCGGCCCGCAGTTTATCCGCGTAGGCGATGCCGTCGTCGAACAGCGGATCGCACTCGGCCAGCCCGAACCACGCCGGCGCCACGCCGTCGACGTTGGGCGCCTCCAGCGGTGCGAAGCGCCAGTCGTCGCGGTCCGCCAGGTCGATGTAGTGGCCGAAAAAGTACTCGATGTGCGCCTGCTCGATCACCAGCCCGTGGTGGTAGCGGCGGTGCGACGCGCTGTCCTGCCGCGCGGCGGTGCCGGGATAGAACAGCAACTGCAGCGCGAGCGGCAGCCCGGCGTCGCGCGCCTGCAGCGCCGCCACCGCGGCGAGCGTGCCGCCGGCACTGTCGCCGCCGACGGCCAGCGGCTGGCCGGCCAAGCCCAGGCGCTCGCGCTCGCGCGCCAGCCACTGCAAGGCGTCCCAGGTGTCGTCCACGGCGGTCGGGAACCGGTGCTCGGGCGCGAGGCGGTAGCCCAGTGACACGACGCTGCAGCGTCCGAGCGCCGCGAGCTCGCGGCACAGCAGGTCATGGGTGGCGACGCTTCCGATCGTGAAGCCGCCGCCGTGCAGGTACAGCAGCACGCCGCGCGCGTCGCCGGCATCCTGGTACAGGCGCGCCGGCAGCACCTCACCGCCGCGCGTAGGGACCTGCAGGTCCTCCGCGCGCCGAAGGGGCCGCTTCGGCACTTCCAGCACGTCCGCCGCGCCCTCGTACGCCGCGCGCGCCTGCTGCGGCGGCTGCAGGTACATCGGTTCATGGCGCAGCCGCGCCATGCGCTCCAGCACGGAGCGCATCGGCTTCGTCAGTTCGGGGTACTCGGGAAGGAAGGTCGCCGTCACGCGTGAACCGCCGTGGTTGGCAGTAAAGTGCTGTCGGCATCTTAAGTCGCGAGCCCACCATGTCCCTCATCTATTACGTCACCCAGGTCCAGTTCGATTTCGGCGCGATCGCGCTGCTGAAGGCCGAGTGCGAGCGGGTCGGCATCACCCGGCCCCTCGTCGTCACCGACCCCGGCGTCAAGGCCGCCGGCGTGCTGCAGAAGGCGCTCGATGCGCTGGGCGGCCTGCCCTACGCCCTGTTCGACCAGACGCCGTCCAACCCGACCGAGGCCGCCGTCCGCGCCGCGTCGCAGATCTACAAGGACCAGAAGTGCGACGGCCTCATCGCCGTCGGCGGCGGCTCGGCCATCGATTGCGCCAAGGGCGTCGCCATCGCGGCCACGCACGAAGGCCCGCTGAAGCACTACGCCACCATCGAGGGCGGTTCGCCGCGCATCACTGACAAGGTGGCGCCGTTGATCGCAGTGCCCACCACCAGCGGCACGGGCAGCGAGGTCGCGCGCGGCGCGATCATCATCGTCGACGACCACCGCAAGCTCGGCTTCCATTCCTGGTCCATCGTGCCCAAGACCGCGATCTGCGATCCCGAGCTCACGCTGGGCCTGCCGCCCAAGCTGACGGCCGCGACCGGCATGGACGCCATCGCGCACTGCATGGAGACGTTCATGGCGGCGCCGTTCAACCCGCCGGCCGACGGCATCGCGCTCGACGGCCTGCAGCGTGGCTGGTCGCACATCGAGCGTGCCACCCGCGACGGCAGCGACCGCGAGGCGCGCAAGCAGCTGATGAGCGCTTCGATGCAGGGCGCGATGGCGTTCCAGAAGGGCCTGGGCTGCGTCCACTCGCTCAGCCACAGCCTCGGCGGCGTGAACCCGCAACTGCACCATGGCACCCTCAACGCGATGTTCCTGCCTGCCGTGGTGCGCTTCAACGCCGCCGCCGAGTCGGTGCAGAAGGAGCACCGCCTCGAGCGCATGGCGCAGGCGATGGGCCTGCAGTCGGCCAGTGACATCCCGGACGCGATCCGCGACATGAGCGCCCGCCTCGGCCTGCCGACCGGACTGGCCGCGATGGGCGTGCAGCGGGACCAGTTCGCGAAGATCATCGACGGCGCGATGGCCGATCACTGCCACAAGACCAATCCCCGCCTCGCCAGTCGCGAGGACTACGAGGACATGCTCGCGGCCTCGCTCTGACGCGGCAAGGGGCGCGCCGCCAGCCGCGCGCGTCCCCAGCGCCGCACCGGGCGTTCGAACCAGCGCTCGCTGGCCCAGGCCAGCGCCACCGATGCTGCGCCGACAGCGGCCAGCACGCACCAGCGCTGGAGCGTGGAAAGCCCTTCGACCGGCACGACGAACCAGAACAGCCCGAACAACAGGATGGGGTGCAGCAGGTAGGTGCCGTACGTGATGTCGCCCGCGACGGCGGCCAGCTTGCGCAGGCGCAGCGGCACCACGATCCGGCCACTCACCCAGACCGTGGCCATGCAGGCGGCGGCCAAGACGAAGCCACGCACACCCAGCAACTCGTCGCCGGGGTTCACGGGGATCAGCGCCAGCAGCAACGCGACCAGCGCGGCCCATGTTGCGGCGCCGACCCACCAAGGCCAGTCCGCGCCACGTGCGCGCCGCTGCGCGCCCGCCATGCAGCCGGCGAAGAAGTAGGCCGCGAACGCCGGCACCTGGTGGTACGCGACGTTGCCGGCGTCCCAGCCGTGGGCGCCGAGCGTCCGCTGGATCCACCACGCCTGCAGCGCCACCAGCACGGCGAACGCGATCCGGCGCCAGCGCGGTGCCGCCGCCAGCCACGCAAGCACCGGGAATGCGAGGTACAGCACCGCCTCGATGCCGAGCGACCAGCCGCCGACCAGCAGCGCCCAGATGGCCGGATCGTTCGCGCCGAACGCGAAGGTCACGTTGAGCAGCAGGCGCTGCGGCAGGCGGTCGACGAGCGTGCCCTGCACGGCCCACAGCATGCCGATGAACACGGCGCACAGCAGCACGTACAGCGGCGCCAGACGTAGCCAACGCGTGGCGAGAAAGCGCGCCATTGCGCCCGCTCGCAGCAGCTTCGCGGGGTCGTAGCTGTACGCCAGGCTGGCGCCGGAGAGCACGAAGAACAGGTACACGCCGTAGGTGCCGAACGTGGGCAGCTGCGCCAGGCCCAGCCAGTACAGCAGGTGGTAGCCGGCGACCATCAGCGCGCACAGGCCGCGCAGCAGGTCCCAGCCCTCGACGCGGCCGACAGGCGTGCTCACAGGGCTTCCACGCGCGCCGGGTCGGGACGTTCCAGCCACTGCGCGAATTCGTCCGCGAGCTGGCGGCTCGCATCGGCCGCCGCGTGCCAGGCCTGCATGCGCGAGAGCAGGTCGGTGCCGTAGCGGGTGAAGTCGGTGCGGTCGGGCAGCTTGCCGTTGGGCAGCTTGCGGATCCATTCGGGGTCGGGCGCCAGCACGATCGTGGTGTCGAGGAACGGCGTCGCGCCGTGACGCCAGCGCCAGGCCTTGTCCAACCAGCCGGGCACGACCGCCTTCTGGAAGTGCGGATACAGCACCAACCCGTCGGGATGGCGCGCAGCGTAGTCGAGGTGCAGGTGGTAGTCGGTGATGCCGCCGTCCCAGTACGCGCCGCGCGGTGCGCCGGGGATGTCGTGGATGGCCTGCAGCACGAACGGGATCGAGCAGCTCGCTTGCAGCGCGGGCTGGAAGTTCGTTTCGGTGAGCCGCACCTGCCGCGTGGTGAAGTCCGCGCTGTCGAAGGGCAGCGCGAAGGCTTCCTCGGCCGGTCCGGTGGAGAACACGACGCGCTCCAGCCAGAGCCCGAGCGCTCGCCGGTGCACGGTGTTGGACAGGTACGCGCCGAGATAGCCGAGCGGCGTGCCGACGCGGTGTTCGCGACCCAGCAAGTGACGGCCCCGCGACGTGACCACGTGCAGCCGGTAGCGCGGATGCGCGAGCACCTGCGCGATGCGATCGCCGTAGAAGTCCGCGAGATTGGCCGCGAACCGCTCGCTCACGTGCTTCGCCGTCGGCGTCTTGCGTCCGGCCTCGAGCTCGTAGTCCTGCGCGATGTAGTCGCGCTCGAGACGCTCGAAGGCGGGCACGGCGTCGTCGAGGCAGGCGGTGGCCATGCGCCACGCGCCGATCGACGCGCCGACCAGGTGCACGGGCTGCGACGAGCGTGGCAGCCACTCGCCGAACAGGAAGCGGTCCAGCGGCCCCAGCACAAGGCCCTTCGGACCACCGGCCGCACCGGGAACGACGGCAATGTCCTGCGGCCGCAGGCCTTCGCGCTGCAAGTGCGCACGGGCGCGCGGGCCGGCGTAGATCCGAAGTGCCGTGCCCGAGGCCATGGGCCTACTTGCGCAGTTGCGACAGTTTGGCGAACGCGCCCGCCATCGCGCTGTTCAGCTGCGGGTTCGCCGGTGCGCGCTGGCCGCGCCCTGCCCCCTCGTAGCGGTTGTCGCGTGGACCGTCGCGGCGGGCCGGAGCCGCATCGAGCTTCATCGTCAGGCTGATGCGCTTGCGCGGAATGTCGACCTCCAGGACCTTGACCTTCACGATGTCGCCGGTCTTGACGACCTCGCGCGCGTCGCTGACGAAGCGGTTGGCCAGCTGGCTGACGTGCACCAAGCCGTCCTGGTGCACCCCCAGGTCGACGAAGGCGCCGAACTGCGCGACGTTGCTCACCGTGCCCTCGAGCACCATGCCTTCCTTCAGGTCGGCGATGTCCTCGACACCGTCGTTGAAGCGCGCCACCTTGAACTCGGGACGCGGGTCGCGACCGGGTTTTTCCAGTTCCTTCAGGATGTCCTTGACCGTGATGACGCCGAACTTGTCGTTGGCGAACAGCTCCGGCCGCAGCGTCCTGAGCATCTCGGCACGGCCCATCAGCTCCTGCACCGGCTTCCCGCTGGTGGCGATCATCTTCTCGACGACCGGGTAGGTCTCGGGGTGCACGCCCGTCATGTCCAGCGGGTTCTCGCCGTCGCGGATGCGCAGGAAGCCGGCCGCCTGCTCGAAGGTCTTGGCGCCCAGCCCGCCGACTTCCATCAGCTGCTGGCGCGAGCGGAACGCGCCGTGCGCGTCGCGCCAGCGCACGACCGCCTTGGCGACCGAGGCCGACAGGCCCGACACGCGCGTGAGCAGCGGCACGCTGGCGGTGTTGAGGTCCACGCCGACGGAGTTCACGCAGTCCTCGACCACCGCATCCAGCGTGCGCGCGAGTTCCGCCTGGTTGACGTCGTGCTGGTACTGGCCGACGCCGATCGATTTCGGGTCGATCTTCACCAGCTCCGCGAGCGGGTCCTGCAGGCGGCGCGCGATGCTGGCCGCCCCGCGCAGGCTGACGTCCACATCCGGCAGTTCCTGCGAAGCGAACTCGCTGGCCGAATAGACCGAGGCGCCCGCCTCGCTGATGACGACGCGCGTCAGGCCCTCGACGCGCTTGCCCAGGTCAGCGGCCAGCTTGTCGGTCTCGCGGCTCGCGGTGCCGTTGCCGATGGCGACCAGCTGCACGCCGTGCTGGCGGCACAGGCGCTCCAGCGTGTGCAGCGAGCCTTCCCAGTCGCGGCGCGGTTCGTGCGGGTAGATGGTGGACGTCGCCACCAGCTTGCCGGTGGCGTCGACGACGGCGACCTTCACGCCGGTGCGGATGCCGGGGTCCAGGCCCATGACGACCTTGGGACCCGCCGGCGCGGCCAGCAGGAGGTCGCGCAGGTTGTCGCCGAACACCTTGATCGCGACCTTCTCCGCGTCCTCGCGCAGGCGCGCGAACAGGTCACGCTCGATCGACAGCGACAGCTTGACCTTCCACGTCCAGGCCACGCACTTGCGCAGCAGGTCGTCGGCCTTGCGGCCGGCGTGCGACCAGCCCAGCTTGAGCGCGATGCGGCCTTCGGCCACTGAAGGCTTGCCCGGCTCGGGCTCCACCGGCAGCGACAGCTTGGCGTCGAGGATCTCGAGCTGCCGGCCGCGGAACACGGCCAGCGCGCGGTGCGAGGGCACGCGGCCGACGGGCTCGTCGTAGTCGAAGTAGTCGCGGAACTTGGCGACGTCCGGGTGGTTCTCGTCCTTGCCGGCCGCGAGCTTGCTGCGCAGCAGGCCTTCGGTCCACAGCCACTCGCGCAGGTCCTGCACGACGGCGGGGTCCTCGGCCCAGCGCTCGGACAGGATGTCGCGCACGCCGTCCAGCACCGCGGGGACGGTGGTGAAGTCCTCGCCGCCCTCGCCCTTCTCCGCCTTGACGAAGGCCTGCGCTTCGAGCGCCGGGTCGAGCGAGGGATCGGCGAACAGCTTGTCGGCGAGCGGCTCGATGCCCATCTCGCGCGCGATCTGGCCCTTGGTGCGGCGCCGCGGCTTGTACGGCAGGTACAGGTCTTCCAGTTCCTGCTTGGTCGGCGCGCCTTCGAACGCGGCGCGCAACTCGGGCGTGAGCTTTCCCTGCTCCTCGACGCTGCGGATCACCGCGGCGCGGCGCTCCTCCAGCTCGCGGATGTAGCCCAGCCGCTCCTGCAACGTGCGCAGCTGCGTGTCGTCGAGGCCGCCGGTGGCCTCCTTGCGGTAACGGGCGATGAAGGGGACGGTGGCACCGCCGTCGAGCAGGTCGACCGCGGCCTGCACCTGGGCGTCGGCGACGCGGAGTTCGGCGGCGATCTGGCGGGTGATCTTGTCCATGGAAACTGCTTGCGAACTGCTGAGGCTGTCGAGGGAAGCGGGCGATCTTGCCATAGGGGGCGCACAGCGAAACGGGACCGTGGCTGACACCGACGGAGACGCCAACTTTTCAGCATGGATCGCAGATTTCCACCGGAGAACCCCCATGCGCGCCCGTGCCATCCTGCTGGTGCTCGCGGTCGTCCTGCTGGCCGGCTTCGCGGCCCAGAACTGGACCGAGATCACGCGACCCGTGCCCCTCAACGTCGCCGTCACCACCGTGCAGGCGCCGCTCGGCCTGATCCTGCTCGTGCTGCTGGCCGCGGCCGCCATCGTCTTCATCGGCTACGCTGGCTCGCTGCGCACGCGCCATTTGCTGGAGTCGCGCGACCATGCGCGCGCGATGAACGCGCAGCGGGACCTGGCCGACAAGGCCGAGGCCTCGCGCTTCACCGACCTGCGGCAGATGCTGGACACGCACATGCGCGAGTCGCGCCAGCGAGAAGCCACGATGAACGCCGAGTTGGACAAGCGCCTGGGCCAGCACCACCGCGAGTTGCGCGACGAGTTGCAGCGCCTGACGCAGCTGATGTCCGGCCGCCTGGCCCAGATGGAGCGCCACCTGGAGCCGCCCGGCCCGGGCCTCGACCCGATGCGGCCGCGGCCCGCGATGCCGGTGGAGGACCGCACGGTGATCGAGCGCCGGCCAGCCGACGAACCCGTGATGGAAGCGCCGCGCGAGCGCGAACGCATCATCGAGCCCGATCCGGGACCTGGGTCGAATCCGATCAGGCGGTGGTTCGGGCGTTGAAACCTTGTGCGCGGCGCCGTCGCGCCGCTTCGTGAACTCCCTAACGCAGAGGTCGCAGAGCAAGCGCAGAGAAGGCGGAAGAAGACTGATGGTGGTGGGCCTGAACCAGCCTCACGCCCGAAACGGTCGAACGCTTGATCGGAACTGCTGGCGGCGGCGCTCGCGACTTGAGACACAGGGCTCGCGCAATCCCATCAATCCATTTCCCTTCTGTGTCCTCTGTGCTTGCTCTGTGTCCTCTGCGTTAGGGAGTTCACACAGGGGCGCATGGCGCCCCGCACTCAGTCGAACAGGCCGGGCTCCCCGCCCAGCACCGCGCCTTCGATCTCCAGCAACCGCAGCTTGGTGAGCACGCCGCCCTCGGCGGAGAACCCGCCGCTGCCGCCTTGCGCGGCCAGGATGCGATGGCACGGGATGAGCGGTGCGTACGGGTTGTGGCCGAGCGCCTGGCCCACCGCGCGCGCGGCGCCGGGCTCGCCCAGCTCACGCGCGAGTTCCCCGTACGTGCGCACCTCGCCGTAGGGAATCCGTCTGGCCGCTTCGTACACACGCCGCTGGAAGTCCTGCACGCCGTCGTAATCGATCTCGACGTCGACCATGGCATCGCGCTCGCCGGCCAGCGAAGCCCGCAGGCGGGCGATCACGCCTTGCACGGCGGCGGGTGGGGACGCTTCGGGCGCATCGCCGCAGCGCTTGCGCATGCGCCGCAACGTGCCGGCGTCGTCCGCTTCCGGGAGCTGCACGGCCTGGATGCGACCGTCGGCGGTCCATGCGATGCCGCAGCGGCCGATGCCCGTGTCGACCAGGCAGCAGCCGACGGCGTCCATCTCAGGCCTCGCGGAGCGCCGCGCGCAGTTGCTGGCCGATCTCGGGCCGCTCGAGGAACGGATCGGGCGGGTTGCGCACCTCGACGATCGCTTCCATGCGGCTGCGCACGTTGCCCAGTGCCTTCGGGTGGCTGAAGACGTAGAACTGGTCGGCGGCGATGGCATCGAAGACCTTCTGCGCCACTTCGGCCGCGGTGATCTTGCCGGAGCTCACCGCCTTGTCGCTCATCGCCTGCCCGATCAACTGGCTCCTGGTGGGCTTGGCTGCGGGCAGGTCGCCGGGCCGGTTGCGGTGGCTCTGGTGGATGCCGGTGGGCACGAAGTACGGGCACAGCACGCTGGCCGACACCTGGTCGGTGACGAGCCGCAGGTCCTGGTACAGCGTTTCCGTGAGGCTCACGACCGCGTGCTTGCTGACGTTGTAGATGCCCATGTTGGGCGGAGTGAGCAGGCCCGCCATGCTGGCCGTGTTGACGATGTGGCCCTGGTACGCCGGATCCTTGCGCGCCGCCTCCAGCATCATCGGCGTGAACAGCCGCACGCCGTGCACGACGCCCCATACGTTGACGCCCAGCACCCATTCCCAGTCGGCGACGCTGTTCTCCCACACCAGCCCGCCGGCGCCGACCCCCGCGTTGTTGAACACGAAGTGCGGCGCGCCGAAGCGTTCGGCCACCGCCTTTGCGAGCGCCTCCATCTGGTCGGCCTTGGCCACGTCGACGCGCCGCGCCAGCACCTGCGCGCCGGCCTGCTGCATCTCCGCGGCGGCCTTGTCCAGCGCGTCCTGCTGCACGTCGACCAGCACCAGGTTCATGCCCAGCTTCGCGCCGATGCGCGCGCACTCGAGGCCGAAGCCGGAGCCGCCGCCAGTGAGGACGGCGGTCTTGCCCTTGAAGTCGGAAATCATGCTGCTTCAACCTTTCTCAGGACGTAGCCGATGCGGGGGAAGTGGACGTGGACGGTGCCTGCACGCGGATCGGTGCGGCGCAGGCTGTAGTGGGTGCGGGTCGCGGCGATCAGCTCGCCTTGCGTCGATTCGGTGCCGAACGATTCGGGGGTGATCGATATCTGGCTGCCCAGCGCGATGCCATGGTCGTCCTGGAACGCGCTGTCGACCAGCAGGTTCCCGCCGGGCGGCATCGGTTCGGCGCGCGCTGCCACCTCGATGGCATCGGCCGACGTCAGCGGCGCGGCAGTGCCGTGGCCGATGGCGGCCATGCGCTCCATCCACTCGACCAGCGACGGCGTCGCCTGCAGGATGCCGGCGGCCGCGGGCGTGCGGATTTGGGTGAACCACAGCGGGTGGTAGACGGCGAAGTCCGCGATGCAGGGCTCGGCGCCGAACAGGAAGTCGTGCTCGTCGGCCATGTGCGCCACGCGGCGCAGGTACGACCGGTACGCCGACGTCGCGTCCTGCGGCCGCAGCTGCGTCATGTTGGCGCGCATCGCCTTGCGGTCGGCGAGGAACGCCTGCGCCGTCGCCTCGTCCGGGAACAGCGTGGGTGCCGTCTTCGGGTTGATGCTGTACGTCATCGACGCCCAGAACAGCGTCGAGTCGGCCCATTGCGCCACCACGCGCGACACGCCCTTCAGGTGCGCCGGGTACAGCGTCGGCTCGGGCTGCACGTGCTCCAGCACGTCGGCGATCAAAGCGGTGTCGCAGTAGATGTCCGCGCCGACCTGCAGGAATGGTGTGCGGCGGTAACCGCCCGTCAGCGCGACCACGTCCGGCTTGGGCATCACCGCAGGAACGTGCACGGATGACCAGGCGAGCTGCTTGTAGCCGAGGATCAGGCGGGCCTTCTCGGAGAAGGGAGAGGTCGGGTAGTGGTGCAGGAGCAGCGCTGGATCCATGGCCCGTACTGTAAGCGGCGCACACACTTTTCCGGCTGCTGAGTCGGCGGCCGCGCGTAGCCTGCGCGACTCGTTTTCGACAGCGGGTGCCCTGCACCTGCGCGACAGTCTGAGGAGGACTTCTTTTGCCGCTGCAATGCCGCACGCCCTGGCGTGCCTTCGTTCCCGTCGCCGCTCTCGTCGCACTGTCCGCCTGTGGCGGCAGTGGTGGAGGCGTCGGCGTGGATGCCAGTTCCAGTGCCGCGCCCGCACCCGTCCCGGTGGCCAGCCCGGCACCCGCGGTGACGCCCGCTCCGGCAACGTCGCCCCAGGCCGCGACCGTTGCTGCGAGCACGTCGCGCGCCGCGGCGCTGGCCCGGCAGATCGGCCGGCCGGCCCGGCTGCTCGTCGGCTTGGGCAGCGGCAATCCCGAAGCGTCAGTGCAGGCACAGGGGCTGCGTCCCGACGTCGTCGACGCCTACCTGGTGGGCGTCGGTCCGGACGCGTGGCCGACCTGGAGCAGCCCGGCCGGCTCGTACGTGAACCTGGTCGCGGAGCGCGCGGACCGGCAGGGCGCCGTTCCGATGCTGACGCTGTACCAGATGGCCAGCAACGGCGACGGCAACCTGGCCGGCATCGCCGACGCCACCTTCATGGCAGGGTACTGGGCCAACGTGCGGCTGATGTTCCAGCGGCTCGCGATGTTCGACAAGCCGGTGCTGGTCAACGTCGAGCCGGACTTCTGGGGCTACGTCGAGCGGCAGGCGCCGGACGGCGACCCGGCGCGGATGCCCGCGCGGGTGTCGATCGACGCCGATTGCGCCGGTCAGCCCGACAACGTCACGGGCATCGCGGGCTGCGTCCTGCAGATGGCGCGCAAGTACGCGCCCAAGGCCGCCATCGGCTTCCCGCCGTCCGACTGGGGCGCCGGCACGCCGGCGGAGGTCGCTGCCTTCGCGCTCAAGGCGGGCCTGCAGCATGGCGACTTCCTGGTCATGCAGACGCTGGACCGCGATGCCGGCTGCTTCGAGGTGCGGGCGGCGGAGTGTTCGCGGGCCGGCACCGGCTGGTACTGGGACGATGCGGCCTACGCCGCGCACCTGGCGCTGGCACGCAACTGGCATGACGCGACGGGACTGCCCCTGGTGTGGTGGCAGACGCCGCTGGGCGTGCCGGCGTCCACGCCCGGAGGGACCGACCACTGGCGCGACAACCGCATGCAGTACTTCCTCACGCGGCCGCAGGACCTGGTGGCGGTGGGCGGCCTGGGCGTGGTGTTCGGCGCCGGCGCCGCGGGGCAGACGACGATCGACACCGACGGCGGCCAGTACAAGCGCCTGTCGGAGGCGTACCTGGCCGCGCCGGCGCCGCTTCCCTAGCGCGGCATCGCGCGGGCGAGGATGGTGTCGAAGTCGGTGCCGGCGGCGAGCGTGCCGAAGGACTGGCCCCAGCGGCCCGCCAGCCGGGAGTCGCAGAACGCGGCGAAGACGGCCGGCGGCGCCGATTGCGCGAGCAGCGCGGCCTGCACGGCCAGCGCGACGTCCTGCGCGAGCAGGCGCGCCTCGGCTTCGGTCGCCATCGCTTCCACGCGCGCCGGCAGGGCATCGGCGAGGCGATCGAGCGCGGCATGCTGGCCGCGCGCCGGCGCCAGTTCCTGCAAGAGTGCGGCGGCGGCATCGGCCTTTCGCAGCGCGCGCAGCAGGTCCAGCGCCATGATGTTGCCGGCGCCTTCCCAGATCGAGTTGAGCGGCATCTCGCGGTAGATGCGGGCCATCACGCCCTCGCCGCCCTCCTCCACGTAGCCGTTGCCGCCCAGGCATTCCATCGCTTCCTGGGCGAAGGCGCTGCCGCGCTTGCAGATCCAGAACTTGGCCACGGGCGTGAGCAGGCGGGCCATTGCCGCTTCGTGCGCGTCGCCGCGGCGATCGAAAGCGCGGGCCAGGCGGATGGCCAACGCGGTCGCGGCTTCGCTCTCCAGCGCCAGGTCCGCCAGCACGTTGCGCATCAGCGGTTGCTCGACGACGCGTTTGCCAAAGGCCATGCGCTGCGACGTGTGGTTCAGCGCGAGCGCGAGCGCCTGGCGCATCAGGCCGCTGGTGCCCAACGCGCAATCGAGCCGCGTCATCGTGCCCATCTCGAGGATCTGCGGCACGCCGCGGCCCTCGTCGCCCACCAGCCACGCGGTCGCGCCGTGGAACTCGACTTCCGAACTGGCGTTGGCCTTGTTGCCCAGCTTGTCCTTCAGGCGCTGGATACGGATGGCGTTGCGGGTGCCATCGGGCAGCACGCGTGGCAGGAACAGGCAAGACAGGCCCGAGGCTGTCTGCGCGAGCACCAGGAACGCGTCGCTCATCGGCGCGGAGAAGAACCACTTGTGGCCCGTGACGACGTAACGGCGGCCCCAGCCGTCCTCGCCATCGGGCTCGGCCCGCGTCGTGTTGGCGCGCACGTCGGAGCCGCCCTGTTTCTCCGTCATGCCCATGCCCATGGTCACGCCCGCCTTCTCGCTCGCGCGGACCAGGCGCGGGTCGTACGACCGGCTGGTGAGCAGCGGCGCCCAGTCGCGGAACACGCCGGCATTGGCGCGCAGCGCGGGCGTGACCGCGTAGGTCATGGAGATCGGGCACAGCACCGAGGGCTCGAGCTCGGTGAAGAGCATGAAGCCGGCGGCGCGCTCGACGTGGGGAGAGCCGCCCTCGCCAGCCCAAGGCGCGCCATGCAACCCTGCTTCCACCGCCGCCGCCATCAGCACGTGGTAGCTCGGGTGGAACTCCACCTCGTCGACGCGGCGGCCGAAGCGGTCGTGGGTGCGCAATTGCGGGGCGTGCACGTTGGCCAGCCGCGCATGCGCCTGCATCTCCGGCGTGCCGAGGCGCTGGCCCAGTGCCTGCAAGGCGGTGGTGTCCAGCTGCGGCGCATTCAGCTTCAGCCCGTCGCGCAACGGCGCGTTGCCGGCGAACAGGTCGTAGCCCGCCAGCGGCTCGGGCTGGTTGAGCACCTCGTGCGTGACGACGTCAGGCATGGGCGGCGACCCTCCGGGGCGCGAACACCAGGCGCCACGTGTCGGCGGCGTCGCGCACTTCCGCGTCGCCGAGCGCGCCCTTGGCGAGCAGCACCCGGTGCAGCGCCGGCAGGTGGTAGTGCGGCACGGCGGGATAGAGATGATGTTCGAGGTGGTAGTTCACGTGGTGCGGAAACAGCACCAGCCTCGCCGCCCAGTTGCCAGGCGATCCCCAGGTGCGGTTGGTGCGCGCCGCGGTCAGTGGCGAGCCGAGGTCGTGCACCGCACCATGCTCGAACACCGCGCGCAGCCGCAGGATCGGCTGCAGCACCGTCACCAGCGGCAGCAGCCACAGGCCCGCATACCAGGCCAGCCCGCGCGGCCCGCCGACGGCCAGGGCAACGAGCGGTGCGGCCACATGGAAGGCAACCACCCAGAGCCGATCTCGCCGCGCGGCAGCGCGCAGTTCCGGCGAGGTGTCGTCCAGCGGTCGGATCGCGTGATCCGTCTCGGCGTTGATGGCCGGTGCGCCGAAGAAGTACGCGAAGGTCTTCCACGCGTTCAGGCCCGCGATGTCGCGCGCCAGCTTCTTCCACAGGTACGCCTCGCCGCGCGGGTAGCCGCCGTGGATGGCCGTGTCCGGGTCCTCGCTGCCGTACAGGTTGTTGTGGTGCAGCCGGTGCGTGACGCGGTAGGTGCACATCGAGATGCCGCCGGCCATGCCCAAGGCGCTGCCGACGAGATCGTTCGCGGCGCGGTTGGCGAACAGCCGGTAGTGCGCCGCCTCGTGCGCGAGGATGAAGAAGGCGTGCTGCGAGATGCCGATGGCCAGCAGGCTCAGGACGACCCACGGGCTTGGCCACGTGAGCACGGCCAGCGCGATCGCTGCCGCGATGACCGCCAGCGTCTGCCCGATGGCCAGCAGCGACCGCGGCGTGGACAGGCGCGTGAGCGGCGCCAGGTCCTCGGCCGAGAGCAGCCGGCGCGCCTGCGCGTTGCGCGCTCCAGGCGCTCGCAGGTCTTCGCGGAACTCCTCGCCCTTGCGCTCGGCCGCCATGCGCGCCTCAGGCCAGCTTGACCAGCTGCTTGCCGAAGTTGCGGCCCTTGAGCAGGCCCAGGAACGCCTCGGGCGCGGCGTCGAGGCCTTGCGCGACGGTTTCGCGCGGGCGCAGCTTGCCGGTGGCCACCAGCGTGCCGAGTTCCTTCAGCGCCTCCGGCCACACCTCCATGTGCTCGCTGACGATGAAGCCCTCGACGCGCATCCGGTTGGTCAGGATCAGCTGCGGATACGCCATCGGGATCGGCTCGCCGTTGTAGCCGGCGATCATCCCGCACATGGCGATGCGCGAGAACGCGTTGGCCTGCAGCATCACGGCGTCGAGCACCAGGCCGCCGACGTTCTCGAAGTAGCCGTCGATGCCGTTCGGGCACGCTTCCTTCAGCGCCTGCGCGAGCGAGCGCGCGTCCTTGTGCTGGCGGTAGTCGATGCAGGCATCGAAGCCGAGTTCGTCGGTCACGTACTTGCACTTGTCCGGCCCGCCCGCGACGCCGATGGCCCGCGCGCCGCGTTGCTTGGCCAGCACGCCCACGGCGCTGCCGACCGCGCCGCTGGCGGCGCTGACCACGATGGTCTGGCCTTCCTTCGGCTCGATGATCTTCACCAGCCCGTACCAGGCCGTGACACCGGGCATGCCGACCGCGCCGAGGTACTGCGAGATGGGCACGTGGGTGGTGTCCAGCTTGCGCAGCATGCCGGCCTGGTTGCCGTCGACGACGCTGTACTCCTGCCAGCCGCCCATGCCCTGCACCTTGTCGCCCACCGCGAACTTCGGGTTGCGGCTCTCGACGACCTCGCCGACCGTGCCGCCCTGCATCACCTGCCCGAGCGGCTGCGGCTGCGCGTAGCTCTTGCCCTCGTTCATGCGGCCGCGCATGTACGGGTCCAGGCTCAGGTAGTGGTGGCGCACCAGCACCTGGCCGTCCTGCAGCGCCGGCGTTTCCGACGTCACGAGCTTGAAGTTGCTGGCCGTCGCTTCGCCCTTGGGGCGGTTGTCCAGCAGGACCTGGCGGTTCGTCGGCATGGTCGTCTCCTCAGTCGGTCGAGATCACGTTCAGCGGCTGCGTGCCCTTGGCGCCGATCGGCAGCCGCGGCACGTACTTGAAGGTGCCGGTGGCATGCGCGCAGGCACGGCCGGCACTGTCGTAGATGGTGGCTTCGGTGAAGGCCATCGTGGCCGTGCGGTGCATCAGCCGGCCCTTCCCGGTCAGCAGGCCGCGGCACGGCTGCATGAACTGCGTCTTCATCTCGATGGTGACGACGCCCATCTCGCGCTCGAGGCTGCGCGCGGCCACCGCCATGGTGACGTCCATCAGCGTCATGACGGCGCCGCCGTGCGTGACGGAAAACGAGTTCAGGTGCTCGGGCCTGGCCTCGTAGGCGAGCTGCGACTCGCCGCCTTCCATCTTCTCCAGGCGAAAGCCCAGGTGCTCGACGAAGGGGATGCGGACCCCGAAGGTGTTCTGGTCCATGCGAGATCAGCCGCCGGTGATGATCGAGACGCCGCCGTCGACGGCGAGCCATTGGCCGGTGATGTGCTTGCCGGCGTCGCTGGCGTACAGCAGGCACAGGCCTTTCAGGTCCTCGTCGTCGCCCAGCCGGCGCAACGGCGCGTGTGCTGCCAGCTTGTCCTCGCCGAGTCGCTCCAGCGTGCCCTTGGTCATCCTGCTCGGGAAGAAGCCGGGGCAGATCGCGTTGACCGTGATGTTGTACTTCCCCCATTCGGCGCCCAGCGCGCGGGTGAAGTTGACGACCGCGCCCTTGGACGTGTTGTAGGCGATGGTCTGCATGTCCGGCGGGTTGCCGCCCAGGCCGGCGATCGAGGCGACGTTGATGATGCGGCCCGACTGGCGCGGGATCATCGAGGCCTTGGCGACGTGCTGGCTCAGGATGAAGTAGCCGCGGATGTTGAGGTTCATCACCTTGTCCCAGGCCTCCACCGGGTGGTCTTCGGCCGGTGCACCCCACGCCGCGCCGGCGTTGTTCACCAGGATATCGATGTGGCCCATGCGCTGCAGCGTTTCGTCGGCCAGCCGGCGGATGTCCTCTTCCTTCGACGCATCGGCGGCGATCCAGCGCGCGTCGATGCCCGCCGCCTGCAGGTCGGCCGCGGCTTCCTCGAGGTCGCCGGCCTTGCGCGAGCTGAGCATGATCTTCGCGCCGGCTTCGCCGAGCGCCTGCGCCAGCTGCAACCCGAGCCCGCGCGAGCCACCCGTGACGAGCGCCGTCTTGCCCTCGAGGTTGAACAGTTGCTGGACGGTGCGTGTCATCGCGTGCTTCCTTCTTCTGGTGGTTTCGATTGTGCGCCGGGTGCCGTGTCCTCGCGGAGGCGCGAACGCACGACGATCAGCACGATGCCCGCGACGGCGGCGATGCCGCCGAGCGTGCCGAGCGACCAGCCCGCGACGAGATGCTCGTCGTGCGTGGCGATGCCCAGCACGACGGCGAACAGGCCGCCATAGATGAGCGCCCACGCGGTGGCGTCGAGGCGGGCCAGCGTCCGTGCCGACGCCATGTCAGAAGGCCTCTTCGGGCGTGTCCGCGCACGTCGGGTCGCGGGTTTCCACGACCTTCAGCCAGGCCGGCACCTTGGGCAGTTCGTAATGGAAGAAGTAGCGCGCCGCCTGCACGCGCCCGACCTGCGCCGGCGTGCGGCCCCGGTCCGGCACCGTCAGAAGCACGTCCAGCCAGATCCA
The DNA here is from genome assembly GCF_016641735.1 of Ramlibacter algicola. Lineage (NCBI taxonomy): Bacteria > Pseudomonadati > Pseudomonadota > Betaproteobacteria > Burkholderiales > Comamonadaceae > Ramlibacter > Ramlibacter algicola. Next base: position 2,540,043 of record NZ_JAEDAO010000001.1, on the reverse strand, counting down.
GGCGATCACCACATGGCCGAACGCCTGCATGTACGGCACCGCATTGGCCAGCGCCGCCTGCGGGTCGCCGGTCGCCCAGGCCGCCTTCGTCGCGGCGCCGACGTGCTGCAGCGCCTTGGCCAGATCGTTCGCGTGCTGCGCGAGGTCGGGCCGCTGCAGCGCGGATTCCAACGTGCGGTTGATGCGCCCCGCCACCAGCTGCAGGCCCTTGCCGCCTTCCATCACCACCTTGCGCCCGAGCAGGTCGGCGGCCTGGATGCCGTGCGTGCCCTCGTGGATCATGTTCAGGCGGTTGTCGCGCCAGTACTGCTCCACCGGGAAGTCGCGCGTGTAGCCGTAGCCGCCGTGCACCTGGATGGCGAGCGAATTGGCTTCCAGGCAGAACTCGCTGGGCCAGCTCTTGGCGATGGGCGTCAGCACTTCGAGGAGGAGGCGCGCTTCCTCCGCGTCCTCCGGCGTGCCGGTCTTCTGCTCGTCGACCAGCAGCGCGCAATACAGCATCAGCGCCAGCGCGCCTTCGCCGTACGCCTTCTGTGCCAGCAGCATGCGCTTGACGTCGGGGTGTTCGATGATGCGCACCTGCGGCTTCGCTGCATCCTTGCCCGCCGGGCCGATGGGGCGGCCCTGAGGTCGGTTCTTGGCGTAGTCGAGCGACGCGTAGTAGCCCGCGAGACCGAGCGCAGTGGCGGCCATCCCGATGCCGATGCGCGCCTCGTTCATCATGTGGAACATGCAGCGCAGGCCTTCGTGCGGCTTGCCCACCAGGTAGCCGATGGCGCCCGCACTCCCGCGCACCGGGGACTTGCCCTCGCCGAAATTCAGCAGCGTGTTGGTCGTGCCGCGCCAGCCCAGCTTGTGGTTCAGGCCCGCGAGCGCAACGTCGTTGCGTTCACCCGTGAGCTGGCCGTCGGTGCCCACCAGGCGCTTGGGCACGATGAACAAGGAGATGCCGCGCGTGCCGGGAATCAGCTTGCCGTCCGGCCCGGGAATCTTCGCCAGCACGAGGTGGATGATGTTCTCGGCCAGCTCGTTCTCGCCGGCCGAGATCCACATCTTGTTGCCCTTGAGCCGGTAACGCGCGCCGAGCGGATCGCGCTCGAAGTCGTCGCCATCCGGCGTCGCACGCGTCGTGATGTCCGAGAGCGAGGAACCGGCCTGCGGCTCCGACAGGCACATCGTGCCGGTGAAGCGGCCGGCGAACTCGTTGCGTGCGAACACCTCCTTCTGCATTTCGGTGCCGTGCACCATCAGCAGGTTGGCGTTGCCCTTGGTGAGCAGGCTGGAGCCGATGCTGACCGACGCCGTGGCGAAGAAGCCGTTGGCCGCCGCCTCGATGGTGTACGGCAGCTGCATGCCGCCTTCGTCGTAGTCCTGCGCGGCGCTGACCATGCCCGAGGCGACGTACGCCTCGTGCGCGTCGTGCGTCGCCTGCGGCAGCACGACCTTCAGCCCGCCCTGCCCGTCGTCGACCGCCTGCGGTTCCTGCGTGTCCACCAGCCGGTTGAACGGCGCGTACTTCTCCCGCGCAATCCGCTCGCAGGTGTCCAGCACCGCGTCGAAGGTCTCGCGGCTGTGGTCGGCGAAGCGCGCGTGCGACGTGAGCCGCTCGGCCTTCAGCCAGTCGTAGAGGAGGAAGTCGAGCGTTGCGCGCAATGAAGACATGAAATCCAACTCCCTAACGCAGAGTTCGCGGAGCAAGCGCAGAGGACGCAGAAAGGAAAGGAGCTTCCAAGTGTTCCTTCTGCGAACTCTGCGCTCGCTCCGCGTCCTTTGCGTTCGGGTGTCCGCCTTCAGAGGACTTCGAACACGCCCGCCGCCCCCATCCCGCCACCGATGCACATGGTGACGACGACGCGCCTGGCGCCGCGGCGCTTGCCTTCGATCAGGGCGTGGCCCGTCAGGCGCTGGCCGGAGACACCATAGGGGTGGCCCACCGCGATCGCGCCGCCGTTGACGTTCAGGCGGTCGGCCGGGATGCCCAGCTTGTCGCGGCAGTACAGCACCTGCACCGCGAACGCTTCGTTCAGCTCCCACAGGTCGATGTCCTCGACCTTCAGGCCCAGCTTCTTCAGCACCTTGGGCACGGCAAACACCGGGCCGATGCCCATCTCGTCGGGCTCGCAACCTGCCACCGCGAATCCGAGGAAGCGGCCGATCGGCTTGAGGCCCTTCTTGCTCGCGTACTCCTCGCTGGTCACGACGCACGCACCGGCGCCGTCGGAGAACTGGCTGGCGTTGCCCGCCGTGATCACGCCACCGGGCAGCGCGGGCCGGATGCCGCTGATGCCTTCCTTCGTCGTGCCGGGGCGCAGGCCTTCGTCGGCGCTGACGGTGACTTCCTTGGTGCGCAGGCCCAGCACGGCGTCGGCGACGCCGGCCTTGACCGTGATGGGTGCGATCTCGTCGTTGAACTTGCCGGCCTCCTGCGCCGCGCAGGCCTTCTGCTGGCTCGCCGCGCCGTACTCGTCCATCGTGTCGCGCGAGATGTTGTAGCGCTTGGCCACCTGTTCGGCGGTCTGCAGCATCGACCAGTAGATCTCGGGCTTCTTCTGGTTCAGGTCCAGGTCGCGCAGCATGTGCATGTTCATTTCCTGCTGCACGCAGGAGATGCTCTCGACGCCGCCGGCGACGTAGACGTCGCCCTCGCCGGCGATCACGCGCTGCGACGCCATGGCGATGGTCTGCAGGCCGGACGAGCAGAAGCGGTTGACGGTGGCGCCCGACACGGTGATCGGCAGGTCGGCCATCAGCGCGATCTGGCGCGCGATGTTGGAACCGGTGGCGCCTTCGGGGTTGGCGCAGCCCATCAGGACGTCCTCGATGGCGCCCGGCTCGACGCCGGCGCGCTGCACGGCGTGCTTGACGGCATGGCCGCCGAGCGTCGCGCCGTGCGTCATGTTGAACGCGCCCTTCCAGCTCTTGGTCAGCGGCGTGCGGGCGGTGGAGACGATGACGGCATTGGTCATGGTGGGCCTTTCAGGGGGCGGGTGAATTCAGGTTGGACAGGAGCAGGTGGTAGAAGCGCACGTGCTCGGCGAGGTTCTTCGTGCCGATGCGTTCGTCGATGCCGTGCAGCCGAGGCAGGTCCTCGGGCGTGACGCGCACGGGCGCGAAACGGTAGACCTGGTCGGCGACGGACACGTAGTGGTGCGAATCGGTGCCTTGCAGCACCAGCGACGGCGAGACGAGGACGCCCGGGAACTGCGCGCGCAGCGTGCGGGCGATCAGCTGGTAGCCGGGTGCGTCGGCGCGCGACAGCGGGGACGGCTCGGACGCGCCGGGCAGCACGCTTACCTGCACGCCTTCGCCCGCCTTCGCCTTCACGTGCTGCACGGCGGTGTCGATGCTCTCACCGGGCAGCAGGCGGAAGTTGACGGTGGCCGAGGCCTGGCCCGGCAGCACGTTGTCCTTGTTGCCGCCATCGACGATGGTCATCGCCGTCGTCGTGCGGATCAGCGCATTGGTCGACTTGCCCTTCTCGAGCGAACGGCGCACCAGCGGCTCGGTGAGCCACAGGTTGGACAGCACGATGCGCTGCACGCCGCCGAACTCCGGCGCGAGCGTCTCGAACATTTCGCGCGCCACGCCGCTGATCGATGCCGGCCGCTGTTCATGCTCCAGCCGATGCAGCGCAGTCGCGATCTGGCCGATCGCGGTGGTGCCTACGGCGGGCGGCATGGACGAATGACCGGGCGTGCCGCTGGCCTGCAGCACGACGCTGGCATAGCCCTTCTCGGCCAGGCCGATCAGTGCGACCGGCTTGTCGATGCCGGGCAGCACGCCTTGCGTGATCGCCGAGCCCTCGTCCAGCACGAACTCGAACCGCAGCTTGCGGTCCTGGAAGGTCTTGAGCAGGTTCACGGCGCCGCGCAGGCCAGTGACTTCCTCGTCGTGGCCGAACGCGAACATGACGGTCTGGCGCGGCTGGAAGCCGGTGGCCAGCAGCATCTCGACGGCTTCGAGCTGCGCGATGACGCGGGCCTTGTCGTCCCACGCACCGCGGCCCCACACGAAGCCGTCGCGGATCTCGCCCGCGAACGGCTGCGCGGTCCACTTCGATTCCGTGCCCGGCGAGATGGGCACCACGTCCTGGTGCGCCATCAGCAGCACCGGCTGAGCGCGCGAGTCCGTGCCTTGCCAGGTGTAGAGCAGGCTGTAGCCGCCGATCGTCTCGACCTTCAGCTTCTCGTGCACGCGCGGAAAGCGCTCGCGCAGGTACGCATGCAGCTTGCGAAACTCCTCGGCGTTGGCCTCGGCGTCCTCGCGGCTGGCGATGGTCTTGAAGCGTACCGCGCCCGCGAGCTTGTCCGCGACCGCCTTCTCGTCGATGGCGAGCGGCGCGGCGGCCCCGACGTCCAGCTGGCGCGAGCCGTGGCGCAGCGTGTTCACCGCCAGGACGGCGATGAGAAGGAGCAGCAGGGCTGCGACGGCGAGGAAGAAGCGACGGAGCATGGGTGCAGCGGATCTGGATCCCGGCTTTCGCCGAGATGACAACTCAGGGCCGTTCAGCCATTGAACCCCTTGCCCTCGGCAACCAGCTTCTTGATCAGCGGCGCCGGCTCCCAGAACTTGGCGTCGTCGCGCGGGTTCTGCTGGAAGCGCTTCATCGCCTGCATCACGTTGAACAGGCCGACGGTGTCGGCGTACAGCATCGGGCCGCCGCGGTGGAGGGGGAAGCCGTAGCCGGTCAGGTACACCATGTCGATGTCGCTGGCGCGCGAGGCGATGCCCTCCTCCACGATGTGCGCGCCCTCGTTGACGAGCGCGAACACCAGGCGCTGCACGATCTCCTCGTCGGTGATCTTGCGTGGCTCGATGCCCAGCGTCCTGCGGTGCTCGGCGATCATGTCCTCCACCAGCTTGGACGGGATCGCGTCGCGCTTGCCGGCCTGGTAGTCGTACCAGCCCGCGCCGGTCTTCTGGCCGAAGCGGCCCAGCTCGCACAGCTTGTCGGCCGTCTTGCTGTACTTCATCTCGGTGCGCTCGGTGGCGCGCCGCTTGCGGATCGCCCAGCCGATGTCGTTGCCCGCCAGGTCGCCCATGCGGAACGGCCCCATCGCGAAGCCGAACTTCTCGATGGCCTTGTCCACCTGTTGCGGGGTGGCGCCTTCATCGAGCAGGAAGCCGGCCTGGCGGCTGTACTGCTCGATCATTCGGTTGCCGATGAAGCCGTCGCAGACGCCCGACACGACGGCCGTCTTCCTGATGGTCTTGGCCAGCGCCATCACGGTGGCGAGCACGTCCTTGGCGGTCTTGTCGCCGCGCACCACTTCCAGCAGCTTCATCACGTTGGCCGGGCTGAAGAAGTGCAGGCCGACCACGTCCTGCGGACGCTTGGTGAACGCGGCGATCCTGTTGACGTCCAGCGTCGAGGTGTTGGACGCGAGGATCGCGCCCGGCTTCATCACCTGGTCGAGCGTCTCGAACACCTTCTGCTTGACGCCCATCTCCTCGAACACGGCCTCGATCACCAGGTCGGCCTGCGCCAGGTCCTTGTAGTCGAGCGTGGTCTTGAGCAGCGACATGCGCTGCTCGTACTTGTCCTGCTTGAGCTTGCCCTTCTTGACCTGGCCCTCGTAGTTCTTGCGCATCGTCGCGATGCCGCGGTCGATGGCTTCCTGCTTCATCTCGAGGATGGTCACCGGGATGCCGGCGTTCAGGAAGTTCATCGAGATGCCGCCACCCATGGTGCCGGCGCCGATGACGGCCACCGACTTGATCTCGCGCTTGGGCGTGTCCTCGGGAACGTCCGGCACCTTCGACGCGGCGCGCTCGGCCATGAAGATGTGGCGCAGCGCGCGGCTCTCCGGCGTGAGCATCAGCGCCATGAAGATCTCGCGCTCGAACACCAGGCCCTCGTCGAACTTCTTCTTCGTCGAGGCCTCGACCGCGTCCACGCACTTGACCGGCGCGGGGAAGTTCTTCGCCATCCCCTTGACCATGTTGCGCGCGAACTGGAAGTACGCGTCGCCCTGCGGGTGCTTGCTGGGCAGGTCGCGCACGCGCGGCAGCGGGCGCTTGCCGGCGACCTCACGCGCGAAGGCGATCGCCTCGTCGACGACGCCCGCGGCGTCCTTGGCCATCTTGTCGAACAGCTTCTGGCCGGGCTGCTGCGCGAGCAGTTCGCTCTTCACCGGCTCGCCCGAGACGATCATGTTCAGTGCCGTTTCCACGCCCAGCACGCGCGGCAGGCGCATCGTGCCGCCGGCGCCGGGGATCAGGCCCAGCTTCACTTCGGGCAGCGCCACGTTGGTGCCGGGCGCGGCGATGCGGTAGTGGCAGCCGAGGGCGAGCTCCAGGCCGCCGCCCATGCACACCGAGTGCACGGCCGCGACGACGGGCTTGACCGAATTCTCGACCGCCAGGATCACCGACAGCAGGTTGGGCTCGGCGATCGCCTTGGGCGAGCCGAACTCCTTGATGTCCGCGCCGCCCGAGAAGGCCTTGCCCGCGCCGGTGATGACGATCGCCTTGACCGCCGGATCGGCGTTGGCCTGCTCGAGCCCGGACGCGATGCCCTGGCGGGTCGCGAGGCCGAGGCCGTTGACCGGCGGGTTGTCCATCGTGATCACGGCCACGTCGCCGTGCACCTTGTATTGAGCCGTCATGGTCGGTGCTCCTGGATGTGAAAAAGAACGGTCGTTCGCTTGCTTGCGGGCGATTCTAGGAAAGGCTTGCTGCGCTGCAAAAGGAAGCTGTCCCAAGTGGGACAGCGACGGGATCCGTTGCGCGAGCCGAGCGCGCAGGGTACCGCCTAAACCGCCGGGAGCGAGCTCTGCCGCAGAGCAGGTTCGGCATGGCGGCCGTGGCTCACACTTCGAGCCACTCCTTGCGGGTGTAGGCGTCGGCGCGCAGCGAGTCCGGCGTGCCCTGGAACACGATGCTGCCGTGTCCCATCACGAGCGCGCGGTCGGAGATGGCCATCGCGATCGTGAGCTTCTGCTCGATCAGCAGCACCGACACGCCCTTGTCCTTCAGGCGCTGCAGGTACTCGGCCACCAGTTCGACGATCTTGGGAGCGAGGCCCTCGGTGGGTTCGTCGATGATGATCAGGTCCGGGTCGCCCATCAGGGTGCGGCACAGCGTGAGCATCTGCTGCTCGCCGCCGGACAGCACGCCGGCTTCGGTGTGCTGCCGCTCCTTCAGGCGCGGGAACATCGTGTACATGTCCTCGAACGACCAGCGGCCCTTCTGGCCCGAGCGCTTCTCGCCCAGCTGCAGGTTCTGGTGCACCGTGAGCTTGGGGAAGATGTCGCGGTTCTCCGGCACGTAGCCGATGCCCAGGTGGGCGATCTCGTACGGCTTCTTGCCCAGCGACTGCTGTCCCTTCCACTGCACGCTGCCCGTGCAGTCGACCATGCCCATGATGGCCTTGGCCGTGGTCGACCGCCCCGAGCCGTTGCGGCCCAGCAGCGCGACGATCTCGCCCGGGTTCACGTCGAAGTGCACCCCGTGCAGGACGTGGCTCTTGCCGTAGAAGGCGTGGAGGTTCTCGACTTTCAGCATGTCAATGCGTCCCCACCTGGGCGTCGGCGACATGGGAGCCCAGATAGGCTTCCTGCACCTTCGCATTGGCGCGCACCTTCTCGGGCGTGTCGAAGGCGATCACCTCCCCGTAGACGACCACCGCGATCTTGTCGGCCAGGCCGAAGACCACGCCCATGTCGTGCTCCACGGTCAGCAGGGTCTTGCCGACGGTCACTTCCTTGATCAGGTCGATGAAGCGCTTGGTCTCGCTCTTGCTCATGCCCGCGGTCGGTTCGTCCAGCAGAATCACGCCCGCGCCGCCGGCGATGGTGATGCCGATCTCCAGCGCGCGCTGCTCGGCGTACGTGAGGTTCATCGCCAGCACGTCGCGCTTCCGGTCCAGGCGGATCATGTGCAGCAGTTCCTCGGCGCGATCGTTGGCGTCGTCCAGGTCCGCGAGGAACTTGAGGAACGTGTACCGGTAGCCCAGGCTCCACAGCACGCCGCAGCGCAGGTTCTCGAACACCGACAGCTTGGGGAAGATGTTGGTGATCTGGAAGCTGCGCGACAGGCCCAGCCGGTTGATCTCGAACGGCTTCTTGCCGTTGATGCGCTGGCCGTGCAACAGCACCTCGCCGCTGGTGGGCTCGAAGCGTCCGGACACCAGGTTGAAAAGCGTCGACTTGCCGGCGCCGTTGGGGCCGATCACCGCCACGCGCTCGCCGGGGCGCACCGCCAGGTTGGCGCCGCGGATGATCTCGGTCTTGCCGAAGCTCTTGCGCAGGTCGCGCAGCTCCAGAGCGAAACCGTTGGCGCCCACGCTGCCCCCCGAGGGGGCCCTCGCGCCTTCGGGCGGCCGTGCGGCGCTCACGCTCGTCGGGGCGGTCATGCCAGGGCCTCCCGGCGCTTGATCTCTTTCTCGATGTCGGACTGGATCTCGCCCCACTGGCGCTTGAACGCGCGGCGCGAAAGCTCGAACAGGCCGATGCCGGTGAGCAGCACGAAGGCGCAGCCGAACCAGCTGTCCACCGAGTGCGCATTCAGCGTCGTGCCCAGGAACTTCAGTTCCGGACCCAGCGCCGGGTTCAGCTTGATGTGGTAGACCATCTCGATCATGCCGGCCGCGCCCAGCAGCGCGAGGAACGCGGTGGCCGCGAGCGCCAGGTAGCTGACCCACAGCTCGCGCAGGCGGCCGAAGGACGCCACGCGGAGGTTCATCATGATCAGGCTGGCGATGCCGCCGGGCGCGTACATCACCATGAACAGGAACACCAGGCCCAGGTACAGCAACCAGGCTTTGGTGACCTCCGACAGCAGCACGAAGGCCAGCACCATCAGCACGCCGCCGATGATCGGGCCGAAGAAGAAGGTGGCGCCGCCGAGGAACGTGAACAGCAGGTAGGCGCCCGAGCGGTAGCCGCTGACGACTTCCGAGGTGACGATCTCGAAGTTGAGCGCCGCCAGGCCGCCGGAGATGCCGGCGAAGAAGGCCGCGATGATGAAGGCGATGTAGCGCACCTTCTGCGTGTCGTAGCCGACGAACTCCACCCGCTCGGGGTTGTCGCGCACCGCGTTGAGCATGCGGCCCAGCGGCGTGCGCGTGAAGGCGAACATCAGTCCCGTGCACACGAAGGTGTAGATGGCGATCAGGTAGTACAGCTGGATCTGCGGGCCGAAGGTGATGCCGAACGGCTTCGGGCCGGCGACGCGGTTGCCGCTGACGCCGCCTTCGCCGCCGAAGAACTCGGGGAACATCAGCGACATCGCGAACACCAGTTCGCCGACGCCCAGCGTGATCATCGCGAACGGCGTCGCGGCCTTCTTCGTCGTCACCCAGCCGAGGAGGACGGCGAAGAACATGCCGGCGAGCCCGCCGATGATGGGCAGCAGGCTGACGGGGATCGGCCACTGGCCCTTGGACACCAGGTTCAGCGCGTGGATCGCGAAGAACGAGCCCAGGCCCGAATACACGGCATGGCCGAAGCTGAGCATGCCGCCCTGCCCCAGCAGCATGTTGTACGAGAGGCAGACGATGATCGCGATGCCCATCTGGCTGAGCATCGTGTGGGCCAGCGAGCTGGTCCACACCATCGGCGCGACGCCCAGGATGATGGCGAACAGGCTCCAGAGGATCCAGCGGCCGATGTTGAGCGGGCGGAACTCGTAGTAGCCGTGGCCGCGGTGCGCGGGGATCGGCGCCGCGGTGGCGCCGGGCACGGGCATCGGCACGCCGGTGCGCGAGTTCTCGCGCGCGGTGTCCGGGGTCTGCGTGTCGGTCAGGGAACTCATCGCATCAACCTTCGCGGGTACCCAGCAGGCCCTTGGGACGGAACACCAGGATCAGCACGAGGAACAGGTACGGCAGGATCGGCGCGATCTGGCTGATCTTCAGCTTCCACAGCGCGTAGCCGAAGGTGTCCGGGCCGACCTCCATGCCGATCGTGGACAGCGTCGAGACCAGCGAGGTGTCGATGCCGACGGCGAAGGTCTGGATGACGCCGATCAGCAGCGACGCGACGAACGCCCCGGCCAGCGACCCCATGCCGCCGACCACGACGACGACGAAGATGACGGAGCCGACCGCGCCCGCCATGCCCGGCTCGGTGACGAACGCGTTGCCGCCGATCACCCCGGCCAGCGCCGCGAGCGCGCAGCCGCCGCCGAAGACCAGCATGAACACGCGCGGCACGTTGTGGCCCAGCGCCTCCACCGTCTCCGGGTGCGTGAGCGCGGCCTGGATGACGAGCCCTATGCGGGTGCGCGTCAACAGCAGCCAGATGACCACCAGCATCAGCAGCGCCACCAGCATCATGAAGCCGCGGTACATCGGGAACTGGGTGCCGTACAGCGTGAACAGCGGGCCGGACAGCAGCGCCGGCACGCGGTAGTCCACCGAGCTGGTGCCCCACACCAGCTGCACCATCTCCAGGATGATGAAGGACAGGCCGAACGTGATCAGCAGTTCGGCCACGTGGCCGTACTTGTGCACGCGCCGCAGGCACAGCCGCTCGAACAGCGCGCCGAGCACGCCCACGAGCAGCGGCGCCAGGATGAGCGCGGGGAAGTAGCCCGCGAACTGCGCAACGGTGAACGCGAAGTACGCGCCCAGCATGTAGAAGCTCGCGTGCGCGAAGTTGAGCACGCCCATCATGCTGAAGATCAGCGTGAGGCCGGAACTCAGCATGAACAGCAGCAGCCCGTAGCTGATGCCGTTCAGCAGCTGGATGGTGAAGAATTCCACGTCAGGGGCTAGGGACTAGGTGCTAGGGGCTGGGAATGCGGGGGCAGACAAGGCTAGGGGCTAGCAAGACCTCTTCCCCTGGTCCCTAGCCCCTAGTCCCTAGCCCCTGCGGACCGGCGCGGCGCGCCGCGCAGTGGCGCTCAGGCGCCGCTCGGCCGCTTCATCTGGCAGCTGGTCGGCGTGCTGGACACGTACGGGTCGAACTGCTTGATCGGCACGAACGTGTAGCCGGTGTTCTCGACGCTGTACTCACCCTTCTTGGCCTTCTGCCACTTGGTGATGAACATCGACTGCTGCAGCTGGTGGTCGGACGCGCGCATCGTCACGTCGCCGGCGAAGCTCTTGACCTGCATGCCTTCCAGCGCCTTGGCCACCTTCGACGGTTCGGTGGAACCCGCCTTGGCCATCGCGGCGTTCAGCAGGCCGATGCCGTTGTAGGTGGCGTAGGTGTAGTAGTCGTCGTTGAACTTCTTGTGGAAGTCCGCGCCCATCTTGCCGAGCTCGCCCGTGTGGTTGGCATGGCCGTAGGCCACCACGTACACCTCGCTGTCGCCGCCCGCGGCCAGCGCGGTGGGCGTGCCGGTGACGCCGGCGTAGTAGGTGTACATCGGGATCTTCAGGCCGGCGTCGTTCATCGCCTTGACCAGCAGCGTGAGGTCCTGGCCCCAGTTGCCGGTGACGATGGCGTCGGCGCCCGACTGCTTGATCTTCGCCACGTAGGGCGAGAAGTCCTTGACCTGGCCGATCGGGTGCAGGTCCTCGCCGGCGATCTGCACGTCCGGGCGCTTGCGCTTCATCCCGTCCTTGAAGTACTTGGCGACCTGGTGGCCGTGCGAGTAGTTCTGGTTGAGCAGGTAGACCTTCTTGACCTGGGGCTGGTCCTTCATGAAGGTGGTCAGCGCCTCCATCTTCATGGAGGTGTCGGCGTCCAGGCGGAAGTGCCAGTAGTCGCACTTCTCGTTGGTCATCGCGGGATCGACGGCCGCGTAGTTCAGGTAGATCAGTTCCTTGCCGGGATTGCGCTCGTTGTACTTGGACACGGCGTCCAGGATCGCGAGGCCGGCGCCCGAGCCGTTGCCCTGCACCACGTAGCGGAAGCCCTGGTCGGTGGCGGCCTTGAGCGTGTTCAGGCTCTCCTGCGGCGAGCCCTTGTTGTCGAAGCCGACGACCTCGAACTTCACGCCGGACGGCGCGCGGTTGCCCAGCTGCTCGGCGGCGAACTGCCAGCTCTTGAGCTGGTTCTGGCCCACGTTGGCGAAGGGACCCGACAGCGGGTCCATGAAGGCGATGCGCACGGTCTGGCCGGAGAGCGGGCCGCCCTTGGCGGGTGTCGAGGCGGCGGCAGGAGCGGCGGCGGTGGCGGCCTTCGCCGCGGGCGCCGCCGGCTTGGCGGCGGGGGCCGGCTTGGCGGGTGCGGCCTGGGCGAACGCGTAACCAGCGCCGGCGACGGCCAGCACGGCGGCCACGGTGACATGCCTCAACGCAAACATGATCGTCTCCTTGTAGGTCTAAAGTGGGGTGCGATGCGCGCAGGGTAGCGGCTTTTGTGCAGTGCACCGTCAGGGAATGCCCGTAAGCAAACGGGCCCCCTATCGCACGCGTGACACCACCGACTTCAGGCGCCCGGAAGCTTGTAGTCGCGCAGCTGTTCGCGCAGCTTCGTCTTGAGCATCTTGCCGGTCGCGCCCAGCGGAATGGACTCGACGAACACGACGTCGTCCGGCACCTGCCACTTGGCCACCTTGCCCTCGAAGAACTGGAGCAGTTCCTCGCGCGTGACCTCGGCGCCCTGCTTCCTGACGACGCAGACGATCGGACGCTCGTCCCACTTCGGGTGCTTCATGCCGACGCACGCGGCCATCTGCACCGCGGGGTGCGCCATCGCGATGTTCTCGATGTCGATGGAGCTGATCCACTCGCCGCCGGACTTGATGACGTCCTTGCTGCGGTCGGTGATCTGCATGAAGCCGTCGGCGTCGATGGTCGCGACGTCCCCGGTGGGGAACCAGCCGTCCACCAGCGGGTCGCCGCCCTCGCCCTTGAAGTACTCGCGGATGATCCACGGCCCGCGCACCAGCAGGTCACCGTAGGTCTTGCCGTCCCACGGGAGGTCCTGGCCGTCGTCGCCGACGATCTTCATGTCGGCGCCGAAGATCGCACGGCCCTGCTTCAGGCGCAGCTTCATCTGCTCTTCGGGCGGGAGCTCGAGGTGCTTGTTCTTCAGCGTGCAGAGCGTGCCCAGCGGGCTCATCTCCGTCATGCCCCACGCGTGCAGCACGTCGACGCCGTAGTCCTCGCGGAACGCGTGGATCATCGCGGGCGGGCACGCCGACCCGCCGATGACCGTGCGGCGCAGCGTGGAGAAGCGCAGGTTGTTCGGCTTGAGGTGGCCGAGCAGCATCTGCCACACCGTGGGCACGCCGGCGGCGAAGGTCACCTTCTCCGCTTCCATCAGCTCGTAGACCGACTTGCCGTCCATGGCCGGGCCCGGGAACACCAGCTTGCAGCCGGTGAGCGCGGCCGAGTACGGGATGCCCCACGCGTTGACGTGGAACATCGGCACGACCGGCAGCACCGAGTCGCGCGCGGACAGGTTCATCACGTCGGGCAGCGCCGCGGCGTACGCGTGCAGCAGCGTGGAGCGGTGGCTGTAGAGGGCCGCCTTCGGGTTGCCCGTGGTGCCGCTCGTGTAGCACATGCTCGACGCCGAGTTCTCGTCGAACGTCGGCCACTCGTAGTCGGTCTTCTGGCCACCGATCCAGTCCTCGTACGCGACCAGGTTCGGGATGCCGGTGCCCGCGGGCAGCTTGCCGCTGTCGCACAGCAGCACGTACTGCCGGATGCCCGGGCACTTGGCGTGGATGGCCTGCACGATCGGCAGGAAGGTGGCGTCGAAGCAGAGGACCTGGTCTTCCGCGTGGTTCGCGATCCAGGCGATCTGCTCGGGATGCAGGCGCGGGTTGATGGTGTGCAGCACGCGGCCCGAGCCGGACACGCCGAAGTACAGCTCGAGGTGGCGGTAGCCGTTCCAGGCCAGCGTGGCGACGCGGTCGGAGAACAGCAGGCCGGCGGCGTCCAGGGCGCCGGCGACCTGGCGCGAGCGCCGCGCGACGTCGGTCCAGGTGCAGCGGTGGATGTCGCCTTCGACCCGCCGCGACACGATCTCGCCGTCGCCGCCGTGGCGCTCGGCATGCACGATCAGCGACGAGATCAGCAGGGGTTGGGTTTGCATCAGGCCCAGCATGGCGTCTCCTTCTTCCTTCTGCGCAATGGCGAATCGAAGGGCCGATGCTAAGCCGGAATGCTCGCGCCGCCGCCGGCGGCCGAGCAAGGCAGGCGGGCTTTCAGGCGCCGGCGGGTGCCATGGCGCAGTCGACCGAGCGGTCGAACGACAGCGTGACGGTGGTGCCCTGCCCCGGCGCCGACGCGATGCGCACCGAGCCGCCCGCGGCTTGCAGCACGCGCTGGCAGAAGAGCAGTCCCATGCCGGTGCCGCCGCTGCGCGTGGAGACGGGTTCGTGCGTCAGGCGCGCGAGCACGTCCTCGGGGATCCCCGGGCCGTTGTCCTCGAAGCGGATCCAGCCGCGCGCGGCCGCGCCCGATCCTTCGCAGCCCGCTTCGATGAGCAGGCGCGGCGACGGCCGGCCGCGCAGGTGCTGCAGCGCGTTCTTGGCCAGCGTGCACAGCACGAGGTACAGCAGGTCGCGGCGGCCCGGCAGGCTGAAATCGCGCCGCACGCGCGTGCCGACCCACGCGCGCTCGCCGTCCTCGAAGGCGTACTCGGCCATCAGCGCGTCGACCAGCTGCGAGGCCGTCACGGACTGCGGGCCCGCGCCTGGATACGCATCGCGCGCGGACTGCAGGAAGGTCGCGACGATCGACTGGCAATAGAGGGCGCGTCGCTCGGCGCGTTCGAGCGCCGCGAGCAGTTCGCCCGGCTGCTGTTCCTCGAAGCGGGCGACGCCGGCGGCGTCCCCCGCGTGGTGCGGCAGGTGGCGAGCGGCGACGCTGGCCACGCAGCCGCGCACGGTGGACAGCGGCGTGTTGAGCTCGTGGGCGAGGAAGCCGAGCGTCTCGCGCAAGGCTGCCACGCGGTTCTCGTTGAGCATGCGCTCGATGGCCTGCGATCGATAGAGCGCGACCGCTTCGCGCAATGCTTCGCGGGTGGGCCCGTCCTCGAGCGGCTTCTCGAGGATGCGGAACACGCGCGCCTGGTTGACGGCGGCGATCGCCACGTTTTTCTCGGCGTAGGCGGTGGCGAGCAGGCGGACGAGGTGCCGGTGCTCGCGCTGCACGTCGGCCAGCAGGTCCATGCCGTCGCGGCCGGGCATGCGGTAGTCGGTGACCAGCACGGCGACGCCGTCCTTGCGCTCGGCGAGCAGCGCGAGGGCCTCGTCGGCCCCGGCCGCGGTGAGGACCTCGAACTCGTCGCCGAAGCTGCGGGCGAACCACTTGCGCGGTGTCGCCTCGTCGTCGACGTAGAGGATCGTGCGGGAGACTTCCATCGCGTCTAGCCCCTGTGCGCAATGCCGGCCGGGTCCGACTGGGCGGCATAGGCACGCAGGGCATCGCCGGTGCGTCCCGCCAGCGCGCGCAACTCCGCCAGCCACGCAGCGTCGTCGGGCCAGCGGCGCTGTTCCAGCACCGGGACGTAGACGGCGCGCACGCGGGTGTAGAGCGCCAGCGCGCCGGCCTCCCCGCTCATGCCGAGCAGCGAGTGCAGCGCCTCGCTGGCGCGGTCCAGTTCGCTCGCCTCCACCGCGGCATCCAGCACGCCGAGCAGGCGCCCGATCTCCGGCAGGTAGTCGGCCAGCAACTCGTCGAGCAGCCCGAGCCGGCGGTAGCTGTCCAGACGCGACTCGTTGAGCAGCGGTCCTTCCCCCTCGGGAGGCGACGCCGGCGGCAAGGCGGGCGTGACTTCGCCGGCAGCGCGCGGGAGCGACAACAGGCCGAGCAGCGTGTCGTACAGCACCGGCGCGTCGACCGGCTTGACCAGGAAGCCGTCCATGCCGGCCGCGCGCGCGGCGTCGATGGCGGGCGCGTCCGAATGCGCGGTGAGCGCGACGATCGGCAGGCGCGACCAGCCGGCACTGCTGCCGCGGATGGCGCGCGTGGTCTCCAGGCCGTCCAGGCCGGGCATGTTCAGGTCCATCAGGACCGCGTCGAACGTTTCGCCCTCGAGACGCTCCAGGACGGCGACACCGTGGTCCACCTCGGTGACTTCGGCCCCCGCGTCGCGCAGGTAGGCGGCGACGGCGCGCCGGTTGTACGCGCTGTCGTCGGCCAGCAGCAGGTGCCGCCCCTCCAGCGGCCGGCTGGCGGCGCGCGGCACGGGGCGCTGCAGCGCGCGCTGCAAGGCCATGGCCAGCTGCAATTGCGCGCAGGGCTTGCTCACGAAGGCGTCCATGCCCGCCCGCTGCGTCTTCACGCGGGCGACGTGCGGCGGCTCGCTGGTGTGCGCGAGGATGCGCACGTAGCGGTTGGCCGGCACCTGCCCCTGGCGCACGCGCTGCACGACCTGGTAGCCGTCGAGCACCGGCATGTGCAGGTCCAGCAGCACCAGGTCATAGGCATGACGCGCCAGCATCTCGAGCGCGCGCTGGCCGTCGGCGGCGTCGTCGATGACGAGGCCCAGCGGCCGCAGCTTGTGGCGCGTGGTGACGCGCTGCGCGGCGTCGTCCTCCACCAGCAGCAGCCGCTTGCCCGCCAGGACCGCATACGCGCCCTCCAGGATCTGGCGGCGGTGCACCTCGCGTTCCGCTTCGCTGATCGGCGGGAAGTGCATGGTGAACTCGGTGAAGCTGCCCAGCTGCGACTCGCAGTGGATGCTGCCGCCGAACGCCTTCATCACGCGCTTGCAGTACGCCAGTCCGAGGCCGGTGCCGCCCGCCTTGCCGAACGAGCTGAACGGCTCGAACAGGCCTTGCAGCACGTCGGGCGCGATGCCGGGGCCGGTGTCGCGCACCTTCACCTCGTGCTCGCCCACCGTGATGTCGACCCGCGTGTCCGGGAAGCGCGTCGCGTAGTACAGCGCGTTCTTCATCAGGTTGAACAGCACGTACAGGAACGCTGTCTCGTCGCCCCGGAAATGGAAGTCGTCGTGCACGTGCACCCGCACGCGCTCGTGGGCCTCGTCGCTGCCGAGGCTGAATTCGTCGACCGCCTTGTGCACCACCTCGGCGGCCGACAGGAACTGGAACGACGCGCTGTCGGGTGGCTTGGCGTGCACCTCGTCCAGCGTCATCGAGATCGCCTGCAGGCCGCGGCGGATCGCCAGTTCGCCGTGCGCGACGTGGCGGTACAGCACGTCCAGTTCGGCATGGCCGATCGAGGACATCGAATGGTGGAACGCGCCGGGCGGCGGCAGCACCTGCTGCACGCCTTCGAGGCTGTGCTTCAGCTGGGTGAGCGGATTGCGCATTTCGTGCGCGATGGACGCCGCCAGCGACGCGTAGGCGCTGCGCACCTTCTCCGCCGTCGCGCGCTCGAGCGCGAACTTGAACAGGCTGCCACCGACGACGGTGCCCAGCAGGATCGGCCAGCGCACCGCGTAGTCGACCGGCATCGATGGCGAGGGATCGAACGCGATGTACGTGAGCACCGCGGCGCCGAAGCCGGTGGCCAGCATCACGATCATGTTCCGCCAGTCCGCCAGCAGCAGCACGATGAACGTCGCCATCAGCGTGTTGCCGACCGCCACCGTGCCGCCGCCGTTCTTCAGCGACTGGAACACGAAGGTGTACGGCAACGTGATGATCACCACGAGGTACGAGTAGGCGTAGTAGTAGCGGCGCAGGCGCTCCGGCCAGCGGTCGCGCAGGAACAGGCCGGCGCAGATGGCGGTGTCGACGATGCGCAGCAGCCAGTCGTCGAAGCCCGGGTCCGCCTTGGTGAAGCGCAGCAGGTAGTACGCGGGGAAGAAGAACAGGCCCGCGAGGCTCAGGTAGCGCAGCATGAGCGGGCCATGCCGGTGGTAATCCACGTAGCCCGCGAACAGCCGTCGGATCGCTTGCATCGACCGCTCCGTCCCTATTGTGCGGTCACGGCCGCGCGCTGGCCGGACAACGTGGCCATCAGCGGCCCGGCCTGGGCGCGGATCAGCGTGTAGCTCTTGTCGGTGCCGGCCAGGGGCACTTCGTTGGCGAACGCTTCCCAGCCGAGGCGCCGGTACAGGCGGCTCAGCGCGTGCGTGCAGGTGGCGTACAGCGAGGAGATGTGGGCGTGGGCGACGCCGTAGCGCAGCGCCATCAGCAGGCAGTGGCGCAGCGCGCCGACGTCACTGCGGTACTCGGGGGCGAGCACGAGGCGGCCCACCTCCCAGTCGCAGGTGCGGGCCGCCGGGGCAGCCTCGCCGAGTTGGGCGAACAGCGTCTCGCTCAGCGTGAGCCCGTAGCCCATCGGCACGACGCGGACCGTCCCGACCGTCTCGCCGTCCAGTTCGAAGCCGAACACGAGACCGCACTCGTCTCTTTTTTTTCGAGTGTCTCGAATTGCTGCCTGCCGGCAGCCGTGTGCACCGACAGGTCGATCTCGTCGCGCAGGTGCAGCACGCTCGCGATCTCCGCGGGCGACCGCAGGTGGCGCAGCACGACGCGCTCGGCGAGCGAAGGACGCGGGCCGAACGCGGCCGCCGGAACGGTGGAAGGGGTGTGCAGGTGCAGTGCGGTCATGGCGTCAGGCGTGGCGGCGGGCGATCTGGTCGAGGAGCTGGTGGCTGAGGGACAGCGTCGCCAGCGCGACGCGTTCGACCAGCACCTGGTCCTCGCGGCGGGTGGCGTACTTCTCGATCGCCTCTTCCACCTGCTTGATGTGTTCCTGGTCGGCTTCGGCATGGGCGCCGAAGAACGTGACGTTCTTGCTCGTGAGGCCCAGGTCCTTGCAGATCTTGGCCAGCGGCTCGCCGATGTGGTCGTGCGCGCTCTCGGCCCAGAAGCTGTAGCCCAGCCGCGGCAGCGCGCCGTAGCGCAGCGCCACGGCATACAGGTAGCCGCTCAGCGCCTCGGCGGCGGGCAGCGGCTCGCTGTCCGCGTCCTCGTCCTTCCACATGCCGATGCTCTTGAGGTCGTGCACGACCATCTTCTCGTGGCCGAGCTCCTCGGCCGCATGGCGGTACGCGAACTTGATCAGGCCTTCCGGCGCCGGCACGAACGCGCAGGCGGCCTGGTTGACCGAGTTGTGCTTGGAATAGTGGTAGACCTGCAGCAGCATGTCGCGCCAGAGGTCCTTGCTCACCGGGCGGCTCATCACGAGCTGCCAGAACTCTCCGCGCCTGGCCTGGTCCCATTGGGCATCGACCTTCTGCCGCAGCGAGTGGACAAAACTTCCCGTCACTTCGTACTCCGTGGAACGCAAAAGATCTTGCGTCGAACGGCCCGGGGCCCCCTGCCCGTCGAGCTCAGCTGCATTATCCGTGCGCACTTGACCGCGAGCCCCTGTCAATCTTGACAGGGCAAGCACAATCGAACCGATGACCACCCTCACCGACACCCACGCCGACGAGCAGCAACTGGACCTCGGCGCGCGGTGGAGCGAAGGCTTCGCCCGCCTCGGGCCGGCCTTCTTCACGGCCCTGCCGCCGCAGCCGCTTCCCGCCCCCTACCTGGTCGGCCTCAACGAGGGCCTGGCGCGAGCGTTGGGACTCGATCCCGCGCTGCTCGCATCCGCCGACGGCGTGCGCGCGCTCGCCGCCTCGCAGCCGGTCGCGGGCACTCGCACGATGGCCACGGTGTACAGCGGCCACCAGTTCGGTGTCTGGGCCGGCCAGCTCGGCGACGGCCGCGCCTTGCTCCTCGGCGAGCTCGACACGCCTGCGGGGCCGCAGGAACTGCAGTTCAAGGGCAGCGGCCGCACGCCCTACTCGCGCATGGGCGATGGGCGTGCGGTGCTGCGTTCGAGCATCCGCGAGTACCTCGGGTCCGAGGCGATGCAGGGACTGGGCATCCCGACCACCCGCGGCCTGAGCGTGGTGGGTTCCGATGCGCCCGTGCGGCGCGAGGAAGTCGAGACGGCCGCGGTGGTCGTGCGGACGGCCCCGAGCTTCATCCGCTTCGGCCACTTCGAGCACTTCGCCTCGCGCGACCAGCTGGGCGAACTGCGCCAGCTGGCCGACTACGTCATCGAACGCTTCTATCCGCAGTGCCTGTCCACGGACCGCTTCGGCGGCAATCCGTACGCGGCGCTGCTGGAACAGGTGAGCGAGCGCACGGCTGCCCTGGTCGCGCAGTGGCAGGCCGTCGGCTTCTGCCATGGCGTGATGAACACCGACAACATGAGCATCCTCGGGCTCACCATCGACTACGGTCCGTTCCAGTTCCTCGACGCCTTCGATCCCGGCCACATCTGCAACCACAGCGACGAGGCTGGCCGCTATGCGTACAACCGGCAGCCGAACGTCGCGTACTGGAACGTGTTCTGCCTCGGGCAAGCGCTCTACCCGCTGATCGACAGCGAGGAAACCACGCTCGCTGCGCTGGAGTCGTACAAGCAGGTGTTCCCGCGCGAGCTCGAAGCGCGCATGCGCGCCAAGCTCGGCCTGGCGGATGCGCACGAAGCCGATCGCGGCCTCATCGAAGGCGTGCTGCAGCTGCTGGCCAAGGACCGCGTCGACTACACGATCTTCTGGCGCCGCCTGTCGCAGCACGTCGCCGGCGGGCCGGTCGACCCCGTGCGCGACCTGTTCCTCGACCGTCAAGGATTCGACGCCTGGCTTTCGGACTACCATCGCCGCCTGCCCGCGGAGCGGGAACCGGCCGGCCTTGCGATGCTGGGCGCCAACCCCAAGTACGTGCTGCGCAACCACCTGGGCGAACTGGCGATCCGCCGCGCGAGGGAGAAGGATTTCGGCGGCGTGCGCGACCTCCTGCAAGTCCTCCACGCGCCGTTCGACGACCACCCTGCCCACGAGGCGATGGCCGGCTTCCCGCCCGACTGGGCGTCCAACATCGAGATCAGCTGCTCCTCATGACCTACCCGATCCAGAAGACCGATGCCGAGTGGAAGGCGCTGCTTGCCGAGAAGGGTGCCGAACGCGGCGCCTTCGAGGTCACGCGCCACGCGGCGACCGAGCGCCCCTTCAGCGGCAAGTACGAACGCGTGTGGGCCGACGGCAGCTACCACTGCATCTGCTGCGGCAACAAGCTGTTCGACGCCGGCACCAAGTTCGACGCCGGCTGCGGCTGGCCCAGCTTCTCGCAGGCAGTGCCTGGTGCCATCCAGGAAATCCGCGACACCAGCCATGGCATGGTGCGCACGGAAACGGTGTGCGCCCAGTGCGGCGCCCACCTCGGCCACGTGTTCGAGGACGGCCCGACGCCGACCGGCCTGCGCTACTGCATGAACTCGGCCTCGCTCGACTTCCAAGAGAACAAGGGCTGACCGCGTGAAGTTCCTGCTGGATTTCCTCCCGATCGCGATCTTCTTCGTCGCCTACGAGCTCTCCGACATCTACACCGCCACGGCGGTCGCCATCGCCGCCACCATCGTGCAGATCGCCCTGCTGCGCTGGAAGACCGGCAAGGTGGAGCCGATGCAATGGTTCAGCCTCGCGGTGATCGTGGTGTTCGGCGGCGCGACCATCGTGCTGCACAACCCGACCTTCATCAAATGGAAGCCGTCGATCCTCTACTGGAGCTTCGCGGCCGTGCTGGCGTTCGGGCAACTGGTGCTGCGCAAGAACCTGCTGCGCCTGGCGCTCGGGTCGCAGGTGCAACTGCCCGACACCGCCTGGCGCGCCATGACCTGGAGCTGGTTCGGCTTCTTCCTGGTCGCCGGCGCGCTGAACCTGTGGGTCGCCTTCAACTACAGCGAGGCGGTCTGGGTGAAGTTCAAGGTGTTCGGCCTGCTGTCGCTGATGGTGGTGTTCGTGATCGCGCAGGCGCTCTGGATGGCGCGGCTGGTCAAGGACGACGAGCCCGGCACGGACCGGCCATGAGCGCCACCCCCACCGCTGAGGCGCTGCGCGCCCAGCTCGAGCAGGTCCTCCAGCCCAGCAGCCTCGAAGTGCTCGATGAGAGCCAGGCCCACGCCGGACATTCCGGTTCCAACGGGCTCGGCTACGGCACCCACTTCCGGGTGCGGATCGACTCGCCGCTGTTCGCCGGCCGCTCGCGGGTGGCCCGGCATCGCCTTGTGTATGATGCGTTGCGCGATTTCCTGGATGCCGGCGTGCACGCGCTGGCCATCGAAACGCCCTAGCTTGCCCGCTTCCCGTACGACCCTCCGAAGGGACTCCCCCATGAAGAAACCCCTGCTGGCCCTCGTGGCCGCTGCCTCCCTGTGCGCGACCGTGCCCGCGTTCGCGCAGAACGTCGCCGTCGTGAACGGCAAGCCCGTGCCGAAGGCACGCGTCGACGCGTTCGCCGCCCAGATCGCCAAGGGCGGCCGCCAGGTCACCCCCGAGATGGAAGGCCAGATCAAGGAAGAAGTGATCTCGCGCGAAGTGTTCATGCAGGAAGCGCAGAAGCGCGGCCTGGACGGCAACGACGACTACAAGCAGCAGATGGAACTGGCGCGCCAGGCCATCCTGATCCGCAGCCTGTTCATGGACCAGGAGAAGAAGAACCCGGTCACCGACGCCGAGATCAAGGCCGAGTACGACCGCTTCGCCGCCCAGAACGGCGGCAAGGAATACAAGGCGCGGCACATCCTGGTGCCGGACGAGGCCCAGGCCAAGAAGCTCATCGCCGACATCAAGAAGGGCGCGAAGTTCGAGGCCGTCGCCAAGAAGGAATCCAAGGACCCGGGGTCCGGCGCCAACGGCGGCGACCTGGACTGGGGCAACCCGAACAGCTACGTGCCCGAGTTCTCGCAGGCCATGGTCAAGCTGGGCAAGGGCCAGATGACGCAGGAGCCGGTCAAGACCAACTTCGGCTACCACATTATCCGCGTCGACGACATCCGCGAAGCGCAGCTGCCCAAGCTGGACGACGTCAAGGCGCAGATCGTGCAGCAGCTGCAGCAGCAGAAGATGGCCAAGTTCCAGCAGGAACTGCGTCAGTCCGCCAAAGTGGAATGACGCCAGCGGCGAAGGCCGCGAGTCATTCCATCCCGGCGAAAGCCGGGATCCACGATCGACACGATCAGCAAGCGGCCCTTCGGGGCCGCTTCGCATTTCAGCGCGCCATCTGCAGCAGCGCCAGCACCCCGAACAGCACCGGCTGGTGGACCATGTACCAGCTCAGGCTCCAGCGTCCCATCCACGCCAGTGGCGACGCGCCACGCGCCACGGGCCCGGTCATCCAGTGCGCGCGTTCGCGCAGCACCCAGAGGCCCGCGGCCATGCCCCACCACATCACCCCGAGCCAGGGGAACACCGGCACGTAGTCCTCGGTGACCGGCTTGCGGCTCACCAGCCCGAGCCAGTGCAGCGGCGCGCCGTTGAAGACGTCCAGCCCGGGGTGCGATGCCAGCAGCGCGCGAAATGCGATCGGCAGCAGGATCGCCACCAGGCCTGCGGGCCAGAGCCAGCGTCCCCAGCCCGCCGTGAGGCGCACGATCACCAGCATCACGGCGATGCCATGCAGCACGCCGAAGAAGATGTAGCTGCGCGGGAACACGAACCACGAGCCCGCCGTCACCAGCAGCGCGCAGCCGGCGATCTGCGCCCAGCGCTTCCAGAACCGCGGCCAGGCCTGCCCCTGCACGTGCGCCACGGCCTGCGACAGGCCGGCGCAGAACAGGAACAGGCTGACGATCGCGGTGCGCTGGCCGGTCCACGTCGGGTCGCGGTAGAAGTCCTGCCGGATCCAGCCGAAATGGTTGAGGTCGAAGCAGAAGTGGAAGGCCGTCATCCAGACGATGGCCAGCCCGCGCAGGGCATCGAGACGGTCGAAACGGGCGGTCGTCGGCATCGCGGGCGAGTGTAGGCGGCTGCGGGTTTGCCCGTGCGCGCGGACGCGAGCTGAACGGGTTCAATCGCGACCCATGACCCGTCTCACCCGCCGCCCCCTCCTCCTCGCCGGCGCTGCCCTGCTCGCAGGCTGCGCCACGGGCCGGCCCGACGACAAGCAGGCCGTGAGGGACTCGCTGGCACCCGGAGGACGGCTGCGCGCCGCCATCAACTACGGCAACCCGATCCTCGCCGCGCGAGGCACGGATGGCCAGCCGCGCGGCGTGTCGGTGGACCTGGTGCGCGAAGTCGCGAAGCGCCTCGACCTGCCTCTCGACCTGGTCACCTTCCCGTCCGCCGGCCAGACCGTGGAAGCGGTGAAGGCCGGGCGCGTCGACCTGGCTTTCGTCGCCATCGATCCGGTGCGCGCCGCCGACCTGGACTCCACCGCGCCCTACGTCATCATCGAAGGCGCCTACGCAGTGCGGCAGGCCTCGCCCCTGCAACGCAACGAGGACGTCGACAAGACCGGCACCCGCATCGCGGTCGGCAAGGGCAGCGCCTACGACCTGCACCTCACGCGCGAGATCAAGGCGGCCACGCTCGTGCGCGTGCCGACCTCGCCGCAGGTGGTCGACGATTTCCTGCAGCAGGACCTGGAGGTCGCCGCGGGCGTCAAGCAGCAGCTCGAGATGGACGCGAAGCGCGTCGGCGGCGTCCGCCTGCTGCCCGGCCGCTTCATGGTGATCGAGCAGGCGATGGGCGTGCCCAAGGGCCGCAGCGCAGCGCAGGCCTGGCTCAGCGGCTTCATCGAGGAGATGAAGTCCAGCGGCTTCGTCGCCGACGCGCTGAAGCGGCACGGCATCCAGGGCGCCGCGGTGGCCCCGGCCGGGCCGCGCCGCTGAGTCCGGTTGCCGGTCGCACGGGCTCCGCGCATCCTGCGCACAATGGGCGGCACCCCGGCCCATGCCCGCCTACCGCACCACCCTCGGCACCCAGGTCCACCGCTTCCGTGACCTGAAGGCGGTGCTCGCGGCCGCCAGCCCGGCACGCTCCGGCGACGAGCTGGCCGGCGTCGCGGCCCGGACCGCCGAGGAACGCTGGGCCGCGCGCCACGTCCTCGCCGACCTGCCGCTGAAGACCTTCCTCACCGAAGCCGTCGTGCCCTACGAGGACGACGACGTCACCCGGCTCATCGTCGACGGCCACGACGCCGCGGCCTTCGCGACGGTCGCGCATCTCACGGTGGGCGCGTTCCGCGACTGGCTGCTCTCCGACGCGGCCACGCCTGAGGGGCTCACGTTGCTGGCACCCGGGCTCACGCCGGAGATGGCCGCGGCGGTGACCAAGCTGATGCGCAACCAGGACCTGGTCGCGGTCGCGCGCAAGTGCCGCGTCGTCACCCGCTTCCGCAACACGATCGGCCTGACCGGGCATCTCGCGGTGCGGCTGCAGCCCAACCACCCAACCGATGACCTGCGCGGCATCGCGGCGTCGACGCTCGACGGCCTCCTGTTCGGTGCCGGCGATGCGGTGATCGGCGTCAACCCGGTGTCCGACAGCCCGCAGGTGCTCGAAGGCGTCTGGCGCCTGCTGGACAGCCTGATCACGCACTTCGACATCCCGACCCAGGCCTGCGTGCTCACGCACGTGACAAACACGGTGCGGCAGATCGAAGCCGGGGTGCCGGTGGACCTGGTGTTCCAGTCGGTCGGCGGCACGCAGAAGACCAACGAAAGCTTCGGCGTGTCGCTCGCCCTGCTCGACGAGGCGTGCGAAGCCGCGCGCGGGCTGAAGCGCGGCACGCTGGGCGACAACGTCATGTACTTCGAGACCGGCCAGGGCTCGGCGTTGTCGGCGCGTGCGCACCATGGCGTCGACCAGCAGACCTGCGAAGCGCGCGCGTATGCGGTCGCGCGACGCTACCGGCCGCTGCTGGTGAACACCGTCGTCGGCTTCATCGGCCCCGAGTACCTGTACGACGGCAAGCAGATCATCCGCGCCGGCCTCGAGGACCACTTCTGCGGCAAGCTGCTCGGCCTGCCCCTGGGCTGCGACATCTGCTACACGAACCACGCCGAGGCCGACCAGGACGACATGGACACGCTGCTGGTGCTGCTCGGCACCGCGGGCCTCACGTACCTGATGGGCGTGCCGGGCGCGGACGACGTGATGCTCAATTACCAGAGCACCTCGTTCCACGACGCCGCCTTCCTGCGCCGCACGCTGGGCCTGGCGCCGGCGCCGGAGTTCGCGCTGTGGCTGCAGCGCATGCAGATCACCGACGGCGACGACCACCTGATCGCCGGCCAGGGCAGCGCGCTGCGGCTGGCGCAGGACCTGGGGCGCCTCACGAAGCGACGGGCATGACGCGCAGCAAGCCACCCGCCGATGCCGCGTCGTTCTGGGACGAGTTGCGCCGCTACACGCCGGCGCGCATCGGCCTGGGCCGCAGCGGCGAGGCGCTGCCCACACGCGAGGTGCTCGCGTTCGGCTGGGCGCATGCACGCGCGCGCGACGCGGTGCACACGCCGCTCGATGCCGCGACGCTCGAGAACGACCTGCGCACGGCGGGCTTCGACGTGGTGCAAGCGGCAAGCCGCGCCGGCGACCGCGCCACCTACCTGCGGCGGCCGGACCTGGGCCGTGCAGTCGATCGTGCGACGGCGATCCGCCTGCGGCGCGGCGGCTTCGACGTGGCGCTGGTCGTCGGCGACGGCCTCTCGTCCCTCGCCGTGCAGCGGCATGCGGCACCGCTGCTCGCTGCGTTGCGTGCCCTGTTGGAGCCGCTCACGCTGTCGCCCGTCGTGCTCGTGCAGCAGGCACGGGTGGCGATCGGGGACGAGATCGGCGAGCGGCTCGGTGCGCGCCTCGTCGTGGTGCTGATCGGCGAGCGGCCCGGCCTCAGTTCGCCAGACAGCCTGGGCGCGTATCTCACTTTCGATCCGAAGCCCGGGCGGCACGACGCGCAGCGCAATTGCGTGTCCAACATCCGTCCCGAGGGCCTCGCCATCGACGCCGCCGCCCGCAAGATCGCTTGGCTGGTGCATGCGGCCCTGGATCGCGGGCTGACCGGTGTCGGGCTGAAGGATGAGAGCGAAGCGCCGATCCTCGATGGCGGCGGCGCTTCCCTTCCCCGCTGAGCCGCCAGGTCGTTTCGCGATTGCAAAGCAGCCCGGCGCCTACAGCGCCAGCGCGGCAACGGCCCACAGTCGTCCAGGATGGACGACGCCCGCTTCATGTTCGCCACCGGGGTGGAGAACAGCAATCCCACCGTGGGCGGCCGGCGCGTCGACGAGCTCGACAAGTGCGGCCACTACCGCCACTGGCGCGCGGACTTCGCGCTGGTCACTGAGCTGGGCATCCGCTTCCTGCGCTACGGGCCGCCGCTGCACCGCACCTGGCTCGGCGACGGGCGCTGCGACTGGGAGTTCGCGGACGCCACCTTCGGCGAACTGCAGCGCCGGGACCTGGTGCCCATCGTCGACCTGTGCCACTTCGGCGTGCCCGACTGGATCGGCAACTTCCAGAACCCGGACTTCCCGCGCCTGTTCGCCGGCTACGCGAAGGCGTTCGCGCAGCGCTTCCCGTGGGTGCAGCTCTACACGCCGGTCAACGAGATGTACATCTGCGCGCGCTTCTCCGCGCTGTACGGCTGGTGGAACGAGCAGCTCACGAGCGACCGCGCATTCGTCACGGCGCTCAAGCACATCGTGCAGGCCAACGTGCTCGCGATGGAGGCCATCCTGCAGGTGCGGCCGGACGCGATCTTCATCCAGAGCGAATCGTCCGAGTACTTCCACGCCGAGGACCCGGCGGCGATCGGGCCGGCGGAACTGATGAACGCCAAGCGTTTCCTCTCGCTCGACCTGAACTACGGCCGCCGCGTGGACTCGGAGATGTACGAGTACCTGATGGACAACGGCCTGGCGCGCGAGGAGTACCACTTCTTCATGGGCCACAGCCTCAAGCACCACTGCATCATGGGCAGCGACTACTACGTCACCAACGAGCACCGGGTGCGCGCCGACGGGCTGACGACCCCATCGGGCGAGGTGTTCGGCTATGCGGTGATCTCGCGCCAGTACCACGAGCGCTACCGCCTGCCCGTCATGCACACGGAGACCAACCTCGTCGACGATGCGCAAGGCCGCGCGTCGGTCAACTGGCTCTGGAAGGAGTGGGCCAACGTCCTGCGCGTGCGCAACGACGGCGTCCCCGTGCTGGGCTTCACCTGGTATTCGCTGGTGGACCAGGTCGACTGGGACAGCGCGCTGCGCGAGGACAACGGCCAGGCCAATGCGCTCGGCCTCTTCGACCTGGACCGCCGCATCCGCCCCGTGGGCCGCGCCTACAAGCAGCTGATCGCCGACTGGCGCGAGGTGCTGCCGACACAGAGCGTGTGCCTGCAGGTGCCGGTGGTGCTGCCCAGCGAACACGGCGAAGGCTGGGCGCAGCGTCGCCGCCAGCGCGCGCGGTCGCAACCGGTGCGCGACACGGACGCACCGCACAACGCGGAGTGAGGCCATGGCGGGACGGTTCGACGGCAAGGTGGCGCTCGTCACGGGCGCGGCGGGGGGCATCGGGCTGGCCGTCGCGCAACGGTTCGCGGGCGAAGGCGCGCGCCTCGTGCTGGTGGACCTGGACGCCGATGCGCTGGGACGTGCGCATGCAGCGTTGCCGAAGGAGGCGCAGGTCCTGGAGGTGGTCTGCGACGTGTCGAACGAAGCCGGCGTGCAGCGCTGCGTGCGGCAGGTGCTGGACCGCTTCGGCGCGCTCGACGTCGTGGTGAACAACGCCGGCCTGATGTCCTTCAAGCCGCTCGAGCAGTTCACCGGCGACGACTGGCTGCGCATCCTCGGCGTGGACCTGCTCGGCGCGTTCTTCTTCACCAAGCAGGCGTTCCTGCACATGCCGCGGGGCGGCGCCGTCGTGAACGTCGCCAGCGTGCATGCGGTGCGCACCACGCCGCACGTGGCGCCCTACGCGGCCGCCAAGGCCGCCCTGCTCTCGCTGACCCGGTCGTCCGCCCTCGAAGGCCGCGCGCGCGACATCCGCTGCAATGCCGTGCTGCCCGGGGCCGTCGAGACGCCGATGCTGCGCAGCAACCCCGAGGTGCAGTCCGGCGTGGAGCACATCGACCCGCAGGAGCTGCTGCAGCCGGACGACATCGCTGCAGCCGTCGCTTTCCTGGCGTCGGACGATGCGCGCCACGTCCAGGGCGCAACACTGGTCGTCGACGGCGGCCGGCTCAGCGAACTCTGACGAAGCGGCGTCAAGATTGACAGGGCCACGGCACGCGCTGCGTGCCAACCCTAGTGCCCCGCCCGTGGCCCAGCCTTAGCCTGCGGCCGAGGAGGGCCCGGCGATGGCACGCTTCCAGGCACCGTACTACCCGGTCATCTACGTGCGCGGCTACGCGATGACGCAGGGCGAGATCGACGAGACCACCGCGGACCCGTTCTGCGGCTTCAACATCGGCTCCACGGTGCTGCGCGCCACCGCCGACAGGAAGCTGCCGCCGCGCAAGTCCGTGTTCGAGTCGCCCGTCGTGCGCCTGATGTCCGACTACGGCTACACCGAGGCGTACGAGGACGGCCACGACATCCTGGACCCCGAATGGGAGCGCGACGCCAGCGGCCGCAAGAGCGACAACCGGCTCGACGCGCGCTGCATCCTCATCCACCGCTACTACGACGAAGCGTCGCTGCTGCTGGGCAGCGGCGCCCAGCCGGACATCCGCCAGTTCGCGCGCGACCTGAGCAAGCTGGTCGACCGCGTGCGCGATCTGGTCTGCGCGAACCCCGCCAACGGCGTGGAGCGCGAGGACTTCAAGTGCTACCTGGTCGCGCACTCCATGGGCGGGCTGGTCTGCCGCGCGATGCTGCAGAACCCCGCGCTGGACCCGCACGGCGCGACCGCCTGCGTCGACAAGTTTTTCACCTACGCCACGCCGCACAACGGCATCGACGTGGCCGGCATCAACGTGCCGCGCTGGCTGTCGCTGTTCGCGATCAACACCTTCAACCGCGGCGCGGGGATGGCGGGCTACCTCGGCCTGGACGCCGCCTACGCCAAGCACGGCCGCGTGGACCTGATGCCGGTGGATCGCATGTCGCCGCGCCGCATCTTCACCATGGTCGGCACCAACCGCATGGACTACGAAGTGGCCGCCGGCCTGTCACGCACTTTCGTCGGCCATGGGAGCGACGGGCTGGTGCGCATCGAGAACGCGACGCTGAACGCGCTGAACGCCGACGGCAGCGTCGGCGAGCAGTGCGGGAAGGCGTTCGCATTCCGCTCCCACTCGGGCTACTTCGGCATCGTGAACAGCGAGGAGGCGTTCCAGAACCTCACGCGCTTCCTGTTCGGCGACGTTCGGGTGGACATCTGGCTGGACATCGATGCGGTGCGCCTGCCCCCCATGGTGGTCAAGGCCGCCAAGGGCCGTCCCGTCGCGGCGCTGTACCAGGTGGAGTTGCAGGCATCGGCGCGCGGCAAGCTGTGGCAGCTGACACGCCGCCGATCGGAGGAGGACTCGCCCGCCTGCGTCACGCAGGCGCAGCTGGAGACGCCGCAATCGCTGTACCTGTCGACGGTGTTCCTCGCCAACCGCGCGCGCGTGAACCCGAACAAGCCCGGGCTGTCGTACAGCCTGGAACTCGGCGTACGCACGCCGGACTACGAGATCGACCGCCGCCTGTGGCTCAACGAGCATTACGAAGGCAACTACCTGTTCCGCGATGTCGCGGTGCTGGAGCTCTTCCCGCCCGCCAGCGCCGACGCCCATTGGAAGGTGACCTACAGCTGGCAGGGCAACGGCGTGTCGGCGCCGAAAGCCACGATCGACGTCACGCCGATCGACAAGGGCTCCGTGCAACTGTCACTGCCCATCGAGAGCCTCGCGCCGGACGGGAAGGGCCACCTGTTGCCCGCGTCGCCCGGCCTGAAGGGCAGCGTGCGCCTGGTCGTCTCCAGCTGGAACGACGGCGCCGTGCTCGAGGACTGAGCGTCAGCCCACCCAGCGGCGCGCGTTGCGCCAGATGCGCAGCCACGGGCTGGCCTGCGCCACGTCGCCGCCGGTCCACGACATCTGCACGTTGCGGAACACGCGCTCGGCGTGCGGCATCATGGCCGTGAAGCGGCCGTCGGCCGTCGTCACTGCCGTCAGCCCGGCCGGGCTGCCATTCGGGTTGAACGGGTAGGCCTCGGCCGGCCGGCCGTGGTGGTCGGTGAAGCGCATCGCCGGGATCACCTTCGCCGAGTCGCCGCGGTGGTCGAAGTTCGCATAGCCCTCGCCGTGCGCGACCACGATCGGCAGGCGGCTGCCCGCCATCCCGGCGAAGAAGATGCTGGGCGACTCGAGCACCTCCACCTGCGACAGGCGCGCCTCGTAGCGCTCGCTCTTGTTGGTGGTGAACCGCGGCCAGGCCTGCGCGCCCGGGATGATGTCGGCGAGCTCTGCCAGCATCTGGCAGCCGTTGCACACGCCCAGCGCAAATGTCTCGTTGCGGCCGAAGAACGCGCGGAACTGGTCGGCCAGTTGCGGGTTGAACGTGATGCTGCGCGCCCAGCCGATGCCCGCGCCCAGCGTGTCGCCGTAGCTGAAGCCGCCGCAGGCGACGAAGCCGCGGAAGTCGTCCAGCTTCGCGCGCCCGGACTGCAGGTCGGTCATGTGCACGTCGATCGCCTCGAAGCCCGCGGTGTCGAAGCAGTAGGCCATCTCCACATGCGAGTTGACGCCCTGCTCGCGCAGGATCGCCACGCGCGGACGAGCGAGATTCAGGAACGGCGCGGCGACGTCCTCCGCCGGATCGAACGACGGCGCGAACTGCAGGCCCGGGTCGGCGGGGTCGCCGGCGGCCGCATGCTCCTGGTCCGCGCACTCGGGGTTGTCGCGCTGCTGGCAGATCTTCCAGCTGACGCTGTCCCACACCTGGTGCAGGTCGGCCAGCTTCGCGCTGAACACCGCCTTGGTGTCGCGCCAGACCTGCACTTCGCCCTTGCCCATTTCGATCGCCGACGACGCGGGACGGGTCACGCCGACGAAGTGGCTGTGCTTCGAGAGGCCGTGCTCGCGCAGCACTTGCATCACCTCGTTGCGTTCGGCGGTGCGCACCTGCAGCACGACGCCGAGTTCCTCGTTGAACAGCGCCTTGAGCGTGAGCTCCTGGCGGCGCGGCGCGATTTGCGAGGCCCAGTTCTTCGCATCGCCGAAGTCGGCGCGGCTGTCGCTGATGCCGTCGCCTTCCGTGACCAGCAGGTCCACGTTCAGGCTCACGCCGACATGGCCCGCGAACGCCATCTCGCACGCGGCCGCCATCAGGCCACCGTCGCTGCGGTCGTGGTATGCCAGCAGCTTGCCCTGCGAGCGCAGCGCGTTGATGGCGTTCACCAGCTGGATGAGGTCCTGCGCGTCGTCGAGATCCGGCACGTCGCCGCCGGGCTGGCCCAGCACCTGCGCCAGGATGCTGCCGCCCATGCGGTGGCGGCCCTTGCCCAGGTCGACCAGCACCAGCGTCGTGTCCTGCTGCGCGTCCAGTTGCGGCGTCAGCGTGCCGCGCACGTCGGCCAGCGTGGCGAACGCGGTGATCACGAGGCTGACCGGCGCCGTGACCTGCTTGCGCGCGCCGTCCTCCGACCACTGCGTGCGCATCGACAGGCTGTCCTTGCCGACCGGGATCGAGATGCCCAGCTGCGGGCACAGTTCCATGCCCACCGCCTGCACCGTCTCGTACAGCGCTGCGTCCTCGCCGGGCTCGCCGCACGCGGCCATCCAGTTGGCCGACAGCTTCACCCGCGGCAGCTCGATCGGCGCGGCGAGCAGGTTCGTGATGGCTTCAGCCACCGCCATGCGGCCCGAAGCCGCGGCGTTGGTGGCGGCCAGCGGCGTGCGCTCGCCCATGCTCATCGCCTCGCCCGCGAAGCCCTTGTAGTCGGCCAGCGTCACGGCGCAGTCGGCCACCGGCACTTGCCACGGACCGACCATCTGGTCGCGATGGGACAGGCCGCCCACGGTGCGATCGCCGATCGTCACCAGGAAGCGCTTGGACGCGACGGTCGGGTGCGCGAGCACCTTGATGACGGCGTCCTGCAGTTCGACGCCCGTGAGATCGATCGCCGGCACGTCCCGCCGCACGGTCTTCACGTCGCGGTGCATCTTGGGCGGCTTGCCGAGGAGGACGTCCATGGGCATGTCCACCGGCGTCGCTGCGCCCTCGTCCGCCACCACGAGCTGCCGCTCCTCCGTCGCCACCCCCACCACCGCGAACGGGCACCGCTCGCGCTCGCACAGCGCGCGGAACTGCTCCAGCGACTCGGGCGCGATGGCCAGCACGTAGCGTTCCTGGCTCTCGTTGCTCCAGATCTCCTTGGGCGCGAGGCCGGATTCCTCCAGCGGCACCTGGCGCAGGTCGAACCGCGCGCCGCGCCCGGCGTCGTTGGTCAATTCGGGGAACGCGTTCGACAGCCCGCCCGCACCGACGTCGTGGATCGCCAGGACCGGGTTCTGCTCGCCCAGCGTCCAGCAGTGGTTGATGACCTCCTGCGCGCGGCGCTCGATCTCCGGGTTGCCGCGCTGCACGGAATCGAAGTCGAGGTCGGCGGCGTTGGTGCCGGTGGCCATCGAGCTCGCCGCGCCGCCGCCCATGCCGATGCGCATGCCCGGACCGCCCAGCTGCACCAGCAGCGTGCCGGCGGGGAACTGGATCTTGTGCGTCACGCGCTCGTCGATCGAGCCCAGGCCGCCCGCGATCATGATCGGCTTGTGGTAGCCGCGGACCACGCCGGCGACGTCCTGCTCGTACTCGCGGAAGTAGCCCAGCAGGTTGGGACGGCCGAACTCGTTGTTGAACGCGGCGCCGCCCAGCGGGCCCTCGGTCATGATCTGCAGCGCGCTGGCGATGTGCGCGGGCCGGCCGTTCGGCGAGTCCCACAGCTTCGAGACCGAGAAGCCGGTCAGGCCTGCCTTGGGCTTCGCGCCGCGGC
The DNA here is from genome assembly GCF_016641735.1 of Ramlibacter algicola. Taxonomy (NCBI): domain Bacteria; kingdom Pseudomonadati; phylum Pseudomonadota; class Betaproteobacteria; order Burkholderiales; family Comamonadaceae; genus Ramlibacter; species Ramlibacter algicola. The sequence goes on along the minus strand of NZ_JAEDAO010000001.1, from coordinate 2,506,522 downwards.
CGGTGGCGCCTTCGTCGCGGATCTCGCCGCCGGCACCCGTCGACGCGCCTGGGAACGGCGAAATCGCGGTCGGGTGGTTGTGCGTCTCCACCTTCATCAGCACGTGGTGCGTGGCGTCGCGCCGCTGGTAAGCGCTCGGTACGTCGCCGCGCGCGGGAACGAACGCCTCGACCTTCGAGCCTTCCATCACCGCCGCGTTGTCCGCGTAGGCGACGATGGTGTGCGCCGGCTGCAGCTGGTGCGTGTTGCGGATCATCCCGAACAGCGACTTGTCCTGCGGCACGCCATCGATGGTGAACTGCGCGTTGAAGATCTTGTGCCGGCAGTGCTCGCTGTTGGCCTGCGCGAACATCATCAGCTCGACGTCGGTCGGGTTGCGTTCCAGCTTGCGGAAGGCTTCGACCAGGTAATCGATCTCGTCGTCGGCCAGCGCCAGGCCGAACTGCACGTTGGCGCGCTCCAGCGCGCCGCGGCCGCCACCGAGCACGTCCACCTGCTCCATCGGCGCGGCTTCCACTTCGTCGAACAGGTGCTGCGCACCGCTGCGGTCCGGCAGCACGCTCTCGGTCATGCGGTCGTGCAGCAGCGCGGCGATGGCCTCGCGTTGCGCGGCGGACAGCGTGTCATTGCCCAGCAGCTTGCCCTTGAGCTGCACGCGGTACTCGACGGCGCGTTCGACCCGGTGCACGCCGAGGCCGCAGTTGTGCGCGATGTCGGTCGCCTTCGAAGCCCACGGCGACACGGTCCCGAGGCGCGGCGTGACGACGAAGAGTTCGCCGTCCGCGTTGCCCGCGAAGGGCTCGCCGTAGGTCAGCAGCGCAGCGAGCCGGTCACGGTCGCCCGCGGATGGTGCATGGTCCCACGCGGCCAGGTGCAGGAAGCGTGCATGCACCCCCTCGATCCTCTCGTGCACCTCGCGCAGGCGCGGCAGCAATTGGCGGATGCGGAAGTCGCTGAGCGCGCGACCCCCTTCGAACTCGGTGATGTGCAGGGTCACTGGACGGCCTGTGTGGGGAAGGCACCGCGGACCGCTGACTGGGGCCCGCGACGAGACCCCGTCATTCTACCGGGCACGGTCGTGCTCTCCAGCGGCGCGCGGGGGCGTCTGGGATAATCGCGGCCATGAGCATCACGTACAAGGACGTCGACGGCATCCAGGGCATGCGAACCGCCTGCCGGCTGGCGGCCGAGGTGCTGGACTTCCTCACGCCCCACATCAAGCCCGGCATCACCACGCGCGAGATCGACCAGCTGTCCGCCGAGTGCATGAAGAAGCAGGGCAGCGTCTCCGCCACGCTGGGCTACCAGCCTCCGGGCTACCCGCCCTACCCCGCCTCGCTGTGCACGTCGGTCAACCACGTGGTGTGCCACGGCATCCCGAACGACAAGCCGCTGAAGAAGGGCGACATCGTCAACGTCGACGTCACCGTCATCAAGGACGGCTGGTACGGCGACACCAGCCGCATGTTCATCGTCGGCGAGGCCTCCATCGCCGCCAAGCGCCTGGTCGCGATCACCTACGACGCGATGTGGCACGGCATCACCAAGGTCAGGCCGGGCGCGCGCCTGGGCGACATCGGCTGGGCGATCCAGCAGTTCGCCGAGAAGAACGGCTTCTCCGTCGTGCGCGAGTTCTGCGGCCACGGCATCGGCCGCAACTTTCACGAGGAGCCGCAGGTGCTGCACTACGGCAAGCCCGGCACGCTGGAGGAACTGGTGCCCGGCATGACCTTCACCATCGAGCCCATGATCAACGCCGGCCGCAAGGAGGTGAAGGAACTGGGCAACGACGGCTGGACCATCGTGACCAAGGACCATTCGTTGTCCGCCCAGTGGGAGCACACGGTGCTGGTCACCGAGACCGGCTACGAGGTGCTGACGCTGTCGGCCGGCAGCCCGCCGCCGCCGCCCTTCGTCAACGCCGCCTGAGGCGCCCGTGACCGCCGCCGCGCGCACCCTGCCGGCCGGGACGGCGGCTCTCCCCAATCCCTGCGCCGCGCTGCGCGATCGACTGAAGGCGCAGAAGGACGCGGTCAACGCCGCGCTGCTCGCGCCGGGCCTCGCGGCACGCGCCGTGCGCCCGCTGCTGCGCCGGCTGGCGCGCCACGTCGACGCTGCGCTGCGCGAGCTGTGGGACCTGGCTGAATTCCCGACCGGCTCCGCGCTGGTCGCGGTCGGCGGCTACGGCCGCGGCGAGCTGTTCCCGCATTCGGATGTCGACGTGCTATTGCTGCTGCCCGACGGCGTGCAGGCCGATGGCGACGCGTCGCTCAAGCAGCGGCTCGAGGGGTTCATCGGCAACTGCTGGGACACGGGCCTGGAGATCGGCTCCAGCGTGCGCACGGTCGCCGAGTGCGTGCAGCAGGCGCAGGCCGACGTCACCATCCAGACCTCGCTGCTCGAATCGCGCCTGCTGGCGGGCGACGCTGCCTTGTTCGCCGACCTGCAGGCGCGCTCACGCGAGGTGCTGGACCCGCAGGCCTTCTTCATCGCCAAGACGCTGGAGATGCGCCAGCGGCACACCAAGTACGAGAACACGCCGTACTCGCTGGAGCCCAACTGCAAGGAATCGCCGGGCGGCCTGCGCGACCTGCAGGTCATCCTGTGGATCGCGCGTGCGGCGCGCTTCGGCACCAGCTGGGACGAACTCGCCCGCCGCGGGCTGGCCACCGACCTGGAGGCGAGGCAGCTTCAGCGCAACGAGGCGCTGCTGGACCTGATCCGCGCGCGGTTGCATGCCATCGCGCGCCGCCGCGAGGACCGGCTGGTGTTCGACCTGCAGACCGCCGTCGCGGAAACCTTCGGCTACCGCAACGTCACGACGCCCGAAGGCCGGCTGGTGCAGCGCGCCAGCGAGCAGCTGATGAAGCGCTTCTACTGGGCGGCCAAGGCGGTGACGCAGCTGAACCAGATCCTGCTGCTGAACATCGAGGAGCGCCTGATCCCCGGCGGCGGCGACCCGGAACCCTTGAACGCGCGCTTCCTGAACAAGGGCGGGATGCTGGAGGTGGTCGACGACGGGCTGTACCAGCGCGAGCCGCAAGCGATCCTCGAGACCTTCCTGCTGTACCAGACCACGATGGGCATCAAGGGCCTGTCCGCGCGCACGCTGCGGGCGCTGTACAACGCGCGCGGCGTGATGGACGCGAAGTTCCGCAACGATCCCATCAACCACGCGACTTTCCGCGCGATGCTGATGCAGCCGGCCGGCCTGACGCACTCGTTCCGGCTGATGAACCAGACGTCGGTGCTGGGCCGCTACCTCTGGCCGTTCCGGCGCATCGTCGGCCAGATGCAGCACGACCTGTTCCACGTCTACACCGTGGACCAGCACATCCTGATGGTGCTGCGCAACGTGCGCCGCTTCTTCATCGCCGAGCACGCGCACGAGTACCCGTTCTGCTCGCAGCTGGCCGCCGGCTACGACCGCCCGTGGGTGCTGTACATCGCTGCGCTGTTCCACGACATCGCCAAGGGCCGCGGCGGCGACCACTCCGAGCTGGGCGGGCAGGAGGTGCGGCGCTTCTGCCGCCAGCACGGCTTCAAGACCACGGACGCGCGGCTGGTGGAGTTCCTGGTGCGCGAGCACCTGACCATGAGCCGCATCGCGCAGAAGGAAGACCTGTCCGACCCAGAAGTGATCTCCGCGTTCGCGGCACGCGTGAAGGACGAGCGCACGCTCACCGCGCTGTACCTGCTCACCGTCGCTGACATCCGCGGCACCAGCCCGAAGGTGTGGAACGCCTGGAAGGGCAAGCTGCTGGAAGACCTGTACCGCGCGACGCTGCGTGCACTGGGTGGGCACCAGCCGGACACCTCGGCCGAGATCGAGCAGCGCAAGCGCGAGGCGCTGGTGCAGATGCAGCTGCACTCGATGCCCTTCGAAGCGCACAAGAAGCTGTGGGACACGCTGGACGTCGGCTACTTCATGCGCCACGACGCCGGCGAGATCGCCTGGCACACGCGCCACATCTCGCGCCACGTGGGCGCCACCAAGGCGCTGGTGCGCGCGCGGCGATCGCCCGCGGGCGAAGGCCTGCAAGTCGTGGTCTACACGCCGGACCAGCCCGACCTGTTCGCCCGCATCTGCGGCTACTTCGACCAGGCCGGCTTCTCGATCCTGGACGCGCGCATCCACACCGCGCGCAACGGCTACGCGCTGGACACCTTCCAGGTCGTCACGGCGATGCTGCCCGAGCACTACCGCGAGCTGGTGAGCATGGTGGAGAACGGGCTGGAGCAGACGCTGGAGCGCGCGGGCCCGCTCCCCGCTCCCAGCCGCGGGCGCGTGTCGCGCCGGGTCAAGAGCTTCCCGGTCGCGCCGCGCGTCCAACTGGCGCCCGATGAACGCGCGCAACGCTGGCTGCTGTCGATCTCCGCGAGCGATCGGCTCGGCTTGCTGTATTCCATCGCGCTCGTGCTTGCGAAGCACAAGATCAACCTGCAGCTCGCGAAGGTGACGACGCTGGGCGAGCGCGTCGAGGACACGTTCCTCGTCGACGGGCCGGAACTGCAGCAGAACCGCCGCCAGATCGAGATCGAGACGGAGTTGCTGGAAGCGCTGGCGGCTTGAGGGATCGAGGAGCCGGAAGCGGTGGATTCCCGCCTTCGCGGGAATGACGGGAAAGGCGCGGGAATGACGAGGCTCCGTCGTCCCCGCGGAGGCGGGGACCCATCGCTTCCATCAACCCGGCAGGATCTCCGCCCAAGCGTCCATCAGGGCACGTGCCGAAGCCTTGCGGCTCCACCTGGCCGCCGTCACCCGCGCCGCCTCCACCATCGCATCGCGCTTCGGCCCGCCTTCGGCTGCCAACCGCAGCGCCTCCACGACACGCACCGCGCACCCCTGCACGTCGTCCTCCGCCGCCCACAGCCCGTTGGCCGCACTCGAACTGTCGCTGCCTCCCGGCACGCCGACGAACCCGGCAACGATGCACCCGGAAGCCATCGCCTCCAGGATCGCCAGCGAATGCGCCTCCAGCCTTGCGAGCGAGAGGTACACGGCCGATTCACCGAGCACGCGGGCGACCTGCTCCTCCGTCGCGCCCTGCAGCGCGTTCCAGCGCACCTCGCGCAACGACGGATCGGCGGCGCGCACGAGATCGTGGATCGCGCCGAACTCCAGCGTGCGCTTGCGCGGGATGCATGCCACCTGCATCGCCTTCGCAGCGGGGCGGAAGCGCTCCGTGTCGACGAAGAACGGCGTGTGGAACGCGCGCAGCCCAGGAAAGCGGCGCTGCGCGAAGTCCACCACGTTGCGGCTCGGACACAGCAGCGCGGAGACGCCCCAGTCCGCGTACGAGCCGCGGCCGGCGAGGCCCTGGAACACGTAGTGCGGGTTCTGGCAGAACACCAGCTTGCGCTGCGCCGAAGTCGCGAAGCGCGCGAACAGCGACGGGTTGTTTTCGGGGAACACCAGCACGTCGTCGCGACGCACCGCCTCGAGCCGCTCGACCGGCACGTCGGTCGCGAACCACCGCGGCGGCATGCCGTCCGGCGTCGCGACCACGGCATCGTGCCCCGCGGCGCGCAGCAGTTCGACGTGCTGGAACGCCGCCTTGATGCCGCCGGCGATCTCGCCGGCCGGCCAGGAGAGGTACACGATGCGCGCCATCGCGCGATTCAGTCGTCCTCGCCCGCGTCGAGGCCCGGGAACAGCACCTCGGTGAAGCCGAACTTCGAGAAGTCGCGCACCCGCATCGGGTACAGCTTGCCCAGCAGGTGGTCGACCTCGTGCTGCACGACGCGGGCGTGGAAGCCGTCGACGGTGCGGTCGATCGGGTCGCCGTACTGGTCGAAGCCCGTGTAGCGGATGCGCTTCCAACGCGGGACGACGCCACGCAGGCCGGGCACCGACAGGCAACCTTCCCAGCCCTCTTCCTCCTCGTCGCCCACCGGCGTGATCACCGGGTTCACGAGGACGGTCCTCGGCACGACGGGCGCATCGGGATAGCGCGGGTTCGGCGCATCGGTGCCGAAGATCACGACCTGCTGGTCGACGCCGATCTGCGGCGCCGCAAGTCCGGCGCCGCTGGCCGCCTTCATCGTGTCGACCATGTCGGTGACGAGCAGGTGCAGGGTGTCGGTGTCGAACTCGCGCACGGGTTGGGCGACGCGCAGCAAGCGCGGGTCGCCCATCTTCAGGATGTCTCGGACTGCCATGGCGCCAAGCATACCGGCGCGACAATCGGGCCATGCCGATCCCACCGCCGGACAACGACCTCACGCCGCTCCGTTCGCCCCGGGTCGTGCGGTGGGCGTTCGGCGTCCTCGCCGTCGTCTGCCTCGTGCTGGCGGTCGTGGGGGCCATCCTGCCGGTGATGCCCGCCGTGCCCTTCCTGCTGCTGGCCGCCTGGGCCGCCTCGCACAGTTCGCCGCGGCTGGAGCGCTGGCTGGTCACCCACCCCTACCTGGGCCGGTACATCGTGGCGTGGCGCCGCGGCGGCGTGGTGCCGCGGCGGGCCAAGTGGGTGGCGACCGTCATGATGTCGGGCAGCGCCATCGGCATGCTGCTGTTCATCGGCCCGCGTTGGTTCGTGCTGGCGGCCATCGCCACCATGGCCGCCGTCGGCGCCTGGCTCTGGCGGCGCCCGGAGCGGATGCCGGGCGCCTAACCCGCCAGCAGCTTGCGCAGTCCGTCTTCGTCCAGCACCGGCACGCCCAGTTCCTGCGCCTTGTCCAGCTTGCTGCCGGCCTCCGCGCCGGCGACGACGTAGCTGGTCTTCTTGCTCACCGAGCCGGCCACCTTGGCGCCGGCGGCTTCGAGCAGGTCCTTGGCTTCGTCGCGGCCGAGGGTCGGCAGCGTGCCGGTGAGCACCACGGTCTTGCCGGCGAGCGGCTTGGGCGCTTGCGCCGCCGGTTCGCCCTCTTCCCAGTGCAAGCCGCACGCGCGCAGTTGCTCGACCACTTCGCGGTTGTGCGGCTGGGCGAAGAAGGTGTGGATGCTTTCGGCGACGATGGGACCGACGTCGGGCACTTCGAGCAGCCGTTCGGCACTCGCATCCATGATCGCGTCCAGTCCGCCGAAGTGGCGCGCCAGGTCGCGCGCCGTCGCTTCGCCGACGTGGCGGATGCCCAGGCCATAGAGGAAGCGCGGCAAGGTGGTCGTCTTCGACTGCTCCAGGCCCGCCAGCAGGTTCTGCGCCGACTTCTCGCCCATGCGGTCCAGCGCGACGAGGTTCGCCAGGCCGAGCCGGTACAGGTCCGGCAACGTCTTCACCACGCCCGCCTCGACCAGCTGGTCGACCAGCTTCTCGCCCAGGCCTTCGACGTCCATCGCGCGGCGCTGCGCGAAATGCAGGATGGCCTGCTTGCGCTGGGCACCGCAGAACAGCCCGCCGGTGCAGCGGTAGTCGGCTTCGCCCTCCTCGCGCACCGCCTCGCTGCCGCACACGGGGCAGCGGTGCGGCATGGTGAACGGCTCCGCGCCCTTCACGCGCTTGTCGGGCACGACGGCGACCACTTCGGGGATCACGTCGCCCGCACGGCGCACGATCACCGTGTCGCCGATGCGAACGTCCTTGCGGCGCGCTTCGTCCTCGTTGTGCAGGGTGGCGTTGGTGACGGTCACGCCGCCGACGAACACGGGCTCGAGCTTGGCGACCGGCGTCAGCTTGCCGGTGCGCCCGACCTGGATGCCGATGTCGACGACGGTCGTCAGCTGCTCCTGCGCCGGGAACTTGTGCGCGACCGCCCAGCGCGGCTCGCGCGTGACGAAGCCCAGGCGCTTCTGCAGCGCCAGGCTGTTGACCTTGTAGACCACGCCGTCGATGTCGTACGGCAGCTGGTCGCGGCGCGCGCCGATCTCCTGGTGGAATGCGACGAGTTCGTCGGCGCCCTTGCACACGCGCGTATCGGCGCTGACGGGCATTCCCCAGCGGCGCAGCGCCTGCAGCAGCTCGAAGTGCGTCCCGAACGCCGGGCCGCCGTCGATCTCGCCCCAGCCGTAGGCGAAAAAGCTGAGGGGCCGCTGGCGCGCGATCGCCGGATCGAGCTGGCGCACGGCACCCGCAGCTGCATTGCGCGGGTTGACGAAGGTCTTCTCGTTCTTCGCGCCCTGCGCGATCTTCTGCCGCTGCTGCTCGTTCATGCGCTCGAAGTCGTCGCGGCGCATGTAGACCTCGCCGCGCACTTCGAGCACCGGCGGCACGTCCTTGCCGTGGAGTCGCAGCGGGATCTGGCCGACCGTGCGGATGTTCTGCGTGACGTCCTCGCCGACCTCGCCGTCGCCGCGCGTGGCGGCCTGGACCAGCGTGCCGCGCTCGTAGCGCAGGCTGATGGCCAGGCCGTCGAACTTGAGTTCGGCCACGTACTCGATCGGCTCGGCGCCCTCCACCAGGCCCAGCTCGCGGCGCACGCGGCCATCGAAGTTGCGCGCGCCCGTGGCCTCGATGTCCGTCTCGGTGCGGATCGACAGCATCGGCACCTTGTGCCGCACCTTGGCGAAGCCTTCGAGCACCGCGCCGCCGACGCGCTGCGTGGGCGAATCGGGCACCAGCAGCTCGGGGTGCCGGGCCTCCAGCTCCTGCAGTTCGCGGAACAGCTTGTCGTACTCCGCGTCCGGCAGCTCCGGCGCGTCGAGCACGTAGTACTGGTGGGCGTGGTGGTGCAGCAGCTCGCGCAGCGCGTCGATGCGCTCCTGCACCTTCGGGGAGGCGGTCATGGCTTAACTGAAGAGACGGCGCGCCTGCGGCGAACCCGCAGCGAGGTCGCGCGCTTCCAGCGTGTCGTACAGCTGCTCGAGGTCGGCGCCGATCACGTCCAGGCCTTCGTCGCGGATCAACTGCCCGGCGTCGTCCGTGAGCACGCCATCCATCGACGTCGCCAGCGCGACCGCGGCCTCGCGCATGCGCAGGAAGGGCTGTTCGCCGCGATGCACCTGCGGCACGTCCAGGCTGAGCGTGATGTCGCGGATGGCGGCCTGCGTCGGGTCTTCGGCCAGCGCGGCCTGCGTGTCGAACGACAGCACCAGCAACGGCGGCTGCCCCTGCTGCGACGCGGGCAGCACCATGCGGCCCGGGATTGCGCCGGCGATGAAGCCGAGCTTGGCAGCGTTTTGCTGCACGTAGCCCGGGCTCCAGGCCGCCGAGCGCGCGCGCAGCGTGAAGCCCAGCTGCGCGTCGTGGCCGCCCGCGAACTGGTCCAGCTCGCGCGCACGCGCCACCTCTTCCAGCATCTCGGGGAACTCGGGCGACCCGCCGATCGCATCGGCGAAGGCCTGCGCCTTGACCACGAACTCCGAGTATTCGATCTCGTTGAGCGCGCCCATGCGATTGGCCAGCTGCACGCCGGCCTGGAACGCGTTGTAGCGGCGGCCGGCCTGCGGCGTTTCCCAGTGCTGGGTGCGCTCGTCGTGGCCTTCGATGGCGAAAGGCTTGCTGCCCGCGCGGCGGGTGGCGGGCAACGCGGCCAGCGCCGCTTCCCCCGACACGAGCGTGTCGACGGCGATCGGCGCGATGGCGTCGATGAGCGCGTCGAGGCCGGGCTTGCGTTCAGGTTGCGGCAGCGGCGGGACGGAGTCGTCGCCCAGCGGGCCGTCGAACGACGGCTCGACGGGTCCGGTGTCCGCGTGGGCGTCGTCACGGGGCGTCGGGGCTTCGGCCTGGCGCGGCGTGAGCTTGCGCGTGGTCCAGGCGTTCCAGCCCACGACGCCGGCCAGCACGACGCCGCCGAGGATGCCGAGGCCCAGGGTGAAGGTGCTCATGCGCCGCCCTCACCCCGGCCCGCTCCCGGGGGGAGAGGGCGGGAAATGCGCTTCGCGATCATCACGCTAGGCCTCGACCATGGAAGCAGCCGACTCCATGTCCACGGCCACGATGCGCGAGACGCCCTGCTCCTGCATGGTCACGCCGATCAGCTGCTCGGCCATCTCCATCGCGATCTTGTTGTGGCTGATGAACAGGAACTGGGTCTCCTTCGCCATCGCCGACACCAGCTTGGCGTAGCGCTCGGTGTTGGCGTCGTCCAGCGGCGCGTCGACCTCGTCCAGCAGGCAGAACGGCGCCGGGTTCAGCTGGAAGATGGCGAACACGAGCGCGATGGCGGTGAGTGCCTTCTCGCCACCGGACAGCAGGTGGATGGTCTGGTTCTTCTTGCCGGGCGGCTGCGCCATCACCTGCACGCCGGAGTCGAGGATCTCCTCGCCCGTCATCACCAGCCGGGCGTTGCCGCCGCCGAACAGTTCCGGGAACATGCGGCCGAAGTGCTCGTTGACGGTGTTGAAGGTACCCGCCAGCAGCTCGCGCGTCTCGCCGTCGATCTTGCGGATGGCGTCTTCCAGCGTGGTGATCGCTTCCGTCAGGTCGGCGTTCTGCGCGTCGAGGAACTGCTTGCGCTCGCGGGCGGTGGTCAGTTCCTCCAGCGCCGCGAGGTTCACGGCGCCCAGCGCGGCGATCTCGCGCTGCAGGCGGTCGATGTCGCCCTGCATGCCGGCCAGGCGCACGTTGTTCTCGCTGACCGACTTCGCGACCGCCTCGAGGTCCGCGTTCGCGTCCGTGAGCAGCTGCGTGTACTGCTCCAGGCCCAGGCGCGCGGCCTGTTCCTTCAGCTGCATGTCGGTGATGCGCTGGCGCAGCGGGTCGAGCTCGCGTTCCAGCTGCAGGCGGCGTTCGTCGCTGGCGCGCAGCTTGGCGGTGAGGTCGTCGTACTCGCTGCGCTTGGCGCCCAGCGCCTGCTCGCGCTCCGACTTCAGCTGCAGCGCGTTCTGCAGGCCGGCCTGCGCGGCCGCGTCCGTGAGACGCGTGAGTTCGGCGTGCGCGCGCTCTTCCTCCGTCGCCAGCGAACCCGCCTGTTGCTGCGCGGTCTCGATGGCGCGCTGCAGTTCACCGCGGCGCGCCTCCAGCGTGCGCTGCGAGAACTGCGCTTCCTGCGCCTGGCGCTCCAGCGTGCGCTGCTGCTCGCGGGCCTGCGCCAGCTTGCGCTCGGACTCGAGGACGCGCTCGTCCAGCTGGGCATGCCGTTCCTGGCTGTCGGCCAGCTGCATGTCCAGTTCCTCGAAGCGCGCTTCGGCAGCCACGCGGCGTTCCTGCAGTTCCTCGAGCAGCGCGTCGACTTCGGCCATGTCGCCGGCGATCTGCTCGCTGCGCGCGCGGGTCTGCTCGGCCAGCTGCGTCAGGCGCAGCGTCTCGACCTGGATCTCGTGGAAGCGGTCCTGCGCCTCGGCGGCTTCGCGGCGCGCGGTGACGAGGCGTTGCGACGCATCGGAGTAGGCCGCTTCGGCCCGCACCAGCGCGGACCGCGCTTCCTCGGTGATCAGCGCCTGCGCACGCAGCTGCTTCTCGAGGTTCTCGATCTCCTGCTGGCGTGCCAGCAGGCCGGCGCGCTCGGAATCCTGCGCGTAGAAGCTCACGCTGTGCCGGGTGACGCAGTGGCCGCCCTTCACGTACACGGCTTCGCCGGGCTGCAGGCGATCTCGCGCGGCCAGCGCTTCCTCGAACGAGGGCGCGGTGTAGCAGCCGTGCAGCCAGTCGGTGAGCAGCGCCTTCTGGCCGGCGTCGTTCAGGCGCAGCAGGTCGGACAGGCGCGGCAGCGCACCGGCCGCTTCGGGCGCGCCGGCTTGCGGCGGCGAGAAGAACGCCAGCTTCGCCGGCGGCGCGTCGGACGCGAACGCGCGAACCATGTCCAGGCGCGACACCTCGAGCGACGACAGCCGCTCGCGCAGCGCCGCTTCCAGTGCGTTCTCCCAGCCCTGCTCCACGTGGATGCGGCTCCACAGCGCCTGCAGGCCATCGAGGCCGTGTCTGGCCAGCCAAGGCTTGAGCTTGTCGTCCGTCTGCACCTTTTCCTGCAGGGCCTTCAGCGCCTCCATGCGCGCCGACAGGTCGGCCTGCTTGTGCGTCTCGGTGTTGACGGCCTGCTGCTTCGCACGCCGGTCCTCGTCGAGCTGCGGCACCTGGTCCTGCAGCTCGTGCAGGCGCGCGTCGCTGGTTTCCGCCGTCTCCTGCGCGGTGGCCAGCTGCTGCTGCAGGTTGGCCAGCCGTGCCTCGTCCGGGGCGGCAAGCGCGTTGCGATCGGCGACGAGACGCTCGCGACGCTGCGTCAGCTGGCGGGTCTGCTCGTCGATGTTGCGCTGGTCGGCCGCCAGCACCTGGATCTGCTGCTGCACCTGGCCGACGCCGATGCGCTGCTCGGCCGACTTGGCCTGCGCCTGGCGCAGCGCCTCTTCCAGGTCGGGCAGCACCTGCGCCTGCTCTTCCACCTGCGCGGCGAGCAGCGCGGCCTTCTCCTCGGCGTCGACACCTTGCGCGGCCAGGGTCTCGATCTCGGCAGCCGCGTCGTCCTTGCGCGCGGCCCACTGCGCGGCCTGCTCCTTCAGCTGTTGCAGGCGCTGCTCGACGCGCTGGCGGCCTTCGACGACGAAGCGGATCTCCGCCTCCAGCCGGCCGACTTCGGCGCTGGCTTCGTACAGCTGGCCCTGGGCCTGGTTGACGTGGTCACCCGCGGCGTAGTGCGCCTGGCGGATCGTCTCCAGCTCGTTCTCGACGTGGCGCAGGTCGGCGATGCGCGACTCGAGCTCGTTGACCGCCTTGTCGGCGTCCTGCTTGAGGCGGCCCTGGTCGACCTCGGCCTCGGCGCGCTTGAGGAACCACTGCTGGTGCTGCTTGAGCGTGACGTCGGCCTGCAGCTGGTTGTAGCGCGCGGCGACCTCGGCCTGCTTCTCCAGCTTGTCCAGGTTCGCGTTGAGCTCGCGCAGGATGTCCTCGACCCGGGTCAGGTTCTCGCGCGTGTCCGACAGCCGGTTTTCGGTCTCGCGGCGGCGTTCCTTGTACTTGGACACGCCCGCGGCTTCCTCGAGGAACAGGCGCAGTTCCTCGGGCTTGGATTCGATGATCCGGCTGATCGTGCCCTGGCCGATGATGGCGTAGGCGCGCGGGCCCAGGCCCGTGCCCAGGAACACGTCCTGCACGTCACGCCGGCGCACCGGCTGGTTGTTGATGTAGTAGCTGGACGTGCCGTCGCGCGTCAGCACGCGCTTGACCGCGATCTCGGCGAACTGGCTCCACTGGCCGCCCGCGCGGTGGTCCGCGTTGTCGAAGATCAGCTCGACCGAGGAGCGCGACGCCGGCTTGCGGCTGGTCGTGCCGTTGAAGATGACGTCCTGCATGGACTCGCCACGCAGTTCGCTCGCCTTGGACTCGCCGAGCACCCAGCGCACGGCGTCCATGATGTTGGACTTGCCGCAGCCGTTGGGGCCGACCACCCCGACCAGCTGGCCGGGGAGCATGAAGTTCGTGGGTTCGGCGAAGGACTTGAATCCGGAAAGCTTGATGGAGGTGAGTCGCACGTGAACAAGCCCTGGTCGGAAGGGGCGCCGCCCTCTGGCGGAGCCGCGAAACGCGTCCGCATGATAGCGTGCTGATCAGGCACCTCCCGCCGCCTGGAGCGCTTGCCTCCGGCCCCGGATTTCGCTAGGAACCGACCCCGCCGCCGCCCTGCATCTGGTAACACCTCCCGCATGGCGGGCAAGGTCTGGATCGGGGTCTCGGGATGGCGCTACGAACCGTGGCGCGGCAACTTCTACCCCACCGGGCTGGCGCAGTCCAGGGAGCTGCACCACGCGTCCCGGCAGTTCAACAGCATCGAGCTCAATGGCTCCTTCTACTCGCTGCAGCGGCCGGGTTTCTATGCCCAGTGGGCCGCGCAGACGCCGCCGGGCTTCCTGTTCGCCGTCAAGGGCGGGCGCTACATCACCCACATGCTCAAGCTGCGCAACGCCGACACGGCGCTGGGCAATTTCTTCGCGTCGGGCGTGTTCGCGCTGGGCGACAAGCTGGGGCCGATCCTGTGGCAGTTCCCGCCGCAGGTGCGGCTGAACCTGGACCTGTTCGAGCAATTCTTTTCCGCCCTGCCCAAGGACACCACGCAGGCGGCCCAGGTCGCGCGCTGGCGCGACCAGCGGCTGGAAGGCCGCGAGCTGCTCGACCCGCCGGTGAAGATGAAGCTACGGCACTGCGTCGAAGTGCGCCACGACAGCTTCGTCGACGCCGCCTTCATCGCCCTCCTGCGCAAGTACAACGTCGCCTGGGTGGTGGCGGACACGCCTCGCCCCTGGCCGCTGTACGAGGACGTCACGGCCGACTTCGTCTACATGCGCCTGCACGGCTCGACCGAGCTGTACAACAGCCGCTACACCCCGGAAGAGATCGAGCGCTGGGCCGCCTGCATCGACGCCTGGCGACAGGGGCGCGAGCCGGCCGACGCGCGCCTGATCACACGCAGGTCGCCCGGCCAGGGCAAGCCGCTGGACGTGTACTGCTACTTCGACAACACCGACAAGCTCCACGCGCCCGACAACGCCCGCGAGCTGATGGCGCTGCTGGGGGTGCGGGCGCCCAAGGACGGCTGAGCCCGCTCAGTGCTTCGTCGTCATGTCCTCGTGCAGGCACAGGCAGTTGCCTTCGGGGTCGTAGAACCAGGCGGCCTTCTCGGTGCCCATGGCGCAGACATGGCCCTCGGTCTTCAAGCCCGGCATGTCGTAATCCTCGAAGCGCACGCCCGCGCCTTCCAGTTCAAGCACCGCCGCGGCGATATCGGGGACCTCGAAGCTGAGCGCGGTGTGCTCGGCCTTGGTGCCGGCATCGCGCGGCATCAGTGCGATGTCGCCGGAGCCGCAGTGGTAGAGGATCTTGCCGTCGGGCTTCGACAGCGGCTGCAGGCCGAGCTTGCCTTCGTAGAACGCCCGCGCTCGCCCGAGATCGACGACGGGCAGGATGGTGGTGACGGTGGTCTGGCTCAGCTGCATGGCTCGCTCCTGGAGGTCGGGCCGCGAACCATAGTCCGCTGCGCGGCCGTTTCAAGGGAGGAACGTCACGTCAGGACATGTCCGGCTGGCCGCTCGCCGCGGTGACACCGCCGTCCACGGGCAGGCACACGCCGGTGACCATCGCCGCGTCCGGACTCGCGAGGAACGCGACGACGGCGGCGACTTCGGCCGGCGTCGCAGGCCGCCCGAGCGGCATGCGTTCCTTGAACTTGGCGAGCAGCGCACGCTTGCCCTGCATGTCCTCGGTCATCGGCGTGAGCGTGAAGCTGGGCGCGACGCAGTTCACGCGCACGCCGTCGGGGCCGTGGTCGAGGGCCAGCGCGCGGGTGAAGTTGATGATCGCGCCCTTGGACGCGTTGTAGAACGACAGGCCCCAGTCGCCGCCCAGGCCGGAGACCGAGGCCATGTTGACGATGCAGCCCTGCGTGGCCTTCAGGTGCGCGATCGCCGCGCGGCAGCCGTGGAACACGCCGCCCGCGTTGGTCGCCATCGTGTCCTCCCACTCGTCCAGCGTCGCTTCGTCGACCTGGCCTTCGGGCGCGACGCCGGCGTTGTTCACCATGACGTCGAGCCGGCCGAAGCGCTTGACCGCGGCATCGACGAGCGCCTCGACCTGCCGGAACTTGCGCACGTCGGTCACCTTCACCAGCGTGCGGTCGGCGGGCAAGGTCGCGGCGACCCGCTCCAGCTTCTCGCGCGTGCGGCCGGCCAGCACCACGCACGCGCCTTCCGCGCTGAAGCGCCGCGCGATGCCTTCGCCGATGCCCGAGCCGCCGCCCGTGACGATCACCACCTTGCCCGTGAACCGTTCCATGCCTTGCTCCTTGCGGGAAGGCGCCAGCATGGGAGCGGCCTGGCGTCGGCGAGGTCGGACAAGGGCGACACCCGCCACGGCCGCGCAACGCGACCACGGATAATCCGCCGATGAATCCGCTTCTCGACCGGCTGCAGCCCTACCCCTTCGAGCGGCTGCGGCGGTTGTTCGACGGCGTGGTGCCGAATCCGGACTTCACGCCCATCAGCCTGGGGATCGGCGAGCCCAAGCACCCGACCCCGCCCTTCATCAAGCAGGCGCTCTCGCAGGCGCTGGAGCGCCCCGGCACCGACCTGGCCGCCTACCCGCCCACCATCGGCACGCCGGCGTTGCGCGAGGCTTTCACCAACTGGTTGCATCGGCGGTATGCGCTGAAGCTCGATCCCGCCACGCAGGTGCTGCCCGTGAACGGCTCACGCGAAGCGCTGTTCGCGTTCGCGCAGACGGTCGTCGATCCGGGGGCAGGGGCCATCGTGGTCTGCCCGAATCCGTTCTACCAGATCTACGAGGGCGCGGCCGTGCTGGCGGGCGCGGAGCCGTACTACGCGCCGTCCGATCCGGCGCGCAACTTCGCGATCGACTGGGACAGCGTCCCGGAATCGGTGTGGGAGCGCACGCGGCTGGTCTACGTCTGCTCACCCGGCAACCCCACCGGCGCCGTGATGCCGCTGGACGAGTGGCGCAAGCTGTTCGCGTTGTCGGACCGCCACGGCTTCGTGATCGCTTCCGACGAGTGCTACTCGGAAATCTACTTCCGTGACGAGCCGCCGCTGGGCGGGCTCGAAGCCGCGGCCATGCTCGGGCGCGATGCCTTCCCGCGCCTCGTCGCCTTCACCAGCCTGTCCAAGCGCAGCAACGTGCCGGGCATACGCAGCGGCTTCGTCGCCGGCGACGCGCAGCTGCTCAAGGCCTTCGCCCTGTACCGCACCTACCACGGCAGCGCGATGGCGCCGCCGGTGCAGGCGGCCAGCATCGCGGCCTGGGGCGACGAGGAGCACGTCGTTGCCAACCGCGCGCAGTACCGCCGCAAGTTCGCCGACGTGACGCCGGTGCTGTCGCAGGTGCTCGACGTGCGGTTGCCCGACGCCGGCTTCTACCTCTGGGCCGGCGTGCCCGGGGGCGACGACCAGGCGTTCGCCCGCGGCCTGCTGGCTCAATACAATGTGACGGTGCTGCCGGGCAGCTTCCTCGCTCGCGAGAGCGCGGGCCGCAACCCCGGCGCCGGACGGGTGCGCATGGCGCTGGTGGCCGAGACCGCCGAATGCCTCGAAGCAGCGCGGCGCATCGTCCGTTACGTGCAGGACCCTTCCACCTCCAGGCTTTCATGACCGCATCGCTGCAGCAGACCATCGACACCGCGTGGGAGAACCGCGCCCAGCTCTCCCCGGGACAGGCACCCAAGGACGTCCTCGACGCCGTCGAGCACGTCATCGCGGAGTTGAACCACGGCCGCCTGCGCGTCGCCACGCGTGAAGGCGTGGGCCGGTGGACCGTGCACCAGTGGATCAAGAAGGCGGTGCTGCTGTCGTTCCGCCTGAAGGACAACGCGGTGATGAAGGCCGGCGACCTGGCCTTCTTCGACAAGGTGCAGACCAAGTTCGCGCACCTGTCGCCCGAGGAGATGGCCGCCACCGGCGTGCGCGTCGTGCCGCCGGCCGTGGCGCGCCGCGGCAGCTTCATCGCCAAGGGCGCGATCCTGATGCCCAGCTACGTGAACATCGGCGCCTACGTCGACGAGGGCACCATGGTCGACACCTGGGCCACGGTGGGCTCATGCGCGCAGGTCGGCAAGAATGTGCACCTGTCCGGCGGCGTGGGCCTGGGCGGCGTGCTGGAACCGCTGCAGGCCAACCCGACCATCATCGAGGACAACTGCTTCATCGGCGCCCGCTCGGAGATCGTCGAAGGCGTGATCGTCGAGGAGAACTCGGTGGTGTCGATGGGCGTGTACATCGGCCAGAGCACCCCGATCTACGACCGCACCACCGGCGAAACGAGCTACGGCCGCATCCCGGCCGGCTCCGTCGTCATCTCGGGCAGCCTGCCCAAGGACGGCGGCAAGTACAGCCTGTACGCCGCGATCATCGTCAAGCGCGTCGACGCCCAGACGCGCGCCAAGACCAGCCTGAACGACCTGCTGCGGCCCTGAAGCACAGCGAGCGACGGAGGAGAACAGCATGAGCGGCACGATGGAGCGGATCCTTCGCCTGATGGGCGAGAAGAAGGCGTCGGACGTGTACCTGTCGGCGCATGCGCCGGCGATGATCAAGATCAACGGCCAGTGCCTGCCGATCAACAACCAGCTGCTGCCGCCGGACGCGCCCAAGGCGCTGCTCGCGGAGGTGCTGCCCGCGCGGCGCATCACGGAGCTGGAGGAATCGGGCGAGCTGAACATGGCGCACGCGGTCGAGAACGTCGGCAACTTCCGCTTCTCCGCCATGCGCCAGCGCGGCAGCTACGCCGCGGTGATCCGCTACATCACGCAGGACATCCCGCCGCTGGAATCGCTGAACGTCCCGATGATCCTGGGCGAGCTGATCATGGAAAAGCGCGGCCTGCTGCTGATGGTGGGCTCCACCGGCGCCGGCAAGAGCACCACGCTCGCGTCCATGATGGACTACCGCAACGAAAAGGCGTCCGGCCACATCCTGACCATCGAGGACCCGGTCGAATTCCTGTTCAAGAACAAGAAGTCCATCGTCAACCAGCGCGAGGTCGGCAGCGACACGCAGTCGATGCAGACGGCGCTGAAGAACGCGCTGCGCCAGGCGCCCGACGTCATCCTGATCGGCGAAATCCGTGATCGCGAGACCATGTCCGCCGCCATCGCGTACGCGCAGTCGGGCCACCTGTGCCTGGCCACCATGCACGCGAACAACAGCTACCAGGCGCTCAACCGCATCCTGTCGTTCTATCCGGTCGAGGTGCGCCCCACCATGCTGGGCGACCTGGCCGCGGCGATGAAGGCCATCGTGTCGCAACGCCTGCTGCGCACCGTGCATGGCGGCCGCGCGCCGGCGGTGGAGGTGATGCTCAACACCAAGCTGGTGTCCGAGCTGATCGAGAAAGGCGACTTCTCCGGCGTCAAGGAAGCGATGGAGAAGTCGATGGCCGAAGGCTCGCAGACCTTCGAGCAGGCCATCGCCAAGCTGATCGTCGACGGCGTCGTCGACAAGAAGGAAGGCATCGCCAACGCCGATTCGCCGACCAACCTGCAGTGGCGCCTGCAGAACGACTTCAGCAACAATCCCAACGCGCGGCCCGAGGAAGGCGCCAGCGAAGAGGACCTGGCCGACGAGCCGTCCTTCACGGAGATCACGCTCGACGTGAAGCATTGACTTGAGGGCGCTGCAACTCACCGAGCAACTGATCGCACGCCGCTCCGTCACGCCCGAGGACGGTGGCTGCCAGGACCTCCTGCGCGCCAGGCTGCAACCGCTGGGCTTCGCCTGCGAGACCATCGCCAGCGGGCCCGAGTCGTTCCGCGTCACCAACCTCTGGGCCAAGCGCGCCGGGTCGTCGCCCCGCACGGTGGTCTTCGCAGGCCACACCGACGTCGTGCCCACAGGGCCCGTCGAGCAGTGGACCAGCGACCCGTTCGTGCCCGTGCACCGCGACGGCAAGCTGTATGGCCGCGGCGCCGCCGACATGAAGACGTCGATCGCCGCCTTCACGGTGGCCGTCGAGGAATTCCTCGCTGCGACGCCGAACCCGAAGCTGTCCATTGCGTTGCTGATCACGAGTGACGAGGAAGGGCCGTCCGTGGACGGCACCGTGGTCGTCTGCAAGCAGCTCGAGCAACGCGGCGAGCGCCTCGACTGGTGCATCGTCGGCGAGCCGAGCTCGGTCGACCGCCTGGGTGACATGATCAAGAACGGCCGCCGCGGCAGCCTGTCGGGCAAGCTCACCGTGCGTGGCGTGCAGGGCCACATCGCCTACCCGCAACTGGCGAAGAACCCGATCCACCTGGCCATGCCGGCCCTGGCGGACCTCGCGGCCATCGAGTGGGACCGCGGCAACGACTTCTTCCAGCCCACCAGCTTCCAGTGCAGCAACGTGCACGCGGGCACCGGCGCCACCAATGTCATCCCGGGCACGCTGGTCATGGACTTCAACTTCCGCTTCTCGACCGAGTCGACGCCCGAGCAGTTGAAGGCGCGCGTGCAGCAGGTGCTGGACCGGCACGGCCTCGACTACGGCATCGACTGGGCACTCAGCGGCCAGCCCTTCCTCACCCGGCCGGGCGAGCTGGTCGACGCGATGCGCACCGCCATCCACGACGAGACCGGCGTCGCCACCGAGCTGTCCACCACGGGCGGTACCAGCGACGGGCGCTTCATCTCGCGCATCTGCCCGCAGGTGGTCGAGTTCGGCCCGGTGAACGCGACGATCCACAAGATCGACGAACATGTGCGCGTGGCCGACATCGAGCCGCTGAAGAACATCTACCGGCGCACGCTGGAACGCCTGGACGCCCAGGCCACCCCATGACCGTCCAGGACCTCGTGGAAGCCGGCGCGCAGGCGCTGGAGGGCGCCGGCGTTGCCTTCGGCCACGGCACCAGCAACGCGTTCGACGAAGCCGCGTGGCTCGTGCTGTGGGCGATCGGCCTGCCGCTGGACGCGTTCGACGAGCACGCCGGCGACGAAGTCGATGGCGAGCGCGTCGCCCGCGCCAAGGCGCTCATCGAGCAACGCATCGCCACCCGCAAGCCCGCCGCCTACCTCACGGGCGAGGCATGGTTGCAGGGAGTTCCCTTCTTCGTCGACGAGCGCACGATCGTGCCGCGCAGCTTCATCGCGGAACTGCTGGCCGACGGCAGCATCGATCCGTGGCTGTCGGACCGCACGACGCGCGTGCTCGACCTGTGCACGGGCAACGGCAGCCTAGCCGTGCTCGCGGCGATGGCCTATCCCGACGTCACCGTGGACGGTTCCGACATCTCCGCCGATGCGCTCGCCGTGGCGCAGCAGAACGTCGCGCGGCACGGCCTGCAGCAACGCGTGCGGCTCGTGCAATCCGACGGCCTCGCCGCCCTCCCCGGCCCCTACGACCTGGTGCTCTGCAACCCGCCCTACGTGAACAGCAACAGCATGGCGGCGTTGCCCGCCGAATACCGCGCCGAACCGCAGCTCGCGCTGGCCGGCGGCGACGACGGCATGGACTTCGTGCGCGCGCTCCTGCGCGACCTGCCCTCGCGCCTGTCGCCCGATGGCGTGCTGGTGCTGGAGATCGGCAACGAGCGCGAGCACTTCGAGCGCGCCTTCCCCCAGCTCGAAGCGGTGTGGCTGGACACCAGCGCCGGCGCCGACCAGGTGCTGCTGCTCACGCGCGAGGCGCTCACCGCATGATCACGCTGCGCAACGTCACCTTGCGCCGCGGCGCCAAGGTGGTGCTCGATGCCGTCTCGGCCACCATCAATCCCGGCGAGAAGGTCGGCCTGGTCGGCCGCAACGGCGCGGGCAAGTCCAGCCTGTTCGGCCTGCTCGACGGCTCCCTGCACGAGGACGCCGGCGAATTCAACGTCCCCGCGCAGTGGCGCCTCGGCCAGGTGGCGCAGCACATGCCGGAGACCGACGAAGGCGCGACCGCCTTCGTGCTGGCCGGCGACACGCGCCTGATGGAAGTGCGCGCCGCGCTCACCGCCGCCGAAGAGGCCAACGACGGCATGGCGATCGCGCACGCGCATGCCGACCTGGCCGATGCCGGCGAGCACGACGCGGTCCCGCGCGCGCAGACGCTGATCCTGGGCCTGGGCTTCCAGGTGCACGAGCTCGACCAGCCGGTGAACAGCTTCTCGGGCGGCTGGCGCATGCGCCTGCAGCTGGCCCGCGCGCTGATGGCGCCGTCGGACCTGCTGCTGCTGGACGAGCCGACCAACCACCTGGACCTCGACGCCCTCGTCTGGCTCGAAGGCTGGCTGCAACGCTACGCCGGTACGCTGCTGGTGATCAGCCACGACCGCGAGTTCCTCGATGCGGTGACCAACGTCACGCTGCACATCGAGCGCCAGAAGCTCACGCGCTACGGCGGCAACTACAGCGCTTTCGAGACGCTGCGCGCGCAGCAGCTGGAACTGCAGCAGGCCAGCTTCTCGAAGCAGCAGGAGAAGATCGCCCACCTGCAGAAGTTCATCGACCGCTTCAAGGCCAAGGCCAGCAAGGCCAAGCAGGCGCAGAGCCGCGTCAAGGCGCTGGAGCGCATCGAGCGCATCGCGCCGGTGCTGGCCGATGCGGAGTTCAGCTTCGAGTTCAAGGAACCCGCCAACCTGCCCAACCCGATGCTCGCGATCAGCGATGCGGTGCTGGGTTACGGCGAGAAGGTGATCCTCCGGAGCGTGAACCGCTCCGTGCTCGCGGGCCAGCGCATCGGCATCCTGGGCGCCAACGGCCAGGGCAAGTCGACGCTCGTGAAGACGATCGCGCGCGAGATCCCCGCGCTGGCGGGCACGCTCACCGAAGGCAAGGGCCTGCACATCGGTTACTTCGCGCAGCAGGAACTGGACGTGCTGTCACAGGAATCGAACCCGCTGGAACACATGATCCGGCTGGCGCGCGACGTCGGACCGGAAGCGCGCGAGCAGGAGCTGCGCAACTTCCTGGGCAGCTTCAACTTCACGGGCGACATGGTGCAGCAGGCCGTGGGCACCATGAGCGGCGGCGAGAAGGCGCGGCTGGTGCTGGCGATGATCGTCTGGCAGCGCCCCAACCTGCTGTTGCTGGACGAGCCGACCAACCACCTGGACCTCGCCACGCGGGAGGCGCTGTCGATCGCGCTGAACGAGTTCGAGGGCACGGTGCTGCTGGTCAGCCACGACCGATCGCTGCTGCGCTCGGTGTGCGACGAGTTCTGGCTGGTGGGCCGAGGCGAGGTCAAGCCGTTCGACGGCGACCTGGACGACTACCAGAAGTACCTGCTGGAGGAGTCGCGCCGCTTGCGCGAAGCCGCACGGGTCGCCGCAGCCACGCCTGCACCGACGGCCGCACCCGCCGTGAACCCACAGGCCTTGCGCAAGGCCGATGCGGCTACGCGCCAGCAGCTGGCCGCGCGCACCAAGCCGCTGAAGAAGGAACTGGCGCAGGTCGAGGCGCGGATGGCGCAGCTGAACGCGGAGAAGGCGGCGCTGGAGCAGGACCTCAGCGGCACGCTGCCGCCGGACGCCATCGCCGATGCTGGTCGCCGCCTGAAAGCAGCGCTGCAGGCGCTGGAGCAGGCGGAAGAGCGCTGGCTGGAACTGTCCGGCGAGATCGAGCGGATCGAAGCCGCCTAGGAGCCTGCGCGGCGCAGGCTCCTAGAGCGCCTGGCGCGACAGCTGGCGCAGCACCTTCTCGTTCTCCAGCAAGCGCGCAGCGAGTTGCGCCCCATGCCGCAGGGCCCGCAGGCGACGCTCCGCCGACGCGGCCTCCTGGTGTGGCGCATGGCCGCACAGGTGGCCGTGCACGGTGCCGTCACGCAGCACGACGGGCGCTTCCAGCAGCATGCCGAGATCCGCAGCCGGCGCCGACGCGGTGGCGAGCGCCGCGGCCGGACCGTGGCCCAGCGCGTCGACGATGCGAAAGCGCCTGCTGCCCTCGCGCACGTCGCGCACGAACACGACGTCCATCCCGGTCTGCTCGCGCAGCATCGCGAGCACCACCTGGATGGCCTGCTCCGCCGCGCCCTCGGGGGCCGGCGTGGCACGGGGTGCCGCCGGACGGCGGGGAAAGGGGGAGGACAGCGAGGCGGTGGTCATGCGAGGAGCGGGATCGTAGCCAGCGTGCGTGGCTCGGCTGTTCCGCGCGGTAACAACGGCTCAGGCAGCGATACATGGCCGAGGTGCGCGTCGCGGCGCGGCAAGGGCGTCCCCGATGGAAAGCGCGCTGCGACGCGATCTGCAACCGCCGAGCTTGGTTACGCCTGCCACACCGCAGGTACAAACCTCCGCGACCTGACCGCCAGCTGCCGTTGCTTAAAAATGAGGCAGTCCAAGGAGCGTGAATGTCCACGCCACTTTGCCTCGCAAGGACAGGGCTTTCGCACAGAGTTGTCCACAGTAGCTGTGGGTGACCTCCTACAGGTCCGGTGCGCGCCGTCCGGCGCCGCCCCAAAACAAAAGGCCCGCTGCGGTTGCGCAGCGGGCCTGGGGAGTGGTAGGACGTACAAGATTCGAACTTGTGACCAACGGATTAAAAGTCCGCTGCTCTACCAACTGAGCTAACGTCCCACGAAAAACTGTTCTTGCTTGTCCTGGTTGCCGTCCGGTTGCAGCAAAGCCTGCGATTATAGCCCGGCAGAAGCCGTGTTCGAACGCTTCACCAGCTGTTCGAGCACCCAACCCGCCGCGCATTGCCCGAAAGTCGCCGTGACGGTGACGACGGACCCGTAGCCGTGGCAGTTGAGCGAGCCGTCGCCTTCCAGCGCGCACGACGGGTCCGGTGGCGCCACCGCTTCGCGACTGAACACGCACGGCACGCCGATGCGCTTGCCCTCGCGCGGCGCGCCATGGAACTTGCGCAGCCGGTAGCGCAGCTGCGCCAGCAACGGGTCGTGCGTGACCAGGGCCAGGTCGTCGATGTCGACCTTGTGCGCCAGGCGCTTGCCGCCGGCCGCGCCGGTCGTGACGAACGCCGTGCGCGTGCGCAGCGCCCACGTGGCCATCGCCACCTTGGCCTTGACCTCGTCGCAGGCGTCGATGACGGCGTCGACGCGCACCGGCAGCACGCCGGGCCAGTTGCCAGGTTCGGCGAACTCCTCGACCGCGTGCACTTCACAGGCCGGGTGGATCTGCGCGATGCGATCGCGCATGGCGAGCACCTTGGACTGGCCGATGGTGGCGTCCAGCGCGTGGACCTGGCGGTTGACGTTGGATTCGGCGACGTGGTCCAGGTCGACGAGGACCAGTGCGCCGACGCCGCTGCGGGCGAGCGCCTCGGCTGCCCAGGAGCCGACGCCGCCAATGCCGACGACGGCGACGCTGGCGGAACGGATGGCTTGCGCACCGGCGACGCCATAGAGGCGTTCCAGCCCGCCGAAGCGGCGCGCGAGGTCGGCCGCCGCCTCGTCGAGATGCATCGTCAGCGCACGCGCGCGATCCGCTCGCGGGCCGCCACCGCGGCCTCGGACTGCGGGTACGCCTTCACGAGGTCCTCGAGCGTGCGGCGCGCGCCCGCGTTGTCCTTCAGCTC
This sequence comes from Ramlibacter algicola, assembly GCF_016641735.1. Taxonomy (NCBI): domain Bacteria; kingdom Pseudomonadati; phylum Pseudomonadota; class Betaproteobacteria; order Burkholderiales; family Comamonadaceae; genus Ramlibacter; species Ramlibacter algicola. Next base: position 2,481,783 of record NZ_JAEDAO010000001.1, on the reverse strand, counting down.
GATCTGGCAGTTGGCGATCGACAGCACCGCCTCCGGCGCGCGCGCATGGTCCGGCGCCTGCGCGACGAGCGCGCGGAAGTTCGCGAGCGCGCCGCGGTAATCGCGGTTGGCGTACTGCGCGTTGCCGACCCAGAACAGCGCGGAGGGCTTGTAGCCGGACTGCGGGTACTTGCGCGTGAAGTCGGCGAATGCCGCCTGCGCGGCGGGGAAGTCGCCCTTGCGGAAGATGGCCAGCGCGGCTTCGTAGTCGCGCTGCTCCGCGGGGTCGGCGGTGAACTCGCGGCCATCCACGGTGACCTTCACGGGCTCGAACTTGCGCAGCCGGTCCTCGACGCCCTGCGAGATGTCCTTCTGGCGCCGCTGCAGGTCGGCGATGTCGCGCGCCAGCTGCTCGTCGGTGCCGCGGCCGCGCGCGAGTTCGCCACGCAACGCCTCGATCTGGTTCTGCAGGTCCAACAGGCTGCGGCGCAGCTGCTCGTTCTCGGCGCGCAGGGTGGCGTTCTGCTGCTCGGTCGCGACGCGCTGCGCCTCGACCTTCTGGCGCAGCTCGAGGATGGCCCGGCGGGCCTCGTCGTCCTCGAACAGCGCCGCCTGGCCGGCGACCGGCAGCAACAGCGCGGCGGCGGCCGCGATCGCGTGGAGGGAATGGCGCGCGCGCATCAGCGGTACGCGATTTCGACGCGGCGGTTCTGCGCCCACGACGCTTCGTCGCTGCCCGCGGCCGCGGGCTTCTCCTTGCCGAAGCTCACCGCTTCAAGCTGCGAGTCCTGCACACCCAGCAGCGCCATCGCGCGGCGCACGGACTCGGCGCGCTTCTGGCCCAGCGCGAGGTTGTATTCGCGGCCGCCGCGCTCGTCGGTGTGGCCTTCCAGCGAGACCCGGCGCTGCGGGTTGGCCTTCAGGTAGCGCGCGTGCGCGTCGATGATGGCCTGCGCCTCCGGCTTGATCACGAAGCTGTCGTAGTCGAAGTACACGATGCGCGCCACGTTGGCCGGGCCGCCGCGCGGGTCGGTCGCGAGGTCGGCCTGCACCGGCTGCACGCGGCTCTGCGTGTCCGGCGTGGTCGGCTGCTGAGGCGCGACGGCCACGCCGCTCTTGTCCTCGACGGGCACATCGCTCAGCTTGACGCCGGAACTGCAGCCGGCCAGCACGGCCACGAGCAGGAGGGGAAGGAAGCGTCGGGTCATCATTGTTTTCTCCTTGGATTCAACGCGTGAACGGGCCCCAGTCGGGTTCGCGGATGTCGCCACCCTGGCCCGCGAGGCGAGCCTTGATCTTGCCATCGAGCGTGCTCGTCATCAGTGCCTCGCGGCCGTTCTGCCGCGTGGCGTAGACGACGAGCCTGCCGTTGGGCGCGAAGCTGGGGCTCTCGTCGTTGGTGGTATCGGTGATCGCAGTGGCCTGCCCCGAGGGCAGTTCCATCACGTGCAACTTGAACGCGCCGCCGACGCGCGAGATGAACGCGAGCCAGCGGCCGTCGGGGCTGATGGCGGGCGAGATGTTGTAGTTGCCGTTGAAGGTGACGCGCTCGGGCGAGCCGCCCGTCGAGGCCACGCGATAGACCTGCGGCGAGCCGCCGCGGTCGCTCACGAAATAGATCGAGCGGCCGTCGGGCGCGTACACCGGCTCGGTGTCGATGGCGCTGGACTGCAGCAGGCGCCGCGGTTCGCCGCCGTTGGCGTCGATGGTGTACAGCTGCGAGCCGCCTTCGCGGCTGAGCGTCACGGCGAGCGAGCGGCCGTCGGGGGCCCACCCCGGCGCGCTGTTGGAGCCGCGGAAGTTGGCCAGCAGGCGGCGGCGGCCGGTGGCCACGTCGTGCACGTACACCACGGGCTTGCGCGACTCGAAGGACACGTACGCGAGCTGCGAGCCGGTGGGGGACCACGCGGGCGAGATGATCGGCTCGGGGCTGGCGAGCGCGGACTGCGAGTTCTCGCCGTCGGCGTCGGCCACCCAGAGGTTGTAGCGCGCGCCGGCCTTGGTGACGTAGGCGATGCGGGTGGAGAACACGCCGCGGTCGCCGGTGAGCTTCTGGTAGATGAAGTCGGCGATCTGGTGCGCGGCCAGGCGCAGGTCGCCGGCGGTGACCGAATAGCTCTGGCCGCCCTGGTCCTGCCCACGCACCACGTCCCACAGGCGGAAGCGCACGTCGTAGCGGCCATCCGCCAGGCGCGACACGCTGCCCACGACGAGCGAGTCGGCCCCGGCTTGCCGCCACGGCGACGTGTCGAGGCGGCTGGTTTCGTCCAGCACGCCGGCGGCGGGCGGCGCGATCGGGCGGAACAGGCCGCTGCGCTCGAGGTCGGCGCGCACGATGGCACCGATCTTCTGCGGCGCTTCGGCCTCGCCACGGAAGGGCACGATCGCGATCGGCAGCTGCGTGGTGCCCACGCCGGTCACTTCGACGCGGAACTGCGCCCACGCGGGCAGCGCCGCGGCACCGATCAGGCCCACGCACGCACGGCGCGTGAGGCTGGAGTAAGGGGTCGGATTGATCTGCTTCTCCTCGTTCACCAGGGCAGCGGCGAGTTTGACATACGCCTGCGCCGCCCTGCCTGAGGTACGAGTGCGGCGACGGCCGCGCAGTTCCCGAGCGTTCGAATCAGGCGCTGCGTTCCTGCTGCTCCGGCGCGCGGCCGGGCCATGGACTTGCCAGCAGCCACGCCTTCAGGTGCTTGTAGTAAGCGGCCTCGGCGATGCTCACGGCCAGCGCGAAACCCATCCAGCCGTCCAGGAACCCGCGCCGGAGGAAGTAGCTGCGGATGAACGCCCACGCGCCATGCAGCACGGCGCGCCCGGGCGATGCGGGCCGGCGGCGCTGGGCCATCGTCTCGGCCCCGGCGCTGGAGTACCGGTTCATCTTCTCCAGCATGTCGTCCAGGGTCGGGTACGTATGGTGCAGGAGGTGCCCTCGCAGCTGGCCCACGCGGCCGGTCGTGACCAGCCGCTCGTGCACGATGTCGTCGGAGAAGCGGGCCGACCCGCGGCGGAACAGGCGCACGACCCGGTCCGGGTACCAGCCACCATGGCGCATGAACCGGCCGCAGAAACTCGACAGCCTCGGCATGGACCATGCATCCGCGGCGTCCGGCGCCGCGATCGCGCGCAGGATCTCGTCGCGCAAGCCGGGGCCGACGCGTTCGTCCGCATCGATGGACAGCACCCAGTCCCGCGTGGCGAGGTCGAGGGCGCGGTTCTTCTGGGGGCCGAAGCCGGGCCAATCGGCGGCCTGCACGACACGCGCGCCGCTGGCCGCCGCGATCTGCATGGTGGCGTCCGTGCTGCCGGAATCGAGGACGATGACTTCGTCGGCGAACGCGACGCTCTCGAGGCACGCCGCGATGTTCGCCGCCTCGTTGCGCGTGATGACGATGATGGAAATGCCGCTCATGCGCTCGCCGTGCAAGCGGCACTCGCCGGGTGGCACCCGTCATAATCGCGCTGGCTCACTCGGACATTATTGCATTCTCATCCATGAATCAGTCTCCCAACGTCGTGGTCGCGGGTGGCGCAGGTTACATCGGGTCGCACATGGTGCGGCTGCTGCGCGACAGCGGCTACACGCCGGTGGTGGTCGACAACCTCGCCACCGGCCATCGCGACGCGGTGCAGGGCGAGATCCTGCAGGTCGGCGACATTGGCGACCGCTCCTTCATGGCCGGCGTGCTGCGCGAGTACCAGCCCCAGTGCGTGATGCACTTCGCCGCGTCCAGCCTGGTCGGCGAGTCGATGACGAACCCGTCCAAGTACTGGCGCAACAACCTCGTGCAGACGCTGAACCTGCTGGACTGCATGCTGGAGCACGACGTCAGGCAGTTCATCTTCTCGTCCACGGCGGCGACTTTCGGCAACCCGGTCAAGGTGCCGATTCCCGAGGACCACCCGACGCAGCCGATCAACCCCTACGGGCACAGCAAGCTCGCGGTCGAATACGCGCTGAAGGACTACGACACGGCGCACGGCCTGCGCTCCATCGCCCTGCGCTACTTCAACGCGGCCGGCGCGCACCCCGACGGCTCGATCGGCGAGCGCCATGAGCCGGAGACGCACCTGATCCCGCTCGTGCTGCAGGTCGCATCGGGCCGCCGCGAGTTCATCTCGCGCTACGGCAGCAACCATGGCACGCCCGACGGCTCCTGCATCCGCGACTACATCCACGTGCAGGACCTGTGCGCGGCGCACCTGCTGGCGTTGAAAGCCCTGCAGGCTGGCGCGAAGACGACGGTCTACAACCTCGGCAACGGGCTGGGCCATTCGGTCAACGAGGTGATCGAGGCGGCGCGGCGCGTCACCGGCCATCCGATCCCGCTGCGCGACGACCCGCCGCGGGCCGGCGACCCGCCGGTGCTGGTGGCCGATGCGGCCCGCGCGCGCGCCGATCTCGGCTGGAAGCCGCAGTACGAGGACCTCCAGGCCATCATCGCCCACGCCTGGCAGTGGGAACGCAAGCTGCACCCGGCCGTCGGGGCGTCGTGACGCCGGCCATCGATTTCAGCATCGTCCGCTGGCTGCTGCCGTTCTTCCGCGGCGCGCGCCGGTATTGGGTCGCGGCTGCCGTGTGCACGTTCATCACGTCGGCGCTCGAGCCCACGGTGCCGGCCATGCTCAAGCCGCTGCTCGATCGCGGGTTCACCGGCCAGGGCCACCTTCCGCTGTGGATGGTGCCGGCGGTGCTGCTGGTGGTCGTCGCCCTGCGCGGCATCGCCGGCTTCCTGGCCGACCTGGCGATGGCGCGCATCACGCAGGACGGCCTGCTGACCCTGCGCCGCGCGATGTTCGGGCGCCTGCTCACCGCCGAGCTCGGCCTCTTCCGCCGGCAGAACGCGACCGCCCTGTCGAACACCGTCGTCTACGAAGTGCAGAACGGGGTCACGCAACTGGTCAACTCCGCGCTCGGCCTGCTGAAGGACGCGCTCGCGCTGGTGGCCCTGCTCGCCTACCTGCTGTACCTGAACTGGCAGCTCACGCTCGTCGTGTTCCTCGTGGTGCCGGCCGTGGGCGGCGTGATGCGCACGCTGTCCCGCCGCCTGTACCGCATCGCGCGCAGCACCCAGACCGCGACGAACGACCTCGCCTACGTCGTCGAGGAGAACGTGCTCGCCACCCGCGTCGTGCGCATCCACGAGGCGCAGCCCGCACAGGCGAAGCGCTTCTCCGATCTCAGTGCGGCCCTGCGGCGCCTGGCGTTGAAGGCGGCCGCGGCGTCGGCGGCGATCACGCCGCTCACGCACATGCTGGCGGCGGTCGCACTGTCGGTGGTGATCTGCGTGGCGCTCTGGCAGAGCAAGGACGGCATCACCGTCGGCACCTTTGCGTCCTTCATCACGGCCATGCTGATGCTGATCGCCCCGATCAAGCACTTGTCGGAGGCCGCCAACCCCATCGCGCGCGGCCTGGCCGCGGTGCAGCGTGCCCGTGACCTGCTGGAGTCCGAGCCCGCGGAAAGCAGCGGCACCCATGCCGTGGCGCGCGCGTCGGGCCACGTCGAGTTGCGCGGCGTGACGGTGCGCTACCCCGACGCGGGGCGGCCCGCGCTGGACGCGCTCTCGCTGGAGATCCGCAGCGGCGAAGTGGTGGCGCTGGTCGGCCCGTCCGGGTCCGGCAAGACCACGCTGGCCAACCTGCTGCCGCGGTTCGTCGAGCCGACCGGGGGCGATGTGCTGCTGGATGGCCACCGCCTGCAGGACTGGAACCTGCAGGCCCTGCGCCGGCAGTTCGCCATCGTCAGCCAGGACGTGGTGATGTTCAACGACACGCTGGCGGCGAACGTGGCGCTGGGCGCCACCCTGGACCCTGGGCGGGTGCTCCGTACGCTGCAAGCCGCGCGGCTGGGCGACCTGGTGGGCCAGCTGCCGGAGGGCATCGACACGGTCATCGGCCACAACGCCGCCAACCTGTCCGGCGGCCAGCGACAGCGGCTCGCCATCGCGCGCGCCCTGTACAAGGACGCTCCCATCCTGATCCTGGACGAAGCGACGTCGGCGCTCGACACCGAGTCCGAACGCCTCGTGCAGGACGCCTTGCAGGACCTCATGGCGGGGCGGACCACGCTGATCATCGCCCACCGGCTGTCCACCATCGAGCATGCGGACCGCGTCGCGGTGCTCGAGGAGGGGCGGCTGATCGAGAGCGGCACGCACCAGCAGCTGCTGGCGCGCGGCGGGCTCTACACACGCCTGCACGGACTGCAGTTCGGCACCTGATGGACACGGCGGCGACGTTCGACCGAATCCTGGTGGTGGCCACGCGGCAGATCGGCGACGTGCTGCTCACCACCCCGCTGGTGCGGGCCGCGCGGCGTCGCTGGCCGCGCGCACGGATCGAGGTGCTGGGCTTCCAGGGCACGCTGGGCATGCTGGCCGGCAATCCCGACGTCGATGCCACCATCGAGCTGCCGGCCCGGCTGGGCTGGCGCGGGGGCATCGCCGCGTTCCGCCGCCTGTGGCGACGCTATGACCTGGCGCTCATCACGGACGTGGGCGACCGCGCGCACGCGCTCGGGTGGGTCGCCGCCCGGCAGCGCAGCGGCATCGTTGCTCCCGACGAAAGCGGCACCCCCTGGAAACGCCGCCTGCTCGACCACGCGGTCATCGCCGCAGGCGACCGCGGGATCGTGCACACGGTGGTCGAGAAGCATGCCCTGCTCGCGCCCTGGCTGGACGCGTCGAACCCCGTTCCGCCGGTCACGGCCCCGGCGGCCGTGCCGCTGCCTCCCGAGCTCGCCTCCGTCCTTCGCCCGGGCGCGGTGGTCGTGCACGCGCCTTCCATGTGGAGCTACAAGCAGTGGCCGATCGAGCACTACGCGGACCTGGTGCGTGGCCTCATCGCCCAGGGCCGCCAGGTGGTCCTCACGGGCAGCAGCAGCGCGCGGGACCAGGAGTGCATCGCCCCCCTGCGCGCGATGGGGACCGCGCCTGACCTGGTGGACACCTCGGGGCAACTCGGCTTCGGGCAGATCGTCACGCTTCTCCGGCAGGCAGCGCTCTACGTGGGCCCCGACACGTCGGTCTCGCACCTCGCCGCTGCGACCGGCGTGCCGGTGGTCGCCCTGTTCGGCCCCAGCAACCCGATGCGCTGGGCGCCCTGGCCCGCCGTCACCGAGCAACCGATCAACTGGGTGCAATCCGGGGGCACGCAGGGCAACGGCAACGTCACCGTCCTGCAGGCGCGCCTGCCCTGCGTGCCCTGCGGACGCGCCGGCTGCGAGGACCACCGCGCCAGCCGCGCCGACTGCCTGCCGCTGATCACGCCCGATCGCGTGCTCGCCGAAGTGGATCGGTTGGCGCCGCGTCCCTCGGCGCCGGCCTGAACCTCAGCCTGCGGGCACTTCCGCGGTCGCGGCGTCGCGCCGGAACCCGTCCGCCAGCATCCACGCGAGCACCGTGACGTAGAAGTGCGCCTCGAGGAAATCCAGCAGCAGCGAGTTGAAGAGGCAGCCGATCGCGAACGCGAGCGCCCCTGCGCGCAGCCGCGGGTCGTTCCAGGCCCAGCGGCCTGCCCGGCGGCCCACTGCCGGGGCGGCCAGCCAGGCCAGGAAGAGGACCAGCGCCGGGATGCCGCCGGCACCCAGCTGCAGCAGGTATTCGTTGTGCGGGTTGCCCAGCGAGAACACGTCGACCTGGTCTCCCCCGGCGCGGATCGCCTCGCCGAACGCCTCGGCATAGCGGGTCCATCCGGTGCCGATGGCGAAGTGGTCCGAAGCCACCGTGAGCGAGTGCCGGATGATCGCGAGCCGGATCTCGGAGGAACTGGAGCTGGATGTGACCGGCCTCCGGGTCTCCGTCGACGCGCCCACCGTCTCCGCCAGGCGCGTGCGCACCGGGTTGGACAGCGCGGCAAGCAGCACGAAAGCGCCGAGCGCACACAGCAGCGCGATGAACCGCTGCCGCCGCGGCGCCGCCTGGTAGGCGGTCAGCAGCAGCAAGGCGAGCAGCACGAGGTGGCCTGTCCTGGACCCGATGGCGAACAGGACGGTGGCCGCGGCGAAGGCGCTGAGCGCATACGCGCGGCGGCCGTCGGCCTGGCGGCGGGCGAGGTCGAACGCGACATAGGCGAACAGCGCCATGTTGAAGCCTGCCGAGATCCGCTTGCCGCTCAGGTAGACGCCCAGCGCGTCGTTGAACAGCCCGCCCCAGTGCACGAGGCCGTAGCCGATGCAGCCGGCGCACAGGCCCGCCCACAGGGCGCGGCAGGACGCGACGGATGCGAGCGCGACGAGCAGCAGCGGCACCATGGCGAGCTCGAAGTAGCCGCGCGCGCCGTACAGCACGCCGGCTGCCCCCTGCGGCACGGAACGCACGACGATGTACGCCAACAGGGCCAGGCCGGCCACCGCGACCGGATGCGAGAACGCCCGACGCCAATCCGGCGCCCGGCCTGTGACGGCCGCCACGGCCACGACCGCGACGAACGCGATATTGCTGAGCGCCGGGGACCACCAGACCGCGGCGCCGAGCACGAACAGCACCGCCTCGAGGGCGTGATGGGCCAGCGGACGATCGAGACGATCAGTCATTCGCGATGCCCAAGGCGCGCAGCAGCCCGTCCAGGTGGCGGTCGCCCGAAAACTGGTGGCGCGCGGCCGCGCGGCCGGCATTCGCTCGCTGCGCCACCGAGCCCGACCCACTCAGGGTGTCCAGGAGCGCATCGACCCAGCCGGTGACATCACCAGGCGCCACGAGCAATCCGGTCCGCCCCTGCTCGATGGTCTCGGGGATGCCGCCCACGGCGCTGGCGACGACAGGCCGCCCCAGGCCCATCGCCTCGACCTGGGCGAGGCCGAGCGGCTCGACCAGCGACGGCAGAACGACGACGTCGGCGCGGGCCAGCAGGGCCGCGACGGGCGTCACCAGGCCGGCGAAATGCACGTGCCCGCCGAGGCCCAGGCGCTCGGCTTCGGCCACCAATCCGGCGCGCAGGTCACCCTGCCCGGCTGCAACGTAGCGGAACGAAGGCAACCGGTCGCGCAGGGCGGCCAGCACCTGCAGGAATTCGTGGTGCCCCTTCTCCGGCCGCAGCATCGCGGCGTGCACGATCAAGGGTGAGCTGGCCGATTGCAGCCATCGCGCCAGGTCCTCCGGCAACGGCTTCGACGCGTCGGCGGCCACGCGATCGAAGTCGACGTAGGGATACAGCACCTGCACGCGTTCGGCGTCGACGGCGGGCGCCGCACGCAGGATGTCCCGCTTGAGGAAATCGCTGGGCACCAGCGTGCTGGCCACGGCGCCGGCGAAAGACCCGGCGCGCGGCCGGCCCGCGAGGTAGGTTCGCACGCGCACGAGGCGGCGGCGACCCGGAACGAGGCGGTGCGCCAGGGCAGCGCAGTTGGCGTCATGGCCACTGTGGCACATGACGGCTGCGGGCCGAAGGCTGCGCAGGAGCCGCGCGAGCCGGACCAGGCTGACGGGGTCCGCCGCATTGCGAAGCGGCACCGGGACGGTCTCCAGGCCCGCTTCATGCGCGCGGGCAGCGATGGCGCCATCGGGGCGGCAGGCCAGGACGGCGTCGATCCCGCGCTGCCGGAGCAGCTGCATCTGGGACAGGATCTGGAGCTCCTGCCCACCGAGGTTGCGGGAGGATTCCGTGAAGAGGACGGCGGTCATGCGAGGGAGTGGACGCCGGCCGCCACCAGCGCGCACGAGCGGCAGACAGCACACCGCCCGAGCCGGCCGATCACGCGGGATGCGGTGGCTGGGTGCGTCGCGGCGGCAATTCTATCTGCCCGCTAGAGCAGCACGATGTCGTACTGCTCCTGCCCCATCGCGCTCTCGCTCTGCAGCGAGATCGGCTTGCCGATGAAGTCGGACAGGCCGGCGAGGAACTGGCTTTCCTCGTCGAGGAACAGCTCCACCACCTTGGGCGACGCGATGATGCGGTACTCGCGCGGATTGAACTGCCGCGCCTCGCGCAGGATCTCGCGCAGCACGTCGTAGCAGACCGTGCGCGAGGTGCGCACCTGGCCCGCGCCCTGGCAGTGCGGGCAAGGCTCGCACAGCATGTGCGCCAGCGATTCGCGCGTGCGCTTGCGCGTCATCTCCACCAGGCCCAGTTGGGAGAAGCCGCCGGACATCGTCTTGACGCGGTCGCGCGCGAGCTGCTTGCGGAACTCGGCCAGCACCTGCTCGCGGTGGTCCTCGCGCTGCATGTCGATGAAGTCGACGATGATGATGCCGCCCAGGTTGCGCAGCCGCAGCTGGCGAGCGATGGCGTGCGCGGCCTCGAGGTTGGTCTTGAAGATCGTGTCGTCGAAGTTGCGCGCGCCGACGTAGCCGCCCGTGTTGACGTCCACCGTGGTCAGCGCCTCGGTCTGGTCGACGATCAGGTAGCCGCCGGACTTCAGGTCGACGCGCCGGCCCAGGGCCCGCGTGATCTCCTCGTCGACGTTGAACAGGTCGAAGATCGGCCGCTCGCCCTTGTACAGCTGCAGGCGCTCGGCGGCCTGCGGCATGAACTCGCGCCCGAACGCCTGCAGCCGCGCGAACTGCTCGCGCGAGTCGATGCGGATGGTCTGCGTCTCCTCGGTCACCAGGTCGCGCAGCACGCGCTGCAGCAGGTCCAGGTCCTGGTGCAGCAGCGACCCCGGCGGCTTGCTGGCCGCGGCCTCGCGGATGCGCGCCCAGGTCTTGCGCAGGTAGGCGATGTCCTCGGCCAGCTCGGCGTCGCTGGCCTCCTCGCCGTTGGTGCGCAGGATGAAGCCGCCTCCGCCGCCGGTCTCGGGCGTGCCCACGAGCGCGGTGAGGCGCGCCCGCAGCGCATCGCGCTGGTCGCCGGGGATCTTCTGCGAGACGCCGACGTGGTCGTCCTGCGGCAGGAACACCAGCAGGCGGCCGGCGATGCTGATCTGCGTCGACAGGCGCGCGCCCTTGCTGCCGATCGGGTCCTTGATCACCTGCACCAGCAGCGGCTGGCCCTCGAAGACCTGCTTCTCGATCGGCTTGGGCTGCTGCTGGTGCCGACCGCCTTCGCCGGCGCCGTGCAGGTCCGCGACGTGCAGGAACGCGGCGCGTTCGAGGCCGATGTCGATGAACGCGGACTGCATGCCCGGCAGCACGCGCGCGACCTTGCCGAGGTAGACGTTGCCGACGATGCCCCGCTCGAGGTGGCGTTCGACGTGCAGTTCCTGCACCGCGCCGCTCTCGACGATGGCGACGCGCGTTTCCTGCGGGGACCAGTTGATCAGGATGTCCTGCTGCATGCGTAACGTAGTCGCGGGCGGGGCACAGGATACCCGAGAGCCGGTACAGTCAGGGCTGCTTTTCCACTGGCCGCACACGCCCGCAGTCCCGCAATGGCGAACGATTCCCTCGAGTTCCTGCAAGGCGGCGGCGAGATGGGCGCCCGCCTGCGCGCGTTCGACTGGGACCGCCACACGCTGGGGCCGCCGCAGCACTGGCCGGGAGCATTGCGCATGGCCATGAGCCTGTGCCTGAATTCGAGCTTCCCGACCGCGATCTACTGGGGGCCGGACTTCCACGTCCTCTACAACGACGCCTGGTCCGTCATCCCTGCCGAACGCCATCCGGCCATGCTCGGGATGCCCGCGCGCGAAGCGTGGAGCGACATCTGGCACGTGGTCGGCCCGCAGTTCGAGCGCGTCTTCCGCACCGGCGAGGGCGAGGCGCTGTACGACCAGATGCTGCCGATGGTGCGCGGCGGCCGCCCGACCGAGACCTGGTGGAACTACAGCCTCACCGCCATCCGCAACGCAGACCACAGCATCGGCGGCATCTTCAACCAGGGCAACGAGATCACCGAGATCGTCCACGGCCGCCGCCGGCGCGAGGCCGAGATCGGCCGCTGGCGCGAGATCTTCCGCCAGGCGCCGGCGGGCGCCGCGCTGCTGCGCGGCCCGGAGCACGTGTTCGAATTCGCCAACGACGCCTACCTGCGCCTGGTGGGGCAGCGCGATGTCGTGGGGCGGACGGTGGTGGAAGCGCTGCCGGAGGTCGCCAGCCAGGGTTTCGTGAACATCCTCGACAGCGTCTTCTCGACCGGTGAACCGTACGTGGGCACGGGCACCGCGGTTCGCTTGCAGCGCGCGCCGGACGGGCCGATCGAGGATTGCTTCGTGGACTTCGTCTACCAGCCTGTGCGGGACGTCGAAGGCGCGGTCGAGGGCATCTTCGTGCTGGTCACCGACATGACCGAGCGCACCCGGGCCGAGTCCGCGCTGCGGCTGTCGAACTGGCAGCTGGGCGAAGAGAGGGCGCGGCTCGCCGCGCTCATCGAGGCCGAGCAGCGCGCGCAGCTGGCCTTGCGGCGGCTCAACGAAGGCCTCGAGGCGCACGTGCGGCGTCGCACGGCGGAACTGGAGGCGGCGCTCGCCGCCGAACGCGAGACGGTGCGCCAGTTGCGAGCCACCGTGCGGGACGGGTCGGCGTCCCGTTAGGTCGGCGCCACGGCGAACGCACGCAGCAGTTGCGCGGTCTCGTGCAGCGGCAGGCCCATGACGCCGGGATAGGAGCCGTTGATGCGCGTGATCCAGGCGGCGGCCCGGCCCTGCACGGCATAGGCGCCGGCCTTGCCGCGCGGCTCGCCGGTGGCGACGTACGCCGCGATGTCGCGCGCCGACATCGGCGCGAACGTCACGGTGGTGGCGCTGAGCGCCGCGCGCCGCGTGCGGCCCTTCTGGACCGCGACGGCGGTCAGCACGCGGTGCGTCGCGCCGGCCAGGTCCCGCAACATGCGGGCGGCGTCGCGATCGTCCTCGGGCTTGCCGTAGATCGTCCGGCCGCGCGCGACGGTCGTGTCGGAACACAGCACGGGCGCGGGCGGCAGGCCGCGCCGCGCCAGGCGCGCGATGGCGGCGTCGAGCTTCAACCCGGTGACGCGCTGGACGTACGTCGCCGGCGCTTCCCCGGGCCGCACCACTTCCAGTGCCTCGCTGTCCTCGCCGTCGTCCGGCAGCAGCAGCTCGTAGCGGATGCCCAGTTGCTCCAGCAGCTGCCTGCGGCGCGGGCTCTGCGACGCGAGGTAGATGAACTCACTCACGGTGGTACGGGTGGTTGGCGTTGATCGACCAGGCGCGGTACAGCTGCTCGGCCAGCAGCACGCGCACCATCGCGTGCGGCAGCGTGAGGTCGGACAGGCGCACGCGTTCGTGCGCGGCGGCACGCAACGCGGGATCGAGGCCGTCGGGGCCGCCGATCAGCAAGGCGACGTCGCCGCCCTCGCCTTGCCAGGTGCGCAGCTTGGCCGCGAGCTGCTGGGTGCTGACGGTCGTGCCGCGCTCGTCGAGCGCCACGACGCGGGCGTGACGCGGGATGGCCGCTTCGATGCGCTCGCGCTCGGCGGCCATGCACTGGTCCACGGTCCGCGACGCGCGCGGCTCGGTCTTGACCACCTTCAGCTCGAGGCGCAGTTCCGGGGGGAAACGCTTGGCGTAGTCGTCCCAGGCGGTCGCGGCCCAGTCGGGCACGCGCTGGCCCACGGCCACGACGACCAGCTTCATGCCTTGCGGCTGGGCGACTTCTTCGCGGGAGCCTTCTTGGCGACGGCCTTCTTAGCCGGCGCCGACTTGGCGGGTGTCGATTTGGCGGGCGCCGTGCCCGCGGCAGCTTTCTTCGCAGGTGCCTTGGCCGGCGCCTTCGCCGCCGCCTTCTTCGCCGGGGCCTTCTTGGCCGCCGTCTTCTTCGCCGCGGCGCCATCGGGCTTGGGCGCAGCCTTCTTCGCGGGCGTGGGCGCGCCGAACTTCAGGCGGATCGGCTTCTCGCCCCAGATCTCTTCGAGGTGGTAGTAGTTGCGGATGGCGGGCTGCATGATGTGCGCGACCGCCGCGCCGCAGTCCACGATGATCCACTCGCCGTTGTCCTCGCCCTCGATGCGCGGCTTCGGGAAGCCGGCTTCGCGCACCTTGTCTCGCACGCTGGAGGCCAGCGCCTTGGTCTGGCGGTTCGACGTGCCCGAGGCGACCACCACCCGCTCGAACAGCGGCGAGAGGTGCTCGGTGTCGAAGACCTGGATGTCCTGCGCTTTGACGTCCTCCAGGGCATCGACGATGGCTCGCTGGAGTCGCTGGGTATCTTTCTTGGCGCTGGAAGGCTGGGTCATCAGGTCGGTCGGTAAAGGTGGTGCCGGGCAATATAACTTGCGACGCCGGGCGGGACCAGCGAGGCAACGTCCTGTCCTGCCGCCGCGAGCGCGCGCACGAGCGTCGCGCTGACCGGCATGGAGGGCAGCTCGACGGGCAGCCAGCGGCCGGCCGGCAGCTGGCTGGCGTCGAAGGGAGGTGCGCCCGCATCGGGGCGCGCGCGCGCCGCGACGGCGAGCGTCGCGAGCCCGACGATGCCGGCGCTGTCGCGCCAGCCGTGCAGCGCTTCGGCCTGGTCGGCGCCGATCACCAGCAGCAGTTGCGCACCGGGCGATTCCGCACGCAGCTCGCGCAAGGTGTCGATGGTGTAGGTCGGACCGGCGCGCCGCAACTCGCGGTCGTCGACGACGGCGTGCGGGATGCCTGCGAAGGCCAGCTGCGCCATTTCAAGGCGGTGGGCGGCCGCCGTCAGCTCGCGCGACTTGTGCCAGGCCTGCCCGGTGGGGAGGATGCGCAACTCGTCGAGACCCAGCTGGTCCACGGCAGCGCGGGCGAGCGCCACGTGCGCCAGGTGCGGCGGATCGAAGGACCCGCCGAAGATGCCGATGCGTCGCACCCCGCTCATGCCCAATCCCTGGGCTGCAGGTAGCGCTCGTACAGGGCGGCCTCGGGCGAGCCCGCCTCGGGCGCGCTGCGGTACGACCAGCTGCACAGCGGCGGCATCGACAGCAGGATCGATTCGGTGCGGCCGCCCGACTGCAGGCCGAAGTGCGTGCCGCGGTCCCACACCAGGTTGAACTCCACGTAGCGGCCGCGGCGGTACAGCTGGAACGAGCGCTCCCGCTCGCCGTAGGGCATGTCCTTGCGCCGCTGCAGGATCGGCAGGTACGCATCGAGGAAGGCGTCGCCCACCGATTGCAGCATCGCGAAGCCGCCGTCGAAGCCCAGCTCCGAGAAGTCGTCGAAGAAGATGCCGCCGATGCCGCGCTGCTCGCCGCGGTGCTTCAGGTGGAAGTACTCGTCGCACCAGCTCTTGAACCGCGGGTACTTGTCGGCACCGAACGGCTCGAGCGCTCCCTTGCAGGTCGCGTGGAAGTGGATCGCGTCCTCGTCGAAGCCGTAGCTGGGCGTGAGGTCCATGCCGCCGCCGAACCAGAAGGCCGGCGCGCCGCTGGCGGGCGTGGCCGCGATCATGCGCACGTTCATGTGCACCGTCGGCGCGTACGGATTGCGTGGGTGGAACACCAGCGACACGCCCATCGCCTCGAACGGCGCGCCCGACAGCTCCGGCCGGTGCTGCGTGGCCGAGGGTGGCAGGCGTGGCCCGCGCACGTGCGAGAAGCCGACGCCGGCGCGTTCCAGCACCGGGCCGCCTTCCAGGATCATCGTGATGCCGTCGCCCTGCAGCGGTTCGCCCGGCGGCTTGCTCCACGCGTCGGTGAGGAACGGCGTGCCGTCGATGGCGGTGCACGCGCCGGTGATGCGGCCTTGCAGGGCCAGCAGCCAGTCGCGCACGAGGGGGTTCTGGACGGACGTCATGCGGTGTCTTCGCGCAACGGGGCGCTCGCGTCCATCGTAGCGGACGGTGCGCGCGGCTCGAGCAGGCGAATCGGCGACGCCAGTTCCGGCTTGCAGCCGCGCACGTCGGCGAAGTGCGCGGCGATGGCGGCCATGTCGCGCGCCTCGTCGCCGCTGAGCTCGAGGAACTCGGTGAACCGCACTTCGCGGCGGCCGAAATCGAGGCTGGCCATCGCCAGCGGCACGCCGGCCTGCACCGCCACGCGGTAGAAGCCGCTCTTCCAGCCCGGGCGCAGGCTGCGCGTGCCCTCGGGCGTCACGGCCAGCCAGAACAGGCGGTTGCCCGCGGCGTGCTCCTGCAACTGCCGCACCGTGTCGTCCACCAGGCCCTGCGGCGACGAGCGCACGACGGGCACGCCGCCGACACCACGCAGCCAGGCGCCGAACAGCGCTGGACGGAACAGCGTGTCCTTGGCCCAGAAGCGCACCGGGATGCCCATCGCCCACTTGGCGAGGATGCCGACCACGAAGTCCCAGTTGCTGGTGTGCGGGTAGACGATGACGACGCCCTGCGCCGCGGGAACGCCGTCGAAGCGCACGCGCCAGCCGCCCAGGCGCAGCAAGGCGACCGCGATGCGGCTGCCCTGGAACTGGATCGGATGTCGGGCGGTCGCCGGCGCCATCGCGTCAGCGCGCGGCCCGGTGGCCGATGTCCCTGCGGTACTGCGCGCCGTCGAAGCGGATCTGCTGGACCGCGGCGTACGCCTGCTGCTGCGCGACCTTGACCGTGTCGGCGAGCGCGGTGATGCACAGCACGCGGCCGCCGGTCACCAGCAGCTGGCCGTCCTTCAGCGTCGTGCCCGCGTGGAAGGTGACGACGTCGTCGGTGGCCTTCGGGATGCCGGTGATCACGTCGCCCTTGCGCGGGTCCAGCGGGTAGCCGTGCGCGGCCATCACGACGCCCAACGCGGTGCGGCGGTCCCACTGCAGCTCGACCTGGTCCAGCGTGCCCGCGGTGGCGTGCAGCATCACGTCGTACAGGTCGGACTTCAGGCGCAGCAGGATCGGCTGCGTCTCCGGGTCGCCCATGCGGCAGTTGAATTCCAGCGTCTTGACCTGGCCCTTCCGGTCGATCATCAGGCCGGCGTACAGGAAGCCCGTGTACGGGATGCCGTCCTTTTCCATGCCGCGCACCGTGGGCAGGATGATCTCGCGCATCGCGCGCGCATGCACTGCGGGCGTGACGACGGGTGCGGGCGAGTACGCGCCCATGCCGCCGGTGTTCGGGCCCTGGTCGCCATCGCCCAGGCGCTTGTGGTCCTGGCTGGTGGCCAGCGCGACGACGTTCCTGCCGTCGCACAGCACGATGAAGCTGGCTTCCTCGCCGTCGAGGAATTCCTCGATCACGACCCGCGCGCCGCCTTCGTTGTGGGTGACGCCGAGCTTGTTGTCCACCAGCATGAAGTCGATGGCCTCGTGCGCCTCGGCCACGGTGGTCGCGACGACCACGCCCTTGCCCGCTGCAAGGCCGTCGGCCTTCACCACGATCGGCGCGCCGTGCTGGTCGACGTACGCATGCGCCTTGGCGGCATCGGAGAAGGTCTCGTAACGCGCGGTGGGAATGCCGTGGCGCGCCATGAAGTCCTTGGAGAACGCCTTGGAGCTTTCCAGCTGCGCGGCGGCGCGCGTGGGGCCGAAGATGCGCAGCCCGTGCGCGCGGAACTCGTCGACGACACCCGCAGCCAGCGGCGCTTCGGGTCCGACCACGGTCAGGGCGATCTTCTCGGCCTGCGCCCACTGCCGCAGGGCGACGGTGGCCGTCAGCGGCAGGTTCTCGAGCCGCGGATCCTGCGCCGTGCCGCCATTGCCGGGGGCGACGTACACGGCCTGCACCTTGGGCGACTGCGCGAGCTTCCAGGCCAGCGCATGTTCGCGGCCGCCGCCGCCGATCACGAGGACTTTCACGAGGGCAGGCTTGCGTTGTGGAACACGTCCTGCACGTCGTCCAGGTCCTCGAGCATGTCGAGCAGCTTCTGCATGCGCACCGCGTCGTCGCCGTCGAGGTCGATCGTGTTCTCGGGCCGCATGGTGACGTCGGCGATTTCGGCCTTCAGGCCGGCCTTCTCGAGCGCTTCCTTGACCTTCTCGAAGTCGCCGGGCGCCGTGATCACCTCGATGGCGCCGTCCTCGTCCGTGACGACGTCCTCGGCGCCCGCCTCGAGCGCGACTTCCATCACCTTGTCCTCGCTGGTGCCTGGCGCCAGGATCAGCTGGCCGCAGTGCTTGAACTGGAACGCCACCGAGCCTTCGGTGCCCAGGTTGCCGCCGGCCTTGCTGAACGCGTGCCGCACTTCGGCGACCGTGCGCACCTTGTTGTCGGTCATGGTGTCGACGATCACGGCCGCGCCGCCGATGCCGTAGCCCTCGTAGCGGATCTCCTCGTAGCTCACGCCTTCGAGGTTGCCGGTGGCCTTGTCGATGTTGCGCTTGATGGTGTCGGCGGGCATGTTCGCCGCCTTGGCCTTGTCGACCGCCAGCCGCAGCCGCGGGTTGGCGTTGAGGTCGCCGCCGCCCTGGCGGGCCGCGACCATGATTTCCCGGATCACGCGCGTCCAGATCTTCCCGCGCTTCTCATCCTGGCGCCCCTTGCGGTGCTGGATGTTCGCCCATTTGCTGTGTCCGGCCACTTTTGACCCGTCCTTCTGGTGCGGCCCCGTTGCACGGGGCGCGTTGCTATATTGCCTGTGACCCGCATTCTACTTTTCACCACCATGGCCGACCCCCTGCTGCTTGCCAAGAACGGCACCACCGAGTGCTTCCTCCTGCCGGGGCTGGCCAACCGCCACGGCCTCGTCACGGGCGCCACCGGCACCGGCAAGACGGTGACGCTGCAGAGCCTGGCCGAAGGCTTCTCGAAGCTGGGCGTGCCGGTGTTCATGGCGGACATCAAGGGCGACCTCACCGGCATCAGCCAGGCCGGCGCCCTGGCACCCAAGATGGCGCAGATCCTCGCCGAGCGCGGCCTGCCCACGCCGGAGCCGATGGCCTGCCCGACGACGCTGTGGGACGTGTTCGGCGAGCAGGGCCATCCGGTGCGCGCCACCGTCTCCGACATGGGGCCGCTGCTGCTGTCGCGCATGCTGGGCCTGAACGAGACGCAGGCGGGCGTGCTGCAGCTGGTGTTCAAGATCGCCGATGACGCCGGCCTGCTGCTGCTGGACCTGAAGGACCTGCGGGCGATGCTGCAGCACGTGGGCGACAACGCGAGCCAGTTCACGACCGAGTACGGCAACATCTCCGCGGCCAGCGTCGGGATCATCCAGCGCGGGCTGTTGCAGATCGAGGCGCAGGGCGGCGACCGCTTCTTCGGCGAGCCGATGCTCAACATCCAGGACTTCCTGCAGGCCAACGAGGCGGGCCTGGGCCTGGTCAACATCCTGGCCGCCGACAAGCTGCTGCAGTCGCCGCGCCTGTACGCCACCTTCCTGCTCTGGATGCTGTCCGAGATGTACGAGCAGCTGCCCGAGATCGGCGACCCGGACAAGCCCAAGCTGGTGTTCTTCTTCGACGAGGCGCACCTGCTGTTCAAGGACGCGCCGGCGGCGCTGGTCGAGCGCATCGAGCTGGTCGTGCGCCTCGTGCGCTCCAAGGGCGTCGGCGTGTACTTCGTGACGCAGAACCCGCTGGACATCCCCGACACGGTGCTCGCGCAGCTGGGCAACCGCGTGCAGCACGCGCTGCGCGCCTTCACGCCGCGCGACCAGAAGGCGGTGAAGGCCACCGCGCAGACGATGCGGCAGAAGCCGGGGCTCGACATCGAGACCGCGATCACCGAGCTCGCGGTCGGCGAGGCGCTCGTGAGCCTGCTCGACGCCAAGGGCCGGCCCAGCGTGACCGAGCGCGCGTTCGTCATCCCGCCGGGCAGCCGCATCGGGCCGATCAACGCCGAGGAGCGCAAGGCGCTACTCGCCAACTCGATCGTCGCCGGCGTCTACGAGCGGGCGGTCGATCGCGAGTCCGCCTACGAGAAGCTCAAGGGCCGCGCCGCGGCGGCGCCCTCCTCCGCCGGCGGCAAGCCGGCCGCTTCGGCGACGGCGGGTGCTGCGGCTTCGGCCAGCGGCTCCGGCATTCCCGGGCCCGCGTCGGGCTCGGCCGACCAGCCCGCGTCGGGCGGCATCCTCGATGGCGTCAGCGGCCAGCTGAAGGACGTGCTGTTCGGCTCGACGGGTCCGCGCGGCGGCAAGCACGAGGGCCTGGCCGAATCGATGGCTCGATCCGCGATGCGCAGCATCGGCAGCAACGTGGGCCGCGAGATCGCGCGCGGGATCCTGGGGAGCCTGCTGGGCGGCGGCAAGCGCCGATAGGAGCCATCAGCAGCTGGTGCCGGCCTTGAGGGCGCAGGGGCCCTCGCGCATCGCCTCGCCGAGGTCGCGCGCCTTGTTGTTCCAGAAGTTGGCCTGCTGCGCGTCGCGGTCGACGCCGTTGCCACCCTTGGTGTACAGCTCGCCAAGACGGCGCGCCGCAGCGCCGCTGCCTGCGTTGGCGGCACGCCGGTAGGCGCTGATCGCCGCCGACATGTTGCCGCCGCGCTCGGCGTCCTGGGCCTGCGCGAGCAGGGTCGCAGCGTTCTGCACCGGCTGCGCCGCGGGCGCCGGCGTCGGCGCGGGAGTTGGAGCGGGGCTCGGAGCCGGTGCAGGCGTCGCCGTCACGGGCCGTGCCGGTGCGGGCGTGGGCGCCGGGGTCGGCGCGGGTGTCGGAGCCGGGGTCGGTGCGGGGGCCTGCTTGGCAGGTGCCGCGGTGGGTGCAGGCGTCGGCGCAGGCGTCTTCACCGGTGCCGGCGTGGGCGCCGGAGTTGGCGCCGGCGCCGCCTTGCCGGCCGGAGCCGGCGCGGGGGTCGGGGCGACTTTCGCTTCCTCGGCAGGCGGCTTCGGCGGTTCGGCGGGCGGGCGCGTGGTGAGCTTGGCCTGCTGCTCCGGCTGCGCCTCCGGCGCGGGCGCCGTGGTCACCGCCGCGGGCTCGGCGGACTGGCCGCCCACCATCGTCTTCACAGCGAAACCGATCACGCCCAAGGCCACGACGCCGGCCACCGCCATCGGGACCATCCTGGACTTGGGCTTGTCGGCTTCGGCCGGCGCACGCGCGACCGCGGGCTGCACCGCGGGACCGCGCCTGGCCTCTTCGGCCGCCTTGCGGGTCGCTTCGTCGGCCTTGCGGCGCGCTTCCTGCTCCGCCTTGGCGCGCGCATCGGCTTCCGCGCGCTGGCGTGCCAGGTCGGCCTTCAGGCGCGCGTCCTCGTCCTTCTTGCGCTTGGCTTCCTCGGCTTCCGCCTTGGCACGCGCTTCGGTCTCCGCCTTCTTGCGCGCGATGTCGGCCTTGAACTGCGCATCCTCCTCGGCCTTGCGCTTGGCCTCGGCTTCGGCGCGCGCCTTGGCTTCGGCATCCGCCCTGGCCTTCGCCTCGGCTTCGGCCTTCTGGCGCGCCAGCTCGGCCTGCCGCTTGGCTTCCGCTTCGGCCTTCGCCTTGGCTTCGGCCTTGGCCTTCGCTTCGGCTTCCGCCTTCTGCCGCGCCAGCTCGGCCTGGCGCTTCGCCTCGGCTTCGGCCTTGGCCTTGGCTTCCGCCTCCGCCTTGGCCTTGGCTTCCGCCTCCGCCTTCGCCTTCGCTTCTGCTTCGGCCTTGGCCTTGGCCTCCGCTTCGGCCTTCGCGCGTGCTTCCGATTCCGCCTTGGCCTTCGCCTCGGCTTCCGCCTTCGCGCGCGCCTGCGCTTCGGCCTGCTTGCGAGCCTCCTCGGCCTGGCGCTCGGCTTCGAGGCGCTCGACTTCCTTCGCCGCGGTCGCGGCGCGCGCTTCGGCGGCGCGGGCCTCTTCGGCGGCGCGAGCGGCCTCGGCCTCGCGCGCCGCCTTGGCCCGCGGATCTTCGGGCTGCAACCCGGCACGCGCGATGACCGTGTCGCCCATCGCCGCCGGCTGCGAACCGGTGGCGGACCGCGCGGCGGTGCTGATGACGCGCAGCGTCTGCGGGCTGATGACGGTGGCGTCCTGGGCCGGCGCGACGATGGACTTGTCGGTCAGCTTGAGGCTGCCCGACATGCCGGCCGTGCCGCCGGTGCCCGAGGTGGAGATGCCGGGCAACCGCGTGGCTTCGTCGTCGTCCTGCGGCGCAGGTGGCGTGCGGCGGCTCGCGGTGTCGCTCGGTGCGGGCGTCTCGTCGACGTCCCTGCCCAGCTTCTTCAGGCGGCGCTGCGCCAGTGCCGCGAACTTGCCGTTCGGGAACTG
The DNA here is from genome assembly GCF_016641735.1 of Ramlibacter algicola. NCBI lineage: Bacteria > Pseudomonadati > Pseudomonadota > Betaproteobacteria > Burkholderiales > Comamonadaceae > Ramlibacter > Ramlibacter algicola. The sequence continues at coordinate 2,459,964 of NZ_JAEDAO010000001.1, read as the reverse complement.
CTCGAGGAACGCGACGAAGTCGTCGGCGTCCTCGGAATCCTTGACTTCCTTCCAGTACTCCAGCTCCAGTTCCAGCGTGATGCTGGAGCCGGTCGGCGGTGGCGCCGTGTCGGAGCCCTGGCCCCCCGGGCCCGGCGTGGTGTCGGCACCCAGCGACGGCGCGCTGCGGCTGGCCATCGTGCCGCTGCTGACCCGCTGGCCGGCGGCCTTGAGGGACATCGCGAATTCACGGGCGGTGGAAAAGCGTTCGTCGCGGTTCTTGGCGAGGGCCTTGGCGACCACCGCGTCGATGGACTTCGGCAGCTTCGCGTTGTAGTACGTCGGCGGCGGCGGGACCGCGCTGATGATCTGGTGGATGATCGCGAACGGGTTGTCGCCATCGAACGGGCGCTGCCCCGTGAGCAGTTCGTACAGGACGATGCCGGTCGAGAACAGGTCCGACCGAGAATCGACCCGCTGCCCCTGCGCCTGCTCGGGCGACATGTAGCGCGGGGTGCCGATGCCGCCCGCGCCCACCTGGGTCTTGTTGGCGGCGTCCGGGTCCTGGATGCGGGCCACGCCGAAGTCGGTGAGCTTGACCCGGCCCTTCTCGATCAGCATGTTGGCCGGCTTGATGTCCCGGTGCACGATGTTGTTCTCGTGCGCATGGTCCAGCGCGGACAGCAGGTCCAGGATCATCGCCACCGAGATCTGCGGGGGGAACTTCTCGCCGCGGTCCAGGTGGTCCTTGAGGTCGTCGCCCTCGATGTACTGCATCACCAGGTACGCGACGCCCTCGTGCCGGCCGAAGTCGTACACCGTGACGATGTTCGGGTGCTGCAGCCGCGCGGCGGCCAGCGCCTCCGTCCGGAAACGGGACTCGTACTCGTCGGCGGCCTTCGAGTCGAGGTTCTCGACGATGATGGTCTTGATGGCCACCCGCCGCTGCAGGACGCTGTCCATGCCCTCATAGACCAGGCCCATCGCGCCCTTGCCGAGGGTGCGGATGATGTCGTAGCGGCCGAGTTTCTTGACGGTCACGGGTGGGACAGGCGCGCGCCCACGCTGGGCGGAACCTGCCTCAACAGTTTAAGGGCAGCCGATGCGTCGCAGCACGGCAACAAAGGACACGGGGCAGGAGGATGTCACGCATCCTTCCCGCCCCGTGGCTGGGGAGCGTCAATCGGTCAGTTGCAGGGCTGCCCGTTCGCCTGTTCGCTCACGCACTTGGGTGCCTGGATCGTCAGGCTGCGGAAGCTGAGCGGCGCGACGATGCCGTCCATGTCCGTCGTGCCGAACGCCACCAGGTCCTCCACGACGCCGATGCCGACGTTGCGCTTGAGCTCGTGCAGCACCCAGCGCGCGATCTCCGCCTGCGTGGCGCCGGTGTTCGCGAACACCGAGCTGAAGACGTCGTTCAGCGGCTGGTACGCGGCGACGTTGCCGGTGACGTAGGCCTCGAACAGCACCTCCTTGTGCACGACGACGCTCGGCGTGCTGGTGCTGATGTTCATCGGGTCGGCGACGGTGTTGAGGTCGCCGCCCTTCACCGTGAGCTCGACGCCGCCTGTTGCCACCACCGGGTGCGACGCCGAGTTGGTGAACATCATCGGGCCGTCGGAGGTGCCGGTCAGCGTCGCCATCGGGCTCATCTGGCCGGCGTCGACCGTGAGGCCGGCCTTGGACGCCAGGGTCACGTTGGCCGACGACGCCGTCTGCAGCTGGCCGACCGTGAGCATGGCGCCCGCCGTCGTGTTGCTCAGGTTCACCGTTTCGGCCTGGCCCGTGACGTTGACGCCGCCCTGGAAGGCGCCGGCCACGTCCAGCGAACCACCGCCGTTCATGTTGAACGTCGTGCCGCTGCCGACCTGCACGTCGCCCGCCGCCGCGACGTTGCTCGCGGTGATGGTGCTGGTGCCTGCCGTGCGGAAGGTGCCGGTGCTCGAGAGCGTGCCGACGTTCAGGTTGCCGTTGACGGCCAGCGTGCCGCTGTTGGCGATGCTGCCCGCCTGCTGCGCGGCAGCCCCCGTGTCCAGCGTGGCGCCGCCCGCGACGGTGACGTTGCTGGCCGCGGCCAGGCGATTGGCCGCGCCGAGCGTCAGCGAGCCGGAGTTGACGTGGACCGTCCCGGCATTCGACGCGCCCGCCAGCACCGTGGTGCCGGTGGTGTTGAGCGTGCCCGTGCCCGTGCTGGCCGCCAGCGTGCCGCCATTGACGTTGTACGTCGCGGCGTCGATCAGGCCGCCCGCGACGGTGCCAGCGTTCTGCGTGAACGAGCCGGCCACCGTCGCGCCGCCGGTGAACGTGCTGGACGTCCCCGTGACGGTCAGGTTGGCGACGTTGGTCACCGCACCCGCCACGTTCGCGCTGCCGGCCAGGCCGAGATTGTGCGCGCCACCGTTGATGCTGGCAGCCGTGATCGACGCGCCCGTGAGCGTGGCGTCGCCCGTCAGGGTCGTGGCGCCAAAGCTCTGGGTGGAGGCGGTCGTCACGCTACCCCCCAGCGAGGCGGCGCCGGTGGCGGCGACGCTGCCGGCCGTGATGGTCTTGCCGGCTGCCGTCGTGAGCGTGGTGCCAGTGGTGAGCGCGCCGCCAACGTTCACGTCGTTGCCGAAGCTGGCGCTGGTGCCCGCAGCGATGCTACCGGCCGACGTGGGGCCGCTCACCGCGAGCGAGGAGACGGTGTTGAGCGTGCCGGTCACGCTGGTCGACCCGGTGACCGAGGCGCTGTTCGCCGACATGTTGGCGGCGCCCAGGTTGCCGCCCACCACCAGTGCCTGGTTGACGTTGCCGTTGCCCGTGATCGCGAGGTTGCCGGAGGTGGTGAGGCCGCCGTTGGTCTGCGTGAGGTTCGCCACGTTGCCGATGCCGGAAGCAGTGGCGCCGCCGGTCGTGGTGAGCGTCAGCGAGTTGCCGTTGCCGTTGACCGCGCCGAGGCTGATCGCGGTGTTGCCCGTGTCCTTCAGGACCGTGGTGCCGCCGAGCGTCAGCGTCGTGCTGCCGTAGGCCTGGCCGGCGCTCGTGGTGACGTCGCCGCCGATGCTCGCGGACGTGGCGGCCACGCTGGATGCGGACAGCGTGCTGCCGGTGGCCGTGACCAGGCTGTTGACGTTGGACACCGAGCCGCTGGCGGTCGTGTTGCCGACCAGGTTCAGGTTGTTCGCTCCGCCGTCGATGCTCGTGGCGCTGATGGAGGCGCCCGAGAGGATCGCATTGCCCGTCAGCGTCGTCGCGCCGTTGTAGGCCTGGGCCCCGGTCGTCGTGACGTTGCCGCCGAGGCTGGAGGTGCCGGCGACGGTCAGGTCGGTGGCGGCCAGGTTCGACCCGGTTGCGGTGACCAGGCTGCCGATGCCGATGCTCGTGCCCGACAGGTTGCCGAAGGCGGTGAGGCGGCCCGTCCCGGTGATGGACCCGGTGGTGGAGGTGCCGTTCAGCGTCAGGTCATTGCTGCCCGTGCTGACGTTGCCCAGTGCGATCGTGCCCAAGGCCGAGTTGGCCGTCAGCACGGTCGTGCCGCCGAGCGCCACCGCGCCGGTGTACGACTGGTCGCCGCCGCTGGTCAGGTTGCCCGACAGCGTGGTCCCCGACCCGCCACCGGTGATCGTGCCGCTGACGGATCCGCCGGAGCCCGTGAAGCTGTTCGCCGCGGCGACGCCCTGGAGGTTCGCCACGCCGGAGTACGCGATCGTGTCGGCCGTTCCGGAGTTGACGCCAGTCAGGCTGAAGGTCGCGCCGGTCAGCGTCGCCGTCCCGTTGCCGGTGACGGACTCGATCCCGCCGAAGGTGCCGCCGATGCCGGTCGCCGTGCCCGCGACGGTGTTGATCGTCACCGCAGCCTTGCCGCTCAGGTCCAGCGTGTCGGCCCCGGTCTGGGTGCCACCCGCAACGTTGCCGCTCAGGGTGCCGGCATTGGCGAACACGAACGCGTCGTTGCCGGAGCCGCCGGTGAGATTGGCGATGCCGGAGAACGTGGTCGTGGTGTTCAGCGTGCCTGCGTCGCCACCCGTCACGGACCAGGTGTTGTTGCCGTCGGTCGTGACGAGGCTGTCGCCACCGCCGCCGCCGTTGACCTGGCCGTTGAAGGTGGTCACGCCGCCCGCGATGGTGAACGTGTCGGCGGCCGTGCCGCCCGTCAGCGTGCCGATGCCTGTGGCGGTCATGCCGGCGACCGACACGGCGTTCGAGCCGGTGATCGACCACGCGGTCACGTTATTGGAGCCGGTGATGGATTCCGTGCCGGTCCCTGCGATGGTTTCGATGCCCGTGGCCGCGATGTTGTTCGCGGTGACGGCGTTGTTGGCGCCGGTCAGGGCGTAGTTGCTGGCGCCGGTGAAGACGTCCGTGCCGCCGGCAGCGGCAGCCAGCGTGTTCACGCCGGTGAAGGCGATGCCGTTGGCGGACACGGCGTTCAGCCCGGTCGTGGAGTAAGTCGTGCTCGCCACCGTGCCCGTCACCGCACCGGCGTTCGTCACGCTTTCGATGTCCGTCGCAGCGATACCGTTGGCGGTGACTGCCTTGGTGCCGTCGATCTGGTAAGCCGTCGCGCCGGTGAAGACGTCGGTGCCCCCGGCAACAGCTGCCAGGGTGTTCACGCCCGTGAAGTTGATGCCGTTGGCCGACAGCGCGTTCGCGCCGCCGGTCGTGTAGGTCGTGCTGGCGACGGTACCGGTCACCGCACCGGCGTTCGTCACGCTCTCGATGTCGGTGGCCGCGATGCCGTTGGCCGTCACGGCCTTGGCGCCGTCGATCGTGTAAGCCGTCGCGCCAGTGAGGACGTCGGTGCCACCCGCAGCAGCTGCCAGGGTGTTGACGCCCGTGAAGGCGATGCCGTTGGCCGACACCGCGTTCGCGCCGCCGGTCGTGTACGTGGTGTTCGCCACGGTGCCGGTCACGGCGCCTGCGTTCGTCACGCTCTCGATGCCGGTCGCGGCGATGCCGTTGCCGGTCACCGCGTTGGAACCGTTGATCGTGTAGCTGCTCGCGCCGGTGAACACGTCGGTGCCACCAGCCGCCGCCGCCAGCGTGTTCACGCCGGTGAAGCTGATGCCGTTGGCCGACACCGAGTTCGCGCCGCCCGTGGTGTACGTGGTGCTCGCCACGGTGCCGGCCACGGCGCCTGCGTTCGTCACGCTCTCGATGTCCGTCGCGGCGATGCCGTTGGCCGTCACGGCCTTGGCGCCGTCGATCGTGTAAGCCGTCGCGCCAGTGAGCACGTCGGTCCCACCCGCAGCCGCGGCCAGGCTGTTCACGCCCGTGAAGGCGATGCCGTTGGCGGACAGCGCATTGGCGGCGCCCGTGGTGTACGTGGTGCTCGCCACCGTGCCGGTCACGGCGCCGGCGTTCGTCACGCTCTCGATGTCCGTCGCGGCGATGCCGTTGGCGGAGACCGCCTTGGTGCCGTCGATCTGGTAGGCCGTCGCGCCGGTGAAGACGTCGGTGCCCCCAGCAACAGCTGCCAAGGTGTTCACGCCCGTGAAGTTGATGCCGTTGGCCGACAGCGCGTTCGCGCCGCCGGTCGTGTAGGTCGTGCTGGCGACGGTACCGGTCACCGCACCGGCGTTCGTCACGCTCTCGATGTCGGTGGCCGCGATGCCGTTGGCCGTCACGGCCTTCGTGCCGTCGATTGTGTAGGCGGGCGCACCCGTGAAGATGTCGGTCCCGCCGGCAGCAGCTGCCAGGGTGTTGACGCCCGTGAAGGCGATGCCGTTGGCCGACACCGCGTTCGCGCCGCCGGTCGTGTACGTGGTGTTCGCCACGGTGCCGGTCAGGGCGCCTGCGTTCGTCACGCTCTCGATGCCGGTCGCGGCGATGCCGTTGCCGGTCACCGCGTTGGAACCGTTGATCGTGTAGCTGCCCGCGCCGGTGAACACGTCGGTGCCACCTGCGGCGGCAGCCAGGCTGTTCACGCCGGTGAAGGCGATGCCGTTGGCGGACAGCGCGTTGGCGGCGCCCGTGGTGTACGTGGTGCTCGCCACGGTGCCGGTCACGGCACCGGCGTTCGTCACGCTCTCGATGTTCGTGGCGGCGATGCCATTGGCCGTCACGGCCTTGCTACCGTTGATGGTGTAGCTGCCTGCGCCGGTGAACGTGTCCGTGCCGGATCCGGCGTTGACCGTGCCGATGCCCGTGAAGTCCATGCCGGCGGCGGACACCGCGTTCACCCCGCTGGTGGTGAAGGTCGTGCCGGTCGACGAGCCTTGCAGCACGTTCGTGGTGGTCGTCCCGGTGACCGTCTCGATGTTGCTGGCGGACAGGTTGCCTGCCTGCACCTGGTTGCCAACACCCGTCAGCACATAGGTCGCAGCTGCAGGAGCCTTGAAGACATCGGTGCCGGACCCGCCCACGACGGTCACCGTGTTGCCCGGGTCAGCGCTGAAGTCGAACACGTTGCCCGAATTGCCACCCGAAACCGTCACTGCCCCGCCCGCACCCGTCGTGAGCATCTGGGTGTTGCTGAAGGCACCGGCCGCGGACTGGCCCACGTTGATCGAGATGTTTTGTGCCACGGCGGCCGCATTGAGTGCCGCCGTGATGGACACGTTCTTGCCGGCCGAAATCGTGATGCCACCGGTGTTCGCCGTGATCGCGTTGGCCACGGTGACGTTCGAAGCGGCGCCGCTGGCTGTGATGGAAACGGCGCTGCCGGACACCGCCGCCGAGGTGCCAACCGAGTTGTTGTTGCTCACCGTCACGGCGCCCGCTGCGGTAATCGAGGGCAGCGTGAGAGCGCCACCGCCGGTGCTGATGCCCACGTTCTGCAGGTTGCTGACCGCGCCGCCGAAGGTCATGCCGCCGGCGGTGTTGGTGGCCGTCAGCGATTCGGTCCCAGTCTGGCCTTGCACCGTCGACGCGAACGTCATGGCGCTCGTGCCGCTGTTCAGCACCGCGCTCGTGGTGAGCGTGACCGCGTCCTGGTATCTCTGGACACCCGTCGTCGTGACGTTGCCACCGATCTTCAGCGGAGTGCCTGCGTTGGTCGTCAGGCTTCCCAGGTTCACCGAGCCCACCTCGCCACCGCCCGCGGTGACCAGCGTCAGGTCGCCGGTACCGGTGACGTTGCCGGTCTTGATGGCCGACGCGCCGAAGTCCTGCAGTTGGACGGCTCCCGTCACGGTCGAACCGCCATACGTCTGGCCAGCCGTGGTCGTCACGTTACCGCCGAGAACAGCTGCACCGCTGCCGGTGATCATGGCTGCAGTGACGGCCCCGGCGTTCTGGAACGTGCCCCCGTTGTTGACGAATGCGGTGCCGCCACCCAGCGCCTGCGACGCTGTGCCGGTATTGAGCGTCGCGCCACCGGCGATGTTGACGGCCGCGCCGGCGCCGGTCAGGCGGTTCGCGGCGTTCGCCAGCGCCAGGGTGCCGCCGTTGACGTTGACCGTGGTCGCCGCGGCCGTGCCGTTCAGCGTCGCGCTGCCCGTGGTGTTCAGCGTCCCAGCACCCAGGTTGGCATCGACGATGCCGCCGTTGATGTTGTACGTCGACGCGCTGATGGAGCCGGTCGTCGTCCCGTTGGTGGCGGCCGTGAATGTGTTCAGGCCGGTGGCGTTCGTCAGGGTGGTGGTCCCGGACGACGCGATGGTCAGGTTGTTCCCGGCGCCCGTCAGGCTGGTTGCCACGGTGATGGCGCCGCCGGTGGTGGTCATGGTGACGTCGTTGCCCAGCGTGACGGCCCCGGTGTAGGCCTGCCCGTTCGTGGTCGTCACGTTGCCGCCCAGCGAGATGCCCCCGGTGGCGATGACGTTGACGAGATCCACGTCGACGTTGCCGGCGAAGGTCGCCTGGCCGCCCGCGCCGGTTTGCACGAACAACTGGTTGGGTCCGGTCACTGTGTTCCCGAACGACACCGTCGAACCGCTCAGGGTCGACGTGGCGTCCAGCGCCACTGCGCCGTCGTACGACTGCGTGCCGGTCGTCTTGACTGCCGAGCCGTTGATGTTCGTGGCGCCGGTCACATGCACGGTCGTCAGGGCCTGGCCGTTGCCGACTTGGCCGTTGAACGACGCGTCGCCAGCAACCGTGAGGTTGTGTGCGCCGTCGAGCGCACCGTTGAACGATGCCCCCGTTGCCGCGGTGACGTTGAGGTCCCCGATGAGCTGGACCCCAGCGGCACTGGTCAACGTGACCCCCCCGGTGCCGGACGACAGGTTGCCGGCGACCATCAGGCTGCCGCCGTTGGTGGTCGTGATGTTCAGGTTGCCGCCAGCCGACCGGTTGGTGATCGACAAGCCACCCGCCGTGTCGGTGATGCTCCAGTTGCTGGTCCCGCCCAGCGTCGCGCCGAAGGCCCCGCCCGTGAAGTCTCCGGCACTGATGGAGTAGTCGCCGGAAGCCGTGACGGGACCTGTGTTCAGCAAGCCGGTCCCCGCGTTCAAGGACACGTTCCTGCCCGTCACCGCGCCAATCGTGAGGTCACCGCCGGACCTGACGTCCACGTCCCCCGTGCCGGCGTTCAGGCTGCCCGTGCCGGTAACCAACCCGGGTCCCGCGTCGCGGTTGGCCAGGTCGGCAGCAGGCGAATTCGCCTCGAGCGTGATGGCCCCGTTGTTGGTGGTGATGTTCGCGTTGACGGCGATGCTGCGGCCCGCTTGGGCAGTGATGCCGGCAGTGGGCGTCGTCAGGGTGATCGCATCGACGATCGTGATGTCGTTATTGGCTTGCAGCGTGACGGTGGCGCCCGCGGCATCGAGCGTGGCCGGATCGATGGTCACGTCGGTTGCCGGCGTGTCGAAGAATTGGTCGACATCCCCCACCGCGCTCGCGCCTCCGGTGGCCACGATGATGTTCTTGGGGTCCAGCAGCCAGCTGCCGGTGGTGCCGTGCGGCGCCGAAGTGTCCACCGTCGTCGATTTGGCGACCGACAGGCCGCCCTTGCCCGAGGTTTCCACCTTGCCGCCGTTGCCGGAGCTCGCGCCGCCACGGGCGCTGATCGCGCCGCCCACCGCGGTGTTGCCATCCGCCCAGACCACGACGGTGCCGCCGTTGCCGCTGGTGACCGCATCGGCAGTGATCTTCGCGCCGGTGGCGACCGCGGTCGCCGAGGCGTTCTGCTCGACGCCCTTGCCCTGCCAATTGCCGCCGAGGAGGACCGTGCCGCCGCCGGCGTCACCGCTGGCGTCCACGACCGCCGTGCCCCCGATGCCGACCTTGTCGCCCAGCACCTTCACGGTACCGCCGGTCGCATTCGCCCCCTTGGCTTCGAGCGTGCCCGTCACCTTCACGATGCCGCTGCTGCCGCCGCTCAGCACGATCGTGCCGTTCTGGTTGGCGATGCTGTTGGCGCGGATGACGCCGCTCTGGTTGATGACGGTGTTCAGCGTCTCGCCGATCGCTTGCACGGACACCTGCACCTGGCCCCCGTCAGCCGTGATGGTGCCGCTGTTCGCGATGGCGGCGCCCACGGCGCCGGCATCCACCGAGTACTTCACGAGGCCCGAGCCGTTGGCGTCGACGCTCACGCGCGAGCCGGCCAGCAGGCCGACCGAGCCGCCCGTGGCATCGATGGTGCCGCTGTTGGTGACCTGCGCGCCCGCCAGCGCGACGTAGCCCGCCTTGATCGAGCCCTGGTTCACGACGCTGCCGCCCGAGCCCGTGAACGTGTAGTTGCCGTTGAGGAAGTCGGTGTTCGACAGGCTCAGGGTGGACGCCACCAGGCCACCGACGTCGACGCGCGCACCCGGCGCGAACATGACCCCCGCGGGGTTCACCAGGAACACCTGCCCGTTGGCCGTCAGGCTGCCGTAGATGGACGACAGGTCGCCGCCCACGACGCGGTTCAGGGCCACCGAGCTGGCGCCCGGCTGCACGAACTGCACCGACTCGTTGCGCGCGATGCTGAACGTGTTCCAGTCGATCACCGCCTTGTTGCTGCCCTGGTTGACCACCATCGACGTCGCCGTCGGGTTGGTGATGGTCACCACGCCCGACTGCACCTTGCCGCCCGTCGGGTTCGCGTACACGGTCGCGAGGAACGACGAGGCCAGAGCCGCGAGCAGGCCGGCCAGCAGGCGGGACAACAGGCGCGACATGCCGGTGCGCATGCGATAGACGTGGCGCAGCTTGCGCGTGACCTGGACGACGATCGTGCGGATGCCGGAACGGCGGGTGGAGTGGGTGGTCATGGGGCCTCCTCGGGCGGAACTGCTACTACTGCGGGAAATCGGTGGGATCGGTCGGCGAGGTGGTCACAGCCACTTCTGCAGCGACAGCCAGACGCGCGGATGGCGGTCCGGGTCGGACGACGGGGCGCGGTTCAGGCGCCAGGCGAGCTGGGTCGAAACGAGCCAGTCGCCGAAGTTGCCCAGCTGCACGCCGAAACCGGCGGAACTGAGGGTGTCGTTCTCGGGGGTGGTGGCGGCCAGGGCCGCCGGAACGCCCGACTCGTTGTATTTGATGTGGCCCCAGTCGTAGAACACGCTGGCCGACAGCGGCAGCTTGCCGACCAGGTCGGTGAGCTGGTGGCGGTATTCCAGGTTGACGATGGCGCCGGTGTCACCCACGCCTTCGCCGACCGGGTAGCCGCGGACGCCGTTCGGGCCGCCCAGGCCCAGCTTCTCGGCGGACGTCAGGTTCTTGCTGGCGAACTGCGCCTGCACCAGGGCGCTCAGGCGGCCGCGCGCCGACAGGAACGTCGTGCGCAGGTAGTCGACGTTCACCTTCGAGAACGAGCCGGCCGTCTGCAGGCCGGTGGTGGCGCTCTGGTCGAACGCCAGGTTCGTGGCGTCGATGTCGAGCTTGCCGCTGGTGAAGTTGATCGAGTAGCTGTTGAACGAGGAGCCGAGCGCCTCGTCGACGAAGTTCCCCAGCACGCTGGCGCGCACGGAGTTGATGCGCTTGGACGAACTGGTGAACGGCGTCGTGGTGCTGTCGTTCAGGTCCTTGCGCTCGAACGTCAGCGCGCCCAGCACGCTGCGGGTGCGCGAGCGGATGAAGGGCTGCGTGAAGTTCAGGCTGTAGATCGTGGCGTCGCCGGTGGCGCCGAGCGCCTCGAACTGCTTGCCGAGCGAATACTCGGTGCGCATCGCGCTGACGCCGACCTTGGTGGCGGCGCTGGTCAGCGTGGTGCTGTAGGCCAGCCGGTACAGCTCGGAATCCTTGCGGTCGGCCGCCTGCACGCGCACGCTGAGGACGTCGCCGCGGCCGGTGGGGTTGTTCCAGTTGGCCGTGGCGTACGCGCGGTTCTGGCCAGCGCTGCGTGCGCCGAAGTTGTCCACGCCGACGAGGCCGTCGACCTTCGGGCCCGAGGACTTCACGATCACCGTGATGTCGCCCTCGCCCGCCTTGGCACCCGGCTGGACGGCGGCGGTGGCGTCGAAGCCCACCAGGTCGCGCAGCAGCAGCACCGGCTTCTCGAGCGAGTACTCGGAGATCGGGTCACCCGGCTTCAGGTAGCGGTTGACGATGGACGAGGCCAGCGATTCGGACACGCCGGCGTCGTCCGCCCGCACGGTCACCTTGCCGACGCGCGCTTCCAGGATCTGGATGACGACGGTGCCGCCAGTCGCCGCAAACTGCTGCTCCGGCAGGTAGGCCTCGGTCAGCAGGTAGCCGCGTTCGCGGTAGTAGCGGCGCACGGCCTGGGCGGCCTTCAGCAGGCCTTCCATGTCGGTGGGCTTGCCGACGAAGTCCTGCGTCAGCGGCAGCAGGACGCTTTCGGGGTAGAGGGTGTTGCCCTGGAGGCGGAACGCCGCCGGAGTGACCTTGACGGATTCGTTGTACGAGGCGGCCTGGCGGGGCTGGGGCAGCTGCACGGCCGGCTCGTTGCTGGGGGCCGGCGCCTGCGGGAGCTGGCGGTCCTGCTGGAGCTGGGTTCCGGAATCCGGGCGAGCTTGCTGCGCGAAGGCACCGCAGGAACATGCGGTGGCCGCGGCCAGAGCCACCAAAGTTCTCTTCTTCAAGGGAAACTCCTCAAACAACTGTCGTGATCTGATCCGTGGGACTCTTACATCCGTTTACGGAAGTGTCAATCTGACTTACGTCGGGTTGGAGCAACGCGCGCCAAGGAAGGCCGCAGGCAGACGTCGACGCGCAACAGCCCGCCGCATAGACTTCGCAGCACCCAGAAGAAGGAGGCTGCATGGGGACCTTCGCCGTCATCACGCTGGCTGCCGCCCTGGCGGTGACCACGCAGCACGCCCCCCCGAACGAGGGGGTGGGTTCCGTCACCGTCGGCTCCCTCGACGCCGCCTCCGCCGGCCTCAGCGAAGCCTTCGGCGCCGCACGCGCCGCCGAATCCGAAGGCCGCTATGGCGATGCGGTCCGCATGTACAAGACGCAGGCCACCGCCGGCAGCGGCCTGGCCGCCAGGCGCCTGGGCGATCTCTACACCCGCGGCGCTCCCGGCCTGGAGCGCGACCAGGCCCAAGGCCTGCGCTGGTATCGCGAGGCGGAACTGCGCGGCGAGGTGCTCGCGCAGGCGCTGCGGCTGCGCTGACGTCGCCGAATCGCCGCCGCGCTCCGGCACAATCGGGCGCCTTCCTGGCTCATCTGCATCGCTGACGGCGTGTCGTACCTGCTTCACTTCACCGGTCCCTCGTTCGAGCAGACCATCACGCTCAAGCCGAAGACGCCGGCCGTCGTCGTCGGCCGCGACCCGGAAGCCGCCGTCTACCTGCCGGACACCGAGCGCCTGATCTCGCGCCGGCACCTCTCGATCGACTGGTGCGAAGAAGGCGCGCGCATCCAGGTGCTGTCCGCCAACGGCATCAACACCGACCGCGGCGACTACTTTTCCGGCGACGAAGTGGTGCTCGGCGACGGCGAATCGGGCCGGCTCGGCCCGTTCAGCCTCGTGGTCGAAGCGCTCTCGGACGCCGGCGACGCCACCAGCTTCGCCGGCATGGGCTCGCGTCCCGTTCCCGTCGGCCCGGTCACGCGCTCCGCGGCGCCGGAGCCCGCGCCGGCCAAGGACCCGTGGGCCGACCTGCTGCAGGAGTGGTCCGGCGACGCGCCGGCTCCCACTCCGACCGCCGCACCGCGCGTCGTGCAGCCGGTGGACGACCCGTTCTCATCGTCGACGTCGTGGCGCATCGACGACCCGGGCGCATTCGGCAGCACGAGCGCGTTCACCGCGTCGGGCGCCTTCGCGCAGGTCCATCCGGACGCTCCCGTTGCCGCTTCGGTGCAGCAGCCGGCTGCTTCACCCGCGCCGTCCACGCCTGAGCGCCTCGCATTGCAATCGCTGTGCCGCGGCCTGGGCGTCGAGCTGCCCGCCGGCCAGGTGAACTTCGACTGGGAGCGCTTCGGCATCCAGGTGCGGGAGGTCGTCGAGTGCCTGGGCGAGCACCTCGCCACGCGCGTCGCGGCGCGCCGCGACCTGAAGGCCGAGGACCGCACCATGATCGGCTCCAAGGTGGCCAATCCGCTGAAGACCGGCATGCAGACGAAGGAGCTTCTGCAGTACCTGCTGCTGATGCCCGATGGCACGGGCGGCTTCGTCCCGTCGCGCCAGGCGCTGGCCGAAGCATCGGCGGAGGCGAAGGCGCACGAGGCCGCGGTGCGCGTGGCCGCCAGGTCGCTGGCCGAAGGCGCGATCAAGGACTTCGATCCCGCGCGGCTGCGCACCAGCCTGCTCAAGGGCAAGCTGAGCATCGCCTCGGTGGTGGACACCGCGCGGCTGTGGGACCTCTACACGGGCTTCTACGAGAAGAACGGCGAGCGCATGCCGCAGTGGGTCGACCACCTGTTCAACCGCCACTACATGGCGGGCTACCTGCGCGAGATGGAACGGCTGCGCCGCGCCGCCCAGCCGGTGCCGCCGCAGCGCGACCATTGAAACGCACCCGCGTGCGGCGCCCGCACGCTAAAGTGGCCCGTTCCCCGGAGCTCGCGTCCCACGCCTGAGGCTGGCGCGCAGCGCGGCCTGCGCCACCGCAGGTCCGGCCCGGGGCCGGAGTTGCCCAATGACAGATCCCACCGGATTCGTGCGCGAGCGCTCCCGCGGCGAGACCGCCGCCGCCCTGCTGCGCACGACCACCGCCGTCCGGGACCGCTGCGGCCAGCTGCTGGACCGCGCCCGCGTCGGCCAGTCCCAGTGGTTCACGGTCGACGACGGCCGCTTGCGCGAAGCCGCGACCGCGATCATCCGCTCGATCCGCCGCCGCGCCGGCTCCCACGCCACTCCCTACAGCCGTTGGCGGCATCTCGAAGCCGGCCGCGTCGACGGCCGCGCCGAACTGCACCGGCTGCTCGGCGACGTCGCGCCGCAGGTGCGCGCCCACGCGCTGGTCGACCTGGCTGTCGTGACCGTGCTCCTGGACGTGCCGGCGGACGGCTCGTGGAAGTACGTCGAACCGGCCACCGGCACTACCTTGCACGGCCCCGAAGCGACGGCCGTCGCGGCCTTCCACGCCTTCACCGCCGGCCTGTTCTCCAGCGACAAGCTGCGGCCGCTCCAGGTCGACGCGCAGGCACTGCGCGCGCTGCCCACCGATGGCCTGCTGCAGGCGCTGCAGGTGCGCGAAGGGAACGCGCTGCCTGGCCTGAACACGCGCGCCGTGCTGCTTCGGCGGCTCGGTGAGGTGATGGCCGAACAGCCCGAGGTGTTCACCGACGACGCACGTCCCTCCGGCCTCTTCGACCTGCTGGTCGGCGACGAGGGCGGCATCGCGCACTCGGCGGACGTCGACGCGCACGACATCCTCTCGCAGCTGCTCGTGTCGCTGTCGCCGATCTGGCCGGTCGGCCACAGCATCGGCGGCGTGCCGCTCGGGGACTGTTGGCGGCATTCCGCAGTGCGCGGGGACGGCGCGTCCGACGGCTGGGTGCCGTTCCACGCCCTGTCGCAGTGGCTCACGTATTCGCTGCTGGAGCCGTTCGAGTGGTCGGGCGTGCAGGTACGCGGCATCGACCGCCTCACCGCCCTGCCCGGCCAGCATGAAGGCGGACTGCTGCTCGACGCGGGCGTGCTGCGCCTGCGTGAGCCCGACGCCGCGCGGCAGGCCTGGCATCCGGGCGACGAGATCGTGGTCGAGTGGCGCGCCCTGACCGTCGCGCTGCTGGAGGAGCTGGCCGGGACGGTGCGCGGCGACCTCGGCGCTTCCGGCGGCGGACTGCCGCTGTCGGTTGTCGTCGGCGGCGCCGCCGATGCGGGGCTGGACTGCGCGCGGCGCGAGCGCGAAGGCCGCACCGCGTTGCTGGTGCAGGCCGAGGCACCGCTGGCCTGAGCCCGGCCGGCGACGCCTTCCTTTCGAACGCTTCCCATGTCCCAGGTCCACGTCATCGAGCACCCGCTGGTGCAGCACAAGCTCTCCCTCATGCGCAAGAAGGAGGCCAGCACGAACAGCTTCCGGCGGCTGCTGGGCGAGCTGTCGTCGCTGATGGCCTACGAGGTCACGCGCGACATGCCGATGCAGGACGTCGAGATCGACACGCCGCTGGAACGCATGAAGGCGCGCGTCATCGACGGCAAGAAACTGGTCTTCGTCTCTATCCTGCGCGCCGGCAGCGGCATCCTCGACGGCATGCTGACCGTGGTGCCCGGCGCGCGCGTCGGCCACATCGGCCTGTACCGCGATCCCAAGACGCTGGTCGCGGTGGAGTACTACTTCAAGATGCCGGACCACATGGACGAACGCGACGTCGTCGTGGTCGACCCCATGCTGGCCACCGGCAATTCGGCCATCGCGGCGGTCGAACGGCTCAAGGAACTGAAGCCCAAGTCGATCAAGTTCGTCTGCCTGCTCACCTGCCCCGAGGGCGTGCAGGCGATGCAGAAGGCGCACCCGGACGTGCCGATCTACACCGCCGCCATCGACCGGCAGCTGAACGAGCACGGCTACATCCTCCCCGGGCTGGGCGACGCGGGCGACCGCATCTTCGGCACCAAGTGAAGCCGGCGCGGTTCAGCCCGCGTTCATCGCCCCTGTAGGATGCTTGCACCCATGCGTTCCCTCGCTGCCCGCCTGTCCTGCGCGCTGATGCTGGCGCTCTCCATGCCCGCCTGGGCCGACATCGGCCCCGACCGCGCCGCGGCCGTCGCGCGCCAGCAGGTCGATGGCCGCGTGCTCTCCGTCGAGCGCGTGCAGTCCGGCAGCCGCGTGATGTACCGCGTGAAGATCCTCACCGCCCGCGGCGAGGTGCGCGTTGTGATGGTCGACGGCGGCTGACATGCGGCTGCTGCTGGTCGAGGACGACGCCGCGCTGCGCACCGGGCTGGCCCGCCAGCTCGAGGCCGACGGCTACCGCGTCGACGTCGCCGCCGACGGCGAGGACGGCCTGTTCCAGGCGCGCGAGTACCCGGTCGACCTGCTGGTCGTCGACCTCGGCCTGCCGAAGATGAACGGGCTGGCGGTCGTGCAGAAGCTGCGCGCCGAAGGCCGCACGCTGCCGATCCTGGTGCTGACAGCGCGCACGTCGTGGCAGGACAAGGTGACGGGCCTGGAAGCCGGCGCCGACGACTACCTGGCCAAGCCGTTCGAATATCCCGAGCTCGCCGCCCGCATCAAGGCGCTGCTGCGCCGCTCGCTCAAGGCGACCTCGGACGTGCTGGTGTTCGGCCCGCTGTCGATCGACTTCGCCGCGCAGGCCGCCACGTTGAACGGCAAGCCGCTGGAACTCACCACCTTCGAGTACCGCGTGCTCGAGTCGCTGGTGCGCGAGCGGCCCAAGGTCGTGAGCAAGCAGGCGCTGGCGGACTACCTGTACCCGCACGACGAGGACCGCGACAGCAACGTGCTCGAGGTGCTGATCGCGCGCCTGCGGCGCAAGCTCGACCCCGACGGCACGCTCGTGCCGATCGAGACGCTGCGCGGGCGCGGCTACCGCTTCACCCTGGGATGAAGCCCGGACGATCGATCCGGTTCCGTCTCCTTCTCGGCGCGGCCCTCGTGCTGGTCGCCTTCCTCGCCGGCGTCGGCGTCGCGCTGCAGCGCGCGCACGCGGACAGCAGCCGCACCGACCGCCTCGCGCGGCTGCAAGGCACCGTCTACCTGTTGCTCGCGGCCGCGGAAGTCGACGGCCAAGGTCGCCTGGTGATGCCGCCTTCCCTGCCGGAGCCGCGCCTCGCGCTGCCCGGCTCGGGGTTGTATGCGTCCGTCGCCGTCCGCGGCCAGGCGCAGGGGTGGCACTCCGAGTCCACCGTCGGCCAGCAGCTTCCCTTCCCGCCGACCGCCGAGGTCGGGCGCTGGGACTACGCCGACGCCTCCGGCAACGGCCGCCGCTACCTGTCGGTCGCGTACAGCGTGCTGTACGAAGCGCGCTCGCAACCCGTGCCGCTGGTCCTGAGCGTCCTCGAGGACGCGGCGGCACTGGAGCGCGAAGTGGCCGTCTTCGAGCGCACGCTGTGGGCCTGGCTGGCCGGCGCCGGCCTGTTCCTGCTGCTGTCGCAGACGCTGCTGCTCGAATGGGCGCTCGACCCGCTGCGGCGCGTGACGCGCGAGATCCGACGCATCGAGGACGGCGAGCAGGAAGAGATCACCGGCCGCTACCCGGCGGAGATCGCGGCGCTGACGGACAACCTGAACACGCTGGTGCGGCAGGAACGCGAGCGGCAGTCACGCTACCGGGAGGCGCTGAGCTACCTGGCGCACAGCCTGAAGACGCCGCTGGCGGTCCTGCGCACCGCGCTCGGGCAGCCGGCCACGCTGGGGACCGCCGTCGAGGAGCAGGTGCAGCGGATGGACGCGATCGTGCAGCACCAGCTCGGGCGTGGCGCGGCCAGCGGTGCCACGCGCTTCGCCCCCGCGATCGCGCTCGCGCCGATCGCCCAGCGCGTGCGCGAGTCGCTGGAGAAGGTGCATGCGGCCCGCAACCTCCGGTTCGCCATCGACTGCCCGCCGAACCTGCGCTGGCGCATCGACGAGGGCGATGCCTTCGAGGTGTTCGGCAACCTGCTGGACAACGCCGCCAAGTGGGCGCGCTCGCGCATCACGGCGCGCGTGCGGCGCGACGGTTCGCGGCTGCTCGTGCGCGTCGAGGACGACGGCCCCGGCTTCGGCGACGACCCGCAGGCGATGCTGCAGATGCACGTGCGCGGCGACGAGACCGTGCCCGGCCACGGCGTCGGGCTGGCCATCGTGCGCGACATCGTCGCCAGCCACCATGGCCAGATCGCGCTGTCGCGCTCGGCCCTGGGCGGCGCGCAGGTCGACATCGCACTTCCGCAACCCTGAACGATTCCAGCCCGGCGGTTCAGGCTTGGTTCATGGCCGTGCGCGCACCATGCGTGCATGTCCACCGAAGGAGTGACCATGCAAGCCTCGCTCTCCACCCGATTCCTCGCCCTGGCCGCCCTGGCCGTCGGCGCTTTCGCCGCCAGCGGCGCCGCGCAGGCCCGCACCGACGTGCACCTGTCCATCGGCATTCCCGGCCCCGTCTACGCGCAACCCGCACCGGTCTACGTCCAGCCCCAGCCGGTGTACGTGCAGCCGGCGCCGGTCTACGCCCCGGCGCCCGTCGTGTACGGCGCGCCCGTCTACATCGCGCCGCGTGCCTACTACGGCCACGGATTCCGGGATCGCCACGAGTGGCGCGGCCACCATGGCCATGGCCACGGCCACGGCCATGGCCGCGGGCACGGCCACCGCTGAGCGCGCACCGCTCAGGCGCCGCCCACTGCCGGTCGTCGCCTCGCACGCCTTCCTGACAAGCTTTCGTCAGGGGCGTTTCGAGGCGACCGGGACAATCCCCGGATGAGCCTGAATCGACGCACTTTCACCCGCGCCGCCGCCGGCGCCGCGGCCCTGGCCGCCCTTCCTTCGGTCCGCGCCCAGGGCGACCGCATCCTGCTGGCCCAGTCGGCGCCCTTCACCGGGCCTTCCGCCCAGCTGGGCATCCAGTTCCACGCCGGCGCCCGCCTGTTCTTCGAGCAACTCAATGCGCAAGGCGGCATCCACAAGCGCGCCGTCGAGATCGTGAAGCTGGACGACGGCTATGAGCCGGACCGCTGCGTGGAGAACACCCGCAAGCTGCTGGCCCAGGACCCGGTCGCCCTCTTCGCCTACGTCGGCACGCCGACCAGTCTCGCGGCCCTGCCGCTGGCCACCGCCGCCAAGACACCCTTCGTCGCGCCATTCACCGGCGCCATGGGCCTGCGCCAGCCGTTCAACCGCTACGCCTTCCACATCCGCGCCTCGTACAACGACGAGACGGCGCTGATCGTGAAGAACCTCGCCAACCTGGGCCTGAAGAAGGTCGCGGTCTTCTACCAGAACGACGCCTACGGCAAGGCCGGCCTCGACGGCATGCAGCTGGCGCTGGCGGCGCACGACAACAAGCCGGTGGCGCTGGCCACGGTGGAACGCAACTCGGTCGAAGTCGCCGCGGCAGTGAAGACGCTGACCGCGGCCGCCCCCGAAGCGATCGTGCAGATCGGCGCGTACAAGGCGTGCGCGGCGTTCATCAAGGCCGCCAAGGCCGCGGGCTACGGCGGCACGTTCTACAACGTGTCCTTCGTCGGCACGCAGGCGCTGGCCGACGAACTCGGCAAGGACGGCGCCGGCGTCGTGGTCTCGCAGGTGATGCCCTCGCCCTACAACCCGGCGCGTGCCATCGCGCGCGAGTTCGTCGACGCCGTGAAGAAGGCCGGCGGCGAGTACCAGGCCAACTTCTCCAGCATGGAAGGCTTCCTGGCCGCCAAGGTCGTCGCCGAAGGGCTGCGCCGCGGCGGCAAGGCCACGCGCGAAGCCCTCGTGGCCGGCCTCGAATCGCTGGGCCAGCAGTCCATCGGCGGCTTCAACGTGTCGCTCTCGCCGACCGACCACGCCGCTTCGCACTTCGTGGAGCTGTCGATGCTCACCGGCGACGGCCGCGTGCGCACCTGAGATCCCCGGCTGCTACGACTGCAGCTGCTGCCAGACCCGCTCCAACCGCTTGATGCTGACCGGCTGGGGCGTGCGCAGTTCCTGCGCGAACAGGCTCACGCGCAACTCCTCCAGCAGCCACCGCAGCTCCAGCATGCGCTCGTCGACCTGGCCCTTGCGGTCGGCGACGAGGCGCCAGTAGCGCTGCTCCTGCGGCCGCACGTCCGCCATGCGTGAGGCATCGCGCGCCGGGTCGGCGCGCAGCTTGTCGAGGCGCAGCGTGATCGCCTTCAGGTAGCGCGCGAAGTGCTGCAGCGCCGGCCACGGCGTGTCGGCGAGGAAGCGCTTGGGCACCAGCCGCTGCAGTTGCTGCGTGGCGTCGGCCGTGGCGTCAGGGACGCCCTTGGTGTCCTTGATCTTGCGCAGCGCGGTCGCGTACTCCTGCAGGATCGTGCCGGCCAGCCGTGCGACCTCGTTGGCGATCAGCGTGAGGCGCCCGCGACCTTCATCGACACGGCGCTTGAACGTCGCTTCATCGGTCGGCAGCGGATCGAGCAGGAACGCCCGATCGATGGCGACGTCGAGGATCTGCTGCCGCAAGTCCTCCTGCGTGCCCAGCGCCATGTACGCCACCGCCATGCGCTGCAGGTCCGGGATGTTCTTCTCCAGGTACTTGAGCGCGTCGCGCACCTGCAGCGCGAACAGCCGGCGCAGGCCGGCGCGGTGCTTGGACGCAGCGACTTCCGGTTCATCGAACACTTCGAGCGTCACGGCGTCGCCCTGGTCGATCAGCGCCGGGAAGCCCACGAGCGAGATGCCGCCCTTGCGGATTTCCATCAGCTCGGGGAGCTCACCGAAGGTCCAGGCGGTGTAGCGCTGGGCACCGTCCTTGGCTTTCGCGGTCGGTCCCTCCGCCGCTCGCGGGAGAGGGTTGGGGTGAAGGCCCGTCACGGGAGCAACCTCACCCCTCCCTGTCCCGCTAGCGGGAGAGGGCGACCCACCCGTGGCCACCTTCATCCCCGCCAGCGCCTGGAACGCCCCGCGCGCTTTCGCGCCCCATTCGGCCTTCAACGCGCCGAGGTTGCGGCCCATGCCCAGCTGGCGGCCGTGCTCGTCGACGACACGGAAGTTCATGAACAGGTGCGCGGGCACCATGTCCAGCTTGAAGTCCGTGCGCTTGACGTCCAGCGACGTCTCGTCGCGCACGACCTTCAACAGCACGTCGACCAGCGAGCCGTGGGCGAAGCGCTCCGGCGCCGACAGGTCGCCGGCCATGCGCGTCGCCGATTCGGGCAGCGGCACGAAGCGCGAGCGCGGCTTCTGCGGCAGGCTCTTGAGCAGCGCCTGCACCTTGTCCTTGAGCATGCCCGGGACCAGCCACTCGGCGCGTTCGTCCGCCACCTGGTTCAGCACGAACAGCGGCACGGTGACCGTGAGGCCGTCGCGCGCGTCGCCGGGCTCGTGCAGGTACGTCGCCGCGCAGTCGACGCCACCGAGCTTCAGCGTGCGCGGGAAGGCGTCGGTGGTGATGCCCGCGGCCTCGTGCCGCATCAACTCGTCGCGCGACAGCTTCAGCAGGTCGGGCTTGCCCTTGCTGGCCTGCCGGTACCAGGCCTCGAAAGTGTGGCCGCTGTAGACGTCCTGCGGCACCTGCTGGTCGTAGAACGCGTGGATCAGCGCATCGTCCACCAGCACGTCCTGCCGGCGCGACTTGTGCTCCAGCTCCTCGACCTGGCGCACCAGCTTCAGGTTGTGCGCCAGGAACGGCAGCTTCGTTTCCCACTGGCCGGCCACCAGGCCTTCGCGCAGGAAGATGTCGCGCGCGCCCTGCTGGTCCACCTTCGCGAACGGCACGCGGCGGCCGCTGTAGATGACCAGGCCGTAGAGGGTCGCGCGCTCCAGGGCCATCACGTCGGCCGACTTCTTCTCCCAGTGCGGGTCGAGCAACTGCTTCTTCAGCAGGTGGCCCGCGACTTCTTCGACCCACTGCGGCTCGATGTTGGCGATGCCGCGGCCGAACAGGCGCGTGGTCTCCACCAGTTCGGCGCAGACGATCCAGCGGCCCGGCCGCTTCTTCAGGTGCGCGCCCGGATGCTTGTAGAACTTGATGCCGCGTGCGCCCAGGTAGGCCTCGTCGTCCTCCAGCTTCCAGCCGAGGTTGCCCAGCAGGCCGGCGAGCATGGACTTGTGCACCTGCTCGTAGTCGGCCGGCTGCTCGTTGAGCCGCCACTTGTGCTCGGCGACCACCGTGTGCAGCTGCGAATGGATGTCGCGCCATTCGCGCACGCGGCGCACGTTGATGTAGTTCTGGCGCAGCAGCTGCTCGTACTGGCGGTTCGACAGCTTGTGATCGGCGCCATGTCCGCCCCGCGCCTTGTCCAGCCAGTCCCACAGCGTCAGGTAGCCCGAGAACTCGCTCTTCTCGTCGTCGAACTTCGCGTGCTGCTGGTCGGCCTGCGCCTGCAGCTCCAGCGGCCGGTCGCGCACGTCCTGCACAGACAGCGCGGACGCGATCACCAGCACCTCGGCCAGCGCGCCGCGCTCGCGCGCCTCCAGGATCATGCGGGCCACGCGCGGGTCGAGTGGCAGGCGCACCAGCTCGCTGCCGACCGCGGTCAGTTCGTTGCGCTCGTCCAGCGCGCCCAGCTCCTGCAGCAGCTGGTAGCCGTCGGCGATCGCGCGCCGCTGCGGCGGTTCGATGAACGGGAAGTCCTCCACCGACCCCAGGTGCAGCGCCTTCATGCGCAGGATCACGCCCGCCAGCGACGTGCGAAGGATCTCCGGGTCGGTGAAGCGTGGCCGCTCGAGGAAGTCCTTCTCCTCGTACAGCCGGATGCAGATGCCGTTGGCGACGCGGCCGCAGCGGCCCGCGCGCTGGTTGGCGGCGGCCTGGCTCACCGGTTCGACCAGCAGCTGTTCGACCTTGCTGCGGTAGCTGTACCGCTTGACGCGCGCCGTGCCGGTATCGATCACGTAGCGGATGCCCGGCACGGTGAGCGACGTTTCCGCCACGTTGGTGGCCAGCACGATGCGCCGGTGCCCGTGCGTCTCGAAGATGCGGTCCTGTTCCTGCTGCGACAGGCGCGAGAACAGCGGCAGCACTTCGGCGCTGCGCGTCACCGCGTGGTGCGCCAGGTGCTTGCGCAGGTGGTCGGCCGCTTCGCGGATCTCGCGCTCGCCGGGCAGGAACACGAGGATGTCGCCCGCCGCGTTGCCCTGCCACAGCTCGTCGACGGCATCGGCGATCGCCTCGTTGAGGCCACGCTCGCGCGACTCCTCGAACGGCCGGTAGCGTTGCTCCACCGGGTACATCCGGCCGGAGACGTACAGCACCGGCGCCTTGCCCTTGGCGGAGGCGAAGTGCTCGGCGAAGCGTTCGGCGTCGATCGTGGCCGACGTGACGACGATCTTCAGGTCGGGCCGCCGCGGCAGCAGCTGCTTCAGGTAGCCGAGCAGGAAGTCGATGTTGA
Organism: Ramlibacter algicola; assembly: GCF_016641735.1. Classification (NCBI taxonomy): domain Bacteria; kingdom Pseudomonadati; phylum Pseudomonadota; class Betaproteobacteria; order Burkholderiales; family Comamonadaceae; genus Ramlibacter; species Ramlibacter algicola. The sequence goes on along the minus strand of NZ_JAEDAO010000001.1, from coordinate 2,436,776 downwards.
GGCTGCGCTCGTGGGCCTCGTCGATGATCAGCGTGTCGTACGCCTGCAGCAGCGGGTCGGTCTGCGTCTCCGCCAGCAGGATGCCGTCGGTCATCAGCTTGACCGACGCGTCGCGCGACAGCCGGTCCTGGAAGCGCACCTTGAAGCCGACCACGTCGCCCAGCGGCGTTTCCAGTTCCTCCGCTATGCGCTTGGCGACGCTGGACGCCGCGATGCGGCGCGGCTGCGTGTGGCCGATCAGGCGGCCCCGCTCGCCCGGCTTCGCGTTGAGCTTGCCGCGCCCGAGCGTCAGCGCGATCTTGGGCAGCTGCGTCGTCTTGCCCGAGCCCGTCTCGCCGCAGACGATGACGACCTGGTGCTCCGCCATGGCTCGCGCGATCTCCTCGCGGCGCGCGGAGACGGGAAGCTGCTCGGGAAAGGTGATGCGCAGGGCGGACAAGTCGGGGCGGCGCCGCGGGGGCGCAAAGCCCTCGATTATCCGGCGGCGCCGGCGGGCAGCGGCAGCTCGGTGATCTGGCGCGAGCCGGCGTCGTACCAGGCGACGCGGCTGGCGTAGCTCCAGGCCGTCCGGGACATCGCCCGCGCCCCCGCGATGGCGACGCCCGGACGCATGCCGGGCGGCGCGACCAGCACGCCGACGCCCACTTCGGCCATCCACTCGGTGCGGCTGGCCTCCAGGGCCGCCAAGTCCTGGCTGGTCCCCAGCAGCACGGGCTTGGACAGGCGCCGCGCGATCTCGTGCGCGACGTCGTTCAGGTGATCGACGCGGGCCGGCCGCCGCGACATCAACAGGAACGCGTCGTCGCCGAGCCGCCCGGCCTCGATGCCCGGCGGCACGCTCCGGCGCAGCCGGCTGGCACACAGGAACAGGCCGTGGTTGCAGGCGGCGCGGCCGTGCAGTTGCTCCAGCGCCTGCAAATTGGCGATGGACACGACGACCACCGCGACGCCGTCGCTGCCCAGGCGCGCGAACGCGTCACCGACCATCGCGCCGGTTTCGGCATGCGTGCGCATCCGGGTGATCGGGTCGTAGGCCGGCCCATACACCATCGCCTCGCGCACGTCGCGCAGGTAGGCATAGCGCTCCCACATGGCCGAGGCCATGGTGACCAGGTAGGCGGTCGCGGCGGTGGCGCTGACGGCATGCACCCAGCTGGGCGTCTGGTCCCGGTTCAGCGCGAACCAGGTCAGGCCCACCACGGGGATCGACATGCTGGCGACGCCGCTCACGGCGAACCAGCCCAGGCGCCCACCGAGGCGCGCGCTGCGCACCGACACCGCGAAGGCCGCCGGGATCACGAGCCACGCCATGCCCGCGGCGAGCAGCAGCCCGCCCTCCTGCGACGTGAAGCTGCCGGAGAGGAGGACGGCCACGGCGAGCAGCACCATGCCCCCGGTGACGCGGCGCGCGACGGCGCGATCGCGCAGGAGGCCGAGCAGACGGAACAGCAGCAACCCGAGGACCGAGGCGCACACCACGGCCAGCACCGCCTGCAGGCGCATGAGCAGATCGCCCTGCACGGGCACCCAACCCAGGTAGACGAGCACGTAGAGCGCCGACAGCGCGGCCGCGAGCGAACCGGTGAGCGCGACGCGGCGGGCGGAGCGCGTGAAGGCGATCAACGCCGCGACGAGCGACAGGCTCACCGCGCCGAAATACGCCCCCCAGAATGCCGTCGCCAACGTGCCCATGCGAGCAGCCGCCCCCTCTTTGCGCGCCCGAGCGGCGCAGCACCGTACCTTACACTGCTTCGACACCGGCCCCCCTGTCAGAACGCCCGCACCGCCCGCATGTCCACCGTCTTCAATTTCACCTTCGTGCCCTGGTTCCGCTCGGTGGCGCCCTACATCCACATGCACCGGGGCAAGACCTTCGTGGTCGGCCTCGCGGGCGAGGCGATCGCCGCCGGCAAGCTGCCGAACATCGTGCAGGACCTGGCCCTGATCCAGAGCATGGGCGTGAAGGTCGTGCTGGTGCACGGCTTCCGGCCGCAGGTCAACGAGCAGCTCAAGGCCAAGGGCCACGCCGCGAAGTACTCGCACGGGATGCGCATCACCGACGAAGTGGCGCTCGATTGCGCGCAGGAAGCCGCGGGGCAGCTGCGCTACGAGATCGAGGCCGCCTTCAGCATGGGCCTGCCGAACACGCCGATGGCCGGCTCCAAGACCCGCGTGATCTCGGGCAACTTCATCACCGCGCGGCCGGTGGGTATCGTCGACGGCGTGGATTTCCGCCATTCGGGCCTGGTACGCAAGGTCGACGTCGCCGGCATCACCAAGTCGCTGGACTTCGGCGCGATGGTGCTGATCTCGCCTTTCGGCTTCTCGCCGACCGGCGAGGCCTTCAACCTCACGATGGAGGAAGTCGCCACCAGCGTCGCCACGGCGCTGCAGGCCGACAAGCTGGTGTTCCTGACCGAGATCCCGGGCATCCGCCTGCGGCCCCTTGAGCCCGAGACCGAGGAGAACGGCATCGACACCGAACTGCCGCTCGCGGCCGCCGAGCAATTGCTCGCGCAACTGCCCTCGCCCCAGCAGCCGACCGACACCGCGTTCTACCTGCAGCACTGCGTCAAGGCGTGCAAGGGTGGCGTCGAGCGCAGCCACATCGTGCCCTTCGCCACCGACGGCGCGCTGCTGCTGGAGATCTACGTGCACGACGGCATCGGCACGATGGTCGTCGACGAGAAGCTGGAGGAACTGCGCGAGGCGACGCCCGACGACGTCGGCGGCGTGCTGCAGCTGATCGAGCCGTTCGAGAAGGACGGCACGCTGGTCAAGCGCGATCGCACCGAGATCGAACGCGACATCGCCAACTACAGCATCATCGAGCACGACGGCGTGATCTTCGCCTGCGCCGCGCTCTACCCGTACCCCGAGGCCCGCACCGGCGAGATGGCGGCGCTGACGGTGTCGCCGCACAGCCAGGGCCAGGGCGACGGCGAGAAGATCCTCAAGCGCATCGAGCAGCGCGCCCGCGCGATGGGGCTGGAGAGCATCTTCGTGCTCACCACCCGCACCATGCACTGGTTCCTCAAGCGCGGCTTCGTGCAGGCCGACCCCGAGTGGCTGCCCGAGGCGCGCAAGCGCAAGTACAACTGGGACCGCCGCAGCATGGTGTTCGTCAAGAAGCTCTGAGGCGCGGGATGTTCCGGCTGCTGCGCCTGGACCACATCGTGCTGCGCGTGCGCGACCGCGAGGCGATGCAGCGCTTCTACTGCGACGTGCTCGGCTGCACGCTCGAGCGCGTGCAGGAGGATCTCGGGCTGTGGCAGCTGCGCGCGGGCGACTCGATCATCGACCTCGTGCCCGTCGACATGAAGCTCGGCGCGGCTGGCGGCGCGGCCCCCGGCCGCGAGGGCCGCAACGTCGACCACTTCTGCCTGCGTATCGAGCCGTGGGACGCTGATGCGATCCGCGTGCACCTGCTGGCGCACGGCGTGCAGCCGGGCGAGCCCGCCCTGCGCTTCGGCGCCGACGGTCGCGGGCCGTCGATCTACCTGGAGGACCCGGAAGGCAATACGGTGGAACTCAAGGGACCGCCGCAGGCCTGAACGGCCAGCGCGATGCCCTAGGCCGTCTTCACCGCCGGCAACGAGCGGTTCAGCACCCGGAACGGCGCGCCGCCCTTGCGTGAGATCGCAGCGCGCGGCGTGCGCGCTTCGAGCTCCAGGATGCGATGGCTCAGGCGTTTGCGCAGCAGGTCGGCCAGCGTCAGCACCGCAGGCGTGTGCGCATGCCGGCCGATGTGCAGCGACACGTCCACCCGGCCCAGGTTGGGCAGGCCGAGTTTCCGGTCCGCCACTTCCAGTTCCGGGAGCAGCCCTTCGGGCGTGCGCACCGTGATTCCCAGGCCCGCGTTGACGGCCGCCCAGACGCCTTGCAGGCCGGGACTCGTCAGCGCGACATGCCACGGAATGCCGGCGGCATCGAGCGCCGCCACGCCCTTGTTGCGGAAGCGGCAGGGCGACGTGAACAGCGCGAGCGGCAGTGGCTCGTCGCGGTCCCATTCGAAGTCGCGGTGCGCGATCCACACCAGGGGGAGATGGCCGATGGTGATCGCGTTCTCGCGGTCGCCCAGGCCCAGGGCCAGCGCCATGTCCACCTCGCCCGCTTCGACCGCCGCCACCAGCCGCGTGCCGCCATCGACGCGGATCTCCATCGCCACCGACGGATGCGCCTTGCGGAACTGTGCGAGCACCGGCGGCAGCCAGGCCTCGCCGAAATCCTGCGACGCGCCGAACACGAGCTTGCCTGCCACCTCGGATTGCCGCAGCACGTCCTGCACCTCGTCGTTGAGGGCGAGGATGCGGCGCGCATACCCCAGGACTTGCTGGCCGGCCTCGTTGAGCACCAGCTTGCGTGAGTCCGGCCGGAAGAGCGGCTGCCCGATCTGCGTTTCCAGCTTGCGCATCTGCAGGCTCAGTGCGGCCTGCGTGCGCGCCACGCGATCGGCGGCGGACGCGAGCGTGCCGTTCTCCGCCAGCGCGACGAACGAGCGCAGCACGTCCATGTCGAGGTTGCGTACGGTCATAAGCAAAGCTTGAGTGCCACTCAACAAAGATTAACTAGCCTTGATTATGGCCGCACCCTAGGATCGTGTCTCGCCTTTGTCGTCATCCATCCCTCTGGAGCCTCCATGCCCGCAGATGCCCGCCTTGCCAGCCAGTTCCTCGCCGTTTCCGTGTCCAACATTTCCGATGCGCTCGACCGCCTGGGCCTCGAAGGCGCGCCGCAAGGCATCCTGCCGATCTCCGTCCCCGTGCGCATCGCCGGCCCCGCGGCAACGCTGAAGCTCGTCCCGGCCGGCAAGGCCGAGGAATCCACCGTGCTCGGCACGCTGCGCGCCATCATGAAAGGCGCAGGCATGGGCTCGATCCTCGTCGTCGACGGTTCGGAGAACCCGACCGTCAACGCCGTCGGCGGCGTCGCCGGCGCCACCGCCAAGCACCACGGGTTCGTCGGCGCGGTCACTGACGCCGTCGTTCGCGACGTCGACGAGTACAAGCAGTACGGCCTGCCCGTGTATGCGCGCGGCATCGCGCAGCAGTCGGTGCGCGGCCGCTCCTCCTGCGCCGGCCACGGCATCGAAGTCCGCCTGGGCGGCGTCCGCGTGCGTCCCGGCGACTGGATCGTCGCCGACGACAACGGCACCGTCGTCGTCCCCCAGGAGAAGCTCACCGAGGTGCTGGCGTTCGCGCAGAAGGTGAAGGCCACCGAAGACCGCGTGATCGCCGAGATCCGGGCCGGTGCCGACCCCGTCGAGATGCACGAGCGCGTCAACTACGACAACATGCTCAAGAAGGACCAGTAAGCGGCCATGGCCCTCCACCAGCCACGGCGCGCGACGCTCTTCGTCGGCGGACTCGCGCTGCAGGACCTGCCCGCCGCCCTGGCCAGCGGGGCGGACATCGTCTGCATCGATCTCGAGGATGCGGTGCCGCCGGAACGCAAGGCCGAGGCGCGGGACGCCGCCATCGCTGCCACCCGCGATGTGCGGCTTCCCGATGGCGTGCAGCTCATCGCGCGCGTCAACGGCATGCTCGAGGACGACGGCCCCGCGGACCTGCGGGCCCTGCTGGCGCACGCGCCGCGCATCACCGGGCTCATGCTGCCCAAGGTCGTGGCACCGCAGGACGTGCAGGTCCCCGCCTCGATGTGTGTGCAGGACGGGCGGGTGCTCGACCTCTACGCCATCATCGAGACGTGCGAGGGACTGGAGCACAGCGCAGCCATCGCGCGTGCGCACCCCGCGCTGAAGGCGCTGTACTTCGGTGGCTTCGACCTGTCGACGGCGCTGGGCTGCGAGATGGCGTGGGAGCCGCTGCTGTATGCGCGCTCGCGCGTCGTGCACGCTGGCGCGATGGCCGGCATCCAGGTGATCGATTCGCCGTATGCGGACGTCGCCGACCTGGCCGGCCTGCGCGAATCCTGCGCGCGTGTGAAGGCGCTGGGCATGACCGGCCGCTGCGCCAAGCACGCCAGCCAGGTCCCGGTGATCCGCGAGGCCTTCACGCCGACGGCCCGGGAGATCCGCAGGGCGCGGGCCATCGTGGCGCAATTCCGCGTGGACCCGACACGTCCCCTGGTCTACGAAGGCAAGCTCATCGAGCTGCCTGCGATCAGGCGGCTCGAACGCGTCGCGGCACAACCTGTCGAACCCGAATCCCCATGACCCCATGGCCACGATCAACTACCTGACGACCATCGAATTCGACTTCGGCGCGGTGGCCAAAGCCGCCGAACTGGCGCGCGCGGGCGGCATGCAGCGCCCACTGGTGGTCACCGACCCCGGTCTCGCGCGAGGCCCCGTGTTCGCGCGCGTGCTCGACGTGCTGGGGCCGCTGGAGCCGGTGGTGTACGACCGCACGCCGCAGAACCCCGACGAGGACGCCGTGATGGCGGCCGCCGCGATCTTCCGCCAGTCACGCTGTGATGGCGTGATCGCGGTCGGCGGCGGCTCACCGATCGACCTGGGCAAGGGCGCGGCCCTCATGGGCACGCACGATGGCCCGCTGGAGCAGTACGCCGCCATCCTCGGTGGCATCCCGCGCATCACGGCGAAGATGGCGCCGGTGATCGCCATCCCGACCACCGCCGGCACGGGCAGCGAGGTGGGCAGAGGCGCGCTGCTCACGCTGCGTGACGGCCGCAAGCTGGGCTTCATCAGCCCGCACGTCATCCCGCGCATCGCGCTGTGCGACCCCGACCTCACGCTGGGCCTGCCGCGCGGCCTCACCGCGGCGACCGGGATGGACGCTCTGACGCATTGCATCGAGACCTTCCTGTCCCCACGCGTCAACCCGCCGGCCGACGCGATCGCGCTCGACGGCGCCACGCGTGCGGCGCGATGGCTGCCGCGCGCCTTCGCCGACGGCAGCGACCGGGATGCGCGCTGGAACATGATGATGGCGTCCCTGCAAGGCGGCCTCACGTTCCAGAAGGGCCTGGGCGCCGTGCACTCGATGTCGCACCCGCTGGGCGGCATCAAGGAGCCGGTGCTGCACCACGGCACGCTCAATGCGGTGATCCTCCCGGCGGTACTGCGCTTCAACCGCTCGCACGCGGCCGGCAAGATGGAGGCACTCGAACGCGCCATCGGTGTCCCCGCTGGCGGCGATCTCGCGCAGTTCATCGAGTCGCTCAACGCGACGCTGGGCCTGCCCCGCTCGCTGCGCGAGCTCGGGGTGACCGAAGCCATGATCCCGCGGATGGTCGAGGGCGCCCTCAAGGACCATTCCACGGCCACGAACCCGCGTCCGCTCTCGCGGGCGGATTTCGAGGCGTTGTTCCGCGACGCCATGCAGTAGGTCAACCAGACAGGAGACGAGACATGCGCAGGAAGACTTTCATCGCCCTGGCGTGCGCGGGCGCCGCGGCCGCCGTTCTGCCCGCCCACGCCCAGCAGGCGTATCCGAACAAGCCGATCCGCATCGTGGTGCCCTTCGCCGTGGCCGGCATTGCCGACTCGTTCGCGCGTGCCATCGCGCTGAAGCTGGGCGACGCCTGGGGGCAACCCGTGGTCGTGGAGAACAAGACCGGTGCCGGCGGCAACATCGGCGCCGACCTGGTTGCGAAGTCGCCGCCCGACGGCTACACGCTGGTGATGGGCAACATCGGCACGCACGCGGTGAACCCCTTCCTGGTCAAGAACATGCCGTTCGACCCGATCAAGGATTTCACGCCGATCGCGCACGTGCTCGACGCCGAAGGGCTGCTCGTGGTGAACCCGTCCGTGCCCGCGAAGAACGTGGCGGAGCTGGTCGCGTACTCGAAAGCGCAGTCGGGCAAGCTCTCGTACGCCTCGGGCGGCCTGGGGACGACGAGCCATCTCGCGGGGGAGCTGTTCAAGTCGCTCGCGAAGGTCAGCGTCATCCACGTGCCCTACAAGGGCAACTCGCCGGCCATCCTCGACGTGATCGGCGGGCAGGCGACGATGGCTTTCGCCACCATGCCGACCGTGCTGCCCCACGTGAAGGCGGGCAAGCTGCGCGCGCTGGCCGTGCTGGGCTCGGCCCGGACTCGGGCGCTGCCCGACCTGCCCCCCGTGGCGGACACGCTTGCCGGCTTCGACGTGAGCAACTGGATCGGCCTGTTTGCGCCCGCCGGCACCCCGGCCGAGGTCGTCAACAAGATCAATGCCGAAGTGCAGAAGATCATGCAGACGCCCGAGATGCAAAAGCGCATGGAGGCCGAAGGCGCGAAGTTCATCCCCACCACCCCGCAGACGTTCGCCGCGTTCCAGAAGGCCGAGGCGGACAAGTGGGGCAAGACGATCCGCGACGCCGGGATCTCGCCGGAATAGGCGCGCAGCGGTGCGGCCAACGGCCGCGCTTGCCATCCGTTGCCGGCGGCGTAGTCTGGCCGCGTGGACCCCGCCGCGCCCGACCTGCCGTACCGTGACCGTCGCCACGCGGGCGAGGTCCTGGCCGGACACCTCGCGCACTGGCGGGACCGCCCTGGCCTGCTCGTGCTGGCGCTGCCGCGCGGCGGCGTCGCTGTCGCCGCACCCGTCGCCGCGGCGCTCGATGCGGTGCTCGACGTGCTGGTGGTGCGCAAGCTCGGCCTGCCCTGGCAACCCGAATACGCGGTCGGCGCGCTGGCCAGCGGCGGCATCGAGGTGCTGCAGCCCGAAGCGGCGTCGCTGCCGGCGGCGACCCTGCGCGAGATCGTCGATCGGGAAAGCGCGGAACTTGCGCGGCGCGAACGCCTGTACCGCGGCGACCGGCCGCGCGCGGCCATCGCGGGGCGTCCCGTGCTGATCGTGGACGATGGCCTCGCGACCGGGGCGACGATGCTGGCCGCGGCACGAGCGGTGCGACGGCAGGCGCCTTCGATGCTGGGGGTGGCGGTGCCCGTGGGGGCGCGATCGTCGTGCCGCCAACTCACCGGCGTTGCGGACGAAGTGGTGTGCGTCGCGATGCCCGAACCATTCCGGGCCGTGAGCCTCTGGTACCGCGATTTCCCGCAGGCCGAGGACGAGGAAGTGCGCGAGCTGCTCGCGCAGGCGAAGGTGCCGGCCTAGGCGGCCGCGCGCGCCGCGCCGCGCCGGCCGGCCATGCGCACCAGCAGCAGCAGGAACACCAACGCGAAGCCGACGAACGCGACGAACGACCAGTTGGCGATAGAGCCGCCGAGGAAGGTCCAGTCGACCTTGGAGCAGTCACCGCTGCCGCGGAAGATCATCGGCACGGCGCGCTTGAGCGGGAACGTCTCGATCATCCCGTAGAAGTCGCGACCGCAGGACACGGTCTCGGGCGGGTACCACTGCAGGAAGCTCTGGCGGGCGGCGACGAACGCGCCGAAGCCCGCGAGGAACAGGCCGAGCACGCTGCCCACCATCCACGCGATGAGCGAGCGGAAGATCGCCGCCAGCCCGGCGACGACGCCGATGAGGATGACGGCGTAGCGTTGCACGATGCACATCGGGCACGGCTCCAGGCCGACGACGTGCTGCAGGTACAGGGCGAACGCCATCATCGCCACGCACACGGCGAACACCAGGGCCAGGGTGCGGCGCGGGGCCGCGAACAGCCAGTCGAACAAGGGCTTTCTCCGGAACCGGCGGCCCGGTGTCAGGCCGCCTCTTTGACGAACACCCGGGCGCGGCGCGGCGTGACGACGAGCGTCTCGCCCTCGCGGAACCCGGACTCCCTGAATTGTTGCGCAGGAATCTGGGCCTCGATGATCGCGTCCTGACCGCCGGGCATCGCGGGCGAGCCTTCGGTCGGCAGCAGTTCGAGGCGCGCGATGGGCCCCACCACGATCGCGCGGCTCAGCTGCGCGACGATGCCCTGCGCGCCGGGCGCGTAGCGCTGCACGTCCAGGTCGTGCGGCCGCACGTACGCGAAGGCCGGCGCGTCCTGCACGTGCGCATGCTCGGGCGCGTCGATCTGCACGCCTTCGAAGTGCAACTCGCCGCGGTGCGCGCGGCCCTGGAAGGTGTTGACGTCGCCGAGGAAGCCGTAGACGAAGGGGCTGGCCGGATGGTCCCAGACCTCCTGCGGCGAGCCCACCTGCTCCACGCTGCCCGCGTTCATCAGCACGACGCGGTCCGCGACCTCGAGCGCCTCTTCCTGGTCGTGCGTGACGAAGATGCTGGTGACGTGCAGCTCGTCGTGCAGGCGGCGCAGCCAGCGGCGCAGTTCCTTGCGCACCTTGGCGTCGAGCGCGCCGAACGGCTCGTCCAGCAGCAGCACCTTGGGCTCGACCGCGAGCGCGCGGGCCAACGCGATGCGCTGGCGCTGGCCGCCCGACAGCTGCGACGGGAAGCGATCGGCCAGCCAGTCCAGTTGCACCAGCTTGAGCAGGTCGGTGACCTTGGCCTTGATCTGGGCTTCCGACGGCCGCTGGCCGCGCGGCTTGACGCGCAGGCCGAACGCGACGTTCTCGAACACGGTCATGTGGCGGAACAGCGCGTAGTGCTGGAACACGAACCCGACGTTGCGGTCGCGCACGTGCACGTCGGTCGTGTCCTCGCCCGAGAACAGGATGCTGCCGCCGTCGGCGGTTTCCAGCCCGGCGATGATGCGCAGCAGGGTCGTCTTGCCGCAGCCCGACGGCCCCAGCAGTGCCAGCAGTTCGCCCGACGCGATGTCCAGCGAGACGTCGCGCAGGGCGTGGAAGTCGCCGAAGCGCTTGGAAACGTTCTTGATTTCGATGCTCATTGGGAACCTCCAGTCAGGCCGCGGCCGGCCGCTCGGGCGGCATCTCGGCGGCGGCCTTCATTTCACGTTCGTGCTTCCACTCGGCCAGGCTCTTGATCACCAGCGTCACCAGGGCCAGCACTGCCAGCAGCGACGCGACGGCGAAGGCGGCGACGGACTGGTATTCGTTGTAGAGGATCTCGACGTGCAGCGGCATGGTGTTGGTCTGGCCGCGGATGTGGCCGGACACGACCGACACCGCACCGAACTCGCCCATCGCGCGCGCATTGCACAGGATCACGCCGTAGATCAGGCCCCACTTGATGTTGGGCAGCGTCACGTGCCAGAAGGTCTGCCAGCCGGTCGCGCCCAGCACGATGGCGGCCTGCTCCTCCTCGTTGCCCTGCGCCTGCATCAGCGGGATCAGCTCGCGCGCGATGAAGGGGAAGGTGACGAACACGGTCGCCAGCACGATGCCGGGCACGGCGAAGATGATCTTGATGTCGTGCTCGGCGAGCCAAGGGCCCAGCCAACCCTGGGCGCCGAACACCAGCACGTAGATCAGGCCCGACACGACCGGCGACACCGAGAACGGCAGGTCCACCAGCGTCGTGAGGAAAGCCTTGCCGCGGAACTCGTACTTGGCGATGCACCACGCCGCCGCGACACCGAACACCAGGTTCAGCGGCACGGCGATCGCGGCGGTGATGAGCGTCAGGCGAATCGCCGACCAGGCCTCTGGCTCCTTCAGCGCGTCGAGGTAGGCATCGAGGCCCTTGCGCAGTGCCTCGGTGAACACCGCGGCGAGCGGCAGCACGAGGAACAGCAACAGGAAAGCGAGCGCCAGGCCGGTGAGGGTCCAGCGCACCCACCGCGTTTCGGTGGTGCTGATGCGTTGGCGGGCGAGCGAGCTCATGCCCCGGACCTCCGCCGCTGCCAGGCCTGCAGCGCGTTGATCACCAGCAGCAGCACGAACGAGATGACCAGCATCACGGTGGCGACCGCCGTGGCGCCGGCGTAGTCGTACTGCTCCAGCTTGCCGATGATGATCAGCGGCGTGATCTCCGAGACCATGGGCATGTTGCCGGCAATGAAGATCACCGAGCCGTATTCACCCACGGCGCGCGCGAACGCCATCGCGAAGCCGGTGAGCAGCGCCGGCAGGATGGCCGGCAGGATGACGCGGCTGAAGGTCTGCCAGCGCGTCGCGCCCAGCGACATCGCGGCTTCCTCCAGTTCGCGCTCGGTGTCCTCCAGGACGGGCTGCACCGTGCGCACCACGAACGGCAGCCCGATGAAGATCAGCGCGATGACCACGCCGTTGGGGTTGAAGGCCAGCTTGATGCCCAGCGGCTCGAGGTACTGGCCGACCCAGCCGTTGCCGGCCAGCAGCGCCGTGAGCGAGATGCCGGCCACCGCCGTCGGCAACGCGAACGGCAGGTCCACCAGCGCGTCGACCAGCTTCTTGAACGGGAAGTCGTAGCGCACCAGCACCCAGGCGACCAGCAGGCCGGTGAACACGTTGACCACCGCGGCAAGGAAGGACGCGCCGAACGTGAGGCGGTAGGACGCCATCACGCGCGGCGAGGTCACGGCGGTGACGAACTGGTCCCAGTCGAGCGTGAAGGTCTTGAGCACCAGCGCCGACAGCGGGATCAGCACGATCAGCGCCAGGTACAGCACGGTGTAGCCGAGGGTCAGCGAGAACCCGGGCAGGACCTTGCGGTTGGCGGCGGAAGCGGAACGGCCGCCCGCGGCGGCCGTCGTTCCCGGGATGGGAGCCGCGAGCGTCGCGGCGGACGAAGCCATCAGCGGACCGTGTAGATCTTGTCGAACTGGCCGCCGTCGTTGAAGTGCACCTTCTGCGCTTCCGTCAGCGAGCCGAACAGTTCCTGCACGGTGAACAGCTTGATCGGCTTGAAGGTGTCCTTGTACTTGGCCAGGACCTTGGCGTTGCGCGGGCGGATCGAGTGCTTGGCGGCGATCTCCTGCGCTTCCTCCGTGTACAGGAAGTCCAGGTACGCCTTGGCCACGTCGGCCGTGCCCTTCTTGGCGACGGTGCGCTCGACGATCGCGACCGGGTTCTCGGCCACGATGCTCACCGACGGGTAGACCACGTCGACCTTGCCCTTGCCGAACTCGCGGTTGACCGATTCCACCTCGGACTCGAACGTGATCAGCACGTCACCGGTGTTGCGCTGGAGGAAGGCGGAGGTCGCATCGCGGCCGCCACGGGCCAGCACCGGCACGTTCTTGTACAGCTTGGACAGGAAGGCGCGCGCGTCGTCGTCGCTGCCGCCCTTCTTCTTCACGTAGCCCCAGGCGGCCAGGTAGGCGTAGCGGCCGTTGCCGCCGGTCTTGGGGTTGACCACGATGACCTGCACGCCGGGCTTGACGAGGTCGTCCCAGTCCTTGATGCCCTTCGGGTTGCCCTCGCGCACCAGGAACAGCATGGTCGACGTGGTCGGCGCCGCGTTGTCGGGGAAGCGCTTGGCCCAGTCCTTGGCCACGATGCCCTTGTCGGCCAGGAACTCGACGTCGGTCGTCGTGTTCATGGTCACGACGTCCGCGGCCAGGCCATCGGCCACGGCGCGCGCCTGGGCGCTGGAGCCGGCGTGCGACTGCTCGATCTTCACGTCCTGGCCCGCCTGCTTCTTGTAGTACGGAACGAAGGCGGCGTTGATGTCCTTGTAGAACTCGCGCGCGACGTCGTACGAGACGTTCAGCAGGGACTGCGTTTGCGCCGAGGCGAAGGTGCTGGCGGCCAGCAGTGCGCCGGCGAGGACGGTCTTGATCTTGGTGTTCATGGATGTGCTTCTCGCTGCGCAACCCTCGCAGCTGGAATAAGGAGAGCAGGAATTGTGGGGGTTGGGTTATGAAAACCCAACGATTCATCCGTTGTTTGCTTATTCCGCCCCGGGCGGCACGCGGCGTGCCTAGAGGAGCGGCCGGACCTGCCGGGCCGCGTCCTGCAGCAGCGGGAGCAGGTCGCGCTCGACGGCCGGCGGCCGCAGCCGCTCCGGCCGCGTCACCACGTTCAAGGCGGCCACCACGGCGCCTTCCATGGTCCGCAGCGGCACGGCCAGGGCATGGACGCCCACCTCATGCTCCTCGCTGGCCACGCACCAGTCCTGCTGGCGCACCTGCTCGACGATGGCGCGCAGGCCCCTGGCGTCGGTCGTGGTGCACGCCGTCAACCGTTGCAGTTCGCGCCCCTTGAGCCAGGCGGTGAACGCGGTCTTCGGCTTCGCCGCCAGCAGCACGCGGCCCGTCGAGGTGGCATGGGCCGGCAAGCGTGCGCCGAGATGAAGCCCATAGGCCAGCAGCCGCGTCGGCCCGCTGCGCGCCACGATCACGACCTGGTCACCGTCGAGGACCACGACCGAGAACGCCTCGCCGGTGTGCGCGGCCAGGCGGTCGAGCGTGGGCTGCACGGCGCGCGGCAGCCGCGACGACGCGAGGTAGCTGCCGGAGAAGCGCAGCACCTTGGGCGCCAGCCAGAACCAGCTGCCATCCGTCTCCAGGTAGCCCAGGTGCGCGAGCGTCAGCAGGTGCCGGCGCGCTGCCGCGCGGGTCAGGCCGGCGCGCTGCGCGGCCAGCGTCGCGTTCAGGCGCTGGCGCTCGGTGTCGAAGGACTCGAGCACGGCCAGGCCCTTGGCCATGCCCTCGATGAAGTCGGCGCGGGCGATCATGGTGGGGCTGCGCGATCATCGCGCAAGCGGCGCAATGATCGCACAGCTGCCGGGACCGCCCGGGTTTCTCGGCCGCCGTGCGCTCCTATGCTCCAACGACACGCCCTACGCGAGGAGACAAGCATGCGCACCCAGGTCGCCATCATCGGCGCCGGCCCGGCCGGATTGCTGCTCGGCCAGCTGCTGCACAAGGCCGGCATCGACAACGTCATCCTCGAGCGGCAGTCGGGCGAGTACGTGCTGGGCCGCATCCGCGCCGGCATCCTGGAGCAGGTCACGGTGGACCTGATGGTCGAGGCCGGCATCGGCCAGCGGCTGCACCGTGAGGGCATCGTCCACCATGCGATCGAGCTGGTGTTCAAGGGCGAGCGGCACCCGATCGACGTCACCGGCCTCACGGGCGGCAAGGTGGTGACGGCGTACGGCCAGACCGAGCTCACGCGCGACCTGATGGACGCGCGGCGGGACGAAGGACTCACGACGGTGTACGAGGCCCACGACGTGAGCCTGCACGGCTTCGACGGCGACCAGCCGGTGGTGCGCTACCGGCACGAAGGGCGCGAGCATGAACTGCAGTGCGACTTCATCGCCGGCTGCGACGGCTTCCACGGCGTGTCACGCGCCACGGTGAAGGAGCACGTCACCGAGTACGAGAAGGTCTATCCGTTCGGCTGGCTGGGCGTGCTGGCCGACGTCCCGCCGGTGTCGCCGCACGCGATCGTCTACGGCAACAGCGAGCGCGGCTTCTCGCTGTGCTCCATGCGCAGTCTCACGCGCAGCCGCTACTACGTGCAGTGCCCGCTGGACGACAAGGTCGAAGACTGGAGCGACGATCGTTTCTGGGACGAGCTGCGGCGCCGCGTCGACCCCCACCTGGCCGACCGCATCGTCACCGGCCCGTCGATCGAGAAGAGCATCGCGCCGCTGCGCAGCTTCGTCGCCGAGCCGATGCGCTTCGGCCGGCTCTTCCTCGCCGGCGACGCCGCCCACATCGTGCCGCCGACGGGCGCGAAAGGACTGAACCTCGCGGCCAGCGACGTGAAGTACCTCTCGGCCGCCTTCATCGAGCACTACCGCGAGCGCAGCGCCGCCGGGCTGCACCACTACTCCGAACACGCGTTGAAGCGCGTCTGGAAGGCCGAGCGGTTCTCGTGGTGGATGACGACGCTGATGCACCGCTTCCCCGACATGGGCGCGTTCAACCAGAAACTGCAGGAGTCGGAGCTGGAGTATCTGGTGCACTCGCGGGCCGCGTCGACGGCGTTGGCGGAGAACTACGTGGGGCTGCCTTTGTAGGAAGACGGAAGCCTTGGGTCCCCGCCTCCGCGGGGACGACAGGGAGTTGTCATTCCCGCGGAGGCGGGAATCCATCGCTTCCTCGGCCGCGTCGCGCACTGCGCCGCGCCATGCGCAGGTCCTCTGCTAGCCTCGCTGCATGGCCACCCTGCCCCTCGCCTCGGTCCGCATCCTCAGCCTCGCGCTCAACCTGCCCGGCCCCGCCGCGCTGATGCGCTGCCGCGCGCTCGGCGCGCAGTGCCGCAAGGCGGAGCCGCCGTCCGGGGACCCGATGCGGCACTACAACCCCGCTGCGTATGCCGAGTTGCACCAAGGCGTCGACGTGTTCGTTGCGGACCTGAAATCTCCCGAGGGCCGGCAGGCGATCGACGACGAACTCGCGCGCACCGACGTGCTGCTCACGTCGTTCCGTCCTTCGGCGCTCTCGAAGCTCGGGTTGTCCTGGGAAGCGCTGCATGCACGGCATCCGCGGCTGTCGCAGGTCGCCATCGTCGGCGGCCCCGGCGATCAGGCCGAGGTGCCCGGGCACGACCTCACCTACCTGGCCGAACACGATCTCGTGACCGGCACCGGCCTGCCGGCCACGCTGTTCGCCGACATGGGCGGCGCGCTGATGGCGACACAGGCGGTGCTGCAGGCCGCGCTGCTGCGTGGGAGCGACGGCCAGCACTTCGAGGTCGCGCTGTCCGATGCCGCTGCATGGCTCGCGCTGCCGCGGCGCTGGGGCCTCACGCAGCCGACCGGCGCGGTCGGTGGCGCGCATGCGGGCTACCGCGTGTACCCGTGCCAGGACGGACGCGTCGCGGTCGCGGCACTGGAGCCGCACTTCGCGCAGCGCCTGTGCGAAGCGGCCGGCGTGCCGGGCAGCGATGCGTTCGATCGCGCGACGCACGACGCGATCGCGACGTTTTTCCAGGCCGCCACGTGCGACGAGCTCGATCGGCTCGCGCGCGAACGCGACATTCCGCTGCACGCCTTGCGCGACTGAGCGCGCGGCCGTTCTCCTCCAGCTCGTGATCAACCCGCCGGAGGCGGTGCAGGCACGGGCGCGGGCGGTGGTGGCGGCGAGGCCGTCGGCGCCGGCGTCGGCGCTGCAGTCGGTGCGGGCGTCGGCGCAGCTGTTGGAGCCGCCGTCGGTGCCGCCGTCGGTGCCGCCGTCGGCGCGGACGTGGGCGCCGCTGTCGGCGCCGGCGTCGGTGCTGCAGTCGGCCCTCCCGTCGGCCGTGGCGTGGGGCCTCCCGTCGGTCGCGGTGTGGGCGCGGCTGTCGGTGGCGGTGTGGGCGCCGGCGGCGGCGCCACGGTCGGCGCGGGGGTGGGTGCCGGCGATGGCGCGATCGTCGGCACCGGCGTGGGTGCGGGAGTCGGCGCGGGGCCCGAGCCGGATCCCGACCCTGTCCCCGGCGGAGGTGCAGGCGCCACGGTGGGCGCCGGCGCGGCGGCCCCTTTCGAGCCGAAGGCGAAGAAGCCGCGCTCGTTGCCGGGGACCACGGCCATCGCCGCCAGCGTCGGCGGAGTCACCGTGGTGTCGAGCAGCACGATGCCGGAGCCCACGGCGCCATTTCCCAGGTTGCAATCTCCCGAGAACAGCACGTTCAGGTTGAACACGTTCTTGCCCGAGGGCCGCGGCACCGCGCTGCCGGCCACGGTGCAACCGCTGTCGACCACCGTGAAGCCACCAGCCGCGTCGAAGGTGATGGTTCCCTTCAGGACTGCGTCACCGGCCCGGTCATCGAGTTGGTAGGTGCCCGCGAGTTGCGCGGACGATGCCGGTTGGTCATAGCGGCCGCTGTACGACAGCACGATGCGCGCGCCGTTCGCCGACGTGGAGTCGAACGTCGTGCGCGGGACCGCCGTGCCGTCCAGGTGCACGCCCAGGCGCAGGTCCGCCAGCAGGTCGTAGTCGGTGAGCTCGGTGCTGAAGGCCGTGCCCGTCCCCGTTGTCGTCCCGTGCATCGCGCCGTACGCGGAGGGGCCGGCGTAGTAGCCCCAGGTCTCGCCGTTCTCGAGCACGGCCAGGACGGCCGTCGGTGCCAGGGGCAGCGATCCGGTCCACAAGCCTTCGGCCGCGTTGCCGGCCACCGCCGACGCAGCGCCCGCGGCCGGCGCTTCCGCGCCGCCACCTCCACCACCGCAGGCGCCCAGCAGCAGCGAGGCCAGCGGAACGGTCCAGGTGAACGCGACTCTCGATGGCATGCAACCTCCCGACGGTTGCGCCACAAGGTACGCGGCCGGACACCCCAACGGACGCCGCCCTCACAAAGGATTGCAACCCTCACCGCGTGCAAGCGGCCGGGCTAGGAGCCTCAGCGCGGCTTGCGCGGCGCCGGCTTGCTGCCCGTCACGCGCGGTGGCAGCCCGGTGTGCTGCGTCAGCAGGCGCCCGCGCGCCGGCTTCGCGGTCGAAGGCGTCGAGTTCTTGCGCCGCGCGCTCGTGTAGCTGCCGTCGGTGACCGGCTGGAACGTGGGCACCAGGTGGTGCTTGCCGTTGCCGATCAGGTCGGCGCGGCCCATGGCCTTCAGCGCGTCGCGCAGCACCGGCCAGTTGTTCGGGTCGTGGTAGCGCAGGAAGGCCTTGTGCAGGCGGCGACGCTTCTCGCCACGCACGATGTCGACGCTGTCATCGTCCGTGGGTTCACGCCGCACCTTGCGCAGCGTGTTGCGTCCCGAGTGGTACATCGCCGTGGCGGTCGCCATCGGGCTCGGGTAGAAGGTCTGCACCTGGTCGGCGCGGAAGCCGTTGCGCTTGAGCCAGAGCGCGAGGTTCATCATGTCCTCATCGCTGGTGCCCGGGTGCGCCGCGATGAAGTACGGGACCAGGTACTGCTTCTTGCCCGCCTCGGCCGAGAACTTCTCGAACATGGCCTTGAAGCGGTCGTACGTGCCGATGCCCGGCTTCATCATCTTCGACAGCGGGCCCTGCTCCGTGTGCTCGGGCGCGATCTTCAGGTAGCCGCCGACGTGGTGCTGCACCAGTTCCTTGACGTACTCGGGCGACTGCACCGCGAGGTCGTAGCGCAGGCCGCTGCCGATCAGGATCTTCTTCACGCCCTTGAGGGCGCGGGCGCGCCGGTACATCGCCACCAGGTGGCGGTGGTCGGTGTTGAGGTTCTGGCAGATGCCCGGGTACACGCAACTGGGCTTGCGGCAGGCGGCCTCGATCTCGGGCGTCTTGCACCCGATGCGGTACATGTTGGCCGTCGGGCCACCCAGGTCGGAGATGACGCCGGTGAAGCCTTCGACCTTGTCGCGGATGTCCTCGATCTCGCGGATGACCGAGTCCTCGCTGCGGCTCTGGATGATGCGGCCCTCGTGCTCGGTGATCGAGCAGAAGGTGCAGCCGCCGAAGCAGCCGCGCATGATGTTCACGCTGAAGCGGATCATCTCCCACGCGGGGATCTTGGTCGCGCCGTCGTGGCGGCCGTGCTCGTCGGCGTAGGCGGGATGCGGGCTGCGCGCGTACGGCAGGTCGAACACCGCATCCATCTCCGCCGTCGTCAACGGGATCGGGGGCGGGTTGATCCAGACGTCGCGATCACCGTGCGCCTGCACGAGAGCGCGGGCGTTGCCCGGGTTGGTCTCCAGGTGCAGCACGCGGTTGGCATGCGCGTAAAGCACGGGGTCCGACTTGACCTGCTCGTACGAGGGCAGGCGGATGACGGTGCGGTCGCGATTCAGTTTCAGGCGAGGGTTGGGGACGAAGGCGAGCGTCTGGACGGCGCCTTGCACTGGCTCCCCACTTCCTTCTTCCTTCGCGCACGTCTCCCCCTGCGCCTTCGCCCGCTCCGACGTCGTCATGTACGGGTTGGCGTGGTCCTCCACGCGGCCCGGCTGGTCGACCTCGGTGGAGTCGACCTGCATCCAGCCTTCGGGCGTCTCGCGGCGGATGAACGCGGTGCCGCGCACGTCGGTGATCTGCTGCACCGGTTCCTTGCTCGCGAGGCGGTGCGCGATCTCGATGATGGCGCGCTCGGCATTGCCGTACAGCAGCAGGTCGGCCTTGCTGTCCACCAGGACCGAGCGGCGCACCTTGTCCGACCAGTAGTCGTAGTGCGCGATGCGGCGCAGGCTGCCTTCGATGCCGCCGAGCACGATCGGCACGTCGTTGAATGCTTCGCGGCAACGCTGCGAGTAGACGATGGCAGCGCGGTCGGGACGCTTGCCGCCGACGTCGCCGGGCGTGTACGCGTCGTCGCTGCGGATCTTCCGGTCGGCGGTGTACCGGTTGATCATCGAATCCATGTTGCCCGCGGTCACGCCCCAGAACAGGTTGGGCTTGCCGAGCGCCTTGAACGGCTCGGCCGACTGCCAATCGGGCTGCGCGATGATGCCCACCCGAAAGCCCTGCGCCTCCAGCACCCGGCCGATGACCGCCATGCCGAAGCTCGGGTGGTCGACGTACGCGTCGCCGGTGACCAGGACGATGTCGCAGCTGTCCCAGCCGAGCTTGTCCATCTCCTCGCGCGACATGGGCAGGAAGGGGGCCGTACCGAAGCGCGCAGCCCAGTACCGCCGGTAGCTCGTGATCGGCTTGGCAGCGCGGGCGAAGAGGGAGACGTCGAGGGGCGCGTTCATGGGGACCGGGGATTGTCCCCGATCACCGATGACCGCTCCAGGCCAAGGTCACCCGAAACGTTTCATTTCTCTTTGGGCAGGTGGCCGCGCGCCGCTTCGAGTTCGTGCGGACTCGTCTCGACGTTCGGGCCGTCGGGAAAGCTCTGCGGCCCCTTGGCGATGCCCGGCTTGCTGCGCCCGCCCTTCACGCCCGCGGGCATGTCGGGCGCCGCCGCGTCCACCAGGTCCTCGGCACCCGCAGGCGCCTCGTCGTTCGGTTCGCTTTCGCCCATGGTCTTGTGCGTCGGGTCGCCGTCGTGGTTCTCGTTGCCGCCGTGGGCTGGCCCCCGGCCGATGCTGGTGCCGCTCATGCTGCGTGCCTCCTGTGCTGCAATGCAGCCACTCTAGGCCGCGCCGCGCCGCTTGCGGTGTAGGCCGGCACCACGATGACGCCCCTGCCCTCCCCCGACGACCTGCTGCGCTTCTGGACCGACGCCGGCCCGAAGAAGTGGTTCCGCAAGGACGACGCCTTCGACGCCGACTGCCGCGATCGCTTCCTGGCGCTGCACGAACGCGCCGCACGCGGCGAACTCGGCGCGTGGGCTCGATCGGCCGAGGGGGCGCTGGGGCTGGTCCTGCTGCTCGACCAGGTGCCCCGGAACGCGTTCCGCGGCAGCGCGCGCTCGTATGCGACCGACCCGCTCGCGCGGGTCGTGGCCCAGCAGGCGATCCGGCGCGGGTTCAAGCAGCAGGTGGCCGGGCCGCTGCGCAACTTCTTCTGCCTGCCATTCATGCATTCGGAATGGCTGCCGGACCAGGAGCTGGCGCTGCAGCTCACGCGCGGCCTCGGCGAGGAAGCACCGAAGTTCGCGCGCATCCACCACGAGATCATCCAGCGCTTCGGCCGCTTCCCGCATCGCAACGCGGTGCTGGGGCGGCGCACCACGCCGGCGGAGCAAGCCTTCCTGGACGAAGGCGGTTTCGCGGGCTGAGCGCCAGCGCTCAGCCATCCAGCTCCGGGTAGTGCCGGAAGATGCCTTCCTCGTTGAACGGCAGCCGCCGCTCGCTCGCCAGGTACGCCGCCACGCGCCTGTGCGTCGGGATGCGCTCGTGCAGTGCGGCCAGGAACGGCGTCTTCTTCAGCGCACGGCGGGTCGCCTTCGGCAGCGCATACAGCAAGCCGTCGACCACCTGGTACAGCGACAGGTCCGCGTAGCTCAGGCGCGCGCCGACCAGGTGCGGCACCACCGCGCCGTTGTTCGGCGGGTTGCGTTCCAGCAGCGTCTCGAACCAGCCGAAGAACTTCGGGATCCGGTTCTTGCGGAAGTCCTCGGCGCGGCGCAGCGCTTCGTCCTTCTGCTCCTCGTAGTACAGGCTGCTGCCGACGGGATGGTGCACGTCGTGCGCCTCGGCCACCAGGTCCGCGATCGTCAGCTGCACCTGGTGCACCCACAGCCGGTCGGTCTCGCCGGCGGGGACGAGGCCGATGCGCGGGCCGAGGTAGTGCAGGATCGCCGCGGTCTGGCCGATCACGCGGCGGCCGTCGACGAGGAACGGACACGCGAACGGCGGCCGCGCGATGTCGGGGCTGTCGAACACGGCCATCATGGCCGGCAGGCCCTGGCCCTCTTCCTGCGGCCCACGCGCGACGTCGAGGTACGGCGTGCCCGACGCTTCGAGCGCCAGCCGGACGAATTCGCCGCGGCCCTGGATCCCGGGCCAGTAGTGCAACTGGTACATCGTGCGTCTTGGTGTTCGGTTCGAAAGGGTCCGCATTGTGCGCCGTGCTCGGCGCCGGACGGCGGCGATGCGGACACGCGCGACGCGACGACACGCTGCCGTCGCCGGGTACCGGACAGTGCACGCATGCGCGTCCACCACCTCAACTGCATCTCGACCTGTCCCGCCGGCGGCCATCTCATGGATTCGCGCACGCCAGGCGTGCTGACCCGCGCGCACCTGTGCTGCCACTGCCTGCTGCTGGAGACGAACGACGGCCTGGTGCTGGTGGACACCGGCCTGGGCCTGCGCGATTGCGCGTCGCCGCGCACGCGTCTCTCCGCGTTCTTCCTCGCACTGCTCAAGCCCGAGTTCCGCGACGAGATGACGGCGGCGCGGCAAGTGGAGCAACTGGGCTTCAAGCGCAGCGACGTGCGGCACATCGTGCTGACGCACCTGGACTTCGACCATGCCGGCGGGCTGGACGACTTTCCGCACGCGTCCGTGCACATGACGCGCGTCGAGCGTGACTACGCGCTGCTGCAGAAGACCTGGCTCGATCGCCAGCGCTTCCGCCCGCAGCAGTGGCGCGAAACACGCCCGCAGTGGCAGGTGTACGGCGAGGCCGGCGGTGACAGCTGGTTCGGCTTCAACGCCGTGCGCAACCTGCGCGGCCTCCCCGACGACATCCTGCTGGTGCCGCTACCCGGCCACACGCACGGGCACGCCGGCGTGGCCGTGCGCAAGGACGACGGCAAATGGCTATTGCAGGCCGGCGACGCCTACTTCTTCCACCGCGAGATGGACATCGAGCAGCCGTGGTGCACGCCGGGTCTTCGCATGTACCAGGCCATGATGGAGAAGGACCGCAAGCAGCGCCTCGCCAACCAGCGCCGCCTGCGCGAACTGCGCCACCACCACGGTGCGCAGGTCCAGCTGTGCTGCGGGCACGACCCGATCGAGTTCGAGAGGCTCACGGGGCATGCGATGGGGACGCCGATCGCGCAGGTGCGGGGGATGCGGCCGGCGTTTTCCTAGCTCGCACCGTTGTCATTCCGGCGAACGCCCGTCACTTTCATTCCGAGTCCATCACTGTCATTCCGGCGAACGCCCACTGTCATTCCGGCGAAAGCCCGAATCCATGCTCGTGCTCGCACCGTGGCTGGGAGCGCGCCGCGAAGCGGCTCACGCGGAGGACATTCGCACAACGGAGTGCACCTCCGCGCGAGCCCGGAGCCAGTGGCCCTTGTGCAGCGATGGATTCCGGCTTTCGCCGGAATGACGAAGTGCGCGCGGCTTTCGCCGGAATGACAAAAGCATCAGTTCGGCATGTCCGCAGCTGCACGCGTGACCACGTCGTACGCGCCGAGTTTCTTCACCAGCCCGACCACGCGATCGGTTTGGGTGGCGTCGGCGAGCCGCACGACGAGCACGCTGGCGCCGCGCTCGAGGGCTTCGGTGACGAGGTCGACGTGGTGGTAATCGACGTTGGTCTGCACCAGGTCCGCGAACATGCGGCCGGCGGAGCCGAGCACCGAGTCGTTGCCCAGCTTGCGGCTCGTGCTCACCCGCTTGAGGCGCTCCAGGTCGTGTTCGACGTGCAGGTCGGCACGGGGCACGCCGGTCCCGGCGATGTGCTCGAGCGCCTGGTCGGCGGCGAAGCGTTTGTCGAAGGCGGCAAGCACGGTGCTCATGGCTTCTTTCTCCTTGTCGTCTTGCGCGCGGCAGCCTTCGCCGCCGGCGCGTCCGCGAGCTCGATCCACGTGGGCGCGTGGTCGCTCGCATGCGGCTGCCCCCGCACCCAGGTGTCCACGCCGGCGGCCTTCAGGCGCGGCGCGAGCGACGGATGCAGCAACAGGTGATCGATTCGCAGGCCGGCATTGCGTTCCCAATGCTGGCGGAAATAGTCCCAGAACGTGAAGACGGGCTCGTCGGGAAACAGGTGGCGGAGCGAGTCGGTCCAGCCCTGCGCGAGCAGCCGTTCGTAGCACTCGCGGCTCTCCGGCTGCAGCAACGCGTCCTTCTTCCACGAGCGCGGGTTGTAGATGTCGAAGTCGGTCGGCACGACGTTGAAGTCGCCCGCCAGCACGACCGGATGCTCGCCGTTGACGAGGCTTTCGGCGTGCTGGATGAGCCGTTCGAACCACGCGAGCTTGTAGTCGAACTTGGGGCCGGGCTGCGGGTTGCCGTTGGGCAAGTACAGGCAGGCGATGAGCACGCCGTCGACCGCGGCTTCGAGGTAGCGGCTGTGGTCGTCGCCCGGGTCGCCAGGCAACTCGCGCCGGACCTCGATCGCCGGCGAGCGCGACAGGATCGCGACGCCATTCCACGACCGCTGGCCCTTCCACAGCGCGTGGTAGCCGGCCTCGAGCAGCTCGGCCTTCGGGAAAGCGGTATCCAGCGCCTTCAGCTCCTGCAGGCAGGCGACGTCGGGCTGCTCGCGCTCGAGCCACTCGAGCAGGTTGGGCAGGCGCGTCTTGATGCCGTTGACGTTGAAGGTGGCGATCCGCATCCGGCACCGATGATCCCGCCGCGCACGATGCGCATCCGTAGGACCGCGCCGACCGCCGCGCATCGCGGGCGCGGTCCTACCCTGCCGGCGCGGTGGCGCGCCTAGAGTGGGCTGGAACCTCCAGGAGATGCCATGGCGACGAACGACAAGGACGACCGCGGCGCGCCGGCCGCACAGGACGACGTGCTCGGCGAGGCCGCGCGCAACAAGGGCGTGGTCGACACCACGGATGGGCGCATGGAGCCCGAGGCCAACGAGCCGGTGCCCGGCCGTGGGCGCGCCGACGACCAGGGCGAAGCGCGGCCCGGCCAGGACGAGAACCAGGCCGGGTTCGTGAAGGACCAGGACAAGCGCTATTCGCCCTGAGCGGGGTGACGCGTCCCGCGGCGGAACGCCTCGGCGCCGCCGCTGCCGCCGCCATCGGGAAAGTCGTGCGGATCGAGCGGGTCGCGCCGCTTCAGCGGGGCTTCGATGATCGTGCTCGCACTGCTCTCGCCATGGTCGGGCTTCGCGGGGACGGAGCGGGTCGTGTCCGCATCGCGGCGCAGGCGCTCGAAGGTCTCGTCGGGTTCGGCCATGGCTGCAGTCTCGGCGGCCCGCTCCGCCGGCGCAGTCAGGCGCTCTTGCAGCCCACGGTAGGACATCGCGGCAGAACTTCGCCGCGCGGCCGAGCTCTCACCGGCATGCGTCGCATCCTCCTGCTGCTGGGCCTGCTCTCCATGGGCAGCCTCCACGCGCAGGGCGATCCGCTGAAATCGGACGCCTGCGGTGCCGGCCTGCAGGCGTTGCAGTCCGCGCGCAGCGAGGGCCGTGCCGACGTCGAAGCGTTGCGCCGGGCCGCGACCCAGGCGTGCCTCGGCGGCAGTGGGGACGCACGCCGACCCTCGCCCACCGCGCAGGCACCCATCGTGGTGCCGCCGCCCGTGATCGAGAGCGGGCCACGCCCCAAGCTGGCGGAGACGCCGCCACCCGTGTACACGCCGCCTGCGGTCATCACGCACTGCGACATCGGCGGCTGCTGGGACAGCAGTGGCCGGCACCTGCCGCGCGTCGGCCCGAACGTCGTCTCGCCGGCCGGCACCGCCTGCGTCCCCAGCGGCCTGGCCGTCGTGTGCCCGTAGCCGCACTGGCAAGCGCCGCTGACAGCCATTGCGCGAGAGCGCCTACGCCGGGCACGCGCGACGCGCGGTGCAATGGGGCAACACAACGACAAGGAGCGCACCCCCATGGGCAAGCAGATCGTCACCGAGGCCGACCGCCAGCGCACCCCCACGCCGAAGGCGAGCCCGACCTACACTCCCCCGCGCAAGTCCAACGGCCAGAAGGTCAGCCTGGAGCGCGGCACCGCCACTCGCAACAAGAAGAACCCGGGCAAGCGGCCCCACCAGGGCGGTTGAACATGGAGCAAGCGATGAAATTCGACGTGTACAAGCGCCCGGAACCCGAGCACAAGCTCTCGTACATGCTGGTGCCCGCGGGCCAGCCGATCCCGCAGGAAGCCGACAACGTCGACTGGCGCCTGGTCAAGCAGGGTGACGACGTCGATACCGCCGACCGCGCGCTGCAGGGGATGGGCATCGACCACGCCATGGAGCAGATCCGCGAGAAGGGGTACGCGATCACCAGCGTGTACCACCAGGTCGAGGGCGGCTGACCCGCCGGGAGCCTGCATGGCCGCGCGGCTACCATCGCGGCCATGCAGTTCACCGTGGCCGTCCGCGCCCTGTGCGAGTTCACCGCCAAGGCCGGTGACCTGGACCTGCGGTTCACCCCCTCGCCCACCGCCCAGGAAGGCATCGCCGGCCACGCGCTGGTGACGTCGTCGCGCGCGCCGGGCTACGAGCGCGAGATCGCCCTCACCGGCGAGTTCGAAGGCCTGCGCGTGCGCGGCCGCGCCGATGGCTACGACCCCGGCCGCAATCGGCTGGAGGAGATCAAGACCTTCCGCGGCGACCTGGCGCGCCAGCCCGCCAACCACCGCCACCTGCATTGGGCCCAGGCCAAGGTCTATGGCGCCCTGCTGTGCGAAGCGCGCGGGCTGCAGCAAGTGGTCGTGGCGCTGGTTTACTTCGACGTCGCACGGCAGAAGGAGACGGTGCTCGAGGTCGTGCACACGCGCGACGACCTGCGCGCGTTCTTCGAGGACCAGTGCCGCCGCTTCCTCGCCTGGGCGATGCAGGAAGAGGCGCATCGGACAGGCCGCGATGCGGCGCTGGGCGCGATGGCGTTCCCGCATGCGGAATTCCGCGAGGGCCAGCGTGACCTGGCGGAAGCCGCGTACAAGGCCGCCGTGCAGCGGCGCTGCCTGATGGCGCAGGCGCCGACCGGCATCGGCAAGACCGTCGGCACGCTCTTCCCCGTCCTGAAGGCCTGCCCGGGCCAGCAGATCGACAAGGTGTTCTTCCTCGCGGCGAAGACGCCGGGCCGGCAGCTCGCCCTCGACGCCCTGCACACCATCGGCGCCGCGCCATCCGCGCCGCAGCTGCGCGTGGTGGAACTCACGGCGCGCGACAAGGCCTGCGAGCACCCGGACAAGGCGTGCCACGGCGAGTCGTGCCCGCTCGCCAAGGGCTTCTACGACCGCCTGCCGCAGGCGCGCGCCGCGGCGATCGCGCATGCCCGCCTCGACCGCGAATCGCTGCGCGAGGTGGCGCTGCAGGCTTCGGTGTGCCCCTACTACCTGTCGCAGGAACTCGCGCGCTGGGCCGACGTGGTGGTCGGCGACTACAACTACGTGTTCGACGCCAACGCGATGCTGCATGCGATGGCGCGCGAGGAAGGCTGGCGCGTCGCGCTGCTGGTCGACGAGGCGCACAACCTGCTGGAGCGCGGACGCCAGATGTATTCGGCCGAGCTCGGGCTGGGTGCGCTACGGGCCGCCCGGTCGACGGCTTCGCCGCCCGTGCGCCGTGCGCTCGATCGCTTGCGGCGCGCCTGGTCCGACCTGCTGCCGGCGACCGGCGAGCGCTATGTGGTGCTGGACGAGACGCCCGGCGAATGGATGCATGCGCTGCAGAAGGCGTCGGCCGCGATCTCGGACCACTTCGACGAAGCGCCGCACGAACCGCCCGGTGCGCTGCAGCAGTTCCACTTCGAGGTGCTGGCGATCCTGCGGCTCGCCGAAGCCTTCGGCCCGCATTCGATCTTCGACGTCACGGTGGAGGAAGGCCCGCGCGGACCGCAGGCGCGGCCCTGCATCCGCAACCTGATTCCCGCGCCTTTCCTGGGTCCGCGCTTCGAGGCCGCGCATGCAACGGTGCTGTTCTCGGCGACGCTGGCGCCGTCCGGGTTCTACCGCGACACGCTCGGCCTGCCGGACGACACGGTGTGGATCGACGTCGCGTCCCCGTTCCGCGCGGAGCAGCTGCAGGTGCAGGTGGTGCGCAGCATCTCGACACGCTGGGCGGATCGCGAGCGATCGCTGGTGCCGATCGCCGACCTGGTGGCGCAGCACTACGCCGCGCAGCCGGGCAACTGGCTCGCGTTCTTCAGCAGTTTCGACTACCTGCAGCGCGTCGCCGCCCTCGTGCGCGAGCGGCATCCGCAGTTGCCGGTGCTCGAGCAGTCACCCTCCATGCCCGAGGCGCAGCGGCGTGCCTTCCTCGACAGCTTCGTGCCGGGCGGCCGCACGCTGGGATTCGCGGTGCTGGGCGGCAGCTTCGGCGAAGGCATCGACCTGCCGGGCGACCGGCTCGTCGGCGCTTTCATCGCGACGCTGGGCCTGCCGCAGGTGAACGCGGTGAACGAGGAGATGCGCCGGCGCATGCAGGACGCGTTCGGTGCCGGCTGGGACTACACGTACCTGTACCCGGGCCTGCGCAAGGTCGTGCAGGCCGCGGGCCGCGTGATCCGCACTCGCGAGGACCGGGGCACCGTGGTGCTGATCGACGACCGCTTCGGCCGCCCCGAGGTCCGCGCCTTGCTGCCGGCTTGGTGGCAGGTCCAGCACGGCGCACGCGGGTAGCGCGCGCCGCGAAACCGCTGTGTCTCCCCTGCCCCACGTCCAGCGTCGGCCTGCACCTGCCGCGCTACGGTGGCGGCCGCCCTACGCTGCCGCCATCGACATCCACACAGGAGTGATTTCCATGGACAAGGACCAGGTCAAGGGCAAGCTGAAGCAAGCGACCGGCGAGGTGAAGCAGCACGTGGGCCGCGCCACTGGTGACAAGGACCAGGAACTGCGCGGCCATGCCGAGGAGCAGGAAGGCAAGCTGCAGAAGAAGGTCGGCGACGTCAAGGACGCTGCGGACAAGATCGTCCGCAAGCCCTGAGCGGGCTCAAGCATGCAGGCGGTCCAGCGCGTCGAGCGCGGCCGCCTGCAGTTCATGGGCGAGCCGCGCGGCGGTGTCGCCCACATCCCCCTGCACGCTTCGCGCGGCACTGAACGCGTCGCGCAGCGCTGCTGCGCGCGCGTCCACGGCGAGCTTGACGGCCACCAGCACGTCGTCCGCGGAGCGTGACGGCGCGCGCCCCGCGTGCGCCACGTGCACGTAGCCGGCCAGAGCGGCCTGCGTCAACGCCAGCAACTGCCCGTCGTCCAGCAGCACGAGCGAGACGGCCTCGCCCGCGCGGTTCTTCCACGCCGCTGCGACCAGGGCGGCGCCACCACCAACCAGTGCGCCGAGCGCGCTCGCGGCGCCCAGCGTCAGGCCCCCCGTCATCAGGTCGACCGTCGCGCCCATGGCGGCGCCGCTCGCAACGCCGGCGAGCCCGGCCTGCGGCGCGTCCACCGCCTGCCGCACCTGGAAGCCGTCGGTGCGCGCCACGTCGGGCGCGGCCGCCACTGGCGCCTTCACGCCGTGGAGCATCGCGATGCGCGCCATCCACGCATCGCTGCGCGACTGGACGCGCAACGCCAGTTCGCGCATCGCGGTCCGCCGCAATTCCTGCGCCGCCTCGCGCTCGCTGGCCACGACCAGCTGCCGCACGCCCAGCGGCTGCACGTCCAGCGGCTGCGCATCGCGCGCGTGCGCAAGCAGGTCGTCGGCCAGCAACCCGCAGCAGCGCGACAACCGTTGCAACGCATGCTCGCGCCACCGGTCCCACAGGCGGGCCAGGCCTGCCTGCTGGTGCGCGGGCAACAACCGCTGCAACACTTCGCGCAGGCGCTCGTCCGAGCGCCATGTGGGCAGCGCCTCCAGCGGCAGCAGCGCGCGCCGGGGTCCTCCCGGCAGCGCGCCCGCTGCATGGCCCGGCCGCGTCGCGAGCACCAGCAGCGGTGCATCGATCGCCGGTGCCGCGCTCGCATCGGGGGCGACAGCGATCACGACGTCGGGCGCGTGGGGATCGGGTCCTGCCACGTCACCCCCGCCCATGAACCGCTGCCACCAGCGGCCGGTCTCGGGCGTGCCTGCGACCGACGGCGTGCGCACGACGACCATGGCATCGCCGCGTGGCGTCGACAGCACCGTCCAGGGCACTTCGACCGACATCGGCGCGGTGGTGTCGCCGGCCTGCCGCAGGACGGTCCAGGCGGGCTGCGAGTCGACGCCATCGGCGATCGTGAGCAGCACCCGCAACCGCACCGGATGCACGCGAGAGAGCACCGCCGCCAGGCCTGGATCGCGCAGGTCCAGCACGAGCGCACGCGACAGGCGATGCTGGCGCCACGCGGCCCACGCGGCCAGCAAGGCGCGCGGCAGGACAACGACGATGGCGATCAGCGCGAGATAGAGGCCGACCCAGCGGCGCGCTTCCAGCCGGCCGACGTCGGCACCGCTGCCGAAGTGCAGGCGGGCGAGCTCGGCCTGCGAGAAGGGCTCGATCGGCAGCAGCGCCACCACCGGCGCGAACAGCGCGGAGAGCAGCGCGTGCACCTGCGGCAGGTCGAGCAGCGTGCTCTCCCAGCCGACGCGGTACTCGCGCACGAGGCCGCCCAGCACCAGCGAGATCGCGACGCCGAGGCCCCACGCGGCCGCGCCGGTGTGCAGGATGCGCCGCCAGCGCTGGCCTTCCAGCGCGCCGGCGACGCGCCACCAGCGGACCCCGAATGCCTTCGCGACGTCGCCGCGCACGCCGCCCCAGGGGCGATCGAACCAGCCCGACCAGGCGCGCGGTGCGGCGTTCCTCTTGCGCGGCCACACCGCGAACACGACGATGGCGACGTACACCGCCACGTTCCACAACAGGAAGGCGAGCAGCGGCGGCGACAGCAGGTTGACCTGCTTGGGGTTGTCGATCCGGTCGATCACCCCGCCCGCGACCAGCGCCAGCAGCGGCAGCAGCCAGCCGGCCCACGCGTGCCAGGCGGGTGGATCGGCGAGCGCGGCCAGGCGTGGTTGCCGATGCCGCAGCAGCTCGACGATCGAGGCCGACCGCGCGAGCAGCCAGGCGCGCACGTCGACGCGCTGCCCCCGCGCCGGATCGCCGCTGGCCGCCAGCGCCTCGCGCTCGATGCGCTCGCGCTCCTCGCCGCCCAGCAGGCGGCCTTGCGTATCGACGCCTTCCAGCGCCTGGACGAAGAGCACCCGCCGCGCTTCGGCTTCGGGCAGGAGGAGTCGGTCGGGGAAAGGTTCAGGTGCGGGCAAGCGGCCATTCTAGGAATGGCGCGGCCGGGCTGGTTGCGGTGGGTGCGCGCCTCGCGGCCGCCAAGCGCTAGCGGTTCTTCTCTTCCGCGAGCCGCCGAGCTTCGCGCAACACCACGACGCTGGGCTGCTTCTCGAAAGGTGTCGGCGGCAGGCCGATGAGGGCCTGCAGGTAGGCGTGCGCGCGGTTCATGTCGGCGCCGATCATCGCCAGCGCGACCTCGTGGTCGGGCTCGTTCTGGGCGATCTCCAGGTAGGCGGCCCGGAAGCGGGCGTAATCCGCCTCGGCGCGGGCCACGCGACGCTGGACCGCCTGCATGTTCGCGTACTCTTCACGGGTGTAGCGCATGGAGGCCATGCTAGGCAGCGGCCGCGCAGCCATGTGCAACAAGCGTGCAAATTTCGCGAAGGCTCGCAACGGTGTGACACCGTTCACGCCGTATCGCGCAACGTAGAGCTCAGCGGGCCTGGCGAAGGAAGCGGCGAACGTTGTCGGGATCCGGTCCGATCGACTCGACCGCGTGCTGCAACTCCTGCTCCGTGCAGCCGAGCCACTGCATCCAGTTGCGCTTCTCCCACTCGTGGTCCAGGCTGACCTGGATCTCTTCGCCGGCGGACCGGCCCTTGTCTTCGGACATCGTCGGGCACTCCTTGACGGGGGTGCTGCCACGGTAGGCGGCGAGCCATGCCGGGGCCATCGGTGCAGGCAGCACATCCGGGTGCGACGCGGGCACGGTGCGCTGTAGGAAGCGCGGGCGTGGCGCGTGGGCGGCGGCGCGCCTGCGCAGGTCGCCGCTGGGGGCGGCCTCGCAAAGGCGTCCTACAGCCGCCCCAGCGGCACTCCGTATGCTGGCCGCAAGGCGACGACCATGGCAGCGCAGAAGGCACGCAGCAAGAAGCCGGTGAAGCGCAGCGCGCGCAGTGCCCGCCCGCGCGCCGACGGCTCCAAGCCCGTGCCGGCGCCGCCGCGCCGCAGCGGCCAGGGGGCCGGCAGCGCCTACGTCGAGATGGTGCGGCGGCAAGCCCAGGTGCCGCGCGTGGCGCCCGCGGCCGACCGCGAGCGCGAGACGCGCCCGCCGGCCCCGCGCCGCGAACGGTAGGGCTGCGCCCGAGGCGAACGCTAGGGCTGCGCGCGCGCGGCGGAGCGCGCGAGCACCTCTTCCAGCGAAGCCAGTTCGACCGGCTTGGTCAAGTGCGCATCGAATCCGGCCTCGGCCGTGCGCCGGCGGTCCGACTCGGCGCCCCACCCCGTCAGCGCGGCGATGTAGACGTCCGACAGCGCATCGTCCTGGCGCAGCGCCCGCGCCACCTGGAGGCCATCCATGACAGGAAGCCCCAGGTCCAGCAGGACGACGTGCGGCTGGAATTCACGCGCGCGCTCGATCGCCTCGCGGCCATCCGCCGCCCCCGCGACTTCGTAGCCCAGCATGTCGAGCAGCGCCAGCAGTGTTTCCAGGCCGTCGCGGTTGTCCTCCACCACCAGCACGCGCCGCCCGGACGGCACGCTCTCGCCGTCGAGGACGACGTCGGCGCGCTCGGAAGGCGCCGCCTGCTCCGGCAGCGGCAGTTCGACGGCCACCGTGGTGCCTTCGTCCTGGCCGTCGCTGCGAACGTGCACGCGCCCGCCGTGCATCTGCACGATGCGCTGCACCAGCGCGAGGCCGACCCCCAACCCGCCCTTGCCGCGCGCGGCACCGTGGTCGAGCTGGCTGAACATCTGGAACAGCTTGGCCTGCTGGTCGAGGGGGATGCCGATGCCGTTGTCGCGCACGACGATGCGGGCGACACCGTCGCGCTCCTCGGCGCAGACCTCGATGCGGCCGCCGTCGGGCGTGTACTTGGCCGCGTTGTTCAGCAGGTTGCCGATCACCTGGATGATGCGCGCCGGGTCCGCGTTGAGCAGCAGCTTGTCGTCGGGGCAGCGCACGCTCAATTCGTGCCGCGCGCTCTGGATGGCCGGGCGCACGGTCTCCACCGCGCGCTCGACCAGCGTGCGCAGGCGCACCGGCTCGCGCTGCAGGTTGATCAGGCCCAGGTTGATGCGCGACAGGTCCAGCAGGTCGTCGATCAGGCGCGACATCTGGCTCACCTGGCGGTCGATGACGGCCTGGGCGCGCTGGTTCGACGCCGGCTCGGGCGCGAGCCGCATCATCGACACCGCGTACTTGATCGGCGCCAGCGGGTTGCGCAGTTCGTGCGCGAGCGTGGCGAGGAACTCGTCCTTGCGGCGGTCCTGCTCGCGCAGCATGGCGTTGTCGCGCACGCGCTCGATGTGAGCCCAGCAGCGGTCGACGACGTCCTGCACCAGCGCGGCCTCGCGAGCGGTCCACGCGCGCGGCGTCGCCTGGTGCACGGCCATCATGGCCGCGAGCCGCCCGTCCTTCACGAGGCCGGTGCACATCACGGCGCGGATGCCGATCGACTTGAACATGCGCGCGCCGCCGTCTTCGCCGAGGTCGTCGACGTCGCACACCACGACCTGCTCGCCGCGGCGCAGCCCGGCGGCCGCGTGCGGGCCGAACAGGTCGAGGCTGTACACGCCCACGCTGCTGGGCACGCCGGGGGCGGACCAGTCGCTGCGGATGGTGAAGGTGTTGCCGTCGGCTTCGACGTCGGCGTAGGCGCAGCGCGTCGCGCCGAGGTACTCCCCGAGCAGGCGCGCGGTGGCCTGCATCACTTCGGTGGCGTCGGTGAGCGTGCGCGTGGCCTGCCCGAGGCGGTCCAGGAAGCGGAAACGCTCCTCGCTCTGGCGCAGCGCGACGGCGCCCTGCAGGCTGGCCGTGATGTCGACGCAGACGCCGAACCACTCGCAGACCTGGCCGTCCGCGATCATCGCGGCGCCGTGGGCACGGATCTGGCGGTACTGGCCGTCGTGGCGGCGCAGCCGGTAGGCGAGCTCGATGGAGTGCCCCGCGCGCACGCAGGCCTGCCAGTCGCGCGCCACGCGCGCGCGGTCGTCGGGATGCACCGCGTCGAGCCAGCCGTTGCCGGCGTACTCGTCGTACGCCTGGCCGGTGAACTCGCCCCAGGACGGGACGGGACGGTGCACCTGGCCGTGCCCATCGGTGGCCCAGACAAAGGAGGTGGAGTGGGAGGTGGAGACATCCCCATACGCTGCGGGGACCGCTCGCAGCCCGGTGTCGGGCTGGATGTCGGGTTCGGACATGGGCCGCGATCATGCCACCGCAAGAAGCTCATCAGGCTTGGCTCAGCAGCAACTTTGCAGAGGAAAAATGCAACTCGTCTGTAGCAACTCACGCCGCCCGGCGTTGAAAAAAGGCCGGGACATGCCCGGCCTTTTCAGGGGTGCGCTGCGACGCGTCAGGCCGCGAGGCCCACCTTGCTGTTGAAGGTGTAGCAGGCCGCCTCGAAGCTGCGGATCTCGCCCAGCGCCTCGCGCAGGCTCATCTCGCCCTTGTCCATCAGCTTGCCGGCCAGGTGCTCGGTCAGCGGCTTCAGGCGCGACAGCGTGGCCTTGGTCTCGCCGTAGAGGCGCTCGCTCTGCGCTTCCATGATGGAGCGCGTTTCCTCGTCGAGCGACTTGCCGCCCTGGGCCTCGTTGGCCAGCGCGCCGAAGTTCAGGCGCGTCTTCCGGTACATGCCCATCTCGCCGACGGCGTGGTGCAGCAGCTTGGTGACGCGCGTGATGTCGTTGTGCGCGCCGTTGGTGGTGCCTTCCTCGCCGAAGAACAGCTCCTCGTTGGCCATGCCGCCCAGCAGCACGCGCACGTCGTGCTCGATGTCCGACTTGGTCTTGAGCAGGTTGGAGCCCTGCTTGTGGAACACGAAGCCGAGCGCGTTGTTGCGCGGGTTGGCCTTGAGCGAGATCTTGATGGTCTTCATCTCGGCCAGGATGCCTTCCCAGTTGCCGTTGGCCTTGCGGCGCTCGTTCTCGAAGTCCACCAGGAAGTGGCCCCACTCGTGGATCGCGATGATGCGGCGGTCGCGCTCGCGCTCCTTGGTGGTGTTGGTGTTGACGTTGCCCACCATCACGCGCTCGGCGGCCTGCATCAGCGTGTCGGCGCCGATCATCAGGCCCGCCTGCACGGCGGTGATGCCGGCCTGGTTGACGATGGTCTCCAGGTCCGCCGGGCTGCGGCCTTCGGTGATCTCCACCAGGTGGCGCAGGTCCAGGTCGGGCAGCACCTTCTCCGCGCGCTGCGACAGGTAGTGGCGGATGATGGAGTCGCGCTCCTCGCGGTTGGGCAGGCGGAAGTCCACCTTCATCTGGAAGCGGCGCAGCATGGCTTCGTCCATCTGCATCTGCTCGCTGTTGAAGTTGGACGCGACGATCCAGATGATCTCGGCGTCGGTCTTGGTGCGCACGCCGTCGAGCACCGCCAGCAGCATGTTCTGCGTGTCGTCGTCGAACTTGCGGTGGCCGCCGCGCTTCATGAACAGGTCCTGCGCCTCGTCCAGGAACACGATGCAGCGCTTGCGGCGCTTGGCCATCGCGACGATGCGCGACAGCGTGCCGGCGCCGCCACCGACGTAGCCCGTCTCCAGGTTCACGGCGGAGTGGAACAGGATCGGCAGGTTCAGCTCCTTGGCCAGGTAGCTGGCGAGCTTGGTCTTGCCGGTGCCCGCGGGGCCGCTGAACATGACGTTGAACGGCTTGTTGATGCCGTACTCCGCGTACTCGGCGCGCCGCATGTACTGGTCCTTGATCTGCGCGACCTCGGACTTGATGTCGTCCATGCCGACCAGGTCCTCGAGCGAGCCGTTGACGGTCGCCGGCTCGATGAACTTGAGCGACTTGAACTGGCCCTTCAGCTGGAAGGCCAGGAAGCCCAGCAGGCCCAGCGTCAGCGCGGCCGACAGCACGCCGGACACGCCGGCCTTCCACGCGTCCTTC
Organism: Ramlibacter algicola; assembly: GCF_016641735.1. Classification (NCBI taxonomy): domain Bacteria; kingdom Pseudomonadati; phylum Pseudomonadota; class Betaproteobacteria; order Burkholderiales; family Comamonadaceae; genus Ramlibacter; species Ramlibacter algicola. The sequence goes on along the minus strand of NZ_JAEDAO010000001.1, from coordinate 2,400,982 downwards.
TCGGACTGCGGGCGGGCGCCGGAGAAGCCCTGGTCGAGCTTCTCGAGCAGCTGCAGGTTGGCCGGCGTGAGGTCCTGGCGCGGGACGAACGAGAGCTTGCCGCTCCACGGGGCCTGCACGGCCTTGTCCGCGAAGATCTTGGTCTCGATGTCCGAGGGGTAGTACGCATACTGCTTGCCGACCGACTCGACCAGCACGACGCGTTCGCTGACGTTCCACATCAGCGGCTTGTAGATCACGGTGATGCGCTCGACCGGCTTGTTCTGCAGGAAAGCCAGCAGCGAACCGGTGCCGAACTCGACCGGGAGTTTGTCGTTGAAGGCGGCGATGCCTTCGGCGCCGGCCATGCTGCGCACCTGTTCGGCGACGGCCGCCTGGCGCTTCGCCAGCACCATGGAATAGATGCCGGTGGCGGGGATGAGCAGGGCGATGGCGATCACGAGCAGCTTGACGGCGATGCTCTGGATCACGAACCAGTCCTGCAGGCGGGCGGCGCCCTTCTTGATCGACAGCCAGAGGCTGCCGTCGCTGGGCTGCTCTTCCTTGTCGAACTCGAGCTTCGGGGAACCGACGGAGATATCAGACATGTACGTCCTTCCTTGTCAGCGTCATCCTACAGACGCGACCCTTCATGTCCAGCGAATGGAAGCTATCGGGCCGATGCGGCGGCGCCCACGTGATTTATTCACGCGGGTGTGTCCGGCGAAGCTCGGCTGTTGTGCTAGGCGAGTGCCGGCTCGGAGCTCGTCGCCAGGCTATGCAGTTGCTCGCGAGCGCGCTGCTCGACCTCGGCCAATGCATCGGCTGGATCCGCGTGGACACGGTCGCCGCAGATCTTCACCAGGCAGTTCGCGTCCCAGTAGCTGTCGGGACGGCGGCGGCAGATCTTGGCGTAGCCGAGGAAGCGCTCGCCCGACGCGCCGGTCTCGCTCGCGTGCGACGCGATGTAGAAGCCCAGGTGCGGGCCCGTGATGCGTTCCATGGCTGTGCTCCGATCCTGCGCGCCATCGTGGCAGCGGGTTGCCTCCCGCGGTGTAGGACTGCACCCCGCCGTCCAGCAGAGGCTGCGCGGCAACAACGTGGCTCGGCCACAGGAACCTCGCTGGAGGTGCTGCATCGAACGTTCCGGGCCGGGGTTTTTTTCAAGTTTCTTCCCCCCGGTCGCTTGTCCCCCGGATCCGCAAGGGCCGGGGGCTTTTTTTCGTACGCGGTGGTCAGGTGGGTGCCGGCTTTGTCCTACCTCGTCACACGCCGGCCGCCCAGCAGTCGCGCTGTCCTTGCTGTCTAGCATCGCACCTCGCCATGCCAGCAGTCGGGAGGAACGCATGACACAGTCGGGAGTCGCCGCCACCGCTGCGGTCGGACCGGGCGCCGAGGCCGCCCGGCCGTTGCGGGACCTGCTGCGCCGTGCCCTGCCCCACCGTCGCTCGCCGCAAGGCCCCGTCTACGAGGGCCGCGGCCAGCCCGTCATCGTGTTTCCCCGCGAGCACAGCGGTCCCGAAGCGACCGAACCGCTCCGCCTGGCGCTGCGCGAAGCCGGCTTCCGCTCCTTCGACTGGGGCCTGGGCGCCGACACCGGCCCGCGGGGCATGGCGATGCACCGCTGGCTGCGCAAGCTGGAGGAATGCGTGATCGATGTCTTCGAAGTCACGCAAGCACCGGTCACGCTGCTGGGCTGGGGACTGTCGGGCCTCTATGCGCGCGAACTCTCGCGCCGCTGCACACCGCTGGTGCGGCAGGTCATCACGCTCGGCACGCCCTTCAACACCGCCGCCGACCCCGATCGGAAATGCCCAGTCCTGCAGTTGCTCGACGCCGGCCCCGAGCGCATCCCGCTGTCGATGCGCAACGGGCTGCGCCGCGCGCCGCCGGTGCCCTGCACGTCGATCTACAGCCGCGACGATGGCGTGGTCCGGTGGGAACAGTGCGCCGACCAGGACACGGCCACCTGCGAGCACATCGAGGTCCCGGGCGTGCGCCACGACCAGTTCGCGACGCATCCCCGCGTGCTCGAAATCGTCAGCCAGCGCCTCGCCCAACCGGAAGACGCGTGGGCGCCGTTCGCGGCATCGGAGACGCGGTTGCTCGCGACGGCCTGAGGGCCTCAGGCACCGGCCCCCTTTTGTCATTCCGGCGAAAGCCGGAATCCATCGCTGTCCCCTGCCGTCATTCCGGCGAAAGCCGGAATCCATGCTGCACAAGCGCCGCTTGTTCCGGGCTCGCGCCCTCTGCCCGTCGCGGAGCGCTTTCGCCGGAATGACAAAGTCCCCGCCTTCGCTGGGACGAAGGCGCCTTGGTTGACTTCGGCAATCAATTGGTTGACGATGGCCAGATGACCACGGACGTCACCGCACGCCACGTCGAAGCGCTGCGCGCCTTCAACCGCTTCTGGACGCGCCGCATCGGCGTGCTCGATCCCTACCTCGACGGCGAGTTGTCGCTGACGGAGGTGCGGCTGCTGTACGAGCTGGCGCATCGCGACCAGCCGACGGCAACGGAGCTTGGGCGCGACCTGGGCCTGGACGCCGGGCACCTGAGCCGGCTGCTGCGCCGGTTCATCGAGCGCGGCTGGCTCGAACGCGTGCCGTCACCGGCTGACGCGCGGCAGAACCTGCTGCGGCTCACGAAGCAGGGACACGCCGCCTTCGCGCCGATGGAGCAGCGCTCGCGCGACGACGCGGCCGCCGTGCTGGCGCCGCTCGATGCGCCGGCGCGCGATCGCCTGCTCGGCGCGCTGGCCCACGTGCAGCGCGCGCTCGGCGGCGAATCGGCGGCGCCGGCGCGGACCGTCGTCCTGCGCGATCCGCGGCCGGGCGACCTGGGCTGGGTCGTGCAGCAGCACGGCGAGCTGTACGCGGCCGAGTACGGCTACACGTCGGAGTTCGAAGCGCTCGTCGCGGACGTGGCCGCGAAGTACCTGCGCGATTTCGACCCGCAGTGGGAGAAAGGCTGGATCGCGGAACTGGACGGCGAGCGCGTCGGGGCGGTGTTCGTCGTGCGCAAGTCGGCGACGGTGGCCCAGTTGCGGCTGCTCATCCTCGGACCAGCCGCGCGGGGGCTTGGGCTGGGCAAGCGCCTGGTCGACGAGTGCATCGCGTTCGCGCGGGCCAAGGGCTACCGCAAGATGGTGCTGTGGACCAACGGCCAGTTGGAGGCGGCGCGGGCCATCTACACGTCGCGCGGCTTCGTGCGCACCTCCACGGAAGCGATGCACGCGTATGGCCACGACCTGACCGCGGAGACCTGGGAGCTGCGGTTCTGAACAGCGCCAGCGCGTTCCGCGATGGCAGGCATCGCGCATGCACAGGACTGGCCGCGCCCGGCGCGGATAATCGCGGCGCATGACGCCCCCGCCCGAAGCGGCCCCAGACCGCTCGCAACCCCGCTCCCTCGCCGACCTCTACATCTCCTTCACGCTGCTGGCCTTGCAGGGGTTCGGTGGCGTGCTGGCCGTCGTGCAGCGCGAACTGGTCGAGCGCAAGCGCTGGATGACGCGCGAGGAGTTCGTCGAGGAATGGGCGGTCGCGCAGATCATGCCGGGCCCGAACGTCGTCAACCTCTCGATGATGATCGGCAGCCGCTACTTCGGCCTGCCCGGCGCGATGGCGGCGCTGGCCGGCATGCTGTCCGCGCCGCTGGTCGTCGTGCTCCTGCTCGGCTTCACCTACACGTCCTTCGCCGGCGTGCCGCAACTGGCCGGCGCGCTGCGCGGCATGGGCGCGGTCGCGGCCGGCCTGATCACGGCCACCGGCCTCAAGCTGCTGCCCGCGATGCGCTCGCACCCGCTCGGTCCTGTCGCCTGCCTGTTGCTGGCGGCGGCCACCTTCGCCGGCGTCGCGCTGCTGCGCCTGCCGCTCGCGTGGGTACTGCTGGTACTCGGCACCATCGCCTGCTGGCTCACGTGGCACCGGCTCGGGGGCGCACGCCCGTGAGCCACGCCATCGTGATGTCCGCCGCCGACTGGCTGTCGCTGTTCGCGCACTACCTGCTGCTGTCGCTGCTGTCCATCGGCGGCGCGATCACCACCGCGCCCGACATGCACCGCTACCTGGTCGACGAGCAGCACTGGCTGACCGACCCGCAGTTCAGCGCGTCCGTCGCCATCGCGCAGGCGGCGCCGGGCCCCAACGTGCTGTTCGTCGCGCTGATGGGATGGAACGTGGGCCTCAACGCGGGCGGCTACCTGACCGCGGCGCTCGGCGTGCTGCTGGCGCTGTCCGGCATCCTGCTGCCCAGCACCACCCTCACCTACTTCGCCGCGCAATGGGGCCACCGCAACCGCGACCTGCGCGGCGTGCGCGCGTTCAAGCAAGGCATGGCGCCGATCGTCATCGCGCTGCTGGTCGCCACCGGCTGGGTGCTGGCGACAGGCGCCACCTACAACCTGCACGACTGGCCCTTGTGGGCCCTCACCGCCGCCAGCGCGGTGATCGTCTGGCGCACGCGCATCCACCTGCTGTGGCTGTTGGGCGCAGGCGCCCTGCTCGGCTGGTTCGGCCTCGTCTAGTCCAGCAGCGCAGGCAGCACCGTCGCGGCCGTGCCGCGCAGCACTTCGCGCGCGGCGTCGTCGAGGTCGCTGGCATGGGGGTTGATCACCACGACTCGCGCCTGCGCAGGCGCCATGCGCGCCAGCCCTGCCGCGGGATACACGACGCCGCTGGTGCCCACGACGAGGACCACGTCGGCTTCGCGCGCCGCGTGTTCCGCGGCCGCGAGGACCGCGACCGGCAGCATCTCGCCGAACCACACGACCGCCGGGCGGCGCAGGTTGCCGCAGGTGGCACAGCGCGGCGGGTGCCCGGGCAGCGGCGGATCGCTGCGGCAGCACGAACGCGGCGTCTCGAGCCAGCGGTCTTCAGCGATGTTGCCGTGCAAGGCCAGCACGCCCGGGCTGCCCGCGCGCTGGTGCAGGCCGTCCACGTTCTGCGTGGCCACCGTGAGCCGGCCGGGATGCGCCTGCTGGAACCGGGCGATCGCCAGGTGGCCCGCGTTGGGTTGCACCTGCGCGATCGCTTCGCGACGCATCGCGTACCAGTCCCACACCTGCTGCGGATTGCGCCGGAAGGCGTCCTCGGTGGCGAGGTCCTCGGGACGGAAGTTGGCCCACAGGCCGGTCTGCGCGTCGCGGAAGGTCGGCACGCCGGACTCGGCGCTCATGCCGGCGCCGGATAGCACCAGGATGCGGCGAGCGGCCTGCACCCAGCCGCGGACCGCGCCGACGCTCACGACCGCTGCCGCAGCGCCTCGTACAGGCAGATGCCGCTGGCCACCGACACGTTGAGGCTCTCGACCGCGCCGCGCATGGGGATGGAGACGAGTTCGTCGCAGGTCTTTCGCGTGAGCTGGCGCATGCCCGCCCCCTCGGCGCCGAGCACCAGCGCGACGGGCGCCTTCAGGTCGGCCTGGAACAGCGTGCGCGGCGCGTCGTCGCTGGTGCCGATGCACCAGATGTTGCGTTCCTTCAGTTCGCCCAGCGTCCGCGCGAGGTTGGTGACCATGAAGTACGGCACGGTCTCGGCCGCGCCGCTGGCGACCTTGGCCACGGTGGCGTTGAGGCCGACGGCGTGGTCCTTGGGCGCGATGACCGCATGCGCGCCGGCACCGTCAGCCACGCGCAGGCAGGCGCCGAGGTTGTGCGGATCGGTCACGCCGTCGAGCACCAGCAGCAGCGGCGGGCCTTCAACCGCATCGAGCAGGTCGTCGAGCGAGCGCGCCTGCTGCACCGGCTCCACCCGCGCCGCCACGCCCTGGTGGCCGTGCGTGCCCGCGAGCTTGGCGATGCGCAGCGCGTCGGCCTCGATCAGGCGCACGTTGGCTTCCTTCGCGCGCTCGAGGAACTGCCGCATGCGCGCGTCGCGCCGGGTGGCTTCGTAATAGACCTCGATGACGGACTGCGGCGCCGTCTTCAGGCGCACGCCGACGGCGTGGAAGCCGAAGAGGACTTTGGAGGACATCGGGCGATTATCGAATGCGTGAGGAGCGAACGGTCCGGCTGTCCGGCGTCAAGGAACGATCCGCCCCGCCTCGATCGTGATGCGGCGTTCGCAGCGGGCGGCGATGGCGCGGTCGTGGGTGACCAGGACCAGGGTGGTGCCGCGTTCGCGATTGAGCTCGAACATCAGGTCCATCACGGTCTCGCCGGTCGCGAAGTCGAGGCTGCCGGTCGGCTCGTCGGCCAGCAGCACCGCCGGCTCGACCACGAACGCGCGGGCGAGCGCCACGCGCTGCTGCTCGCCGCCGGACAGCACCTTAGGATAATGGCCCAGCCGCTGGCCCAGGCCGACACGGGCCAGCATCTCGCCGGCGGCCTTGCGGGCGTCGCGCCTGCCCGCCAGCTCGAGCGGCAGCATCACGTTCTCCAGTGCCGTCAGGTTGCCCATCAGCTGGAAGCTCTGGAACACGAAGCCGACCTTGCGGGCCCGCAGCGCGGCGCGGTCGTCCTCGTCCAGCGCGAACAGGTCCTGCCCGTCGAGCCGCACGGTGCCGCTGGTGGGCGTGTCCAGCCCGGCGATGATCGACAGCAGCGTGCTCTTGCCCGACCCGGACGCGCCCACGATCGCGGCCGTCTCACGGGCGGCGAGGGCGAAAACCAGATCGCGGAGAATGTCGAGGGTGCCGGTGGAGTCGGTCACGGACTTGGACACGTGGTCGACGGCGATGATGGGATCGGGCATCCGGCGATGAAAGGTTGAGGTGAAGCGCAGGGACTTTATCGCGGTGGCCGCCATGGCCGGCTGCGCGGGGGCTTGGGCCGCGGCGCCGGCCACCGTGCTGGTGGTCGGCGACTCGCTGAGCGCCGAGTATGGCCTGCGCCGCGGCACCGGCTGGGTGCCCCTGCTGCAGCAGCGCCTGCAGCAGCTCAAGGCCGACGTGACGGTGGTCAACGCCAGCATCAGCGGCGACACCACCTCCGGCGGCCGCTCGCGCCTGCCGGCCCTGCTGGCGCAGCACAAGCCGACCCATGTGGTGCTCGAGCTGGGCGCCAACGACGCGCTGCGCGGCCTGCCGCTGGACATGACCCGCGCCAACCTCGTCGCGATGACCCTGGTGGCGCAGAAGGCCGGCGCCCGGGTACTGCTGCTGGGCATCCAGCTGCCGCCCAACTACGGTCCGGCCTACGGCGAGCGTTTCTCCGCCATGTACGAGCAGATCGCCAAGGCGCACAGGGCCGAGGCGGTGCCGTTCTTCCTGCGTGGCGTGGGCGACGCGCCCGACGCCGAGCGCTGGTTCCAGCCGGACCGCATCCATCCCAACGAGCAGGCGCAGCCCCGGCTGCTGGACAACGTCTGGCCGCCGCTCGCGCGCCTGCTGGGCGTGAAGGGCAAGCCTTGAGCGTGCGGCGCATCCCGGCGGCCGAGGCGGTCGAGCGGCTGCGCGACTTCAGCGCGGTCATCGACGCGCGCAGCGAGTCCGAGTACGCCGAGGACCACCTGCCCGGCGCGGTGAACTGGCCCTCGCTCGACGACGAGGAGCGCGCGCGCATCGGCACGATCTACAAGCAGGTGTCGCCGTTCGAGGCGCGCAAGCTCGGCGCCGGCCTGGTGACCGCGAACATCGCGCGCCACATCGCCCGCGAGGTCGTCGACAAGCCGCGCGAGTGGCAGCCGCTCGTGTACTGCTGGCGCGGCGGCAAGCGCTCGGGCGTGCTCGCCGACCTGCTGGACCAGATCGGCTTCCGCGTCTCGGTGGTCGACGGTGGCTACAAGGCCTTCCGCACAGCCTTGCTGGCGAGCCTGCCGGACCTCACGCGCTCGCTGCGCTATCGCGTGGTGTGCGGCCTCACGGGCTCAGGCAAGACGCGCCTGCTGCAGGCGCTGGCCGCCGCGGGCGCGCAGGTGCTGGACCTGGAGGCCCTGGCCGCGCACCGCGGTTCCGTGCTGGGCCTGCGGCCGGGCGACAAGCAGCCGACGCAGAAGCACTTCGACACGCTGGTGTGGGAGAAGCTGCGCACGTTCGATCCTTCGCGGCCGGTCTACGTCGAGAGCGAGAGCAAGAAGGTCGGCAACGTCGCCGTGCCCGAGGCGCTGATCCTGGCCATGCGCGCCAGCCCGTGCATCCGCCTGGACCTGCCGATCGAGCAACGCGTCGCGCTGCTGATCGAGGACTACGACTGGTTCGTGCAGGACCCCGAGCACTTCTGCAGCCGCCTCGAGGCGCTGCGCGAACTGCGCGGGCATGCGGTGGTCGAGCAGTGGCAGGCGCAGGCCCGTGCGGGCCAGTTCGCCCAAGTGTTCCGGGAGCTCCTGGAGCGTCACTACGACCCCGGCTACAGCACGTCGATCCGGCGCAATTTCCGGGAGTACGGCGGTGCCCAGGTCCTGGTGCCGCGCGACCATTCGGCCGGGGCGATGGCCGAGGCGGCGGCCCAGCTGCTGGCGCGGGAGCCGGCCGCGCCTACTGCAGCTGCCTGAGCGCCTGGTCCAGATCGGCGTGCAGGTCGGCAGGGTCTTCCAGGCCGACCGAGAAGCGCACCAGCACGCCCCGGTGCGGCCAACTGCCCGGGCGCCGCATCGACGCGATGTCGTACGGCACGACGAGGCTCACCGGGCCGCCCCACGAGTAACCCAGCTTGAACAGGCGCAGCGCCTCGCAGAAGCGGTCGACCTGCCCCGGGGCGAAGCGCTCGTGCAGCACGATCGAGAACAGGCCGGCAGCCTGGCCACGGTCGCCGCACAGCGCTTTCCAGTGCTCGTGGCCCGGTGACCCTTCGAGCGCGGGATGCAGCACTTGCGCCACCTCGGGCCGCCCGTGCAGCCAGTGCGCGAGGATGCGCGCCGCGTGGTCCTGCGCCTTGTAGCGCAGCTGCAGGCTGGGCAGCGAGCGCAGCACGGCCTCGGCGTCGTTGCCGCCCACGCCCCAGCCCAGGCGCATGTGGGCGAGCTTCAGGCGCTCGTGCAGCGCGTCGTCGCGCGTGACGATGCTTCCCATCAGCACGTCGCCGCCGCCGCTGGGGTACTTGGTCAGCGCCTGCACGACGACGTCGGCGCCGGCCTCGAAGCCGTTGAACGCCAGGCCGGCGCCCCAGGTGTTGTCCAGCGCGACCAGCACGCCGCGGTCGCGGCACAGGCGCGCCAGTTGCTGCGCGGGCGGGAACTCCATCGTCACGGAGCCGGGCGGCTCGATCCACATCAGCCTGGTCCTGGGCGACAGGCGCTCCGCCAGATCCCGCGGGTCCATCGGGTCGTAGCGCTGGTGCGTGATGCCGAAGCGCGCCAGGTCGCCCTCGGCGAACGCCTTGGTCGGCCCGTACACGTTGTCGGGGACCAGCACTTCGTCACCGGTCCCCAGCAACGCAAGGCACACGTGCGTGATGGACGCCAGGCCGCTCGGGACCAGCAGGCAATGCTTGCCGCCTTCCAGCGCCGCGAGGCGCTCCTCCAGCTGGAAGGTGGTGGGCGTGCCGTGCAGCCCGTAGGTGTAGCCGGTCTTCTGCCGCCAGTCGCGCGCGCGCAGCGCCGCGACGCTGGGGAAGATCACCGTCGACGCCTTGTGCACCGCGACCTGCGGTGCGGCGAAGCCGGCGGGCGGCTCGTAGGGGTGGTGAATGAGGTCGGTGGAACGCCCGGTCATCGGGGCATCGTAGCGCGCCGTCGCGCGCTCAGACTTTCCACTTCTCGAGGAGCTTCTCGGGACCCATCGCGTCGTAGCTCTCGAAAGGCTGGTGGATCCAGGGATTCGTCGGCAGGAATTCCACCGAGTAGTCGGCCTGGAACGTCGACAGGCCCTTGGTCCAGATCACCGCGGTGCGCAGCTCGGTGATCGGCGCGTAGTTGTTGCGCAGCATGTCGACCACCTTGTGCAGCGTGACGCCGGAGTCGGCGAGGTCGTCGACCAGCAGCACCTTGCCCGCGATCTCGCCCTTGGGCGTGGTGATGTAGCGGGCGATGTCCAGGTGGCCCTGCACCTTGCCGGCCTCGGCGCGGTACGAACTGGTGGACATGATGGCCAGCGGCTTGTCGAAGATGCGCGAGAGCATGTCCCCGGGGCGCATGCCGCCGCGCGCGAGGCACAGGATGGTGTCGAACTTCCAGCCCGACTGGTGCACCTTGATCGCGAGCTTCTCGATCAGGTTGTGGTACTCGTCGTAGCTCACGTACAGGTGCTTGCCGTCTTCCGTCAGCATGGAACTTCTTCTCCTCAGTCGGCCAGGTAGGGGTGCCGCATCATGATCGTGTGGTCGCGGTCAGGGCTGGTCGAGATGATATCGACGGGCACGCCGGTCACCTGCTCGATGCGTTGCAGGTACAGCCGCGCGTTGACCGGCAGCTTGTCGTACTCGGTGACGCCGACGGTGCTCTGGGTCCAGCCTTCCATCGTCTCGTAGATCGGCTTGCAGCGCGCGATCTCGTCGGCGCCCAGCGGCAGGATGTCCGTGTACTCGCCATCGAGCTCGTACCCGGTGCACAGCTGCAGCTGCTCGATGCCGTCCAGCACGTCCAGCTTGGTGATGCACAGGCCCGACAGGCCGTTGACCTGCGCGCTGCGCTTGAGCAGCGCGGCGTCGAACCAGCCGCAGCGGCGCGAGCGGCCGGTGGTGACGCCCTTCTCCGCGCCCACGGTGGAGAGGTGGTAGCCCACGGTGCCCGGCGTCGCCCAATCGAGCTCGGTGGGGAACGGCCCGCCGCCCACGCGCGTGCAGTACGCCTTCGTGATGCCCAGGATGTAGTGCAGCATGCCCGGGCCCACGCCCGCACCGGCGGCGGCGTTGCCGGCCACGCAGTTGCTGGAAGTCACGTACGGGTAGGTGCCGTGGTCCACGTCCAGCAGCGTGCCCTGCGCACCTTCGAACAGCAGGTTGTCGCCGTGCTTGTGGGCCTCGTTCAGCTCGCGCGAGACGTCGGCCATCATCGGCCGCAGCTGCTCGCCCAGCTTCAGTGCTTCGTCCAGCACCTGCTGGAAGTCCACCGCCGGCGCATGCAGGTACTGCGTGAGCACGAAGTTGTGCAGCTCCAGCAGCTCCTTGAGCTTCTCGCCGAAGCGCTGCGGGTGCTTCAGGTCCTGCACGCGCAACGCGCGGCGGGCGATCTTGTCCTCGTACGCCGGTCCGATGCCGCGGCCGGTGGTGCCGATCTTCTCGGTGCCGCCCTTCTCGCGGAACGTCTCGCGCGCGATGTCCAGCGCGGCGTGGAACGGCAGGATCAGCGGGCAGGCTTCGCTGATGCGCAGGCGCGAACGGACTTCGACGCCGGCCTTCTCGAGGCCTTCGATCTCCTCGAACAGCTTCTGCGCGGACAGCACGACGCCGTTGCCGATGTAGCACTTCACGCCGGGCCGCATGATCCCGCTGGGGATCAGGTGCAGCGCGGTCTTGACGCCGTTGATGACGAGCGTGTGGCCCGCGTTGTGGCCGCCCTGGAAGCGCACCACGCCCTGGGCCATCTCGGTCAGCCAGTCGACCAGCTTGCCCTTGCCTTCGTCGCCCCATTGGGTGCCGACCACGACGACGTTGCGACCGGTTGTCTTGTTCATGATGGAAGGAGGAAAGGAATTGTGGAATCAGAGCGGGCGCACGACCCAGCGGGCGCCGTCGGCAACCAGCTGGCGGTCGCACTGGAACTCGTCCAGGTCGCCCTCGTGCCCGGGAAGCATGCAGACCACGGTCTCGCCCTCGCCGCGCAGGCGGGCGATGGCTTCGCGTAGCGCGGGCTCCTGGCCCCACGGGGCGCGGATCGCCGCACGCAGCGGCCGCTTGGGCAGCACGCCCACCAGCGCCTTGACGTCGAGCGAAAAACCGGCCGCGGGCCGGTTGCGGCCGAACACCGCGCCGACCTCGTCGTAGCGGCCGCCGCGCACCAGCGCGTCGCTGGCGCCCGGCGTGTAGACGGCGAAGCGGATGCCGCTGTAGTACGCGTAGCCGCGCAGGTCGGCCAGGTCGTAGCTCACCGTCGCGCCGGGCACCTGCGCGCCGATGGACGCGAGCTGGTCCAGCGCCTGCGCGATGGCGGGCATGGGAGGCAGGACGCGCCGCGCTTCGTCCAGCATCTTGGCGTCGCCGTACAGGTTCACCAGGGCCGCCAGCCCTTCGCGGGAAGCAGCAGGGAAGGACCTGGTGAGCTGCACGAGTGCGGGAGCGTCTTTCGCGGCGAGCGCGGCGTGCACGTCGCGCAGCACCTGCGCGTCGACAGGCGCGCCGGCGAACAGCGAGCGGACGATGCGGGCGTCGGCCAGGTCGACCGTGACGTCGCCCACGCCAGCGGCCTTCAGGCAATCGAGGCCCAGCAGCAGCACTTCGAGGTCGGCCTCGAGGCCGGCGTGGCCGTAGATCTCGGCGCCGAACTGCAGCGGCTCGCGCGTCGCATGCGGCCGGTCCGGGCGCGTGTGCAGCACGGGACCGCAGTAGCACAGGCGGGTGACGCCGGCGCGATTGAGCAGGTGCGCATCGATGCGGGCGACCTGCGGCGTCGTGTCCGCGCGCAGGCCCAGCGTGCGGCCGGACAACTGGTCCACGAGCTTGAAGGTCTGGAGGTCGAGCGCCTCGCCGGTGCCGGTGAGCAGCGACTCGAGGTGCTCCAGCAGCGGCGGCATCACCAGCTCGCAGCCGTAGCCGCGGGCCGTGTCGAGCAGCTGGCGCCGCAGCTCCTCGATGTGCCGGGCTTCCGAGGGCAGGACGTCGGCGATGTGATCCGGCAGGAGCCAGGCGGACATGCAGAAACGCGCGTCGTTAAAAACGGCATTGTACCGGCCGCGCTCCGCGGCCCAGCCGGAGCCCCGGCCTACAGCGCGAACCAGAGCAGCGCGAGGCCGAGGAGGACGCTGCACAGCCCGAAGAAGCGCAGCTGGCCGTCGCGCAGTTGCAGCAGCTTCTCGAACGTGCCGCGCCACGTGCGCGGGGAGATGAGGGGCATCAGCCCCTCCAGCACCAGCGCCAGCGCCAGCGCCGCCCAGAACACGTCGCTGCCCAAGGCGGCTTACTTCTTGCCGGCGGGCGCCGCGGCGCCGGAGCCGCGGAAGGCCTTGAAGAACTCGGTGCCCTGCGGGTCGAGCACCATCACGTCGCCCTTCTTGTTGAAGGTGGCGCGGTAGGCCTCGAGGCTGCGGTAGAACTGGGCGAACTGCGGATCACGGCCGAACGACTCGCCGTAGATCGCCGCAGCCTGCGCGTCGCCGTCGCCCTTGATCTTCTGCGCGTCGCGATACGCGTTGGCGATCGTGATCTCGCGCTGGCGGTCGGCGTCCGCACGGATCTTCTCGCCCTCGGCGGCGCCGGTGGAGCGCAGTTCGTTGGCCACGCGCTTGCGCTCAGCTTCCATGCGGCGGTAGACCGATTCGGTGATGGCCTCGACGTAGTCGGCGCGCGTGATGCGCACGTCGATGACGTCGACGCCCCAGGGCTTGGCGCCCTTGACCACTTCCAGCACCTCGCGCTTGACGTCGGTCATGAGCTTCTCGCGCTTGCTGGACAACAGCTCCCGGACGGTGACCTTGTTGATCTCCTCCTGGAACGCGTTGCGCACCACGCGCGACAGCTGGTTGGCACCGGCCTGCTCGTCCAGGCCCACGTTGCGCACGTACGCAGCCGGGTCGGTGATGCGCCAGCGCACGTACCAGTCCACCACCACGCGCTGCTTCTCCAGCGTGAGCATCGGCTCCGGGTCGGTGATGTCCAGCGTGAGCAGGCGCTTGTCGATGTAGCTGACGTTCTGGAACGGCGGCGGGAGCTTGAAGTTCAGGCCGGGCTCGGTGATCACTTCCTTGATCTGGCCGAGCGCGTACACGACGCCGAACTGGCGCTGGTCGACCACGAACAACATGGAGCTGAGGAGGGCCAGCGCGATCAGGGCGCTGGCGGCGAAGAATCCGATTCGGTTCATCTGGTGGCCCTCAGCGCGTTTCACGTTCGCGGCTGCGGCCGCTGTCGCGGCCGCGCGCCTCGTTGGTGTTGGCGGACGCGGACGGCGCGCCGGACTGCGGCGACGAGCCCGGGTCGGGCGGCGCCACGGCGGCGGTGCCGCCCGGCGACACCTGCTGCAGCAGGCGGTCGAGCGGCAGGTACAGCAGGCTGGAGCCCTGGCGCGACTCGACCAGGACCTTGGTGACGTTGGCGTAGACCTGCTGCATGGTCTCCAGGTACATGCGGTCGCGCGTGACCTGCGGCGCCTTCTGGTACTGCGCCAGGACGGAGTTGAAGCGCTGCGCATCGCCCTGCGCCTGCGACACGATGCGCGACTTGTAGCCTTCGGCCTCCTGCGCGAGGCGCGAGGCGGAACCGACCGCGCGGGGGATCACGTCGTTGGCATAGGCCTGGGCCTCGTTCTTGGCGCGTTCGCGTTCCTGGCCGGCCTTGAGCACGTCGTCGAACGCGGCCTGCACCTGCTCGGGCGGGCGCACGCCGCCCTGCTGCAGGTTGATGCCGACGATCTCGATGCCGACCTTGTAGCGGTCCAGGATCTGCTGCATCAGCGTGCGAACGCGGATGGCGATCTGGTCGCGCTCTTCCGCCAGCGCGGAGTCCATGCGCATGTTGCCCACCACCTCGCGCACCGCGGTCTCGGCGGCCTGCACGACGGCGGTGTTGGGGTCCTTGCTCTCGAACAGGTAGGCGCGCGCGTCGTTCAGGCGGTACTGCACGGCGAACTTGATCTCGACGATGTTCTCGTCCTGCGTGAGCATGGCCGAGTCGCGCAGGCCGGTGGCCTTGACGATCACGTCGCGGCCGACTTCCACCGAGCGGATCTGCGTGACGGGGATGACGTCGTGGCGCTGGACCGGGTACGGCAGGCGCCAGTTGAAGCCCGCGCCCACGGTGGTCTTGTAGCGGCCGAACTGCGTGATGACCGCCTGCTGGCCTTCCTGCACGATGAAGAAGCCGGTGCCCAGCCAGATCAGCACGAGGACGGTGGCGATCAGGCCGATGCCGATGCCGGCGCCCTTCATGTCTGGCTGGAAGCCGCCTTCTGGACGGCGGCCGCGGCCACCGCCGAACAGGCCGCCCAGGCGCCGGTTGAAGTCGCGCCACAGTTCGTCCAGGTCCGGCGGGCCCTGGTTCGGCCCCCGGCCGCCGTCGGGACGCTGGCCATTGCCGTTGCCATTGCCGTCGTCGCCGGAGCCGCGCCCCCAGCGGGGGTCATTGAGGTTGAACAGGCCTCGCACGCGGCCGGGAAGGCCGCCGATGGCGCCGGGGAGTTGCAGCTTCATTCGCTCGGTTCTTGTCGTGGCTGGGTGTCTTGGCTGTGCCGATTGTGCCCAATCAGGCGGGCGCTTCGTGGAGGTCCGGCGCCGGGTGAGGGTTTGCCGCAGGCGCCGCCGCCCGCACGGCGAGCTCTTGGCGCAGCGCGGGCAGGCCCTCGCCGGTGCGGCTGCTGGCGAACACGCGGGTGACCGGCGTGCCTTCGAGCCCGAACACATCCTGCGCCGCGCGGGGGCGCTGCGACGGCTCGAGCGCGTCGATCTTGTTGAACACCAGGACCTGCGGCACCTGGCCGGCGCCGATCTCGTGCAGCACGCGCTGCACCTCGTCGATCTGCTCCGGGTGGTGCGGGTTGGACGCGTCCACGACGTGCAGCAGCAGGTCGGCGTCGGCGGCTTCCTGCAGCGTTGCCTGGAACGCATCGATCAGCCCGTGCGGCAGGTCGCGGATGAACCCCACCGTGTCCGACAGCGACACCGAGCGGCCGGCCTGCACGCCCTCGACGTCGTCGAGGTACAGGCGCCGCGTGGTCGTGTCCAGCGTGGCGAACAGCTGGTTGGCCGCATAGGCCTGCGCCTTGACCAGCGCGTTGAACAGCGTGCTCTTGCCGGCGTTGGTGTAGCCGACCAGGGAGATCGTGTACGCGCCCTGGCGGTCGCGCTGGCGGCGCTGCGTGGAGCGCTGCTTCTTGACCTTCTCCAGCTTGTCCTTGGTGCGCTTGATGGCGTCGCCGATCATCCGGCGGTCGAGTTCGATCTGCTTCTCGCCCGGGCCGCCGCGCACGCCGGCGCCGCCGGTCTGGCGCTCCAGGTGCGACCAGCGCCGCACGAGCCGCGTGCTGACGTACTGCAGGCGGGCCAGCTCGACCTGCAGCTTGCCCTCGTGGCTGCGCGCGCGCTGGGCGAAGATCTCCAGGATCAGCAGCGTGCGGTCGTTGACGGGCAGGCCCAGGTGGCGCTCGAGGTTGCGCTGCTGGCCGGGGCTGAGCGACTGGTCGAACAGCACCTCGGTGGCGCCGAGCTCCTCGGCGAGTTCCTTGATCTGGTCGGCCTTGCCCTTGCCGACGAACAGCGCGGCGTCGGGCGCCTTGCGCTTGGCGGTGATGCGGCCGACCGGCTCGAGGCCGGCGGTGCGCGCGAGTTCGCCCAGCTCCTCGAGCTCGGCGTCGAAATGGGGCAGGCCGAAATCCACCCCTACCAGCAAGGCGGGGGCGGTCGGAGAGGCTTGGGTGTCAGGCAATCAGGGAATCCGGGTGTGCGGTGTGTTGACGCCCGGCGGGGAAGGCGCGTCGTGCGCGCCGGCGGTCAGCTGGCAGCGGACTCGGGGGTGTCGGCTGCCTGGAAGTTGACGGCCCGGCCGGGAACGATGGTGGAGATCGCGTGCTTGTAGACCATCTGGGTCACGGTGTTGCGCAGCAGGACGACGTACTGGTCGAAGGATTCGATCTGGCCCTGCAGCTTGATGCCGTTGACGAGGTAGATCGAGACCGGGACGTGCTCGCGGCGCAGCGCGTTGAGGAACGGGTCTTGTAGCAGCTGCCCTTTGTTGCTCACGATATTCTCCGTGTTCGGACGGTTTTGGAACTTGCACCTTACCACAGCAACCCAGCTGTGCAAGTAATCCGCCGTCCAGACCCGAGCACACGTGGGTCCATCGCGCGCGGCTTCAAGGGCCGCCCTCCAACAAGGTGCGCGAACGCGCCCTACTCCTTGTCGGCGTAGGGATTCTTGGTGGTCTTCATCTCGATGCGCAGCGGGGTCCCGATGAGGTTGAATTCCTTGCGGAACCGGCCTTCGAGGAAGCGCTTGTACGCGTCGGTGACGTGCTCGAGCGAGTTGCCGTGGATGACGATCACGGGCGGGTTCATGCCGCCCTGGTGGGCGTAGCGCAGCTTGGGGCGGAACATGCCCGCGCGCTTGGGCGACTGGAACTGCACCGCTTCCAACAGCAGCCGCGTGAGCACCGGCGTCGACATCTTGGTCATCGCGGCCTTGTGGGCCTGCGCGATCGACTGCCACACCGGCCCGAGGCCCTGCCGCTTCTTCGCCGAGATCAGGTGCAGCGAGGCGAACTTCAGGAACGCGAGGCGCGTTTCGATCTGCCGCTGCACCTGTTCGCGCTGGTACGCGTCGACCGCGTCCCACTTGTTCACGGCGAGGACCACCGCGCGGCCGCTCTCGAGGATGTAGCCGGCGATGTGCGCGTCCTGGTCGGTGACGCCCTGGGTCGCGTCCAGCAGCAGCAGGACGACGTTGGCCGACTCGATCGCCTGCAGCGTCTTGACCACCGAGAACTTCTCGATCGCCTCGAACACGCGGCCCTTGCGGCGCAGGCCGGCGGTGTCGATCAGTTCGTACTTCTGGCCACCGCGTTCGAACGGCACCGAGATCGCGTCGCGCGTCGTCCCCGGCAGGTCGAATGCGACGAGGCGCTCCTCGCCCAGCCAGGTGTTGATGAGGGTCGACTTGCCGACGTTGGGGCGGCCCGCGACCGCGAGCTTGATGACGCCCTCGTCCTGCGGCGCCTCCTCGACGTCGTCGTCCTCGTGCAGGCCGAGCGGCTCGAACGCGACCTCCACCAGGCTGCGAATGCCCTGCCCGTGCGCGGCCGACACCGGGTGCACGTCGCCGAGCCCGAGCTCGTAGAACTCGGTGAGCTGCACGCCCTCGGTCATGCCCTCGGCCTTGTTGGCCGCGAGCACCGTGGGCTTGCCCAGCTTGCGCAGGTACTCGCCGATGTCGTGGTCCTGCGCCGAGAGGCCGGCGCGCGCGTCGACCACGAACACGACGACGTCGGCCTCGGCCACGGCCTGGCGCGTCTGCTTGGCCATCTCCGAGTAGATGCCGCTCTCGGCCGTCGGCTCGAAGCCGCCGGTGTCGATGACGATGAACTCGTGCTTGCCGTGCTTCGCGTTGCCGTAGTGCCGGTCGCGCGTGAGCCCGGCGAAGTCGGCGACGATGGCGTCGCGCGACTTGGTCAGCCGGTTGAAGAGCGTCGACTTGCCGACGTTGGGGCGGCCCACGAGGGCCATCACGGGTTTCATGCTGCCGCCCTGGGAGTCTGATTTACTGGGGGACGAAGCCGAAGACGCTGCCGTTGCGCGTCACCACGACCATCGTCTGGCCGACCATCACCGGCGCGGCGACGATCTGCGAACCATCCGTCGCGATGCGGTTGGCCACCTTGCCGTCCTCGCGCGACAGCACGTGCAACCAGCCTTCGAAGTCGCCGAACGCGACCGACTTGCCCACCACCAGCGGCGCGCTCGGGCGGCGGTGCAGGAACAGCTCGTTGTTCCACTGGCGCTCGCCGTTCTCGCGCTTCCAGGCGATCACGCGGCCGTCGGACTCGGTGCCCACCAGGATGGACTCGTCGCCGCTGACCCCGGTGCCGCCGTTGGCGGGCTTGCTCCACACGAAGGTGCCGCGGGCCGCGTCGGCGCAGCCGACCGCGGCCTGGAAGGCGCGGGCGCAGATCGAACTGCCGACGCGCGACACGGGGCCCACCAGGTCCACGAGGCGCTCGACGTCGTTGGTGCCGCGCGGCGTCGCGATCGGCACTTCCCAACGCGCGGCGCCACCGCCCGGGTTCATGGCGACCAGGCGGCCGCCCAGGCCGGCGAGCAGCGTGTCGCCGAAGGGAAGCAGCACGCCGCCCTGGCGCAGCACCAGCGGCTCGCCCTGGCGGGATTGGGTCCACAGGCGGCGGCCCGACTGGCCGTCATAGGCGGAGACGGAGCGGTCCGCGGCCAGCACGAACACGCGGGCGCCTGCGACCAGCGGCGCGGTGTAGGCCTGCGCGGGCAACCGCTCGCGCCACAGCACCTTGCCATTCGAGAGCGTGGTGAGCTGGTTGTCGTCGGTGACGACGGAGACCAGCGTGCCGTCGGTGCCGACGCCCGCGCTGAGGCCTTGCCCGACGGCCGCGCGCCAGGCCTCGCGGCCCGTGGCACCGTCCAGCATCGCGACGGTGCCGTCGCTCGAGGCGACCACCACGTTGGTGCCGGAGGTGGCGACAGACAGCGGGAAGTCGACGGTGCCCACGCGCGCCATCCAGGCCTGCCGCACGCCGAACGTGGCCGGGTTCGGCGGCAGTTCGGCCGGCTTGGCCTTGTCGCCGCTGCCACCCAGCCACGAGGGCCAGGACAGCTGCGGCATGTACGAGCAGCCACCGAGGGCGGCGGCGCAGAGCACGAGCGCGGACAGGCGCGCGGCGCGATGGAGCTTGGGTTGCATCATGACTTCGCGGTGCCGGTGGCGGCCTTCGGTTGGGGGGCCAGCGACTTCGGGTCGACGCCCAGGGCGGTGAGCTTCACCTCGACGAGGCGGCGGTACTCCGAGCCGTCGAGCGCACGCCAGGCCTTCTCGTATTCGGCCTTGGCCTGGTCCTTCTTGCCCTGCAGGTTGTAGATGTCGCCGCGGCGGTCGGCCACCAGGCCGTTGAATTCCGCGGGGAAGCTGCCCTCGAGGCGCTTGAGCGCGCCGTCGTAATCCTTGGCATCCATCTGCAGCGCCGCCAGGCGCAGGCTCGCGATCGCCTTGTAGCCGTCGTCGGCCGGGTGCTCGGCGACCCAGGTCAGCGCGGCGCGCGCGGTGTCCGCCTTGCCCTGGTCGGCGGCCGCCTTGGCGACGAGCAGGCCGGCCTGCTGCGCATAGAGCGTGCGGCCGTACTTGTCGCGTGCATCGCCGAACGCCTGCTCGGCGCGGGCGAGGTCGTTGGCGAGCACGGCGCGCTCGACCTCCTCGTACACGGCCGATGCCTTGAGCGACTCGTTGCGCTGCCACCAGTTCCAGCCGTTGTAGGCCGCGATGGAGCCGCAGACGACGATCAGCACCCACGAGATCAGGTTGCCGTACTGGTTCCAGAAGTGCTTGAGCTGGTCAAGCTGCTCCTGTTCTTCGAGATCGAGATGGGATGCCATTGGAACTTGGGGTCGGCCGCGGGATGGGCCGCGGGGGATTGTAGTGAGCCGGGCAGCACTGCCCGGCGGCGATCAGGCGCGGAGGGTCGCGGCCCAGTCCTGCGGCGTCGCGAGCGGGCGGCGCTGCTGTGCGCCCTGCCCGTCCCGGAGCGCCTTGACCGTGACCTCGCCGGCCGCCAGTTCGTCGGCGCCGAAGACGAGCGCGTGGTGCGCGCCGCTGCCGTCAGCCTTCTTGAACTGCGACTTCATGCTGCCGAAGCCTTCGGCCCCGCCCGCGTGCATCTGCACCGACACCCCCGCGGCGCGCAGCGCCTGCAAGGTGCGCATCGCAACGGGCAAGGCCTGCGCGTCGGGGACGATTGCATAGGCGTCGGGCGCCGGCGCGCCCGTGGCGGTGCCCTGCTCCTTGAGCAGTTCCAGCACGCGTTCCAGGCCCATGCCCCAGCCGACGGCCGGGGTCGGCTTGCCGCCGAGGATCTCGAACAGGCCGTCGTAGCGGCCGCCGCCGCACAGGGTGCCTTGCGCGCCGAGCTGGTCGGTGATGAATTCGAAGACGGTGTGGCTGTAGTAGTCGAGGCCGCGCACCAGGCGCGGGTTGATCGACCAGCGCACGCCGCACGCGTCCAGCAGCGCCTTGACGGTGTCCAGGTGCTTGAGCGAGGCCTCGCCCAGGTACGCCAGCAGCTGCGGCGCGCCGGCGGCCATCTGCTGCATCGCCGGGTTCTTGGTGTCCAGGATGCGCAGCGGGTTGGTGTGCAGGCGGCGCTTCGCATCGGCATCGAGCACGTCCTGGTGCTGCTCGAAGTACGCGACCAGCGCGGCGCGGTGCGCCTGCCGCTCGGCGGGCACGCCCAGGCTGTTCATCTCGACGCGGATGTCCTGCAGGCCCAGCTCGGTGAACAGCTGGTGCGCCAGCAACATCAGCTCGGCGTCGACCTCGGGACCGGGATGGCCCAGCACCTCGGCGCCCAGCTGGTAGAACTGGCGGTAGCGGCCACGCTGCGGGCGCTCGTGGCGGAACATCGGGCCCATGTAGTACAGGCGCTTGCCGCCGTCGTACGTCAGGTTGTGCTCGATGGCCGCGCGCACCACGCCGGGCGTGTTCTCGGGGCGCAGCGTCAGCTGCTCGCCGTTGAGGCGGTCCTCGAAGGAGTACATCTCCTTCTCGACGATGTCCGTGGTCTGGCCGGTGCCGCGCACGAACAGCTGCGTGGGCTCGACGACCGGCGTGCGGATCATCCGGTACGCGTAGCGCGCCATCAGGTCGCGCACCTTGTCCTCGAGCCATTCCCAGCGCGCCGAGTCCGGCGGCAGGATGTCGTTCATGCCCTTGACGGCATTGAGCTTGTCGGCCATTTCAGTGATGACGGGTCAGGCCGCGACGGGCTGCCCGTATTTCTTTTCGATGTAGGTCTCGACGATCTGGTGGAACTCCTGCGCGATGTTGTCGCCGCGCAGGGTGAGGGCCTTCTGGCCATCGATGAACACCGGCGCCGCCGGCGCCTCGCCCGTGCCGGGCAGGCTGATGCCGATGTCGGCGTGCTTGCTCTCGCCCGGGCCGTTGACGATGCAGCCCATCACGGCCACCCTCAGCTTCTCGACGCCGGGGTACTTGGCGCGCCACACGGGCATGTTGGACCGCAGGTGGTCGTCGATCTGCTTGGCCAGTTCCTGGAACGTCGTGCTCGTCGTGCGGCCGCAGCCCGGGCAGGCGGTGACGCTGGGCACGAACACGCGCAGGCCCAGGGCCTGCAGGATCTCGGAGGCGATGACCACTTCCTGCGTGCGCGACTCGCCCGGCTGCGGCGTGAGCGACACGCGGATCGTGTCGCCGATGCCTTCCTGCAGCAGGATGCCCAGCGCGACGCTGGAAGCGACCGTGCCCTTGGTGGCCATGCCCGCTTCGGTGAGGCCCAGGTGCAGCGCGTAGTCGCAGCGGCGCGCCAGTTCGCGGTAGACCGAGATGAGGTCCTGCACGCCGCTGACCTTGCACGACAGGATGATCTGCTCGCCTTTCAGGCCCATCTCCTCGGCGAGCTTCGCGGAGGAGATGGCGGACGTGATCAGCGCCTCGTACATCACGCTGCGCGCGTCCCAGGGCTGGGCGCGGCGCGCGTTCTCGTCCATCAGCGACGCGAGCAGTTCCTGGTCGAGGCTGCCCCAGTTGACGCCGATGCGCACCGCCTTGTCCCAGCGGATGGCGGCTTCGATCATCTGGCCGAACTGGCGGTCCTTCTTGTCGCCCTTGCCGACGTTGCCGGGGTTGATGCGGTACTTGGACAGCGCCTGCGCGCAGTCCGGGAACTCGGTCAGCAGCCGGTGGCCGTTGTAGTGGAAGTCGCCCACCAGCGGCACGTCGACGCCCATGCGATCGAGCTGCTCGCGGATGTACGGCACCTGCCTGGCGGCTTCGGGCGTGTTGACGGTGATGCGCACGACTTCCGAGCCGGCCGTGGCCAGTTCCTTGATCTGGATCGCGGTGGCGATCGGATCCTCGGTGTCGGTGTTCGTCATGGACTGCACGCGCACCGGGGCGTCGCCGCCGACAGTGACCACGCGCGAGCCCCAGGCGATGCGCGCCTGGCGGGACCGGCGCTGCGCGGGCGCGGCCGGTTCGATCGGCAGGCAGGGAGGCGTCATGGGAACTACTTGATGTCGAAACGCGCCACGTTGTCCTTGACGAGGGCGGGCGCGAGGGCGAAGGGCTTGCCGCGCACTTCCACCGTGGTGGCGTTGGCGCTGCCGACCGTCACGGCCAGTGGCAGCGGGCCGCTGGCGCCGGCCGTCTCGCCGGCGGCCATGAGGCGGCGCAGGGCGACGTTGCCCTTGGCGTCCATGACCTCGACCCACGACGGTGCGCTGGTGCGGAAGACGATGGTGCCGCCGGTCGCAGGCGCGCTGGCGGGGGTGGTGGCCGGTGCCGCCACGGCGGCCTGCGTGGCAGGCATCGACGCGGCTGCAGCCGGCGCGCTGGCGGCGCGTGCCGCCACGGGCGTGGCGGGCTCGCTGGCCACCGGCAAGGGGGCGGCCACGGGCTCGGTGGTCGAGGCCACCGGCGGCAGGGCCGGCGCGGTCATGCCGGCCACCGGCGTGGCCGAGTCCGTCTTCACGGCGGCCACGTCGTCCCGGCGCGGCATGAGGACGACGACCAGCGCCGCGATGAGCAACGCGAACATCGCGATGACGGGCGGCCGCGACCACTGGTCGAACCAGCGGGGCGCCACCGGATCGCCGGGCGCGCGGAACGGCGCGTTGATGCCCTCGCGGTCCTGCACCAGGCGCGGCGCGTTGGTCTGCGGCAGGCGATCGAGGATCGGGCGCGCGTCGACCTTGAGCGTGCGGCACACGCTGGAGGCCAGCGCCCGCGCGAACACGGCGTCGGTCAGTTCGTCGTAGCGATCGTTCTCCAGCGCCTCGAGCTTGCGCACCGGCACCTTCAGCGACACCGCCAGCGCGGCGACGTGCAGGCCGGACGCCTCGCGGGCCTGGCGCAGCAGCGCGCCCGCGCTCTCGACCGCGACGGCCTCACTCATTGAACGCCCCACGGTCGTAGGCACCGGCCTCGCGCGATTGCGGGAAGCGCTTACGCAACTGCTCGCCGAGCTGGCGCGCGGCGACGCGGTCGCCCAGCTTGTTCTCGATCTTCACGCCCAGCCACAGCGTCTCGGCATTCGCCAGTTCGCTGTTGTTCAGGCGCCGGATGTAGTTCTGTGCGGTCGCGGCGTCGCCGCGCGCGAACAGCATCGACGCGAGGTTGTAGCCGACGATCGGGTTGCCTTCCTCCAGCTCCCAGGCGCGCGCGAGGTTGCGCTCGCCTTCGGCATTGCGGCCGGCGCGGGCCTGGCAGATGCCCAGCGTCATCAGCGTCTTGGCGCGGTCGCGGTAGATCGGGCTGGCCAGCGCCTGCTCGAAGCTGCGCTGCGACTCGTCCCAGCGCTTCTCCTGGCACTGCAGCCAGCCCAGGTTGTGCAGCGTGTTCGCGTCGCGCGGGTTCAGCGCCACCGCGCGGCGGAAGCTGTCCTCGGCCTGGCGGTTGTCGGCCATGCGCAGGTAGATCAGGCCGCGCAGGTTGTACGCGTCGGGATAGGTCGGGTCGGCGGCGATGGCCTGCTTCAGTTCGTCCAGGGCGACGGAGGTCTGGCCCTGCTCGAAGTAGCCGGTGGCGAGCTCGGTGCGGATGCGCGCGCGCTTGCGGCCTTCGGGCTCGTCGGATTCGGTGAAGGGGGCGGGAGTGTCCGCCGCTTGCGGGGACGGACCGCCCGCGCACCCGGAGATCGCGACCACCGACGACAACAGCGCCGCCCACGGGAGCAACGCCACCAGCGCGCCGGTGCGCGCCCCATTCCGAACGTCCATTCAACCCTCCTTCGCAGCCGCCGCTGCCGGCACCTGTCTGAGCATCACGGTGCGCTGCTGGGCGATGCGCTCGCCGACTCGCGTGCGGTCCTTGACGTCTCCCGCCAGCTGCCCGCACGCGGCGTCGATGTCGTCGCCCCGCGTCTTGCGCACGGTGGTGACGATACCAGCATCGTTGAGGATCCTCGCGAACGCGACCACGCGTGTGTTGGGCGAGCGCGTCAGGCCCGATTGCGGGAACGGGTTGAATGGAATGAGGTTGAACTTGCAGCTGGTGCCGTGCCCGCGCACCAGCGCGACCAGCTCGCGCGCGTGCTCCGGCGTGTCGTTGACGCCATCGAGCATGCAGTACTCGAACGTGATGAAGTCGCGCGGCGCATGCTGCAGGTAGCGGTTGCATGCCGCCAGCAGGTCGGCCAGCGGGTACTTGCGATTGAGCGGCACGAGGTTGTCGCGCAGCGGATCGTTCGGCGCGTGCAGCGACACGGCCAGCGCCACCGGGCAGTCCTGCGACAGCCGGTCGATCATCGGCACGACGCCGGACGTGGAGACCGTCACGCGGCGCCGCGACAGGCCGTAACCATGGTCGTCGAGCATCGCGCGCAGCGCGGGCACGAGCGCCGAGTAGTTCTGCAGCGGCTCGCCCATCCCCATCATCACGACGTTCGAGATGACGCGCTCGTCCGTCTTCAGGTGCTTGCGCAGGAAGTGCTCGGCGAACCACAGCTGGGCGAGGATCTCGCCGGTGGTGAGGTTGCGCGAGAAGCCCTGGTGGCCGGTGGAGCAGAAGCGGCAGCCGACGGCGCAGCCGGCCTGCGAGGACACGCACAGCGTGCCGCGGTCGTCCTCGGGAATGAAGACCGCCTCGACGGCATTGCCGTCGCGCACGTCGAACAGCCACTTGATGGTGCCGTCGGCGGATTCGTGCTGGGTGATGACGGGCAGCGCGGTGACGTGCGCCTGCGCCTTCAGCTTTTCGCGAAGCGACTTCGCGAGGTCCGTCATCCGGTCGAAATCGGATTCACCGCGCTGGTGGATCCACCGGAACAGCTGGACGGCGCGGAACCGCTTCTCGCCCAGCGTTGCGCAGAACGCGGCCAGCCCGTCGAGGTCGAATTCGAGGAGGTTGGCCGTCGTCATCGCATGAGGAAGGTCTCTCGCTCAGCGCGAGTAGACGTTCATCCCGGGGAAGAAGAACGAAACCTCGACGGCGGCCGTCTCGGGAGCGTCGGAGCCGTGCACGGCGTTGGCGTCGATGCTGTCGGCGAAGTCGGCGCGGATGGTGCCCTTCTCGGCCTTCTTCGGGTCGGTGGCGCCCATCAGCTCGCGGTTCTTGGCGATCGCGCCTTCACCCTCGAGCACCTGGATCATCACCGGGCCGGAGATCATGAAATCCACCAGGTCCTTGAAGAACGGGCGGGCCTTGTGCACGGCGTAGAACTGCTCGGCCTCCTGGCGCGACAGGTGGGCCATCTTGGCGGCGATGACCTTGAGGCCCGCGCCCTCGAAGCGCGCGTAGATCTGGCCGATCACGTTCTTGGCCACCGCGTCGGGCTTGATGATGGAGAGGGTGCGTTCGATCGCCATGCTGGGAGTTCCTGGTTGTGAAAGGGAGAAGCCCGGGCGCGCCGGTTAGGCTGCGCGCGGGCGTGAAAGTTCTGGCAAAGCCCTAGATTTTAAACCGCGGCGTCGATGCGCGCCGCGCGGCGTCGAATGGCTGGCTCAGCGGCCGCCGCGACCACCGCCACCGCCACCGCCACCGCCACCGCCACCGCCACCGCCACCGCGGCGCGGGCCGCCACGACGCTGCCCGCCGCCGCCGCCGGCGTTGCCGCCACCGCCCTGGCGCTGGCGCATGAAGCTGTCGGCGCCGATGTAGCCGAACGACGTCTTCATCGGATCGGGCTGGCCGCCGCCGTCGCGGCTTCCACCGCCACCGCCACCGCCGCCAGTCCCCTTGGAGCGGCGCTGCTGGCCGCCCTGCCCCTTGTTCCCCTGCTGGGGACCGCGGGAACCGTCGGGACGCGGCCCGCCGCCACCGCCACCGCGACGGCGGTTGCGCGACTTGCCGCCGCCGTCACCGCCGTGTTCGCGCTCGCCCGCATGCAGCCCGGCCGCCTGCGTGAGGTCACGGATGTCGCGCTCGTCCAGCTCGACGAACGCGCCGCGCTTGAGGCCGCGCGGCAGCACCACCGCGCCGTAGCGGATGCGGATCAGGCGGCTGACCGCATGGCCCAGCGATTCCATCAGGCGGCGCACCTCGCGGTTGCGGCCCTCGGAGATGGTGACGCGGTACCACGCGTTGGCACCCTCGCCGCCGCCATCCTCGATGGTGCCGAACTGCGCCTTGCCGTCTTCCAGCTGGACACCGTCCAGCAGCCGCTGCTTCTCCTCGTTGGACAGCGCGCCCAGCACGCGCACGGCGTACTCGCGCTCCAGGCCGAAGCGCGGATGCATGAGGCGGTTGGCGAGCTCGCCGCTGTTGGTGAACAGCAGCAGGCCTTCGGTGTTGAGGTCCAGGCGCCCCACGGACTGCCACTTGCCCTGCGGCAGGCGCGGCAGCTTGCGAAACA
The DNA here is from genome assembly GCF_016641735.1 of Ramlibacter algicola. Classification (NCBI taxonomy): domain Bacteria; kingdom Pseudomonadati; phylum Pseudomonadota; class Betaproteobacteria; order Burkholderiales; family Comamonadaceae; genus Ramlibacter; species Ramlibacter algicola. The sequence continues at coordinate 2,374,005 of NZ_JAEDAO010000001.1, read as the reverse complement.
CGGTCGGCCGGTTCTGCGGGTCCTCGTGCGTGACGACCTCCCCCGTGGGCTTGTGGTACGCGATGACGCGCGCCGGCGGCGGCGCGATGCGCACCCTGATCGGCTTGCCGTTGACCTTGATCTGGTCGCCCCACTGGATGCGCTGGCCGACGTGGGCGGGCTCGTTGTTGACCGAGATCCGCCCTTCCATGATCAGCTGCTCCATCTCCAGGCGCGAGCCGAGGCCGGCCTGGGCGAGCACCTTGTGCAGCTTGGGAGTATCGGCCTGCGGCGCCAGCACGCGCTTGGCCAGCGTGACCTCGGGGCTCTGCTCCTCGGCGTCGAAGCGGCCGGACACGACGTCCTCGAAGCGGATCGGTTCCGCCGGCGGCGCAGCGGGACCCTGCGCGCGGCGCGGACGATCGTCGTCGTCGTCGTCCTCGTCATCGCCGTCGAAATCCTCGTCGTCCTCGCGCTCGTCGCCGTCGTCCTGCGGCTGCCCCGCGCGCTCGGGCGCAGGCGCAGGCTGGGGAGCGGCGACGGCGGGCTTGTCCTTGGGATCGTCGCCGGCGGGCTCGGGATGCGGCGGGTGGAGCTCGTTGGCGTTCATGGGGGTCAGGTGAGGGCCGGCGCGGGACCGCCGCCGTCGTCTTGTTGCGGGCCGTCGGCGGCTTCGTCGGTGGCGCCGGCGTCGGAAGCTTCGACCGCCTGCGGCGGCTCGGGGTCGGTCGCGCCTTCGATCCCCAGCGGCGGCTGCACGGCGTCGCCGTCGCCTTCGGCCAGGCCGGCGAAGATGGCCGCCTGCTGCGAAGGCGATTCCAGCGCGGGCAGCTGGTCGAGCGACGCGAGGCCCAGGTCGTCGAGGAACTGCTTGGTGGTGGCGTACAGGCCGGGGCGGCCGGGCGCTTCGCGATGGCCGATCACTTCGACCCAGCCCCGGTCCTCGAGCTGCTTGAGGATCTGCGTATTGATGGTCACGCCGCGGATGTCTTCCATGTCGCCGCGCGTCACGGGCTGCCGGTACGCGATGATGGCCAGCGTCTCGAGCGCGGCGCGCGTGTACTTCGGCGGCTTCTCGGGGTGCAGGCGATCGAGGTACTCGCGCATCTCGGGGCGGCTCTGGAAACGCCAGCCGGTCGCGACGCACACCAGCTCCACGCCGCGCTGCGCCCAGTCGTCCTGCAGGTCGTCCAGCAGCGACTTGATCGTGTCGGCGCCGAGTTCGTCGTTGAACAGCACCCGCAGTTCACGCACCTGCAAAGGCTGCGGCGAGCAGATCAACGCGGTTTCGAGGACGCGCTTGGCATCCGCGGTCATCATCGTCTTGCGGTCTTCCTGGAACGGGCGCCGGGCGGCGCTCCAACCGTGGGGTGGCCCGGGGCGGGCGCCGGTGTCGCGGAGAGCGCGCCGGCAGGTGCCGGCGCTGGGTCCTGATTGTAACGCAGCCCCCAGGCGGCCAAGGCCGAGGACAGGTCCGGCGGCAGGGCCGACCGCAGGTCGAGCAGCGCGCCGGTCACGGGGTGCCGGAAGGCCAGCCGGAACGCGTGCAGGGCCTGCCGCTGCAGGCCGGCCTCGCACCGGCCGCCATAGAGCACGTCGCCCAGCAGCGGATGCCCGACATGGGCCATGTGCACGCGGATCTGGTGCGTGCGCCCGGTGTGCAGGCTCGCGCGCACCAGGCAGCCCTGCTCGTTGGTGTCCAGCAGGTCGAAGGTCGTGGCCGCCGGCTTGCCGGGCGACAGCGCGGGATCGACGACCGCCATGCGCAGGCGGTTGCGCGGGTCGCGGCCGATCGGCGCCTCCACATGGCGCTGCGCCGGCCCGGACCACGCGCGGTGGGCGAGCGCCAGGTATTGGCGCGTGACCTCGCGCGCGGCGATCGCCCGCACCAGGGCGTCCATGGTGGCCCGCGTGCGCGCGACGACCATCAGCCCGCTCGTGTCCTTGTCCAGGCGGTGCACGATGCCCGCGCGTGGCAACTGCGCCGCCGTCGCATCGCGCCCGAGCAGCGCATTGAGCAGCGTGCCGCTCCAGTTGCCCGGCGCGGGATGCACGACCAGGCCGGCCGGCTTGTCGACGACCAGCAGGTGCTCGTCCTCGTGCACCACCTGCAGCGGGATGTCCTCGGGACGGAACGACTGGCTCTGGGGCGTCGGCCGCAATTCGACCGTGAGCACGCTGCCCGCGCGCACGCGGTGCGCGGAACGGCTCGCGGCACGGCCGTCGATGGCCACGGCGCCGTCGTCCACCAGCTGCTGCAGGTAGCTGCGCGAAAACTCGGGCACCAGCTGCGCGAGCACGCGGTCCAGCCGCTCGCCGTGCTGCGCCGCCTGGACGACCAGCTCGCGCGACTCGCCCGCCGCGGCGGTGTCCGCCTCGTCGTCCGCGGGTTCCTCCACGGGGAGGCCCTCGGGGGGCGCTCCTATAATCGTGCGGCCCAGTTTCAAGAAGGTCTGCGCTTCATGCTTCGTGCCAAATTATCCGTCGTCGCCCTCGCGGCGCTGCTGCTCGCGGCCTGCTCCTCCGAGCCGCGCGACGAGAAGGGTGCGGCGCTGAGCCCGAACAAGCTGTACGCCGACGCACGCGACGAACTGGCGGCGAACTCCTGGGACAAGGCCATCCCGCTGCTGGAGCGCCTCGAAGGCCGCGCCGCCGGCACCCCGCTCGCGCAGCAGGCGCAGCTGGAAAAGGCCTACGCGCAGTACCGCTCGCAGGAGCCGGCCCAGGCCATCGCGACGCTGGACCGCTTCATGAAGCTGCACCCCGCGAGCCCGGCGCTGGACTACGCGCTGTACCTCAAGGGGATCGTGAACTTCAATGACAACCTGGGCCTCCTCGCGTGGATCGCCAGCCAGGACCTGTCGGAGCGCGACCAGAAGGCCGCCAAGGAATCGTTCGAGGCCTTCAAGGAACTGTCGACGCGCTTCCCCGAGTCCAAGTACACGCCGGACGCCCGCGCGCGCATGACGTACATCGTCAACTCGCTGGCGCAGTACGAGGTGCACGTGGCCCGCTACTACTACCGCCGCGGCGCCTACGTGGCGGCGGTCAACCGCGCGCAGGCCGCGCTGAACGACTACCAGGAAGTGCCGGCGAGCGAGGAAGCCCTCGCGATCCTGATGCGGTCGTACGAAGCGCTGGGCATGACCCAGCTGCGCGACGATTCGCGCCGCGTGCTCGAGAAGACCTATCCGCAGAGCGTCTACCTCACCGGCGGTGAGAAGCCGACGGAGAAGTCGGCCTGGTGGAAGTTCTGGTGATCGGCCAGGAGCCCGCGCAAGGCTCCTAGTCCACCGCGGCGGCGTCGCGCAAAGCGTCCAGCGCCGCCGCGAAATCATCCGCGCCTTCCAGCCGCCGCATCGGCGGCAGCGCCGCCAGCAGCCGGCGGCCGTATCCCATCGTCGCCATGCGCGGGTCGCACACCACGAGCGCGCCCCGGTCGCTCTCGCGGCGGATCAGGCGACCCGCCCCCTGCTTCAGGGCCACCGCCGCCTCCGGCACGAAATAGTCGTTGAACGGGCTGCGGCCCTGCGCCTCGAGCCGCTGTGAGCGCGCTTCCACCACGGGGTCGTTCGGCGGCGGGAAAGGCAGCTTGTCGATGACGACCAGCTGCAGCGCGTCGCCGGGCACGTCGACGCCTTCCCAGAACGACGCCGACGCGACCAGCACGCACCCCGCGCCGCCTTGCGAATCGCCTTCTCGGAACCGCTCGATCAGCCGCCGCTTGGGCCATTGGCCCTGCACGAGGATCTCGAGACCGGCGCCGGCCGGGAACCGGAGCTGCAGGTCGTCGCCGATCGCGCGCAGCGACCGCAGCGTCGTCGTCAGCACCATCGTCCGGCCACCCAGGCGCTTCGCCGCGATGGCGGCCAGCCGTGCGACCGCCTGTGGGTGCGTGGGCTCGTTCGGCTTGGGCAGGTCGCGTGGCACGTACAGCGCCGCCTGCCGCGGGTAGTCGAACGGGCTGCCCACGCGCAGCACCTGCGCTTCCTGCAGGCCGCAGGGCTCGGTGAACCAGGACAGGCGCGCGTCGTCGCCCAGCGTCGCCGAGGTGAAGACCCAGGCGCGGCCGCCCTCGCCTTCCTTGAGCAGCCGGGTGCGCATGGTGTGCGCGATGTCCAGCGGCGATTCCATCAGCCGCACCTGCGTGCCGACGTCGAGCCAGCGCACGCAGTCGGCCTCGCACTTCGTCGCGAAGCGCTCGGCGCGATCGGCCAGCAGGCGCGCGCGCTCCTGCAGGCGCGGGAAGTCCGGCGCGATCTCGCTGACCATGGCGAGCGCTTCGGCCGCCTGCGCGCACGCGTCGTGCACGGCGTCCAGCGCCTGCTGCCACCCCGAGGGCTCGATGCCATCCGGTGCCCCGCCGGCCCAGCGCAGGCGGCCCGGCCCGGAGCGACCGACGACGAGCCGCAACTCGCGCGCCGCGCGTTCGCAGGCCGCCGCGGTGCCCTGCCAGTCGACCAGCCCGCGCGCAAGCTGCAGGCCGGCCGCGAGCATGTCGCGCGTGAAGTCGAGCAACTGCGACGTGCCCAGCTGCGCGCCGAGGAACTGCACGCCCGTCTCATTGAGCTGGTGCGCTTCGTCGAAGATGGCCACGCGCACGGTGGGCAGCAGTTCGGCCATGCCGGACTCGCGCACCGCGAGGTCGGCGAAGAACAGGTGGTGGTTGATGACGACGACGTCGGCGGCCAGTGCGTCGCGCCGCGCCAGGTTGACGTGGCACTGGCGGAACTTCGGGCACTGCGAGCCGAGGCAGTTGTCGCGCGTCGACGTGACGAGCGGGATCACCGGCGAGCGTTCGTCCAGGCCGGGCAATTCCGCGAGGTCGCCGGACTTGGTGCCATGCGACCACTGCTCGACGCGCGCCAGCGTCGCGGCGACGGCACGGTCACCGGCCATCACGTCGTGCCGCGCCTGGTCGAGGCGGTGCAGGCACAGGTAGCTGGCGCGGCCCTTGAGCAGCGCGGTGCGCACCGGCAGGCCGAGCGCTTCCACCAGCCGCGGGAGGTCGCGGCCGAACAGCTGGTCCTGCAGCGTCTTGGTGGCGGTGGACAGCAGCACGCGCTCGCCCGAGAGCAGCGCGGGCACGAGGTACGCGAAGGTCTTGCCGACGCCGGTGCCGGCCTCGACGACCAGCGCGCCGCCCTCCTCCACGGTGGCGGCGACGGCCAGCGCCATGTCGGTCTGCCCGCTGCGCGGGAGGAAGGCTTCGGCAGCGCCGGCGAGTGCACCGCCGGGCGCGAACGCGCGGTGCACGGCTTCTTGCAGGGGAGTCACGCGGGTTCTTTGGGGTCGAGCACCTGCTCCAGCCGCGCGATCTGGTCGCGCAGCTGCAGCCGCCGCTTCTTGAGGCGCCGCAGCATCAATTCGTCGGCGGGGGACTCGCTGCCGACGCGGTCGATGAGCGCGTCGAGGTCGGCGTGCTCCATCCGCAGCTCGATGAGCTGCCGCTCGGGCGAATGCAGGTTGGAATCCACGGCACTAGTTGGCACGGCCTCCGCAGGGAACTCTGCGGTCGAAGGGATAATACGTGCTCCGGCGCGCGCCGCACGCGGCGCACCCGCCTGTTTCAGGATCCACATGTCCACCAAAGGCTACCGGCTCACCGCCGCCACCGGCATCCACAAGGGTGACCGCGAATACCAGCAGGACCAGGTGGCGCTGCTGAGCCACCCGCGCATCACCGGCTGCGTGCTCGGCGTCGTCGCCGACGGCATGGGCGGCCGCAGCGGCGGCCGCAAGGCGTCCGACCAGGTGATGATGACGGCCAAGCAGCTGTTCGAGCGCTACTCGCCCGACCACGACGACGCGTCACACCTGCTCAAGCAGATCGTCGACGAGGCGCACCTCGTCATCAAGCTGACGGCCATCTCGTCGGAGCAGGAGCCGCACAGCACCGTCGCCGCGTTCCTCATCAACCCCAGCGGCGACTGCCACTGGGTGCACGCCGGCGATTCGCGCATCTACTACTTCCACGGCGGCAGCCTGGTCAAGCGCACGCTGGACCATTCCTACGTGCAGACGCTGGTCGACGCCGGCCAGATCACGGAGGAAGAAGCCAACGTGCACCCGCAGTCCAACATCCTCATGGGCTGCCTGGGCGCCGAGGACGAGCCGCCGGCGACGTTGCACTACGTGCAGCAGTTGCGCCCGGGCGACGTGCTGATGGCGTGCAGCGACGGGGTGTGGCACTACTTCAGCCACAACGAGCTCGGCTCGGTGCTTTCGTCGTTGTCGCCGCGCGAAGCGAGCGAGTTCCTGATCGAGAAGGCGCGCTCCCGCGGCCGTGGGGGCGGCGACAACCTGTCGCTGGTGATCGTGAAGTTGGAGCCGCTGGCGTAAGGGGCGGGCCCGTCCTTCAGGGAGGGACGGGGAGCGGCTTGACGTCCTTCTTGGCCGAAGCGGCGCGGCGGTGCACCTCGGCCTTGTGCTGCTCGGCGTCGGCGATCCGGCGGTCGTAGCGCTCGCGGCTGGCTTCCACGTCGGGCGCCTGCGTCGGCTTGGGCTGGCGCGGCGTCTTGGCGCGGCGGCTGGCCGCCTCGGCATCCTGCGAGGGCTTGGCCTCCTTGTCGGCCGCCCGCCGCTCCTGCTGGGCTTCCTTCTCCTGGCCCTTCTGCCGGGCCTCCTGCGCCTTGCGCTCCTGCTCGGCCTGGCGCGCTTCCAGCTCGCGCATCTGCTCGGCGGCGCGCGCGCGGCGCTGGGCGTCGTTCAGCGCGACCTCCTGCCGGCGCAGGTCGGCGAGCACCTCGCGCCGCTTCGCGCGCGCGTCCTCGATGCAGCCGGTGACGGCGAACTTCTGGTAGCAGGCCTTCTGCGCGGCTTCGAACTCGCGTTCCGCCCGCGCGCGTTCGGCGCCGATGCGGGCGCGCTCGGCGGCGACCTGCTGCTCGGCGGACGGCTCCGCGGGCGACGATGCGGCGCCTGCTGCCGGCGCGGGTTGCTGCGCAGCGACGGAGCCGGCGAAGGCGAGCCACAGGAGGGGCAGGAGGATGGGCTTCATGTCAGGCGGGTGTCGACGTCGCGGCGGCCGTGCGCCAGGTACTGCGCCGACTGCATCTCGCGCAGGCGCGAGACCGTGCGCGGAAACTCGTGCGCCAGCGGCCCGTCCGTGTACAGGGCCTCGGGTTCGACCGCCGCGGAGAGGATCAGTTTCACGCGCCGATCGTAAAGAACGTCGACCAGCCAGGTGAACCGCCGCGCTTCCGACGCCATGTTGACCGGCATGTAGGGCACGCCGGAGAGCAGCACGGTGTGGAACTGGGTGGCGATCTCCAGGTAATCGTTCTGCGAGCGCGGGCCGCCGCACAGCGTTCGGAAGTCGAACCAGACGACGCCGCCGGCCTTGCGGCGGGCACGGATCTCGCGGTGTTCGATGGTGAGCACGGGACTCTCGTCGTGCGACTCCGCCAGGTCGGTGAACGCCTTGTCCATTGCGGCGTCGGCTTCGGGGCCCAGCGGGCAGTGGTACATCCGCACGCCGGCCAGCGTGCGCTGGCGGTAGTCGGTGCCGTTGTCGACGTTGACGACTTCCAGCTTCTCCTTGAGCAGCTCGATCGCGGGCAGGATGCGATCGCGATGCAGCCCGTTCGGGTACAGCTCGTCGGGATGGAAGTTGGACGTGGTGACGAAGCCCACGCCGTTGTCGAACAGCGACTGCAGCAGCCGGTGCAGGATCATCGCGTCCGTGATGTCGGCGACGTGGAACTCGTCGAAGCAGACCAGCTTGAAGCGCTGCGCCATGCGCTCGCCCAGCTTGTCCAGCGGGTTCACCGTGCCCTGCAGGTCCTGCAGTTCCCGGTGCACCTCGCGCATGAACTCGTGGAAGTGCAGCCGCGTCTTGCGCTTCAGGGGCACCGCCTGGAAGAAGCAATCCATCAGGAAGCTCTTGCCGCGCCCCACCCCGCCGTACATGTAGACGCCGCGCGGGATGTCGGGATGGTTGATCAGCTTCTTGAAGCTGTTGGAGCGCTTGTCCTTGTACTGCGCCCAGTCCTGCGCGCAGCGCTCCAGCGCTTCCACCGCGCGCAGCTGCGCGGGGTCGCTGGCGTACCCGCGGGACTGGAGCTCCGCGTCGTACGCCTCACGGACCGAGGGCACCTGGCTGCCGCCCTCAGAAGTTCAGCGTGCGCTTGTCGACGGCCAGCGCGGCTTCCTTGGTCGCTTCGGACAGCGACGGGTGCGCGTGGCAGATGCGGGCGATGTCCTCGGCCGAGGCCTTGAACTCCATCGCCACCACGGCTTCGGAGATCAGCTCGCTGGCCATCGGGCCGACGATGTGAACGCCCAGGATCTCGTCGGTCTTCGCGTCGGCCAGGAACTTGACCATGCCCGTCGTGTCGCCCAGCGCGCGCGCGCGGCCGTTGGCCATGAACGGGAAGGTGCCCGCCTTGTACGCGACGCCGTCGGCCTTGAGCTGCTGTTCGGTGCGGCCCACCCAGGCGATCTCGGGGCTGGTGTAGATCACCCAGGGGATGGTGTTGAAGTTGACGTGGCCATGCTGGCCCGCGATGCGCTCGGCCACCGCGACCCCCTCTTCCTCCGCCTTGTGCGCGAGCATCGGGCCGCGCACGACGTCGCCGATCGCCCAGACGTTCGGCAGGTTGGTCTTGCAGTCGCCGTCGACCACGATGGCGCCACGCTCGTCCAGCTTCAGGCCTACCGCCTCGGGGTTCAGGCCGATGGTGTTCGGCACGCGGCCGATCGAGACGATGACGTTGTCCGCATCGAGGGTCTGCGCTTCGCCCTTGGCGGTGGTGTAGGCCACCGACACGCCCTTGCCGGCCGTCTTGATCTCGCCGACCTTGACGCCCAGTTCGATCTTCAGGCCTTGCTTGATGAAGGCCTTGTGCGCTTCCTTGGCGATCTGCTCGTCGACCGCGCCCAGGAAAGTCGGAAGTGCTTCCAGCACCGTGACTTCGGCGCCGACACGGCGCCACACGGAGCCCATCTCCAGGCCGATCACGCCGGAACCGATCAGCACCAGCTTCTTGGGCACCGCGGGGATGCGCAGCGCGCCGTCGTTGGACAGGATCTTCTGCTCGTCGAACGGAACGCCGGGCAGCGCGCGCGGGTTGGAGCCGGTGGCGACGATCACGTGCTTCGCGGTGATCGTCTCGTCGGCCGCGCCCTTGACGCTGATCTCGTAGCCGCCGTCACCGGCCTTGGCGAACGAGCCGCGGCCATGGAAGAACGTGACCTTGTTCTTCTTGAACAGGAACAGGATGCCGTCGTTGTTCTGCTTCACGACCTGGTCCTTGCGGGCCAGCATCTTGGCGACGTCGATCTCGAGGCCGGCGATCTTGATGCCGTGGTCGGCGAAATGCTTGCCGGCTTCCTCGTAGTTCTCCGACGACTGCAGCAACGCCTTGGACGGGATGCAGCCGACGTTGGTGCAGGTGCCGCCCGGCGCGGGCTTGCCGTCCTTGTTCTTCCACTCGTCGATGCAGGCCGTGTTGAAGCCCAGCTGCGCCGCGCGGATGGCGGCGATGTAGCCGCCGGGGCCGCCACCGATGACGACCACGTCGAAGTTCTTCGCCATGCTGCTCCCCTTACAGATCGAACAGCAGGCGCGCCGGGTCTTCCAGCGCTTCCTTCATCGCGACCAGGCCCAGCACGGCTTCGCGGCCGTCGATGATGCGGTGGTCGTAGGACATGGCCAGGTAGTTCATCGGCCGCACCACGACCTGCCCGTTCTCGACGACGGCGCGGTCCTTGGTCGCGTGCACGCCGAGGATGGCCGACTGGGGCGGGTTGATGATGGGCGTCGACAGCATCGAGCCGAACACGCCGCCGTTGGAGATGGAGAACGTGCCGCCGGTCATGTCCTCGATGCCCAGCTTGCCGTCGCGCGCCTTGGCGCCGAACTCGGCGATCTTCTTCTCGATGTCGGCGAACGACATCTGGTCGGCGTTGCGCAGGATCGGCACCACCAGGCCGCGCGGGGAGCCCACCGCGATGCCGATGTCGAAGTAGCCGTGGTAGACGATGTCGGTGCCGTCGACGCTGGCGTTGATCACCGGGTACTTCTTCAGCGCGTGCACGGCGGCCTTCACGAAGAAGGACATGAAGCCCAGCTTCACGCCGTGCTCCTTCTCGAACTTCTCCTGGAAGCGCTTGCGCATCTCCATCACCGGGGCCATGTTGACCTCGTTGAAGGTGGTGAGGATGGCGTTGGTCGACTGCGACTGCAGCAGGCGCTCGGCGACGCGCGCGCGCAGGCGCGACATCGGCACGCGCTGCTCGGGGCGGTCGCCCAGGTTCATCGCGGCCGGCGCGGCGACCTGTTGCAGCGCCGGTGCCGGCGCGGCGGCCTTCGGTGCCGCGGCTGCACCGCTGGCGGCCTGCAGCACGTCGCCCTTGGTGATGCGGCCGTCGCGGCCGGTGCCCTGCACCGAGCCGGGCGCCATGTTGTTGTCCGCCATGATCTTGGCGGCGGCCGGCATCGCAATGTCGGACTTGCTGCCGGACGACTGTGCGGCCGCGGCGGGCTTCGAGGCCGCGGCAGCGGGTGCAGGCGCAGCGGCGGCAGGTGCCGGAGCGCCGGCGCTCGCCTTGCCTTCGGTGTCGATCTTCGCGATGACCTGCTCGGCGACCACCGTGCCACCGTCGGCGACCACGATCTCGGCCAGCACGCCGGCGCTGGGCGCGGGCACCTCGAGCACGACTTTGTCGGTCTCGATCTCGATCAGGATCTCGTCCTGCGCGACGGCCTCGCCGGCCTTCTTCTTCCACTGCAGGAGGGTCGCCTCGGCCACCGATTCGGAGAGCTGGGGCACCTTGACGTCAACGATCGCCATGTCTGGTTCCTATGAATTCTTCTATGGAAGGACACAGGCGGCGTCCGTAACGGCCGCGCGCCGGTGTCGTCCTCTTACTTGGTCAGGACGAAGCCCTTGAGCTTGCCGAACGCGCCTTCGACCAGGGCCTTCTGCTGCTCCTGGTGCAGGTGCGAGTAGCCCACGGCCGGCGACGCCGACGCGGCGCGGCCCGAGTACCCGAGCTTCTGGCCGTCGGCCATGTTCTCGTGGATCTGGTGCTGCACGAAGAACCAGGCGCCCTGGTTCTGCGGCTCATCCTGGCACCAGACGATCTCGGTGGCGGCGGGGTACTTCTTCAGCTCGGCGGCGAACGCCTTGTGCGGGAACGGGTACAGCTGTTCCACGCGCAGGATCGCGGCGTCGTCGATGCCCTTCTCCTCGCGCTTCTTGGCCAGGTCGTAATAGACCTTGCCCGAGCAGACGACCACGCGCTTGACCTTGTCGGCCTTCAGCTCCGCCTTCATCTCGGGGATGACGGTCTGGAAGCCGCCGCGGGTGAACTCGGACAGCGGCGAGGTGGCGTCCTTGTTCCGCAGCAGCGACTTGGGGGTCATGATCACCAGCGGCTTGCGCAGCGGGCGCACGACCTGTCGGCGCAGCAGGTGGAAGATCTGGCTGGCCGTGGTCGGCTGCGTGACCTGGATATTGGTGTCCGCGGACAGCTGCATGAAGCGCTCCAGGCGCGCGGAGCTGTGTTCCGGGCCCTGGCCTTCGTAGCCGTGCGGCAGCATCAGGGTGATGCCGTTGACGCGGCCCCACTTGACTTCGCCCGACGCGATGAACTGGTCGATGACGACCTGCGCGCCGTTGGCGAAGTCGCCGAACTGCGCTTCCCAGATCACCAGCGTGTTGGGGTCGTTGGACGCGTAGCCGTACTCGAAGCCGAGCACCGCCTCTTCCGACAGGATGGAGTCGATGCAGACGAAGGGCGCCTGGTTCTCGGCCACGTTCTGCAGCGGGATGTAGGTGCCCGTATCCCAGCGCTCGCGGTTCTGGTCGTGCAGCACGGCGTGGCGGTGCGTGAACGTGCCGCGGCCGACGTCTTCGCCCGACAGGCGCACCGGATAGCCGCTGGCCACCAGCGAGGCGAACGCCATGTGCTCGCCCATGCCCCAGTCGACGTTGACGTCGCCACGGCCCATCGCGGCGCGGTCCTCGAGCACCTTCTTGACCAGCGGGTGCACGGTGAAGCCGTCCGGCACGGTCGTGATGCGCTCGGCGAGGCGCTTCCACTCGGCCATCGGGATGGCGGTGTCGGCGGCGTCGGTCCACTTCTTGCCCAGGTACGGGCTCCAGTCGACGGCGTACTTGCTCTTGAAGTTGGTCAGCACCGGGTCGACCGTGTGCTTGCCGGCGTCCATGGCGGCGCGATACGCCTTGGCCATGTCGTCGCCCAGCGTGTCGCCCAGGCCCTGCGCAGCCAGCTTGTCGGCGTACAGCTTGCGGGTGCCCGCGTGCTGCGCGATCTTCTTGTACATCAGCGGCTGGGTGAGCGAGGGCGTGTCCTGCTCGTTGTGGCCCAGCTTGCGGAAGCAGACGATGTCGACCACGACGTCCTTGGCGAACTCCATCCGGTACTCGAGCGCCAGCTGCGTCGCCAGCACCACCGCTTCCGGGTCGTCGCCGTTCACGTGCAGCACCGGCGCCTCGATCATCTTCACGATGTCGGTGCAGTACAGCGTCGAGCGCGTGTCGCGCGGGTCGCTGGTGGTGAAGCCGATCTGGTTGTTGATGACGATGTGGACCGTGCCGCCGGTGAAGTAGCCGCGCGTTTCGGCCAGCGCCAGCGTCTCCTGCACCACGCCCTGGCCTGCGATGGCGGCGTCGCCGTGCACCAGCACCGGCAGCACCTGCTTGCCCTTGGGATCGGCGCGGCGGTCCATGCGCGCGCGCACCGAGCCTTCGACGACCGGGTTGACGATCTCGAGGTGCGACGGGTTGAAGGCCAGCGACAGGTGCACCGGGCCGCCGGGCGTGCTGACATCGGACGAGAAGCCCTGGTGGTACTTCACGTCGCCGGCGGGCAGGTCTTCCTTGGCCGTGTGGTCGAACTCGGCGAACAGGTCGGCGGGCATCTTGCCCAGCGTGTTCACCAGCACGTTCAGGCGGCCGCGGTGGGCCATGCCGATCACGATCTCCTGCACGCCCTTGCTGCCGGCCTGCTGGATCAGCTCGTCCATCGAGGCGATGAAGCTCTCGCCGCCTTCCAGCGAGAAGCGCTTCTGGCCGACGTACTTGGTGTGCAGGAAGCGCTCGAGGCCCTCGGCGGCCGTCAGGCGGTCGAGGATGTGCTTCTTCTTGTCCGTGCTGAAGTTCGGCTTGGCGCGGACCGACTCCAGCTTCTGCTGCCACCAGCGCTTGCGGCCCTGGTCGCTGATGTACATGAACTCGGCGCCGATGGTGCCGCAGTAGGTTTCGCGCAGCGCGTTCTGCAGCTCGCGCAGCGACATCGACTCCTTGCCGAAGAACGTGTTGCTGGTGTTGAACACCGCTTCCTGGTCGGCGGCCGTGAAGCCGTAGAACGAGGCGTCGAGCTCGGGGATGTTCTCGCGCTCGGTGCGCTTGAGCGGGTCGAGGTCGGCCCAGCGGCAGCCGACGTTGCGGTAGGCGGCGATCAGCTGCTGGACGGCGGTGCGCTTGCGGGCCAGCTCGAGGTCGGCGCCCGCCGCCTGCACGACGCGCGTGCCGCCCTGCTTGGCGCGCTCGGCGAACGCGTTGATGACGGGCATGTGCGGCACGTCCTTGGCATTGCTGCCGTCGGAGGCCGGGACGTGCTGGAGGGCGTCGAAGTAATCGCGCCAGGTGTCGGGAACGCTCCCGGGGTTGGCCAGGTAGTTCTCGTACATCTCCTCGACGTAGGGCGCGTTGCCGCCGAACAGGTACGAGTTGCCGAGATAGGCCTTGTAGACGGAGCTGTCGCTCATCTCTCGCTACTTTCTGCTCCCCTGCAGGGAGCTTCAGCTGGTTGAGGAAACCTTCCGCGACACGGCTGGACCGGTTAGCGGATGCGAACTGTGGGGTGGAAGGACCGGAGTTGCGCCGCGATTGTGCCACTTCGTGGCACCTGCGTCGCCGCCCCCCGGTCACCACCCCACAAGCGCATCCGCTTGGCGGATGGGATCGTCACGAACCCCCTCACCCCATCCCTCTCCCCCGAGGGGGAGAGGGGGCGGAGCGTGGCTTGCTAGGCGTTCAGTTGGTCCTTGATCTGCTGGAGGGCGGTGGGGTCTTCGATGGTGGTCAGGTCGCCGGGGTCGCGGCCTTCGCAGACGGCCTGGATCGCGCGGCGCAGGAGCTTGCCGCTGCGGGTCTTGGGCAGCAGGGAGACGAACCGCACGCGGGATGGCCGGGCGACGGCGCCGAGCTGCTGGTCGACGACCTTCATGATGTCGCCCTCGAGCTTCAGCGCACCCTGCGGGTCGGCAACGGCGCCCTGGTCGCGCGGCACGACGAAGGCCATCGCCACCTGGCCTTTCACCTGGTCGGCGACGCCGACCACCGCGACCTCCGCCACGGCCGGATGGCTGGAGATGCTCTCCTCGATCTCGCGCGTGCCAAGCCGGTGCCCGGCCACGTTGATCACGTCGTCGGTGCGGCCGAGGATGTAGTAGTAGCCGTCCTGGTCGCGGATGCCCCAGTCGAAGGTGCTGTAGACGTGCTGGCCGGGGATGCTCTCCCAGTAGGTGCGCACGTAGCGCTCGTCGTCGCCCCACACGGTCTGCATGAAGCCGGGCGGCGTCGGCCCTTCGATCACGACCACGCCCTTCTCGTCGGCGCCCGTGAGTTCCTGGCCAGTCGACTCGTGCAGCAGCTTGATGCGGTAGCCGTACATCGGCACGCCCGGGCTGCCGAACTTCGACGGCTTCTTCTCCACCCCGTTCGCGATCGTCAGGATCGGCCAGCCGCTTTCGGTCTGCCAGTAGTTGTCGATGATGGGCACGCCCAGCGCGTCCGAGATCCAGCGCGCCGTCGGTTCGTCGAGCGGCTCGCCAGCCAGGAACAGCCCGCGCAGGGTGGACACGTCGTGCTTCTTCAGGTGCGACGGGTCGTGCTTCTTCAGCACGCGCACCGCGGTCGGCGACGTGAACATCAGGCTGACGCGGTGCTTCTCGACGATGCTCCACCAGATCGCGGCGTCGGGCCGGATCGGCAGGCCCTCGTACAGCACGGTCGCCATGCCGGCGATCAGCGGGCCGTAGACGATGTAGCTGTGGCCCACCACCCAGCCGATGTCGCTGGCGCAGAAGAAGGTCTGGCCCGCTTCGCCCTGGAAGATGTGCTTCATGCTCGCGGCCAGCGCCACCGCATAGCCGCCGACGTCGCGCTGCACGCCCTTGGGCTGGCCGGTCGTGCCGCTCGTGTAGAGCGTGTAGCTGACCTCGCTGGCGTCCAGCCATTCACAGGGCACCTCGGTGTGCAGGTGCTTCTCGCGCAGCGGCGCCCAGTCGAGGTCACGGCCGGGCACGCGCTCCATCGGCGCGAGGCCGCGATCCGCGAGCAGCACCGCCGACGGCTTGTGCGACGCGAGCCGGATCGCCTCGTCCAGCAGCGGCTTGTACGGCACGACGCGGCCGCCGCGCGAACCGGCGTCGGCGCTGACGATCACCTTCGGCCGCGCATCGTCGATGCGCGAGGCCAGCGACACCGACGCGAAGCCGCCGAACACCACCGAGTGGATCGCGCCGATGCGAGCGCAGGCCAGCATCGCGAACACGGCGTCGGCCACCATTGGCATGTAGACCAGCACGCGGTCGCCGCGGCCCACGCCCAGCTCGCGCAGGACGGCCGCCGTGCGCTGCACCTCGGCGTGCAGTTCGCGGTACGTGTAGGTTCGCTCGGTATCGGTCTCGGTCGAGATCGTGATCAGCGCGGGCTGGTCGCCGCGCGCCTGGAGGTGCCGGTCGACCGCGTTGTGGCACAGGTTGGTCGTGCCGCCGCCGAACCAGCGCGTGAACGGTGGCCGCGAGTCGTCGCAGATGCGCTGCGGCGGCTGCTTCCAGTCGACCAGCCGGGCCTGCTCGGCCCAGAACGCATCGGGCTCCTCGACGGAGCGGCGGTAGAACTCGGCGTAACCCATGCGGTCTCCTCTCACTTCACCAGGGCCAGGACGTCCTCGAACGCGGGGTGGTCCGCGCTGCGCAACCATTCGAACAGCACCATCTCGGTCGTGACCAGCTCGCAGCCCGCGCCGGCGAGCCGGTCGAACGCGGCGTCGCGGTTGCGCTCGGTGCGCGAACCGCAGGCGTCGGTGACGACACAGACGTCGAATTCCTCGTCGAGCAGTTCGAGCGCGGTCTGCAGCAGGCACACGTGCGTCTCGCAGCCGGCGAGCACGATGCTGCCGGGCGCCTCGGGCGCGGCCTCGGCCGGCTTGCGCAGGTGCTTGGGCAGGCTGCGGGCGTTGCCCTGCGCCTGTCGCACGGCGGGGCGCAGGCGGGGCAGCAGCGCCTCGACGGCGCTGAACGACATCTTGGGGACGACCGCCCCGGCGAATGGGCGCAAGGTGGCGTCCATCGGCCCGAGGCCACGTGGGTTGTGTTCGGTGGCCGTGCAGGGCACGTCGAGCAGTTGCGCGCCGCGGGCGAGCCGCTGCAGGTTGGCCAGCACGGTGGCGGCGTCGGCGATCGCCGGCAGCAGCCGCTGCTGGACGTCCACGAGGACGAGGTGGCAATCATCGGCGTCGAGCAGCATCGTGGGTCCCTTGTGGACCCGCGATTATCGGCCGCGCCGCGAGCCGTTCAGGACGCCGGAAGCGAGTCGACCTGCGAGCAGCCGAAGGGACGCGAGTGCCGCTCGCGCTCGCGGCGGATGAAGTCGTGGTGCCGCGCGCGCCGGTTCCGGTGGCGCGCCAGCGATGCGCACAGTTGCTCGAGGAGCGGCGCGATGCCGCCTTCCTCGCCTTCCCACACTTCGGCGGCGACGTCCGGGACGCAGACCAGTTCCTCGCCGTGCCAGTCGAGTTCGACCCGGCAGGGCTGTCCCAGCACCGCCGTCACGGCGTCGATCGCGGACTGCCGGCACCGGCCGGGCAACAGGACGGCGAACTGCACCGGCCCCGTGCGGGCGGCCAGCCCACGACGGCCGGCCGCGCGGCGCAGCGCGTGCGCGATGCGCAGCATCAGCGCGTTCGCGGCCGCGTCGCCCCACAGCACGGCCGATTCGGGCAGGTCGTCGAAGGAGAGCACGACGAGCGATGCGCGCGCCCAGCTGCGCGAGCGCAGCACGGCATCGGCGCGGGCCACGAGGCCTTCGCGGTTCAGCAGGCCGGTGCGGCGGTCCTGCAGCGGGTCGCTGCGGCGCTGGAACCAGCGCAGGAAGCGGGTGGGTGACGGGGTCGGCCCGTCGCCGAAGACGGGGAACCGGGTGGTGGGGGCGAAGTCGGCGGACATGGGAACTGCTGGTGTCCGTGGACGGGGAAGCAACCCGGCAATGACATCACGGATGGGTTGCGCGGGCTTGCGGATGTGGTTGGTGCCCGCTTAGGGGAATTCCTTACGACAGGCAACGAGCCGTCGCCACGGTCGGCCTACACTGCCCGGCCCGATGAAACCCGACAACGAACCCGTCCGCGTGGTGCTCGCGGACGACCACGACATGGTGCGCTCCGGCATCAAGGCGCTGCTTGGCATGGTGGGCGGCGTCGACGTCGTCGCCGAGGCCCGCAATGGCGAGGAACTGGTCGCCCTCGTCGACGCCGCTCCGCCCGACGTCGTCATGACGGACATCTCGATGCCCGTCATGGACGGCATCGCCGCGATCTCGGTGATCCACGAGCGCCACCCCGAAGTCCGGCTGCTCGTGCTGTCCATGTACGACACCGTGGACTTCGTCAAGCGCGCCGTCGCCAGCGGGGCCTGCGGCTACCTGATGAAGGACGCGCCGCCGTTCGAGCTCGAGCAGTCGATCCGCAGCGTGATGGCCACCGGCAGCTACTTCAGCCCGGCCATCGCGCACCGGCTGCTGCAGCCGGCCGAACCGACCGCGAACGACGAACTGACGGAACGCCAGGTCGAGATCCTCAAGCTGATCGCGCAGGGCAAGGCCAGCAAGGAGATCGCTTTCGATCTCGGCCTGTCGCCCAAGACCGTGGACGTGCACCGCGCGCGGATCATGGAACGCCTGCGGCTGAACGACATCGCCAGCCTCACGCGCTACGCCGTGCGCAAGGGCCTGGTCAAACCCTGACGACGCTCACTGCGGCAGCACGCGCACCAGCTTGCCGTCGTCCTCGTCGGTGAGCAGGTACAGCAGGCCGTCGGGGCCCTGGCGCACGTCGCGCACGCGGCCGACGCCTTGCAGCAGCCTGGTCTCGCGCACGACCTTGCCGCCCTCCAGCTCGATGCGATCGAGGTAGCCGAACTTCAGCGAGCCGACGAACAGGTTGCCCTTCCACTGCGGGCCGTAGCGGTCGCTGGTGAGGAACGCCATGCCCGACGGCGCGATCGATGGCACCCAGTAGTGCAGCGGCTGCTCCATGCCGGCCTTGGCCGCGAGGCCCTCGCCGATCTTGCCGCCGCCGTAGTTCTCGCCGTACGTGATCACCGGCCAGCCATGGTTGCGGCCGGCTTCCGGCACGTTGATCTCGTCGCCGCCCTGCGGGCCATGCTCGTGCATCCAGAAGCGGCCATCCGGCGCGAGCGTCGCGCCTTGCGAGTTGCGGTGGCCGTAGCTCCAGATCTCCGGCAACGCCCCTTGCCGGCCGAGGAAGGGATTGCCCGGCGCGGGCGCGCCGTCCTTGGTGAGCCGGACGACCTTGCCGAGGTGGTTGTCCAGCTTCTGCGCGTCCTCCTTGCGGGAGTAGCGCTCGCCGAGCGTGAGGTACAGCAGGCCGTCGCGCGTCTCGACGATGCGGCAGCCGAAGTGCATCGCGCTCGCCACCTTGGGCTTCTGGCTGAAGATGACTTTCACCTGCTCCAGCCGGCTGCGGTCGTCGCTGAGGCGGGCGCGCGCCAGCGCCGTCGAATTGCCGCCGAAGCCCGGCTCGGAGAAGCAGAAGTAGATCGTGCGGTTGCCGGCGAAGCCGCTGTCCGTCACGACGTCCAGCAGGCCGCCCTGCCCGCCCGCGGCGACGCCCGGCACGCCCTGCAGCGGCGGGCCGAGCCGGCCGTCCGCTTCGACGACACGCAGGCGCCCGGGCCGCTCCGTCACGAGGAAGCGTCCGTCGACGAAGGCCACTGCCCAGGGATGGTCGAGGCCGCGTGCGACGGGTTCCGCCTTTTGCGCCAAGGCCACCGACGGGAGCAGCGTGACCGCCGCGAGGCCGGCCGCGGCCCGGCCGAGCCAGGCCCGAAAGGGCCAAAACGCAAGCCGAATCAATTGTTTACACGACATACTTCGCTTGACTCCCGAACAACATCCGCTGACACTGCCGCCCATGCCACTGCTGAGGTTGGTCCCTGCTGTCGTGTTGCTCGCCGCCTGCGGCGTGGCGATGGCCGCGCCCGCCCAGCAGCAGGACGACGATTTGCAGCGGTTCCTGGCCGAGAAGGGCCTCGCGGCGCGCGAGAGCCTGGGACTGGTGCGTGACCGCATCACGGAGACCACGTCCGAACTCGTGGTCACCGCCATGGGCTTCCTGGGCGTGCCCTACCGGCGCGGCGGCAACAGCGTGGAGACCGGCGGCTTCGACTGCAGCGGTTTCGTGAAGGCGATCTACGAACAGACGGTGGGCTTGGTGCTGCCGCGGCGTGCCGAGCAGCAGGCCGCCGCCACCCAGGCCGTGCCCAAGCAGGACCTGCAGCCCGGCGACCTGGTGTTCTTCAACACCATGCGCCGCGCCTTCAGCCACGTCGGCATCTATGTCGGCGACGGCAAGTTCATCCACTCGCCCAAGCCCGGCGCCGAAGTCCGCGTGGAGAACATGAATGCCGGCTACTGGCAGCGCCGCTTCGACGGCGCGCGCCGCGTGCTGCCCGGGCAGGCGGCGGCGCCCGTGGCCGCACCCGTGGCCGCCAGCATGGAGCCGGGCGGCCCCCAGCCGCGCTGACGCGTCAGCGGCGCGGGGGCGGCACGTCGGTGCACGTGCCATGCGCGATCTCCGCGGCCATGCCGATGCTCTCGCCCAGGGTCGGGTGCGGATGGATCGTCTTGCCGATGTCCACCTCGTCCGCGCCCATCTCGATGGCCAGCGCCACCTCGCCGATCATGTCGCCGGCATGGGTGCCGACGATGCCGCCGCCGACGATGCGGTGCGTCTCGGCGTCGAACAGCAGCTTGGTGTAGCCCTCGTCGCGCGTGTTCGCGATGGCGCGGCCCGACGCGGTCCAGGGGAACAGGCCCTTCTTGACAGCGATACCCTGCGCCTTGGCCTGGTCCTCGGTGATGCCCACCCACGCGACCTCGGGGTCGGTGTAAGCGACGCTGGGGATCACGCGGGCGTTGAACGCCGACTTCTCGCCCGCGGCCACCTCGGCCGCCACGTGCGCCTCGTGCACCGCCTTGTGGGCCAGCATGGGCTGGCCGATGATGTCGCCGATGGCGAAGATGTGCGGCACGTTGGTGCGCATCTGGATGTCGACCGGGATGAAGCCGCGGTCGGTGACCGTGACGCCTGCCTTGTCGGCACCGATCTTGTTGCCGTTGGGCGAGCGGCCCACGGCCTGCAGCACCAGGTCGTACAGCTGCGGCTCCTTGGGCGCCTGTTCGCCCTCGAAGCGAACCAGGATGCCGTCCTTGGTCGCCTCGGCGCCGACGGTCCTGGTCTTCAGCATGATGTTGTCGAAGCGCGGCGCATTCATCTTCTGCCACACGCGCACCAGGTCGCGGTCCGCGCCCTGCATCAGGCCATCGAGCATCTCGACCACGTCGAGCCGCGCGCCCAGAGTCGAGTACACCGTGCCCATCTCCAGGCCGATGATGCCGCCGCCCAGGATCAGCATGCGCTTGGGCACGGAGGCGAGCTCGAGTGCGCCGGTGGAGTCCACCACGCGCGGGTCCTGCGGCATGAACGGCAGCCGCACGGCCTGCGAACCGGCCGCGATGATCGCGTTCCTGAAGCGGATGGTCTGCGTCTTGCCGGTCTTCTGCTGGCCGTCCCCCGACGTCTCCTCGACCGCCACGTGGTGCGGGTCGACGAAGCTGCCAGAGCCGCGCACCACGGTCACCTTGCGCATCTTCGCCATCGCCGACAGGCCGCCGGTGAGCTTGCCCACCACCTTGGATTTGTGCGCACGCAGCTTGTCGAGGTCGATGGTCGGCTTGCCGAACGCCACGCCCAGCGATTCGAAGTGGCTCACTTCGTCCATCACGGCGGCGACGTGCAGCAGCGCCTTGGACGGGATGCAGCCGACGTTGAGGCACACGCCGCCCAGGGTCGCGTAACGCTCGACGAGGACGACCTTCATGCCGAGGTCGGCGGCGCGGAACGCGGCGGAGTAGCCGCCGGGACCGGCGCCGAGCACCAGCATGTCGCACTCGAGATCCGCACCGCCCGCGTAGGTGGATGCAACAGGTGCGGGCACTGGTGCGGATGCCGCCGGCTTGGCCGCCTCACCGCCCTGCGGTGAGGGGCTGGCGGGCGCCGCCGGCGCCGCAGCCTCCTGCGCTTCGAGCATCAGCAGCACCGATCCTTGCGACACCTTGTCGCCGAGCTTGACCTTCAGCTCCTTCACGACACCCGCATGCGACGACGGGATCTCCATCGACGCCTTGTCGCTTTCGACGGTGACGAGCGACTGCTCCGCCTGGACGGTGTCGCCCGGTTTCACCAGCAATTCGATGACGGCGACCTCGTTGAAGTCGCCGATGTCCGGCACGCGGACTTCGACCAGGCTCATGGCCCCTCCTCGCCCCACGGGCGCTTACTTGGCTTCGCGGGCGCGCAGCGTGAAGACGTCGAACGGCAGCGACGAGTTGCGGTCGAACTCGCAGCCGGCCGTGATGCCCGCTTCGGCCACTTCCTTGGCCGTCTTGGCCTTGGCGTAGCTGGCGTGCATGGCCCCGAGCGCGAAGCTGCGTCCGGAGCCGATGCCCCAGAACTCCTTGAACTCGAACACCTCGCGGTAGCTGTACAGCCCGTAGATGCCGCTGGCGTTGGCGATGACGACGCTGAACTGGCTGGACTCGTAGGGATCGCTGTCCTCTTCCTTGGTCTGCAGGAAGAAGTTGTCCTTCAGGTACGGGTGCAGCTTGGTGAAGGTGTCGAACACCTCGTCCTTGCTGTTCAGCTGGAGGATCTCGCGCGGCATCGAGCCCATCGCCTTGCGCAGCACCGGGAAGTGCGCCACGGTGCCGGCCATGCCGACGTAGCTGGGGCCCGCGTCGGTCTCGACGCGGAAGATCTTGGCGTTGTCCTCGTACCGCTTGGACAGCATCGTGTCACCGAAGGTCACCAGGGTGTCCGCGGCGATCGCGATCTGCCCGGCCTTCTTCACGACGACGACTGTGGTCATTCTTGCTTGTTCTTCTTTCTCAGAGCAGCACGCGGCGGAAGTCCGCCAGGATGCTGCCCAGGTAAGCGTTGAATCGCGCCGCCGAGGCACCGTCGATGACACGGTGGTCCCAGGACAGCGACAGTGGCAGGACCAGCCGGGGCTGGAACTGCTTGCCATCCCACACGGGTTCGGTCTGGCTCCTGCAGACACCGAGGATAGCGACTTCCGGCGCGTTGATGATGGGAGTGAAGTAACGGCCGCCGATGCCGCCGAGCGATGAGATGGTGAACGTCGCGCCGGTCATGTCGGCAGGGCCGAGCTTGCCGTCGCGCGCCTTCTTCGCCAGCTCGGCCATCTCCTGGCTGATCTGCAGCACGCCCTTCTTGTCGGCATCCTTGATCACCGGGACGACGAGGCCGTTGGGCGTGTCGGCGGCGAAGCCGATGTGCCAGTACTCCTTGACGACGAGTTGCTCGCCGTCGAGCGAACTGTTGAAGTCGGGGAATTTCTTCAGCGCGGCGACGCAGGCCTTGATGAGGAAAGCAAGCATCGTCACCTTGATGCCGCTCTTCTCGTTTTCCCTGTTCAGCTGCACGCGGAACGCTTCCAGTTCGGTGATGTCGGCGTCGTCATGGTTGGTGACGTGCGGGATCATCACCCAGTTGCGGTGCAGGTTCGCGGCGCTGATCTTCTTGATGCGCGACAGGTCCTTGCGCTGGACCGGGCCGAACTTGGCGAAGTCGACCTTGGGCCACGGCAGCAGGCCCAGCGCCTCGCCGCCACCGCCGGCACCCTTGCCAGCAGCGGCCTTGGTGCTCGCCTCGCCACGCATCACGGCCTTGGTGAAGGCCTGCACGTCCTCGTGCAGGATGCGGCCCTTCGGCCCGCTCCCCTTCACTTCCTCGAGGGGAACGCCGAGTTCGCGCGCGAACTTGCGGACGGAGGGGGAAGCGTGGGGCAACTGGCCGTTGGTGGAGGTCGGTTCGTGCGGCGGTAGCGCCGCGGTCGGCGCCGTGCGATCGGCAACGGGAGCCGTGGTCGCAGCGGCAGGTGAAGAGGGCGCGACGCCCTCGCCCCTCGGGGGGGAGGGTTGGGACGGGGGGGACGTCAGTTCGCCCGAAGGGGCGCTCGTCGCGGTGCTTTCAAGAATCGCGACGAGGTCCCCGATGTTGACCTTGTCGCCGATCTTGACCTTGAGTTCCTTCAGCGTGCCTGCCGCCGAGGACGGGATTTCCATCGACGCCTTGTCGCTCTCGACCGTGATGAGCGACTGCTCTTTCGCGATCGTGTCGCCGGGCTTGACGAGCAGTTCGATGACGGCGACGTCCTTGAAGTCGCCGATGTCGGGCACGCGGACCTCGATGCTTTCGCTCGCTCGCCCTCCGGGGGAGGGTTGGGGTGGGGGCGGCACAGCCGCTGCCGGCGCCGGGGGCGCTCCCACCCTCCCCTCCCCCGGAGGGGGAGGGGAAACAGCCGCAGCAGCGCCCTGCGCTTCGACGACCAGCAACACGCTTCCCTCATTCACCTTGTCACCGACCTTGACGCGCAGTTCCTTCACCACGCCACCGGTCGACGCCGGGATCTCCATCGAGGCCTTGTCGCTCTCGACGGTGACGAGCGACTGCTCGGGCTTGATCGTGTCGCCCGGCTTGACGAGCACTTCGATGACGGCGACGTCCTTGAAGTCCCCGATGTCGGGGACCTTCACTTCGACCGATGCCATGGGCTTGTTCTCCTGGTTGTTCTTCTCGGGCCGCCTCCCGGCGGCGCGCTCAGGCGGCCTGGATCAGGCGTACAGCGGGTTGATCTTGTCGGCGGCGATTCCGTACTTGCGGATCGCCTCGGCCACCTTCGACGCCGGGATGCTGCCATCGTCGGCCAGCGCCTTCAGGGCCGCGACCACGACGTAGTGGCGGTTGATCTCGAAGTGCTCGCGCAGCTTGCTGCGGAAGTCGCTGCGGCCGAAGCCGTCGGTGCCCAGCACGCGGTAGCTGCGGCCCTTGGGCACGAAGGCCCGGATCTGCTCGGCGTACAACTTCATGTAGTCTGTCGACGCCACGACCGGCCCCGGATGCGTGTCCAGTTGCTGCGCGACGTAGGGCACGCGCTGCTTCTCGGCCGGGTGCAGCAGGTTCCAGCGGTCGCAGTCCTGGCCGTCGCGCGCCAGTTCGTTGAAGCTGGGGCAGCTCCACACGTTGGTCGACACGCCCCAGTCCTTCTCGAGCAGCGCCTGCGCCGCGATCGACTCGCGCAGGATGGTGCCGGAGCCGAGCAGGTTGACCGACGCCTTCGCGCCCTTGGAGCCCTGCTTGAACAGGTACATGCCCTTGATGATCTGGTCCTCGGTGCCGGGCACCAGGCCGGGCATCGGGTAGTTCTCGTTCAGCAGGGTGATGTAGTAGAAGACGTTGTCCTGCTTCTCGACCATGCGCTGCAGGCCGTGGTGCATGATCACCGCGACCTCGTGCGCGAACGTCGGGTCGTAGCTCACGCAGTTCGGGATCGTCTGCGCCAGGATGTGGCTGTGGCCGTCCTCGTGCTGCAGGCCCTCGCCGTTGAGCGTCGTGCGCCCCGACGTGCCGCCCAGCAGGAAGCCACGGGCCTGCATGTCGCCCGCTGCCCAGCACAGGTCGCCCACCCGCTGCAGGCCGAACATCGAGTAGTAGATGTAGAACGGCACCATGATGCGGTTGTTCGTCGAGTACGACGTCGCCGCGGCGATCCAGCTGGCCATGCCGCCGGCTTCGTTGATGCCCTCCTGCAGGATCTGCCCGGACTGGTCTTCCTTGTAGTACGAGACCTGGTCGCGGTCCTGAGGCGTGTACTTCTGCCCTTCCGGGTTGTAGATGCCGATGGTGCGGAACAGGCCTTCCATGCCGAAGGTGCGCGCTTCGTCCACCAGGATCGGCACGGCGCGCGGGCCCAGTTCCTTGTCACGCAGCAGCGTGGTCAGGAAGCGCACGTACGCCTGCGTCGTGCTGATTTCGCGGCCCTCGGCGGTCGGCTCGAGCACGGACTTGAATGCTTCCAGCGCGGGCACCTTCAGCTGCTCGTCGGCCTTCGCGCGCCGCTGCGGCAGGTAGCCGCCGAGCGCCTTGCGCCGCTCGTGCAGGTACTGCATCTCCGGCGTGTGCTCCTCCGGCTTGTAGAAGGGCAGCTCAGGCAGCTTCTCGTCGGGGATCGGGATGTTGAAGCGGTCGCGGAAGACGCGGATGTCGTCGTCGGTGAGCTTCTTGGCCTGGTGGGCGATGTTGCGGCCCTCGCCGGCCTTGCCCATGCCGAAGCCCTTGACGGTCTTGACCAGCAGCACGGTCGGCTGGCCCTTGTGGTTGGCCGCGCGATGGAACGCCGCGTACACCTTCTGCGGGTCGTGGCCGCCGCGATTGAGGCGCCAGATGTCCTCGTCGCTCATCTTCGAGACCATCTCCAGCGCCTTCGGATCGCGGCCGAAGAAGTTCTTGCGCACGAAGGCACCGTCGTTGGCCTTCATCGCCTGGTAGTCGCCGTCGACCACGTCCATCATGATCTTGCGCAGGATGCCTTCCTTGTCGCGCGCCAGCAGCGGGTCCCAGTAGCTGCCCCAGATCAGCTTGATCACGTTCCAGCCCGCGCCGCGGAATTCGCCTTCGAGCTCCTGGATGATCTTGCCGTTGCCGCGCACCGGGCCGTCCAGGCGCTGCAGGTTGCAGTTGACGACGAAGATCAGGTTGTCCAGTTTCTCGCGCGTCGCGACGCCGATCGCGCCCAGCGACTCGACTTCATCCATCTCGCCGTCACCGAGGAACGCCCAGACCTTGCGGCCTTCCGTGTTGGCGATCCCACGTGCATGCAGGTACTTCAGGAAGCGCGCCTGGTAGATCGCCATCAGCGGCCCCAGCCCCATGGACACCGTCGGGAACTGCCAGAAGTCCGGCATCAGCTTCGGGTGCGGATAGCTGGAGAGGCCCTTGCCATCCACTTCCTGCCGGAAGTTGACCAGCTGCTCCTCGGTGATGCGGCCCTCGAGGAAGGCACGTGCATAGACGCCGGGCGAGCTGTGGCCCTGGATGTAGAGGCAGTCGGGGCCGCGCTCGGGCGTCTCGGCCTTCCAGAAATGGTTGAAGCCGGCGCCGAGCATGGTCGCCAGCGACGCGAAGGAGCTGATGTGGCCGCCGAGGTCGCCGCCGTCCTCCGGATGGATGCGGTTGGCCCGCACCACCATCGCCATCGCGTTCCAGCGCATGTAGGCGCGCAGGCGCTCCTCCATCTCGAGGTTGCCGGGGCAGCGCTCCTCGTCCTCGGGCTCGATGGTGTTGACGTAGGCGGTGGTGGCGGAGAACGGCAGGTCGATGCCGTGCTGGCGGGCTTCCTCGAGCAGCTGCTCGAGCAGGAAGTGCGCGCGCTCGCGGCCTTCCGCCGAAATCACCGCGCCGAGCGCGTCGAGCCATTCGCGGGTTTCCTGCGAATCGGCGTCATTCGCGGCCGAGCCGAACAGGCGGTCAGGTTGGGCTGACATGGGGCTGTCTCCTCGAGGGGTCCGTGATTTTGTCCGCGCCGGGCGCGGCCGTCGCAGTGTCGCATACAACGGTCACAGTTTCAAATGGTGCTCAGCCGTTTCACAATGTGATTTCAAGGGCACCGAAACCGCTCCCCTACACTCCCACGAGCCATGCAAGACAGCGTTTCCCACGACCCGCACGACGTGCATCCGCCCGTCGTCCCGCCGGTGCCGTGGTTGCGGCGCTGGTGGAGGCGCCAGTCGCCCGGCCGGCAGGACCGCTTCGCGATGCTCGCCCCGCTGGCCGCCGTGCTGCTGTTCCTGGCGGCCATCGTGTCGGCGTTCTGGTACCTCCGGCTGGAGGAGATGGACCGCGAGCAGGAAGCGGTGCGCCGCGACGTCGAGTACGCGCAGCAGCGCCTGCGCCTGCGCCTGCTGGAGCGGCAGGAACAGCTGATGCGCATCGCGCGCGACGTCTCCAACAAGGACGTCGATCCCGAGGAATTCGTCGGCCGCGCCGAGGCCTTGGTCACGCAGTACCCCGAGCTGCAGGTGCTGGCCTGGATCGACGAGCGCCGCCGCATTCGCGCCAGCTATGCGGGCCCCAGCGTGCCGGCGCAGCAGTTGCGCCTGGCGGGCGACACGTTGAGGACGGGCGAAACCGAATCGACGTTCTCGCTGGTGCGCGACGTCCAGCAGCCCGTCTACCTGCAACCCGCGGGCGGCGGCGACACGGTGCCGCTGCTCCAACTGCACATCCCGCTGGCCGAGCAGGCGCGCTTCGCCGGTGTCGTGCTGGGCGAGTACTCGGTCGACAGCCTGCTGCGCTACGGCGTGCCGGCCGAGGTGTCGGCGCGCTACGCGGTGTCGCTGCTCGACGCCAAGGGCCGCGTGCTCGCCGGCCAGGTGCTGCCCCCGCGCGGCGCCGTATCGCCATGGCTGGTCTGGGCCTCGCCGCAGCCGAACGAATACGAAGTGCCGGTCACCCCCGTGGGCAACGGGCTGGTGCTGCGCGCGCAGGCGTACCGCACGTCCCTGGGCGTGGTCGGCAGCGGCCTGTTCTGGCTGGTGGGCACGCTGAGCGCGATGACCGCCTGGATGCTGATCGGCAACTGGCGCCACACGCGCCGCCGCATCCGCGCGCAGCAGGCGCTCGTGGCCGAGACCAACTTCCGCCGTGCCATGGAGAACTCCATGCTGACCGGCATGCGGGCGCTCGACATGCACGGCCGCATCACCTACGTGAACCCGGCGTTCTGCCAGATGACGGGCTGGAACGAGACCGAACTCGTGGGCCGCACCGCGCCCTTCCCCTACTGGCCCCAGGAAGACCTCGACCAGCTGATGGCGCGGCTCGACGAGGAACTGCACGGCCGCACGGGGCCCGCCGGCTACCAGGTCCGCGTCAAGCGTCGCGACGGCACGTTGTTCGACGCGCGCCTGTACGTCTCGCCTCTGGTCGATGCCAAGGGCCAGCAGAGCGGCTGGATGGCGTCGATGACCGACATCACGGAGCCGAACCGCATCCGCGAGCAGTTGTCGGCCTCGTACGAACGCTTCACGACCGTGCTGGAGGCGCTGGACGCGTCGGTGTCCGTCGCCCCACTCGGCAGCGAGGAACTGCTGTTCGCCAACAAGCTGTACCGCCAGTGGTTCGGGCAGAACACCGGCGGCCACCTGTCGATGGTCGCGCAGGCCGGCGTGCTCGACACGCCGCGCACGACCGACGAATCGCTGGACAACGTCGACTCGTTCGTCGGGCTGCCCACCGGCCAGCTCACGTCGGCGCAGGCGGAGAACGCCGAGATCTTCGTCAACGACCTGGGCAAGTGGCTCGAAGTGCGCTCGCGTTACCTGAACTGGGTGGACGGCCGCCTGGCGCAGATGGTGATCGCCACCGACATCACGCCGCGCCGCCACGCCGAGGAGCAGTCTGCCGCGCAGGCCGAGCGTGCGCAGTCCGCCAGCCGCCTGATCACCATGGGCGAGATGGCCTCCAGCGTCGCGCACGAATTGAACCAGCCGCTCACGGCGATCGCGAACTACTGCAACGGCATGGTGTCGCGCATCAAGGCCAACCAGATGCAGCAGGACGACCTGCTGCTGGCGCTGGACAAGACCGCGCGCCAGGCGCAGC
Source organism: Ramlibacter algicola (assembly GCF_016641735.1). Lineage (NCBI taxonomy): Bacteria > Pseudomonadati > Pseudomonadota > Betaproteobacteria > Burkholderiales > Comamonadaceae > Ramlibacter > Ramlibacter algicola. Next base: position 2,345,223 of record NZ_JAEDAO010000001.1, on the reverse strand, counting down.
GCGCCGGCCAGATCATCCAGCGCATCCGCAGCTTCGTTCGCCGCAGCGAACCGAATCGCACGCCTTCGGACGTCGCGACGATGGTCGCGGAGGCGGTGGAACTGGCCGAGATCGAACTGCGCCGCCGCAACGTGCGCCTGTCGCACTACGTCGCCGCGCGCCTGCCGCGGCTGATGGTCGACCCGATCCTGATCGAGCAGGTGCTGGTCAACCTGCTGAAGAACGCCGCCGAATCCGTCGACCAGGCGCGACGGCCGCTCGCGCAGCGCAGCGTCGAACTGCGCGCGGTGCCGCGCCAGCTCGAAGGCCAGGCGGTCGTCGAATTCACCGTCACCGACACCGGCAAGGGCCTCTCGCCCGAGGTGATGGAGCGCCTGTACGAAGCCTTCTTCTCCACCAAGGCCGAGGGCATGGGCATCGGCCTGAACCTGTGCCGCACGATCGTGGAGTCGCACCAGGGAAGGATGGAGGCGGAGAACATCTACAATGGCAGCGACGTCGCCGGGTGCCGGTTCTCCTTCTGGATTCCTGTCTCCGGCGCTATGAATCCTGCAGCAAGCAAGGACGCCGGAGTCCCCGCATGAGCGGCCGCGGAGGTTGTTGAATGAGCTTGATCCCCAAGAAGGGCACCGTGTACGTCGTCGATGACGACGAGGCTGTCCGCGACTCGCTGCAATGGCTGCTCGAGGGCAAGGACTACCGCGTCCGCTGCTTCGAATCCGCCGAGACCTTCCTGGCCCGCTACGACCCGCGCGAGGTCGCCTGCCTGATCGTCGACATCCGCATGCCCGGCATGACCGGCATCGAGCTGCAGGACCGGCTGCTGGAACGCAAGTCGCCGCTGCCCGTCGTCTTCATCACCGGCCACGGCGACGTGCCGATGGCGGTGAACACGATGAAGAAGGGCGCGATGGATTTCATCCAGAAGCCGTTCAAGGAAGAAGAGCTGGTCGACCTGGTCGAGCGCATGCTGGAACACGCGAAGGGCGCGTTCGCCGAGTACCAGTCGCAAGCCAGCCGCGACGCGCTGCTGTCCAAGCTCACGAGCCGCGAGGCGCAGGTGCTCGAGCGCATCGTCGCCGGCCGCCTGAACAAGCAGATCGCCGACGACCTGGGCATCTCCATCAAGACCGTGGAAGCGCACCGCGCCAACATCATGGAGAAGCTCAACGCCAACACGGTGGCCGACCTGCTCAAGATCGCGCTGGGCCAGCCGCACGCGGCCAAGGCCTGACTGCCGGGGCCGCGCGCCCCCTCCCCCATGACTGCACAACTGATTGACGGCAATGCGCTCGCGCGCAAGGTCCGCGACGAGGTCGCCGGCCGCACCCAGGCGCTGAAGGCGCGCGGCATCCAGCCCTCGCTGGCCATCCTGCTCGTGGGCGACGACCCGGCGAGCAAGGTCTACACCTCGCACAAGGCCAAGGACAGCACCGAGACCGGCCTGAAGGCCACGCTCGAGTCGTACCCCGCCGACCTGCCGGAAGACCGCCTGCTGGCGCGCATCCGCGAACTGAATGCCGATGCCTCGGTGCACGGCATCCTGGTGCAACTGCCGCTGCCGAAGCACATGGACGCGAGCAAGGTGATCGAGACCATCTCGCCCGCCAAGGACGTCGACGGCTTCCACGTCGCCAGCGCCGGCGCGCTCGTCACCGGCCAGCCCGGCTTCTGGCCGTGCACGCCGTACGGCTGCATGAAGATGCTCGAGAGCATCGGCTACGACCTGCGCGGCAAGCACGCGGTGGTCATCGGCCGCAGCAACATCGTCGGCAAGCCGATGGCGCTGATGCTGCTGCAGAAGAACGCCACAGTCACCATCTGCCACAGCGCCACGCGCGACCTGAAGGCGATGACGCTGCAGGCCGACGTCGTCGTCGCCGCAGTCGGCAAGCGCAACGTGCTGACGGCCGACATGGTCAAGCCGGGCGCGGTCGTCATCGACGTCGGCATGAACCGCAACGACGCCGGCAAGCTGTGCGGCGACGTCGACTTCGACGGCGTGCGCGAGGTCGCTGGCTGGATCACCCCGGTGCCCGGCGGTGTCGGCCCCATGACGCGCGCGATGCTGCTCGTCAACACGCTCGAAGCCGCCGAGCGCGCGGCGGCCTCCTCCCGCTGACTCGCTGACGCGCCGCTTGCGCGGCAGCCCTGTCCCCACGCCGCCCGCGCACGGTCGCGTTGCGGCGTTCGGGTATTTGCCAAGCCGCGCGCCCATCCGGGATCGATACATTTGGCCGCATGCATCGGCGGTCCTCGCCGTGCGAACCGGCAAGGAGACTCCATGCAAGCCAACGACAAGACCAACCGCCGACGCATCATCCAGCTGGGCGCTGGCGTGGCAGGCAGCCTCGCGCTGCCCGGCCTGGTGCGCGAAGCCTTCGCCGCGGACCAGCAGCAGCCGATCGGCACCTGGCCGGCGGGCACGCAAGGCGACTCCGTGTTCATCGGCATCAGCGTGCCTCGCACCGGCACCTACGCCGTGCAGGGCGAGGACGAGCTCAAGGGTTACCAGCTCGCGGTCGAGCACATCAACTCCGGCCATCCGCTGATCAAGGCGATCTCGCCCAAGACCACCAAGGGCGTGCTGGGCAAGCAGGTCAAGTACGGCGTCGCCGACTCGGCGGCCAAGCCCAACGACGCGGTGCAGGCGCAGCAGCGCTTCATCACCGAGAACAAGGCGATCGCCATCACCGGCGGCACTTCCAGCGCCGTCGCCGTGGCCCTGAACAAGCTGGCCCAGCGCGAGAAGGTGCTGTTCCTCTGCGGCATCTCCGGCTCCAACGACACGACGGGCAAGGACTGCGTGCGCTACGGCGTGCGCCAGAACTTCTACGGCGAGACGGCCGCCAACGCGATCGGCCCCGCGCTGCTGAAGGCGTACGGCAAGAACAAGAAGGCGGCGTTCATGACGCCCGACTACACCTACGGCCACACGGTGACGAAGTCGGTGAACGACTTCCTCACCAAGAACGGCGGCTGGCAGATGGTGACCAACCAGGTCTCGCCGCTGGGCGCGCCGGACTACAGCTCCTACCTCACGAACATCGCCAACTCGGGCGCCGAGTTCCTGATCAACGTGAACTGGGGCCACGACGCCGTGCTGTCGACGCAGCAGGCCAAGCAGTTCGGCCTGCTGCCGAAGATGAAGCTGGTGATCCCGTACCAGATCCCCTTCCTCGCGCGCGAGGTGGGCGCCGACGTCATGGAAGGCGTGTATGCCGCCACCGACTTCTGGTGGACGCTGGAGGACAAGTACCCGCTGGCCAAGATGTTCGTGCAGGAGTTCGAGAAGAAGTACGGCTACAAGCCCGAGTGGGGCGCCGAGAATGCGTACATGGAGTTCGCGCTCTGGGCCGAGGCCGTCGAGAACGCCGGCACGTTCTACCCGCCTGACGTCATCAAGTCGTACGAGTCGCCGCGCAAGCTGCAGTCCATGGTCGGCGAGGTGACCTGGCGCGCGCAGGACCACCAGCTGGTGCGTCCCGTGGTCATCGTCAAGGGCAAGAAGCCCAGCGCGATGCGCAACAAGGAAGACTACTGGGAAGTGGTCGAAGTCATCCCTGGCGCCGGTTTGATGCAGAAGCCGGACGCCTTCGGCTGCAACCTGGGCTCCTACACCTGACCTGCTCCGCCTCGCCCGCGCCCGGCCCGCTCGCACGCGGCCCGGGCGCGTGCCCCTGCCCGGACCCATCGCGATGCTGACCTGGAGCAACTTCCTCTCGCAGCTGTTCAACGGCCTGGCGCTCGGCGCCCTGCTCGCCCTCATCAGCTCGGGCCTGACCATCATCTACGGCACGCTCGGCGTGCTGAACCTGGCGCACGGCGCCATGTTCATGCTCGGTGGCTACGCGGGCTACGCCGCGTGGCAGGCCACCGGCTCCTTCCTCGTCGCGCTCGCGGCGGGCACGCTCTCGGTCGGCCTGCTCGGCCTGGTGATGGAACGGGTGATCATCCGCCACTTCTACCGGCGTCCCGACGAGGACCAGCTGCTGGTCACCTTCGGCCTGGGCATCTGCTTCGTCGAATCGGTGCGGCTGATCTTCAGCAGCCAGTCCCTGAGCGTGCAGGCACCCGCGCTGCTCACGGGCATCACCTCGCTGGGCGTGATGATGTACCCGACCTACCGGCTCGCGGTGGTCGGCATCTGCGCCGTCGCGCTGCTCGCGCTGTACGTCGTGCTGTACCGCACGCGCCTCGGCATGATCGTGCGCGCCGGCATCGACGACCCGATCATGGTCGACTCGCTGGGCATCGACGTGTACCGCGTGTTCATGGTGGTGTTCGGCATCGGCGCCATGGCGGCCGGCTTCGCCGGCATCGTCAACGCGCCGGTCGTCTCGCTCACGCCCGAGGTCGGCGAGGCCATTCTCGTGCAGGCCTTCGTCGTGGTCGTGATCGGCGGCGTCGGCTCCTTCCCCGGCGCGGTGCTCGGCGGCCTGATCGCCGGCGAGATCATCAGCCTGACCTCGATGGTCAACCCCGGTTATGCGTACGTGATGCTGTTCGCGGCCATGGCGATCGTGCTGCTGGTGCGGCCGACCGGCCTCATGGGCGCGAAGGGCCGGCAGTGAACGACACCCCGATGCTCAAGCGCCCTTCCGTCTTCCTCGTCGTCGCAGCCCTGCTGCTGACCGCCGCCCCGTTCGTGCTGCCGGCGCTCAATGCCGCGCCGAACACCGTCAACCGGGTGCTGGTCTGGGGCCTGTTCGGCCTCGGCTTCGACATCCTGTTCGGCTTCACCGGCCTCCTGTCGTTCGGCCAGTCCGCCTTCTACGGCACCGGTGGCTTCATCGCCGCCTACCTGCTCACGCGAGCCGGCTTCCCGCACGTGACCCTCGCGCTGGTCATCGGCATGGTTGCCGCCGCCATCACGGGCTACCTGATCGGCCAGCTGGCGCTGCGCCGCACCGGCATCTACTTCGCGATGATCACGGTGGCCATCGCGGAGATCTTCTTCTTCGTCGAATTCAACCCGCTGTCCGAATGGACCGGCGGCGAGAACGGCCTGCCGGGCGTGCCGACGCCCAGCTTCGACCTGGGTTTCATGCAGCTGTCGTTCACGTCCGGCTGGTCGCTGTACCCGTTCCTCGCGTTCTGCTACTTCGTGGGCCTGCTGATCGCGCTGCGCATCGTGCGCTCGCCGGTCGGTGCGGTGCTCACCGCCATCCGCGAGAACCCGCTGCGCGCCGCCGCGGTGGGCCACGACGTGCATGCGTACAAGCTCACCGCGTTCGTCATCGCGGCGGCGTATGCGGGCCTCGCCGGCGGATTGCTTGGCGTGCTGCAAGGCTTCATGCCGCCCGACGCCTTCATGTTCGAGACCTCGGGCCAGCTGATCATCCAGACGGCCATCGGCGGCCGCGGCACCCTGATCGGCCCGCTGGTCGGCGCCGCCGTGTGGCTGTTCCTGCAGGACTTCCTGCAGGCCACGCTGAAGCTGGGCGCCGCGTGGAAGCTCGTGCTAGGCGTCGTCTTCGTGCTGCTGGTGTGCTTCCTGCGGCAAGGTATCGTCGGTGCGCTGCGACAGCTGTTCTCGCCGCGACGCCGCAGTGACGAGGACGTGCAGGCCGCGGCACCGGCACCGGAGCCCGACCAGCCGATCGCCACCAAGGCGCCGCTGTCGCGCGACCACGTGGTGCTCGAAGCCACCGGCCTGACCAAGCGCTACGGCGGCGTGGTGGCCAACCAGGACATCCACTTCAGCATCCGGGCGGGCGAGCTGCGCGGGATCATCGGCCCCAACGGCGCCGGCAAGTCGACGTTCTTCAAGATGCTCACCTGCGAGGTGCCGCCGACCGCCGGCCGCATCACGTTCGAAGGCAAGGACATCACGGGCCGCGGCGTCACCGACGTCTGCCAGCTGGGCCTGACCAAGAGCTACCAGGTCAACCAGCTGTTCAACCAGCTGACGGTGCGCGAGAACGTCACCATCGCCGCCCTGGCCCGCCTGCGCGGCAAGTTCAGGCTGGACCTGCTGCGAAGTGTCGACAAGGTGGCTGGCCTGGGCGAGCTCGTGCAGCAGACGCTGGCGCTGGTGCACCTCACGGCACGCGCCGACGCACCGGTCGCGCAACTCGCGTACGGCGAGAAGCGCCGGCTGGAGATCGGCCTGGCGCTCGCGTCGTCGCCGTCGCTGCTGCTGCTGGACGAACCGCTGGCCGGCATGAGCCCCAGCGAGCGCGCCGAGACGGTGTCGCTGCTCAAGTCCATCGCGAGCGGCCGCACGATGGTGATCATCGACCACGACATGGACGCCCTGTTCGAACTCGCCGAGCGCATCACGGTGCTGCAGGAAGGCAAGCTGCTGGTGGAAGGCACGCCCGAGGAAATCCGCAACGACAAGCAGGTCCAGCAGGCCTACCTGGGCGGCATGCACGAGGTGGTGACGCCATGAGCCTGCTCGAAGTCGAAGGCCTGAACAGCTACTACGGCGACTCGCACATCCTGTTCGACGTCGGCATGCGCGTCGAGGAGAACGAGGTCGTCGCCCTGCTGGGCCGCAACGGCGCCGGGAAGAGCACCACGCTCAAGAGCCTGATGGGCGTCGTCAGGCCCAGGTCCGGCTCGGTGCGCCTGGGCGGCGTCGAGATGGTCGGCCGCAAGAGCCACGCCGTCGCCCGAGCGGGCATGCAGCTGGTGCACGAGGAGCGCCGCATCTTCGGCAGCCTGAACGTCGAGGAGAACCTGGTGCTCGCCGGGCTGACCGCGCCGGATCGCTGGCCGCTGGAGCGCGTCTACGAGATGTTCCCGCGACTGAAGGAACGCCGCACGAGCCGCGGCACCGACCTGTCTGGCGGCGAGCAGCAGATGCTGGCGATCGGCCGCGCCCTGATCCGCGCGCCGCGCATCGTGCTGCTCGACGAGCCGTTCGAGGGCCTCGCACCGGTCATCGTGCACGACCTGGTCCAGGCCTGCCGCACGCTGGCCGACGCCGGCCAGACCATCGTGCTGGTGGAGCAGAACCTCGCCGCCACGCTGGCCCTGGCGGACCGCGTCTACATCATCAACAACGGCCACATCGCGCACGAAAGCACCGCGGCCGAGCTGCGCGCGCAGCCCGAAATCCTGCACCGCTACCTCGGCGTCTGATCGCGGCGATTGCCATCGGCAATCCCGCCCGGGGTTGGGAACCCGGGCCGTGCCCCAAAATCGGGGCATGCCCACGAATCCCCTGCTTTCCACCGGCGGCCTGCCCCTGTTCGACCAGATCCGGCCCGAGCACGTCGTTCCCGCGATCGACCAGCTGCTGGCCGACAGCGAAGCCGCCCTCGAAGCGGTGGTCGCCCCCGGCTTTCCGGCCGAATGGAAGGCGCTCTCGACGCGCCTGGACTGCACCACCGAGCGGCTCAGCCGCGCGTGGAGCGCCGTCAGCCACCTCAATGGCGTGGCCGACACGCCGGAGCTGCGCGCCGCGTACAACGACGTGCTGCCCAGGGTCACCGAGTTCTGGACCCGCCTGGGCGCGGACGAGCGCCTGTACGCCAAGTACAAGGCGATCGACCTGAACACGCTCACGCCGGACCAGCGCCAGGCGCTGAAGAACGCGATCCGCAATTTCGTGCTCGGCGGCGCCGAACTGCAGGGCGCGGCCAAGGAGCGCTTCGCCGCCATCCAGGAACGGCAGGCCGAGCTGGGCCAGAAGTTCAGCGAGAACGCGCTCGATGCGACGGACGCTTTCGCCTATTACGCGTCGCTCGAAGAACTCGCCGGCGTGCCGGACGACATCGTGGCCGCGGCGCGTGCGGCCGCCGAATCCGAGGGCAAGGACGGCCACAAGCTCACGCTGAAGATGCCCAGCTACCTGCCGGTGATGCAGTTCGCGACCAGCCGCCCGCTGCGCGAGCGCATGTACCGCGCCTACGTCACTCGGGCCAGCGACCAGGCCGGGGGCGAGCTGGTGAAGTTCGACAATGCGGCGAACATCCGCGAGATCCTCGCGCTGCGGCAGGAAGAGGCGCAGTTGCTTGGCTACAAGAACTTCGCCGAAGTGTCCCTGGTGCCGAAGATGGCCGACTCGCCGGCGCAGGTGGTCAAGTTCCTGCGCGAGCTGGCGGCCAAGGCACGCCCGCACGCGGAGAAGGACGTCGCCGACATGCGCGCGTTCGCCAGCGAGCAGCTGGGCATCGCCGACCCGCAGGCCTGGGACTGGACCTTCATCGCCGAGAAGCTGAAGGAGCACCGCTACGCGTTCAGCGAGCAGGAGGTCAAGGAGTACTTCACCGCGCCCAAGGTGCTGGCCGGCCTGTTCAAGATCATCGAGACCCTGTTCGAGGTCGAGATCCGCCGCGACGAGGCGCCGGTCTGGACGGACGGCGTGGAGTTCTTCCGCCTCGAGCGCGCGGGCGAGCTGGTGGGCCAGTTCTACCTGGACCCGGCCGCGCGCACGGGCAAGCGCGGTGGCGCGTGGATGGACGAAGTGCGCTCGCGCTGGGTGCGCCCGGACACCGGGAGCCTGCAGACGCCGGTGGCACACCTGGTGTGCAACTTCGCCGAAGGCGTCGAGGGCAAGCCGCCGTTGCTCACGCACGACGACGTGATCACGCTGTTCCACGAGTCGGGCCACGGCCTGCACCACATGCTCACGCGCGTCGACGAACGCGACGTGGCGGGCATCAGCGGCGTCGAGTGGGACGCGGTGGAACTGCCCAGCCAGTTCATGGAGAACTTCTGCTGGGAGTGGAACGTGCTCCGCCACATGACGTCGCACGTCGACACCGGCCAGCCGCTGCCGCGCCCGCTGTTCGACAAGATGCTGGCCGCGAAGAACTTCCAGAGCGGCCTCGCGACGCTGCGCCAGGTGGAATACGCGCTGTACGACATGGTGCTGCACATGCAGCCGGACGGCGACTTCATGGACCTGCTGCGCCGCGTGCGCGAGGAGGTCGCCGTGCTGCCGGCGCCGGCCTTCAGCCGCACCGCCAACACCTTCAGCCACATCTTCGCGGGCGGCTACGCCGCGGGTTACTACAGCTACAAGTGGGCCGAGGTGCTGTCCGCCGACGCGTGGTCCGCGTTCGAGGAAACCATGGGCAGCGACGGTTCCCCGAGCGTGGAAACCGGGCGACAATACCGCCGGGCCATCCTCGAAGCCGGCGGCAGCCGGCCCGCGATGGAGTCCTTCAAGGCGTTCCGCGGCCGCGAGCCGAGCATCGACGCCTTGCTGCGGCACCAGGGCATGGCCTGAGGAGTAGCAGTCAACCGGAGGGGGATCGCATGTTGAAGGACCGTTCCCGAGCCGCGCGCCGCCTGGCGGCCGCCGCTCTCGCCCTCGTGGCCGGCGTTGCCGGCGCGCAGGTCTACCGCATCATCGGCCCCGACGGCCGCGTCACCTATTCGGACCAGCCGCCACCGGCGGACGCCAAGGGCCAGGCGCGGCCCGGCCCGGCGGTGGCCGGTGGGCAAGGCGGGTCCGGCACGGCGTCGCTCCCCTACGAGCTGCGGCAGGTCACCGCGCGCTACCCCGTCACCTTCTACAGCGGCCCCGAGTGCGCCCCCTGCGGCTCGGCGCGCGTGTTCCTCAACGCGCGCGGCATCCCGTTCACCGAGAAGACCGTCAGCACGCAGGACGACGTGTCCGCGCTGCAACGCCTGTCGGGCAACGTGAACCTGCCGTTCCTCACCATCGGTGGCCAGCAGCTCTCGGGCTATTCGGAAGCCGAGTGGACGCAGTTCCTCGATGCCGCGGGCTATCCGCGCTCGTCGCAACTGCCGCCGGGCTACCGCCAGGCCGCGGCGACGCCGCTGGTGGTGGTCGCCAAGCCGGTTGCGGCGGCGCCCGATGCGGCTGCGCAGTCCGCCCCGCAAGCCCGCACGACGCCGACCGCGCCGTCGGAGCCGCCGCCGAACAACCCGGCCGGCATCCAGTTCTGATCGCGGGCGGCCTCGCGCCGCCTCAGTACTCGATCGTCCGCACGCCTTTGGCCGTGCCCAGCAGGCACACGGCGGCCTTCTGGTGCGCGAACACGCCCACCGTCACCACCCCGGGCCACTGGTTGACGTCGCTCTCGAAGCGCAGCGGGTCGGTGACGCGCAGGCCGGACACGTCGAGGATGTGCTGGCCGTTGTCGGTCACCAGCGGCGCGCCGTCCTTGGCGCGCAGGCGGGCCTGCCCGCCCATGGCGGCGAACTGGCGCGTGATGCGCGCCGTGGCCATCGGGATCACTTCCACCGGGATCGGGAACGCGCCCAGCGCCTCCACCAGCTTGCTCTCGTCCGCGATGCAGACGAAGCGCCGCGATTGCGCCGCGACGATCTTCTCGCGCGTGAGCGCCGCGCCGCCGCCCTTGACCATGTGGCCGCGGCCGTCGATCTCGTCGGCGCCATCGATGTAGACCGACAGCTCGCCGACCTCGTTGGCATCGAACACGCGCACGCCGATCGCGCGCAGGCGCTCGGTCGACGCCACCGAGCTGGACACCGCGCCGGGAATGCGGTCCTTCATGGAGGCGAGGGCCTCGATGAACCTGTTCACCGTCGACCCGGTGCCGACGCCCACGATCTCGCCGGGCACCACGTACTGCAAGGCGGCCTGGCCGACCAGGCCCTTCAATTCATCCTGGGTCACGCGACAATCCCGGGGTTGCGTTGCTGATGCGAAGAATTATCCATGCCCCTGCCCTACTCCCTCGCGCGTCCCTTCCTGTTCGGCCTCGACCCGGAAGCGGCGCATGACCTGACGCTCGGCACGCTGCAGAAACTGCAGGGCACGCCGCTGGCGCTGGCCTGGTGCGCGCCCTTCGTCGAGGACCCGATCGAGCTGGCCGGGCTGCGCTTCCCGAACCGCGTCGGCCTCGCCGCCGGGCTGGACAAGAACGCGCGCTGCATCGACGCGCTGGGCGGCATGGGTTTCGGCTTCGTCGAGGTGGGCACCGTGACGCCGCTGCCGCAGCCCGGCAACCCGAAGCCGCGCATGTTCCGCCTGCCGCAGGCCAACGCCCTGATCAACCGGCTCGGCTTCAACAACGACGGGCTGGACGCCTTCGTCGCCAACGTGAAGCGCTCCTCGTTCCGCAGCCGCGGGCGCCTGCTGGGCCTGAACATCGGCAAGAACGCCGCGACGCCGATCGAGCGCGCCACCGACGACTACCTGCTCGGGCTGTCCGGCGTGTACCCGCACGCCGACTACGTGACGGTCAACATCTCGAGCCCGAACACGAAGAACCTGCGCGCGCTGCAGTCGGACGAAGCGCTGGATGCACTGCTTTCCGCCCTGGCCGAGCGCCGCGAGGCGCTCGCGCGCGAGCACGGCCGCCGCGTGCCGCTGTTCGTGAAGATCGCGCCCGACCTGGACGAGGCGCAGGTCGACGTGATCGCGGCGACCTTGCGCCGGCACGGCATGGACGGCGTCATCGCCACCAACACCACGCTGTCGCGCGACGCGGTCAAGGGCATGGAGCATGGCGGGGAAGCCGGCGGCCTCAGCGGAGCGCCGGTGCTGGGCGCCAGCAACCGCGTGATTGCGCAACTGCGCGCGGCGCTGGGATCTTCGTTCCCCATCATCGGCGTCGGCGGCATCCTCTCCGGCGAGGACGCGGCGACCAAGATCCGCGCCGGCGCGGATGTCGTGCAGGTCTACACGGGCCTGATCTACCGCGGGCCCGCGATCGTCCCCGAGGTCGCGAAGGCGCTGCGCGCCCTCAGGTAGGAGCCTGGGCGGCAGAGAGACGGGTCCGCGTTGGGCCGAGAAGGGGCCAGAGTCTAGGCGCGGGCGCGGGTCCAGCCTGGCCGGCTGGACCCGTGGCGCCAACGACGCATATGGCCTCTTATCGGCCCAACCCTCCGGGCCGTGACCAGAAACGCGCCATGCGTCGTTACGGCCTCCTTCTGTACATCGAGTACAGCGCGTCGGACCGCGCCTAGCCTGACGCGTTTCTGGTCGCGGCGCGGGCCGTCTCTCTGCCGCCCAGGCTCCTAGAGCAGCGCGGCGACATCCTCGGCGATCGCCAGCGCGCTCGTGAGGCCCGGGGACTCGATGCCGAACAGGTTCACCAGCCCCGGCACGCCGTGCAGCGCCGGCCCGTCGATGCGGAAATCGGCCGCCTTCTCGTGCGGCCCGTGGATCTTGGGCCGCACGCCGCTGTAGCTGGGATGCAGGACGCCGTCCGGCAGCCCGGGCCAGTACTTGCGCACCTCGGCATAGAAGCCATCCGCGCGCGCCGGATCGACCGCGTAGTCGATCTCCTCCGGCGACTGCACGTCGAGCCACTCGAGGTCGGGGCCGAACTTGGCCTGGCCGCCCAGGTCCAGCGTCAGGTGCGTGCCCAGGTGCGCATCGCCTGGCGCCGGATAGATGAGATGCGAGAACGGCGCGCGGCCTTGCAGCGCGTAGTAGTTGCCCTTGGCGAACCACTCGCGCGGCACGAAGCGTGCGTCCAGCCCGTCGAACTGCCGCGCGAGCGCGCAGGCATGCAGCGAGGCCGCGTTCACCAGCCGCGTGGCGGCCAGTTCGCTGCCATCGGCAAGCCGCACCACGTGCGGCTCGCCGTCACGTTCCGCGAGTTGCGCGCCTTGCACCGCGGACGCGAGGGCCACCATCCCGCCATCGCGCTCCAGGTCGCCCTGCAGGGCCAGCATGAACTGGTGGCTGTCGACGATGCCCGTGGTCGGCGAGTGCAGCGCGGCGAGGCACTGCAAGGCAGGCTCCAGCGCGATCGCCTCGCGCGCTTCGAGCCATTGCACCGGCACCCCGTTGGCGACCGCGCGCGCCTGCAGCCCGCGCAAGGCGGCCAGGTCCTCCTCGCTGGTCGCGACGGTCAGCTTGCCGCAGCGGCGGTGGTCGACGCCGTGGCTGGCGCAGAGTGCGTAGAGCAATTCCTTGCCCCGCACGCAGACGCGGGCCTTGAGCGAGCCGGGCGCGTAGTACAGCCCGGCGTGGATCACCTCGCTGTTGCGCGAGCTCACGCCCTGGCCGATGCCCGGCTGCGCTTCCAGGACCACGGTTTCATGGCCCGCGCGTGCCAGCGCGCGCCCGACCGCCAGGCCGACCGCGCCCGCTCCCACCACCACCGCATCGACCTGGTCCATCCACGCTCCCACTGCTGCTTTTCGCGCCGCCGAGACCCGGCGGCCCACGAGGCGCGGCATTCTCGCACCCGCGGCCCCGGCCGGCCCGCTACACTGCCCCGCCCCGATCGTGCCGAGTTCCGCCCTGCCCTCCCCCGTCCGCCTGCTGTGCGTCGAAGACAACCCCGACGACGCCGAACTGGTCGCGCTGGCCCTCGAGCGCGCCGCCCCGCATCGCCGCTACACGATCGACCGCGTCGACGACGCCGAGTCGTTCTCGGCGGCGATCGGCGAGCCGTACGACATGATCCTGTGCGACTACAACCTGCCGCGCTTCTCGCCGTACGCCGCGCTGCAGATCCTCGCGGCGTGCCGCAGCAGCACGCCGCTGGTGGTCGTCACGCGTGCGATCGGCGAGGACGCGGCGGTGCACGTGCTGCGCTGCGGGGCCAAGGACTACGTCACCAAGGACCGGCTGGGGACGTTGCCGCAGGTGATCGACCGCGTGCTCGAGGAACGGACCCGCGTCGTGGAGCAGGACCGGCTCTCCGGCGAACTCGCGGCCGCCTACGAGCGCCTCAAGGGGCTGTCGGCCCGCGCCGTCGCGGCGCAGGAGCGCGAGCGGTTGTTGATCTCGCGCGAGTTGCACGACCAGCTCGGCCAGACGCTGACCGGCGTTCTGATCCACCTGCACGCGGCCCAGCGCGCCGCCGAGCCCGAGGCCGCCCAGCGCCATGCAGCGACCGCGGTCGACCTGGTGCAGGGCGCGATCGGCCAGGTGCGCACGTTGTCGTTCTCGCTGCGGCCCGCGCAACTGGACCTGCTCGGCGTGGCCACCGCGGTGCAGACGGCCGTGCAGCGCCTCGCCGAGCCGGCGGGCCTGCAGGTGCGCGTGCTGACGCGCGGCATCGAGCCCGTGCGGCCGGGCGAGAACGCCTCGGCCGCCGTGCGGCTGGTGCAGGAGGCCACCGCCAACGTCGTGCGCCACGCCAAGGCCTCGCGCGTGGACGTGCGCCTGCGGTTCCTGCCGGATGACCGCATCGCCGTGCTGGTCGTCGACGACGGCATCGGGTTCGACAAGGCAACGGTGCTGTCGGGACAGCCCGGCGAGCACAACGTCGGCCTGTACGGGATGATCGAACGCATCGAGCTGGTCGGCGGCCGCCTGCACATTCGCACGTCGCCGGGACGCGGCGTGGCGGTCCGCGCGATCCTCTGAGCGTCAGCGCGGCCCGAGCACGCGTGCCGCGGGCAGCGAGAACCAGAAGCGTGAACCGCCTTCCGCACGGGCCTCGGCCCAGGCGCGGCCTCCGTGCCGCTCCACCACGCGCCGCACGATCGCCAGGCCCACGCCGGTGCCCTCGAATTCCTGCGGCTTGTGCAGGCGCGAGAACGGCTGGAACAGCTTGTGCGCGTAGTCCGGGTCGAACCCGGCGCCGTTGTCCTCGACGCTGAACTGCGCCTCGTCGTCCTGCAGGCGCCAGTCGACGCGGACCACGGGGCGCGGCTGGTTGGCGCTGTACTTCAGGGCGTTGGACAGCAGGTTCATCCAGACCTGCCGCAGGCTCGCGGCGTCGCCCAGCACGCGCGGCAGGGGCGCGACGTCGACGGTGGCGTGCGGTGGCGGCGCCAGGTCCGCCAGCACGCCCTGCACCACGCGCGCCAGGTCGAACGGCGCTTCGTCCAGCTCGTTCCGGGCCGCACCCGCCAGCGCGAGGAAGCCGTCGATCAACAGGTTCATGCGCACCGCATTGGCCAGCACGCGCCGCGTGAAGCCCTGCGCGCGCGGCACGTCGCCCGCGGCCAGCGCGTGGTCGACGCCCTCCGTGAAGCCCTCGATCGAATGCAGCGGCGCGCGCAGGTCGTGCGCGACCGAGTACGCGAACGCCTCCAGCGCCGAGTTCGCGGCCGCGAGGTCGGCGGTGCGCTCGGCGATGCGCTGCTCCAGCGTCTCGTTGGCTTCGCGCAGCGCCACCTCCTTGTCGCGCAGTTCGGTGACGTCCGTCACCGAGCCGTACCACACCGTCTCGCCCTCCGACGGCTCGGCCTCCGCGAGCGCGAGCACGTGGCGCACGCGGCCGTCGGGATGGAGGACCCGGTAAGCGAGCTCGAACGGCACCAGCTCGCGCACGGACCGGCGCAGCGTGTCCGCGACACGGTCCCGGTCGTCCGGATGCACGCGGTCGAGCATCGGCTGCGCGTCGTGCTCCACGTCGGCGGGCGTGAGTCCGAAGATGCGGTGGATGGCGTGGCTGGCGTAACTGAAGCGGGCCCGCCCCCCGGCGGGAAGGCGGTACACGAAGATCATGCTGGGCACGTGCCGCGAGAGCCGCTCGACCAGCTGCTCGGTCCGCTGCGCGGACTCGCGCACCTCGCGCTGCAGTTCAGGCAGGCGTTCCAGCATCCGGTTGAAACCCGCGGCGACGGCGGCCAGCTCCGCGGGCCCGGCTTCCGGCGCGCGCTGGTCGAAGTCGCCCAGCGCCGCCGCGGCGGCGGTGTGGTGCAGGGCCCGCAGGGGCCGCGTGATGGAGCCCGCCAGCCGCATGACCAGCCAGCTGCACAGCGCCACGACGGCGAGGCCGATCGCGAGCGATCGCAGCACCGCGTCGCGCACGGGCGCGTGCACGTCCTGCAGCGCGGCGCCCGTGACGACGGTCCATCCCGTGTCCCCCACGGGGCGGGAGCCGTACAGGCGCTGCACGCCATCGATGCCTTCCGCCGCGAAGTTCGCGTGCTCGCGCAAGCGCTCTGCGTTCGGCAGCTCGCGCACCGACCGGCCGACGAATTCCGACTCGCCCGGCCAGCGCACCACCAGTCGCTCCGCGCCGTCGAGCACGGCCACCAGCCCGCTGCGCGGCAGCGTGACGTCGATGGCGCCCTCCATGGCCGACGCCGGCACGCGCAGGACCACCGCCCCAGGCAGGCCCGATCCTCCGAGGACCGGATGCACGACGGCGAAGTGCCACCCGTCCGGCCCCTGCTCGAGCGGCGCGAGGAACGTGCGCGGCGCTTCGCGGAAGCTGCGCCACCACGGGGGCGCGCCGTCCCAGCCCGCGCCGTCCCCGCAGACGACGCCCCCTGCGCGGTCCAGGAGCGCCAGCGAGATCGGCGCCTCGTCGGTATCGGGCAGCATCCCGTTGACCGCGTCGCAGGCGTGCGGCCGGAGCGCACGCACGTCCGGATTCCGCGCGATGGCGACGGCGAGGCGAAAGTCGGTGGCGAGCATCCCGGACACCTTCGCTGCCGTGTTCTCCGCCGTCGCCGCGATCCATTCCTCCGACGCCGCCATGCGGGCCTGCGCGTCCTTCAGGATGCTCCAGCCGAGCAGCGCGACCATCGGCAGCGCGGTGGCGAGCACGAGCAGCGACAGCAACCAGAGCACCGGCGCGCCACGGGCTTCGGGCGCCGGGCGCCGGATGCGAAAGGCCTGGCCGCCCAGCGCGAACAGCACGACCAGGGTGGAGAACAGGACGAAGCCCACGCCCTTCCAGGTCTGGAACCGCGTGAGCGCGTCGGGATTGCGGAAGAACAGGTCTCCCAGCTGGTCCGAGAACAGGATCCAGGCCAGGCCGAATGCCAGGTAGCCCGCGGCGACCGGCCACACCGCGCGTTCGCGCGGCCGGGTCGGCGGCGACGGCTCCGGGTTCACGCGCGGCTAGCGGTCGTCGGGAACGCCGCCGGCGCCCATCGAGGTGCCGGGGCCTGCCTGGGGGGACATCCGCGCCTGCAATTGCTGCGCGACCTGGAGGTCCTGCCGCAACTGGGGCAACTGCTCCTGCGCGAAGCGTCGCAAATCCGGGTCCTGGCCGCGTTCCGCGTGCTGCTGGAACAGGGCCACGGTGCCCTGGTGCGCGCGCACGCCCAACCCGTCGACGTAGGACTGCTCCAATTCGGGACCGGTGCTGGCCTGCAGCAGCCGGATGCGGCCCTGCTCCACCAGCCCCGGGGCCGCGGGCAGCTCGCCGCCCTTGCGGGCCGCGATCGCGGCCAGGCGGGCGTTGGACGCCGTGTGCTCCTGCACCATCTGCTGCGCGAACCGCTGCACCTCGGGCGAGGTCGCGGCCTGCAGCACCAGCTGCGCGGCCTGCAGTTCCGCCAGTCCCGATTCGGCGGCGTTGCGCAGGAACTCCCGGTCCTCGCGGGACAGGCTGCTGCTCGCGGCACTCGCTGCATCACCCGGGAGGGGAGAAGGTTGCTGGGCCATTGCCGGCGCCAGGGTGGCGAGCAGGCAGGCGCCGAGCGCGATTGTTCGCAAGGGGTCCGTCATCGTGGACCCAACAGTGCACGAGGCGCGCCACGGCTGGGGCTACAGAGTGCAACCGAATGCAGCTTCAGCCGGGGGGCGGCCGCGTGTCGTCGGCGGGGCCGACGTCGTCGCGGTCCCAGGCGGCCCGCCGCTCGCCCAGCTGGCGACGCAGGTGCTCGATCACGCTGGCCATGCCTTCGCCGCTGCGATGCGGCCGCAGCGGCGCGCCGCCACGGCGGCTGCCGTGACCACGGTCAAGCTCCTGTCCCTGGTCGGTCGTGTCGTCCATCTTGTTTGCAAGCTCAGCGATTGGAGAGCCGATGCGTTCCGGGCCCCGTGGGACCCCGCCGGTGCAGGGCGTCAGCCTTTTCCGACACTTGCAGGCGCCACGGCGGCGCGCAGCCTCGGCGCGACCTCGTCCAAGCCGACCACCTCCTGGGCAGCCCCGGCCACGATGGCCTGGCGCGGCATGCCGAACACGACCGAACTGGCCTCATCCTGCGCCAGCGTCAGCGCCCCTCGCAAACGCATCGCGAGCAGTCCTTCGGCGCCGTCGGAGCCCATGCCCGTGAGCAGCACGCCGATGGCCACTGGTCCCGCGCAGTCCGCGAGCGAGCGGAACAGCACGTCGACCGAAGGCCGGTGCCGATTCACCGGCGCGTCCTCGCTCAGGCGCAGCCGGTAGCCGCCCCCGCGCCGTTCGACCACCAGGTGGCGGCCACCCGGCGCGATGTAGACGCCGTTGGGCTGCGCCACGTCGCCGTCCTGCGCCTCGCGCACGTCGAGCGGGCTGATGGCGTCCAGCCGGCGCGCGAACGCCTGGCTGAAGCCGGGCAGCATGTGCTGCGCAACCACCATCGGCGGCATCGGTCCCGGCAGTTCCGCGAGGATGCGGCGCAAGGCTTCCACGCCGCCCGTGGAGGCTCCGATGCCGACGATGGCGCCGGGACGCAGGCTGCCCGGCGCGGCGGCCGCGGGTTCCAGCGGCGCGTAGGCACTGTCCATCGGCGCCCATCCGCGGCGGCCGACGCGGGCCTGGGCCGCGGCGCGGATCTTCTCGGCCACCTCGGTGCCCGCCGCCTCGAGCCCTTCGAAGGACGCCGGCTTGGGGAAGAAATCGACCGCGCCGAGTTCCAGCGCGCGCATGGTCGTCTCGGCGCCGTGCTGCGTCAGCGACGACACCATGACGACCGGCAACGGCCGCATCGCCATCAGCCTTCGCAGGAAGTCGAGCCCGTTCATGCGCGGCATCTCGACGTCCAGCGTGACGACGTCCGGCGCCTCGCGGCGGATGCGGTCGATGGCCAGCACCGGGTCCGACGCGACACCCGCGAGCACCATGTCCGGCTGCGCGGCGACGACGCGGCCGAGGAAGCCGCGCATCACCGCGGAATCGTCGATGACGAGGACGCGGATCATCGCGGCGGCGCAAACAGTTCGACGTCGCCGCCCTTCTGCTCGCGCGCGAGGCGCGCGAGGTAGGCGCGCTCCATGCGCTCCACCGGGTCGTTTCCCTGCAGTTGCAGGCGGCGCAGCTGCACCTTGCCGGTGTCGGGGAAGAAGTGCAGCTTGCGCGGCGCGCTGCCCAGCAGGTCCTGCGCCAGGACCTGGATGCGCTCCTCCTTCAGGAAATCGAGCACGAAGCGGCTGTTCAGCGCGCCGATGTCCAGCGTGTCGAAGCCGCTGAGCACGTGCGCGCCGCCGAACACCTTGGCCACGAGCCGGCGCCGGTCGGCGCCGAGGTGCACCATGTCGTTGATCAGCACTTCCATCGCATACACGCCGAAGCGGCCCGAGACGGCCCAGGGCGACGCCGACGCGGGCTTGCCGGGCAGCAGGAAGTGGTTCATGCCGCCGATGCGCTCGACCGGGTCCCACAGGCAGGTGGACACACAGGACCCCAGCACCGTGCTGATCGAGCCGGCGCCGCGCGCGGCGTGGAACTGGCCCGGTGCCAGCTTGACGGACTCGACCTGCAGCTCGCGGTCGAAATAGCGCAGCGGCCCTTCGGCGTCCATCACGCCCCCGCGTACTCGTACGCCGTGCGCCCGCAGGCACGGAACCGCGGGTGCCCGGCGGGGAAGCTCTCGGCGTGGCCCACGGCCAGCAGGCCGCCCGCGCGCAGCAGGCCGGCGAAGCGGCCCAGCAGGCGCTGCTGCGCCTCGCGGTCGAAGTAGATGACGACGTTGCGGCAGAAGATCACGTCGAAGGGTTCCATCGACGGCCAGGTCGGCGCCAGCAGGTTCAGCGGCGCGAAGGTGACGCCCTGGTGCACCTCGCGCCGCACGCTGACCCAGCCCTCATTGACGCCCACGCCACGCAGGAAGTGCGCGCGCAGCCGCTCCTGCGCCAGGCTGTCGGTGCGCTCGCGCGAGTACAAGCCCGCGGACGCGGTGGCGAGGGCGTCGGTGTCGATGTCGGTGGCCAGCAACTCGAAGCGGCAACCGGCCTCGCGCAGCGTGATCGCGATGGACCAGGCTTCCTCGCCGGTGGAACAGGCGGAGCACCACACGCGCAGGGGGCGCGAATCGCGCGCGGCATGCGCGCGGGCCCGCGCCGCCAGCAATTCGAAGTGGTGCGGCTCGCGGAAGAACGCCGTGAGGTTGGTGGTCAGCGCGTTGACGAAGGCTTCGCGCTCGGCGCCGCCCCGCTGCACGAGCTCGAGGTAGCCGGCGAAGCTCTCCATGCCCAGCGCGCGCAACCGCCGCGACAGCCGGTTGTGCACCATGAAGCGCTTGTGCTCGCTGAGCTTGATGCCCGCGTAGTCGGCGATGAGCCGGCGCGCGAGTTCGTACTCGGCGGACCCGAGCAGGTCCGCGGTGTCGCCGGGCTCGGCCACGGGCGTGCTCCTCAGAACTCTTCCCAGTCGCCCTGCCCCGCGCGCGGCTTGTGCAACGCGGCGGAGATCGCCGCGGTGTACGCGGGCGGCAGCGCGGCGCTGGCCGGCTTGACCTTGATCGGCGACGGCGCAGCGGGCTTCGCGGCCGCGCGCGGCGCGGCAGCGGGCGCGGCGGGCTGGTCGCCCACCTTGAAGTGCGCCACCAGTTGCAGCATCGACTGCGCCTGCTCGCGCAGCGACTCGGTGGCGGCGCTGGCTTCTTCCACCAGCGATGCGTTCTGCTGCACGACGCGCTCCATCTGCGACACGGCGGTGTTCACCTGGCCGATGCCGGCGCTCTGCTCCTGGCTGGCGGCGGCGATCTCGGCGATCAGGTCGCTGACCTTCTGCACCGACATCACCACGCCGACCATCGTGTGGCCGGCAGCGTCGACCTTGGTCGAGCCGGCCTGCACCCGCTGCTCGGAGTCGGCAATGAGGCCCTTGATCTCCTTGGCGGCGGCGGTCGTGCGGTGCGCGAGGTTGCGCACCTCGGCGGCGACCACCGCGAAGCCGCGGCCCTGCTCGCCCGCGCGGGCCGCCTCGACGGCGGCATTGAGCGCCAGGATGTTGGTCTGGAAGGCGATGCCGTCGATGACACCGATGATGTCGGCGATCTTGCGCGAGGCGTCGAGGATGCCGTCCATCGTGCGCACCACCTCGTCGACCACTTCGCCGCCGCGCTGCGCCGTCGCGGATGCCTCGGCGGCGAGCTTGCTGGCCTGGCGCGCGGTGTCGGCGTTGTGCGCCACGGTGGACGTGAGCTCCTCCATCGAGCTGGCGGTCTCCTCCAGCGTGCTGGCCTGTTCCTCGGTGCGCTGCGACAGGTCCAGGTTGCCCTGCGCGATCTGCGAACTGGTGTCCGCGACGCTGCGCGCGCGGTGGGCCACTTCGCTCACGAGCCCGCGCAGGCGGTCCGTCATGCCCTCGACCGCGTCCAGCATGCCCTGGGTCTCGCCCTCGGTGCGCAGCCTGACGCGGTCCGTGAGGTCGCCGTCGGCGACGCTCAGGATGACGCGCGTGGCGGCACGCAGCGGCGCCTGCACCCCGCGGCGCATGCCGCGCATCAGCAGCGCGGACCCGGCGCCCGTGACGATGGCCAGCGCGCCGATCGCGAAGACGGCGTTCGTGTCAGCCCCACCCCACCACGCGATCCCTGCGGCGGCCGCCGCCGGCAGCGCCGGCAACACCGTGAACAGCCGCAACTTGGCCGCCATGCTCAAACCGGGCATCTCAAAGCTCCTGCCAATGGCTGTCGGTGGGCGGCTCCTGCCGGCCACGCGCGAAAGGGACGTAGCGCGGCTTGCCGGCCGCGCGCACGCGGATCGGCGCCGGCGGAGGCGCAGCCGCTTCGATCGGCTGCAGCGGTTCGGGCTCGGCCTCGGCACCGGCGGCGTCGAGCTTGAAGCGCGAGATCGCCTGCAGCAGCGTCGCCGCCTGCTCCTTGAGCGATTCGGTTGCCGCCGCCGCTTCCTCGACCAGCGAGGCGTTCTGCTGCACCACCTGCTCCATCTGGGCAACGGCGGAATTGACCTGCCCGATGCCGGAGCTCTGCTCCTGGCTGGCGGCGGCGATCTCGGCGATCAGCCCGCTGACCCGGCGCACCGAATCGACGATCTCCTGCATCGTGCGGCCCGCGTCGTCGACCTGCCGGGTGCCGGCCTCGACCTGCTGCACCGAGTCGCCGATCAGCGTCTTGATCTCCTTGGCGGCGGCGGCGCTGCGCTGCGCGAGGCCACGCACTTCGGCCGCCACGACGGCAAAGCCGCGGCCCTGCTCGCCGGCGCGCGCCGCCTCGACGGCGGCGTTGAGCGCGAGGATGTTGGTCTGGAACGCGATGCCGTCGATGACGCCGATGATGTCGCCGATGCGGCGCGACGAGGCGGCGATGCCGTCCATCGTGGTCACCACCTGCGCGACGGCCCGGCCGCCCTTGCGCGCGATGTCGGCGGCGCCCGACGCGAGCTGGCTGGCCTGGCGCGCGTTGTCGGCGTTGAGGGCGACGGTGGACGTCAGTTCCTCCATCGAGCTGGCCGTCTGCTCCAGCGTGCTGGCCTGCTCCTCGGTGCGCTGCGACAGGTCCAGGTTGCCCTGCGCGATCTGCGCGCTCGTGTCGGCGACCGACCGCGCGCTGTGCTGCACTTCCGAGGTCAGCGCGCGCAGGTTCCCGGTCATCTGGTCCAGGGCTTGCGCGAGCTTGCGCGTGTGCAGCTGGTCCATGCCTGCCGTGGTGCCGGTGAGGTCGCCGTCGGCGACGCGGCGCACCAGCTGCACGGCCGTCTTCAGCGGCCCGACGTTGGCGGCGCGGATCCAGTCGCGGAACTTCCAGGCCAGCACCAGCGCGAGGGCGACCAGCACGCCCATGACGGCACCGGCCTGCACGGTGACTTCGCGGGCGGCTTCGGCCACCCGCGCGGCTTCGGCCTTGGCAGCCGCGTCGGCCTGCAACGCGCGCCGGCGCAGGTCCTCGTCCTGCTTCTTCAGCTCGGCGATCTGGCCCTCCAGCGCCGAGATGCGCGCCAGCACCACGGACTCGTTCGCGTCGGAGCCTTCGGCGAGCTGCCGATCGACCTCGAGGCGGCCCAGCTCCTTGCGCACGACGGCTTCCTCGCCCTGCAGGCGGCCGACGGACACGCCGAGCTCGCGGACCTCCTCGATCGCGGTGGCCGCGGCGCCGCCCACCTGGTGGGTCGCGTACCAGCCGTAGCCCGCCGCGATCGCGGTGATCAGCAGCAGCGTGCCGATCAGCGCGTGCAGCACGGCCTCGGCGGTGAACGTCTTCATCTTCATGCGGACGCCCTCAATGCGACGCGCCGTCCACGAGCGCCATGTCGGCGCCGGTCAGCAGCTTCTCGATGTCGAGCAGGATCATCAGCTCGTCGCCGACCGTCGCCAGGCCCGGGATGTAGCGCGTGTCGAAGGTGGCGGAGGAGAACTCCGGCGTCGGGCGGATCGCGTCCTCAGGCAGCGACAGCACGTCGGACACCGAGTCGACCACCACGCCCGCGACGCGCGAGGCGATGTTCAGGATGATCACGACGGTGAACTCGTCGTAGCTGGCCTGCGGCAGCTGGAACTTCACGCGCAGGTCGAGGATGGGGACGATCACGCCGCGCAGGTTGATCACGCCCTTGATGAAGGCCGGCGAGTTGGCGATCGCGGTGGGCTGCTCCCAGCCGCGGATCTCCTGGACCTTCAGGATGTCGATGGCGTAGTTCTCGGCGCCGAGGCGGAAGGTGAGGAACTCGCGCTGGCGCACGGGCGCCTGCGCGGGTTCCGCCGTGCGGGCGAATGCGGGCTGCATGGGGACTCCTTGCATGGTCAGGGGCTGGCCGGTTCCCGTGCCGCGCAGAGGCGCACGAGGTGGCTGACGTCGAGGATCAGGGCGACCGAACCGTCGCCCATCACGGTGGCGCCGGACAGGCCGGGCACCCGGCGGTAATTGGCTTCGAGGCTCTTGACGACGACCTGCTGCTGGCCGACGAGCTCGTCGACGACCAGCGCGACGCGGCGGCCTTCGGCTTCGACGATCACGGCGATGCCGCCCGCTTCGGCCGCGGCCTGCGCCGGCGGGAACAGCCTGGCCAGGTGCAGCACCGGCAGCCAGTCGTCGCGCACGCGCAGCGTGTCGCCCTCGTGCGGCAGGCGGTGGATCTGCTGCGCCTCGATGCGCAGCGATTCGGCGACGGAGGCGAGCGGCAGCACGTAGGTCGCACCGCCCACCGACACCGTCATGGCTTCGACGATCGCGAGCGTCAGCGGCACGCTGACGGTGACCGTGGTGCCCCATCCGGCGGCCGAGGAAATGTCGACCGAGCCACCGAGCGCCTGGATGTTGCGGCGGACCACGTCCATGCCGACGCCGCGGCCGGAGAGGTCCGTCACCTGCTCCGCCGTCGAGAAGCCGGGCAGGAACACGAGCTGCCACACCTGCGCGTCGGTCGCGTCGGCGGCGACCGGGATGCCCATGCGCGCCGCCTTGGCGAGGATGCGCTCGCGATCGAGGCCGCGGCCGTCGTCGCTGACCTCGATCACCACCGAGCCGCCGCGCTGCGTCGCATGCAGGCGCACGGTGCCCACCGGCGGCTTGCCGCAGGCGATGCGCGTCTCGGCCGTCTCGAGCCCATGGTCCACCGCATTGCGCACCAGGTGCGTCAGCGGGTCCGAGATCTTCTCGATCAGGCCGCGATCGAGTTCGGTGGACTCGCCGCCGAACTTGAGCTCCACCCGCTTGCCCAGCCGCGCCGACAGCTCGTGCACCAGGCGGGGGAAGCGCGAGAACACGTTGGAGATCGGCAGCATGCGGATGGCGAGCACCGCTTCCTGCAGGTTGCGCGTGTGGCGCGACAGGTCGGCGAGCCCGGCGTCGCTGAACGTCGGCGCGGTGCCGTCCTCCTGCGAGGCGGCGCTGCGCGCCAGCATGGCCTCGGTGATCACGAGTTCGCCCACCAGGTTGACCAGCAGGTCGATCTTCTCGATCGAGACGCGGATGTAGCCCGTCTCGGCGGCCGCGACGCTGACCGGCTCGTGCAGGTCGGCCAGCAGCGCGGGCGCAGATGCAGGCCCGGGAGCAGGAGCGATCGCGGGGGCCGGTTCGCTGGCGGCGCGGCGCTGCTTGAACACGGCCGGGTCGACGAACAGCTCGTCGCCCAGGTCGTCGCTGGGCACCGGCTGCGGCGCGGCCTTCACCGGCGCGGAGGCGCCGGCGGGTTCGATCGTCGTGATGTCCGTGGGCACGACCAGCGCCAGCACGCTTTCCAGGTCGGCGGCCGTGCCTTCGAGTTCCACCGAGAACGCGACGCTGCCGCCCGGCTGGTTGTCGATGCGGGTGTCCGCCACCGAGCCCATCTCCCCGAGGCCGGCGAGCATCATCTCGAGGTCCCCCGCGTCGATCGCCGCCACGAGCGGGCCGAGCGTGACGCTGAACGCGCGGCGCACCGGGCCGGACTGCGCGCCCTGCGCACCGATGCGCGGCCGCGCGAGCTGGTCGCGCAGCAGGGCTTCGACGGCGCTGGTGTCCGGCGCCCGGTCGGTCATGCCGCGATGGCGCAAGGCTTGCGCCTGCAAGGCGTCGCCGGCACGCAGCAGCGCCTCGACGTCGCCGGCTTCCAGCGGGCGCTCGTCCTTGCGCAGCAGGTCCAGCAGGTTCTCCTGCAGGTGCGCGAGGCCCGCCATGTCGTCGCAGCCCAGCATCGCCGCGCTGCCCTTGATCGAGTGCACCGCGCGGAAGATCGCGTTGAAGTCACCCTGCAGGCCCGGCGACGCCTCGTCCGGGCGCAGCCGCAGCAGGATGGCCTCGACGTTGGCCAGGTGCTCCTGGGTCTCGTCGAAGAAGATCGCACGGTAGGCGTTCGGGTCCCCGAACCCCGTGGGGGTCTGCGTCATCGCCGTGCGCCTTTCAGATGAACTTGCCGACGATGTCCAGCATGCGCTGCGGGTCGAACGGCTTGGCCATCCAGCCGGTGGCGCCCGCTTCGCGCCCGCGCTGCTTGAGCGCCGGATCGACCTCGGTGGACAGGACGATCAGCGCCACGTTGTCGTAGGACGGCAGCCGGCGCAGTTCGCGCACCAGCGTCACGCCGTCCATGACGGGCATGTTGTGGTCGGTGACCACGAGGTCGTACTGGCGCAGCTTGGCCTGCTCCAGCGCCTCGGCGCCGTCGCCGGCCTCGGCCACTTCGTAGCCCGCGCCCGCGAGGACCGCGGCCACCATCTTGCGCATCGAGCGCGTGTCGTCGACGACGAGGATGGACTTGCCGCTCATTTGCGCGATGCCCTTTCGGCCTGCTTGCGCCCGCTGGGCAGGAACTTGGCGATGACCTCCAGCAGGCGGTCCTCGTCGAGCGGCTTGGTGAGGTACTCGTCGCAGCCGGCGAGCGAGCCGCGCAGCTTGTCGAACGGCGAGCTGCGGCTGGTGAGCATGACCACCGCGGTCTTCTTGATCGCCTGCTTGTTCGACTTGATCAGCTTGCAGACCTGGTAGCCGTCGATGCCCGGCAGCACGACGTCGAGGAACACGCAGGTGTATTCGTTCTGGCCGGACAGGCCGATCGCTTCCTCGCCGGTCTCGGCGAAGTCGACGTCGAAGCCGAAGGGCGCGAGCTTGGCCTGCATGAAGGCGCGCACGGTGGCGTTGTCGTCGACGACGAGCACCGTGTCGCCCATCATCCGCTGGCCCGCCGCCGCGACCGCGCCTTGCGGTGCGTTGGAACGGGCGAGCCCCGGCAGGCTGCGGCGCGGGTCGACCGCGGGCGCGGGCGGCGGCGCGATCGCGACGTCGTCGTTCGACGACACGAGGTCGTCCAGCGCCTGCAGAAGGCGCGCCCACTGCAGCGGACGCGGCAGCACGGGGCAGCCGGTGCCGTGCGAGCTGGTGCCGATCAGCACGGCGGGCAGGTTGGCGCGCTTGCGCAGCGCCTTGAACTCGCCCAGTGCTTCCGGGTTCTCGGCGTCGACGAGGTACAGGTCGGGCGTGCGGCCGCCGCTGCTGCCGGGGTCGAACTGCGCGAAGCCGGGATCGCGGCGTGCCGCCAGCGCGAAGATGCTGGCGAGCATGGACCGCTCGACGTCGGCGAAGCCGATCACGTCGACGAGGTAGTGGTCGGATGGAGTCACGGGAGCTTCCAGGAGAGGACGGCGGCGCCGTCGGCCAGGCGCGCCGCCGGCCGCTTGGCCAGCATCGCGTCGAGCAGCGGCTGCCACTGCGCGACGGGCGCGAGCAGCCGGGGAATGGGGGCCACGAGATGCTGCGCGGCCAGTTCGGCCGCGGTTTCGCCGGGGAACGCGGGTTCGCCGGTGAGCCACTCGTGCAGGACGGTGCCGAGCGCGTAGACGTCCGCACCCGGGCTGGCCGGCGACCCGGCCGATTGTTCGGGCGCGGCGTGGCGTGGCGAGCCGGCCGCCGTGGCGTCGGACGCGCCCTCGCCGATCCGCACGGCGGACCCGAAATCCGCCAGCGCCAGCGAGCCGTCGGTGCGCACGAGCAGGTTGGCAGGCTTGACGTCACGGTGCACGAAGCCGCGCGCGTGCACGTGCGCGAGCGCGCCGGCGGCTTGCCGCAGCCACGCGCGGGCGACCGTCTCGGGCACCTGGCCATGCGTGGCGCATTCGCACCGTTCGAGCGCCAGCCAGGCACCCCGGTCGTCCTGGCCTTCGGCGTGCAGGCGGACGACGTGCGGATGCGCGAGCGCGCGAAGCAGCGTCGCCTCGTGCGCGAGCGACGACGCGTGCGAGATCTTGAGCGCGCGATCGAGGCCGTCGAAACGGTCGGCGACGACGATCGAATGCCGGCCGCGTCCGAGCACGGCCGCGGCCGCGCGCAACTGCATCACGGATTCACTCATGCGGCCAACCGGTCCAGGTCTTCCAGCAGCGCGGCCGCGGACGGATAGCGCTGCGCGGGGTCCTTGGCCATCAGGCGGTCCAGCACCGGCTGGAACGGCTCGTGCTGCCGCGGCAGCGTGGGCACGGGCGCCTCGATGTGCAGGCGCAGGAGTTCTTCGGCCGACGAGGCGTGGTACGGCTTGCCGCCGGTGAGCATCTCGTAGGCCATCACGCCCAGGCTGTACAGGTCGGACCGCGCGTCGACGCGGCGGCCCAGTGCCTGCTCGGGACTCAGGTAGTACGGCGTGCCGACGACGTCGCCGGCGCCCGTGTCGGTGATCAGCATCGCGACCTGCTTGGCGACGCCGAAGTCGGCGATGGCGACGATGCCGTCCTGCCGCAGCATGACGTTGTCCGGCTTCACGTCGCGGTGGACGATGCCCGCTTCGTGGATCGCTTCGAGACCCGCTGCCACCTGCCGCAGGTAGTACATCGCGACGCCGGGGTCGAGCGGGCGGCGCATGCGGCTGCGCAGGTCGCCGAGCGGGAAGTACTCCATCGCGATGTAGGCGTTGCCGACCCAGAAGCCCTGGCGGAAGAAGCGCGCCACGTTGGGATGGTCGATCTTGGCGATCAGCGCGTATTCCTGCATGAAGCGGTGCAGCCCCATGTCGCCCTCGGGCCCGTCCAGGCGCAGGACCTTCAGCACCTGCGTCGGCCCGCCGCCGGCGGGCGCGGCCAGGAACACGGTGGCATTGCCGCCCTCGCCGATCTTGCGCAGCACGCGGAAGTCTTCCACCAGCAGGTGGCCGGCGCGGCTGGCGACGCCGGGGCGCGACTGCAATGCGTGCTGGTTGCGCTGGATGGACGCGCGCAGCGCTTCGTAGTGGCTGGCGGGGGTCGTCGACCCCTGGCGCGGGACCAGGCCGCTGATCTCGGTCAGTTCGAGGAAGCTGTCGTCGGGCAGTGCGACGCTGCCGCTGCGGCCGCTGTCGACGCGGGTGCCCGCGGCCTGCCGCGTGCCCGCGGACGCGGCGATGCCCCAGCGCAGGTCGTCGGCCACGCTCTCGAGCATGCGTGCGATCTCGACCGCTTCGCCGGTGGCGTGGACCATGCGCTCGGTGGTGGTCGCACGCGGCACGACTTCGCCGGCGCCGAGGTGCACGCCGACGGCGACCGCCAGCGGCGGCAAGCCGGCAGCCTGCAGTTGCGGCGCGACGCGCTCGGCGACCTGCGTCAGCTCGTGGACGATGAGGATGGACGCGTGCAGCGCGCGCTTGGCGTGCGTGGGCAGCTTGTCGTCCTCGTCGTGCGTGAAGGCGCAGAGGATGGAATCGGGCCGCCGTGCGGCGATCTCGCCGCCCAGCTTGCCGGCCGAGGACGACAGCGCGCGGCGCACGTCGTTGACGAATGTGGTGAGCTCGGGGCCGGCCAGGGTCTGGCACGCGGCGTTGAAGCCGTGCACGCGGGCGTACAGGAAGGTGGCGATCGTGCCCGGCGCCGGCTCGGGCAGCACGGAGCTGGCGAACGAGCGCGACGGCTCCGCCTCGGCGGACGGCAGCCCGAACAATGCCTCCATCGGCACCGCTTCGGTCGGAGCGAACTCCGGCGCGGCTTCGTCGCGCGCGAACTCGCGGTCGCGCATGGCGAAGACCTCGTCGAGCGAGGCCGCTTCGGTGGGCGGGAAGTCCGGTTGGCCGCGCACGGTCACGCTTCGCGGTTCAAAATTCCTGCCACTGGGAGTTCGCGGTGCGCCGCGGCGGAACGGCCGCCGCCGTCGAGAGCACCGGCACCGCCCTGGCGCGCGGACGCGTCTGGATCGGGACGATCTTCGGCGCGGGCTGCTCCTGGACGGATGCCGAAGCGCCCTGCGCGAGCGCTTCCTCGTTGCCGAGCCTGAAGCGCGACACGAGCTGCAGCAGCGAACCGGACTGCTCCTTCATCGATTCGGTGGCGGCCGCGGCTTCTTCCACGAGGGAAGCGTTCTGCTGCACCACGATGTCCATCTGGCTGACCGCGGTGTTGACCTGCTGGATCCCCGCGTCCTGCTCGGCGCAGGCGGCGGCGATCTCGGCGATCAGGTCGCTCACCTTCTTGGCGGCCACGACGATGCCTTCCATCGTCTTGCCGGCGTCCTGCACCAGGCGGGCGCCGCTGTCGACCTGGTCGACCGACTCGCCGATGAGGGCCTTGATTTCCTTGGCGGACGCGGCGCTGCGCTGCGCGAGGTTGCGCACCTCGGCGGCGACCACCGCGAAGCCGCGGCCCTGCTCCCCCGCACGCGCCGCTTCGACGGCGGCGTTGAGGGCCAGGATGTTGGTCTGGAAGGCGATGCCGTCGATCACGCCGATGATGTCGGAGATGCGGCGCGACGAGGCCGAGATGCCGCTCATGGTGCTGACGACCTGCCCCACGGCTTCGCCGCCCTGGCGCGCGATGTCCGACGCGCCGATCGCGAGCTGGCTGGCCTGCTTGGCGTTCTGCGCGTTCAGCGAGACGGTGGACGTGAGTTCCTCCATCGAGCTGGCGGTTTCCTCCAGCGTGCTGGCCTGTTCCTCGGTGCGCTGCGACAGGTCCAGGTTGCCCTGCGCGATCTGCCCGCTGGTCTCGGCCACCACGCGGGCGCCATCGGCGACCTCGCCCACCAGCTGGCGCAGGTTGTGCGCCATCGTGGCCAGCGCGCGCAGCAGGTCGGCCGTCTCGTCGGTACCGCGCACCTCGACGTCGGTGCCCAGGTCGCCGTCGGCGATGCGCGCCGCCGCCTCGATGGCGACGTTGAGCGGGCGCACGATGGCACGGCTCATGGACAGCGACACGGTGAACGCGATCGCCGTCGCGAGAACCAGCGTGGCGATCAACAGGATCACGCCGCGGCGGGCCGCGGCGGTCGAGCTTTCGTAGTCGTCGGCCGCGGCCTTGCGCTGCAGCGTGACCAGCTGCTCGACCTGCTTGTCGATGTCCAGGTAATGCTTGTCGGCCGACTGCATCAGCATGGCACCCGTGGCGACGTCGATCGTGCCCAGGTCGATGGCGTCCGCGGTCAGCTTGCGGTACTTGGCCACCAGCGGCAGGACGCCGTCGATGATCCGGCCCTGCTCCTCGCCCAGGTCGTTCTGCTGCCGCAGCTTGCGCAGTTCGTCGGCGATGCCGTCGACGCGCGCGTTCTGCTTGCCCACCGCCTCGCGGACCTTGCCCTCGTCCATGTTGGCCAGCCAGGTGAACAGCCGGTAGACGCCGGAGTGCACCTCCGCGAGGTGCTGCGAAGCGTCCAGCGCGATGGAGACGCCCTCCATGCGCTTCTGGACCATGTCCTCCATCGCGGCGTTCTGCTGGCGCACCACGCCGTACGCGATGGCGCCGAACCCCAGGAGGAACGCGATCGCGAGGGCGGGCGCGATCATGATCTTGTGCCAGATTTTCATTGCTTCAGCCGTGGGGCCAGGCGCGGGCCGCGAGCACCCGGGATCAGGAGGGCCGGGCGGCAGCGCCGCCCGGGGGACATGCCGTCAGGCGGGCTTGTAGATGCCGCCGCAGACGACCAGTTCGTCGGGCGTCTTCTCGCAGTACATCTGCTTCGGCTCGATCTTCTTGGTCACCGGGTTCAGGAAGGTGAAGTCCTGCCAGAACGTGGACTTGGTCTTGGCCATCTCCATCCGCTCGCGGATGTGCTCCTTGCCGTTGCCGTCGCGCAGCTCGATCAGGTTCTTGCCCACGAACTTCGCGTTCGCCCCGTGCGCCAGCGCGTTGCCCTTCATGTCGTACACGGTCAGGTACAACTCGCGGTCCACGAAGGCGCCCTTCGGGTCGGTGATGTCGGCCATCGCCTTGTCACGCGGGGTGGCCTTGATGTAGGCCACGCCCTTGCGCACCATCGTCTCCGCTTCCTTGGCCGTCACGCGGGCCGGTTCCGCGGCCAGGGCCGTCGTGCCCCACAGGGCGCCCACCGCGATTGCCGCGGCGGCTACTGCTTTGCTTTTCATCGCTCCTCCATCACTGCCGGCGGGTCCGGCTCCCATGCGCCTTGGCGGCGAGCATCCCTAGGATGCCACGACAGCCCATCCGGTATCACTCGTGAGTGGCTGTAACGCGGCGGTGTGTCGCGTTGACGCGTCGGCTGCGTGCACCGCCTCACTGGCGGGCGACGACCTTCTGCAGCGCCGGCGTCGCGGTGTTCCTGGCGACGGCCACGCGCGTCCCCGGCTTGCGCGATCCCACGACCAGCGGCTGGAACTCGGCGACCGGTCGCGCGGCAGTGCCGCTGTTGCGCACCAGCTGCTGCCAGTAGTCCACGTCCCGCGGCAGCACGTCCCAATACTTGCCGTACAGCGTGGCTCCGTACTGGTTCATGAACAGCGCGATGCGGGCCGCGTCGGCGTCGCCGCGATTGGCCAGGTCCATGAAGCGACCGAAGGCCTCGGAGGTGCGGCCGGCCTTGAAGGTCGCAACGGCGTCATCGTATTCACGCTGGGCGAGCGCCCCGGGTTGGACCGCTTGCGCGGATGCCACTCCCGCCTGGAGCGCCGTGATGGCCAGGGCCATCGACGCAAGGCACGTCCGAAGCCGCATCCCGTTGGATCCGGCAACCTGGTGGTTCGAGACCTTCATGCGCACTCCTCGTGACAGTTGTTGCAGGAAGTATCTGGCGGCCCATCCACCGGGGCCAGCCCGTTGGAACGGCGCGAACGGCACGCTCGTCGCCCGCGATGCCGCTCGACGGCCGGGAGCGACCGCTCGGAACTTCGCGGCGGTTCCTTCGGGGAATTCGTTGGGGGAGGACCCGAAACGGCGTCGGTGGCGCCGCGATCAGCGCCCGCATCGCGCGCCCTTCTCGCGCGGCCGGCTCGCCGCTATATTGGGCCAGCCCCCCGGCACTTCCCCATGGACAACGACGAGGTCCTCCAGTTGCTCGTTCGCATCGGCCGCGAAGACCAGGGCGCGTTCCGCAAGCTGTACAAGGCCTTCAGCCGCCGGGTGTATGCGTACGCCGCCAACATGCTGAACGACCACGCGCGGTGCGAGGAAGTGGTGGCGGACACGATGTACGAGATCTGGCGCCACCCGGACCGCTTCCGCGGCGACTCGCAGTTCTCCACCTGGCTCATCGGCATCGCGCGGCGCAAGGCGCTGATGGTCTACCGGTCCCGGCGGCCGGACGAAGTGCACGCCGATCTCGACGACATCGCCGACACCACGGCCTCGGACACGCCCGACGCCTTCGCCGAGCTGGCCGCGAAGCAGCGCCGCGACGGCGTCCAGCATTGCATGGGCAAGCTCTCCGACGAGCACCGCGAATGCCTGCACCTCGTGTTCTACGAGGGCCTGGGCGTGGCCGAGGTGGCGGATATCCAGGGCTGCCCCGAGGGGACGGTGAAGACGCGCCTCTTCCATGCGCGCCAGAAGATCAAGAACTGCCTGCAGGGGCTGCTGCGCCGGGAGGGCGGTGCTCCCGACGCCCGCGGCGCGCTCGCCTCCTGACCGGATCGGGGGCACCGTGACCGCCGCGCCCAGAAAGATTGAACCGCCGGGCGATGCCGTGCAACCCAGCGCCGGGACCGGTCCGTCACGGGCCGGCCGCGCCGCCACCGCGCGGCCCTGACCAGGCACACACCACGGGAGCATCGCCGCCATGAATGAACGTTTCGAAGAACTGCTTCCCTGGTACGTCAACGGATCCATCGGGGCGGAGGATCGCGCCTTCGTCGAGGCGTACCTGGAGCAGCACCCCGAGATGCGGGGCGAGCTGGACTGGTACCGCTCCCTCCAGCAACGGGTGCAGGAGAACGCGCCAGCCGTCCCGGCCACCGTGGGCCTGGCCCGCACCATGCGCCTCATCCAGGGCGACCGCCCGACCTTCGCCGAGCGCGTCGGCGCCTTCTTCGGCAACCTGGGCATGCGCCCGGCGTATGCGCTGGCCGGGCTCGCGATCATGGCCGTGCAGGGCGGGGTGATCCTGGAGCTGATGGGCGACATGCGCGAGAACGAGGCCGAGATCCGCGCGCTGCACGCGGTGCGCGTGGAAGAAGGCCCGATGCTGAAGATCAGCTTCGCGCCCGACGCGAAGGAAACCGACATCCGCCTGCTGGTGATGCAGGTGCGCGGCGAGCTGGCCGGCGGCCCCGGCCAGCTGGGCGACTACTACCTGCGCGTGCCGAGCGGCAGCGAGGCCGAAGCGCTGAAGCGGGTGCAGGCGGCCCCCATCGTCCAGGCTGCCGCGCTGGCGCCCGGCGTTCCGCCGCGGGAGTGAAGCCATGCAGCCGCTGCTGACCCGCCGCACCGTGCTGGGCTGTGCAGTGGGTGCCATGGCACTGCGCACAGTTCCCGCGGTCGCGGCCCCCGGCCCCGGCGACGGCGGTGCGCAGCGCGTCGCCCTGGTGATCGGCAACGGCGCGTACCGCTCCGCGCCGCTGAGGAATCCGCCCGGGGACGCCGCCGCGATCGCCACGACGCTGCGCGGCCTGGGCTACGACGTGACGCTGCGCCAGAACACGCGCCTGCCGGACCTGATCGAAGCCCTGCGCGCGTTCTCGGTGCGCGCGCCGAAGGCGTCGGTCCGCATGCTCTTCTATGCAGGCCACGGCGTGCAGGTCAAGGGCCGCAACTACCTCGTGCCGATCGACGCCGATCCGAAGTCGGAAGACGACATCCCGAAGCAGAGCGCGGACGTGGGCGAGTTCATCGACCGGCTCAGTGCGATCCCCACTGGCGCCAACATCGTGGTGCTCGATGCGTGCCGCGTGAACCCGTTCGCCGGCGGCGTCATCGTCGGCCCGGACGGCCGGCGCCTGAAGTTCCGCGGCGCCACGCCCGGCGGCCTGGCCACCCTCGACGCGCCGGTGGGAACGCTGGTTGCCTTCTCGACCGCGCCGAACGGCGTGGCGCTCGACGGCACGGACGGCCAGCACAGCGTCTACGCGCGCCACCTGCTGGCCAACCTGCCGACGCCCGGCCTGCCGATCGAGCAGCTGTTCAAGCGCGTGCGCATCGCCGTGGCCGAGGACACCAGGCGCGTGCAGGTGCCCTGGGAATCGTCGAGCCTCACCTCCGACTTCTGCTTCAAGTCGAACGCCGACGGCCGCTGCGGCTGACGCCGTCGCGCGACCTCACGCGTGGTCGGCGATGAAGCGTTCGAGCTCGCTCACGAACCGCAGCGGCTCGCTCACGTGCGGCGAATGGCCGGCCCACGGATAGACCGACACCTGCGCGTGCCTGACGGTCTCGCGGTACCAGGCGTCGAGCGGCAAGCCCGCGTAATGCGGGCTGCGGCCACCCAGCACCACCAGCAACGGCGCGTCCAGGCGCGCGAGCGAAGCGCGGAAATCGGCCTGCGCCATCGACTCGGCCAGGTCCAGCAGCGGGCGCACGTCGATGCGCGCGAGCCGCCGGCGCAGCATGCGACCGAGCGCGGCTTCGGCGCCCAACTGGCGCGAGAGCCAGGCACCTCCGAACGCGCCCACTTCCTTGAGCAGCACGTCGGGCAGGTCCTTGCGCGCGCCGGCGATCAGGCCGGCCAGCATCGCCGCGCTGCAACCGCCGAACAGGCCGAGCTGCCAGCCCTCGTCGGTGACGATGCGCGGCGACTGGTCGACGAAGGCCACCGCCGCGACCCGCTGCGTGCCATACACCTGCAGGTACTGCATCAGCGTGAGCGCCCCCATGGAATGCCCGACCAGCACGGAGCGGTCCAGCCCGAAGTGCTCGATCATGTCGGCGAGGTCCGCGGCCAGGCGCGCCAGCGTGATGCTGCCCAGCGCGGGCCGGCACGCTCCATGGCCGCGGGCGTCCCACGCCAGCACGCAGCGGCGCCGCGCCAGGCGCCGCGCCACCGGCAGCCAGTCGCGGTGCGAGCAGCCGACGCCATGCACCAGCACCAGCGGCGCCCCGCTTCCCAGCACGCACACCGGGACGACCTGCCCGTCGCTCGCCGTGAAGCTGCCGGTCTCGCGGCCCGGCCCCCGCAGGCCCACGAACCCGAAGTTGCGCAGCGCACGCCAGGTGCCCCGCCATCCGGTCAGCGCCGGCGGGTGGGCGGAAGTCTCGGGCGGGGCACTGTCGAGCATGCGGGACCTGCTGGTGCGCAGCGACTATGCGCCGCCCGCCGAGCGCCGCGCAAGCCACGCGCGATGGCGATGAAAACTCCTTGAACCGATCGCGAAGGCGCCGCAACCCATGGCGCGGAAGGCAAGCAAATCCGCAGCCTCCACCCCCAACCGCCCACCTTCAGGAGTCCACCATGCAAGTCGTCCGCAATGCTTCCCTCGCCCTCGCCCTCGGCCTCTCCTTCGCTGGCGCGATGGCGGGCGAGATCGCGAATTCCGCCATCGGCGCCACCGGCGCGGTCAACAGCTCGGTGGGGTTCATGACCAACGCGAACCAGAACATCGGCGTGGCCGAACAGAACGCCAAGATCGACGGGACCGCCGTGTCCGTGAACGGCGCCGTCAACTCGGCCGTCGGCTTCAATTCGACCGCATCCCAGAGCGTCGGCCGCGCCACGCAGAACGGCAAGATGAGCAACAGCGTGGTCATGGCCAACGGCCTGAACAACTCGGCGGTCGGCTTCATGAGCACCGCCACGCAGGAAGTTGGCTTCGCGAAAGACAACGGCACCGTCGAGAACTCGCAGGTCATCGCCACGGGCGCGAGCAACATCGCCGCCGGGTTCAACTCCTCGGCGCGCCAGCAGATCGGCGGCGCGCAGGGCAACGGCAAGCTCAGGAACACCCTCGTGCTCGCCAGCGGCGCGGTCAACACGTCCGGCGGCGGCATGTCCCACGCCAACCAGGCCATCGGCGTCGCGAAGTAACGCCCGTCCTGCTTCCCCGGCCCGCCCGCGCACTGCGCCGGCGGGCCTTTTTCTTCGTGCCCGCTGCCCGCCAGCGTGATCGCGAATCCGAATCTCCTTGAACCGGTTCCCCGCGCGTTGCAACCCATGGTGCACGGGACGCGACGGCAATTCCGCCGGGCGACCCGCCACCCACCGGAGCCCGCCATGTCCATGCTCTCGCTCAACCGGATCTCGCTCGCGATCAACCAGGCGATGGCCGAGTGCGTTTGCATCGAGCACCGCCCGCTGAGCCTGCTCACGACGACGGGCGAACGTGCAGGAATCCAGCCCTTCGTCTACAACGAGATCTAGGACGGCGCCACTCTCGCTGCCCTTGCCCACCAGGAGTTCCCCATGCCCCACCTGCCCTTTCGCACCTGCCGCGCGCTGCTTGCCGCCATCGCGCTGGGGAGCGGCACCATCGCCTTCGCCGGCCAGGAATTGAGCATGCTGGAAGCGCCCCAGCGCGCCAAGGTGGCCAAGGAGAAGATCCGCGCCGCTGCGTTGCAGCGCAAGTTCGACGAACAGCAGAAGAAGTCGGCGTCGGTCGGCGGGCAGGGCGCCGCGGACGACAGCTGCGGCAGCCAGAGCATCGGCAACATCGACACCGAAGGCCGTGGCGGGCCCGCGCCGCGCGAGGTGTTCGTGTTCGCCCCCAACGCGATCAACATCGTCGGCCGCGGCGCTTGCCGCTAGCCGCGCGACTGCCACCGAACCGGAGGTCCCCATGAACCCGATCCGTGTCGCGCGTCCGATCGCGCTTGCCGCCGTCGCGGCGCTCACCGGCTGCCAGACGCTGGAGGTCAAGCAGCCGACCGTCGAACAGACGGCCGAGATCCGCAAGGGCCCGGAGGACCGCCCGCAGCGCTCCATCACCGGCTTCTCGCAGGCGCTGCGCTGCATGGACACGCTGATGCTCGATTACGGCGTGCACGACGTGACGATGCTCACCGAGGAGATCTCGGACGAGACCAAGAAGCTGAACGCGGGCACCCGCGACATGCTGATCTCGTCGGTGTCGGACATGTCCCGGCGCAGCCGCGCCGTGCGCCTGGTCGCCTTCGGCAAGGACACGATGAACGTGATCAGCTTCCTGGCGACGGCCCAGAGCCAGGCCGCGTACAAGGCGGTCCCGCTGTACGACATCAAGGGGTCGGTGTCGCAGTTCGACGAGAACCTGATCAAGAACCAGAAGGACGTGGGCATCGGCTTCTCGCCCTTCGTGAACCTGGGCATCGCGCGCGACGCCGCGTCGAGCATGCTGGCGCTGGACCTGAGCGTGCTGAGCACCGCCGACATGTCGGTGCTGCCCGGGGTCACCTCGCGCAACTCGGTCGTGATCCTCAAGCAGGGCCGCGGCTTCGACGGCGACGCCGCCTTCCACAAGTTCGGCATCAACTACAGCATGAACCTGGCGCGTGCCGAGGGGCAGACGCAGGCGCTGCGCGGCCTGGTCGAACTCGCGGTCGTGGAGCTGGTGGGCAAGCTGACGCGCACCCCGTACTGGACCTGCCTGGGCGTCACCGACCCGAAGGCCAACGAGGAGACGCGCTTGGAGATGTTCGACTGGTACCACTCGATGGCCGCGACGCGCGTCGAGCTGATCGCGTACTTCCAGAACCAGCTGCGCCGGCGCGGCTTCTACGACGGCCCGATCGATGGCGCCTTCAATCCGGCCATCGACGAGGCGATCGCCGCCTACCGCGCCGAGCTCGGGCTCAGCCGCGAAGCCGTGCTGAGCGAGGACTTCTTCTACGCCTTCCTCGCCGCCGACCACGCCAAGGTCAAGCGGCCCGCGCAACCGGTGCGCTACACCGCCCCGCCCGCGACGGCGGCCGCGCCGTCGCCGCAGGTGCCCGCCCCCGCGCAGCCGCCGCTGAAGCTGTCGGTGACGGCACCGAACCAGCAGACCCGGTTCACGCGCGGCGAGGCGATCAACCTGGCGGTGGCGCCGTCGCAGGACGCGCACGTGTACTGCTACCTGCAGGACGAGGCCAACCGGATCGTGCGCTTCTTCCCGAACCGGTTCGCGCGCGACTCGCGCATCGCTGCGGCCGAGCCGCTGAAGGTGCCCGGCGCGATGCGCTTCCAGCTGACGATGAATCCCAAGGGCGTGACCGAGACCGTCTCGTGCTTCGCCACGCCGCGCGACGTGATGCCCGCGCTGCCGCAGGCCCTGGTCGGCACCGACTTCGAACCGCTTCCCGGCGCCACGCTGGACCAGATCCGCGCGGCATTCGACAAAGCCAGCGGCGGCCTGCTCGCCCAGGAGAACTTCCATGTCCAAGCCCGATGACGCCCTTCCCCGCCGCGCCCGCCGGCCCGCCCTGCGGCTCGCCGCGCTCGCCGCTCTTTCCGGGCTGACCCTGGCTGCCGGGGCCGCGACGCTGCTGTCGGCCGTGGCGGCGAGGACCGGCGCCGACGATCGTGCGCCGGACAAGGGGCGGCCGGGCTCACCCGCCGCCGCAGCGCCGGCCACGTACCAGTTGCGCTGCTGGCAGTACGGCCGCCTGCTGTTCGACGAAGGGCCCGTGACGCTGCCAGCGGAAGCGCGGCAGGCCGCCACGCTGGTGGCCATCGACCGCCATGGTGCGCCGCTGATCGTCACCGACAGGGGCGGGGCGACCTGCCTGGCCCGGCCTTCCGCGGCCCAGGCGCCCAACCTCGCGCTGCCGCGCTGAGGGACCGTCCAGCGCATGGGGACGGCGCGGAAAAACCTTGAACCGGCCTGGCGGCGGACGCAACCCAGAGACGCCGCCATCAACCGCCAGGAGCCGTCCATGATCCGCTACTTCAGCACTCTCGCGCTGGCCGCCGCCGCCGCCTTCGTCACCTGCGAGTCGAAGGCCGAGAAGGTCGTCATCTACCAGGAAGGCCAGCAGGTCAATCCGCAGGACGTGGCCGCCGTGCTCGGCAGGTCGCGCTCGATCCAGCTGCTCGACGATGCGCCTGCAGCCGCCCCGGCGCCCGCCGCGCCGACGGCCATCAAGACCGTCGCGCACGTGTCGCGTCCCGCTTCGCCCAAGCCTGCGGCCACCGCTCCCGCGGCCGGCCGCGACGACGCGAAGGCGCAGCCCGCGGCGCTCTCGCTGCCGGTCCTGTTCGCCTTCGACTCGTCCGACATCCTGCCCGCGGCTCGCCCCCAGCTCGATGCGCTCGCGCGCGGCATCCAGCTGCTGGCGCCGGACCGCACCGTGACCGTCGAGGGCCACACCGACGCCGCCGGCGAGGACGCCTACAACGCCGGCCTGTCGCGGGCCCGCGCGAGCGCCGTGCGTGACTACCTGGTCCAGCACCACGGCATCGCTGCCGCCCGCCTGAAGACGGTCGGCTACGGCGAGTCCCGTCCCGTCGAAGGCGCCGATCCGTACGCAGCCGTGAACCGCCGCGTGCAGTTCCGCGGCTCGTGACCGGGCGCGGGGCCGGGCGCGCACGCGCCTGGCTCTGCCGCAAAGGGGCCGCCGCGCCCCTTGTTCCTGCGCGGTGGCATGCCGACAATGAAACGGCCCATCGCAACCTCCCCTCCCCATGAGCCGCCGCCGACTGCTCGCCTGCCTGGCCCTGGGCCCGGTGGCGTGGGGCGTCGGTCGCGCGCGTGCCCAGGCCAGGGCGGAGCCGGGTGCGCAGCGCCGCGTCGCGCTCGTCGTCGGCAACGCGCGCTACCCGGAGTTCCCGCTGAACAACCCCGAGCACGACGCGCGCCTGATCGCGCAGACGCTGCGCACGCTGGACTTCGAGGTCGGCGAGCACCTGAACCTGAAGGCGCGCGAGTTCAAGCGCGTGCTGCGTGCGTTCGCGCAGCGCATGGACGACGACCAGGTCGCCTCGGTCTTCTACTACGCCGGCCACGGCGTTCAGATCCGCGGCCGCAATTACCTGCTGCCCGTGGACATCGCGCTGCGCGATGAGGCGGAGGTGCGCGACGAGGCCATCGACCTGCAGGAGGCGCTGCTCGCGCGCGTCGACCGGGTCCGGCCGCGAGCGCGCATCTTCATCATCGACGCCTGCCGCAACGATCCGTTCGCGGCCCGCGGCGGCGTGCCGCGCAAGGCCGACGGCCTGGCGGAGATGGCGGCCCCGGGCGCGCTGATCGCGTTCTCCGCCTCCCCGGGGCACGTGGCCGAGGACGGCCCGATCGGCGGCAACAGCGTCTACACGCGCCACCTCGCCAACGAATTGCGCAGCGCGGGCATCGAAGCCGAGGAGATGCTCAAGGCGGTGCGCATCAAAGTGCTGCGCGACACGGCGCAGCGCCAGATCCCCTGGGTGAACACCTCGATGGTCGTGAACTTCATGTTCAATCCCGGGCCTGCAGGGGGAACTGCGGGGGCCAGGCGCAACCTGCAGCTGCTGGTGCAGGCGCAGCGCAGCCTGAACACGGACGCGCGCAACGCACCCGCTTCGCTGGCACTGCGCATCTACGTCCTGCGCGATCCGAGCGGCTTCGAGAAGGCCAGCTTCGACAGCCTCTACGACGACGACGCCGCGACGCTCGGCTCCAGCATGCTCGCGCGCGAGAGCCTGCACCTGCGCCCCGGCGAAGCGCGCGAGATGGCGCTCGAGGTCAGCGGCGACGCGCGCGCGCTCGCGGTGTTCGGGGCGTTCCGCGAAATCGAGCATGCGCGGTGGCGCGCCGTCCTGCCGCTGCCGGGCGGCGCGCTGGCGCAGCGCGCGCGCGTGGAGGCGCAGGCGCGCCAGCTGCAGGTGGGGTGGGCCAAGTGACGGGGCCGGTCGCCGCGCCGGATGCGTCGCCGGACGGCCCGGACCGCGTCGACGAAGCGGGCCCCGGGCGCGCGCTGCGGACGCTCGCACTGCCGCTGGTCGCGGCGATCGCCCGCCTGCGCGAGGCGACTCCGGCCGACCCCGCGGCACTGCGCCGCTCGCTGGCCGCCGCCGTCGCGCGCTTCGAGGCCGACGCCCGCGTGGCCGGCGTCGACGAGCCGACCATCGCGGCGGCGAGCTACGTGCTGTGCGCCTGGGGCGACGAGCAGTTCGCTGCCGCCCCGTGGGGCGCGCAAGGCGCGGGACTGCTGCAGCGGTTCCACGGCGAAGCCGGCGGCGACAAGCTGCTGCGCCTGCTCGGCAAGCTGGCCGAGCGGCCGCGCGAGCACCGCGCCCTGCTCGAGCTGGCCCACGCCTGCCTCAGCCTCGGGCTGCGCGCCGGCACCGGCGTGGACCCGCGCGCCCACGACGCGCTGCGTTCGCGCGTCTACCTCGCGCTGCAGCCGGTGGCGCCCGTCCCACCACTGGCGGCGCCGTGGCAGTGCGCGCCGGCGGCCGCCAGCCCGCCGCGCGCGCCAGGCACCGCATTGCCAGCCCTCCTGCTGCTCGGCGTGCTCGCCCTCGGCGTCTACACCGCTAGCCAGGTGCTGCTGGCGACCCGCGTCGACGACGTGTCGGCCTCGTTGCAGCGCCTCGTTCCGGCAGCTCCCGCCCACGCCGCGGCCACGGGTGCGCCATCGGCACCAGCCGCAGCACGGCTGGCTCCGCAGCTGCGCGACGACGTCGCGGCGGGCCGGCTGTCCGTGCGCGACGAGGCGCTGCGCAGCGTGGTGGTCGTGCCTGCCGACGCGTTGCGCGATGCGGCCGAGCCGCTGCATCGGGTCGCGGCGGCGCTGGCACGCGTGCGGGGCAAGGTCCTGGTGGTCGGCTACACCGACGGCGGTGACGCGCCCACCGCGCGCACGCCGTCCGGCTGGCACCAGGCCATGGACTGGGCGCGCCAGGCGGCAGACACGCTGCGGCCGCAACTCGGCGACGCGCGGCTGGCGGTCGAGGCCCGCGTCGATCCAACGGGCGCGCCGCCGCCGCGGCGCATCGAGATCATCCTGTTCCCGGAATGACGGCCCCGCCCCGCCTCCTCGTGCAACGCGCGGTGAACATCGGCGCGGCGGCGGCCTTGCTGTGGTTCGCGACACCGCTGCTCGCCTGGCGTGCCTGGCATCCGTTCGACGATACGCGCGCGCGCGTGGCCTTGCTGCTGGCCGCCATCGTCCTGGTGTTCGCGGTGCGCGCGCTGCGGGCGCTGGTGGCCCGCCGCCGCAATGCGCGCCTGCTCGACAGCCTGGAGGCGGGCGATGGCGGCGCCGACCTGGGCGAGCGGTTCCGCCAGGCGATCGCGATGCTGCGGCAGGGCGTCCAGGTGCAGGGCCCGCGCGGCTGGTGGCAGGCGCGCCGGCAAGTGCAGCAACTGCCCTGGTACCTGATCCTCGGCGCGCCCGGCGCAGGCAAGACGACGGCGCTGCTGCACTCGGGCCTGCGCTTCCCGCTCGCCGGGCGGCTCGGTCGAGACCCGCTGGCGGGCATCGGCGGCACGCGCCATTGCGACTGGTGGTTCAGCGAGGACGCCGTGTTCATCGACACTGCCGGGCGCTACACGACCCAGGACAGCGACGCCACCGCCGATGCCGGGGAGTGGCGACGCTTCATGGCCCTTCTGCGCCGGCACCGCCCGGTGCAGCCCGTCAACGGCGTGATCGTGACGGTCAGCGTGCCCGACCTGCTGCAGGGCGGCCCGGAGCTCGCGCGCCAGGCCGACGCGGTGGCCGCGCGGCTGGAGGAGTTGCGCCGCGAGCTGGACCTGGCGTTCCCGATCTACCTGCTGGTGACCAAGGCCGACCTGCTCGCCGGCTTCGTGGAAACCTTCGGCGACCTGGACGCCGCGCAGCGCGAACAGCTGTGGGGCGTGGTGTTCGACGCCGACGCCGCCGGCGTGCCCGCGGACCTCGCGCCACGGCTGGCCGACCTGTCGCTGCGCCTGGCACGGCGGCGTCCCGAGGCGCTGCAGCAGGAGCGCACGGCGCAGCGCCGGCTGCCGGTCTATGCGTTCGCGGCGCAGTTCGACGCGATGCTGGCACCACTGGAATCGTTCGTGCGACAGGCGTTCGCCGGCATCGCCACCGCGCCGGCACAGCGCCTGCGAGCGATCGCGATGACGAGCGGAACGCAGGAAGGCAACCCGATCGATCGCGTCATCGGCGAGCTCGCGCGCAGCCACGGCCTGGCGCTGCAGCCCCTGCCCCGCCCCGATGCCAGCGGCAAGTCCTTCTTCCTCGCCGACGTGCTGCGCCGGCTGGTCATCGCCGAGGCGCCGCTGGCGGGGCAACGGTTGCAGCGGCTGCGCTGGCGTCGCCGCATGGCCTTGGGCGCCGCGAGTGTCGCGGGCGTTGCGCTCATCGCGGCCTGCGCGATCTCGTGGCAGAGCTACCGGCGCAACATGGACTATGTCGATGCGGTGCAGGCGCGCGTGCAGCAGATGGCCCGGCGCGCCGGCTCGCTGCAGTCGGCGAGCCTGGAGCAGGTGCTGCCGCTCTATGCGCTGCTGCAGCGCCTGGCCGCCAACGACGGCATCGATCCCGACCAGCCCGCGGCCGGCTTCGGCTTCGGGCTGTTCCAGGGGCCGCGGCTGGCGCGCTCCTCGGAGCAGGCCTACCGCGAGATGCTCGATCGCAGCCTGGCGCCGCTGCTGGTGGAGCGGTTGCGGCGCGACCTGCGTGAGGCGCAGGACAGCGCCGCGCGCTACGAGGCCCTGCGCGTCGCGCTGATGCTCACCAGCCCGCAGCGGCTGGTGCGCGCCGACCTGCGCCGGTGGGCCGCGCAGGCCCTGGCCCGGTCCGGCGGCGCGGGCGAGCAGGCCGAATGGGCGCGCCACGTCGACGCGCTGCTCGAGCGCAACGGGCTGCCCGAGGCGATGCAGCCCGACGACGAAGGCGTGCGCGCCGCGCGGACCGCGCTGGCCGCGCTGCCGCTGGCGCAGCGCGTGCACGAGCGCCTGCTGCAGCGGGTGGTGGACACGGAGCCGCCGCAGGACCTGCCCGCACGGCTCGGGCCTGCCGGTCCGCTGCTGTTCGCGCCGTCGGGCGCGGGGCCGATGCCCGCGCACGCGACGGCGATCGACTGGCGTCGCAACCTGCTGCCGGCGCTCGGGCCGACGCTCGACGAGCTCGCGAACGAGGCCGACTGGGCGCTGGCCGACGCCGGCGCCGAGACGAAGCGGCTGCGGACCGACCGCGCCTGGCGCGACGACATCGCCGCCCAGGTCGGCAAGCGGCATGCGCAGCGCGTGATCGCGGCCTGGTCACGCCAGCTCGAAGGCCTCGGGCTGGCCTCGAATGGCGACGCGGACGGGACCGCGCGCGAGGCCGTCGACCCCACGGCGCCCGACTCTCCGCTACGCCGGCTGTTCACGCGCCTCGCCGACGAATTCAGCGCGAGCGC
The DNA here is from genome assembly GCF_016641735.1 of Ramlibacter algicola. Taxonomy (NCBI): domain Bacteria; kingdom Pseudomonadati; phylum Pseudomonadota; class Betaproteobacteria; order Burkholderiales; family Comamonadaceae; genus Ramlibacter; species Ramlibacter algicola. The sequence goes on along the minus strand of NZ_JAEDAO010000001.1, from coordinate 2,300,730 downwards.
GCCGGCGGGCGACGCGGCGGGCGGCGAATTCGATCGCGCGCTGCGACTGCGTTTCGGCGCACTGGGCGACTACGCGGCAGGGCCCGGACCGCGCGCGATGGACCGCCTGCATGCGCTGGCGAGCAGGCAGCGCGGCAGCGGGGACGCCGAGCTCGATGCAGCGCTGCGCAGCGAGGCGGCCGCGGCGCCGCCCGCGTTGCGCCGCGTGCATGCCGACCTCGGCACGTGGCTGCGCGCGCGCGGCGGGCCCAAGGCGGGCTTCGATGCGGCGCTGGCGGATCTCGCGCAGGCCTGCATGGCGCTGACGCGCGAGCGCTTCCCGTTCGCACCGCCGCCGGCGCGCGACATGCCGCCGCCGGATTTCGCGCGCCTGTTCGGTCCCGGCGGCCTGTTCGACGAGTTCCGGCGTCACCACCTGGCCACGCGCGCGGACACCTCGGCCCGTCCATGGAAGGCGCGCGGCGCCGACGCCGCACTGCCCGCCGCGTTCGAGCAAGCGGCGGCGATCGGCGCGCTGTTCTTCCCGGGCGGCGCGCCGCTGCCGGCGTTGAAGCTGCGCCTGACGCCGCTGCGCATGGACGACGAGCTGCTGCAGTTCAGCATCGACGTCGACGGCCAGTTGCTGCGCTACGAGAACGGCCCGGTGCGCGCGCGGGACCTGGCGTGGCCGGGGCCGGCGTCGACGCAGAAGGTGCTGATGCGCATCCTGCCGCCCGGGCCCGCCGGCGTCGGCGCCGAACTCCATGAAGGCCCGTTCGCCTGGGTGCGGCTGCTGCTACGCGGCGACTGGGAGGGGCAGCGTGGCGCGCCGCCCCGGCTGGCCTTCACCGTCGACACGCGCACGTTGCGCGTCGAAGCCACGGCGGCCGGCGCGCCCGATGCCGACATCTGGACCCTGCGGGACCTGGCGCGCTTCCGGTGCCCGCAGCCGCGATGGTGAAGGCAGCGCGCCGCGTGGGCTGGTACGGGAAGCTGCCCACGCGCGGCGACTTCCTGGGCCGCGGCTTGCCGCCACGCTGGCGCGGCGAGTGGGACGGCTGGCTGCAGCGCGGCCTGGCGCTCGCGGCGTCGCTGCCGGACGGCGGCGACTGGCGCGAACGCCTGGCCGGCTTCGCGCCGTGGCGCTACCTCGCGCTGCCTTCGCCCGACGAGGCCTGGTGCGGCATCGTCCTGGCGTCGCGTGATCGCGTCGGGCGCGCCTTTCCGCTGACGCTGGCCGAACGCTTGCCGGTGCCGGCGTCGCCGGCCCACGGCGCTGCACGCCTGGCATCGCTGCGCAACGCGGTGGAGCAAGGGCCGGAGGCGCTCGAGGCCGCAATCGCCGCCCTGCCGCCCTTCCCTGCGACGGACTTCGCACCGGACGCCTGGCCCGCACCGCCGTGCAGCCTCTGGTGGCCGCTGTCGGCGCCGCCGGATGCGGCACCGGTTGCGTCGGCGTGGCCACCGGAGGCGGCGCTGCTGCTGCAGCTGCTTGCCCTGCAGGAATCCCCGCCCTAGGCGGCCGCGCACCAGACCGCCAGCGCGGAGTAGTTGTCCTGGTCGCTGCGCGCGGCCCGTTGCACGCCGGCCTGCAGGCGGCCGAGCCACGTGTCGGCATCGGTGCAGCCGACGAGGCTGCGGGCCAACGTCGTCTCGTCCAGGGCGGACCACAAGCCATCGCTGCACAGCAGCAGCGCATCGCCCGGTGCAAGCACCTGCGGCGCCTCAACGACGTCCAGCTCGAAGCCCTCGCGCGATCCGAGCGCCGACGTCAGCTGCCACCGGGCCGCGCCGGCGGGATCGAGGCCGGCGTCGAGCAGGCGCCGCTCGAGGCTCTGGTCGCGCGTGTGCCCGAGCAGCCGCGCCTCGCGCCAGCGGTACAGGCGCGAGTCGCCGGCATGGGCCCAGAGCGCGACCCCCAGGCGCAGGTCCAGCAGCAGCACCACGATGGTGGTCCGCATGTCGGTGGTCGGCGTGCCGGCCACCTGCCGGGCCACGACGGTGTCGTTGGCGCCGTCGACCAGGCGCCGCAACGCACGCGCGCTGACCTCCGGGCGCGGCACGAAGGCTTCGAGCACATGCGTCACGGCGGCGCGCGCTGCGGTCTGGCCGCCGCCGTGCCCGCCCGCCCCGTCGCACAGGACCGCCACCAGCGTGCCGGCGCCCTGCCAGTAGCCGAACGCATCCTCGTTGCACGGGCGCTGCCCGGTCTCGGACAGCGCGGCCAGCGAGACGGTCAGCGGAGACCCTGCCACGGGGCCTCCGGGGGTGCGACCGGGGTCTCACCCCCGGCCGATGATTGGGCCTGGTACGCGCGCAGGAATTCGCGCCCGAAGATGGCCTCGAAGTCGTCGTCCAGGTGCTCCAGCAACTCGGCGTGCTGCAGGCAGTGGCGCCGCCAGAGCGCGGCTTCGCGCAGCAGCCGCACGCGGTCGGCTCCGCGCGCGGGCCCCTCGGCGCTCTCGGCGGCGTCCGGGCCCAGCCGCGAGAACAGCTCGAACACCGCCGCGCGCATGCCGGCCACCATCGCCACCTGGTGGACCAGCAGGTCGCGGTGCGCGTCCTGGAGCGCCGCCACCGGCTCGAGGAAGCCCGGGGTGGCGTCGCGCTGCAACATGCGGGTGAGCGCCTCGGTGGCGTCGGGCGAGAACTTCAGCGGGTTGTTCTGGCGCGGCTCGATGTGCGTCCCCTCGGCCCGCATGTGGCGCTTGGTGACGGCCCGGCTTTGCAGCAGCGCGAGCGTTCCCTCCGCTGTCGCGCGCAACAGCGCGCCGATGTGCTCCATCCATTCCGGCGTGAGAGCCGCGGCGTCGGGGCGCAGCCCGGCGCCGCGGGCGAAGGCGGTGGCGAGGTCCTGCACGTCGACGGGCAGTTCGGTGGGGCGGCGGGCGGGTTTGCGAGGTGTCGGCGCTGCAGCGCGCGCGACGCGCGGAGTAGGTGATGCGGCAGGCGGTGCGGCTTCGGCAGCGACAGGTGCCACGTCCATCGTCGCAGCGGGCGCGGCGGCGACGGTGCTGCCGACGGCGTGCCCGGCGGACTGCCACGACACGACGGCGCTGGTGGGCGCCTCCGGTGCCGCGACGACGGCGGTGTCCAGCGCTTCGCCGCCGAGCAGGTCGGGGGCATCGTCCAGGTCGAACCAACGGTCCAGGCGCGAGCGCCCCGCCGCTGCCGCTGGCGTCGCCACGGGCTCCACCAGGAGTTCGAAGCGGCCGATGCGCAGCTGGTCGCCCACCTGCAAGGCCCGTTCGTTGCCCGGCTCGAGCTCGGCGTCGTTCACCCACAGCGGCGTGTTGCCGCTCAGGCAGCGGACGCGCGCGCCGACGCCGTCCGGGTCCACTTTCGCGTGCTGGCGCGACACCAGCCGCAGCGGGTCGGCCAGCACCAGGCCGCACTCGTCGGAACGCCCGATGGTGAGGCCCTCGGGCGGCAGCGCGAGCGCGGCCGCATCGGGGTCGCTGGCGCCGGGGCGGCGGGTGACGCGCAGTGCGATCACGGGCACCTCGCACTAGCCGAGGACGCGCCAGAGGTCGTCCTGCACGCGGCGGGCGTCGACCGTGGGCGCGAGTTGTTCCACCACGCGGGCGACGAACTGCTCGCGCGTCTGCGCCTGGGCGGCGCACCGCCTGGCGACCACGCGGGCGATCGGTCCCAGCGATGGCAGCAGCGTCGCGGCGGCCTTGTCGACGTCGCCATCGCGCATCGGGCGCCCGCTGGGCACGTCGAGCCCCGGTGCCGTCGGCTGGAAGCGGCTGCCTGCGGCCGGGACCGTCCCGGTGCGCGCGGGGCCGGCCTTGGCCAGGAACCGCTCGCGGGCGGCGGATTCGGGAATGGCGCTGGCGACGGCATGACGCACCGCGGCGACCGAAGTTGCCCCACGCGCGGCGCGGCGCACCAGCACGCGGGCCACCGGACCGACGTGCTGCGCCAGTTCGCGTTCGACCTCGGCGAGGACCTCGCTGTCCCATCCCGTCGGCACCGGGATCGACTGGCCGGTGCCCGGCTGCGAGCGCGGCACGGGCGGCTGCGTGGACGCGGGCTGCGACAGCGAACCTGCGCTGCCAACCGCGTCACGGGACGGCGCCGGAGAAGGAGGCGCCTGCAGCCCCTCGACCTTCGGCGCGAGCACGACGTCCGCGGGCAGCACGTCCGGCACGTCGGCGCCCGCGAGCTCGAGCAGTGCCGACCGCATGGCCCACGCCGTGGGAAAGCGCTGCGCCGGGTCCTTGGCCAGTGCGCGGTCGAGCACGGCATCGAACGGCAGCAGGCTGGCGTCGTCGACCGCTTCGCCCAGCGGCTTGTGCGGCTCGTAGACGATCTTGTACATGATGGCTTCGTCGGTGCCCGCGAAGGGCGTCGTGCCGCTCAGCATCTGGTACAGCAGCACGCCCGAGGAGAAGACGTCCGCGCGCCGGTCGACGCTGCGGTCGGTGTACTGCTCGGGGGCGATGTACCCCGGCGAGCCGACCACGAAGTTGCCGCGGGTGAGCGTCGACGATTCGGTGCGCGCGATGCCGAAGTCGGTGATCTTCAGGCGCCCGTCCGTGGCCACGAGCAGGTTCGCGGGCTTGATGTCGCGGTGCACGACACCGTGCTCGTGCGCGTAGTGCAGGCCGTCCAGCAGCTGCAGCATCAGGCACAGCACGTGCGGCAACTGGAGCTTCCGGGGCGCCTGGATGTAGTCGCGCAGGTTCCGGCCGGCGACGTACTCCATGACGATGTAGGCGCAGTCGTCGTCCTCGCCGAACTGGTAGACGGGCACGATGTTGCGGTGCGTGAGCCGCCCCGCGGCCTGCGCCTCGATCCGGAAACGGGCCGTCACGCCCGCTTCGTCGTCGCCGCCCTCCAGCAGGCGGCGGTGGATGGTCTTGACCACGACGGGCCGGTCGATGGCCGGGTCGTGCGCCAGGTAGACGATGCCCATCGCGCCCGAGCCGACCACGCCCCGGACCAGGTACGAGCCGATGCGCGATGGGATGGGTGCGGGCATGCGCGTCATGCAGCCTCGGGCTCCAGCATCTTCATGGCCTGGTCGAGGCTGTTGCGCATGCGCGTGAGCGAACGCGAGAGCGTGCCGATCTCGTCGCGGCTGGAGGCGGGGAACGGCGGCGCATCGAGCTCGCCCAGGCTGACGCGGTTGGCCAGCGTGGACAGCTTGGTCACCGGGCGGACCACCAGCAGGTACAGCATCACGTTCAGCGCCGCGGCGACGGCCACGAAGATCCCGACCAGCGACGCCATGAACACCTTGAAGGCCTCGTCGGCGCGCGCCAGCGGCACCGACATCGGCACCGAGACGACCTGCGCGCCGATCACCTCGTTCATCTGCCAGCCGAAGCCGCCGGCCGACCCGTACTTGTCGATCAGCGTGCGCGGCGCCGCTTCCACGGTGCTGTGGCACGTGAGGCAGGCGCCATTGGTGATGCGCAGGGGGCGCGCGATGTACAGCGCGCGGCCGGTGCCGGACTCGCGCTCGCCGACGAACTCCTTCTGGTCGGCCTGGGTGCGGAACCGGTTGACGATGTCGGCCTCCCAGTCCACCGCGCGGTCGCGCGGGTTGGTCGGGTTCAGGGTCGCTTCCTTGTAGGTGTAGTCGGGAAAGGTCTTCGACAGCGTGGCCAGCACCTCGGTGGCCGAGTAGGCGGGCACCGTCTGCGGCAGGAACGTGTACTTCATCTGCGTCTCCAGCAACGGCCGGATCTGGTCGTTGGTGTAGCTGCGGATCGCCGACGCCTTCTCCATCGTCAGGCGGGCGTGGTCCAGCACTTCCTGCTTGGCGTTCCTCTGCAGCAGGTCATGCGACACCTTGGCGGCGCCCAGCAGGCCCGCGACGAAGACGACCAGGAAGATCAGGTTGAACTTGAGCAAGAGGCGCACGACGGTTCTCCCAGCTTGGCTGTCCGAGTCACTGCGTTGCGGCAGGCGGCCGCATGGTTCATGGTTGCTTGCCCGCCGCGTTGGCGGCGGCTGCGCTGGCGGCCGCGGCGGCCCGGGCGGCCTGCCGCGCCGCCTCGCGCGCCCGACGGCGCTCGGCCTCTTCCGCCAGCCGGCGCGCATAGCCTTCCGGGTCCGCGTACGGTTCCCATTCCGGGTGCTGCGCGAGGTCGGCCTTGGCGCCGGCGCGGAAGGCCAGGTCGGCGGCCCGCGCGCGCCACAGCGGCAGCAGTTGCAGGCGCATCGCCGGTTCGGTGCGCAACCACGGCGCGACGTCGTTGTAGGCGATCTCGCCGAGCGGCTTGGCCACGACGTTCCGCCGCGCCAGCTGCTCGCCGCGAGCGGGCAGGCGATCGCGGAACTGGCGCGGCACGCGGGCCAGGAACTCGGGCGTGGCACGCCGCGCCACCGCCGGCGTGGCGCCCTCGCGGCGCTGCACGAAGTCGCCGCCGGCCAGTTGCAGCACCGCCGGCGGACCGTCGCGCGCTGTCAGCTTCCCGCCGCCGCTCTCGAGGAACACCTCGTACTGCGCGCCTGCGAGGCGCACGACGCTGGTGCCCGCCTGCGTCGCGATCTCGAAGGCGGGACTGGCGTAGCCGAACCCGCCAGTGCTGCTGGCCTTCACCCAACCCTGGAGCAGGTAGAGCGGGGTCGCGCCCTTTCCCTTCGCGAGCCGCGGCCGCAGCATCAGCCGCGTCGATTCGCCGAGGCCCACAAGGACGCCGCCGGGCAGTTCCAGCTGCGCGAACGCGCCGGGCGCCGTCTCGACGATGTCCTGCTCGTGCAGTGCCATGCCCTCGGCGAGCGCGTAGCGCGTGGTCTGGCGAATCAGCGTGGCGCTGCCTTCGAGGATGCCGACCACGGTGGCTGGTTGCGCGCATGCCAGCGACGACGCGAGCAGGCCCGCGACCCACAGCAGGACGGACCCCAGCGAACTCGTGGCGTGCGGCACGACGGACCTCCGCTCGCGGCGGGCGAACCGGCCTGGACATCAACGCCAGGCATCGGCGTACCCCATGCGTTCACCTATTTGTCTGCCGGGGCGCAAGCCTGTCAAGGTCAGCAGATGCAGGCATCAACGCGGTCGTGCGCGCGCAAGCGTTCGCGCAACGCGAGCGCACGGTGTCGAGCGCGGGCCGGCTGAGCCAGCATTTCCTTGAACGGTTCGCGCGTGGGCTGCAACCCAGGGTCCGACCAGCCGCATGTCGCAGGCTCGTCGACCACCCGAGGAGCTGCCATGACCACGCCCCTGACCGAACGCCTCGCCGCCGCCTGCGCCTCCGCCATCCTGACGCTGGCGATCCTGCAATCCGTCGCGCTGATCGGGCATCCGCGCGAAGAAGCGAGCAGCAAGGTCGCGCACGCACGTGCCGCCGCCTCCGCGCCTGCCGCCACGACCGCGCGTTGAATGCTTTCTCACAGGCACCGGACCCCGCGGCGAACTCGCGGCCGGCCACCGGCGCAGATGCTTTGCTTGAGAAGTCGCGGTGGAGAAGCCAAGCTCGACCGTGCCGACCTGGGAGCAGCGCGACTCCCGCGTGTCAACGTCGTCCTACCTGCGCTGGCCGTGCCCCGGACATGACCGGCCTGCCAGCCCGCCCAGAATCGTCCCATGAGACCCGAGTCGCGTGAACTGCTCGAGCTGGCATTGCCCCGACTGCGGGACTACGCGGTCGTGCTGTTGGACCCCGCCGGCGTGATCGTGGACTGGCTCTGCGGAGCCGAGGACATCTTCGGCTACGCGCCCGGCATGGCCGTCGGGAAGCACATCTCGATGCTGTTCGTGCCCGAGGACGTTGCCAAGGGGCTGGACGTCCATGAACTCGCCGTCGCCCGCGCCAACAGCTACGCACATGACGACCGGTGGCACCTGCGGCAGGATGGCACAAGAATCTGGGTGTCGGGCACCGTGACGGCACTCTGGGAAGGGACGGCCCTTCGCGGCTACATCAAGATCATGAGGGACCGGACCGATCAACGGATGAACGCGGAGAACCGCGCCAACCAGCTGGATTCCGTCGAGCAGGCGATGGCGAGGACGCACCGCTTCCTGGACACACTGGGCCACGAACTGCGGAACCCGCTCGCCCCGATCAAGAATGCCGCGTACATCGTCAGCAAGACGAGCAGCGACGCGAGGGCAGACAAGGCGGCGCAGACCATCAACAACCAGGTCGCCGTGCTGGAGCGGCTGATCGGCGACTTGATGGACGTTTCGCGGTTGCAGCACCGCAAACTGGAACTTCGGCTGACGCAATTCGATGTCCGGGTTCTCATCGACAACGAAGTCGGCGGCCAGATGGCAGCGGCCCGATCCAAGGGCGTTCGACTCGAGGCAGTGCTGCCCGACCAGCCGCTTCCCGTGCTGGCCGACGCCGACCGTTTGCGGCAGGCCGTGGCCAACCTGCTGACGAACGCCGTCAAGTACACCCCACCCGACGGGCGGGTCTGGGTCAAGGCGACCCACGAGGCGGATGACCTCGTGATCCGCGTGCAGGACACCGGCATCGGCATCGCAACAGACGTACTGCCCCGCATCTTCGACCTGTTCACGCAGGAGCCGCGTGCCGCCGACCTTGTCCCTGGCGGACTGGGCGTCGGCTTGGCCATCGTGAACCAGATCGCTGAACTCCATGGCGGCGTGGTCCAGGTGCGCAGCGGCGGACATGGAAGAGGGTCCGAGTTCGCGTTGCGGCTCCCTCGCACGGGTCCGGCGACGGGAACGGGAACGGGAACGGGAAACGAAAGCAGTTCCGTTTGAGCAGCGACCGCAGCACAGGGATCAGCATCCACCCACTCGACCTCGTCGACCAAGGACGTGGACCGGGTCCGATTTCCATACCGCCAACGAAAACGGCACCCGAAGGTGCCGCAAGTCGTTGTTTTTGATTGGTGGGTGATGCAGGGTTTGAACCTGCGACCCCTGCCGTGTGAAGGCAGTGCTCTACCGCTGAGCTAATCACCCCTTCCGCTGCACCGCCAAGCGCGGTGCGGGAAAGCACGAGATTATGCCACAGGGGCCGAGCCGCTTTCGCGCGTCTGGATGCGCCAGAGCGTCCTGCCCTTGCTCTCCTTGTCCAACTGCGCGAGCACTTCCTCGTGCGCCGCGGACTCCTGGTCGCTGGCGAGCAGCACGGGCAGCGTGAACTGGCGCAGGTCGACGCGGGTGTGGATGGCGCCGACGGCGTCCTGCGGCGCGGCGTCGATCAGCAGCGCCTCCTGGCCGCGCGTCATGTTGATGTAGACGTCGGCCAGCAGTTCCGCGTCGAGCAGCGCGCCGTGCAGCGTGCGGCCGGAGTTGTCGACGCCCAGGCGGTCGCACAGCGCGTCGAGGCTGTTGCGCTTGCCCGGGTACAGCTCCTTGGCCATGGCCAGCGTGTCGGTCACGCTGCCGACGACCGTGGAGAGCTTGGGGCGCCCGAGCAGTTCGAGTTCCTTGTCCAGGAAGCCGACGTCGAACGCCGCGTTGTGGATGATCACCTCGGCGCCGCGCAGGTACTCCAGCAGTTCGTCGACGACCGCCGCGAACTTGGGCTTGTCGCGCAGGAACTCGTTGCTGATGCCGTGGACCTTCAGCGCGTCCTCGTGGCTGTCCCGCTCCGGATTGAGGTACCAGTGCTTGTTGTGGCCCGTGAGCTTGCGCGCGAGCAGTTCGACGCAGCCGATCTCGATGATGCGGTCCCCGGCTTCGGCCGACAGGCCCGTGGTTTCGGTGTCGAGGACGATCTGGCGCATGCGCGGGATTATGCTCGGCAGCAACTCGTTCCACGGAGGCACGCATGTTCGATCTGGCGGGAAAGGTGGCATTGGTCACGGGCGGCAACGGCGGCATCGGCCTGGGCATGGCGCGCGGGCTCGCGCAGGCCGGCGCGCACGTGGTGGTCTCGGGACGCAATCGTGAAAAATCGGCGGCGGCCCTGCGCGCGCTGCAAGGCGAAGGCCTGGCCGCGAGCGAGATCGCCGCGGACGTGGCTGACGAAGCGCAGGTGCAGGCGCTGTTCGCGCAGCTCCGCGACCAGCATGGCCGGCTCGACATCCTGGTGAACAACGCCGGCACCAGCATCCGCCGCCAGCCGCAGGACATGACCCTGGCCGAGTGGACGACGGTGATGGACACCAACCTCACCAGCGCCTTCCTGTGCTGCCGCGCGGCCTACCCGCTGCTGAAGGCGGCCGGCGGCGGCAAGATCATCAACATCGGCTCGATCCTGTCGATCTTCGGCGCGCCCTATGCGGGGCCGTACTGCGCCAGCAAGGGCGGCATCGTGCAGTACACCAGGTCGATCGCGCTGGCGTGGGCCAAGGAGAACATCCAGGCCAACGCGGTGCTGCCGGGATGGATCGACACCGAGATGACCGTCGGTGCGCGCGAGCAGGTGCCGGGCCTCAACGAGCGCGTTTTGGCGCGGGTGCCGGTGGCTCGGTGGGGGAAGCCGGAGGATCTGGCGGGCATCGCGGTGTTCCTCGCGAGCAAGGCCAGCGACTTCGTGACGGGGACGGCGATCCCGGTGGATGGGGGTTACGCGATCGCTTGAGAGCCGTCATTCCCGCGGAGGCGGGAATCCATCGCTTTCTCGAGCGGGCGCGTTGCCGCACCAGCGACGTCAGTGGTTCTCTTTCGCGTGGTTGATCGAGTACTTCGGAATCTCGACCACCACGTCCTTCTGCGCCAGGATCGCCTGGCAGGACAGGCGCGACTGCGGCTCCAGGCCCCAGGCGCGGTCCAGCAGGTCTTCCTCGTTCTCGTCCGCTTCGTTGAGCGACTCGTAGCCCTCGCGCACGATCACGTGGCAGGTGGTGCATGCGCAGCTCATGTCGCAGGCGTGCTCGATCTTGATGCCGTTGTCGAGCAGCGCCTCGCAGATCGACGTGCCGGGGGGCGCCTGCACCTCCGCGCCGTTGGGCGCGTACTCGGGGTGCGGCAGGATGCGAATGACGGTCACAGGGTCTCCACGCTGCGGCCGGCCAGCGCCTGCCGGATGCTCTGGTTCATGCGGCGGGCGGCAAAGGCCTCGGTGCCCTTGGCCAGCGCTTCGGTCGCCGTCTCGATCACCGCAGCGTCGTCGCTTTGCGCGCTCTCGCGCAAAGCGGACATGAGCGAATCGATCGTCGCGCGCTCAGCTGCTTCCAGCAGCGCGCCATCGGCATCCAGCGCGGACTGCGTCGCCAGCAGCATGCGATCCGCGTCCAGCCGCGCCTCGGCAAGCGCACGCGCCTGCATGTCCTGCTGCGCGGTGGAAAAGCTCTCCTGCAGCATGCGCGCGATCTCGTCGTCGGCCAGGCCATACGAGGGCTTGACGTCGATGCGGGCCTCGACGCCGCTGCCCTGCTCCTTCGCGCTGACGTTCAGCAGCCCGTCGGCGTCGACGGTGAAGGTGACGCGGATGCGCGCGGCGCCGGCGGCCATCGGCGGGATGCCCCGGAGTTCGAAGCGCGCGAGGCTGCGGCAGTCCTGCACCAGGTCGCGCTCGCCCTGCACGACGTGGATCGCCATCGCGGTCTGGCCGTCCTTGTAGGTCGTGAAGTCCTGCGCCTTGGCGGTCGGGATCGTCTCGTTGCGATGCACGATGCGCTCGACCAGGCCGCCCATGGTCTCGATGCCCAGCGACAGCGGGATCACGTCCAGCAGCAGCAGGTCGCCCGCGGTGTCGTTGCCGGCCAACGCGTTGGCCTGGATGGCCGCACCCAGTGCGACAACTTCGTCGGGATTCAGGTTGGTCAGCGGCTCGCGGCCGAAGAACTCGGCGACTGCGGCGCGCACCTGCGGCATGCGCGTGGAGCCGCCCACCAGCACCACGCCCTGCACGTCCTCGCGGGCGAGCTTCGCGTCGCGCAGCGCCTTGCGCACGGCGGCCATCGTCTTCTGCGTCAAGGCCGCGGTCGCCTGCTCGAAGTCGGCGCGCGTCACGTCGACGTGCACGGCCTGGCTGCCCAGCGTGAAGTCGATGCGAGCGCTGTCCTCGTCGGAAAGCCGTTCCTTCAGCGCGCGCGCCGCGACCTTCACGGCCGCCTTGTCGGACGGCGACACGGCATCGATGCCCGCGCGTTGCAGCAGCAGGTCGGCGAGCGCACGGTCGTAATCGTCGCCACCCAGCGCGGAGTCGCCACCGGTGGAGATCACCTCGAAGACGCCGCGCGACAATCGCAGGATCGAGATGTCGAAGGTGCCGCCGCCCAGGTCGTACACGGCGTAGATGCCTTCGCTGGCGTTGTCCAGGCCGTAGGCGATGGCCGCGGCGGTCGGCTCGTTGATCAGGCGCAGCACCTTCAGGCCCGCTAGCTGCGCAGCGTCCTTGGTGGCCTGCCGCTGCGCGTCGTCGAAGTACGCGGGTACGGTGATGACGGCGCCGTACAGGTCGTCGTTGAACGTGTCTTCGGCGCGGTAGCGCAGCGTCGCGAGGATCTCGGCGCTGACTTCCACCGGCGATTTCTCGCCGGCGCGCGTGTGCAGGGCGACCATGCCCGGCTTGTCGGCGAAGCTGTAAGGCAGCTTCGCGCGGTTGCCGATGTCCGCCAGGCCGCGGCCCATGAAGCGCTTCACCGAAGCAATCGTGTTCTCGGGATCGTCGGACTGCGCGCCTTGCGCGTCGTAGCCGATCTGGCGGCCGTTGCCTTCGGTGTAGCGCACGACCGAAGGCAGCAGCACGCGGCCCTCGGTGTCGGGCAAGCACTCGGCCACGCCGTTGCGCACCGCCGCGACGAGCGAATGCGTGGTGCCCAGGTCGATGCCGACCGCGATGCGCCGCTGGTGCGGATCGGGGGCCTGGCCCGGTTCGGAAATCTGCAGCAGCGCCATGCCGTCATTGTCCCAGTTGCTCGAAACGCGCTTCGACGTCGTGGGCAAAGCGGTCGAGGAACATCAGGGCGCGAACCTGTTCGGCCGCCGCCCTTGCATCGCCTTCGGTGTCGAGCAGGTGCTCGATGTCCGCCAGCGTGCGTGCGCGCGCCGCGCGCAGCTGCGCGTCCACGGCGTTGACATCGGCTTCGGACGACGCTTCTTCCAGCGCCTCGCGCCATTCCATCTGCTCGATGAGGAACTGCGGCGGCATCGCGGTGTTGCGCTCGGCGTCGATCGGCGTCCCGCGAAGCTCGCACAGGTACGCCGCGCGCTTCAGCGGGTTCTTCAGGCGCTTGTAGGCCTCGTTGATACGGACGGACCACTGCATCGCCACGCGCTGGGCGGCGGCGCCCTGTGCCGCGAACCGGTCGGGATGGGCTTCACGCTGCAGTTCCTTCCAGCGGGCGTCGAGCACCGCGCCGTCCTGCGCGAACCGTTCCGGCACGCCGAACAGCACGAAGTCGTTGTCCTGCAGGTTCATGGAACGCAACGGCCGCGCGGGCCGGCCGGGGTCAGATGCGGAACGATTCGCCGCAGCCGCAGCGGTCGCGTTCGTTCGGATTGTTGAAGCGGAAGCCCTCGTTCAGGCCCTCGCGCACGAAGTCCAGCTGCGTGCCGTCGATGTAGGCCAGGCTCTTGGGATCGACAAGCACCTTCACCCCATGGTCCTCGAACACGAGGTCCTCGGGCGCGGCCTCGTCCACGTACTCGAGCTTGTACGCCAAGCCCGAGCAGCCGGTCGTCTTCACGCCCAGCCGCACGCCGATGCCCTTGCCGCGCTTGCCCAGGTAGCGCTGGACGTGGCGGGCCGCCGCTTCCGTCAACGTGACTGCCATCGAGGTCAATGCGTGCGCTTCTTCTTGTAATCCTCGATCGCGGCCTTGATCGCGTCCTCGGCCAGGATCGAGCAGTGGATCTTCACCGGCGGCAGCGCCAGTTCCTCGGCGATCTGGCTGTTCTTCAGCGCCGCCGCCTCGTCCAGCGTCTTGCCCTTGACCCACTCGGTCACGAGCGAGCTCGACGCGATGGCGGAGCCGCAGCCGTAGGTCTTGAACCGCGCGTCCTCGATGACGCCGGTCTGCGGGTTCACCTTGATCTGCAGCTTCATCACGTCGCCGCAGGCGGGCGCGCCCACCATGCCGGTGCCGACGGACGAGTCGCCCTTGTCGAAAGAGCCCACGTTGCGCGGGTTCTCGTAGTGGTCGACGACCTTTTCGGAATAAGCCATGTCAGTACCTCAAAGTGCTCGGGTCAATGCGCGGTCCACTGGATCGCGCTGATGTCGATGCCGTCCTGGTACATCTCCCAGAGCGGGCTGAGCTCGCGCAGCTTGGCGACGTTCTTGCGGATGGTGTCGACCGCGTAGTCGATCTCCTCGGCCGTCGTGAAGCGGCCGATCGTCATGCGCAGGCTGCTGTGCGCCAGCTCGTCGCTGCGGCCCAGCGCGCGCAGCACGTAGCTGGGCTCCAGCGACGCCGACGTGCAGGCCGAACCGGACGACACCGCAAGGCCCTTGATGCCCATGATCAGCGACTCGCCCTCGACGTAGTTGAAGCTGATGTTCAGGTTCTGCGCCACGCGGCGGCCGGGCGCCATCGTGCCGTTGATGAACACCTGCTCCACGTCGGCCAGGCCGTCCAGCAGCCGCTTCTGCAGCGCGCGCGCCTTCTCGTTGTCCTGCGCCATCTCCTCGCGGGCGATGCGGAAGGCCTCGCCCATGCCGACGATCTGGTGCGTGGGCAGCGTGCCCGAGCGCATGCCGCGCTCGTGCCCGCCGCCGTGCATCTGCGCTTCCAGGCGCACCCGCGGCTTGCGGCGCACGTAGAGTGCGCCGATGCCCTTGGGGCCGTACGTCTTGTGCGACGCCAGGCTCATGAGGTCGACCGGCAGCTTGGCCAGGTCGATCTCGATCTTGCCCGTCGCCTGCGCGGCGTCGACGTGGAAGATGATCCCGCGCTCGCGGCACATCGCGCCGATGGCCGGGATGTCCTGGATCACGCCGATCTCGTTGTTCACGAACATGACGCTGACCAGGATCGTGTCCGGGCGCAGCGCGGCCTTGAACTTCTCCAGGTCCAGCAGCCCGTCTTCCTGCACGTCGAGGTAGGTGACCTCGAAGCCCTGCCGCTCCAGCTCACGCATGGTGTCGAGCACGGCCTTGTGCTCGGTCTTCACCGTGATGAGGTGCTTGCCCTTGCCCTTGTAGAAGTGCGCGGCGCCCTTGAGCGCGAGGTTGTTGGACTCGGTCGCCCCGGAGGTCCACACGATCTCGCGCGCGTCGGCGCCGATCAGCGCGGCGACCTGCTCGCGCGCCTTCTCGACGGCGGCTTCCGCTTCCCAGCCCCACGCATGGCTGCGCGATGCCGGGTTGCCGAAGTGCTCGCGCAGCCAGGGGATCATGGCGTCGACCACGCGCGGGTCGACCGGCGTCGTCGCGCCGTAATCCATGTAGATCGGGAAGTGCGGAGTCGTGGTCATCTCGGCGTCGCCGTTCGTGGCTTCAGGATTTCGCGGGGGACATGCTGCCCAGCGCGAAGACGGAGTTGGGCGCGTTGACGCGGATCGGCTTGACCACCGGCGAGCTGGAGATCGCCCGCTTGACGGCCGGCTTGTCCTCGACCTGCACGCCCTTGGCCAGCTGCTCGTCGACCAGCTTCTGCAGCGACACCGAGTCCAGGAACTCGACCATGCGCTGGTTCAGCTGCGACCACAGCTCGTGCGTCATGCAGCGGCCGCCGTCGTTGCAGTTCTCCTTGCCGGCACACTGGGTGGCATCGATCGGCTCGTCCACCGAGACGATGATGTCGGCGACGGTGATCTCCGACGCCTTGCGGCCGAGCGTGTAGCCGCCGCCGGGGCCGCGGGTCGACTCGACCAGCTCGTGCCGGCGCAGCTTGCCGAACAGCTGCTCGAGGTAGGAGAGGGAAATCTGCTGCCGCTGGCTGATCGCGGCCAGGGTCACCGGGCCATTGTTCTGGCGCAGTGCCAGGTCGATCATCGCGGTGACCGCAAAGCGGCCTTTGGTCGTGAGACGCATCGCAAGCTCCTTGTGCTCTAGTCCGTCACCCATTGCGCCGCGCCGGCCCCAGCCGCCGCGATCGTCTCCCACCCATGGTTTTCGGCGCTCCCCGCCGGTGTGTGCCGGCCACTGGACCGGTCGTTTTGTTTTCCTGAGCGTTCCTGTCAAGTATACCCGAAGACCCGCCATTCCGCTCGGGTAAGTAGACCGGACGGTCGCGGTGGGAGTTCCCCGGCCGGGCAGCCGGACAGGTGGGCGCGCCGCCCTACTTGCGGCCGGCCTGGATGGGCACGACGTTGTCGTGCGCGGCCGCGCCGAATGCCTGCTGCTTGAGCAGCGCCAGCTGGTCCCGGACCCGGGCGGCCTTCTCGAACTCGAGGTTGCGCGCATGCTCGAGCATGAGCTTCTCCAGCCGCTTGATCTCCTTGGCCACGTCCTTCTCGGACATGTCCTCGACCATGGCGCGCTGCAGTTCCTGCTTCTCCTGCTCCTTGCTCGCCTTCTCGCTGTAGACCCCGTCGATCAGGTCGCGCACTTCCTTCTTGATGCTGCGCGGCGTGATGCCGTTGGCCAGGTTGAAGGCGATCTGCTTCTCGCGGCGGCGCTCCGTCTCGTCGATGGCCTTGCGCATCGAATCGGTGATGCGGTCGGCGTACAGGATGGCGCGGCCGTGCAGGTTGCGCGCGGCGCGGCCGATGGTCTGGATGAGCGAGCGCTCGGCGCGCAGGAAGCCTTCCTTGTCCGCGTCCAGGATCGCGACCAGGGACACCTCGGGGATGTCCAGGCCTTCGCGAAGCAGGTTGATGCCCACCAGCACGTCGAAGGCGCCCAGCCGCAGGTCGCGCAGGATCTCGACCCGCTCGACGGTGTCGATGTCGCTGTGCATGTAGCGCACCTTGACGCCGTTGTCGGCCAGGTAGTCGGTCAGCTGCTCGGCCATGCGCTTGGTCAGCGTCGTGATCAGCACCCGCTCGTTCTTCTCGGTGCGGATGCGGATCTCCTGCAGCACGTCGTCGACCTGGTGCGTCGCCGGCCGCACCTCGACTTCCGGGTCGACCAGGCCCGTGGGCCGCACCAGTTGCTCGACCACGTTGCCCGTGTGTTCCTGCTCGTACGCAGCCGGCGTCGCCGACACGAACACGACCTGGCGCATGCGCGTCTCGAACTCCTCGAACTTCAGCGGCCGGTTGTCCAGCGCCGACGGCAGCCGGAAGCCGTACTCCACCAGCGTCGTCTTGCGCTGGCGGTCGCCGGCGTACATCGCGTTCAGCTGGCCGATCATCTGGTGGCTCTCGTCCAGGAACATCAACGCGTCCTTCGGCAGGTAGTCCGTCAGCGTCGAAGGCGGCGCGCCCGGGGGCGACCCGGACAGGTGCCGCGTGTAGTTCTCGATGCCCTTGCAGTGGCCCACTTCGCTGAGCATCTCCAGGTCGAAGCGCGTGCGCTGCTCCAGCCGCTGCGCCTCCACCAGCTTGCCCGCGCCAACCAGTTCCTTCAGCCGCTGGGACAGTTCCAGCTTGATCGAGTCGACCGCCGACAGCACCTTGTCGCGCGGCGTGACGTAGTGGCTCGAGGGATAGATCGTGAAGCGCGGCACCTTCTGCCGGATGCGCCCGGTGAGCGGGTCGAACAGCTGGATCGTCTCGATCTCCTCGTCGAACAGCTCCAGCCGCACCGCCAGCTCGCTGTGTTCCGCCGGGAACACGTCGATGGTGTCGCCGCGCACGCGGAACGTGCCACGCGCGAAGTCGTGCTCGTTGCGCGTGTACTGCATGCGGATCAACTGCGCGATCGCATCGCGCTGGCCGATCTTGTCGCCGACGCGGCAGATGAACCGCATCTTGGTGTAGTCCTCGGGGGCGCCGATGCCGTAGATGGCGCTCACCGTGGCGACGATCACCGTGTCACGGCGCTCCAGCACGCTCTTGGTCGCCGACAGCCGCATCTGCTCGATGTGCTCGTTGATCGAGCTGTCCTTCTCGATGAACAGGTCGCGCTGCGGGACGTAGGCCTCGGGCTGGTAGTAGTCGTAGTAGCTGACGAAGTACTCCACCGCGTTCTTCGGGAAGAACTCGCGGAATTCGGAGTACAGCTGCGCGGCCAGCGTCTTGTTCGGCGCGAACACGATCGCGGGCCGCCCCAGGCGCGCGATGACGTTGGCCATCGTGAAGGTCTTGCCGGATCCCGTCACGCCCAGCAGCGTCTGGAACACCTCGCCGTCACGCACGCCTTCCACCAGCTTGTCGATCGCCTGCGGCTGGTCGCCGGCGGGCGGGTACGGCTGGAACAGCTCGAAGGGGGAATCAGGAAAGCTGATGAACTCGCCGTTTTTCTGCTCGGCTTGGACTTCGGTGGCGGCGGGCATGTTTCTCGGGGGTTGGCAGGAGGCGGCGAACTAAAATCGCAGGCAGCCGGACAGCGTACCGCATCACCGGCACGGCGCGTGGGCCGCGCCCGCCCACTTCCAGAGGATTCCCCGCATGTCTTTGTTCCAAGCCGTCGAGATGGCTCCCCGCGACCCGATCCTGGGCCTGGCCGAGGCGTTCAACGCCGACACCAACCCGGACAAGGTCAATCTCGGCGTCGGCGTGTACTACGACGATGCGGGCAAGCTCCCCTTGCTGGAGTGCGTGCAGCGCGCCGAGCGCCAGATGATGGAAGCACCCAAGGCGCGCGGCTACCTTCCCATCGACGGCATCGCCGCGTACGACGCTGCGGTCAAGGGCCTCGTATTTGGGGCCGACAGCGCCGTCGTCAAGGCCGGTCGCGTCGCGACCGTGCAGGCCCTCGGCGGCACCGGCGGCCTCAAGCTCGGCGCGGACTTCCTGCGCCGCCTGAACCCGGGCGCCAAGGTGCTCATCAGCGACCCGAGCTGGGAGAACCACCGCGCGCTGTTCACCAACGCCGGCTTCACCGTCGAGTCCTATCCGTACTACGTCGCGTCGCGTCGCGGGATCGACTTCGACGGCATGCTGACCGCGCTGAACGTGGCCGCGCCCGGCACGATCGTCGTGCTGCATGCCTGCTGCCACAACCCGACCGGCTACGACCTCACCGCCGACCAGTGGGACCAGGTCATCGCGGCCACCAAGGCGCGCGGCCTCGTGCCCTTCGTCGACATGGCCTACCAGGGCTTCGGCCAGGGCATCGCCGAAGACGGCGCCGTCATCGGCAAGTTCGTCGCCTCCGGCCAGGACTTCTTCGTCTCCACCTCGTTCTCCAAGAGCTTCAGCCTGTACGGCGAGCGCGTCGGCGCACTGTCCGTGGTCTGCGTCTCCAAGGAGGAAGCCGACCGCGTGCTGAGCCAGCTGAAGATCGTCATCCGCACCAACTACAGCAACCCGCCGATTCACGGCGCGATGGTGGTGGCCACCGTGCTGTCCACGCCCGAGCTGCGCCAGCTGTGGGAGAAGGAACTGGCCGGCATGCGCGTGCGCATCAAGGAGATGCGGGTCGCACTGGTCGAGAAGCTGAAGTCGGCCGGCGTGAAGGAAGACATGTCCTTCATCGCCCAGCAGGTCGGCATGTTCAGCTACTCGGGCCTCAGCAAGGACCAGATGGTCCGCCTGCGCACCGAGTTCGGCGTGTACGGCACCGACAGCGGCCGCATGTGCGTGGCGGCACTCAACAGCCGCAACATCGACCACGTCTGCCGCTCCATCGCCACCGTGCTGGGCTGAGCTTCTCCCAGCCGTCCAAAAAGGCCGCCCACGGGCGGCCTTTTTGCATGGGCGTCCCACAGCAGGACGCTGGAACCTCCTGCAGTTGCGGCGGCGCGGCAACGCGATCATCGAAGCCTGCGCACCGGCGGCTGGCGCCCGGCGCGTGGATGAGCAGCCCCTCCGGGCGGACTGTTATATTGCGCTGCACAACCGAGGGTCCAGCCATGCTTTACCAGATCTACGAAGCGCAGCGCTCGCTGATGGAACCTTTCGCCGACTTCGCCCAGGCCGCGGCGAAGCTGTACAGCAACCCGCTCGCCCCCTTCGCCCAGAACCCGCTCTCGCAGCGCGTGTCCGCCGGTTACGAGCTGATGTACCGGCTGTGGAAGGACTACGAGAAGCCGCAGTTCGGCATCACGTCCGTGGAAGTGGACGGCGTCGACGTGGCGATCCAGGAACGCGTCGTCGTCGACACGCCGTTCTGCGAACTGCGCCGCTTCAAGCGCTACTCCGACGAGCCGCACACGCTCGCCAAGCTGAAGACCCAGCCCGCCGTGCTCGTGGTCGCGCCCCTGTCGGGCCACTACGCCACGCTGCTTCGCGACACGGTGCGCACGCTGCTGCAGGACCACAAGGTCTACATCACGGACTGGAAGGACGCGCGCATGGTGCCGCTCGAGCGTGGCACCTTCCACCTGCACGACTATGTCCACTACATCCAGGACTTCATCCGCCTGCTGCAGTCCGAATACGGCAACTGCCACGTGATCAGCGTGTGCCAGCCGACGGTGCCGGTGCTGGCGGCCGTCTCGCTGATGGCGTCGCGCGGCGAACAGACGCCGCTGACGATGACCATGATGGGCGGCCCGATCGACGCCCGGAAGTCGCCGACCGCGGTGAACAACCTCGCGACGAACAAGAGCTACGAGTGGTTCGAGTCGAACGTGATCTACCGCGTGCCGTCCAGCTTCCCCGGCGCGGGCCGTCGCGTGTACCCCGGCTTCCTGCAGCACACCGGCTTCGTCGCGATGAACCCGGACCGCCACCTGTCCAGCCACTACGACTACTTCAAGCACCTGATCGCCGGTGACGACGCCAGCGCCGAGGCGCACCGCAAGTTCTACGACGAGTACAACGCGGTGCTCGACATGGACGCGGACTACTACCTGGAGACCATCAAGACGGTCTTCCAGGACTTCGCGCTCGTGAACGGCACGTGGGACGTGCCCACCGTCGACGGCGACGACGTCGAGCGCGTGCGGCCGCAGGACATCACGACCACGGCGCTGCTGACGATCGAGGGTGAGCTGGACGACATCTCCGGCGCCGGCCAGACCGAGGCCGCGCACGGCCTGTGCACCGGCGTTCCCAAGGCGCGCCAGCAGCACTACGAGGTCAAGGGCGCGGGCCACTACGGCATCTTCAGCGGCCGCCGCTGGCGCGAGCTGGCCTACCCGCAGGTGCGCGACTTCATCGCCCGCTTCGGCGAGGCGCCGGCCACGGCCAAGCGCGCGGCTCCGGCGCGGCGGCGCAAGGCGGCCGCCGCGGCGTGACCCCGCTCGCAGCGCGGCTGCACGCCGCGCTGCCGCAGACGCAGTGCACGCGCTGCGGCTACCCCGATTGCCGGTCCTACGCCGAGGCGATGGCCTCCGGCGAGGCCGCGCACAACCAGTGCCCGCCCGGTGGCGCGGAAGGCGTGCATCGCCTGGCCGCGATCCTCGGCCGCGAGGACATCCCCCTCAATCCGGGGAACGGCCACGAAGGCCCGCGCACGCTGGCCGTCATCGACGAGGCCTGGTGCATCGGCTGCACCTTGTGCCTGAAGGCCTGCCCCACCGATGCCATCACCGGCATCAACAAGCACATGCACACCGTGATCGAGCCGTATTGCACCGGCTGCGAGCTGTGCGTGCCGGTGTGCCCGGTCGACTGCATCGCGCTGGAGAACACCACCGGCGCCCGCACGGGCTGGGCCGCGTGGAGCGAAGCGGATGCGGCGCAGGCCCTCGCGCGCTACGAGGCGCGGCAACAGCGGCTGAAGCGCGAGGAGCTCGAACAGGCCGAGCGGCTGGAGCGCAAGGCCGAGGCCAAGCTGGCCGACCTGCAGGCGCACACGCACGGCGCCGAGGGCGACGAAGCCGATCGCAAGAAGCGCGTGATCGAGGCCGCGCTGGCGCGCGCCCGGGCGCGCCGCCAGCAACAGTCCTGACTCAGGCCGCCGGCGCTTCGCCCAGCACCACCGGCTCGTACGCGTGCAGCGACGGCAGGCCGCCCGTGTGCAGGAACAGCACGTTCTCGCCGGCCTTCAGTTCACCCTGGCGCGCGAGGCCGATCAGGCCCGCCATGATCTTCCCGGTGTAGACCGGGTCCAGCGGGATGCCCTCGGTGCGCGCGAGCATCTGCACCGCTTCGACCATCGCCTCGTTGGGGATCGAGTACTTGGGCTGCCAGTAGCCGCCGACGCTGCGCACCATCTCGCGCGGCACCGTCAGGCCAGTCTCCAGCAGATCGAGCACCGCCTGCGCTTCCTTGTGCACCAGCGGTTCCTGGTCGGCGGGGTCGCGGCTGACGCCGATGCCGATGATCGGGATGCGGATCGTGTTGCCGATGAAGCCGGCGAGCAACCCCCCGTGCGTGCCCGAGCTGCCCGAGCCGACGACGACCTTGTCGATGCGCGTGCCGGTGTCGTACAGCTGCTGCTGCAGTTCCTGCGCGCAGGCGACGTAGCCCAGGCCGCCGACGGCGTTGGAGCCGCCGCCCGGGATGATGTACGCCTTGCGGCCTTCCTTCTCGACGGCGTCCGCCACCTTCTGCATCTCGGCGGCCATGTTGCTGCCGCCGGGCACCACGGTGATGGCCTCGACGCCGAGCAGCTTGAACATGAAGTTGTTGCCGCTGGCCTTGGGGTCGTAGCTGCCGGGGACGCGCTCCTCGATGACGAAGCGGCACTTGAGGCTTTCCTTCACCGCGGCCGCCAGCGTGATGCGGCAATGGTTGGACTGCGGCGCGCCGCAGGTCACCAGCGTGTCCGCGCCCTTGGCCAGCGCGTCGGCCACGAGGAACTCCAGCTTGCGCGTCTTGTTGCCGCCCGGGAACAGCCCGAGCATGTCATCGCGCTTGATCCACACGCGCGGCCCCTGCCCGTCCGGGCAACTGGCGGCGAGCGCGTCGGAAAAGCGCGGAAGGAATTCGAGCGGCGTCGCGAACGGCGTGTAGCAACGGCGGGGGATGCGTGAGAGGTCCATCGCACGATCTTAGCGAGGGCGCGAACCTAGAATCGTCCCTTCCCCAACAAGCACTGACACCCACCCAGATGAAAGTCCGCTGGATCGCCGCGTTCGCGCTCGCCGTCACCTCCGCCGCTGCCTCGGCGCAAGGCTTCCCCGCCAAGCCGATCAAGTTCGTCGTGCCCTACCTGCCGGGCGGCACCACCGACCTGGTGGCGCGCACCGTCGGCGAGCACGTCTCGCACAAGCTGGGCCAGCCCGTTGTCATCGAGAACCGCCCCGGCGCCGGCGGCAACATCGGCATGGACGCCGTCGCCAAGGCCGCGCCCGACGGCTACACGATCGGCTTCGGCGCCATTTCGACCAATGCCCTGAACCCGCACCTGTACAAGAAGATGCCGTTCGACCCGCGCAAGGACTTCACGGCGATCAGCATGCTGGGCTACTCGACCATCGTGCTGGAAGTCGGCCCGCAGGTCCCGGTGAACAACGTCAAGGAATTCATCGCCTACGCGAAAAAGACGCCCGGCCTGCAGTTCGGCACCGCCGGCGCGGGCACGTCGATGCACCTGGCCGGCGTGATGTTCTCGCAGATGGCCGGCGTGGACCTCACGCACGTGCCGTACAAGGGCAGCGTCCCCGGCATCACCGACACGATCGGCGGCCACCTGCCGGCGATGTTCGACAACCTGCCGGCGTCGCTGCCGCACATCCAGGCCGGCAAGCTCAAGGCCCTCGCGGTCGCGGGCAAGCGCCGCTCGCCGTCGCTGCCCGACGTGCCCACGATCGCCGAAGCGGGCCTGGCCGGCTACGAGGTCGATCCGTGGTTCGGCCTGTACGGCCCCGCCGGCATGGACCCGAAGGTCGTCAAGGTGCTGAGCGACGCTTTCGCCGAAGCGCTGGCGACGCCCGCTGTGAAGGAGAAGCTGGTGAAGGCCGGCTTCACGCCGCAGGGCTCGACCGCGCAGGAGCTGGAGAAGCTCACCCAGGCCGAGTACGTGCGCCTGGGCGAGGTCGCCCGCAAGGCTCAGATGTCGGTCGACTGAGCCAGCGCGGTGAAGGCGCGCACCACCTCCGGCGGCGCCTGCACCAGCTCGATCAGCACGCCTTCGCCGCCGAGGGGGAACTCCTCGTTCCCCCTCGGGTGCACGAAGGTGATGTCGAAGCCCGCCGCGCCGCGGCGGATGCCGCCCGGCGCGAAGCGCAGGCCCTGCGCCTGCAGCCATTCGACGGCCTTGGGCAGGTCGTCGATCCACAGGCCCACGTGGTTCAGCGGCGTGGCATGCACGGCCGGCTTCTTCTCCGGGTCCAGCGGCTGCATCAGGTCGACTT
The DNA here is from genome assembly GCF_016641735.1 of Ramlibacter algicola. NCBI lineage: Bacteria > Pseudomonadati > Pseudomonadota > Betaproteobacteria > Burkholderiales > Comamonadaceae > Ramlibacter > Ramlibacter algicola. The sequence continues at coordinate 2,276,739 of NZ_JAEDAO010000001.1, read as the reverse complement.
CGACCTTGAACGCGCCCGCGCCCGTCGCGCAGATGTCCTCGTCGACGTTCTCGCGCTCGCTCACGTAGGTGCCCGTCACTTCCAGGCCGAACAGGTCGACCCAGAGCTGGCGCAGGCGCTGCTTGTCCGGGCCGCCGATGGCGATCTGCTGGATGCCCAGCACCTTGAAGGGACGTGTCATGCGGTGACTTTCAGTTCGTCGAAGGAGAGCGCGACGCTGCGGCGCGTGCGCCCCTGCAGGTCCACGAGGGCCAGCTGGATCGCACGCGCGGCCCAGTCGATGTCGACGGTGCCGAAGTGGAGTTCGGTGAACAGCTCGCCGATGCGGTTGGGACCGGCTTCGCGCGCCGCCTCCCAGGTGTGCGTGAAGCCGCTGGCCGTGACTTCGGTCAGCGGATAGGCAGTGCCGGGATCGCGGTAGAACGTACCGATGTGCCGGTCGCCGGACAGCAGCACGACGCCACCGGCGCGCGTGTCCGCGAGCAGTCGCAGCAGCTTCTGCTTCTCGTGCGGCAAGAGGCCCCAGCGTTCCCAGCCGTGGCCTTCCGCCAGCACCTGGTAGCCGGACAGGATGAGGCGCACCTGCGCGGGCTCGCGCAACTGCTGCTCCAGCCAGGCCCACTGCGCGGCGCCCAGGATCGTCTTTGAAGGGTCGGCATCGGCCACGTAGCGTTCCTTGCCGGGCGCGTCACGCTGGTCGGTGCGCTTCCACGGCGAGCGGAACCAGCGCGTGTCGAGCACGATGACCTGCACGCGCTGCCCCGGCGGGCCGAACGCCTGCGAGGTGTAGAGCCCTTCGCGCTGGCGCCGGGCATCGTTGGCGGGCACGTTCCAGTAGGCGAGGAATTCCTCCTTCGCCACCTGCTTGCCCGCGAAGTCGGCGCCGCCGTCGTTCTGGCCGTAGTCGTGGTCGTCCCAGATCGCCAGGTGCGGGATGGTTTCACGCACGCGACGCAGGCCAGCCGATGTCGATGCCTGCGCATACGCCTCACGCAGGCGCTCGCGCGTGAACGGCATCTCGCAATAGACGTTGTCGCCGCCGAAGAGGAACAGATCCGGCTTCGCGGCGAGGATCGCGTCCCACACCGGCTGCTTCGCCTGCGACTGGTCGAAGCAGGAGCCGAACGCCACGCGCCGCAGCGGCTGTTGCGCCGGCGTGGTCGTGGCACAGCCCGCCAGCGCGACCGCGGCGGTGCCGACCAGCAGCTCGCGACGCTGGATGCCGCTCATTCGAATTCCACGATCGGCTGGTCGACCGCGAGCGATTCGCCCTTGCCCGCGAGCACCTTGGCGACGACGCCGTCCGCAGTGGCGAACAGCACGTTCTCCATCTTCATCGCCTCGATCACCGCGACGCGCTCGCCGGCCTGCACCTTCTGGCCCGGCTGCACGGCGACGTCGACCAGCAGGCCCGGCATCGGCGACAGCACGAAGCGGCTCAAGTCCGGCGGTGCCTTGTAGGGCATCAGCTCGTGCAGTGCCGCCGTCCGCGGCGTGAACACCATCGCCACCAGGCGCGTGCCGTCGTGGTTGATCGAGATGGCGAGCGGGTTCTTGCCGATGCCGCGCTCCACCTGCGCCGTGAACGGCTGGCCGTTCACCGTGCCGCGGATGCGCGCGCCGCCCAGGTGCCACTTGGTGCAGATCTCGTAGCGCTTGTCGGCCACCATGACGACGCTGGAGCCGGACACGGCCTGGAAGTCGGACACCTTCACCGGGACGCGGCGGTTGTCCGCGCCCTGCCCCGCCACCACGACGACGAAGTCCTCGCCCACGCGGAACTCGTGGCCACGCAGTTGCCCGCTGATGCCGGCCGAGCGCTGGAGCGCGCGCCGGTTCACGAACGCGGCCAGCGCCACGAGGAAGTCCGGATCGTCGTGCTGCACGTCCTCGGCGCGGAAGCCCTGGCCGTAGTGCTCGGCGATGAAGCCGGTGTTGAACTGGCCGGCGACGAACTGCGGGTGCGCCAGCAGCGCGGCCTGGAACGGCACGTTGCTGGAGATGCCGCGGATCACGAAGCCGTTGAGCGCCTCGCGCATCTTCGCGATCGCTTCGTTGCGGTCCTTCCCGTGCACGATGAGCTTGGCGATCATCGAGTCGTAGTACATCGGGATCTCGCCGCCCTCCTGTACACCGGTGTCGACGCGCACGCCTTGCAGGTGCTCGGTGTCCGAAGCCCACATGGTCTCCTTCGGCGGCTGGAACCGCACCAGCCGGCCGGTGGACGGCAGGAAGTTGCGGAACGGGTCCTCGGCGTTGATGCGGCACTCGATCGCCCAGCCGTCGCGCTTCACGTCCTTCTGCGCGATCGGCAGCTTCTCGCCGGCCGCGACGCGGATCATCAGCTCCACGAGGTCCAGGCCGGTGATGCACTCGGTGACCGGGTGCTCCACCTGCAGGCGCGTGTTCATCTCCAGGAAGTAGAACGACTGGTCCTTGCCGACCACGAATTCCACCGTGCCCGCTGACTGGTACTTCACCGCCTTGGCCAGCGCGACGGCCTGATCGCCCATCGCCTTGCGCGTCTTGTCGCTGATGAAGGGCGACGGCGCCTCCTCGATGACCTTCTGGTGGCGGCGCTGGATCGAGCACTCGCGCTCGTTCAGGTAGATCACGTTGCCGTGCGAGTCGCCCAGCACCTGGATCTCGATGTGGCGCGGCTCCTCGACGAACTTCTCGATGAACACGCGGTCGTCCCCGAAGCTGTTGCGGGCTTCGTTGCGGCACGACGTGAAGCCTTCGAAGGCTTCCTTGTCGTTCCAGGCGACGCGCAGGCCCTTGCCGCCGCCGCCGGCCGACGCCTTGATCATCACCGGGTAGCCGATGTCCTTGGCGATGGCCACGGCCTGCTCGGCCGACTCGATCGCGTCGTTGTAGCCCGGGATCGTGTTGACCTTGGCCTCGTTGGCCAGCTTCTTGGACGCGATCTTGTCGCCCATCGCCGCGATCGAGTAGTGCTTGGGGCCGATGAAGGTGATGCCCTCCTCCTCGACCTTCCTCGCGAAGTCCTCGTTCTCCGACAGGAAGCCATAGCCGGGGTGCACGGCCTGCGCGCCGGTCTGCTTGCACGCCGCGATGATGCGGTCGGCCTGCAGGTAGCTCTCGCGCGAGGGCGCGGCGCCGATGTGCACGGCCTCGTCGGCCAGCTGCACGTGGCGGGCATCGCGATCCGCATCGGAATACACCGCGACGGTCGCGATACCCATCTTCTTGGCCGTCTTGATGACGCGGCACGCGATCTCGCCGCGATTCGCAATCAGGATCTTCTTAAACATGGTGCCCCTTCGCGATCAGGATTTTCTTGGACATCACTTGAGGCCCAGTTGCTGGCGCATGGCGAGGTTGCGCGCCTCGGCGCGCTGGAAGGCAGGACGCTGGTCGAGGCGCGCGACGTACCCGGTGAAGGCGGCCCGCGGCTCGATGGTCTTGAACTGCAGCATGAAGCGCAGCAGCCCGCCGAGCACCACGTCGGCCATCGAGAACTGCTCGCCGAGGACGAACGGGCCGTGGGCCAGCGCACTCTCGGCAGCGGCGATCATCGAGTCGTAGTTGCCCCAGCCCGCCGCGACCTCCTTGTAGGTCCAGCCGGACACCTTGGCCATCACGGCCGGCTCGATGACGCTGGGCGCGAAGAAGGACCAGCGCAGGTAGGTGCCGCGGCGCGGATCGTCCAGCGCCGGCGCGAGCTTGCCGGGCGCATAGCGGTCCGCCAGGTACAGGCAGATCGCCGCCGCCTCGGTCACGACCACGTCGCCGTCCTCGAGCGTCGGCAGCTTGCCCATCGGGTTCTTCGCGACGAGCCCGGGCCCCTTCTGCTCGCCTTTCATGATGTCGACGACCTTCAGCTCGTAGGGCTGGCCGGCTTCCTCGAGTGCCCAGAGCGTGCCGGCGGCACGCGAATACGGGTGGTAGTGCAGGACGAGGGACATGCTCAGGCCTCCTTCACAGCGGGATGTTGCCGTGCTTGCGCCACGGGTTCTCGAGCTTCTTGTCGCGCAGCATCACCAGCGAGCGGCAGATGCGCTTGCGGGTCTCGTGCGGCAGGATCACGTCGTCGATGAAGCCGCGCGCGCCGGCGATGAACGGGTTGGCGAAGCGCGCCTTGTACTCGGCCTCGCGGGCGGCCAGCTTGGCCGGGTCGTTCTTGTCCTCGCGGAAGATGATCTCCACCGCGCCCTTGGCGCCCATCACCGCGATCTCGGCGTTGGGCCACGCGAAGTTGACGTCGCCGCGCAGGTGCTTGGAGCTCATCACGTCGTACGCACCGCCGTAGGCCTTGCGCGTGATCACGGTGACCTTGGGCACCGTGCACTCGGCGTACGCGAACAGCAGCTTGGCGCCGTGCTTGATGATGCCGCCGTACTCCTGGCTGGTGCCGGGCATGAAGCCGGGCACGTCGACGAAGGTGACGACCGGGATGTTGAAGGCGTCGCAGAAGCGCACGAAGCGCGCCGCCTTGATCGAGCTCTTGATGTCCAGGCAGCCGGCCAGCACCAGCGGCTGATTGGCCACGATGCCGACCGTCTGCCCCTCGAAGCGGCCGAAGCCGATGATGATGTTCTTCGCGTACTCGGGCTGCAGCTCGAAGAAGTCGCCGTCGTCGACCGTCTTCAGGATCAGCTCCTTCATGTCGTACGGTTTGTTCGGGTTGTCCGGCACGAGCGTGTCGAGCGAGTGGTCCATGCGGTCCACCGGGTCGTTGCTGGGGCGGATCGGCGGCTTCTCGCGGTTGTTCAGCGGCAGGTAGTTGTAGAGGCGGCGCAGCATGATCAGCGCCTCGACGTCGTTCTCGAACGCGAGGTCGGCGACGCCGCTGCGCGTCGTGTGCGTGGACGCGCCGCCCAGTTCCTCCGCCGTCACCTCCTCGTGCGTCACCGTCTTCACCACGTCGGGGCCGGTGACGAACATGTAGCTGGAGTCCTTCACCATGAAGATGAAGTCGGTCATCGCGGGCGAATACACCGCGCCGCCGGCGCAAGGGCCCATCACCATGCTGATCTGCGGCACGACGCCCGACGCCAGCACGTTGCGCTGGAACACGTCGGCGTAGCCGCCCAGCGAGGCGACGCCTTCCTGGATGCGCGCACCGCCGGAGTCGTTCAGGCCGATGACGGGCGCGCCGACCTTCATCGCCTGGTCCATCACCTTGCAGATCTTCTCGGCATGCGCTTCCGACAGCGCACCGCCGAACACGGTGAAGTCCTGGCTGAAGACGAACACCAGGCGGCCGTTGATCATCCCGTAGCCGGTCACGACACCGTCGCCGGGGATCTTGTTCTGGTCCATGCCGAAGTCGTGGCAGCGGTGCTCCACGAACATGTCCCACTCCTCGAACGTGCCTTCGTCGAGCAGCAGTTCGAGGCGCTCGCGCGCCGTCAGCTTGCCCTTCTTGTGCTGCGCGTCGATGCGCTTGGGACCGCCGCCCAGCCGCGCCGCGGCGCGCTTGCGTTCGAGCTGGTCGAGGATGTCTTGCATGGTGCTCTCCGGACTCTCGTTCTTCAGGGTGTGTTCGGGTGCCACGCGGCCAGCAACTGGCGCGCGGCGGTCGACGCGGGCAGGCGGCCCTGCTCCACGTCGGCGGTGAGTTGGGGCAGCAGCGCACGCACTTGCGGATGCGAGCGGAAGGCCTGCTTCAGGCCGGCTTCGATGCGCTCGTGCATCCACGCGAGTGCCTGGTGCTGGCGGCGCTGTTGCAGCCGGCCTTCGCTGGTGCGGACTTCGCGGAATTTCGAGACGGCCTGCCAGAAGGCGTCGACGCCGACCTGCTTGAGCGCACTCAGCTGAACGACCTGCGGCGTCCAGCCGCCGCGCTCGCGCCCTTGCTGCGTGAACAGGCGCAGCGCGCTGGTGATCTGGGCCTGCGCCCGCGTGGCGGCGTCGGCGTCGATGTCGGCCTTGTTGATCACGACCAGGTCGGCCAGCTCCATCACGCCCTTCTTGATCGCCTGCAGGTCGTCGCCCGCATTGGGCAGCTGCATCAGCACGAACATGTCGGTCATGCCAGCGACGGCGGTCTCGCTCTGGCCGACACCGACCGTCTCGATGATCACGACGTCGTAGCCGGCGGCTTCGCACACCAGCATCGCCTCGCGCGTCTTCTCCGCCACGCCGCCCAGCGTGCCGCCCGAGGGACTCGGGCGGATGTAGGCCTGCGGGTGCACGGACAGCTGCTCCATGCGCGTCTTGTCGCCCAGGATGGAGCCGCCCGAGACGGTGCTCGACGGATCGATGGTCAGCACCGCGACGCGATGCCCCTGCGCGATGAGGCACAGGCCGAGCGCCTCGATGAAGGTGCTCTTGCCGACGCCCGGCACGCCGGAGATGCCGAGGCGAAACGACTTGCCCGTGTGCGGCAGCAGTTCGGTGAGCAACTGGTCCGCCTGCGCGCGGTGGTCGGCGCGGGTGGATTCGAGAAGGGTGATGGCCTTGGCGATGGCGCGGCGCTGCGCGGCGCCGGCAGGGCCGATCACCAGCGGCGCGAGGCTCATGGCCGGATCTCCTCCCCACTGCAGGGGGAGGTCGGGAGGGGGGCGCCCCCGCCCCAGCCCTCCGCGGTCATTCGGCCACGGCCCGTTTGATGTGCTCCAGCACGTCCTTCGCGCTGGCGGGGATCGGCGTGCCGGGGCCGTAGATGCCCTTCACGCCGGCGTCGTAGAGGGACTGGTAATCCTGCTGCGGGATCACGCCGCCGACGAACACGATGATGTCGCCGCCGCCCTGCTTCTTCAGTTCCTCGAGGATCGCGGGCACCAGCGTCTTGTGGCCGGCCGCGAGCGTCGACACGCCGACCGCGTGCACGTCGTTCTCGATCGCCTGGCGCGCGCATTCCTCGGGCGTCTGGAACAGCGGGCCCATGTCGACGTCGAAGCCGAGGTCGGCGTAGGCGGTGGCGACGACCTTGGCGCCGCGGTCGTGGCCGTCCTGGCCCAGCTTGGCGACCATCACGCGCGGCCGCCGGCCATGGTCTTCAGCGAACTGCGCGATCTCCTGCTGGAGCTTTTCCCACCCTTCGGCGGAGTCGTAGGCGGCTGCGTACACACCGGTCACCTTCTGCGTGTCGGCGCGGTGGCGCCCGAAGACTTTCTCCAGCGCGTCGGACACCTCGCCCACGGTCGCGCGCAGGCGGATGGCGTCGATGGCCAGGGCCAGCAGGTTGCCCTGCCCCGATTGCGCGGCGGCGGTGAGCGCGTCCAGCGCCTGCTGCACCTTGGCGCCATCGCGCATGGCGCGGATCTGCTGCAGGCGCGCGACCTGCTGCTCGCGCACCATGTGGTTGTCAACCTCGAGGATCTCGACCGGGTCTTCCTTCGCGAGGCGGTACTTGTTGACGCCGACGATCACGTCCTTGCCCGAGTCGATGCGCGCCTGCTTCTCGGCGGCCGCGGCCTCGATCTTCAGCTTGGCCCAGCCCGAGTCGACGGCGCGCGTCATCCCGCCCATGGCGTCGACTTCCTCGATGATCTTCCAGGCGGCATCCGCCATCTCCTGGGTCAGCTTCTCCATCATGTAGCTGCCGGCCCAGGGGTCGATCACGTTCGTGATGTGCGTTTCCTCCTGGATGATCAGCTGCGTGTTGCGCGCGATGCGCGAGCTGAACTCCGAAGGCAGCGCGATCGCCTCGTCGAAGCTGTTGGTGTGCAGCGACTGCGTGCCGCCGAACACCGCGGCCATCGCCTCGATGGTGGTCCGCACGACGTTGTTGTACGGGTCCTGCTCGGTGAGCGACCAGCCCGAGGTCTGCGAGTGCGTGCGCAGCATCAGGCTCTTGGGGTTCTTCGCGCCGAAGCCCTGCATGATCCGGCACCACAAGAGGCGCGCCGCGCGCATCTTGGCGATCTCGAGATAGAAGTTCATCCCGACCGCCCAGAAGAAGGACAGGCGGCCCGCGAACGCATCGACGTCCAGCCCCTTGGCCAGCGCCGTCTTCACGTACTCCTTGCCGTCGGCCAGCGTGAACGCGAGTTCCAGCGCCTGGTTGGCCCCCGCCTCCTGCATGTGGTAGCCGGAGATCGAGATCGAGTTGAACTTCGGCATGTGCGACGCCGTGTACTCGATGATGTCGCCCACGATGCGCATCGAGGGCTCGGGCGGGTAGATGTACGTGTTGCGGACCATGAACTCCTTGAGGATGTCGTTCTGGATGGTCCCGGACAGTTGGTCCTGCTTCACGCCCTGCTCTTCGGCGGCGACGACGTAGCCCGCCAGCACTGGCAAAACGGCGCCGTTCATCGTCATGGACACCGACACCTTGTCCAGCGGGATGCCGTCGAACAGGATCTTCATGTCCTCGACCGAGTCGATCGCCACGCCGGCCTTGCCGACGTCGCCGAACACGCGAGGGTGGTCGCTGTCGTAGCCACGGTGGGTCGCCAGGTCGAACGCGACCGAGACGCCCTGCCCGCCGGCGGCCAGCGCGCGGCGGTAGAAGGCGTTGGACTCCTCGGCGGTGGAGAAGCCCGCGTACTGGCGGATCGTCCACGGGCGCACCGCGTACATCGTGGCCTGCGGGCCGCGCAGGTAGGGCGCGAAGCCCGGCAGGGTGTCGGCGTGCTGCAGTCCTTCGAGGTCGGCGGCGGTATAGAGCGGCTTGACGCGGATGCCGTCGGGCGTCACCCAGGCCAGCGCGTCGAGGTCGCCGCCGGGCGCGGACTTGGTGGCGGCTTGCGTCCACGCGGCCAGGCCGGCGCGGGGAAATTCGGGAGTCTTGGACATGGAGGGGATGCGCGAGAGTGCGGCATCTTACCGCAACGGGCAGCCCCATAATTATTGATTCAGAACGCCTCGCCACCCTAGAATCGCAGCCATGTCGGCCCTTTCGCTCGCCCCGCGCGCCCTCTACGAAGAGGTGGCCGAGCAGTTGCGCCAGCGCATCTTCCGACGCGAACTGGAGCCGGGCAGCTGGATCGACGAGGTGAAGATCGCGCAGGAGTTCGGCATCAGCCGCACGCCGCTGCGCGAAGCGCTGAAGGTGCTGGCCGCCGAGGGCCTGGTGACGATGAAGGTGCGCCGCGGGGCGTACGTCACCGAGGTGTCCGAGCGCGACCTGGCCGAGGTCTACCACCTGCTCGCACTGTTGGAGAGCGACGCCGCGGCCGTCGTCGCGTCCACCGCCACCGACGCGCAGCTGGCCGAGTTGCAGGCGCTGCACGACGAACTCGAAGGCGCGACACGGGACCGCGACCGTTTCTTCGCGCTCAACGAGCGCTTCCACATGAAGCTGCTGGACCTGGCCGGCAACCGCTGGCGCAACCAGCTCGTCGCCGACCTGCGCAAGGTGATGAAGCTGAACCGGCACAACTCGCTGCTGAAAGCCGGCCGCATCGACGAGAGCCTGGCCGAGCACGGCCGGCTGGTGAAGGCGCTGCAGGCGCGCGACGCCGCCGCGGCGCACCAGCGCATGCAGGAACACTTCCGCAACGGGCTGCAGGCCGCGGCCTAGGAGCCTGGGCGGCAGAGAGACGGGTTCGCGTTGGGTCGAGAAGGGGCCAGAGGCTAGGCGCGGGCGCGGGTCCAGCCCGGCCGGCTGGACCCGTGGCCGCAACGACGCATCTGGCCCCTTATCGGCCCAACCCTTCGGGCCGTGACCAGAAACGCGCCATGCGTCGTTACGGCCTCCTTCTGTACATCGAGTACAGCGCGTCGGACCTCGCCTAGCCTGGCGCGTTTCTGGTCGCGGCGCGGACCCGTCTCTCTGCCGCCCAGGCTCCTGCTGGTGCGGCACAGCCGCACACCACTCCAACAGTCGCACACACACGGCCAGCGCCGAGCTTCCTAGAGTGGCCCCGTGGCACAGGCGTGCCGTCCAGGGAGCCCGACATGAAGTCCAGCATCACGCGCGCCCGTGGCGCGATCGCCGGTGGCGCCGCCGCCCTCGCCCTCGCGCTGCTCGGCGGCTGCGCGTCCGCACCGCACGGCGTCGACTGGAACCGCGTCTCCGCGCGCGACCAGCACCTGTACTTCCCCGGCACGGTGGCGGACGTGCGCCCGCTGGCGATCGTCACCGCCGGCGCGAATGGGATGGTGCTGGGTGGTGGACCCGCCCCCGCCGCCGAGATGGTGGCGCAGGACGGCCAAGTGATGCTGGTGACGTCCGAGCGCGCCACCGCGCTGCGCGCCAACCAGACGCAGTCGCTGGGCGCCGGGCCGGTGATGCCGACGCCCGCGGGACCCGACGCGCAGCCCAAGTGAGGCCGCGCCGGGCGGCCGTCAGTCGGCCTTCGCGCCGGACTCCTTGACGACCTTCGCCCACTTCACCAGCTCGGCCTGCTGGAAGGTGGCGAGCTGCTCCGGCGTGCCGGGATTCGGCTCGAGGCCCAGCGTGGCGAGCTTCTCCTTGACGTCGGGCATCGCGAGCACGCGCGCCGTCTCGGCATTGATCTTCATCTGCACGTCACGCGGCAGGCCCGCGGGCGCGAACAGCGCGAACCACGAGGTCGCCTCGAACCCGGGCAGGCCGGTCTCCGCCAGCGTCGGGATGTCCGGCGCCGCCGGCGAGCGCTTGGCGCTGGTGACCGCGATGGCCCGCAGCTCGCCGGTCTTCACCAGCGGCAGCGCCGAGGGCATGTTGTCGAAGATCATCTGGATGCGCCCGCCCAGCAGGTCCGGGATGGCGGCGGCGCGGCCCTTGTAGGGGATGTGCTGCATCTTCACCCCGGCCATGGTGTTGAACAGCTCGCCGGACAGGTGGATCGACGTGCCGCTGCCACTGGAGCCGAACGACAGCGGCTGCTTCTTCGCGAGGGCGATGAGCTCCTGCGTCGTCTTCGCCGGCACGTCCTTGTTGACGACCAGCAGGTTCGGCGTGGACGCGAGGAAGACGATCGGCGTGAAGTCCTTCTGCGCGTTGTAGGGCATCGTGGCGTACAGCGCCGGATTGATCGAGTGCGTGCCGACCGTGCCGACGACGAGGGTGTGCCCGTCCGCCGCGCTCTTGGCGACGAAGTCGGCGCCGATGTTGCCGCCGGCGCCGGGCTTGTTGTCGACGGTGACCGTCTGGCCCAGCGAACTCCACTTGTCCGCCAGGATGCGCGCCAATGTGTCCGGCGCGCCGCCGGGCGTGAACGTCACGACGATGCGGATCGGCTTGGTCGGCCAGTGGACCTGCTGGGCGAATGCGGGAGCGGCGGCCAAGGCGAGCGTGGCCAGCGCGATCGAGCGGCGATTGAACATCCGGTGTCTCCTGGTGGGCTTGTGGGGCCATTCTGCCCAGTGCCCCGGGCGTGCTGCACCGGGTAAGCGAGGGGCCCGCCACGGAATGCCGCTGGGCATGATCGCGCGTCGAAACGATCCTTGAGCACCGCATGCCTCGTGCCCACCGCGCCCTTCTTGCCCTTGCCGCTGCCCTCGCCTTCGCGCCGGTGTGCGCCCAGGAGGCGCGGCCGGCGCCGCCGCTGCCGATCGCCGACGTGCATTTCCACCTGATGCTGTTCATGACCCCGGCGGACCTGAAGGAGCATATGGACCGGCACAACATCCGCTGGACGCTGAGCGCCGGCGCCGTGGGCAACCCCGGCGTCGCCTCGCCCGCGACGCGCGATGCCGCGGTGCGGCAGTTGCTGGGCGAGCGCTTCATCCCCGCCACGGGCGCGTCCGAGACCTACCTGGCCGAGCGCCGCATTGGCCCGCGGTTCTACTCCGACGAGCCGGGACCCGAGCGGGAAGAGGCCCTGGGCCGCATCGACACGCAAATGGCGGCGCCGCCGCGCATGCTGGCCGAGACCTTTCCCAATGCCGAGACGTCGAGCGCCGACCCGCTGCGCCGCCGCCGCGTCGCCACGGACGGACCGTTCTTCCGCCGGCTGATGGCCATCGCGGTGCGCGAGAAGCGGCCGGTGCCGATGCACATGCAATGGCATCCCGACTCGGTGGCGCAGCTGTCGCAATTGCTGCAGGACCATCCGGGCGGCCAGGTGCTGCTGTCGCATTGCGGCAAGGACACCACGGCGGCAGACATTCGCACGATGCTCGACAAGCATCCCAACCTGTTCTGCGACCTGAGCTTCCGCGGCGCGCCGCTCGCCTTGCAGGAGAGCCAGAAGGATCCCAACCGGCTGGTCTTCTGGGGGCCGGGCCTGTTGCAGGCCGCCGGCATCCGGCCGGAATGGCGCCAGCTGATCGAAGACCATTCCGACCGGTTCATGGTGGGGATCGACGACGTGCACAGCTGGGGCGTGTACGACGACACCGTGGCGGCCATCCGCGAGGGCGTGCTGGCGAAGCTGACGCCCGCCACCGCCGAGAAGGTGGCATGGCGCAACGCCGAGCGGCTGTTTCGCCTGCCGCCGGTCGAGGCACCGGCGGCGGCGAACTAGGCGGTCAGAACGCCGCGATCCCGGTCTGTGCGCGCCCGAGGATGAGGGCGTGGATGTCGTGGGTGCCTTCGTAGGTGTTCACGACTTCCAGGTTCACGAGGTGGCGGGCGACGCCGAATTCGTCGCTGATCCCGTTGCCGCCCATCATGTCGCGCGCGGTCCGCGCGATGTCCAGCGCCTTGCCGCAGGAGTTGCGCTTCAGGATCGACGTGATCTCCACGGACGCCGTCCCATCGTCCTTCATGCGACCGAGGCGCAGGCAGCCCTGCAGGCCCAGCGTGATCTCGGTCTGCATGTCGGCCAGCTTCTTCTGGATCAGCTGGTTGGCCGCGAGCGGCTTGCCGAACTGCTTGCGGTCCAGCACGTACTGGCGGGCGCGGAACCAGCAGTCTTCCGCCGCACCGAGCGCGCCCCAGGCGATGCCGTAGCGGGCGGAGTTCAGGCACGTGAACGGGCCCTTCAGGCCGCGCACCTCGGGGAACGCGTTCTCCTCGGGGCAGAACACCTCGTCCATCACGATCTCGCCGGTGACGGAAGCCCGCAGGCCCACCTTGCCCTGGATCTTCGGTGCGGACAGGCCCTTCCAGCCCTTCTCCAGCACGAAGCCGCGGATCGCGCCTTCGTCGTCCTTGGCCCAGACGACGAACACGTCGGCGAAGGGCGAGTTGGAGATCCACATCTTGCTGCCCGTCAGCTTGTAGCCGCCGTCCACCTTGCGGGCCCGCGTGACCATGCTGGCGGGATCGGAGCCGTGGTTCGGCTCGGTCAGGCCGAAGCAGCCGATGAACTCGCCGGTGGCCAGCTTGGGCAGGTACTTCTGCTTCGTGGCCTCGTTGCCGAATTCGAAGATCGGCACCATCACCAGCGAGGACTGCACCGACATCATCGAGCGGTAGCCCGAGTCGACGCGCTCGACCTCACGGGCGATCAGGCCGTAGCTGACGTAGTTGAGGCCGGCGCCGCCGTACTGCTCCGGGATGGTCGGACCGAGCAGGCCCAGCTCGCCCATCTCGCGAAAGATCTTCGGATCGGTGGTCTCGGTGCGGAACGCTTCGAGCACGCGCGGTGCCAGCCTCTCCTGGCAGTACGCGGCGGCCGCGTCGCGCACGGCGCGCTCGTCGCCGGTGAGCTGCTGGTCGAGCAGCAGCGGGTCGGCCCAGTGGAACGTGGCCTTGGTTGCCATGGAAAGCTCCAAATAGAAAATTCAGTCGGGAAGGACGGCAGTGACCTCGATCTCGATCTTGGCACGGTCCTCGATCAGCGCTTTCACTTCCACGGCGGTCATGGCGATGTCGTAGTGGCCGATCAGCTCGCGGAACGCGGCGCCCACTTGGCGGCCGGCCGCGAGGTATTCGCGCTTGTCGGTGACGTACCAGGTCATCCGGACGATATCTTCCGGCTTTCCGCCGGCGGCCCGCAGCACGTCGGCGACATTGCGCAACGCCTGCGTCGCCTGCTCGCCGAAATCGTCGCTGTGGAATTGCTGCTCGGCGTCCCAGCCGATCATCCCCGCGATGGACAGGATGCGGCCGCGCGCCAGCACGGCATTGGCATAGCCCTTGGGGCGCGGCCAGCCCTCGGGCAGGATGGCCTGGTGGCTCACTTCGTCTCGCATGGCGTGTCCTTCAGCAGTTCGCGGGCGATGATCAGTTGCTGCACTTCGCTGGCGCCTTCGTAGATGCGCAGCGCGCGGATGTCGCGGTAGAGGGTTTCGACGGGCTGGCCGCTGACCACGCCGAGGCCGCCGAACACCTGCACGGCGGCGTCGATCACCTGTTGCGCGCCTTCGGTGGCGGCCAGCTTGGCCATGGCGGCTTCGCGCGTGACGGTGCGGCCCTGGTCGCGCTGCCAGGCGGCGCGGTAGACCAGCAACGCGGCGCTGTCGATCGTCAGCGCCATCTGCGCCAGCTTGGCCTGCGTGAGCTGGAAGTCGGCGAGCACGCCGTTGAACATCTTGCGCGTCGTTGCACGGCGCAGCGCCTCGTCCAGCGCGCGTCGCGCGAAGCCCAGCGCCGCGGCAGCCACGGACGTGCGGAAGACGTCGAGCGTGCGCATCGCGACCTTGAAGCCTTCGCCCGGCTCGCCGATGCGCTGCGACAGCGGCACCCTGCAGTTGGTGAAGCGCAGGCGCGCCAGCGGATGCGGGGCGATCACTTCGATGCGCTCGGCGATCTCGAACCCGGGCGTGCCCGCGTCGACGATGAAGGCACTGATGCCGCGCGAGCCGGGCGCCTCGCCGGTGCGGGCGAACACCACGTAGAAATCGGCGATGCCGCCGTTGGAGATCCACGTCTTCTCGCCGTCGAGCACGGCGTGGTCGCCGTCGATGCGCGCAGCGCACTGCATCGCGGCAACGTCGGAGCCCGCGTCGGGTTCGGACAAGGCGAACGCGGCGATCGCCTCGCCCGAAGCGACGCGCGGCAGGTAACGTTGCTTCTGCGCCGGCGTGCCCTGCAGGCTGATCGCGCCCGAGCCCAGGCCCTGCATCGCGAAGGCGAAGTCGGCCAAGCCGCTGTGGCGCGCGAGGGTTTCCCGGATCAGGCAGATGGCCCGCGTATCGATCGCGGGAGACGCACCCCACTCCCCGCCGACGGCGTGGCGCAGCCAGCCGGCCGCGCCGAGCGATTTCACCAGAGCGCGGCACTCGGCGTCGACGTCGGGGCCGTGCGCGTGGGGCACGTGCTGCGTGGCCCAGGCGTCGAGGGACGTGGCGAGCTCCTTGTGCCACGGCTCGAGGAAAGGCCAGTCGAGATAAGCGGTGTCCGCCATCTCAGTTCCCCTCGAACACCGGCTTCTGCCTGGCCACGAACGCCTTGTACGCGCGGGTGAAGTCCTCGGTCATCATGCAGATGGCCTGCGCCTGTGCCTCGGCTTCGATGGCCTGGTCGATGGTCATCGCCCACTCCTGGTGGAGCATGGTCTTGGTGATGCCGTTGGCGAAGGTCGGGCCGGACGCGATGTCGGTGGCGAGCTTCTGCGCTTCGGCGAGCACGGCGTCCGGCTCGCACAGGCGGTTGAAGAAGCCCCAGCGCTCGCCCTCCTCGCCCGTCATCGAGCGGCCCGTGTACAGCAGTTCGCTCGCACGCCCCTGGCCGATGATGCGCGGCAGCAGCGCGCAGGCGCCCATGTCGCAACCGGCCAGGCCGACGCGGTTGAACAGGAACGCGGTCTTGCTGCGCGTCGTTCCCAGGCGCAGGTCGGAAGCCATCGCGACGATCGCGCCAGCCCCGGCGCACACGCCGTCGATCGCCGCGACGATCGGCTGCGGACACGCGCGCATCGTCTTCACCAGGTCGCCCGTCATGCGCGTGAACATCAGCAGTTCCGGCGCTTCGAGTTGCACCAGCGGGCCGATGATCTCGTGCACGTCGCCGCCGGAGCAGAAGTTGCCGCCCGCGCCCGTCACCACGACGGCATGCACGTCGGTGGCATGGCGCAGCTGGCCGAACAGGTCGCGCAGTTCCGCGTACGAATCGAACGTGAGCGGGTTCTTGCGCTCGGGCCGGTTCAGCGTGATGGTCGCGACCTTGCCCTGCACCGACCAGCCGAAGTGGCGTGCGGCATAGCCTGCCAGTTTCTTGCGGTTGCCCGCCACCAGCGCCGGGTCGACCCGGTTGTCCGTGTCCTGCATGTCGTCTCCTTGTCGTGGGCTCAGGCGCCCTGCGCCCGGTTGGCCTGCTCGAGGGCACTCAGGCCGGCGTTCTGCGCGGCCACCTGCCGGTCGCGTTCGAGGTTGCGCTCCAGCTGCGACTTGCCCGACAGGTACTGCACGGGCCAGCGCACGCCGGTGTACCCGAGCTTGGCGGCTTCGTGCAGCGTCCAGGCCGGATCGGCCAGGTGTGGCCGTGCGATCGCGCACAGGTCCGCACGCCCGGCCGCGATGATGCTGTTGACCTGGTCCGCATCGGTGATGGCGCCGACGGCCATCGTCGCGATGCCCGCTTCGTTGCGCACGCGGTCGGCGAACGGCGTCTGGTACATGCGGCCGTACACCGGCTTCTGCTTCTTGCTCACCTGGCCCGACGAGCAGTCGACCAGGTCGCAGCCCGCGGCCTTGAACATGCGCGCGATCTCCACCGCGTCGTCCGGCGTGATGCCACCGTCGACCCAGTCGTGCGCGGAGATGCGCACCGACATCGGCAGGTGCTGCGGCCAGGCGGCGCGCATCGCGCGGAAGATCTCCAGCGGATAGCGCAACCGGTTCTCCAGCGAGCCGCCGTACTCGTCGGTGCGCTGGTTGGTCAACGGCGAAATGAAGCTGGAGAGCAGGTAGCCGTGCGCGCAGTGCAGCTCCAGCCAGTCGAAGCCAGCCTGCGCCGCGAAGCGCGTACTGCGCACGAAATCGTCACCCACGCGGTCCATGTCGGCGCGAGTCATCGCACGCGACCAGTCGCTCACGCCGTCGATGTACTGCTGCGGCGAAGCGGACAGCAGTGGCCAGTTGCCTTCGGCCAGCGGCTGGTCCTCGCCTTCCCAGGGCACGCGCGTCGATCCCTTGGGACCCGCGTGGCCCAGCTGCATGGCGATCTTCGCGTCCGTGTTGGCATGGACGAAATCGACGATGCGCTTCCAGCCCGTGCACTGCTGCTCGCTCCACAGGCCGGGGCAGCCCGGCGTGATGCGCGCGTCGGCCGACGTGCAGGTCATCTCCGCCACCACCATGCCCGCGCCGCCCATGGCGCGCGCGCCGAGGTGGACGAGGTGGTAGTCGGCCGGCACGCCGTCGACGCAGGAGTACTGCGCCATCGGCGAGACGACGACGCGGTTCTTCAGCGTGACGTCGCGCAGCTTGAAGGGCGTCAGCATCGGCGGCACCGACTGCTGCGCGGGCTCGCGCCGCACGCCGGCCACCTGCGCAATCCAGTCTTCGTGCTGCTCGACGTAGCCGCGGTCGCGCAGGCGCAGGTTCTCGTGGCTGATGCGCTGGCTGCGCGTCAGCAGCGAGTAGGCGAACTGGCGCGGCGGCAGGTTGACGTAGCGATCGACGTTCTCGAACCACTCGGTCGAGTTGCGCGCCGCGTTCTGGATCTTCAACACCTCGACGCTGCGCACGGCCTCGTAGGTGGCCAGCGCCTGCGGCAGGTCACCGTCCGCGGCGCCGATGCGGCGCGCGAGCTCGATCGCGTCCTCCAGCGCGAGCTTGGTGCCCGAGCCGATCGAGAAGTGCGCCGTGTGCGCGGCGTCACCCATCAGCACCACCGGCTGCCGGCCGTTGTGGTGCACCCAGGTGCGGCACACCACGCGCGGGAACCGGATCCATTGCGACGAGCCGCGCAGGTGCGACGCGTTCGACATCAGAGGCTGGCCATCGAGGTATTTCGCGAACAGCCGCTCGCAGAAGGCGATCGCCTCCTCCTTCGGCATGTCCTCGAGGCCTGCCTTGCGCCAGACGTCCTCGGGCGTCTCGATGATGAAGGTCGAGGTGTCGCCATCGAACTGGTACGCGTGCGCCTGGAACCAGCCGTGCGGCGTCTCCTCGAACGCGAAGGTGAACGCCTCGAACTTCTTGTGCGTGCCCAGCCAGACGAAGCGGCAGTCGCGCAGGTCGATGTCGGGCTGGTAGGTCGCCGCGTAGCGCGTGCGGACACGGCTGTTCAGGCCGTCGCTGGCGATCACCAGGTCGGCATCGGCGTAGGCGGACTCGTCCTGCACGTCGGTCTCGAACTGCAGCTTGACGCCCAGGTCCTCGCAGCGCTTCTGCAGGATGTTCAGCAGGCGCTTGCGGCCGATGCCGCAGAAGCCGTGGCCGCCCGAGCGAAAGGTCTCGCCGCGGATGTGGACCTCGATGTCGTCCCAGTGGTTGAACGCGCCGAGGATCTCGTCCGCCGTCGGTGCGTCCGCGGCCTGCAGGTTGCCCAGCGTCTGGTCGGAGAACACGACGCCCCAGCCGAAGGTGTCGTAGGGGCGGTTGCGCTCGACGACGGTGATGTCGTGGCGCGGGTCCTGCTTCTTCATCAGCAGGGCGAAGTACAGGCCGGCCGGGCCGCCGCCGATGCAGACGATCTTCATGGATGCTCCAAGCCTGGATAATTGAAGTTTAAAGCATCTGGGTGGCCGCGCCACCCTCGCACGGTCGCGTTCAGGCGATCGCGGGCGCCCCCTGGTGCGCCAGCCGCATCACCACGCGCGGGTCTTCGGCCTTCAGGCGGTGATCGCTCCAGACCTGGCGCCAGCGCCGCGCGCCAGGCAGGCCGTGGCGCAGCCCGAGCATGTGGCGCGCGATCGACGCCCACGGGGTGCCGTGCGCGGACGCTTCGCGCACCATGTACTCGACCATCGCCTCCTCGACCGCTTCGCGCGTGAGGTCGCGCGGCGCGTCGCCGTAGAAGTCCTGGTCCCACGACGCCAGCCACCAGGGGTTGTGGTACGCCTCGCGGCCGATCATGGCGCCGTCGACGTGCTGCAGTTCCTCGCGCACCTGCGCCGTGGTGGTCAATCCGCCGTTGATGGCGATCACGAGGTGCGGGAACTCGCGCTTGAGACGGTGCACCAGCTCGTAGCGCAGCGGCGGCACCTCGCGGTTCTCCTTCGGCGACAGACCCTTCAGCCAGGCATTGCGCGCGTGCACGATGAACACGCGGCAGCCTGCTTCCGACACCACGCCGATGAAGTCGCGCACGAAGTCATAGCTCTCGGTCTTGTCGATGCCGATGCGGTGCTTGACGGTCACGGGCACCGCCACGGCGTCGACCATCGCCTTCACGCAGTCGGCCACCAGCTGCGGCTCGGCCATCAGGCAGGCGCCGAACGCGCCGCGCTGCACCCGCTCGCTCGGGCAGCCGCAGTTCAGGTTGATCTCGTCGTAGCCCCACTGCTCGCCCAGCTTGGCGCAATGCGCCAGGTCGTGCGGCTCGCTGCCGCCCAGCTGCAGGGCGACCGGATGCTCGTCGTCGCCGAAGTCGAGGTGGCGCGGCACGTCGCCGTGCAGCAGCGCGCCCGTGGTCACCATCTCGGTGTACAGGAGGGCGCGGTCGCTGAGCAGGCGGTGGAAGTGGCGGCAGTGGCGGTCGGTCCAGTCCATCATGGGAGCCACCGACAGGCGCCACTGCTCCGCGGAAGGGAAAGCAGTCACGGCCGCCATCGTACCGGGCACCGCGCGGGCGACTTCCTACAGGGGCAAGCCTCGCCGGACGACAGTGCGACCGCGGCACCGGGGCTGCAATGCAGGGAACGAAGCAGAAAGAGCCGTTTCCCGATGAAGCACTTCGAGCTCACGAAGGACATGACCAACATCCGCGGGCAGTTCTACCCGACGGGCCACATCCTGCTGATGCTGCCCGACGCCGGTGCCGCCGAGGCAGCGGGCCGCGCCCTGGTGGACGCGGGCCTGGCCGATGCCGACATCCAGCTGATCACGCCCGAGGTGATGCTGGGCCAGGTCGTCCGCACCATTGGCGATTCGGGTGCGACGCTCCCCTCGCCCGGTACCGAGGCCGACACCGTGCGGCGGTTCGCGCAGTACGCCTCGCAGGGCCACCACGCGTTGCTCGTGCGTGCGCCGGACAGCGACGACAGCGAGCGGGTGATGCACGCGCTGCGCGGCCATCCCGTCGCGCACGCGCAGAAGTACCGGATGCTGGTGATCGAGGACCTGGCCTGACCGTCACGGGGACGCCGATGCATCGGCCGACACCGAAGCGGAGGCCGATGCGTCCGTCGTCCGGAACGGGTCGCTGAAGCGCGGGTCCACCGCCAGCACGGGGTCGCTGAGCGTGCGCAGGAACGCCACCAGCGCCGCCTTGTCCTCCGTCGACAGGTTGGGCCGGGCCGGCGTGCCATCCGGGTTCTTCAGGCGCCCGTCGAGGCCAGGGCCGTCCTGCACGCCCGAACTGTAGTGCTCCACGACCTGCTCCAGGCTGGAGAACCGGCCGTCGTGCATGAAGGCGCCCGAGTGGCCGACGTTCTTCAACGACGGTGACTTGAAGCGGATCGCCTCGCCCGCGTCGAGGCCGTTGTTGCCGGAGTTGGTCAGCGCGAAGGTCGGCGGCGCGTGGCAGGCGGCGCAGTTCTGGCCGCCTTCGTTGCGCGGCGCCATGAACAGGAAGCGCCCGCGGTTCTCTTCCTCGGTGAAGTTCGGGAAGGGCTTGTTGAAGCCCTTGTCGGGCAATGCCGCGTCGAACACCTTCGCCGCGCCTTCGTCCCATCGGCTGTTCGTCGACACGATGCCGCGCACGAACTGCGCCAGCGCCTGCTGCACGCGTTGCTCGTTGATCGCGGGATCGCCGAAGGCCGCCGTGAACAGGTCGCTGTAGTACGGCAGCTGCTGCAGGCGCTGCGTCGCCGCCGCGAGGCCGCCATGCGCGGCGTCGAAGCCCTGCTCCACCGGGTTCTGCACCGGCTGCGTGACCTGCTCCTGCAAGGTGGCGGCTCGCTTGTCCCAGAACATCGTGCCGGGCTGGTAGTACCGCACGTTGGCCAGCCGCATGGCGTGTCGGTTGCCGGTGAGGCCGTCGACGCCCAGCGAAAAGCGAGTCGCATCGCCGAAGTCGGTCGCCTGGTTGTGGCAGGTGGCGCACGACACCGCGCCACTGACGCTCAACTGGCGCTCGTAGAACAGCACACGCCCGAGCGTTGCGACCACCGGCGATTCCACCGTGCCGACCGGCGTGTTCTCCAGCGCCCCGACGCCCGCG
The DNA here is from genome assembly GCF_016641735.1 of Ramlibacter algicola. NCBI lineage: Bacteria > Pseudomonadati > Pseudomonadota > Betaproteobacteria > Burkholderiales > Comamonadaceae > Ramlibacter > Ramlibacter algicola. The sequence continues at coordinate 2,255,795 of NZ_JAEDAO010000001.1, read as the reverse complement.
AAGTGCGCGGGCAGCGTCGGCGCGTAGCTGGGGAGCTGCGGGTCGAGGCGCAGCACGGCGGCGACCTGCGGGGATTGCGACACCGACGCGGGCACCGCCGCGGCGGATGGCGTGGCAGTGGCTGCTGCGGACGGCGGCTGGGCCGGCCCGCCGCCTCCACCGCCGCCACAACCGGTGATCAGCGCCGTGATCGCGGCGGTGGCGGGGGCATGGCGCCAGGTCCCGTGCAAGCTCAGGGGCATCGTCTGCTTCCTCGTTGGTCGATCAAAGTCGGCCATTCTTGGAAGCAACCGTGGAGGCATTGCGGAGGAAGGCCGCAGGCGCGGCTCATCCTGCGGTCGCGCTCAGGCTGTGGCGAGCGACGTGGCTTCGAGTCGGTAGCCGGCCCCGTAGACGGAAACGATGGCCACCGCGTCCCCGCACGCGGGCGCGAGCTTGCGCCGCAGGTTCTTCACGTGGCTGTCCACGGCGCGGTCGCTCGGCGCGCGCGAGCCATCGTCGGCGGGATCGAGCAGGTCCTCGCGCGTGAACAGGTGGCCGGGGCGCGACAGCAGCTTGCGTAGCAGGCGATATTCCTGCGGCGTGAGCGGCAGCCAGGCCTCGCCGAACGCGATGCGCCGGCCCGCGTCGTCGACGCGGAACCCATGCTGCGACACGCTGGCGCCGAGGCGGCCCTCGGCGCGGCGCAATTGCGCCTTGATGCGGGCGAGGATCTCGCGCGTGCCGAATGGCTTGCACACGTAGTCGTCGGCGCCCAGCTCGAGGCCGAGCGCGCGGTCGATCTCCTCGTCGCGCGCGCTCAGCATGATGATCGGCACGGCGGAAAAGCGGCGCAGCTGGTGGCACACCTCGAGGCCGTCCAGGCCCGGCAGGGTGACGTCCAGCAGCACCAGCGCCGGTTCGGCCCGGCGCACCTCGGGCTCCACGTGCAGGCCGTTCATCAGCACGGTCGTGGCGAAGCCCTGCGACTGCAGGTACTCGGACAACGCCGCGCCGATCGACGCATCGTCTTCGACGATCAGGATTCTTTTTCTTTGGGTCACTCGCGGGTCGGGACCCTCGCCCGTTGTCAGCCGGCGCTCGGGGGTCCTCATCAGGAACAAGCCCTCCACAATGCATGAAGCCCGCGTTCCCGCGGGCTTCATGTCGTGACGACTGTGACATCCGGAACCGGAATTAAACCGGCCCGGAAACCGTTGACGGCTCAGCACTAGTGCATGTGCATGCCGCCGTTGATCGAGAAATCGGCGCCGGTGGTGTACCCGCTCTCCTCGCCCGCCAGCCACGCGATGATCGACGCGATCTCGGACGGCTCGCCGAGCCGCTTGACCGGGATGGTGGCGATGATCTTGTCCAGGACGTCCTGGCGCACGGCGCGGACCATGTCGGTGCCGATGTAGCCCGGGCTGACGGTGTTGACGGTCACGCCCTTGCCCGCCAGTTCCTGCGCCAGCGCCATCGAGAAGCCGTGCATGCCGGCCTTGGCCGCCGAGTAGTTGGTCTGCCCCGACTGGCCCTTCTCGCCGTTGACCGACGAGATGTTGACGATGCGGCCCCAGCCCCGCTCGACCATGTCGCTGACCACCTGCTTGGTCACGTTGAACATGGAGTTGAGGTTGGTCTCGATCACCGCGTCCCAGTCCTCGCGCGTCATCTTGAGGAACATGCGGTCGCGGGTGATGCCGGCGTTGTTCACCAGCACGTCGATCGGGCCGTGCTCGGCCTTGGCCTTGCTGAACGCGCTGACCGTCGAATCCCACTCGGCGACGTTGCCGACCGACGCGTGGAAGGTGAAGCCCTGCGCCTTCTGCTCGTCGAGCCACTTGGTGTAGTCGCGCGATGGACCGCAACCCGCGATGACCTTGAAGCCTTCCTTGTGCAGGCGTTGGCAGATGGCGGTGCCGATGCCCCCCATGCCCCCGGTGACGTAAGCGATCTTCTGCTGAGCCATGTGTTCTCCTTGCAAATTGCGACAAAGCCGGGGTGCGTGCCGAAGCCGCGGACGCGACCCACTCTAGCCAATCAACCCCGGTCCACGGCGAGGGAAACTCCCATGCCGCCGCCGATGCAAAGCGCGGCGAGCCCCTTCTTCGCGTCCCGGCGCTGCATCTCGTGCAGCAGCGTGACGAGGATGCGCGCACCGGACGCACCGATGGGGTGGCCCAGCGCGATGGCGCCGCCGTTGACGTTGACCTTGGCCGGGTCGATGTCCAGCGCCTTGTTGACCGCACAGGCCTGCGCCGCGAAGGCTTCGTTGAGCTCGAACAGGTCGACGTCCTGCACCTTCCAGCCGGCGCGCTGCAGCGCCTTGCGCGAGGCGGGCACCGGGCCCATGCCCATCGTGGCCGGATCGAGGCCGGAGGTGCCGAACGAGGCGATGCGCGCCAGCGGCTTCAGGCCCAGCGCCTGCGCCTTCTTCGCCGACATCACGACCAGCGCCGCGGCGCCGTCGTTGATGCCCGATGCATTGCCGGCCGTCACCGTGCCGGCCTTGTCGAACGCCGGGCGGAGACCCGCGAGCGCCTCGGCACTGGTCTTCTTGTTGATGAACTCGTCCTGCGCGAAGACGACCGGGTCGCCCTTCTTCTGCGGGATGGAGACGGGGACGATCTCGTCCTTGAACCGGCCGGCTTCCTGCGCGCCCGCGGCCTTCCGCTGGCTGGCCAGCGCGAGCTCGTCCTGCGCGGCGCGCGCGATGTTGTGCTCCCTGGCGACGTTCTCGGCCGTGACGCCCATGTGGTACTGGTTGTAGACGTCCCAGAGGCCGTCGACGATCATCGAATCGATCATCTTCCAGTCGCCCATGCGCTGGCCGTCGCGCGAGTTCAGCAGCACGTGCGGCGCGGCGCTCATGTTCTCCTGCCCGCCCGCGACCACGATCTCGGCATCGCCCCAGGCGATGGCCTGCGCGGCCAGCATCACGGCCTTCAGGCCCGAGCCGCAGACGGCGTTGATGGTCAGGCCCGGCACTTCCTTGGGCAGCCCCGCCTTGATCAGCGCCTGGCGCGCGGGGTTCTGCCCCGAGCCCGCCGCGAGCACCTGGCCCATGATGACTTCGCTGACCTGCGCCGGGTCGACGTTGGCGCGCGCGAGCGCCTCGCGGATCACGATGGCGCCGAGCTCCGGCGCGGGCACCTTGGCGAGCGAGCCGCCGAACTTGCCGATCGCGGTGCGAACGGCGGAAACGATGACGATGTCTTCCATGGGGGCGTTCCTTTGGGATGGGGGTGGATCGCGGCTTTCGCCGGGATGAAGTCCTTCGCTGCGCTCAGGACTTCACCTTCACGTAGCGGCCGGGGGCGGGCTCGATCGCTTTGTACTGCGTTCCCTTGCCGTAGCGCTTGGGCGCGGCCACCTGCTTGCCGCCGTGCGGCTTGAGCCAGGCGGTCCAGTCGGTCCACCAGCTGCCCGGATGCTCGGTGGCGCCGGCGAGCCACTCCTCGTGCGTCGCGGGCAGCTTGTCGTTGGTCCAGTACGAGCGCTTCTTCTTCGCCGGCGGGTTGATCACGCCGGCGATGTGGCCGGACGCGCCCATCACGAAGCGCTTCTTGCCCGGCAGGTGCTTGACGCTCGCATACGCGGCGTCGATCGGCACGATGTGGTCCTCGCGCGAGCCGTAGATGTAGACCGGCAGGTCGACCTTCCGGAAATCGATCTTCTCGTCGCAGACCACGAGCTTGCCCGGCTTGACCAGGTTGTTCTCGAGGTAGGTGTTGCGCAGGTACCAGGCGTACATCGGGCCCGGCAGGTTGGTCGAGTCGCTGTTCCAGTAAAGCAGGTCGAACGCGGGCGGCGTCTCGCCCTTGAGGTAGTTGCCGACGACGTAGTTCCACACCAGGTCGTTCGGGCGCAGGAAGCTGAAGGTCGACGCGAGCTCCTGGCCCTTGAGCATGCCGCCGCTGGCCAGTTGCATCTCGCGGAACTTCACGAATGCCTCGTCGATGAACACGTCCAGCACGCCGGTGGTCGTGAAGTCCAGCAGCGTGGTCAGGAACGTCGCCGAGTGCACCGGCTTCTCGCCGCGCGCCGCCAGCACCGCCAGCGCGGTGCCGAGCAGCGTGCCGCCGACGCAGAAGCCCAGCGCGTTGATCTGCTTGCTGCCACCGATCTCCTGCACGACGCGGACCGCCTCGATCGGGCCGTCGGCGACGTAGTCGTCCCACGTCAGCTGCTGCATCGACTCGTCGGGATTGCGCCAGCTCACGACGAAGGTGCGGTGGCCCTGGTCGACGAGGTGCTTGACCAGCGAGTTCTCCGGCTGCAGGTCGAGGATGTAGAACTTGTTGATGCAAGGCGGCACGACCAGGTACGGCCGCTCGTACACCTTGGCCGTCGTCGGCTTGTATTCGACCAGCTGGAACAGTTCGTTCTCGTAGACGACCGCGCCTTCGGTGGTGGCGACGTTGCGCCCGACCTCGAACTGGCTCTCGTCGGTCATCGACACGTGGCCCTGCTGCATGTCGTGCAGCAGGTTCTGCAGGCCCTTGGCGATGCTTTCGCCGCGCGTCTCGATCGCCTTCTTCTGCGCCTCGGCATTGAGCGCCATGAAGTTGCTCGGCGCGGTTGCGGCCATCCACTGCTCCACCGCGAAGCGCAGGCGCGCCTTGGTCTTGGCGTCGGTCTCGGTCGCGTCGACCAGGCCCATCAGCGTGCGGCCATTGAGCAGGTACACGGCCGCCGTGAACGCGGCGACCGGGTTGCCGCCCCATGCCTCGGAGGCAAAGCGCTTGTCGCTCGCCGCGGCGCCCGCCAGTCCCTTGTTCCACAGCTCCGCCGCTTCCTGCAGGTACGCCTGCTGCAGGGCCGCGAGCTTGTCGGGGGAAAACTGGATCTGCGGGAGAGCGGCGGGACCCGCCGCAGTCGGAGGCTGGAAGCTGCCGAAAGCCTGCATCGCCTTCGTCCACTGCTCGCCGAGCGTGTGCTGGAAGTGCTGCGCGGCGGCCGCCCACGTTGGGTCAGAATGCATCCTTGTCTCCTGTTCTTCGGGGTTTTCCCGCAGTATCGCAGCTTCAATGTTGCACCGCAACATCCAGCCAGCTCTCCATGTACATCGTCGCAGTCGCGTGGCTGTATGTCGCGCTCATGATGGCCGTGGCCGAAGCCACGAACAGCAACGGCACCGTGCTCGGTGCCATCGTCACGTTCGTGTTCTACGGTCTCGCGCCGGTGGCGCTCTTGATGTACATCATGGGCACCCCGGCCCGCAAGAAGGCCATGCGCGCCCGGGAGCAAGCTGAGCGGGAAGCGGCGCAGGCCGCGGCCGCGTCAGGCCAGCCAGATGCTGGCGGCGAAGCGGCCGCTGACGCGGTCACGCCGGTGCGAAAAGAACCGTGACCCCTGCGTCACGGTGCACCACGCGTCGCTGCCGTCGTTGCCTTCCACCTGCGTGATGCCCAGTCCGGCCAGCTGCCGGCGCGCGAGTGCCGGAAGATCCGCCAGGAACTTGCCTTGCGCGTGCGGCCTGAAGAAGCGCACCGCGTCCGCATCGTCTTTCGTGAAGGCAGCGAGCACGTCTTCACCCACCTCGAACCGCTGCGGGCCGATGCAGGGGCCGAGCCACGCACGCAGCCGCACGCCATCGCCCACGCCCATCGCTTGCAGCACGTTCGGCAGGACGCCGCCAGCGAGTCCGCGCCAGCCGCAGTGCGCGGCGCCCACGATGCCGTCCCGCGCATCCGCGAGCAGCACCGGCATGCAGTCGGCGACGAGGATCGTGCAGGCGATGCCGCGCTCGCGCGTCCAGCACGCATCGGCCTCGGTGCCATCGGGTGTCGCCGCGCTGAGCGGCACGATGCCCGTCCCGTGCACCTGGCGCAGGAACACGGGTCGCGCACCAAGCGCTTCCGCATAGCGGCGACGGTTCGCGGCGACCGCGGCCGGGTCGTCGTTCACGTGGTCACCCAGATTGAGGCTGTCGTACGGCGCGTTCGACACGCCGCCCGTGCGGGTCGAGCAGGTGGCGAGCACGCCGTCGCCGGCGGGCCAGTCGCCGGCCAGCCAACCGGACCGCAACGCGACGCTCACGCTTCGTTGTCCGGTTGATGGGATGGTTGCGCGCGCTGGAACGCGGGCAACTCCATGCAGGCATCGAACGCGGCCATCGTGCGATCGAGGCCGGAGTAGTCGGTGTTGAAGCGCTTGCCGTTGAAGATCTGCGGCACCAGGCAGCAGTCGACCAGCGTCGGCGTGTCGCCGTACGCGTACTTGCCGCGCGGCAGCTGCGCGAGTTCACGCTCGAAGGCCAGCAGGCCCTCGCGCACCCAGTGGCGGTACCACGTGGCCTTGGTCTCCTCGTCCACCTTCAGTTCCTGCGTGAGGTACTTCAGCACGCGCAGGTTGTTCAGCGGATGGATCTCGCACGCGATCAGCTGCGACAACGCGCGGACGCGCGCACGCCCCAGGGGATCGCGCGGCATGAGCGGCTGTTGCGGATGCGTTTCGTCGAGCCACTCGATGATCGCCATCGACTGCCCGAGGTGCTCGCCGGCATCGGTGACCAGCGTGGGCACCAGCATCGAGGGCGACAGCGCCGCGTAGCCTTCCTGCTTGTGCTCGCCCTTGACCAGGTGCACGGGCACGTACTCGTACGGCAGGCCCTTGAGTTCGAGCGCGATGCGCACGCGGAACGACGCCGAGGAGCGGAAGTAGTTGTGCAGCTTCATGCGGCAAGGATAAACCCGCGGAAAGCCGCCGCTACACTGGCGCGACGGGTTGCGGCACGCCCGAAGGAGCAGCGATGAAAGCCGAGCAGAACGAGCGCGTCACGCGCATCGGCCCCGGCACCGCCTGCGGCGCGTTGATGCGCCGCTACTGGCAGCCGGTGGCGCTGGTGGACGAATTCGATCCGGTCCTCGACCCCCGCATGGCGAACCGGCCGCTCAAGGCCGTGCGCGTACTGGGGCAGGACCTCATCGTCTTCCGCGACGCGTCCGGACGCTGGGGCCTGCTCGATCGCGACTGCCCGCACCGCAACGCCGACCTTGCGTTCGGCCGCCACGAAGGTGATGGCGTGCGCTGCCCCTTCCACGGCTGGAAGTTCGACGCGGCCGGCGCCTGCCTGGAGACGCCCGGCGAGCCCGCCGGCAGCCGCCTTTGCGAACGCGTCAAGCAGCGCAGCTACCCGGTGCTCGAACGCAGCGGCATCCTGTTCGGCTGGTTCGGCGACGAAGGCAGCGAGCCGCCGCCCTTCCCTGCCTTCGACTGCTTCGCCGCGCCGGGCACGCACACCTTCGCGTTCAAGGGCCTGTGGCACTGCAACTGGCTGCAGGCGTTCGAAGTCGGCATCGACCCGGCGCATCCTTCGTTCCTGCACCGCTTCCTCAGCGACGAGGCGCTCGACGCGATCGGCGACAACCCGGCGGGCAAGCAGTTCCGCAGCGCCAGCGCAGGCGAAGCGCCCGGTGGCGAGAAGTGGCCGATGACGCGGATCATGCGGGAGTTCCACCAGCCGGAGATCAGTTTCGAACCGCGTCCCTGGGGCCTGCAGCTCACCGCGCTGCGCCCGATGACGCAGGACCTGACGCACGTGCGCGTGACGCATGCGATCTTTCCGCACACCTTCGTCATCCCGCTGTCGGAGACGCTCACGATCACGCAGATGCACGTGCCGGTCGACGACACGCACACCTACTGGTATTCGGTGTTCACCAGCTTCGCGGGCCCGGTCGACAAGGCCGCGATGCGCAACCAGCGGCTGCAGTTCATCTCGCTGCCGGACTACGTCCCGAAGTCCGGTCGCCACAACGGCTGGGGGTTCAACCCCGACGAGCAGCGCACGCGCACCTTCCTCGGCATGGGCGAGGAGGACATCAACGTGCATGACCAGTGGGCGGTCGAGAGCATGGGGCCGATCCAGGACCGCACGCGTGAGCACCTGGGCACCACCGACAAGGTCATCATGGCCAACCGGCGGATGCTGCTGCAGGCGATCGACTCGGTCGAACAAGGTGGATCCGCGCCCGGCGTCGCCGACGCGTCGCTGGCCAGCGGGATGCACGGCCCCGACACCGTCGACGGCATCGCCCCCGCGGGCGCCTGGCCCACCTGGTGGCGCGAGCGTGCCGACGCCAAGCGCGCCGGCGCGCCCTGGACCGGGAAGGCGCCCGCCGCCGCGACGGTGGCATGAGCAGCTTCGCCCAGCGCTGCGGCCTCGACGACGCGCAGCGGCAGCATTCCGCCGCGCAGCTCTCGGGGCTGATCGAGGCCAGCGGCGTCGACCTGGTGCGCATCGCGTGGTGCGACCTGCACGGCGTCACGCGCGGCAAGGCGCTGACGGTCCGCGCCGCGCAGCGCGCGCTGCACGAGGGCATCAGCATGGTCAGCACGCTGATGCTCAAGGACACCTCGGATCGCACGGCGTTCAAGGTATTCGAGCCGGGCGGCACCGCGTCGCTGCCCGGCTTCGCATTCGCCAACAACCTCCTGCTGCTGCCCGACCCGGACAGCTACCGGCAGCTGCCATGGGCGCCGGCCACCGGCTGGTTGCGCGCGCAGCCCTGGTTCCAGGACGGCACGCCGGTGTCGCTGGACAGCCGGCGCGTGCTGCAGGACGCGCTCGCGCGGCTGGCACCGCGGGGCCTGGCGATGCGCTGCGGGCTCGAGGTCGAGTTCCACATCTACCGCATCACCGACGACGCACCCGAACTCGACCCGGAGACTGCCGCGTGGCCCGGCCAGCCACCGGGCGTGCGCCTGATCCACCCCGGCTACAACCTGCTCGCCGAGAACTGGGGCGACCTCGCCGACGACGCGCTGCGCGTCGTGCGGCGCACGGCGGAAGGCCTGGGCCTGCCGCTGTCGTCGCTGGAGATCGAACTCGGCCCGAGCCAGGTGGAGGCCGTGTTCGACGCGACCGATGCGCTCACCGCCGCCGACAACATGGTGCTGTTCCGCAATGGCGTGCGGCAGGCGCTGCGCCGCGCTGGCTACCACGCGACCTTCATGTGCCGCCCGCCCTTCCCCGAGATCATGTCCAGCGGCTGGCACCTGCACCAGTCGCTGGTCGACGCGGAGACGGGCCGCAACGTGTTCATGCGCGAATCACCGGCGGCCGGCTCAACGCCCGCCGATGCGACGCATGCCTTGAGCGACCTCGGCGCGCAGTACCTCGCCGGCTTGCTAGACCACGGCCGCGCGATGGCCGTGTTCTGCACGCCGACCGCCAACGGCTTCGGCCGCTTCCGCCCGAACGCGCTCGCGCCGCAGTCGGTGCTGTGGGGGAGCGACAACCGCGGCGCGATGCTGCGCGTCGTCGGCGGTGCCGGCGATGCGGCAACGCGCATCGAGAACCGCATCGGCGAACCGGCAGCGAACCCGTACCTGTACTTCGCGTCGCAGGTGCATGCGGGCCTGGACGGCATCGAGCGCGGCCTGCAACCGCCACCCGCTACGGAGGCGCCCTACGGCCCGGCCGACGTCCGCCTGCCGACCTCGTTGGGTGAGGCGATCGAAGCGCTGCGCGCCGACGAGCCGCTGGTGCGCGCGTTCGGCAGCGGCTTCGTCGACTACTTCTGCCAGGTCAAGGCGTTCGAGCACCAGCGCCACGAGGCGGCGCAGGACAAGCTGGACTTCCAGCGGCGCGAGTACTTCTCGCGCTTTTGAGCCCTGCTCTAGCTCAGCGCACCGGGCGAGCCTGGATGCCCGGCTGCTGTGGCATCGGCTGCGGCTGCTGCTGCGGGGCCGCCGCGACGTTCTGGCGTTCGCCGAGGAAGATCTCCACGCGGCGGTTGCGCGACCGGCCCGTGTCCGAGTTGTTGTCCGCGACGGGCTCGTGCGACCCACGCCCCGCCACCAGGACCTGCGCCGGGTTCACGCCGCGCGCCGCGAGATACTCGCGCGCCGCCTCGGCACGGCGCAGCGAGAGTGGATCGTTGATCGCGTCGCTGCCGGTGCTGTCGGTGTGGCCGACGATGCGCACTTCGGTGTTCGGCTGCTGCGACAGGCCCTGCGCGAACTGGTCCAGCACCGGCCGCAGGTTCGGCTTGATGTCGGCGCGGTTGGTGTCGAAGGAGATGTCGCTGGGGATGTTCAGCTTCAGCTGGTTGTCCGCGGTCTGGGTGACGGCGACGCCGGTGCCCACCGTCGCCTGCTCCATCGCCTGCTTCTTCTGCTCCATCTGGCGCGACCAGACATAGCCGCCGAGGGCGCCCAGGCCGGCGCCGATGGCCGCACCCTTGGTATCGCGGCCGATCGCCGCGCCGGCGACGCCGCCGATGCCGGCACCGATGGCGGTGTTGCGCGCCGTCGGGCTCATCTGCTGCATCTCGGCGCAGCCGGTGGCCAGCACTGCGGCGAGGCTGGTGCACAGCAGGGTCATGTGGAATCTGCGTCGCATGGTCGTCGTCCTTTCTTCTGCTTGACCTTGCGATTGAAGGCCGCGGCGCGCCAGCCCTGCACCGGACACTGCCGACAGGTCGTGCAGGACCCGTCTGCGGTTCACGTCCCTTCTTCGTGCCCACGGACGAGCTTGGCGAGCAGCCCGACGAGCTGCTCCTGCTCCGCGGCGTCCAGCGGCCCGAGGATGCGGCGCTGCGCCTTGGCCACGGACCTCTTCATTGCCTGCGCGGCCTGCTCACCCTCGGCCGTGACCCAGAGCAGCTTGCGCCGCCGGTCCGCGCCGTCCAGCTGGCGCCGCACCCAGCCCTTGGCTTCGAGCCGGCCGATGACGGAGCCGAACGTCGCCGCATCGAACGCCACGCGGCCGGCCAGCGTCACCTGGTCCTCGCCAGGGTCGTCCATCAGCGCGTTCAGGATCGCGAACTGCACCGGCGTGACTTCGTGCGCCGCGGTCTCCTCCATGAACACCGCGACCGCGACCTGGTGCGCGCGCCGGATCAGGTGCCCGGGCGCCTGGCGGAAGTCGTAGCTCTTGGGCATGCGCGCGAGTGTAGCCAGCACCCCGCATTGCCGTGTCCGCAATTCGTATGTATTCTTAGCATTTCATGCCCTCCCCTCGTCCCGTCCTCGTCGCCGGCGGCGGCATCGGCGGCCTCGCGGCTGCATACGTGCTGGCTTGCGACGGCGTCCCCGTCACGGTGCTGGAACAGTCCGCCGCCTTCGGCGAGATCGGCGCCGGCATCCAGCTGGGGCCGAACATCTTCCGCATGTTCGAGCGGCTCGGGCTCACCGACGCCATCCGCCGCGTGGCGTACTTCCCGCCCGGCCTGGGAATGAACGACGTGCGCACCGGCGAGAAGGTGGTGCGCGTGCCGCTCGGCGACGCTGCCGTCGCCACCTATGGCTTTCCCTACGGCGTGATCTACCGCGCCGACCTGCACGACGTGTTCCTCGCCGCGTGCAAGTCGCTGCCGGGCGTGACGCTGCGTACCTCGGCCAAAGTCGAGGGTTTCGCGCAGGACGCGAGCGGCGTCCGCGTGAAGCTGGCTGGTGGCGAAGTGCTGGAGGGCGCGGCCCTGGTCGGCGCCGACGGCCTGTGGAGCCGCATCCGCGAAGCGGTGGTGGGCGACGGCAAGCCGCGCGTGTCGGGACACATCGCGTACCGCGCGGTCCTCAAGCGCGAAGACGTGCCGGCGCACCTGTGGAGCGACGACGTGCTGCTGTGGGGCGGCGAGAAGACGCACCTGGTGCACTACCCGCTGCGCCGCGGCGAGCTGTTCAACCTGGTCGCGGTGTTCCACAGCAGCAAGTACGACGAAGGCTGGAACACCTTCGGCGACACCGCGGAACTGAACGAACGCTTCGCCCACGCCGTGCCGCCGGTGCGCGAGCTGCTGGGCAAGATCGAGACCTGGAAGATGTGGGTGCTGTGCGACCGCGAGCCGGTGGACAACTGGACCCAGGGCCGCGTCACGCTGCTGGGCGACGCGGCGCACCCGATGCTGCAGTACCTGGCGCAAGGCGCCGGGCAGGCCATCGAGGACGCCGTCGTGCTCGGCGCCGCGCTGCGCCATGCGAAGGGCGACTGGCCGCAGGCGTTCCAGCTGTACCAGCGCGCCCGCTACCTGCGCACGGGCCGGGTGCAGCTGACCGCGCGGTTCTACGGCGACATCTACCATGCGAGCGGCGTCGCCCGTGAGTTGCGCAACCGCATGTTCCAGTCGGGCCAGGAATCCGCCGGATTCGCCGGCCTGAAGTGGATGTACGAAGGCATCGACCCGGAGCGGCTGTTCACATGACGTGCCGCCCGATCCGAAGGAGAACGGAATGAACGCCCCCGACACTGCACTGCACGTGCGCGAACAGCTGTACCGCGACATGCACCCGCACCACCTCACGCCGCTGTGGGAAGTGCTGCATGCGCTCGTGCCGCAGAGACCGGCGACGCCCTGCGTGCCGGCGCTGTGGAAGTACGACGAGGTCCGTCCCTTCCTGATGCGCGCCGGCGAGGCGATCACTGCGGAAGAAGCCGTGCGCCGCGTGCTGATCCTGGAGAACCCGGCGTTGCGCGGCCAGTCGTGCATCACGCAGTCGCTGTACGCGGGCCTGCAGCTGATCCTGCCGGGCGAAGTGGCGCCCAGCCACCGCCACACGCAGAGCGCACTGCGATTCATCGTCGAGGGCAGCGGCGCCTACACCGCCGTCGACGGCGAACGCACGACCATGAAGCCGGGCGACTTCATCATCACGCCGTCGTGGACCTGGCACGACCATGGCAGCGAAGCCGACGGCCCGGTCGTGTGGCTCGATGGCCTGGACATCCCGATGCTCCGGTTCTTCGACGCGGGCTTTGCCGAGAACGACACCGCGCGGTCGCAGCAGGTCACGCGCTCCGAAGGCAGCAGCTTCGCGCGCTACGGGCACAACATGGCGCCGGTGCGCCACGACGCGCCGTTCGGCGCGACGTCACCGATCTTCAGCTACCCGTACGAGCGCAGCCGCGAAGCACTGGACACGCTCGAGCGCGGCGCGCCCCTCGACCCGTGGGAGGGCGTGAAGCTGCGCTACGTGAACCCGCAGACCGGCGGCTCGCCGATGCCGACCATCGCGACCTTCCTGCAGAAGCTGCCCGCCGGTTTCCGTGGCCAGGGCTGGCGGCAGACCGATGGCGCCGTGTACAGCGTCGTCGAGGGCACGGGCAGCGTCGACATCGAGTGCGGCGAGCAGCGCTGGTCGTTCGCGTTCGGCCCACGCGATCACTTCGTGGTGCCCTCGTGGCACACTGCCCGGCTTCGTTCCGACGCGGGCTGCGTCCTGTTCAGTTTCTCGGACCGGCCGGTGCACGCCGCGCTGTCCATCCACAAGGAAGAAAGGCTGTCATGAGCTTCGTCATCACCCCTCCCCCGCAGGTCTCGCTGCCCGTCATCGGCCGCGGCGAGCGATTCCCGGTGCGCCGCGTCATCTGCGTCGGCCGCAACTATGTCGAGCACGCCAAGGAGATGGGGTTCACCGGGCGCGAGCCGCCGTTCTTCTTCTTCAAGCCGGCCGACGCGATCGTGCCGGTGCCCGCGGGCGAAACCGCCACCATCGCATATCCGAGCCTGACCAAGGACCTGCACCACGAGATCGAACTGGTGGCGGCGATCGGCACGGGCGGCAAGAACATCAAGGCCGCCGATGCGCGCAAGCACATCTGGGGCTACGCCGTCGGCCTGGACATGACGCGCCGCGACCTGCAGGGCGAGATGAAGAAGCAGGGCCGCCCCTGGGAGATCGGCAAGTCCTTCGAGCAGTCCGCTCCCTGCGGTCCCGTGACGCCCGCCGCGCAGGCCGGCGACATCGAGAAGGCCGAGATCTTCCTGCAGGTCAATGGCAAGGACCGCCAGCGCAGCGACGTGTCCAAGCTCATTTGGAACCTGGGCGAGATCATCGAGCACCTGTCGACGGCGTGGGAGCTCGCGCCCGGCGACCTGATCTTCACGGGCACGCCTGAAGGCGTCGCGGCCGTCGTGCAGGGCGACACGCTGGTGGGCAGCGTCGGTGGCCTGACCGAACTGCGCGTGCGCATCGCCTGACGCCATCGGCGTTCACCCCGAGAGGCGGCCTGCGGGCCGCTTTTTACAATCGGCGACGAACTTCGAAGGACCGGCTTGAAGCTGCTCGATCTCCTGGCGCGCGCCTGCGCCGTCCTTGCCGGCGTGCTGCTCACGCTGATCACCCTCATGACCTGCGCGAGCCTCCTGGGCCGCAATACCGTCGGCACCACGCTGGTCGGCGACTTCGAACTCACCGGGGTCGCGACCGGCGCGGCCATCGCGCTGTTCATGCCCTGGTGCCAGCTGCGGCGCGGGAACATCATCGTCGACTTCTTCACCGCGCGCGCCAGCGCGCGCACCAACGCCACGCTCGACCGCATCGGCGCGGTGCTGCTGGCCGCGACCTTCGCGCTGCTCGCGTGGCGCACCACCCTCGGCGCGCTGAGCGCCTGGAACGGGCACACGGAAAGCCAGATCCTCGGCTTCCCCGAATGGGTGGTGCACACGGCCATGGTGCCGCCCTTCGTGCTCACCGCCTTGATCGCCCTCCGGCAAGCCGCCTTCGGCTTCGGCGACGCGCCGGAGGCGCACGCATGACCCGCACGGCCGCCCGAAGAGGAATACCGCAGCCGCAGGCGGAGGCTTCCTGATGTCCGCGCTGCCCCTCACCATCCTCATCTTCGCCACCATGCTGGTGCTGATGGCGATCCGCACGCCGATCTCCATCGCGATGTTCGCGGCCGGCACGGCCGGCTACCTGCTGCAGACCGGCTGGGCGCCGTTCGCGAACTTCCTCAACACGCAGGCCTTCGCGCGCTTCGCCAGCTACGACCTGAGCGTGATCCCGCTGTTCATCCTGATGGGGCACTTCGCCACGCAGGGTGGCATCAGCAAGGCGCTGTTCTCGTTCGCCGCCGCGGTGATGGGGCGCTTCAAGGGCGGCCTCGCGATGGCGTCCGTGCTCGCGTGCGCGGCGTTCGGTGCGATCTGCGGGTCGTCGGTGGCGACGGCCGCCACCATCACGTCGGTGGCGCTGCCGGAGATGAAGCGGCACGGCTACAGCGGCCGCCTCGCTACCGGCACCCTGGCCGCCGCCGGCACGCTGGGCATCCTGATCCCGCCGTCCGTGCCGCTGGTGATCTACGCGATCCTGACCGAGCAGAACATCGCCAAGCTGTTCGCGGCCGCCATGGTGCCGGGGATCATCGCCATGTTCGGCTACATGGTGGCCATCGCGATCTACGTCCGGCTCGTGCCGGGCCAGGCACCCGAGACCGACGATGCGCCCGCGCTCACGCGCGACGCGATCATCGGCGTGCTGCCGATCGTGCTGATCTTCCTGCTGGTGTTCGGCGGCATCTACGGCGGCTGGTTCACGCCCACCGAGGGCGCCGCGGTCGGTGCGGCTTCGACTTTCGTCGCGGCGCTGATCAAGCGCGAGATCACCTGGGACAAGTTCAAGCAGTGCTTCTACGCGACGGCCGAGAGCTCGGCGATGATCTTCCTGATCTTCCTCGGCGCCGACCTGATGAACGCCGCGCTCGCGCTGACCCAGGTGCCGAACCAGCTGGCCGCCACCGTGGCGTCCTGGGGCCTGTCGCCGCTGGCGGTGGTCGCCGCCATCCTGCTGTTCTACGTCGTGCTGGGCGCGGTGATGGACGAGCTCAGCATGATCCTGCTGACGATCCCGATCTTCTTCCCGATGGTGATGGGCCTGGACTTCGGCATGCCCAAGGAATCCGTCGCGATCTGGTTCGGCATCATGGTGTTGATGGTGGTGGAGTTCGGGCTGCTGGCGCCACCGGTCGGGTTGAACGTGTACATCGTCAATGGCATGGCGAAGGACGTTCCGATCGCCGATAGCTACCGCGGCGTCATGCCCTTCCTGGTGAGCGACACGCTGCGCACCCTGCTGCTGCTGTTCTTCCCCCCGATCTCGCTCTGGCTCGTGCGCTACGTCGGCTAGGAGCCTGGGGGGCAGCCTAGCCTGGCCCCTTCTCGACCCAACGCGAACCCGTCTCTCTGCCGCCCAGGCTCCTGGGGGAATCCCGCTCGGGGAAGCCCCGAGCCGCCCCACGCAGGCCCTGCGGTATGGTCCCCGCGTCCCACCGCGGAGAACATCCATGCAGCGTCGCACCCTCCTGAAGACCACCGCCGCGGCCGCCCTCGGCGGCTCCTCGCTCGCGGGCTTCGCCCAGCAGTCGGTCACCCTCAAGTTCCACACCTTCATGGCGCCGACGTCCAACGTCTGGCTCAACATGCACAAGGCGTGGATGGACAAGGTGGAGAAGGACTCCAACGGCCGCATCAAGTTCGAGGCCTACCCCGCGATGCAGCTGGGCGGCACGCCGGTGCAGTTGTACGACCAGGCGCGCGACGGCGTCGTCGACGTCATCTGGACGCTGCCGGGCAACACGGCGGGACGCTTCCCGCGCATCGAGGTGTTCGAGCTGCCGTTCATCATGACCAACGCGGAAGCCACGTCCAAGGCGTACTGGGAGTACGTGCAGACCATGGCGCCCGACGAGTTCAAGGACACGCAGGTCATCGCGCTGCAGGTGCACGGCCCCGGCGTGATCCACACGGCGGAGAAGGCGGTGAAGACGGTCGGCGACATGCGCGGCCTGAAGATGCGCGCGCCGACCCGGCAGATCACCAAGCTGATGGGCGCGCTCGGCGCCACGCCGGTGGGCATGCCGCTGCCGCAGATCCCCGACGCGCTGTCCAAGGGCACCATCCAGGGCTGCGTGATCCCCTGGGAAGTCGTGCCGTCCGTGAAGGTGCACGAGCTCACCAAGTACCACGCCGAGTTCGACCCGGCGGGCGGCTCGCTCTACACGACGACGTTCGTGATGGCGATGAACAAGGCCAAGTACAACTCGCTGCCGCCGGACCTGAAGAAGGTCATCGACGCCAACTCCGGGATGCAGACCTCGGGCTGGCTGGGCAAGGTGCAGCAAGGCGGGGACGTCGCAGGCCGCAGGGCGGCGGTCGACCGCGGCAACACCATCTTCACGGTCAGTGCCTCGGAAGCGCAGGAATTCCGCCGCCGCTCGCGCCAGATCGAGGTCGAGTGGGTCGAGGACATGAACAAGCGCGGCTTCGACGGCCGCAAGCTGCTCGACACGGCCCGCAGCCTGATCGACAAGCACACGAAGTCGACCAAGTCCTGAGCGGCCCGGCTCCACGCGAAGGGCTCCCCGCGGGGAGCCCTTTTGCATGGACGGCCTTGGCTACACTCGGCCGATGCCCTTCCGCACGCCGATCAAGCATTGCCGCGAGTGCGGCCATGCCGTCGTGTACCGCGTGCCGGACGACGGCGACACGCGCGAGCGTGCCGTGTGCCCGCAGTGCGGCACGATCCACTACGAGAACCCGCTGAACGTCGTCGGCACCGTGCCCTACTGGGGCGACCGCGTGCTCCTGTGCAAGCGCAACATCGAGCCGCGCTGGGGCAAGTGGACCCTGCCGGCGGGATTCATGGAACTCGGCGAGACCGCCGAGGAAGGCGCGGCGCGCGAGACCGACGAGGAAGCCGGCGCGCAGGTGGCGCTCGAAGGCCTGATCAGCGTGATCAGCGTGCCGCGCGTCGGCCAGGTGCACCTGTTCTACGTCGCGCGGCTGCTCAGCGACCGCTTCGAGCCCGGCCACGAGACGATCGAGGCGCGGCTGTTCGGCGAGGACGAGATCCCCTGGGAGGAGATCGCGTTCAAGACGGTGCGCGAGACGCTGCTGGCATTCTTCGCCGACCGCAAGCGCGGCACGTTCGGCGTGCACACGCTGCACGTCAGCTGAGCGCGGCGCTCAGATCCCGGGCTTGCCTTCGCGCAGCTTGGCGTCCTCGCGCAGTTGCACGCACGCCTGGAAGTGGCCGTAGCCCGGCTTCTGGCATTCGTTGTAGACGCAGATCTGCCGGGAGATGAACACCTTGTCGCGGCAGGTGACGTCGGGCGACACCGGCCGTTCACCACTGCTGCGTGACGACGTCTCCGCGACGTCGCGACGCGCGGCGCGGGCGCCTTCCTGGCGCTTCGCGGTGGCGGTGCCTTGGGGCGCCGGCGTGTGGGCTTTCGCGACCGGCTTCCCAGGTGCGCTGGCGGCGGGTGCCGCGGCGGCCAGTGACGCGGACGCAGCAGCAGCCGCCGGCGTCGCAGCGATGGCCGGAGCCGACGCAGGCTGCGCGACGACCGGCGCGGGCGCCCCGGCCGGAGCGTCCACCGTGGTGGGCGCAGGCGCCGGCGCGCGGCCCGGGCCCAGCCAGAGTGCTATGGCCGCGAACACTGCGACAGCCGCGCCACCGATCCAGAGGAACGGCGGCTTGGCACTTGCCGCGACCGCCAGCGGAATGACGGTCGTCGTGGTGTCCTCCGAGGACGCGGACCGCTTGGCAGAGGTCGCGCCCGCCGATGGCGGTGCGGGTGCCGCCGCAGGCTGCTGCGCGAACTGGATCACGACCGGCTCGGTCGCCGTCGCACCGCCAGCCGGCACTGAACGCTCGAATGGCATGGTGGACGTCGATTCCACCGGCGCCGCCGTGCCCGGCGGCTTGGTCATGCCTTGCAGCACGGTGCGCTCGGGGTCGCCGCTGCCCGTGAGCCGCTCGAGCCGGCGCCGGGCCAGGTCGGCATAGATGCCCTGCGGAAAGCGCGCCAGGAAGCCTTCCATGTCGCCCGCGTCGACGCTATCGCGGATGGCGCGCCAGTATTCGAGTTCGAGCTGGTGGTCCGCCGGTGCGCCGGGCAAGGTGTCGCTGCGCCGCGCGATGCCGGGCACCGTGCCCGGCACGGTGGGCGCGTCGGGGCCTTCCTGAACCACGTCGTGCAGCGCGCGGCGCAAGGCCATCGAGAAGTCGGCGCCGGTCTGGAAGCGGTCGTCGCGGCTCTTGGCGAGCGCACGCTCGAACACCGCGTCGACCGCCGCGGGCAGGTCCGGCTTGATGCTGCTGGGTGCGGCCGGCGTGTGGCCGATGATCTGGTGGATGATCGTGAAGTCGTTGTCGCCGTCGAAGGGCCGCACGCCCGTCAGCAGGTGGTACGCGACGACGGCCGCCGAATAGAGGTCCGCGCGGCCGTCGGTCTTCTGGCCCTGCACCTGCTCGGGCGCCATGTACTTCAGCGTCCCGATCATGCTGCCCTGCGTGCGCGTGGCCTCGCCGGCGATGCGCGCGACGCCGAAATCGGTGAGCTTGAGGCGGCCGCCGGTTTCGATCAGCAGGTTGGCCGGCTTCACGTCGCGGTGCACCACGCCCTGGCGGTGCGCGAAGTCCAGCGCGGCGAGCAGGTCGACGATGAGACGCAGCGCGCCCGCCGTGTCGTAGCTGACGCCGCGGTCCAGGTGCTGCTTGAGGTCGTCGCCCTCGATGAACTCCATCACCAGGAAGGCGGTGTCGCCATCGCGGTCGGAGTCGTAGACGGTGACGATGTTCGGGTGCTGCAGCCGCGCCGCCGAGCGTGCCTCGACGCGGAAGCGGGCCTCGTACTCGGCGGCCGCGTCCCTGGACAGGTCGTCGACCATGATGGTCTTGATGGCGACCCGCCGGTCCAGGTTGGGATCGAGGCCCTCGTAGACGACGCCCATGGCGCCCTTGCCGAGGACCCGCACCAGCTCGTAGCGGCCCAGCTTGCGTTGGTGCACGTGGTTGTCCGCGGCCTCAGCCGGTGACGCTGTATTCGACGCGCGGGGCAGCTTCGGCCTCGCGGTCGCAGCCGAGGGTGATCACGCCGCTGCCCACCAGGTAGCACTCGGTGCGCCGCAGGACGATGGGCGCGGCCTGCCCGCCCACGTACACCCAGGTGCCGAAGCTGGACTGGTCGTTCAGGATGAAGTGGCCGCCGCGCCATTCGACGGTGGCATGCACCCGCGACACGCGCGAATCGTTGACCGACAGCGACGCGGTGGCGGCCCGGCCCAGCGAGAGCGGCTGGCCGTGCGGGTCCAGGCGCAGCGTCTGGCCATTGGCGGACAGGTCCAGGTGCGCTTCGGCCACCGGCTTGAACATGGACGCGCCCATCATCGTGGCGTCGACATCGCGTTCGGGCTGCCACTGGACGCGGAACACCTCGGTGGCCTCGGACTTGCCGCGCAGGTACATGGGACCGATGCTGCGCAGCGGGCCGCGCTGCTGCGGGCCGAGGGCGTCGCGCACGCGCGACGTCGTGAGGATCTGGTCGGCGCCGGCCAGGTCGGCCAGGCGTGCCGCGCTGTTGACGGCATCGCCGTAGCAGTCGCCTTCGATCTCGACCACTTCGCCGGATTCGACGCCCATCTGCATCTGCACGGGCTTGCCGGTGCCCCCGGGATAGACCGGGGTGTCCTTCAGGCGCTTCTGGATGGCGACACAGGCGTCGATGGCGTCGCCCTCCTGCGGGAACGTGACGAAGAGGCCGTCCCCCAGCAGCTTGACGACGCGGCCGTTGTGCTGCTCGAAGCTGCGGGACAGGGCGGTCGTGAGCTGGGTCACGAAACGGCCGGCGGTTTCATCGCCGAGGCGCTCGAAGATGCCCGTGCTCCCGACGAGGTCTGCGAAGACGACAGTGGCCATGCGGCGGGATTGTATGCCCCAGCTCAGCGGGCACAAAGAAGCCGGCGCTTCCTTGCGAAAGCGCCGGCCCGTGTTGGTGGTCGGCGTGGCGGGATTCGAACTCGCGACCCCTTGCACCCCATGCAAGTGCGCTACCAGGCTGCGCTACACGCCGAAGCCCGCGATTCTACACCGGCGCGGTCAGTGGTTCGACGACAGCAGGTCGCGGATTTCGGAGAGTTCGCGCCGCACGAACAGCAGCTTGTCGGAGATCGCGGGCTCGGGGGGCGTGCTGTCCTCGAAATCCTCGAGCACGGAATCCTCGACCTCGATCACCTCGACGCCCTCGAGCATCACCTCGCCGGAGCGGCGTTTGTCCCGCTCCACCTGCACCAGCTCCTGCAGCTTGTTGCGCGCGCCGCTGATGGTGAAGCCCTGGTCGTACAGCAGGTCCCGGATGCGGCGGATCATCAGCACCTCGTGGTGCTGGTAGTAGCGGCGGTTGCCGCGCCGCTTCATGGGGCGCAGCTGCGTGAATTCCTGCTCCCAATAGCGCAGCACGTGCGGCTTGACGCCGCACAGGTCGCTGACCTCACCGATGGTGAAGTAGCGTTTGGCCGGAATGGAAGGGAGCGCTTTCTCCACTGAAATCAATGCGCTAGGAGAGAAAGCTCGAAGGTTACTCTAAGAGAGTGGGCGCGCCAAGCCGCGCCTGCACCCGGGGTGCGCGAAAACGTCAGCTGTCGTCCGCGCCGGCGCCATTGCCCTGGATCTGTTCCTTCAGCTTGTGGCTGGCGTGGAACGTGACGACGCGGCGTGCATCGATGGGAATGGCCTCGCCGGTGCGCGGGTTGCGGCCAGGGCGCGGCGCCTTGGTGCGGATCTGGAAGTTGCCGAAGCCGGAGATCTTCACGTCCTGCCCGTCCACCAGGCTGGTGGCGATCAGGTCGAAGAAGGCGTCGATCATGTCCTTGGACTCGCGCTTGTTCAGCCCGATCTGCTCGAACAGGAGTTCCGCCAGCTGCGCCTTCGTCAGCGCCGGCGTCTCCAGGCTTTCCACGGTGAACTCCATCGCGCCCTCGTCCTTCGTTGTTGTTGTCAGCATCGACCGGTCGCTCGTTCGTCAGCCACGCAGCCGTGCACCGAGCGCGGACTGCAATCGCGCCACCACGGCGGCCACGGCGGCATCGATCTGGGCTTCGGTCAGTGTCGCGTCCGGGTCGCCGAGCGTCAAGCGAACCGCCATGCTCTTCTCCCCCGCCGCAATGCCGGTCAGGGGTTGCTTGGGCCGGTAGACGTCGAACAGCGACGCGTCGCGCAGAAGGCCGCCGGTATCCGCGGTGCGAATGGCCCCGAGCAGCGCGTCGTGCGTGACGGCGTCGCCCACGATGACGGCGATGTCGCGTTCGACAGGTTGGTGGCGCGGCACCGCTTGCGCGGCCGGCAGCGGGTGCGCGAGCACCGGCTCGAGATCGAGTTCGAACAGCACCGGCGCCAGCGGCAGGTCCCAGGCCTGGCGCCAGCGCGGGTGCAGTTCACCCACGTGGCCGATCGGCGTGCCGTCGAGGACGATGCGCGCGCACCGGCCGGGATGCAGAGCGGGATGCTGCGCGGGCTCGAACACCGCACGGCGCGGCAGCAGCAGCGCCTCGAGGTCACCCTTGGCGTCGAAGAAGTCTGCCGGCGCCGCAGGACGGCCCCATTGCAGGCCGTCGACGCTGCCATAGGCCAGCGCGGCCACGCGCATCGGTTGCCGCACGCCACGCACGCTGGTGTCGGTGGTCTGGATGGCGGCGTCCCGCAGGAACACGCGACCCACTTCGAACACTCGCACGCGTTCCGCCTTGCGATCGAGGTTGAAGCGCAGCACCTGCAGGAGCGAGCCCACGAGCGACGAACGCATCACGCCCATCTGGCTGGCGATCGGGTTCAGCAGCCGGATCGGGTCGTCGTTGCCCGCGAGCTCCTTCTCCCAGCGTTCCTCGACAAAGCTGAAGTTGATCGTCTCCTGGTAGCCCAGCGCGGCCAGCTGGCGGCGCAGCGCGAACCGCGAGCGCCGCGACTCGGACCCCGTGCGGGCGGCGATCGGCGCCAGCGGCGGCGTGGTCGGCAGGCGCTCGTAGCCGATGACGCGCGCGACTTCCTCGACCAGGTCTTCCTCGAGCGAGATGTCGAAACGGTACGGCGGCGGCTGCACGGCAATGGTGCCGGGCGACTGCTCGCGCGCGGGCAGGCCCAGTCGCGTGAACGCGTCGAGGCATTGCGCGGGGGTCACCGGCATGCCGATCACTTTCGAGGCGCGCGCAACGCGCAGCGACACCGTGCGCTGCTCGGGCAGGCGCACGACGTGGTCGTCCATCGGACCGGCTTCCCCGCCGCAGATGTCGACGATCAGGCGCGTGATGTGCTCGATGTGCTCCACCGTCAGCGCCGGGTCGACGCCCCGCTCGAAACGGTGGCCGGCATCGGTGGAGAAGTTGAAGCGGCGCGAGCGGCCCTGGATGGCCTCGGGCCACCAGAACGCGGCTTCGACGTAGACGTTGCGCGTCGCATCGGATACCGCGGTGGCGTCGCCGCCCATGATGCCGGCCAGCGACTCGACCTCGCGGTCATCCGCGATGACGCCGACCTTCTCGTCGACGGTGATCGTGCTGCCATTGAGCAGCTTCAGCTGCTCGCCCGGCTTGCCCCAGCGCACATCGAGCGCGCCGTGGATCTTGTCCAGGTCGAAGATGTGCGACGGCCGGCCGTACTCGAACATCACGTAGTTCGAGATGTCCACCAGCGCCGTGACGCTGCGCTGCCCGCAGCGCGCGAGCCGGTCCACCATCCACTGCGGCGTCTTCGCCGTCGTGTCGACGTTGCGCACGATGCGGCCCGAGAAGCGGCCGCACAGGTCGGGCGCGCTGACCTTCACCGGCAGCCTGGCGTCATGCCGCGGCTCGACGGGGTGGAACTTCGGCGCCTTCAGCGGCGCACCGGTCAGTGCCGACAGTTCGCGCGCGACGCCGTAGACGCTCAGCGCGTGCGCCAGGTTCGGCGTGAGCTTGAGCGTGAAGACATGGTCGTCCAGCTGCAGCACCTCGCGCACGTCGCCGCCCACCGGCGCATCGGCCGCCAGTTCCAGCAACCCGCCGTGGTCTTCGGACAGCTGCAGTTCGCGCGCCGAGCACAGCATGCCCTGGCTCTCGACGCCGCGCAGCTTGCCCAGCTTGATCTGGAACGGCTTGCCGTCCTCGCCGGGCGGCAGCTCGGCGCCGACCAGCGCCGTCGGCACGCGGATGCCCACGCGCGCGTTGGGCGCGCCGCAGACGATGTTCAGCAGCGCGCCCTGCCCCACGTCCACCTGGCACACGCGCAGGCGGTCGGCATTGGGATGCTGGACGGCTTCCCTGATCTCGCCGACGACCACTTTCGTGAACGGCGGCGCGACGGGATGGAGGTCTTCGACCTCGAGGCCGCCCATCGTGAGGATGTCGGCGATCTCGCGGGTGGACAGCGGCGGGTTGCAGAACTCGCGCAGCCAGGACTCGGGGAATTGCATGTCGTGCTCGGGCGTGGGCGGGTCAGCGGAACTGGCGCAGGAAGCGGATGTCGCCTTCGAAGAACTGGCGCAGGTCGTTGACGCCGTAGCGCAGCATCGCCAGGCGATCGGCGCCGGTGCCGAAGGCGAAGCCGGTCACCTGCTCCGGGTCCAGGCCCATGTTGCGCACGACGTTCGGATGCACCTGGCCGGAGCCGGCCACTTCCAGCCAGCGTCCGGACAGCGGGCCGGACTGGAACTGGATGTCGATCTCGGCGCTGGGCTCGGTGAACGGGAAGAAGCTGGGGCGGAAGCGCAGCTTCAGGTCGTCGCTCTCGAAGAACGTGCGGCAGAAGTCGGTGAAGACGACCTTCAGGTCCTTGAAGCTGATGCTCTCGCCCAGCCACAGGCCTTCGACCTGGTGGAACATCGGCGAATGCGTCGCGTCGCTGTCGACGCGGTAGGTGCGGCCCGGCGCGATGACGCGGATCTCGGGCATCGGCTCGCCGGCCTTCACGCGGTCGGCGAAGCGCTTGACGTGCTGGTGCGCGTACCGCACCTGCATCGGGCTGGTGTGCGGGCGCAGGTTGTAGGGGATGCCGTCGTCGCCCTGGATGTCGACGTAGAACGTGTCCTGCATCGACCGCGCCGGGTGGTTGGGCGGGTTGTTCAGCGACGTGAAGCTGTGCCAGTCCGATTCGATCTCCGGGCCGTCGGCGACGTCGAAGCCCATGCTGGCGAAGATCTGCTCGATGCGTTCCATCGCCAGCATCACCGGGTGCAAGCCGCCCTGCTCGCGCACGCGGCCCGGGAGCGAAACGTCCAGCGACTCGGCCTGCAACTGCAGCGCGAGTTCGGCGTCCGCCAGTTCACGGCGCCGCGCGGTCAGCGCAGCCTCGATCGCCTGCTTGGCCGTGTTGATCGCCGCGCCGCGGGTCTTCTTCTCCTCGACCGGCAGCGCCGCCAGCCCCTTCATGAGGTCGGTGATGCGGCCGGACTTGCCGGTGAATTGCGCCTTGGCGTTCTCCAGGTCCGCGGGGGTGCCCGCGGAGGCGAAGGCGGCGCGCGCGGCGTCGACGAGGGATGCGAGGTCGTTGTCGGTCATCGGAAAGACAAACAGGGGCTAGTGCAAGCGCCCTAGCCCCTGTCCTTGAGGTTTCAGCCTACCGGGCGCGCATGGCGCGCCCACCGTGAACTTCAAGCAGCCAGCTTGGCCTTGACTTGCTCCACGATGCCCGCAAAGGCGGCCTTGTCGTGCACGGCGATGTCGGCAAGGACCTTGCGGTCGATGTCGATGCCGGCCTTGCGGATGCCGTTGGCGAACTGGCTGTACGTCAGGCCGCACTCGCGGGCCGCCGCATTGATACGGGCGATCCACAGCTGGCGGAAGACGCGCTTCTTGGCGCGGCGGTCGCGGTAGGCGTACTGGCCCGCCTTCATCACCGCTTCCTTGGCGATGCGGAAGACGTTGCCGCGGCGGCCGCGGAAGCCCTTGGCGAGGGCGAGGACCTTCTTGTGGCGGGCGCGAGCCGTTACACCACGTTTGACGCGAGGCATGTGTGTTCTCCTTGTCCGTTTACAGGCCGGCGAACGGCAGCATCTGCGCCATGTGGCCCATGTTGGTCTCGTGGACCGACACCGGGCCGCGCAGGTGGCGCTTGTTCTTGGTCGACTTCTTCGTCAGGATGTGGCGCTTGAAAGCCTGGCCACGCTTGACGGTGCCGCCGGGACGGACGCGGAAGCGCTTCTTGGCCCCGCTCTTGGTCTTCATCTTGGGCATTGCTGCTCCTTCTTTCCTTGTGCTCGTGAGGCGCCGCGAATCCTTCGCGTCTTGATGGCCCCGAGCCACTTGTGTGGCGAGTCGGAAAACTCGCCACTTTTTCGGGAAGCCAAAGGCTTCCCGTCACCGGATCGCGCCGGCGACAACCGATGCGATCCGTGAACCCCTCTTACGCGGCCGTGGTGCCCGCTTCGGCCTTGGCCGGCGCGGCAGTCGCGACCTTCTTGCGGCTCGGCGCGATCATCATGATCATCTGCCGGCCTTCGAGCTTCGGGAACTGCTCCACCAGGATGGTGTCGCCGAGCTCGTCGCGGATGCGCTGCAGCAGCGCCATCCCGATCTCCTGGTGCGTGATCTCGCGCCCGCGGAAGCGGAGCGTGATCTTGCACTTGTCGCCCTCGGCCAGGAAGCGCCGGATGTTGCGCATCTTGATGTTGTAGTCACCGTCGTCGGTGCCGGGGCGGAACTTGACTTCCTTGATCTCGATGACCGTCTGCTTCGCTTTCGCTTCCGCGGCCTTCTTCTGTTCCTGGTACTTGAACTTGCCGTAGTCCATCAGCCGGCACACCGGCGGGACCGCAGTGGCGGCAATTTCGACCAGGTCCACGTCCAGCTCGCCCGCCATGCGCAGGGCTTCCTGCAGGCTCACGATGCCGATCGGCTCGTTGTTCGGTCCGGAGAGCCGGACTTCCGGGGCCATGATTTCCCGGTTCAGGCGGTGCTTGCGTTCCTCGCGGTGGCGGCGGTCGCGAAATTCAGTAGCGATGGTCCAAATCCTTCATCAATCACGGCGGCCCTTGCGGGCCACCCACACGCCGCTGCAAGGCGCACGCGGCAAGGGCGAACTTCCTCGGGAGGGAGATCAGCGCTTGCCGGCGATGTCGTCGGCGAGCCTCGCGGCGAACGCCTCCAGGGACATCGCGCCGAGGTCCTGGTTGCCCCGGGCGCGCACTGCGACGGCACCTGCTGCCTTCTCCTTGTCACCCACGACGAGGATGTAGGGCAGCTTCTGCATCGAATGCTCGCGTATTTTATACGTGATTTTCTCGTTGCGCAGATCCAGCTCGACCCTAACCCCTTGATTTTGCAGAGTTTTGGCAACTTCCCGGGCGTAACTGGCCTGTCCGTCGGTGATCGTCAGCACGGCGACCTGCACCGGCGCCAGCCAGGCGGGCAGCGCGCCGGCGTGGTGTTCCACCAGCATGCCGATGAAGCGCTCGAGGCTGCCGACGATGGCCCGGTGCAGCATGACCGGGTGCGCGCGGCCGCTGGTTTCCGTGACGTAATCCGCGCCCAGGCGCTCGGCCGTGTTGAAGTCGATCTGCATCGTGCCGCACTGCCAGTGGCGGCCCAGCGCGTCCTTGAGCGTGTACTCGATCTTCGGGCCGTAGAAGGCGCCGTCGCCGGGTGACACGACGAAATCGACGCCGGAGCGGCGCAGCGCTTCCATGCAGGCGTGCTCGGCCTTGTCCCACAGCTCGTCCGAGCCGACCCGGTTCTCCGGGCGCGTCGCGACCTTGTAGAGGATGTCCGTGAAGCCGAAGTCCTGGTAGACCTGCTGCAGCTTGGCCGTGTAGTCGACGCACTCCTGCAGGATCTGGTCTTCCGTGACGAAGGCGTGGCCGTCGTCCTGCGTGAAGCCGCGCACCCGCATGATCCCGTGCAGCGCGCCCGAAGGTTCGTTGCGGTGGCACTGGCCGAACTCGCCGTAGCGCAGGGGCAGGTCGCGATAGCTGCGCAGCTGCGACTTGAAAATCAGCACGTGCCCCGGGCAGTTCATCGGCTTGAGCGCGTAGTCCCGCTTCTCGCTCTCCGTCGTGAACATGTTCTCGCGGTAGTTCTGCCAGTGGCCGGTCTTCTCCCACAGGCTGCGGTCCAGGATCTGCGGCCCCTTGACCTCCTGGTAGCCCGTGTCCTTGTAGACCTGGCGCATGTACTGCTCGACCACCTGCCAGACGGCCCAGCCCTTGGGGTGCCAGAACACCACGCCCGGCGCGACGTCGTCGATGTGGAACAGGTCCAGCTCGCGGCCCAGCTTGCGGTGGTCGCGCTTCTCGGCCTCCTCCAGCATGTGCAGGTACTGCTGCAGCTCGTCCTTGCTCGCCCAGGCCGTGCCGTAGACGCGCTGGAGCATCTCGTTGCGGTGGTCGCCGCGCCAGTAGGCGCCGGCCACCTTCATCAGCTTGAAGTGCTTGAGCTTGCCCGTGCTGGGCACGTGCGGGCCGCGGCACAGGTCCTCGAAGCCGCCTTCGCGGTACAGCGACACGTCTTCGCCCTGCGGGATGCTGGCGATGATCTCGGCCTTGTAGTTCTCGCCGATCGACTTGAAGTGCTCCACGGCGGCATCGCGCGGCAGCACGCGGCGCGTCACCGGCTCGTCCTTCGCGGCGAGTTCGGCCATGCGCTTCTCGATCGCCTGCAGGTCCTCGGGCGTGAAGGGCCGCTTGTACGAGAAGTCGTAGTAGAAGCCGTTCTCGATCACCGGCCCGATCGTCACCTGCGCCTCGGGGAACAGCTCCTTCACGGCGTACGCGAGCAGGTGGGCCGTCGAGTGGCGGATCACGTCCAGCCCCTCGGGATCCTTGGGCGTGATGATCGACACGGGGGCGTCGCGGTCGACCGTGTAGGCGAGGTCGACCACCTTGCCATCGACCTTGCCCGCGAGGGCGACCTTGGCCAGGCCGGCGCCGATCGAGGCGGCGATGTCGGCCACCTTCACGGGGCCGGGGAATTCGCGACGGGAACCGTCGGGAAGCGTGACTTGGATCATTCGGGAAAGCTCCAGCGAGCAGGACAAACGAAAAGCGCGGCCCGTAGCCGCGCTCTTTGCTCCAACTGGATCTCCGGTGGGTGCGCGCGACTACCCGGCCGTTAGCGGGCCGTGGTTCCTTCCGGGGTAGTTCGCGGTGTCATAACCGAAGCTGCCTTTCTCGCCCTT
Organism: Ramlibacter algicola; assembly: GCF_016641735.1. Classification (NCBI taxonomy): domain Bacteria; kingdom Pseudomonadati; phylum Pseudomonadota; class Betaproteobacteria; order Burkholderiales; family Comamonadaceae; genus Ramlibacter; species Ramlibacter algicola. The sequence goes on along the minus strand of NZ_JAEDAO010000001.1, from coordinate 2,227,163 downwards.
GTGGATCGAATCGAGCCCCAATTCTACCCCGCGGCCACGTAGCCGGACCCGCCGCAGCGCGTGCAGGGCGTGATCACCAGCTGCTTCTCGACCTCGAAGTCCTCGGTGATGTTCTCGCTCTCGATGCGCAGCTCCCCGCTGCCGCTGCAATCGGGGCACCGGGCCTGCCTGAGCTGGTTGACGTCGAACTTGCCGGTCTTGTCGTGGTCCACGGCCATGGTGCCCTCCTGGATGGTGGCGCCACTCTAGCCGCGCACCCCGCAAACGACAACGCCCGGCGGCGCCGGGCGTTGCGAGTGGCACGAGGCGTCAGGCGGCCTTGCGCTCGTCGAAGAACTGCTCGTCTTCGGTCGACCCCTTCAGGGCGGCGGTGGACGCTTCCTTCTCGATCGTCGTGGTCACGGCGTCGAAGTAGCCGGTGCCCACCTCGCGCTGGTGCTTCACGGCGGTGAAGCCCTTCTCGGCGGCGGCGAACTCCTTCTGCTGCAGCTCGACGAACGCGCTCATGTTGTTGCGCGCGTAGCCGTGGGCCAGCTCGAACATCGAGTAGTTCAGGCTGTGGAAACCGGCCAGCGTGATGAACTGGAACTTGTAGCCCATGGCGCCGAGCTCCTTCTGGAACTTGGCGATGGTCGCGTCGTCGAGGTTCTTCTTCCAGTTGAACGACGGGGAGCAGTTGTACGCCAGCAGCTTGCCGGGGAACCTGGCGTGGATCGCGTCCGCGAAGTCCTTCGCGAACTTCAGGTCGGGCGTTCCGGTCTCGCACCAGATCAGGTCCGCGTACTCCGCATAAGCCAGGCCGCGGCTGACCGCCTGGTCGAAGCCCTTGCGGGTGCGGTAGAAGCCCTCGACCGTGCGCTCGCCGGTGCAGAACTCCTGGTCGATCGGGTCGACGTCGCTGGTGACCAGGTCGGCCGCTTCGGCGTCGGTACGCGCCAGCAGGATCGTCGGCACGCCCATCACGTCCGCGGCGAGCCGCGCCGCCACCAGCTTCGCGACGGCTTCGCGCGTCGGCACGAGCACCTTGCCGCCCATGTGGCCGCACTTCTTCACCGACGCCAACTGGTCCTCGAAGTGCACGCCGGCGGCGCCCGCCTCGATCATGGCCTTCATCAGCTCGAAGGCGTTCAGCACGCCGCCGAAGCCGGCTTCGGCGTCCGCGACGATGGGCGCGAAGTAGTCCACCCAGCCGTCGTCGCCCTGCTTCTTGCCCTCGCTCCACTGGATCTGGTCGGCGCGCTGGAAGGTGCTGTTGATCTTCTTGACGACCTTCGGCACCGAGTCGACCGAATACAGCGACTGGTCCGGGTACATCTCGCCGTTGCTGTTGGCGTCGCCCGCCACCTGCCAGCCGGAGAGGTAGATGCCTTTCAGGCCGGCCTTGACCTGCTGCATGGCCTGGTTGCCGGTGAGCGCGCCGAGCGTGTTCACGAACGGCTCGGTGTTGAGCAGGCGCCAGAGCTTCTCGGCGCCGCGGCGCGCCAGCGTGTGCTCGATGTGCAGCGAGCCGCGCAGCTTCACCACGTCGGCGGCGCTGTAGCCGCGCTTGATGCCCTTCCAGCGTGGGTTCTCCGCCCAGTCCTTCTCCAGTTGCGCGATCTGCTCGTCGCGGCTGAGGTTCGTCCAGTCGTTCATGTGCAAGCTCCTTGGTCGATGTCGAAAGTGGCCGGGGGCCGTGGCTCCCTGTTGGCATCAACTCTAAGTCTTCTAGAAGACCTGCGGAGGCTCTTGTGTCTTATAGAAGATATAAATATTTCTTGGGCAGGACAAAGACTTGCGCGCCAGATTCCACGATGCAGGAAACAATTTCTCATATCGAGAAAATTTGCGGCAATGCACCATCGCCCCATTTCGGATCGCGAAACGCCGATGCACGAACGTGGAAGGCGGACGCTTGCTGGGGCAAGATGCGCCCGCCGATCCCGCCCGTGGTTTGAATCCCCGCTTCCTCGCCTGCTGCAGCCTCGCCCTGAGCATGTCGCTCGTGGGCACCTACGTCGCGCTGTCCAAGCCGCTGGTGGCGGTGCTGCCCGTGTTCCTGCTGGCGTGGCTGCGCTTCGGCATCGGCGGCGTCGCGACGCTGCATTGGCTGCGGCCCCCGCCAGGCGAGGCACCGTTGTCCGCGTCGACCCGCCGGTTGCTGTTCCTCGAGTCGCTCCTGGGCAACTTCCTGTTCTCGATCTGCATGCTGTTCGGCGTCAGCATGACCAGCGCCGTCTCGGCGGGCGTGATCATGGCTTCGATCCCCGCGGTGGTCGCCGTGCTCAGCTGGGCATTCCTGCGCGAGCGCATCGCACCGCGGGTCTGGGTCGCCGTCGCGTGCGCTGCCGCCGGCATGGCGCTGCTCGCCGCCACGCGCCCGGGCGACATGCCGGCACGCCAGGCCCTGCTGGGCAACCTGCTCGTGTTCGGCGCGGTGCTGTGCGAAGCGGCGTATGCCGTCATCGGCAAGAAGCTCACCGGCGCACTCGGTGCGCGTCGCATCACCGCCTTGGTCAACCTGTGGGGACTCGCGCTGATGACGCCCCTGGGCCTGTGGCAGGCCTGGGGCTTCGACTTCGCCGCCGTGCCCGGCCCGACCTGGCTGCTGCTGCTGTTCTACGGGCTGGCTGCCAGCGTCTGGACCGTGTGGCTGTGGATGACGGGGTTGCGCCACGTTCCCGCCGCTCTCGGAGGCGTCTTCACGGCGATGCTGCCGGTGGCGGCGACCGCCGTCGGCGTGCTGGTGCTGGGCGAGCCGTTCGGGCCTGCGCAAGCGGCCGCTTTCGCCCTTGCGCTGGCGGGCGTCCTGCTGGCGACGCTGCCGTCGAGACGCTCTCCCTGAGCGCCAGCGGAGCGCTCGGCGCCGCCGCGACGAGCCGCTCCCCGGGGATCGAGGGCAGCGCGAAGGGTCACCCCAGGCGAGCGAACAGGCGTTTTCCCTCTGGGAACGCCTTGAAAAAAAGCAACACGCCCCAGTGAAAAAACCCGATTTCCCCTTGGAAGCGCGGTTTTTCTCCCTTAGCATCCGCGGTGCCAGTGGCGCAGTTCTCCATTGGTGATCGCTCAACTTCTAGAAGGAAATCAAGTCATGGCAACTGCGAAAAAAGCGGCAGCGAAGAAAACGGCTGCCAAGAAGGCTCCGGCGAAGAAGGCTCCGGCCAAGAAGGCGGCAGCGAAGAAGGCTCCTGCGAAGAAGGCCGCTCCGGCGAAGAAGGCTGTTGCGAAGAAGGCCGCTCCGGCGAAGAAGGCCGCTGCGAAGAAGGCCGCCCCGGCGAAGAAGGCCAAGGCCCCGGCGAAGAAGCGCACCCCGAACGCGGCGTTCATGAAGGCGCTGACCCCCAGCCCGCAACTGGCGGCCGTGGTGGGCGACAAGCCGCTGCCCCGCACCGAAGTGGTCAGCAAGCTGTGGGCCTACATCAAGAAGAACAAGCTGCAGGACAACGTCAACAAGCGCATGGTCAACGCCGACGCCAAGCTGAAGGACATCTTCGGCAAGGCGCAAGTCTCGATGTTCGAGATGGCCGGCCTGATCGGCAAGCACGTCAAGTAAGACGCGCTTCGCGCAATGCAAAAGGGCCGCTGACGCGGCCCTTTTTTCATTGGCGCTTCGCGCGCCCCTCAGCGCGCCTTCAGCGCGTTCTCCCGGATCGCCGTCAGCGTCCCACGGGTGGTGATCACCTCCGGGTCCAGCATCACCTCGATCAGCGTGCCCTGGCGCCGCTCCAGCGCGGCGACGAACTCGCCCTCGAACTGCTCCGTGCGCGTGATGCGCACGCCGGCGTAGCCATAGGCCTTGGCGAGGCCGACGAAGTCGGGGTTCGCCAGCTGCGTGCCGTGCACGTGCTCGGGATAGTCGCGCTCCTGGTGCATGCGGATGGTCCCGTACATGCCGTTGTTCAGCACGACGACGATGCTCTTGCCGCCGAACTGCGCCGCGGTCGCGAGCTCCTGCCCCGTCATGAGGAAGTCACCGTCGCCGGCGATGGTGAACGCCGTGCGCCCGCTCACCAGGTTCGCCGCGATGCCCGCCGGCACGCCGTAGCCCATCGCGCCGTTGGTGGGCGCGAGCTGCGTCTTGTGGCCCTTGGCGAGCCCGTGGTGGCGGAAGAACCGGTGCACCCAGCTGGCGAAGTTGCCGGCGCCGTTGGTGAGCACCGCATCCTTGGGCAGCCGCTTCTGCAGCACGGCGACGATCGCCGGCATGTCGATGTCGCCCGGCAACTTCTGCGGCTCCAGGTTGGCCTCGTAGTCCGCATGCACCGCCTCCGCCCATGCCTGCCACGGCACGCCGGCCGGCGCCGCAAGGGTCTCCAGCGAACGCGCGGCAGCGTTCATCGTCGCGCAGATGGCCAGGTCCGCCTGGTACACGCGGTTCAATTCGCCGGCGTCGGCATGCACGTGCACCAGCTTCTGCTGCGCCTTGGGCGGCTTGGGCAAGGTGTAACCACTGGTCGTCATCTCGCCCAGCCGCGGGCCCAGCGCAAGGATCAGGTCCGACTCGCGGATGCGGGCCGCCAGCTTCGGGTTGATGCCGATGCCGACGTCACCGGCGTACAGCGGGTGGTGGTTGTCGAAGGTGTCCTGGAAACGGAAGGCGTTGCCCACCGGCAGCTTCCACTGCTCCGCGAAGCGCTGCAGCGCCTGCGCCGCTTCGGGCGTCCAGCCACCGCCGCCCGCGATCACGATCGGCTTCCTGGCGGCCAGCAGCATCTCGCGCAGAGTGCGCAGCGATCCGGGATCGCTCCACGCCTCGATCGCTTCCACCCGCGGCAGTGGGCGCGCCGCCGTGGTCTTCACCAGCATGTCCTCCGGCAGCACCAGCACCACCGGCCCCGGCCGGCCGTTCATCGCGGTGGCGAAGGCGCGGGCCACGTACTCGGGGATGCGGTCCGGGTCGTCGATGCGCTCGACGCGCTTGGCCATGCCCTTGGTGCTCGGGCCGAAGAAGCTGCCGTAGTCGACCTCCTGGAAGGCCTCGCGGTCGCGCTGGTCCGACGCCACGTCGCCTACCAAGAGCACCATCGGCGTGGAGTCCTGGAAGGCGGTGTGCACGCCGATCGACGCGTTGGTGGCACCGGGGCCGCGCGTGACGAAGCACACGCCCGGGCGCCCGGTGAGCTTGCCGGCGGCCTCGGCCATGAACGCGGCGCCGCCCTCCTGGCGATTGACGATGAAGCGGATGCTGTCGCGGTACTTGTGCAGGCCGTCGAGCACGGCCAGGTAGCTTTCGCCCGGGACGCCGAAGGCATGCGTGACGCCCTGCGCGACCAGGCACTCGACAAGCAAATGGCCCGCGAGTTGCGGGCCATCCGGGGAGGTGGTTTGGGTCATGGGGCGACTTTACGGGATCGCCGCCCCTGCGCCCCCACCGGGCGCAGCGCGCGCTCAGGCGACGAGCTTGGCCGGCGCGGGACGCGACGAGCCTTGCGAGGACGACGAGGTCGACGCGGTCGCGCCGAACTCGATCTCGCCGGACAGCTGGCCGCCCTCCTCGATCACCACCTTGCCGTAGCGGATGCGGCCCGTGACCTTGCCGGTCGCGTAGATCACCAGCTTCTGGCGCACCGTCAGGTTGCCCTCGAACGAGCCGCGGATCTCGGCGACGTCGATCTCGGCCGAGCCCTTGAACGAGCCGCGCTCGGAGATCTGGATCATGCGCGAGTCCATCGTGGCTTCCACCGAGCCTTCGACCACCAGCGTGTCGCAGTCGGTGATCTCGACGCCCTTGAGCTTGATGTTCGGGCCGACGGTCAGCTTGGCTTCACCGTCCTGAACCTGCGTCGCGGTCGGGCTGTTGGCGGCGGGCGCGGTCGGCGCGGTGGCGGCGGCAGCCAGCGCGGCGCCGTTGGGGGTGTTCGGGCGGACGTCGTCGCGCTTGGTGTTGTTGAAGAAGGGGGACTGCAGTGCCATCGCGATACCTCAGCGGTGTTGGTGGTGGAGCCACGGATGCTATGGACGAGCTCGCTTACACGCATCGCTGAGCCAGCAAGTTCCGTAACCGTTTACATGTCGCAGTGATGCGGCCGCCGCGCGACGCGAACGCATCCGCGCATTGCCGCGCCGGTCCGCGGCGTGCAGGATGCGTCGAGGAGAAGGAGGTTCCCCATGCGATTGCGTACCGCCCTCGTGGCGATCGGTGCCTGCGTCGCGCTGCAGGCGCTGGCGGCGGACACGGTGTTCGACACGACCGCCGGCAACCTGCTCGCCGTCCTGCGCGGCAGCGACGCCGGCAGCGAGCCGCAGGAGACGCTGCGCCCGTACGGCACCCTGGTCGCCGAGTTGCCCGACGGACGCGAGGTCGAGGTGGAGATGAGCTGGTTCCGCTATCTCGGGGACATGCACATCCGGCTGGTGTTCGACAGCCGGACCGAGCTGCAGAGCGCGGTGCCCGAGGACCTGCAACGGCTGCATCTCGAGCCGCAGCAGGCGGTGCAGGTCGCCGTCGAGAACCTCCGCCGGGTGTACGGCGAGCCGAAGGTCACCGCGTGGCCCGGCGGCCTGATGCAGGTGATCGGCCGCGCGGACGACCTGAACAGCAGCTACTTCCTCGACCGCACGTTCTGGCGCGGGCTGGAACGCGAGCATCCGGGCGGCGTCGTCGTCGCGGTGCCGCAGCGTGGCGGCCTGCTGTACGCGCCGGCAGCCGATGCCGAAGCCGTCGCCGCGCTGCGCTTCAACGCCACGGCGATCTATGCGGCATCGCGCCGCAGCCGCGTGTCGTCGGCGCTGTACCTGTTCAGGGACGACCGCTGGTCGATCTTCCAGGCGCCGGTGTTGCCGCTTCAGTAGGCGACGGTGTAGCGCTGTCCGCGGAAGCTCAGCACGGCCTGGTGCGGCCGCACCTGCTCGAGCACCACCCCCGGCGCCACCTGGCTGCCTTCGTTGAAGACCTGGCCACCGACGATCAGCATGCGCTGCGCCGGGTCCGCCGAGTACACGCCGCCCGTGACCGACAGCTTTGGCGCGTCGGCGGGCGGCGGCCCTTCCGCGGTCGACGCTGCAGACGCGGGCATCGCCGCAACCGGCGCGGATGCGAGCTTCGCAGCCAGGGGCGCTGACGCGGGTGCCTGCGCCACCGCCTTCGGCGGCGCAGGCTCGGCGGCCTGACGACGTGCAGGCGCGGGCGCGGGTGCAGGAGCAGGCGGTTGCACGGCTCGCGCCGGTGGCGGTGGCGGTTCGATCGCGGTGGCGGCCGCAGGCGGCGCCGCAGGGGTGATGGCGGCGGCGGGCGGCGGTGTCACCGGCGCTGGCGCGACATCGGGTGCCGTGGGCGCGACAGCCACTTGCGTCGGGCTTTGCGCCGGCCACCAGGCCAGCGCCGCGAGCCCGGCGACCACCACGCCCGCAACACCCCAGACCAGCGGGGACTTCGACCAGTGGCCGGCGTCGGACGACGGGTCCGCCGCCACCGGATGCGCATGCAGGCCGGGCCGCTCGCGCTGGCGTTGCGCGTCGGCCTTGCGGAGGGCGTCGAGGATGTAGGACATCAGGGCAGCGGGCGCAAGCGCGGCTCGTCCACGTGCGCGGTTCGATTGAGTTGCATGACGGTCATCGGGCCCAGCACGCCATCGGCGGGCAGGCCTTGCGCGAGCTGGAAGTTGCGCAGGCGCGTGCGCAGCGTCGCGCCGCCGCCCTGCCCCATCCCGGCCGCGTCCAGTTGCTCGTCGGCCCAGCGCACGACCTCGGCGCCGTCGCGGCCGCGGGTTGCGTAGCCGGGGGGCACGCGCCACAGCGTGCCCCAGTCGCCGCTCCAGCGCTCGGCCAGCGCGGCGAGCGTCACGGTCTGCGTGGTGCCCGCGGCCACGATCGTCGCCGTCTTGTCGCCCACCGCGGTGAGCAACGCGTACGACGGCGTGCCGCGGTCGCGATCGAGCGTGATGACGCCGGGCCGGTCCAGTTGCCGCACCAGGGCGAGCGGCGTCGGCCGGGTGAAGCACTGCACCGATTGCCTGGCCAGCACGGCGCAGGGATCCCCCGTCTCGCCGGCGTCGACGTTCCAGCCGCGCGCGAGTTCGCGCCAGGCTTCGCGCTCGTCGCGCAGCAGGGTCGCCGGCGCGCTGACGGCCGATGCAGGTGCGGACGCGGGCGCTGCCGCAACGATCGCGGGAGCCGAGGCCGCGTGCGCCGCAGGCGGCGCCGCAACGACGGGTTGCGCAGCGGACGGCGCGGCATCCTGGGTCGCACCTTGCTGCTGCAGCATCCACGCCACGCCCGCACCGGCCACCAGCCCCAGCGCCAGCAGCAAGGCAGGCCGCACGGCTGCCCGCGGCGCCGCCACGGGCGGAAAGACTTCGCGCGCCGCCTGGTCGACGATGCCGGCGGTCACGGCAGGTTCGCTGCGCGCAAACGCGCCGAGCAGCGCGCGATCGCACAGCAGGTTGATGCGGCGCGGGATGCCGCCGCTGCGGCGGTGGATGCGGTCCAGCGCCCGCGCCTGGAACGGCAGCGCGCGCGACAGGCCCGCGACCTCCAGGCGGTGCCGCACGTACTGCACCGTCTCCTTCGCATCGAGCGCGTCGAGGTGGTAGCGGGCGATGACGCGCTGCGCCAGCTGCTCCAGGCCCGGGCGCGCGAGCATCGTGCGCAACTCCGGCTGCCCGATCAGGATGATCTGCAGCAGCTTGCGCTCGTTGGTCTCCAGGTTCGTCAGCAGCCGCAGCTGCTCGAGCACGTCCTCCGAGAGGTTCTGCGCCTCGTCGATGATCAGCACGCTGTTGCGCCCGGCCGCGTGCGCCTGCAGCAGAAAGGCGTTCAGCGCGTCGACGTACTCCTTGACGCTGCGCGTGCCCTCGTGCGCGGGCAGCGCGATGCGGAACTCCTCGCACACCGTCTGCAGCAACTCGGGCACCGACAGCTTGGGATTGAAGATGTAGGCGACATTGCAGTTGGGCGGCACCTGCTCGAGGAAGCAGCGGCACACGGTGGTCTTGCCGGTGCCGATCTCGCCCGTGAGCAGCACGAAGCCGCCACCCCCGCCCAGCCCGTACAGCAGGTGCGCGAGCGCCTCGCGGTGGCGCTCGCTCATGAACAGGTAGCGCGGGTCCGGAGCGATCGAGAACGGCTCCTGCGACAGCCCGAAATACGGCGCGTACATGGGGGCGAGGATACCCGCCGCCGCGCCAGGACGGGCCGCTGGGAGCCTGCGCGGCAGAGAGACGGGCCCGCGCCGCGACCAGAAACGCGTCAGGCTAGGCGCGGTCCGACGCGCTGTACTCGATGTACAGAAGGAGGCCGTAACGACGCATGGCGCGTTTCTGGTCACGGCCCGAAGGGTTGGGCCGATAAGGGGCCATATGCGTCGTTGCGGCCACGGGTCCAGCCGGCCAGGCTGGACCCGCGCCCGCGCCTAGCCTCTGGCCCCTTCTCGGCCCAACGCGGGCCCGTCTCTCTGCCGCGCAGGCTCCTAGGCCGGCGCGAGGCGCGTGCGGCGCACGCGCCTCACGTTGAAGGCGCTGGCGACCAGCAGCAGTTGCGCGGCGACCAGCCCCATCCACACGCCCGTGTACTGGCCATGGTCCATCAGCCGGCCGAACACCAGCGGCGCGATCGCCTGCCCGATGTCCAGGCCGGCGTAGACGATGCCGTACACGCGGCCGCTTGCGTTGTCGGGCGTCGAGCGCTTCACCAGCATGTCGCGCGACGGCCCCGCGATGCCGCTGGCCAGGCCCATGGCGCCGAACAGCACGGGGATCGCGAGCGCGGGGACCGGCAGCAGGCCGATCGACAACGCCACCAGCGCGGCAGCCCCGAAGCCGGCCGCCACGACCCGCTCGCAGCGGGAAGGATCGGACGCGAGGAAGCCGCCCACCAGCACGCCGCCCGCGTTGCACACCATGTAGATCGTCAGGCACATGGCCACCCACGCCACCGGCACGTCATGCAGCCGGCGCGCCGCTTCCGGTGCGAAGGCCTGCACGACGCTCAGCACGACCGCGAACAGGAAGAAGAACCAGAAGCACATCCACACCGCCGGGATGCGCAGGAAGTCGAACGTGGCTCCTTCCTCCCCGGCCGCCTTCGGCGCGGCCTTCGGCAGGTCCAGCGTCTTGCGGTTCCACCACAGGAGGGCGAGCACCGCCCACGCCAGGGCGCCACCGCACACGAGCGCGACGCGCCACGACGACGCGATCGCGATCGGCACCAGCAACGCCGGCGTCAGGGCCCAGCCCAGGCTGCCGGTGATGCCGTGCACGCTGTACGCGTGCCCGAGCCGCGGCGCGCTCACCTTGCGATTGAGCAGCGTGTAGTCCACCGGATGGAACACGCCGTTGCCGATGCCGGCCACCAGCGCGCACGCGGCGAGCATCCAGTAGCTGGTGCTGGCGGCGAACCCGAACGCGGCGAGGCCGATCAGCGCGAGGCCGCCGAACAGCACCGGCCGCGGCCCGTGCCGGTCGACCAGGAAGCCCGAGGCCGCCTGCACCGAGCACGAGACGACGAAGAAGATCGTCATCAGGAACCCCAGCTGCGTGTAGCTGGCGTCGAAAGCCTCGCGCAGCCATGGGAACAGCGGCGGCAGCAGGAGCTGGCAGAAGTGGCTGATCAGGTGGGCCAGGCCGACGAGGCCGATGACGCCGGCGTCGTCGCGCAGCGGGCGCGCGGGGGCGGACCCCTGCAGGACAGTACTCATGCAGCGATCGTAGTGCGGGCGGCGTGTTTCCGAAATGCGACGGAATGCCAGCCGCATGCGGATTCCGGCCAGAATGCGCGGATGCGATCCCGTCCCGTCCGCCACGCGACGCCACTCGGTGACACCGACCCCTGGCAGCCCGACTGCGCGCGCCCGGTGCGGCTGCGCTCGCGCGACATGCCGGCCGACGCGCACTTCGAGCCGCACCGCCACGCGTGGGCGCAGCTGGCGTGGTGCGCCAGCGGCGTGCTCGAAGTCAGCGCCGACGGCAGCGGCCTGGGCGACGAGACGACGTACATCGTGCCGCCGTCGCGCGCGGTGTGGGTCCCACCCGGCGCGCGCCACGCGGTGCACGTGCTCGAGCGCGCGCAGTTCCGCACGCTGTACCTGCACGAGAGCGTGACGCCCGAGGGGTGGACGGGCTGCCGCGTGATCGTCGTGTCCGACCTGCTGCGCGAACTGGTCGAGGCGCTGGACGCGCTGCCGCTCCCCAAGGCGCGCGAGCAGCTCCTCACCGCCCTAGTCCTCGACGAACTCCTGCGTGCGGACACGCAGCAGCTGGGCGTCCCCTTGCCGCGCTCCGGCGGCGACAAGCGCCTGCGCGCGCTGTGCGAAGCGGTGCTGCGCGCTCCGGGCCAGCGGGCCAGCCTCGCCGCCTGGGCGGCCGACGTCGGCGCGAGCGAACGGACCCTGGCGCGCCTGTTCCAGGCCGAACTGGGCACCGGCTACCAGCAGTGGCGGCAACAGGCCGTGCTCGCGCATGCGCTGCCGATGCTGGCCCAGGGCGTGCCCGTCGGCCAGGTCGCAGCGGCCACCGGCTACGCGAGCGAGAGCGCGTTCAGCGCGATGTTCAAGGCCGCGATGGGGCAGCCGCCGCGCCGCTTCCAGCCGGCCAGGGCCGCCTGATGCCCACCATCACCAGCGCCGGCCTGCTGCTGTTCCGCCAGCGGCCCGGCGGGCTGGAAGTCCTGCTCGCGCACCCGGGCGGCCCATGGTGGTCGCGCAAGGACGTCGGTGCGTGGATGCTGCCCAAGGGCGAACTGCACGTGGGCGAAGACCCGCTGGCCGCCGCGCGCCGCGAGTTCGAGGAGGAGACCGGGTACGCGCCGCCGGGGCCGTTCGCGCCGCTCGGGGAAGTGCGGCAGAACGGCGGCAAGCGGGTCCTCGCGTGGGCGACGCCGGGCGACATGGACCCCGCGCACCTGCGCTCGAACACGTTCGAGCTCGAATGGCCGCCGCGGTCGGGCCGCCTGCGCAGCTTCCCGGAGCTCGATCGCGTGGCCTGGTACGACGTGCCGACGGCGCTGGAGAAGGTGCTGGGGAGCCAGCGGCCCTTCATCGAGCGGCTCGCGGCCGCCCTCGCGGCGGCGTGAGTCAGGCGCCTGGCGGCACGCCGCGCCCGCGCCGCAGCAAGGGACGCAGCACCTCGAGGTCGACGGGCTTGGTCTGGTGGTGGTCGAAGCCGGCCTCGCCCGCGCGCCGGCGGTCCTGCTCGGAGCCCCAGCCGGTGATCGCGACCAGCACGGTGTCCGCAAAGCGCGCGTCCGCGCGCAGCCGCGCCGCGACCTCGTAGCCGTTGATCCCGGGCAGCCCGATGTCGAGGAGGACGACGTCGGGCGCGAACTCCTGCGCCGCCGGGATCGCGCCGAGGCCGTCGTGGACGAGGCGCGTGCGGCACCCTTCCATCTCGAGCACCAGGGCCAGTGTCTCCGCGGCGTCGACGTTGTCGTCGACGACCAGCACCTTCAGTCCCTCGTCGGGCCACTCCGCTTTCGCCGGCGCGTCATGCTTCGGCGCGGCCGGCTGCGCGGGCAGGCACGGCAGACGCACCGTGAAGGCGCTGCCCTGGCCTGGTCCGGCGCTCTCCGCGACGACGCTGCCGCCGTGCATGGTCACCAGGCTGCGCACCAGGTACAGGCCGATGCCCAGGCCGCCCTGCGCACGATCGAGCGTGCTGCGCACCTGCGCGAACAGCGAGAAGACGCGGTCCAGCATCCCGGGCGGGATGCCCTCGCCGTTGTCCTCGACGCGCAGCACGGCCTGGTCGCCCTCGCGGCGCACGCGCAGCGCCACGCGGCCGCCGGGCGGCGTGTACTTGGCCGCGTTGTTCAGCAGGTTGCCCAGCGCCTGCGACAGCCGCGTCGGGTCGCCCATCAGCTCGATGTCGTCGTCCGGCAGGTCGGCCTCGAACGCATGGCCCGCCGCCGACAGCGCGGGCCGGCTGATCTCGAGCGCGCTGTCGACGACCGAGCGCAGGTGGATGCGCGAGACGTCGAGCCGGATCTTGCCGCTGCTGATGCGCGAGATGTCCAGCAGGTCGTCGACCAGCCGGATCATGTGCTGCAGCTGCCGCTCCATGGTCGCGCGCGCCCGCTGCGACACGGGACCGTTGCCGGTGTCGCGCTTGAGGATGTCGAGGCCGGTGCGGATGGGCGCCAGCGGGTTGCGCAGCTCGTGCGCCAGCGTCGCGATGAATTCGTCCTTCGCCCGGCTGGACTCCTGCAGCTCGTGCTCGGCCTGCTTGCGCTCGGTGACTTCGATGACCGAGCCGGCCATGCGGTAGGGCCGCCCCTGCGCGTCCCACAGCGCAGCGCCGGCGACGAAGAACCAGCGCCAGCGGCCGTTCGCATCGCGCAGCCGGCACTCGACCTGGTACGGCTGGCGTTCGCGCAGGTGCGCCCGCAGCGCGGTGCGCACCGCCGCGCGATCGTCCGGGTGCAGCACGCGATCGATCGACTCGGGCTTGTCCGGGAAGTCGACGTCGCCGTAGCCGAGCAGCGCCTTGAAGCGTGGCGAATAGAACATCGTGCCGGCCGGCAGGTCCCAGTCCCAGAGGCCCGCGCTCGACCCGCGCACGGCAAGCTGGTAGCGCGCCTCGCTCAGGCGCAGCGCGGCGTTCGCGGCCTCGAGGGTGCGGGCGCGGCGATCGAGTTCGTCCAGCATCGCGTTGAACGCGTCCACCAGGTCGCCCACCTCGTCCTGCGTGGTCTTCGGTGCACGCAGGCCGCCGGCTTCGCCGATCAGGATCTTCCTTGCGACTTCAGCCACCGCCAGGATCGGCCGCGTGACGGAGCGCTGCAGGCGGTTGGACAGGAGCAGCGCGCCCAGCAGGCTGCCGCCCATGATCGCCACGAGCCCGGCGACCGACGCCAGGGCCTGCGCCAGGCGTTCGTGGCGCAGTTGCACGTACACCGTCCCGACGCGCTCCTGGTTCGAGAGGACCGGGCGCCACGCCACCGCCCAGTCGCCCCGCACCCTGACGCCGGGTGCGGCAGCGCGCGCGGGCACCTCGCCGACAGCGTCGTCGGGCTGGAACGTCGCGAACAGCTTGCCGTTCTCGTCGTACAGCGCCGCCGCCGTCACGCCGCTCTTGGCGCGCAGGGTGGCGAGGTTCTCCTGCGCCACCTTCCGGTCCCCGAACGCCAGCGCCGCCGCGCTCGCGAGGGCGATGACGTCCGCCTGCGTGACCAGGTCCTCCTGCGTGTCGGCCAGCTCGCGCCGCAGGTCCAGCAGGAACAGCGCGACGGCCGCCAGCAGCAGTGCGGTGACGGTGGTCACCACCAGGATCGCGTTGAGCTTGCTGCGGATCGACCGCCCCGGGTTCCTCATCGCCCGCGGCCCTCCACCGTGGCGGCGACGCCGAGCAGGCGTGCGCTCAGGCGCAGGGACCGCGCCTCGGCCGCCGGCACCGACGCACCGAAGCGCACACGGCCTCCGTCCGACAGGAAGTTGAGGACGCCGCCCAGGCGCAGGCCGTTCTCCTGCTCCGTGACGACGAGCACCGGCCCGCGCACGGCGGCGATGAACTCGCGCACGCGGGCGTCGTGGCCGGGTCCGACCAGGAGCATGTGGATCCCCGCCCCATCGTCCGGGTCGCGCACGCGTCGCACCCGCACCGCGCGTCCATCGTACGACCGGCCGGCCACCAGTTGCTCGAGGTCCTGCGCCACCGCCTCGTCGCCCGCGACGCCGATGACGAGCGCATCGTCGGCGCGCGGGAAGGCCGACGGCGGCCACTCGACGAAGCTGGCGAACTTGAACAGGAAGGCAGCCTTCACGGCGCTCTCGGTCGCGCCCGGCTGGGCCGTCGCTTCCGGTGCCCAGGCGGCGGCAATGCCGGCGAGCAGGCCCGCACCGAGCAGGCGCCGTCGCGACAGCCGCACGCCTGGATCCTGCTCGGCGCGACCCATCTCGTCTTACAGCTGCAGCGTGGCCTGGAGCAGCCAGCGGCGCTCCAGCAGGCTCGCCTGCGCGGGAGCGTTGAATTCGATGTGGCGCGGGTCGCCGAGGTTGCGCGCGATGACGGCCAGTGACAGGGCCGGCGTGACCTGCAGGCCTACGCGCGCGTCGACCGCGGTGTACCTGGGCACGGCCGGGTTGGGCAGCGCGCCCACGTGGCGCACGAAGACGTCGACCTCGGTACGCGAGCCGAGATTCAGGCTGGAGCGCAGCGTCCACTGGTGGCTCGGGTCGTTGCCCAGGCCCGGGAAATCGGTGGTTCCCGGACTGATGCCGTTGGCGTACCGCAACCGCTTCGCGATGGCGTCGTAGCCGGCCATCAGCCGCCACGCGTCGGTCACCTGCCACTGCGCCCACGCCTCCACGCCCCGCACCGGGCCGTCGACCAGGTTCATGACCGTGCTCGGCACCTGCCCCGGGATGCCCGCACGCAAGCCGCGGAACCGCTGCTGGTACACCGTGGCGGAGTACGAGACCCGGCTGCCCAGCTGGCCGCGCTGGCCCAGTTCGACCACGTCGGCGACTTCGGACTCGAACGCCGGGCCGCCGGCGATGAGGAACGGCGGATTGCCGGGGAAGAAGAAGTCACGGTCGATGCGCGAAGGCGCGCGCACCACGCGCGAGAGTGCTGCCCAGGTCGTGGACTCGGGCGAGTGCATCCACGCGGCGCGCAGGCTTGGGAGCACCTCCAGCCCGGTGTAGCTGTTGCGCTCGAGCTTGGTGCCTGCGGTCACCTGCAGCCGGTCGAGCATCGCCCACTGGTACTGCGCGAACACGTTGGACCAGGCCAGCGTCCGCTCCTGCGGGATGAAGCGCACGGACGCCGTCGGCCGGCTGTCGTCGCGCGCGCCGCGGTAGCCGGCGCCCCACAGCAGCTGGCCCCGCCCGACCTCCTTCTCGTGGGTGAACTGCAGGTCGGTCGTGCGTGACTCGTCGCGGAACAGGTTGACGTCGTCGCGCTTCGCGAAGTCGTGGATCGCCTGCAGCTTCCAGCCCGAACCGTCCGAGAAGCGTCCGCTCCAGCGCGCCAGCAGGTTGCCGCCACGCACCTTCGGCGCCAGGTTGTTGGCCGGCCCGTCGCCACCGCCCTCGTACACGTCGCCTTGCAGGGTCAGGGCACCACTGCCGAGGGCCGGCCAGTCGGCCCGGAAGCCGAGCTGGTGGCGCGCACTGGCATCCGGGCGCGTCGCGCCATTGCCGGCCAGCCGGGTGCTGTCCCGGTCGACCTCGAGGGCGTGCACGCGCACGTCGGCGCTGCCCAGGCGGCCGCCCCAGCGCGCCACCGCGCGGGTGCCATGCGAGCCTCCGGCGGCGGACAGCAAGGTGCCCCGCGTGTCCGACGCGCTGCGCGTCACCACATTGATCACGCCGTTGACCGCGTTCGCGCCCCACAACGTGGCGCCGGGCCCGCTGATCACCTCGATGCGGTCGACATCCTCGAGCACGACGTCGTTGGTGTCCCAGAACACGCCCGCGAACAGCCCCGAGTAGATCGTGCGGCCGTCAAGCAGCACGAGCAGCTTGTTGGAGATCGAGTCCTGGAAGCCGCGCGCGGAGATCGCCCACTGCGACGCGCTCGTCTGCGCCACCTGCAGGTTGGGCGCGAGGCGCAGCGCTTCCGGCAGGCTGGTCGCCCCGGATCGGCGGATCTCCTGCGCGGTGATCACGTAGATCGAGGCCGGCGCCTGCTGCAGCCTCTGCGCGCGACCGGACACGGAGGTGACATCGATGGCGGCGAGCTGCTCGAGCGAGAGATCGGCGAGGTCGCGGGCGGACGCCACGACCTGCGCGTCGACCGTGCCCGCGATTCCCGCGGCGAGCAACGGGAGGACGGTGCGGTAAATCTTCATCGGCTGTCCGGGAGGAGCCGCGATGGTAAGAGGCGCGTTACACCGACCGGGCGGCGCTGCCGGAATTGTCGGTCCCGTCCTACAGCCTGCTCGCGCGGTCGCGCGTCGCCTTGCGTCCCGGTGTTGCACGCGCGCATCTGCCCATGGTGCGCATCGGCCGCTTTGCTTGGCTGCACCGGGGTCCGAAGCTACACTTTCCGTAGCACTTTCGCATGCACGCATGAGCGACGCCCAGCCCACCCACTACGACTTGCTGTCGGTCCCCCCGGACGCGACGGCCGACATGGTGCGGGCGGCGTACCGTCGCGCGGCCCAGCGGCACCACCCCGATCGCTGCAGCGGCGACGCCGCCGCGCAGCAGCGGATGGCGCACATCAATGCCGCCTACGCCGTGCTGTCCCACCCCGAACGCCGCGCGAGCTACGACGTCTGGATGCGCGCGCGGCAGGCACGCCGGCTGGCCGACGCTGCGGCGCAGGCCGCGCGTCCGTCGCGGTTCGCCGAGACCTGGCCGTGGGGACTCGTCGCAGCCACGGCCGCACTCGCGCTCGCGACCGTGGGCACCGTGCTGTACAAGACCTCGCTGCCCGCGCTGGTCATCGCCACCCACGCGCTCACGAGGTAGGCCTAGCGCGTGCGCACGACGATGCGCCCGCGCACCTGCCCCGCCATCAGGCGCTGCGCCGCGTCGATGACTTCGTCCAGGCCGATCTCCGTCGTCATCGTGTCCAGCAGCGCCGGATCGAGGTCGCGCGCGAGGCGCTCCCAGGCCTGCTCGCGCAGTGCGAGCGGTGCCATCACGCTGTCGACGCCCAGCAGGCTCACGCCGCGCAGGATGAAGGGTGCCACCGTCGCCGGGAAGTCCATGCCCTGCGCCAGGCCGCAGGCGGCGACCGCGCCGCCATAGCGCACCTGCGCGCACGCGTTCGCGAGGGTGTGGCTGCCCACCGCGTCCACCACCGCAGCCCAGCGTTCCTTCTGCAGTGGCTTGCCCGGCGCGGCGAGTTCGGCGCGATCGATGACGGCGCCCGCGCCCAGGCTGCGCAGGTAAGCCTCTTCGGACGCCTTGCCGGTCGCCGCGACGACCTGGTGCCCGAGCTTCGAGAGCAGCGCGATGGCCACCGACCCCACGCCGCCCGTCGCGCCCGTCACCAGCACCTCGCCCTGCCCTGCGCGCAAGCCGTGGCGCTCGAGCGCGAGCACGCACAGCATCGCGGTGTAGCCGGCGGTGCCGATCGCCATCGCCTGCCGCGCCGTGAACGCCGTGGGCCGGCGCACCAGCCATTCGCCCTTCAGGCGCGCGCGGCCGGCCAGGCAGCCCTTGTGCGTCTCGCCGACACCGAAGCCGTTGAGCACGACCTCGTCGCCGCCCTTCCAGCGCGGCGACGTGCTCTGCACGACCGTGCCGCTGCCGTCGATGCCCGCCACCATCGGCCAGCTACGCACGACCGGCGACCTGTTCGTGATCGCCAGCGCGTCCTTGTAGTTGATCGTCGAATACGCGATGTCGATCGTGACGTCGCCTTCGGGGAGGAAGTCGTCGCCGACCTCGCGCACGCCCGCGGCGAATTCGGGCGACTTCTCCAGGACCAGGGCTCGGGTCATGCGGCACTCCGGTGAAAAGCGCCGATTCTGCCGCCGCGACGCGGCCCGTGCGTCACGCGGCAGCGGACTCCCAGCCGAGACGCTGCATGGCGACATCGAGGCGCTGGCGCGTGGTCCAGTACGCCGCCCACGGGTCGCGCCGGCGGCGGCGCAAGGACGCGACGGTGTTGGCCACCGTCCAGTGCGCCGGTCCCTCGACGTCGTCCAGCTGCTCCCACGCGACCGGCATCGACACGCCCAGCCCGGGACGCGCCCGGACGGACAACGCCTCCGCCGTCGACTGCACCCAGCCGTTGCGCAGGTAGTCGATGAAGATGCGGCCAGTGCGGTTGCGCGCGCCGGACTTGGCGACGAACAGCTGCGGCAACACCTGTGCGAGGTGCCGCACGACGGCTTCGGTGAAGGGCTTGACCACGTCGTAGTCGAGCTCGGGACGGACCGGCACGACCACATGCAGGCCCTTGCCGCCGGTGGTCTTCAGCCAGGAACGCAGTTCCAGTTCCTGCAGCAGCGCACGCACCAGCCGGGCACCGTCGCACAACTGCTTCCATGCGACGCCCTCGCCCGGATCGAGGTCGAACACCAGCCGGTCCGGACAGTGCGGCGCCGCCTCGGTGCTGTTCCAGGTGTGGACCTCGACCATGTCCAGCTGCGCCCCGGCCGCGAGGTCTTCGGCGCTCGTGAACAGGATGGCGGGATCGTGGCCGGGCCAGGTCGCGGGGTCCGTGCCCTTCAGGCCCTTCATGTCGAGCGTGTGCTGCTGGAACGTCATCGGCTGCTGGATGCCGCGCGGCACGCGCCGGATGTACGCGGGCCGGCCCTGCAGGTGCGGCAGCATCCACGGCGCCACCTCCACGTAGTAGCGCACCAGGTCCATCTTCGTCAGCCCGCTCGCGGGATCGACGACACGGGCGGCATTGGTGACGCGCACGGCCCGATGCTGGGGCAGCACCGGGCCGTGGGCTGTAGGAACGCTGCGCGTCAGGCCGTGGCCGGCTCCCGGCTGGCGGGCTGCACGCCGCCGAAGTGGAAGACGCCGGGCTCGCGCACCGGGTCGACCTCCACCGGGATCACGCTCTTGGGCGGGAAGCGGCCCTCGAGGATCAGCCTGGACAGCGGGTTCTCGATGCGCTGCTGGATCGCCCGCTTGAGCGGCCGCGCGCCGAACACCGGGTCGAAGCCGACCTTGGCCAGTTCCTCCAGCGCCGCCGGCGACACCTGCAGCGCGAGGTCCATCTTCGCGAGCCGCTGCTCCAGCACGCCCAGCTGGATCTTCGCGATCTGTGCGATGTGCCTGGCGTCGAGCCCGTGGAACACCACCGTCTCGTCGATGCGGTTCAGGAACTCGGGCCGGAAATGGTTCTTCAGCTCGTCCCAGACCGCGTCCTTCACGTCCTCGTACGGCTTGCCGACCATGGCCTGGATCATGTGCGAGCCGATGTTGCTCGTCATCACGATCACCGTGTTCTTGAAGTCCACGGTGCGGCCCTGGCCGTCGGTGAGGCGCCCATCGTCCAGCACCTGCAGCAGCACGTTGAAGACGTCGTGGTGCGCCTTCTCGACCTCGTCGAGCAGGATCACGCTGTACGGCTTGCGGCGCACCGCTTCGGTCAGGTAGCCGCCCTCTTCGTAGCCGACGTAGCCCGGGGGCGCGCCGATCAGGCGGGCCACCGAGTGCTTCTCCATGAACTCGCTCATGTCGATGCGCACCAGGTGCTCCTCGGTGTCGAACAGGAAGGTCGCCAGCGCCTTGCACAGCTCGGTCTTGCCGACGCCGGTCGGGCCGAGGAACAGGAACGAGCCGGTGGGCCTGTTCGGGTCCGCGAGGCCCGAGCGCGAGCGGCGGATGGCGTTGGCCACGGCGCTGATCGCCTCGTCCTGCCCGATCACGCGCTGGTGCAGGCGCTCCTCCATGTGCAGCAGCTTCTCGCGTTCGCCCTGCATCAGCTTGGACACCGGGATGCCGGTGGCGCGCGCGACGACCTCGGCGATCTCCTCCGCGCCGACCTGCGTGCGCAGCAGCTGCGGCTTGCCGGCCTTGGCCTTCCCGGTCTCGGCGTCCTGCGCTTCCTTGAGCTTGCGCTCCAGCTCGGGCAGCTTGCCGTACTGCAGCTCGGCCACCTTGTTGAAGTCGGCCTTGCGCTTGAACTCCTCGATCTGGAAGCGGACCTTGTCGATCTCCTCCTTGACCTGCGCGCTGCCCTGCGCCTGGGCCTTCTCGGCCTTCCAGATCTCCTCCAGGTCGGCGATCTGCTTGCCCAGGCTGGCGATCTCGTCCTCGATCAGCCCGAGGCGCTTCTGCGACGCCTCGTCCTTCTCCTTCCTCACCGCCTCGCGCTCGATCTGCAGCTGGATCATGCGGCGGTCCAGGCGGTCGATGGCTTCCGGCTTGGAATCGATCTCGATCTTGATCTTGGAGGCGGCCTCGTCGATCAGGTCGATGGCCTTGTCCGGCAGGAAGCGGTCGGTGATGTAGCGGTGCGAGAGCTCGGCCGCCGCGACGATGGCGGGGTCGGTGATCTCGACGCCGTGGTGCACCTCGTACTTCTCCTGCAGGCCGCGCAGGATGGCGATCGTGGCCTCGACGCTCGGCTCGCCCACGAGGATCTTCTGGAAGCGGCGCTCCAGCGCGGCGTCCTTCTCGATGTACTTGCGGTATTCGTCCAGCGTGGTCGCGCCGACGCAGTGCAGCTCGCCGCGGGCGAGCGCCGGCTTGAGCATGTTGCCGGCGTCGAGCGCGCCTTCGGCCTTGCCGGCGCCGACCATGGTGTGCAGTTCGTCGATGAAGACGATCGTCTGGCCCTCGTCCTTGGCCAGTTCGTTCAGGACGTTCTTCAGGCGCTCCTCGAACTCGCCGCGGAACTTGGCGCCGGCCAGCAGCGCGGCCATGTCGAGCGACAGCACGCGCTTGTTCTTCAGCGTCTCGGGCACCTCGCCCGCGACGATGCGCTGGGCCAGGCCTTCGACGATCGCCGTCTTGCCGACGCCGGGCTCGCCGATCAGGACCGGGTTGTTCTTGGTGCGGCGCTGCAGGACCTGGATGGCGCGGCGGATTTCCTCATCGCGGCCGATCACTGGATCGAGCTTGCCCTGGCGGGCACGCTCGGTCAGGTCGATCGTGTACTTCTTCAGCGCCTCGCGCTTGCCTTCGGCTTCGGCGCTGTCGACCTTCTCGCCGCCGCGGACCGCATCCACCGCCGATTCGAGCGACTTGCGCGACAGGCCGTTCTCGCGCGCGATGCGCCCGAGGTCCTGCTTGCTGTCGGCCAGCGCCAGCAGGAACAGCTCGCTGGCGATGTATTCGTCGCCGCGCTTGAGGCCTTCCTTCTCGGCCGCCTGCAGCAGCGTGACCAGGTCGCGGCCGACCTGGACCTGCTCCTGGCCCTGCACCTGCGGGCGCTTGTGCATCGCAGCCTCGGCGCCGGCCAGCAGGCCGGGCACGTTGACGCCGGCGCGCTGGAGCAGCGCGCGCGGCCCGTCCTCCTGCCGCAGCATGGCGACGAGCACGTGCTCGGGTTCGATGTAGGCGTGGTCGTTGGCCAGTGCCAGGCTCTGGGCCTCGCCGAGGGCTTCCTGGAACTTGGTGGTGAGCTTGTCGAGTCGCATGGGTGGCGCTTCCTCCGTTGCCGGGAGAGCTTGGGCGTTTCCGCCGCCTTTTCAAGGGTGGATTGGCGCAGAAGCCGGCCGGAAGCCACTGACTAGAATCAAGGAATGCAGATCCACCAGCTCTCCGTGAGCTACCAGGCCGAGCAGGACCGGCTGCTCCTGCGGGTCAGCAGCACCAGCGGCGAGGAGATGCGGCTGTGGCTCACCCGGCGCCTGATGCTGGGCTTCTGGCCGCTGATCAGCCGCTTGCAGACGGACCAGTTGCTCAAGCTGGAAGCCGCCGGCAACCAGCTCGACGGTGCCGACGAGGAACTGCGCCGCATGCTGGCCGACTTCCGCAAGGAGGAGTTCCTGCAGCGCGCCGATTTCGACACGCCCTACCAGGACCAGGACAGCCTGCCCCTGGGGGCCGAGCCCTTGCTCGTCACCGACGTCGACGCGACGCCGCTGCCGGGTGGCCGCACGCGGCTGTCGCTCAACGAGCGCGCGTCGGTCGGTGGCGGCGACAAGCCGCGCGGCTTCCAGCTGGAACTCGACCCGCGCCTGATGCAGGGCCTGCTGCACCTGCTGGAGCAGGCGCTGGCGCACGCGCAGTGGCGCGAACCGTTCACCGCGCCGGCGGTGGCCGAAGGCGACGGCGACCGCCCGCGCTACCTCAACTGAGCGGCTTGCCCGCGACGTCCTCGGGCGCGAAGCCCGCCACCCGCTTGTAGTCGTCGGAGATCCGGCGCAGTTCGTCCTGGGTCACCAGGTCGTCGATGCTGCCGGCGAACGGCCGCCCGCCGCTGAGCGCGTCGGCCTTCATGATGATGAAGTCGGGCGGCACGGTGCGGTTGGTCTCCACGATGCGCGCGGTGGGCGCGAGCCGCCGCGCCTCGTAGCGCGCGAGCGCCTCCGGGACCCCGCCGCCGGCCGCCAGTTCGTCGGCCAGCACCCGCGCATCGATCAAGGCCTGCGCCGACCCATTGGAGCCCCGTGGGTACATCGGGTGCGCCGCATCGCCCAGCAGCGTGACGCGGCCGAAGGTCCAGCGCCGCACCGGGTCGCGATCGACCATCGGGTACTCGAACACCTGCGACGCGGTGGCGATCAGGCGCGGCACGTCCAGCCAGTCGAAGCGCCAGTCGGCGAACAGCTGCGCGACTTCGGCCGGATCGCCCGGCCTGTTCCAGTCGTTCATCGCGGCGCCCGGCCGCTGGATCTCCGCGACCCAGTTCACCAGTTGCGAGCCCTGCCCGTCCACGTCGTCGACGATCGGGTAGACCACCATCTTGCCGGTCTCGATGGAGCCGATGCGCAGGTAGCTCTTGCCGGTGAGGATGGGCCGGTGCACGGTGACGCCGCGCCACGTGTTGATGCCGGCGAACGCCAGTGGCTCCCCGGGATAGAACTGGCGCCGCAGTGCCGAGTTGATGCCGTCGCACGCGACAACGGCATCGGCGCGGACCGTGCGCTCGGCACCGCGTGCGTCCTGCACGCGCAGCGCGCAGCCCTGCCCGTCCTGCTCGACGCCGATGCAGCGCGCATCGAGATGGACGGCGTCGGGGCCCAGCCGCTCGAGCACCGCGTCGTGCAGCACGCGATGCAGCTTGCCGCGGTGGATGCCGATCTCCGGCAACGGGTAGCCCGCGTGGCGCCCGCGCGGCTCGCGGTAGACGAACTGCCCCCAGCGGTTGAAGAACACGCTTTCCAGGTTCTCGATGCCCAGCGGCTCGATGCGGGCCTGCACGCCGAGCGCGGCGAGCTCGCGCATCGCGTGCGGCAGCAGCGTGATGCCGACGCCGATCTCGCGCACCTGCGCGACGGCCTCGTACACCTCGCAGGCGATGCCGCGATGGTGGAGCGACAGCGCCAGGGCGAGCCCCCCGATGCCGCCGCCGGCAATGGCGATGCGCATGCGGCGGCTACTCGGCGGTGATGCCTTGCGCCTTGATCAGCGCGGCCCAGCGGTCGGCGTCCTGTTCGACGAGGCGCCGGAACTCGTCCGGCGTGCTCGTGGCCGGATCCATCCCCTGCGTCTCGAACGCGGTGCGCACCTCCGGCAGCCCGAGGATGCCCTGCAACTCGCGGTTGATGCGCTGCACGTCGTCGGCCGGCGTGCCCTTGGGCGCGAAGATGCCGTACCACATGGCCACGTGCACGTCCCCCGCCTTCGCTTCCGCCAGTGTGGGCACCTGCGGGAGCAAGGGATGGCGCTTCTCGCTGCCGATGCCGAGAGCGAGCAGCTTGCCCGAGCGCACGTGCGGCAGCGCGACATGGATCGGCAGGAACATCAGCGGCACCTGGCCGCCGAGCAGGTCGGTCAGGGCCGGCGCGGTGCCGCGGTATGGGATGTGGGTGAGGAAGACCTTGTTGATGGACTTGAACAGTTCCATCGACAGGTGGTGCGGCGTGCCGACGCCCGGGCTCGCGTAGTTGATGCGCCCCGGCTGCGCTTTGGCGTCGCGGAGCAGGTCGCCGGCCGTGCGCCAGCCCGCGGACGGGTTGGCCACCAGCAGCAGCTGGCCCCAGCTGGTGAGCGCGACCGGCTGCAGGTCCTTGACCGGGTCGAACGGCAGCTGCGGGTACAGGCTGCGGTTCATGACCAGCGTGTTGACGCTCACCAGCAGCGTGCCGCCGTTGGCGGGCGCGCGGACCACCGCTTCCGTGCCGATGTTGCCCGACGCGCCGGCGCGGTTGTCCACCACGACCGGCCGGCCCAGGCGTTCGCCCAGCTTGGGCCCCACGGTGCGCGCGATGAGGTCGATGCCGGTGCCGGGCGTGAACGGCACGATCAGGCGCAGTGGCGTGCCGGGCGAAGCGGCCGTCTGCGCCCATGACGCGAGAGGCGCCAGGGCGGCGGCGAACACGAAGGCCCGGCGCGCGGCCGCGGGATCATCGATGGGTTGCATGCTAACCAGTCTGCGAGCCGCCCCGCCCATGCACAATCCGCGCATTCCCTAGCCGAGCCAAGGACCCGGTGCCAGCGCCCTCACGCCCTTCCAGCCTCATCCGTCTCTACGCCCGCCCGGGCTTCCTGCTGCGCCGTGCGCACCAGATCTCCGCCGCGGTGTTCGAGGACGAGTGCCGCGAGCTGCAGCTCACCGCGGCCCAGTTCGGCGTGCTGACGGTGCTCGACGCGCGGCCAGGCATGGGCCAGTCGGCCCTGGCCCGCGCGCTCGGCTTCGACAAGGTGACGGTGCTGCGGGTGCTGCGCGGGCTCGAAGCCCGCGGTTTCGTCGAGCGCGAGGCGGACAGCGGGCGCCGCACGGTGGCCGTCACGCTGACCGCCGCCGGGCGGGCCTTGCTCCGGCAGGCGCAGCCACCGGCGGAGAAGGCCTACCGCCGCCTGATGGGGCCGCTGGACAAGCAGCAGCAGGCGCAGTTGATCGAGTTGCTGCAGCTGCTGACCGACAGCCTGGAAGGCCACGCGCGGGCGGCGTTCGTGCCGCCCGAGGACTGAATCAGCCGGCGTTGCCGGCGTCGATGCCCCAGCGCGCCAGCGCCGCGTCGTCGCTGACGCGCGCGTCGACCCAGCGCTCGCCGTCGGCGGTGCGCTCCTTCTTCCAGAACGGCGCCTGCGTCTTCAGGTAGTCCATCAGGAACTCGCAGGCCTGGAAGCTCTGGCCCCGGTGCGCGGACGTGACGGCGACCAGCACGATCTGGTCGCCCGGGCGCAGCAGGCCGATGCGATGCACGACACGCGCCGCGAAGATGTCGAAGCGGCGGTGCGCCTCGTCGACCATGGCCTCGATCGCACGCTCGGTCATGCCGGGGTAGTGCTCCAGCTCCATGTCGAGTACGCCGCCCCCGCGCACGGTGCCGACGAAGCTGCACACGGCGCCGACGCGCGCATCGCCCTCGCGCAGGCGCGCGAGTTCCAGCCCGACGTCGAAATCCTCGTGCTGGATCGCGACCCGCATCTCAGCCCCCCGTCACGGGCGGGAAGAACGCGACTTCGCAGCCGTCGCGCAGCGGCGCGTCGTCGGTGGCCATGACCTGGTCGAGCGCCATGCGCACCGCGCGGCCGTCCCCGAGCGCCTGTGCGTACGGCTCGCCTTGCGCCACCAGTTCGTCGCGCAGCGCGAACAGCGTGGCCGCGCCGGTGGCGCGCGCCTCGCTGCCGCGCCCGATCGCCTCGCGCACGCTGGCGAAGTAACGCAGCTGGACCTTCATGCGAGCCACTCCGTGAACGGCAGGTAGCGCACGGTGTCGCCGCGCGCGATCGTGTGGCCGGGAGCGACGTCGACGACGCCGTGGGCCCACGCACACGACGTGAGCACACCGGAACTCTGGTTGGGAAACAGATCGAGCCCGCCTTCGCCGTCGCGGCGCACGCGCAGGAACTCCCGGCGCTTGTCCGGCCGCGGCCAGTCGAAGTGCGCGGGCAGCGCCAGCGCGTGCGGCGCAATCTGCGAAGCACCCTGCATGCGCAGCAACGCCGGGCGCACCAGCAGCAGGAACGTGACGAAGCTGGACACCGGATTGCCCGGCAGGCCCATGAAGTGGGCGTCGCCTATGCGGCCGTGCGCGAACGGCTTGCCCGGCTTCATCGCGACCTGCCACAGGTCGAGCGAGCCGAGTTCCTGCACGGCCGGCTTGATGTGATCTTCCTCACCGACCGACACGCCGCCGCTGGTGAGGATCAGGTCGTGCGCGGCAGCCGCACCGCGCAGCGCGGCGATGGTCGCGTCGCGGCGGTCCGGCACGATGCCCAGGTCGCTCACCTCGCAGCCGCAGCGCGCCAGCAGCTGGCGCAGGAAGAAGCGGTTGGAGTTGTAGATGGCGCCGGGCGCCATCTGCGCCGGCGGCACGGTACCGGGCATCACCAGCTCGTCGCCGGTCGAGAACAGCGCCACCCGCGGCCGGCGCGCGACGCGCAGGCGGTCGCGGCCGATACCCGCCGCCAGGCCGCAAGCCGCGGGGCCGAGCCGTTCGCCGCGGCGCAGGATGGTGCTCCCGCGCGTGACGTCCTCGCCGCTGCGACGAATCCACTGGCCGGCGCCAGGCACGCGCAGGATGCGCACGTGGCCATCGGCGAGCACCTCGGTGTCTTCCTGCATCACGATGGCATCGGCGCCCCCGGGCACGGGCGCGCCGGTGAAGATGCGGGCGATGGTGCCCGGCTGCAGCGGCTGCGCCGCCTGCCCGGCCGGGATGCGCTGGCTGACCGGGAAGGCGACGCCTTCGTCGGCGATCTCGGCCAGGCGCACCGCATAGCCATCCATCGCGCTGTTGTCCTGCGGTGGCACCTGCAGTTCCGCAACCAGGTCTTCGGCGAGCACGCGCCCGTCGGCGTCGAACGTCGCAACGTCCTCCGCATCCGCCAGCGGCTGCACGCGCGCCAGCAACTCGGCCAGCGCGTCGTCCAGCGGGCGCAGCGGGGGACGGGAGCTCACGTGTAGTTCTCCAGGCGGTACTCGAACCGGTCGCCATGCTCCACCAGCCAGGCGGCCACGGCGTCCGGGTCGTTCAGATCCAGCACCGGGCGCAGGGTTTCGGTCGGCAGGGACGGCTGGTCGGTGGCGATGGCGACGATGAAGTGGTCGTGCGGGTAGCGCACCTCGGCACCGGGCTGGCCGCGCCACACCTCGACCTTCAGCAGGTCGCTGGTCTTGAAGCCTTCGACGAGGACCCAGTCCACGCCGTCGTAGAGCTCCGCCAGCAGGTGGTGCACGGTGAGCTTGGCCGGCTGCTCGAATTCGCGCATCAGCGCCAGGCGCCGATCGGAGGCGACCACCACCTCGAATGCGCCCGCGGCGCGGTGCCGGTACGTGTCCTTGCCCGGATGGTCGACGTCGAAGTTGTGGTGCGCGTGCTTGGCGATCGACACGCGCAGGCCACGCGCCTTCAGCGCGGGAATGACGCGTTCGATCAGCGTCGTCTTGCCCGAGCCGGAGTAGCCGGCGAACCCGACGACCTTCATGCGCAATGCCCCGCGATGTAGGCCTTGACGTGGGCGGCGTCGGCCGGCAGCACCGTGACGCGGCGCGGCAGCTGCTCGATGCCGACGAACTTCGCCGGCCGGTCCGGCTCGCGCCCGAGCGCCTCGACGATCGTGCTGGCGAACTTCACCGGCAAGGCGGTCTCCAGCACCAGCATCGGGATGCCGGGCTGGCGGTACGCGCGAGCGACCTTCAGGCCGTCGGCGGTGTGCGTGTCGACCATCGCGCCGAAGCGGTCCCAGGTGTCGCGGATGGTGGCGACGCGGTCGGCGTGCGTGCTGCGGCCGCTGAAGAAACCGAAGCGCGCCTGCAAGTCCCGGAAGGCCGGATCCTGCGACAGGTCGAAGCGGCCGGTGCGCGCCAGCTCGCCTTCGAACAGGCTGCGCGTGCGAGCACCGTCGCGCCCGAGCAGGTCGAACACGAAGCGCTCGAAGTTGCTGGCCTTGCTGATGTCCATCGAGGGGCTGGACGTCTCGTGCGTCTCGGCGGCGGGCCGCACGCGGTACACGCCGGTGCGAAAGAACTCGTCGAGCACGTCGTTCTCGTTGGTGGCGAGCACGAGGCGCTCGATCGGCAGGCCCATCATGCGCGCGACGTGGCCGGCGCAGATGTTGCCGAAGTTGCCCGAGGGCACGGCGAAGCTGACGCGCTGGGTGTCACCCGACGTCGCCTGGAAGTAGCCGGCGAAGTAGTAGACGACCTGCGCCACCAGCCGCGCCCAGTTGATCGAGTTGACCGTGCCGATGCGGTGCTGGCGCTTGAACACCAGGTCGTTCGAGACCGCCTTGACGATGTCCTGGCAGTCGTCGAACACGCCCTCGACGGCGAGGTTGTGGATGTTCGCGTCCTGCAGGCTGAACATCTGCGCCTGCTGGAAGGGGCTCATGCGGCCGTGCGGCGACGTCATGAAGACGCGGATGCCCTTCTTGCCGCGCATCGCGTATTCGGCGGCACTGCCCGTGTCACCGGAGGTCGCACCCAGGATGTTCAGCTGCTCGCCGCGGCGGCCCAGTTCGTACTCGAACAGGTTGCCCAGCAACTGCATCGCCATGTCCTTGAAGGCGAGCGTGGGGCCGTTGGACAGCGCCTCGAGGAACAGGCCCTCCTCAAGCTGCTTCAGGGGGACGATCTGCGGCGTGCCGAACACCTCCGCGGTGTACGTCTTCGCGCACAGCGCCCGCAGGTCGGCCGCCGGGATGTCGTCGATGTAGAGCGACAGGATTTCGAACGCGAGCTCGTGGTACGGCAGGCCACGCCACCTGGCGAGCGTCGCGGCATCCACCTGCGGATAGCGCTCGGGCAGGTACAGGCCGCCGTCGGGCGCGAGGCCCTCGAGCAGGATGTCGCAGAAGCGCTTGCGGTCCGGATGGCCGCGGGTCGACAGGTACTGCATGTTCAGCGGCCGCACGGCCGCCCGAAGGCCGCTGACGGCCCCCTCGGGGGGCAGAGAACGAAGTGAACGTGGGGGCTCATGTTCCTAGGCCAGTTCTTCCTTGCGGATGCGCACGATGGGGGCGAGCACGGTGGGCAGCTGCTGCATGCGCGCGAGCACGCCGTCCATGGTCCCTTCGCGCACCGAGTGCGTGAGGATGATCAGGTCGGTCTGCTTCTCGCCCTCGCCCGCTTCGCGCTGCAGCATCGCGTCGACCGACACGCCGCCTTCGGCCAGCAGGCCGGTCAGCTGGGCCAGCACGCCGGCCTGGTCGGCCACGCGCAGCCGCAGGTAGTAGCTGGTGACGACCTCGCTCATGGGCAGCACGGCCAGGTCGCTCATCTGGTCCGGCTGGAACGCGAGGTGCGGCACGCGGTGCGCGGCGTCGGACGTGTGCAGGCGCGTGATGTCCACCAGGTCGGCGATGACCGCGCTGGCGGTCGGTTCGCTGCCCGCGCCCTTGCCGTAGTGCAGCGTGGTGCCGACGGCGTCGCCCTGCACCACGACCGCGTTCATCGCGCCCTCGACGTTGGCGATCAGCCGCTTGGCCGGCACCAGGCTGGGGTGCACACGCAGCTCGATGCCCTTGGCCACGCGCTTGGTGATGCCCAGCAGCTTGATGCGGTAGCCGAGTTGCTCCGCGTAGCGGATGTCCTGCGCGCCCAGGCGCGTGATGCCCTCGACGTAGGCCTTGTCGAACTGCACCGGGATGCCGAAGGCGATGGCGCTCATGATCGTCGCCTTGTGAGCGGCGTCGACGCCTTCGATGTCGAAGGTCGGGTCGGCTTCGGCGTAGCCCAGGCGCTGCGCGTCCTTCAGCGCGGCGTCGAAGTCCAGGCCCTTGGCCCGCATCTCCGACAGGATGAAGTTGGTGGTGCCGTTGATGATCCCGGCGATCCACTCGATGCGGTTGGCCGTCAGGCCTTCGCGCAACGCCTTGATGATCGGGATGCCGCCGGCGACGGCGGCCTCGAAGGCGACCATCACGCCGCGTTGGTGCGCGGCCGCGAAGATCTCGGTGCCGTGCACGGCCAGCAGCGCCTTGTTGGCGGTGACCACGTGCTTGCCGGCCGCGATGGCTTCCATCACCAGCTGGCGCGCGATGCCGTAGCCGCCGATCAGCTCGACGACGATGTCGATCTCGGGGTTGGCGATGACTTCGCGCGCGTCCTTGACGACACGGGCGCTGTCGCCGACGACGGCGCGCGCGCGCTCGGTGTCGAGGTCAGCGACCATCGCGATGGCGATGCCGCGGCCGGCGCGCCGCTGGATTTCCTGCTGGTTGCGCTGCAGGACGTTCCAGACGCCGCTGCCGACCGTGCCGATGCCGAGCAGGCCGACCTGGATGGGTTTCATTCGGAATGACGCTTTCGGTAGGTCTCGAGGAACTTGGCGATGCGGCTGATCGCCTCGCGCAGGTCGTCCTCGTGCGGGAGGAAGACGATGCGGAAGTGCTGGTTGTCCGGGTAGTTGAAGCCGGAGCCCTGCACCAGCATCACGCGCGTGGCCTGCAGGAGCTCGAGGAAGAACTGGCGGTCGTCCGCGATCGGGTACAGCTTCGGGTCGAGCCGCGGGAACATGTACAGCGCCGCCTGCGGCCGGGCGCAGGTCACGCCGGGGATCTGCGTGATCAGTTCGTACGCGAGGTCGCGCTGGCGGCGCAGGCGCCCGCCCGGCGCGACCAGGTCGTTGATGCTCTGGTAGCCGCCCAGCGCGGTCTGGATCGCGTACTGCCCCGGCACGTTCGCGCACAGGCGCATGTTCGAGAGCATGGTGAGGCCCTCGATGTAGTCGGCCGCGGCGCGCTTGTCGCCCGACACCACGAGCCAGCCGGCGCGGTAGCCGCACGAGCGGTAGCTCTTGGACAGCGAGTTGAAGGTGAGCGTCAACACGTCGTCCGACAGGCTGCCCATCGCGACGTGCCTGACGTCGTCGTACAGGACCTTGTCGTACACCTCGTCGGCGAGGATCACCAGCCCGTGCTCGCGCGCGATGGCGACGAGCTGCTTCAGCGTCTCGACCGGGTACAGCGCGCCGGTCGGGTTGTTCGGGTTGATGACGACGATGCCCTTGGTGCGCGGCGTGATCTTCGCGCGGATGTCGGCGAGGTCGGGCTGCCAGCCGCTGGCCTCGTCGCAGCGGTAGTGCACCGGCGTGCCGCCCGACAGGCTCGTGGCCGCCGTCCAGAGCGGGTAGTCGGGCGAGGGCAGCAGCAGTTCGTCGCCGTCGTCGAGCAGCGCGTTGGTCGCCATCGCGATCAGCTCGCTGGCACCGTTGCCCAGGTAGATGTCGTCGAGCGTGACGCCGCCGATGCCCTGCTGCTGCGTGTAGTGCATCACGGCCTTGCGCGCCGCGAAGATGCCCTTGCTGTCCGTGTAGCCCGCCGAGTTCGGCAGGTTGCGGATCATGTCCTGCTGGATTTCCTCGGGAGCGTCGAAGCCGAACGCGGCGAGGTTGCCGATGTTCAGCTTGATGATCTTGTGGCCCTCTTCCTCCATCTGCCGGGCCGCGTCCATGATCGGCCCGCGGATGTCGTACAGCACGTTGGCCAGCTTGGCGGACTTGTGGACGGTCTTCAAAGGCCCTCCTGCAGGGGCGTTGTCAAGGGTGAAAGCTAGAATTTGACCATAGTTCCGCTGGGCCTCCGCCGTGGCGGGACACACCACGCCGCGAGCCCACCTCCCCATGAAACTGCAGCCTGACAAGTTCGACGTGCAGGCCATCACCGGCTATGGGCCGGGGTGGGTCGGCGTGGGTACCGAGCGCTTCACGCACAGCATGGTGGTGGGATCGCGCGGCGACCTGGCGCCGTGGGGCGCCGCCCGCTTCGAGGACCTCGGCCCCGAGCACTTCGCCCGCCTGCTCGACCTGCAGCCCGAGATCGTGATCTTCGGCAGCGGCGACCGCATCCGCTTTCCGCGCCCCGCGTGGCTGCGCCCGCTGGTCGAGCGTGGCATCGGTCTGGAGACCATGGACACCCAGGCCGCCTGCCGGACCTACAACGTGCTCGCACAGGAGGGACGGCACGTCGCCGCCGCCCTGCTGATCGAGGCTTCTGGCTGAGCCGCGCCCGCTGGGCGAATGGGGTAAAATCGGCTCTTGGGCCGCAGTGAGTCCGCGCCCGCGGCGGCATCCCTGTCACACGAGCTAGAAGAACCCCATGGCGATCGTTGTCAACAAGCCCCTTCCCGAATTCGAAGCGAACGCCACGGGCGGCATCAAGGTCAGCAACACCTCGCACGTCGGCCAGATCGTGGTGCTGTACTTCTACCCCAAGGACAACACCCCGGGCTGCACGACCGAGGCCATGCAGTTCCGTGACAAGTACAAGGACTTCGTGAAGGCCGGCGCCACCGTGTTCGGCGTGTCGCGCGACAACATGAAGTCGCACGACGAGTTCAAGTCCAAGCTCGAGCTCCCCTTCGAGCTCATCGCCGACACCGAGGAAAAGATGTGCCACATGTTCGGCGTGGTCAAGAACAAGATCATGTACGGCAAGAAGGTCAAGGGCATCGAGCGCAGCACCTTCCTCGTCGGCGCCGACGGCATCCTCAAGCAGGAGTGGCGCGGCCTGAAGGTCCCGGGCCACGTCGACGAGGTGCTCAAGGCGGTCAAGCTGCTCAAGAAGGCCGCCTGATCGCCCGTGACGTTTGGTAGCAACAGCGGCCACCGCGCCGCGGTCCCGGCGGGACCGTCGTGTATAGTGAATTCATGCTGTTGATCCCGACGCCCGGCGTCGTCACTGCACTCCCCGAACAAGCCGCCTGGCTCGCCTGGCGGCTTTTTTGTTTCCTGACCCTTCCATCCGGGACGTCGTCGACCTATGCCCCTGCCCCCCGCCCCCACCAAGCGCGCCGCCCTGCTCCCGGCCCAGGCGTACGACGCCCCGGCCCGGTCCTCGCACAAGGCCGCGCGCAAATCGGAGGCACCTGGCGCGGACGCGCCGCTGGCTGAGCGGCCGAAGGTCGAGGACTTCGATCCCCGCGCCGGCGGCGAAGCACAGCACGCCGTCGCATTCCTCGACGACGGCACCACGGCCGAGAAGGCCGGCCGCCGCAAGCCGGTGCAGGTCGAGGGCGAGCAGCCCGCGCCGCGCAAGAAGGCCAGGTCGACCGGCCCGCGCAAGCTGTTCGTGCTCGACACCAACGTGCTGATGCACGACCCGATGTGCCTGTTCCGCTTCGAGGAGCACGACATCTTCCTGCCGATGATCGTGCTGGAGGAGCTGGACGGCCACAAGAAGGGCACGACCGAGGTCGCCCGCAACGCGCGCCAGGCCAGCCGCTCGCTGGACCAGCTCGCCGGTGCGCAGGGCGCGGACATCGCCGCCGGCCTGAAGCTCGACTCGACCGGGCACGGCGAAGCCGGCGGCAACCTGTTCTTCCAGACCCAGTCGCTGGCCAACCACCTGCCGCCGAGCCTGCCGCAGGGCAAGGCCGACAACCAGATCCTCGGCGTCGTGCAGGCGCTGCGCGAGCAGCATGCGCCGCGCGACGTGGTGCTGGTGTCCAAGGACATCAACATGCGCGTCAAGGCGCGCGCGCTGGGCCTGGCGACCGAGGACTACCGCAACGACAAGA
This sequence comes from Ramlibacter algicola, assembly GCF_016641735.1. Lineage (NCBI taxonomy): Bacteria > Pseudomonadati > Pseudomonadota > Betaproteobacteria > Burkholderiales > Comamonadaceae > Ramlibacter > Ramlibacter algicola. Next base: position 2,193,315 of record NZ_JAEDAO010000001.1, on the reverse strand, counting down.
CGCTGGACGACCTGGACCTGATGTACTCCGGCGCGCTCGCGCTGCCGGCGGACTTCTGGGCGAAGCACGGCAAGACCGTGGAGAGCTGGCAGAGCGGCCAGCACACCTACTACCGGATCAGCGGGCCGATCGTTCCCAGCCTGTTCATCAACCAGTTCGTCTACTTCGAGGCCCCGGGCGAGCCCAGCCTGTACGCGCGCGTCACCGAGATCCGCGGCAAGACCGCCGTGCTGCGCACGCTGAAGGACTACGGCCACCTGAAGAACGCCGTCTGGGGCATCACGACGCGCAACCGCGAACAGAACTTCGCGATGAACCTGCTGATGGACCCGGAGGTGGACTTCGTCTCGCTCACGGGCACGGCGGGCACCGGCAAGACGCTGATGGCGCTGGCGGCAGGCCTGATCCAGGTGCTGGACGAGCGCCGCTACAGCGAGATCATCATGACCCGCGCGACGGTCAGCGTCGGCGAGGACATCGGCTTCCTGCCCGGCACCGAGGAGGAGAAGATGGGCCCCTGGATGGGCGCCCTCGACGACAACCTCGAGGTGCTCGGCAAGACCGACACCGGCGCCGGCGAATGGGGGCGCGCCGCGACCAACGAGCTGATCCGCTCGCGCATCAAGATCAAGAGCATGAACTTCATGCGGGGCCGCACGTTCCTGAACAAGTACGTGATCATCGACGAGGCGCAGAACCTCACGCCCAAGCAGATGAAGACGCTGATCACGCGTGCGGGCCCCGGCACCAAGATCATCTGCATGGGCAACCTCGCGCAGATCGACACGCCGTACCTCACGGAGGGCTCGTCCGGCCTCACCTTCGCGGTCGACAAGTTCAAGGGCTGGCCGCACAGCGGGCACATCACCCTGGCGCGTGGCGAGCGCTCCCGGCTGGCCGATTTCGCCAGCGAAGTCCTCTGATTGCCAGGCACCGGTCGCGCCGCGATGATCTCGCGGCGCGCTCCGTTCGCCTGCGCCGCCACACCATGACCGCATTGCCCCGATTCCTCCTCGCGCTCGCCGCGGCCTGCGCCCTGCCCGCCACGGCAGGTCTCGGCCAGCCGGCCGGTCCCGCAACCGCCGGCGCCATCGTCCAACCTGCCGCCACGCCCCAGGGCGCCGCATACACGCGCGTGCAGCGCACGCTCGACACCGGCACCGTGGTCACCGAGTTCGTCGATGCAGGCGGCACCGTGTTCGCCGTCGCGTGGTCCGGACCGTTCCTGCCGGACCTGCGCGCCCTGCTCGGCCCGTCGTTCGATCGCCTGGCCACTGCCGGCACCGGCCGCGGCCGCACCTCCGCCCTCAGCATCAACCGCCCCGACCTGATGCTGGTCTCCGCGGGCCACATGGGCGCCTTCGACGGGCGCGCGTGGCTGCCACCGAAACTGCCGGCCGGGTTCGACACCCGGCAGATCCCATGAAGCGCTCGCCCTCTTCCTCCCACCGCTGGCTGGCCTGGCTGCTCGTCGTGCTGCTCGCCGGTTGCGGCGGCGGTGGGGGCGGCGACGCGACCACCCCGACGGCCGACACGTCGACGCCCCCGCCCGCGACTGGCATCGACGGACCGGTCATCGCGGGCGCCAACGTGCTGCGGGTGGTGATCGATTCCGGCGTGAACAAGGGCGCGATCAACGTGCCCTACGTCACCGTCACCGTGTGCGTGCCGGGCAGCACCACCTGCCTCGACATCGACCACGTGCTCGTCGACACCGGCTCCACGGGGCTGCGCCTGTCCGCCGCCGCGGTGGCGTCCCTCGCACTGCCCGGCGTGACGACCAACGCCGGCAATCCCGCCGCCGAGTGCGCGCAGTTCGCCAGCGGCTTCGCCTGGGGCAGCGTCAAGCGCGCGGACATCCGCCTGGGCAGCCAGACCGCGCCCGGCGTGTCGGTGCAGGTCATCAACGATCCGGCATTCCCGACCGTTCCCCCGTCCTGCACCAACACGGGCGGCGACATCCACGGCAACGGCGACGCCAAGGGCATCCTGGGCGTCGGCCAGTTCGTGCAGGACTGCGGGTCCGCGTGCGACATCGGGCCGGGCGTCCCGGCGGTCTATTTCGGCTGCCCGGCCAGCGGCTGCGGCGTGGGCACCGTTGCCGTCGCCTCGCAGGTGACCAACCCGGTGGCCAGGCTGCCCGCCGACAACAACGGCGTGGTGCTGGTGCTGCCTGCGGTGCCGCCCGGCGGAGCGCCGCGCGTCACGGGCTCCCTGCTGCTGGGCATCGGCACCCAGGCCAACAACCAGCTCGGGACGGCGACCGTGATGACGACCGATGCGCGCGGCTACTTCAGCACCACGTACAACGGCGTCGCCTACCCGCGCAGCTTCATCGACAGCGGCTCGAACGGCTTCTTCTTCACCGACGCCGGCCTGCCGGAGTGCAGCGTCTCGACCGACTTCTATTGCCCGCCGACCGCCACGACACTCACCGCGACACAGGTCGGCCAGAACGGCGCGAGCCGGCAGGTGGAGTTCTTCGTCGAGGGCGTGGACCCGCTGCCGGCCACCACCACGGCGGCCCACATCGGGGGCGACCCCGGGCCGTCGCTGACCCAGAGCTTCGACTGGGGCCTGCCGTTCTTCTTCGGGCGGTCGGTGTTCACCGCGATCTCGGGGCAGCAGACGCCCGGCGGCGCCGGGCCCTACTTTGCCTGGTAGGCGCGCTCAGAAGTCGTCGCTGCCGCCGCTGGCGAGCGACTCGAACTTGGTGAGCGGCTTCAGGAAGGCCAGCTTGCAGGTCCCCGTGGGGCCGTTCCGCTGCTTGCTGATGATGATTTCCGCGACGCCGGGCTCCTTGGAGTCCTTGTTGTAGTAGTCGTCGCGGTAGATGAACATGATGACGTCGGCGTCCTGCTCGATGGCGCCCGACTCGCGCAGGTCGCTCATCATCGGGCGCTTGTCGGTGCGGGCCTCGACGCCGCGCGACAGCTGCGACAGCGCGATGACCGGGCAGCCCAGTTCCTTCGCCAGCATCTTCAGGCCACGCGAGATCTCGCCGACGGCCGTGGCGCGGTTCTCGTCGGCCATGCCGCCCGACACGCTCATGAGCTGCAGGTAGTCGACGACGATCATTCCCAGCTTGCCGCCGCACTGGCGCGCCAGCCGCCGCGCGTTGGCGCGCAGTTCGCTCACCGTGAGGCCGGGCGTCTCGTCGATGTGCAGCGATACGTTGCGAAGCCGCTCGATGGCCTCGGTGAGCCGCGGCCATTCGTCGTCCGTGAGCTTGCCGGTGCGCAGGTGGCCCTGGTCGATGCGGCCGATGGAGCCGACGATACGGACGGCCAGCTGCGAGGCGCCCATTTCCATCGAGAACACGGCGACCGGCAGGCCCTCGTTCAGCGCGACGTGCTCGGCGATGTTGATCGCGAACGCGGTCTTGCCCATCGACGGACGCGCCGCGAGGATGACCAGGTCACCCGCCTGCAAGCCGGACGTCATGCGGTCGAGATCGTGGAAGCCGGTGGGGACGCCCGTGATGTCGTTCGGGTTGTCCGCCATCTCCTGCACGCGATCCAGCAGCTGCACCACCAGGCTGTCCATGCCCTGGAAGCCCTGCTTCATCCGCGAGCCTTCCTCGCCGATGTTGAAGATCTTCTGCTCGGCCTCGTCCAGGATCTGGTCGACCGCGCGGCCCTGCGTGTTGAAGGCGGCGGTGGCGATCTCGTCCGACGCAGACACCAGCTTGCGCAGGATGGAGCGCTCGCGGACGATCTCGGCGTAGCGGCGGATGTTGCTGGCACTGGGCACGTACTGCGCCAGGCCGTTCAGGTACGCGAGGCCGCCGACTTCCTCGGCCTTGCCGAGCGACTGCAGGTTCTCGTAGACCGTGATCACGTCGGCCGGCCGGCTGCCGTTGACCAGCGTGCCGATGGCCGCGTAGATCAGGCGGTGCTCGTAGCGGTAGAAGTCGCCGTCGGTGAGCAGGTCGCCCACTCGGTCCCACGCGCCGTTGTCGATCAGAAGGCCGCCCAGCACGCTGGATTCCGCCTCCACCGAATGGGGCGGCACGCGCAGTTGCGCGACCTGGCGGTCGCGCGGGAATTCGTCGTTGACGGGCGTCAGGACAGCGGACATTCGGGCGGGGTTCTCCTCGGCAGTGACTGTGCTCCCGCACTGTCGTTTTGTCCACGCACAACGCCGGGGAGATCGTGTGGACAACCACCCGCGAACCTGTGGAACGCCCAATGAAAAAGCCGCCCGGAGGCGGCTTTCCACAAGGACCGGGCTGCGCGAAGGCAGCCTCGTCCCGCGATCGTCGGCTTACGCCGTTTCGCCGTAGACGGTGACGTTGATGTCGACGACGACGTCCGTGTGCAGCGCGACGCTGACGGTGGAATCGCCCACCGTCTTGATCGGGCCGTTGGGCATGCGCACTTGCGCCTTCGCGACCTTGTAGCCCAGGCGATTGAGTTCCTCGGCGATGTCGAAGTTGGTGACGGAGCCGAACAGGCGGCCGTCGACGCCAGCCTTCTGCGTGACCTTGACGGTCGTGCCCGAGAGCTTTTCGCCCTGGGCTTGCGACTCGGCCAGCTTGGCGGCTGCGGCCTTCTCGAGTTCGACGCGCTTGGCTTCGAATTCGGCCTTGTTCGCTTCCGTCGCACGGCGGGCCTGGCCCGTCGGGATCAGGAAGTTGCGGGCGTACCCGTCCTTGACCTTGACGATCTCGCCCAGGTTGCCGAGGTTGACGACCTTTTCCAGCAGGATGACTTGCATGTGCGTTCCCCTCAGATGCGGTGCTGGTCGGTGTACGGCACCAGGGCCAGGAAGCGCGCGCGCTTGATGGCGGTGTTCAGCTGGCGCTGGTAGATCGCGCGGGTGCCGGTCAGGCGCGCCGGGATGATCTTGCCGTTCTCGGAGATGAAGTCGCGCAGGGTGTCGATGTCCTTGTAGTCGATTTCCTCGACGCCGGCGACGGTGAAGCGGCAGAAGCGCTTGCGCTTGAACAGCAGCGACTGGGTGTTGCGCTTCGGACGCTTGTCCTTGTTGAATTTCTTGAACGTGGCCATGTGGACCTCTTACGTTGGTTCAGCGGGTTCGAATGACTGGATGTGCAGTACGGGGTGCTTGCCGTTGCGCGGGGTGGCCAGGAAGCCCTGGAACGTCCAGGGACTGCCGACCGGTTGCCGGGCGATGGCTTCCGCCACGCTCCCGATCGCCTTGGCCCTGACCGCCGCCTTCACCTCGCGTCGCTGCCCCGCCTCGGTGGCCATCGACTCGTGCTCGAGTCGCAGGTCCAGGGCCGGCAGGCCCGCGGGGGTGTAGCGCAGCGCGCTGGCTTCGGCGATCCGGGCGGTGAGCGCGACCTGGTTCAAGGCCGGGCAGTCCCGCGCGTGGCGCGCCTTACGACTGGTACTCCGACTGGGCGGCCTTGCGGGCCTCTTCGCGCTCGACCGTCTTCATCATGGAAGACGGGCCGGTGTCGGCCTTCTTCTTCTGCACCGTCAGGTGGCGCAGCACGGCGTCGTTGAAGCGGAAGGCGTGCTCGAGCTCGCCCATCACGTCCTGGCCGGCCTCGATGTTGAGGCAAAGGTAGTGGGCCTTGGCGAGCTTGTTGATCTGGTAGGCCAGCTGGCGGCGGCCCCAGTCCTCGACCCGGTGCACCTTCCCGCCCCCGGCGGTGATCATGCCCTTGTAACGCTCCAGCATGGCCGGAACCTGCTCGCTCTGGTCCGGGTGGATCAGCAGCACGATTTCATAGTGACGCATGGACTCTCCTTGGGGAAGTGCCGGGCCGCGAAGGCCCCGGCGGAACTGCCGCCCCCGGCGTCAAGACGGAGTGCGGCAAGGCAAAGCCCACGATTGTACCGCAGGCGGGGCGAACGCCCTACCCGGCCGGCTGCCGTGGCTCGGCCGCGCGGCGATCCAGCCGGTCCATGCCGCGTGCGTACGCCCAGGTGATGGCCAGGTAGGCCAGCAACCCGCCCTGCGCGCCGAGCCAGAAGCTGAAGGGCCAACCGAACAGCGTGAAGTGCAGGTCCCGGGCGAAGTACGCCAGCACGAAGGTCACCACGGCCCAGACCAGCAGCAGCGCGGCGGTCAGGCGACGCGTCGCGGGTGACCGGGCTTGGCGCAGCGGATCGGCCGCCCCGTCGAGGGGCGCCGGCGCGCTGTGGGCCTGGAGGTCCGGCGCCATCGTCACCCCCTCGCCGGCGCCGGTGCCGGAAGGCCCCGCGGGCGGGCCAGGCTCACCACGACGATCGTTGCCAGCCCCGCGGCGACGCCGAACACGCCGGAGCAGACGGGCACGATGCCAAACCACTGCGGGCCGCCGCCCTGCAGGCCCAACGCCCCGCGCAGCCACGCGGCGTTGGCGACGATGTACCAGGACGTGAGGACCAAGCCCACGGCCATCCCGGCCACCGCAGCGGCGCGGGTCGTGCGCCCCCAGAAAATGCCGAGCACCAGGGCGGGGACGAAGGTCGCGGCCGCGAGCGAGAACGACGCGGACACCAGCGGCAGGATGTCCGCCGGCTTGAGCGACGCCACGAGGGCCGCCAGCAAGGCGACCGCGAGCAGCGCGAACTTGGACAGGATCACGCGCTGCTCCGCGGCCATCTGCGGCCGCACGTCGCGGCTGTACAGGTCGCGCACCATGGCATTGCTGATCGTCAGCAGCAGGCCGTCGGCGGTCGACAGCGCGGCGGCCAGGCCGCCAGCCGCGACGAGCGCCGACACCACGTAAGGCAGCCCGCCGATCTCGGGCGTGGCCAGCATGATCACGTCGGCGCCGAGCCGAAGTTCGCCGAACTGCAGGCGGCCGTCGCCGTTGATGTCGCTCACCGACACCAGGGCGGGGTCCACGCGCGCCCACTGCACGATCCAGGACGGCAGCGCGTCGAACGAACTGCCCACCAGGTGCTGCATCACCTCGTACTTCACCAGCACGGCCAGCGCCGGCACGCTGAAGTACAGCAGGCAGATGAAGAACAGCGCCCAAGCCACCGACTGGCGGGCCTGCGGCACGTCGGGCGTCGTGTAGAAGCGCGTGAGCAGGTGCGGCAGGCCGGCGGTGCCCACCATCAGGCAGAACATGAGCGCGAGGAAGTTGCGCCGCGACGTGTCGAACGCCTCGCGCTCGGCGGGCGTCCCGTCGGGGTCGCCCGCGAAGGGCTGCGAATGCGGCGGCAGGCCACTGAGGGGACGCGATCGATCCAGGCTCTCCTGCAGCGCGCGCGTCCACTGCTCGCGGGCCGCCGCCCCAGTGCGCGGCAGCGCGTTGAGCGCGCGTTGTGCGGCGAACAACTGCGAGGAGTCGGCGCCGCGGGCGCGCAACTCGCGCACGCGTTCCTGCGCAGCCAGGCGCTGCGAGCGCAGCGACCCGTCCACGTCCTGCAGCCAGGCTTCGTACTGGCGCGCCCGCCGCAGCGATTCGGCCTGCACCGCCTTCTCGCCGGGCGACTCGACCAGCTCGCGTTCGAGCCGCTCGATCTTCTCCAGCTGGTGGCCCACCACCAGCGGCGCGAAAGGACTGCCCACCTGCTTGTACGCGAGCCACGACACGGGGATGAGGAACGCCAGAAGCAGCACCACGTACTGCGCGACCTGCGTCCACGTGACCGCGCGCATGCCTCCGAGGAAGGAGCACAGGAGCACGCCGCCCAGCCCGAGCAGGATGCCGATCTCGAACTGCACGCCGGTGAGCCGCGACGCGATGAGGCCGATGCCGTAGATCTGCGCGACGACATAGGTGAATGAGCAGAGGATGGCGCCGAGGGCGGCGAGCCGCCGCGGCCACGCGCCGCCGAATCGGACCTGGAAGTAATCCGGCAGCGTGTAGAGCCCCAGGCTGCGCAGGTACGGCGCGACCAGCAGCGCAACGAGGCAGAAACCGCCGGTCCATCCCAGGACGTAGGCCAGGCCGCCCGGTTGCCCCGGCGTGCCGGAAAAGCCTTGCAGGTAGAGGCCACCGGCGAGGCTGATGAACGAGGCGGCGCTCATCCAGTCGGCCGCCGTCGCCATGCCGTTGTAGAAGGCCGGGATGCGCCGGCCGGCGACGTAGTACTCCTCCGGGTCGGTGGTGCGGCCCCAGATGCCGATGCCGGCATAGACCATCACCGTGCCGAACAGGAACATGGGCCCGAGCCAATGGCGCGCGAGGCCCTGTTGCTCGGCCCACGCGAGCAGCGCCAGCGTGCCGCACAGTCCGGCGGTGTACAGCCCCAGGATGCGGGCCAGCCGGCGCGCGTAGCGCACCGGCTGGTGGTCGGTGTCAGCCATCGGGTGAACAGGCCCTCCGGCGCGGATCATCGCACCGCGCGGAGGCGGCCCTGCTCAGGGAATGCTCGCGTCAGCGCGCGGCGAGCTGGTGCCAGGTGTCGATCACGCTGTCAGGATTGAGCGAGATCGAGGTGATGCCCTCGTCCGCGAGCCACTGGGCGAAGTCCGGGTGGTCGCTGGGGCCCTGCCCGCAGATGCCCACGTACTTGCCCTGCTTGCGGCAGGCGGCGATGGCGCGCGAGAGCATCGCGCGCACGGCGGGGTCGCGCTCGTCGAAATCGGCGGCAAGCAGTTCGAGCCCCGAGTCGCGGTCCAGCCCCAGCGTGAGTTGGGTGAGGTCGTTGGAGCCGATCGAGAAGCCGTCGAAGTACTCGAGGAATTCGTCGGCCAGGATGGCGTTGCTCGGCACTTCGCACATCATGATCACCTTCAGGCCGTCCTGGCCGCGGCGCAGGCCCTGCTCCGCCAGCAGCTTGGTGACGCGGTCGGCCTGGCCCAGCGTGCGCACGAACGGCACCATGATCTCGACGTTCGTCAGGCCCATGTCGCGGCGCACGCGCAGCAGCGCCTCGCACTCCATGGCGAACGCCTCGCGGAACTCGTTGCTGATGTAGCGCGCGGCACCGCGGAAGCCCAGCATCGGGTTCTCTTCCTCCGGCTCGTAGCGGCTGCCGCCAATGAGCTTGCGGTACTCGTTGCTCTTGAAGTCGGACAGCCGCACGATCACCGGCTTGGGCCAGAAGGCCGCCGCGATGGTGGCCACGCCTTCGGCGACCTTGTCGACATAGAACGCGCGCGGCGACGCATGGCCGCGGGCCACCGACTCCACCGCCTTCTTCAGGTCGGCGTCGACGTTCGGGTAGTCGAGGATCGCCTTCGGGTGGACGCCGATGTTGTTGTTGATGATGAATTCGAGCCGTGCCAGGCCGACGCCATGGTTCGGCAGTTGCGCGAAGTCGAACGCGAGCTGCGGGTTGCCGACGTTCATCGTCATCTTCACGGCGATGTCGGGCATGTCGCCGCGCTTGACCTCGGTGACTTCCGTCTCCAGCAAGCCGTCGTAGATGAAGCCGGTGTCGCCCTCGGCGCAGCTCACGGTGACCAGCGTGCCGTCCTTGAGCAGGCTGGTGGCGTCGCCGCAGCCGACGACGGCGGGGATGCCCAACTCGCGCGCGATGATGGCCGCGTGGCAGGTTCGGCCGCCGCGGTTGGTGACGATGGCGCTGGCGCGCTTCATCACGGGCTCCCAGTTCGGGTCGGTCATGTCCGTGACGAGGACGTCACCCGCCTGCACCTTGTCCATCTCGGAGATGCTGTGCACCAGGCGCACGGGCCCGGTACCGATCTTCTGGCCGATGGCGCGGCCTTCGGCGAGCACGGCGCCCTTGCCCTTGAGCTTGTAGCGCATCTCCGCCTTGCCGTGCTGCTGGCTCTTCACGGTCTCGGGGCGCGCCTGCAGGATGTAAAGCTTGCCGTCGCCGCCGTCCTTGCCCCACTCGATGTCCATCGGGCGGCCGTAGTGCTGCTCGATCACCAGCGCGTAGCGCGCCAGTTCCTCGACGTCCGCATCGGTCAGCGAATAGCGGTTGCGTTGCTCGAGCGGAACATCGGTCGTCTTGACCAGCTTGCCGCTGGCGGCGCGCTCTTCAGGCGTGCTGAACACCATCTGGATCAGCTTGGAGCCGAGGTTGCGCCGGATCACGGCCTTCCTGCCGGCCTGGAGCATCGGCTTGTGGACGTAGAACTCGTCCGGGTTCACGGCGCCCTGCACCACCGTCTCCCCCAGGCCGTAGCTGGAGGTGATGAACACCACGTCCGGGAAGCCCGACTCGGTGTCGATCGTGAACATCACGCCCGCCGCGCCGAGGTCGCTGCGCACCATGCGCTGGATGCCGGCGGACAGCGCCACGTCGGCGTGCGCGAAGCCCTTGTGCACGCGGTAGCTGATGGCCCGGTCGTTGTAGAGCGAGGCGAACACTTCCTTGACCTTGTGCAGCACCTGCTCGATGCCCACGACGTTGAGGAAGGTCTCCTGCTGGCCGGCGAACGACGCATCGGGCAGGTCTTCGGCGGTGGCCGACGAGCGCACGGCGAAGCTCGCGTCGGCGTTGCCGCCCTGCAGCTTCTCGAACGAGGCGCGGATCTCGCGCTCGAGCTCCGGCGGGAACGGCTGTGCCTCGACCCAGCCGCGGATTTCGGCGCCGGCCGCCGCGAGCGCACGCACGTCCTCCGTGTCCAGGGTCTTGAGACGCTGCGCGATGCGGTCGGCCAGGCCGCCGACGCCCAGGAACTCGCGGAACGCGTGGGCGGTGGTCGCGAACCCGGTGGGGACGCGCACGCCCTGCGGCAGCTGCGAGATCATCTCGCCGAGGCTGGCGTTCTTGCCGCCGACCGCCTCGACGTCGGACATCCTCAGGTTCTCAAACGGTACGACCAGGGCGGTCGCCTCGAAACGTGCAGACATGGGAAAGCTCCGGAAGTTGAAAGCATGTCCGCGCGCCGGCGCAGCCGGGGCGCGCCGAGGTCGCGGCGATGTGCTTGTTCGAGTGGGCCGGGGACCATGGGGCGCAAGGCGGAGGTGTTGCAGGGATTGTAGGCACGGGACCGCCGCGCCGGGGGTGGCCCATGGGCGCTACGATGCCGGCCGTGGCCATGCATTCCCGCACCGTCTTCTTCATCTCCGACGGCACCGGCATCACCGCCGAGACCTTCGGCAACGCGATCCTGGCGCAGTTCGAGTTCAAGCCGCGCCACGTGCGCCTGCCCTTCATCGACACGGTCGACAAGGCGCACCAGGTGGTGCGGCAGGTCAACCACACGGCTGAGGTCGAAGGCCGCCGGCCGATCGTCTTCACGACGCTGGTGAACGTGGAGATCCTCCAGGTCATCGAGGACGGCTGCAAGGCGATGCTGCTGGACATGTTCGGCACCTTCGTGCGCCCGCTGGAGATCGAACTGGGGATGAAGTCCAACCACCGGGTGGGCCGCTTCTCCGACGTCAGCAAGAGCCAGGCGTACCACGACCGCATCGAAGCCATCAATTTCAGCCTGGCGCACGACGACGGCCAGAGCAACCGCGACCTCGAGCAGGCCGACGTGATCCTCGTGGGCGTCAGCCGCAGCGGCAAGACGCCGACCTCGCTGTACCTCGCGATGCAGCACGGGTTGAAGGCGGCCAACTACCCGCTGATCCCGGAGGACTTCGATCGGCAGAAGCTGCCCGCCGCGTTGGCGCCGCACCGCAAGAAGATCTTCGGCCTGACGATCCAGCCGGAGCGACTGGCCGAAGTGCGCCACGAGCGCCGGCCGAACTCTCGCTACGCGGCGCTGGACAACTGCCGCACGGAAGTCGCGGAGGCGGAGGCCATGATGCGCCGCGAGGGCATCCGGTGGCTGTCGACGACGACCAAGTCGATCGAGGAAATCGCCACCACCATCCTGCAGGAAATCCGGCCCGAGCGGCTGGAGTACTGAGCGACTCGTCTGCACGTCGCCGCCTGACGGCGCGGTACGTCAATAGCCTTCGTTGATCAGGTGCATTGATTCAATCGAATTGATCAATCGCGCGCGGGAGGCCACACTCGATGCCATCCCACAACCACACCCCACGAGAGGAACCCACCATGTCCGTGCTCAACACCAAGATCAAGCCCTTCAAGGCCACCGCCTTCAAGGCCGGCAAGTTCATCGAAATCACCGAACAGGACGTGCTCGGCAAGTGGGCCGTGTTCTTCTTCTACCCGGCCGACTTCACCTTCGTGTGCCCGACCGAACTGGGTGACGTCGCCGACCACTACGCCGAGTTCCAGAAGCTGGGCGTGGAGATCTACTCGGTGTCGACCGACACCCACTTCACGCACAAGGCGTGGCACGACACGTCGGACACGATCAAGAAGATCCAGTACACGATGATCGGCGACCCGACCGGCACCGTGACGCGCAACTTCGAGAACATGCGCGAAGCGGAAGGCCTGGCTGACCGCGGCACGTTCATCGTCGACCCGCAAGGCGTGATCCAGGCGCTGGAAGTCACCGCCGAAGGCATCGGCCGTGACGCCTCCGACCTGCTGCGCAAGGTCAAGGCCGCGCAGTACGTCGCCGCGCACCCGGGTGAAGTCTGCCCCGCCAAGTGGGAAGAAGGCGCCGAGACGCTGAAGCCTTCGCTCGACCTCGTCGGCAAGATCTGACGCCGGCGTCCCCCGACGCGCCCCTCACAGGCCCGGGAGCGCCCACGCGCCCCGGGCCTTCGCTTTTCCGAAGGACACCACACCCATGCTCGACGCCAGCCTCAAAGCCCAACTCGCCGCCTACATGGAGCGCATCACCGGCCCGGTGGAGATCACCGCGGTGCTGGACGACTCCAAGGCCTCGCAGGACATGCGTGCCCTGCTGCAGGACATCGCGGACACCTCCAAGCTCGTGCGCGTCGCCGAAACGCGCGGCGAGCCCGGCGGTCCCATCCGCGTCCCCTCGTTCGCGCTGAACGCCCCCGGCCGCACCAATGGCCCGCGCTTCGCCGGCCTGCCCATGGGCCACGAGTTCACCTCGCTCGTGCTGGCGCTGCTGCAGGTCGGCGGCTACCCGCCCAAGGTCGAGCAGTCGGTGCTCGACCAGGTTCGCGCGCTCGACGTCGACCTGGACTTCGAGGTGTACGTCTCGCTCACCTGCCACAACTGCCCCGACGTCGTGCAGGCGCTGAACCTGATGGCGGTGCAGAACCCGCGCATCAAGGCGACCATGATCGAAGGCAGCCTGTTCCAGGGCGAGGTCGAGGAACGCCAGATCATGGGCGTGCCGACGGTGTTCCTGAACGGCACCATGTTCGGCAACGGCCGCATGTCGCTGGAAGAAATCCTGGCCAAGGTCGACAAGGGCGGCAGCGAGCGCGAGGCGCAGAAGATCGCGGCCAAGGACCCGTTCGACGTGCTGATCGTCGGCGGCGGCCCCGCGGGTGCCGCAGCGGCCGTGTACGCGGCGCGCAAGGGCATCCGCACCGGCATCGCGTCCGAGCGCTTCGGCGGCCAGGTGCTGGACACGCTGGGCATCGAGAACTTCGTCTCCGTCAAGGAAACCGAAGGGCCGAAGTTCGCGCTGGCGCTGGAAGAGCACGTGCGGCACTACGACGTGGACATCATGAACCTGCAGCGAGCGAAGGCGCTCAAGGCGGGCTCGGACCTGATCGAGATCGAGCTGGAGAACGGCGCCGCCCTCAAGGCGCGCAGCGTGATCCTGTCGACCGGCGCGCGCTGGCGCCAGGTGGGCGTGCCCGGCGAGGCGGAGTACCGCAACAAGGGCGTCGCGTACTGCCCGCACTGCGATGGCCCGCTGTTCAAGGGCAAGCGCGTCGCGGTCATCGGCGGCGGCAACTCGGGTGTCGAGGCCGCGATCGACCTGGCCGGCATCGTCGCGCACGTGACGCTGATCGAGTTCGCGGACCAGCTGCGCGCGGACGCGGTGCTGCAGCGCAAGCTCGCCAGCCTGCCCAACGTGACGACGATCCTGAACGCGCAGACGACCGAGGTCACGGGCGATGGCCAGAAGGTCAATGGCCTCCGCTACAAGGACCGCGTGTCCGGCGAGCAGCAGCACGTCGAGCTCGAGGGCGTGTTCGTGCAGATCGGCCTGGTGCCCAACACCGAGTGGCTCAAGGGCACGCTCGAACTGTCGCGCCATGGCGAGATCGTGGTCGACGCGAAGGGCCAGACGTCGGTCCCCGGCGTGTTCGCCGCGGGTGACGCGACCACGACGCCGTACAAGCAGATCATCATCGCCGCAGGCGACGGCGCGAAGGCGGCGCTCGGTGCGTTCGACCACTTGATCCGCAGCTCTGCACCGGCCGCGGCCTGAACACGAACGCTTCTCACACGCACGCCGTCCGCGTGCGTGTGGGCTTGCGTGCAGGCCGCGCCTCCGCGGCGAGAATGTGGGCCTCGCAATCAGGAGAACAACAATGCAAGGCAACCCGGGCGTCATCCAGCACCTGCAGGCGCAGCTGAAGAACGAGCTGACGGCGACCAACCAGTACTTCCTGCACTACCGCATCCTCAAGCACTGGGGCCTGGAGCGGCTCGCGAAAAAGGAATACGAGGAGTCCATCGGCGAGATGAAGCACGCCGACAAGCTGATGGAACGCATCCTGATGCTGGACGGCCTGCCGAACCTGCAGGACCTGGGCAAGCTGCTCGTGGGCGAGGACGTGCCGGAGATCCTCGACGGCGACCTCCAGAGCGAGCGCGGCGCGCAGGCCACCGTCAAGGCGGGCATCGTCGCGTGCGAACAGGCGCAGGACTTCGTCTCGCGCGAGATCCTGGTCGCCATCCTCGAGGACACCGAGGAACACATCGACTGGCTCGAGACCCAGATCGACCTGCTCGGCAAGATCGGGCTGCAGAACTACCTGCAGTCGGCGATGGGCGAGATCGAGGGCTGAGGCCCTCTTCCACGTCTAGCCCCAGCCGAGCGCCAGCGCGATGCGGTACGTGGCGAACGACGCCACGTACGCCAGCGCGAACAGGTAGCCGGCCATCACCAGCGCCCACTTCCAGCCACCGGTCTCGCGCTTGACGGTGGCCAGCGTCGACAGGCACTGCGGCGCGAACACGTACCAGGCCAGCAGCGACAGCGCTGTCGCCAGGCTCCAGCTCTGCGCGATGATCGGCCCGAGCGCCTGCGCCGCGTTGTCCTTCACCCCCGACAGCGCGTAGACCGTCCCGAGGGAACTGACCGCCACCTCGCGCGCCGCCAGGCCCGGCACGAGCGCGATGCTGATCTGCCAGTTGAAGCCGATCGGCGCCAGCAGCACCGCGAGGCCCTTGCCCAGCATCCCGGCGAAGCTGTATTCGATCGCAGGGCGCGTTGCGTCCGCAGGCGCACCCGGGAACGTCGCCAGCACCCACAGCGCGATCGTCAGCACCAGGATGATCCCGCCGACGCGGCGCAGGAAGATCACCGCGCGTTGCCACAGCCCGAGCGCCACGTTGCGCCAGTGCGGCCAGTGGTACGTGGGCAGCTCCATCATCAGCGGGCGCGGCAGGCCCTTGGCCGTGGTGCGCTTGAGGATCCACGCGACGGCCAGCGAACCGACGATGCCGGCGACGTAGAGCACGAACAGCACCAGCCCCTGCAGTTCGATGCCGGCACCGATATCGCGATGCGGGATGAACGCGCCGATCAGCAGCGCGTACACCGGCAGCCGCGCCGAGCAGGTCATCATCGGCGCGATCATGATCGTCACGAGGCGGTCGCGCGGGTTCGAGATCGTGCGCGTCGCCATGATCCCCGGGATGGCGCACGCGAAGCTCGAAAGCAGCGGGATGAACGAGCGGCCGGACAGCCCCACCCCGCCCATCAACCGATCCAGCAGGAACGCGGCGCGCGGCAAGTAGCCCGATTCCTCGAGCACGAGGATGAAGAAGAACAGGATCAGGATCTGCGGCAGGAACACCAGCACGCCGCCGACGCCGGCGACAAGACCGTCCACCAGGAAGCTGCGGAGCAATCCGTCCGGCAGTGCCGCGGTGATGCCGTCGCTGATCCATCCGGCCGCGCCCTCGATGACGCCTTTCGGCACCTCGGCCCACGCGAACACCGCCTGGAACACGAGGAACAGCAGCACGGCCAGCAGCACGGGCCCGAGCACCGGATGCAACACGACGCGATCGATTCGGTCGCTGGCCAGATGGGGCGCGGCGGTGTCGAGCCCGAGCCGCTCGAGGATGCCGCGCACCACTTCGTGATCGGGCACGTCGTCGTTGCGTGCGACGGGGGCCGCCGCTTGTGTCCACACCTCGGGGCGCTCGAGCAAGTCGCGCAGCGCTGCGTCGCCGTTGCCCTCCACGGCCACCGTCGTGACGACGGGAACGCCCAGCTCACGCGACAGCGCCTGCGCATCGATGCGCAGCCCGCGCTGCGCCGCCAGGTCCGCCATGTTCAGCGCGACCACGCAGGGCAGCCCCATGCGCTGCACGCCCAGCACCAGCCGCAGGCTGCGGCGCAGGTTGGTGGCGTCGAGCACGCAGACGACGAGGTCCGGGCGCTTCTCGCCTTGCGCCGTGCCCAGGAGCACGTCGCACGTGATGCGCTCGTCGGGCGAGCGCGGATGCAGGCTGTAGGTGCCGGGCAGGTCCAGCACGCGCACGGTCTTGCCCGACGCGAGGGCCAGGCGGCCCTCCTTGCGCTCGATGGTGACGCCGGCGTAGTTCGCGACCTTCTGGCTGCTGCCGGTGAGGCGGTTGAACAGCGCCGTCTTGCCGGCGTTGGGGTTGCCCACCAGCGCCGCCAGGCGCCCCGGCGGGTGCAGGTGGATGACGGCTTCCTTCATCCCGCTGCCGCGCGGGGCACCGGCTCGATGCGCACGCAGGCGGCCTCGGCCCGGCGCAGGGCGAAGGTGGACAGGCCGATGCGTACGGCCAGCGGGTCGCCGCCCGGCAAGCCGCGCGCCATCACGGTCACGTGCTCACCGGGAAAGAAACCGATCTCCTCCAGCTGGCGGGCGCGCTCGGGCACGGCCGGGTCGTGATCGACGTGCCGCACCCGGAACGGCACGCCCGGGGGCGCGCCGTCCAGCCGCTGGGCGAGCTCAGCGGCTACAGGCGCGGCATCGGCCTGCAGCGCCGGGGAAAGGACGGTGTCGACGGTCATTGGTCAGGTGGCCCGGAGGGATTTGACGCAATTATAGATTGCCAATGCGAGCGATTCGCATTTATACTGAGTGCCGCCTCGCCCAACGCCACCATCCACCTGAGCCGTTCCCGATGATCGTCTGTGTCTGCCGCCGCATCTCCGACCGCGAGATCACCCGCCATGCGAAGGCCGGCATGACCTTCGACGACATCCAGTTCGAGCTCGGCGTGGCGACGCAGTGCGGCCAGTGCGAAGGCTGCGCGCGCGACATCGTCAACCAGTGCAGTGCCACCTTCCCGGTGGCCGCCCTGCGCGGCCAGCAGGACCGCTCGGACCTGCCCGGATGGAATTCCTCGTCCTCCTGCTCGGCCTGAGCGCGGGCGTCGTCCTGGTCGCCGCGCGCTGGGTGCTGCGCGGCTGAGCCTCAGAGCCCGATCGCGGCGATGCCCGCCCGCGCGATCTGCGCGTCTTCCGTCGACTTCACGCCGCTGACCCCCACCGCGCCCAGGCACTGCCCATCCTTGAGGACCGGCACGCCGCCTTCCAGCAGGCCTTCGAGGCCCGGGGCGCTCAGGAACGAGACGCGGCCGCCGTTGACCATCTCCTCGTAGAGCCGGCTCTCGCGGCGGCCAACCGCCGCGGTGCGCGCCTTCGCCGGCGCGATCTGCGCGGAGATCGGGGCTGCGCCGTCCAGGCGCTGCAACCACAGCAAGTGGCCGCCGTCGTCGACGATGGCGATGGACACCGCCCACTGGTGCTTCAGGGCTTCCGCTTCCGCGGCGGCAGCGATGGCCTTGACATCGGCCAGTTCGAGCGCAGGTTTGCTTTTCATGCCGCGAGCATAAACGCCGCGCAACGCAAGGACATGCGCTTCCGCGCACTGGGAACCAACCTAGAATCGTTCCGTCTAACTCGGCACCTTGGAAGGAGCTTTCGTATGAACGAGCAAGTGGTGATCGACAGCCGTGGGTATGCGATCGGTTCGTCGCAGGAACGCCATCGCGTCCTGCGCAACACCTACTGGCTGCTCGCCCTGAGCCTGGTGCCCACCGTGCTCGGCGCCTGGCTGGGCCTGGCGACCGGCCTGACCCGCGGCCTGACCGGCGGGCTCGGTCTGATCGTGTTCCTGGGCGGCGCGTTCGGCTTCATGTTCGCGATCGAGAAGACCAAGAACTCCGCGGCAGGCATCGGCGTGCTGCTGGGCTTCACCTTCTTCATGGGCCTGATGCTCTCGCGCCTGCTTGCGGTCATCCTGGGCCTGAAGGACGGCGGCACGATCGTGATGACTGCCTTCGGCGGCACCGCGGCCATCTTCTTCGCGATGGCGACGATGGCGACGTTCATCAAGCGCGACCTGTCGGGCTTCGGCAAGTTCCTGTTCGTCGGCGCGCTGGCGCTGGTGGTCGGCTCGATCATCAACGTGTTCGTCGGCTCGACGACCGGCATGCTGGTGATCAGCGTGATGGCCATCGGCATCTTCAGCGGCTTCATGGTCTACGACGTCAAGCGCATCCTCGACGGCGGCGAGACGAACTACATCACCGCCACGCTGGCGCTGTACCTGGACGCGTTCAACGTGTTCCAGAGCCTGCTGGCCATCCTCGGCCTGGGCAGCAGCAACGATTGACCCGTCAATCCCGGATCGCAAACAGGGCCCCTCGGGGCCCTGTTTTCATTTCAGCGGTCGAACACCGCGATGCTCTCGACGTGCGCGGTGTGCGGGAACATGTTCACCACGCCCGCGGCCGAGCACCGGTAGCCACCCTGGTGCACCAGCAGGCCCGCATCGCGCGCGAGCGTCGCGGGATTGCAGCTCACGTAGACGATGCGCCGCGGTGGCGTCCATCCCGGCGCCAGCTGCGGGTCCTGGTGCAGGTCGGCGATGGCCTTGGCCAGCGCGAACGCGCCCTCGCGCGGCGGGTCGACCAGCCAGCGGTCGGCGATGCCGTCGGCGACCAGCTGCTGGGGCGTGATCTCGAACAGGTTGCGCGCCACGAACGTGGTCGGTGCGAGCGCACGCCGCTGGGCATTGCCCGCCCAGTTCTCGCGCGAGCGCGCGACGAGCGCTTCGCTGCCCTCGATGCCCAGCACTTCGCGCGCCTGCGTCGCCAGCGGCAGCGTGAAGTTGCCGAGGCCGCAGAACCAGTCGATCACGCGATCTTCCGGCTGCACATCCAGCAGCCGCAGCGCGCGGCCGACCAGCGTGCGGTTGATGTGCGGATTGACCTGCGTGAAGTCCGTCGGCCTGAACGGCATCACGAGCCCGAACTCCTGCAGCGCATAGGCCAGCTGGCGCGGGTCCGCTTCGTCGAGCAGGTGCACCGTGTCGGGCCCCTTCGGCTGCAGCCACCACTGCACAGCCGGATGTTCGCGCTGGAAGACCCGCAGCTTGTCGACATCGGGCGCGCTGAGCGGCTCCAGGTGGCGCAGCACCAGCGCGATCACGTCGTCGCCGCAAGCCAGCTCGATCTGCGGGCAGGTCTCGATCGCCTCCATCGACCCGATCAGGTCCCGCAGCGGCAGCAGCAGGTCGCTCACCTCCTGGGGCACCACGTGGCATTCGCGGATGTCGGCGACATAGCGGCTCTTGCGTTCGTGGAAGCCGACCAGCACCACGCCCTTCTTGCGCACGTGCCGCACGGAAAAGCGCGCACGCCAGCGGTAGTTCCAGTCGGGGCCCTGGATCGGCCGCAGCACGAGGTCGGGCTTGACCTTGCCCAGGTGCCACAGGTTGTCCTCCAGCACCCGTTGCTTGATCGCGACCTGCGCCGCCGGGTGCAGGTGCTGCATCTTGCAGCCGCCGCACGCGCCCTCGTGCAGGCCGAAATGCGGGCAGCGGGGCTTGACCCGCTGCGACGATTCGCGGTGGACGGCGACGAGCGCCCCCTGCTCCCAGTTGTTCTTGCGCCGCGTGACCTGCACGCTGACGGTTTCGCCTGGCAGCGCGCCGTCGATGAACACCACCTTGCCGTCCGGCCGGCGCGCCACGCCCTGGGCCTCGATGTCCAGCGCGTCCACGGCGAGCGGCCCCTCGACGGGGGCCGATGCAGTCTTGTCTCTCATTGCCCCGATTGTCTCAGGGCGCGCGAAGGTCTCAGGCCCAGGCGTCGAGGTACTCGCGCCAGTGCGGCTCGTCGGCCGCGAGCCCGCCCAGCGTCTGCCGCACGAAGGCGATCTCCTGCTCGTACTCGGCCTCGGTCAGCCCGGCACGCATCTTCTGGAAGCGGCAGTACAGCAGGTACGTGTTCATCACGTCGGTCTCGCAGTACCGGCGGATGTCCTCCAGCTCGCCGCGCTGGAACGCCGGCCAGACCTGGCTGCCGTCCATGCCCAGCTTGCCGGGGAAGCCACACAGCTTGGCCATCGCATCGAGCGGCGCGTTGGCGCGCGGCTGGTACATCGCCAGCAGGTCCATCAGGTCCAGGTGCCGCATGTGGTACCGGCCGATGTAGTTGTTCCACTTGAACTCGCGGTCGTCGTCGCCGAGGTCCCAGTACTTGTCGGCGACCACGCCGTGCCGCAGGCCGCGGTAGTGCAGCACCGGCAGGTCGAAGCCGCCGCCGTTCCAGCTGACCAGCTGCGGCACGTGCTTCTCGATGCTGTTGAAGAAGGATTGCACGATGCGCCCTTCGCTCGCGTTGTCGCGATCGACGAACGAGTGCACGCGCAGGCCTTCGCTGCTGCGGAACACGCAGCTGATCACCAGGATGCGCTGCAGGTACAGCGGCAGGAACTCCGACTGCCCCGCGGCCTTGCGCTCGTCCGCCCAGGCGGCGTAGACCTGGTCGTCGGGGAGGTCCGCGGGCATGCCGCGCGTGGCGCGCAGCCCCGCGACGTCAGGGATGCTTTCGATGTCGAAGACGAGCACGGGCCAGGCCATGCGGCGACTCTAGCCGATCAGAACAGCGCGCCGCGATCGATGCCGCGCCGGGTCATCTGCCGGCGCAGCTTGAGCAAGGCCTCGTTCTGGATCTGTCGCACCCGTTCGCGCGTCAGGCCCAGGCGCTCGCTCAGCACCTCCAGCGTCTCCGGCTCGCGGTCGTGCAGGCCGAAGCGGCCTTCGAGGATCTCGCGCTCGCGGTCCGACAGCGCGTCGACCCAGGTGGCCAGCAGCCGTTCGACCTCGTGGTGGTGCGTGATGCCGGTCGGATCCGCCGCCTGGTCGTCCGGCAGCGAGTCGGCCAGCGTGCGCTCGTCGTCGCCGCGATCCATCGAGGCGTCCAGCGACCGCGGCGCCTCGGCCAGCGCCAGCAGGTCGCTGACCTCCTGCACGTCGCGGCCGAGCAGCGCGGCGACGTCTTCCACCCGCACCGACTCGCCACGGGTGCCGCCGCGGGCCGCCTGGAACGCCGGGTCGTTCTCGAGCAACCGGCGCGCCCGCAGCACCTGCTGCAGTTCGCGCACGACGTGCACCGGCAACCGGATGACGCGGCCCTGGTTCATGACCGCGCGCTCGACGGACTGGCGGATCCACCAGGTCGCATACGTCGAGAACCGGAAGCCGCGCTCCGGTTCGAACTTGCCGATCGCGTGCATCAGGCCGAGGTTGCCCTCCTCGATCAGGTCCGACAGCGGCACGCCGCGCCCCATGTAGGCCTTGGCAATGCTCACGACCAGCCGCAGGTTGTGCTCGATCATCGACTGGCGCGCGGCGAAATCGCCCGCGCGGGCGCGGGTGGCGGTCTCGAATTCCTCCTGCGCCGTGAAGAGTTCTGTGCGGCGGATCTCGCGCAGGTACAGGGTGAGCGCGTCGGTGGTGTCGCCGTCGCCGGCCCAGGTGGCGGGCCCGTTCGGCTCGGTACTGCCGTTGCCGTTGGGCACGGGCGGCGGGTCGCCCTGCTCCAGCGCTGCCGGCGGCGGCGTCGGACTGCGTCCTTCGCGCCGGCGTGCCACAGCCCTACCTCGCCGCCAGGTACTTCGCCGGGTCGACCGGCTTGCCAAGACGGCGGATCTCGAAGTGCAGCTTCACGCGGTCGGCGTCGCTCGATCCCATCTCCGCGATCTTCTGCCCTTTGCGCACGGATTGGTCTTCCTTGACCAGCAACGTCTGGTTGTGCGCGTAAGCAGTGAGGTAGGTGTTGTTGTGCTTCAGGATGATGAGGTTGCCGTAGCCGCGCAGCCCGGCGCCCGCGTACACGACGCGCCCATCGGCAGCAGCCAGCACCGGGTCGCCTGCCTTGCCGGCGATGTCCAGGCCCTTGTTCTTCACCTCGTCGAAGCCACCGACGACCGAGTTGTTGCCCGGCGCGGGCCAGCCCCACGGAATGTCGTCGTCGGGCGTGAGGGCGGGCTGGGCGGCGACGGGCGCCGGTGCCGCAGCCACGGTGCTGGCGGTGGAGCGCGGCGCACTGGCGGCGGAGGCCGGCGGCAAGGCGGAGCTTGCGGCGCTCGCAGGCGGCACCGCGGTGGCGGCGACGACCGGTTGCGTCACCGGCCGTGTCGCGACGGTTTCGGACGCGGGCGGCTGCACGCGCAGGACCTGCCCCACCTCGATGACGTTCGGGTTGTCGAGCGAATTCCAGCGCACGACGTCGCGCCAGTTCTGGCCATGCTCGAGCGAGATGCGGATCAGCGTGTCGCCGCGCTGCACGGTGTAGTAGCCCGGCTTGCCCGCGTTCTCGGCGCCCGGCAACGGGCGCACGGGGTCGGCAACGACGGCGGCGGGCGCGCGCGCATTGTTGCTGCGGTCCTCCACCGGCGCCGGGGTGCGCGTCTTCGACGCACAGCCGGCGAGCAGCAGCATCGCCAGTCCCAGTGCGGCTCCCCGGCCCCCAAGCATGCGCATCATCGTTGTCGTTCCTTTAGGCGATGCCCGATTTTAGGGGGACGAACTGGACGGTCTCGAGCACGGTCTGCCGCAGCTCGCGCGGCGTCTTCTCCAGCACCACCAGCACCTGCCGGCCACCGGCCATGGACGTCGGCGCCACGATGCGCCCGCCGATGGCGAGCTGCTCGATCCAGGCCGCGGGCACGGCATCGCCACCGGCGGCCGCGATGATGCCGGCGTACGGGGCGCCCTTCGCGAACCCCTGCATGCCATCGCCGAACAGCAGGTGCACGTTGGCCAGGCGCAGAGGCCGCAGGTTGGCGCGCGCTTTCTCGTGCAGGCCACGCAGGCGTTCGATGCTGTACACCTCCGAAGCCACCTGCGCGAGCACGGCGGCCTGGTAGCCGCACCCGGTACCCACTTCGAGCACGCGCCCGAGGCGCCCCTGCGGCGTGCCGGCGAGCAGCAGTTCCACCATGCGCGCGACGACGCTCGGCTTGGAAATGGTCTGACCCAGCCCGATCGGCAGGCTGGTGTCTTCGTAGGCCTGGTTGACCAGCGCGCTGTCGACGAAACCGTGCCGATCGACGCTGCCCATCGCGCCAAGCACGCGCGCGTCTGCGATGCCTTCGGCCGCGAGCCGTTCGACCATGCGTGCACGCACAGCGTGCGACTCCATGCCGACGCCACGCACGGGCGCCATCGGCGCGGGCCTGGCTGCCTTCGCTGCGGGAGCCGCGGGCTTGCTGCCCGCCGCCGGCGGCAACGCGCCTCGCGCGGGAAATCCGGGCCGGCCGCTCACGAGCGCGCCCCGAAGCGGCCGACGCGCCCGGCCCAGTCCTGCAGCGCGTCGTGGTCCGTCAGGTCCACCTTCAGCGGCGTCACCGAGATGCGGCCCTGCGTGGTCGCATGGAAGTCGGTGCCCTGCGCATCGTCCTTGGCCGGACCGGCGCCGCCGATCCAGTACATCTTCATGCCGTGCGGGCTCTCCTGCGCGATGACCTGCTCGGCCGCGTGCCGGCGTCCGAGCCGGCAGACCTCGAAAGGACCGAGTTCTTCCAGCGGCCGGTTGGGGATGTTCACGTTCAGCAGGAACGGATGCTCGGGATCGAGCCCCTGCGCGATCACCTGCTGCACCAACTCGCGCGCGCGCTGCGCGGCGGCGTCGAGGTGCGCCCATCCCTTCTGCACTTGCGAGAACGCGATCGCAGGGATGCCGAACAGGTAGCCCTCCATCGCCGCGCCGACGGTGCCGGAATAGATGGTGTCGTCGCCCATGTTGGCGCCGTTGTTGATGCCGCTGACGACGAGGTCCGGCCGGTAGCCGAGCACGCCGGTCAGCGCGACGTGCACGCAGTCCGCGGGCGTGCCGTTGACGTAGCGCACGCCATCCGGGCCGTCGTACAGGTACAGCGGCTGGTGCAGCGTCAGCGCGTTGGATTTCGCGCTGTTGTTGTGTTCGGGGGCGACCACGACGACCTCGCCGAGGTCGCGCAGCGCGTGGTGCAGGGCCAGCAGGCCGGGCGCCTGGTAGCCGTCGTCGTTGGAAAGCAGGATCTTCATGCGGCGCGGGGCTGCGGCATTGTAGGCGGCCGGTCGCCGCAGGGACATCGGCGCCCTCGGCACGCGTCCTATGATCGCCGCAGCTTCCAAGAAGGAGACGACAGCATGCATGCCTGGCTCTGCGAGAACCCCGTCGGCGTCGACGCGTTGCAGTGGAAGGACCTTCCCACGCCCGAGCCCAAGGCCGGCGAAGTGCGCATCGGCATCCAGGCGGCCAGCCTCAACTTCCCCGACCTGCTGATCGTCCAGAACAAGTACCAGCACAAGCCGCCCCTGCCCTTCGTGCCCGGATCCGAATACGCTGGCGTCGTCGAAGCGGTGGGCGAAGGCGTCACGCACCTGAAAGTCGGGCAGAACGTCGCCTGCCTCTCGGGCACCGGCGGCTTCGGCACGCACACGGTTGCGCCGGCGCACCTGTGCATGCCCCTGCCTTTCGGCTTCCCGTTCACGGACGCTGCGGCGTTCATCATGACCTACGCCACCTCGCACCATGCGCTGGTCGACCGCGCGCAGCTGAAGGCCGGCGAGACGGTGCTGGTGCTGGGCGCGGCTGGTGGCGTCGGCACCGCCGCGATCCAGATTGCGAAGGCCGCGGGCGCACGCGTCATCGCGGCGGCGTCGAGCGAGGACAAGCTCGCGCTGTGCCGCTCCATCGGCGCCGATGCCACCATCAACTACACCGAAGGCAACCTGCGCGACGCCATCAAGGCTGCGACCGACGGCAAGGGACCGGACGTGGTCTACGACCCCGTGGGCGGCGAGTACGCGGAGCCGGTGTTCCGCTCCATCGCCTGGCGCGGCCGCTACCTCGTCGTCGGCTTCGCGGCCGGCGGCGCGATTCCCGCGTTGCCCATGAACCTGCCGCTGCTCAAGGGCGCGTCGCTGGTCGGCGTGTTCTGGGGCGATTTCTCGCGCCGCGAACCCAAAGCGAACGCGGCGATGATGGCCGAGCTGGCCGGCTGGTACGCACAAGGCAAGGTGAAGCCGGTGATCGACCGCGTGCTGCCGATGGCCCAGCTGAAGGATGCCTATGCGCTCATGGGCTCGCGCGGCGTGAAGGGCAAGCTGGTGCTGGTGAACGGCTGAGGCGCTGTTCAGGCAAAGAAAAAGGCCGGTGCATGCACCGGCCTTTTCGTTCAGATCCTGGGGTGGCTGATGGGACTCGAACCCACGACGACCAGAATCACAATCTGGGACTCTACCAACTGAGCTACAGCCACCGTCGAAGCGCGTGATTATAGCCGGGGCAAGCGCCCCGGCCGGGCTCAGCGGCTCGCCTGCTGCGATTCGCCGTCGGCAGGCTTCGGCACCAGGATCTGCGTCTTGAAGCGATCCTTGAGCACGTTGTAGTAGGCCAGCGCCTCCGCGCCACTCCACGCACCCGCGTACTGCGCCACTTCCTGCTGCGCCAGGGCGGGTTCGGGCTTGGCGCGCGGCAGCACCTGCGTGACCTTCACCACCGCGTAGCCCGCGGTGCCGAGATCAACGCCGGCGAAGGCGTTCGTCTCGGTGCGCAGTGCGGCTTCGATGATGTCGCGCGGCTGCTTGCCCGGCTCGGCGCGCGAGACGACGACCTTGTCGGACAGGCCCGTCGCCGCGGACGGATTGGCCTTCCACGCGGCCAGCTTGTCCATGCCGTCCTTCTTCGCCATGTCGGCGGCGCGCGCAGCGACCAGGCGCTGCCGCACGTTGTCCTGCACCTCCGCCAGCGGCAGCGTGCGCGCGGCGCTGTACTCGACGATGCGCGCCGACACGAGCTGGCCGGTCGCCGTCTCCACCGCGTCGGTGTTGCGCTTCTTCTCGATGCTGTCCGGCGTGAAGACCGCGGCGAGCAGCTTCGGGTTGGCGACCGGGCCGGTCGAGCCGGGCGCCGGATTGCGTTGCACCGTGGCCGTCCTGACGTCGACCTTGAAGCGCTCTGCCACGGACTTGTAGCCGTCGGTGGCTTCGTACACGGCGTTCTGGAAATCGGACGCGGTCTCGGAGAACTTGCGCTGCGCCTGCTCCTTGCGCAGGCGCGCCTCGAGCTCCGGGCGCACCTGCTCGTAGGTCGGCGCGCGCACGTCGGTGAGCTTGATGATGTGGAAGCCGAACTCGGACTCCACCGGGCCGCGGATCTCGCCCTTCTGCATCGCGAAGGCGGCGTCCGAGAACGACTTGACCATCGCCTTGCGGTTGAACCAGTCGAGCGAACCGCCGTTGGGGGCGGAGCCCGGGTCCTGCGAATTCTTCTTCGCGACGTCGGCGAAGGTGTCCGGCGCCTTCTTCACCTGCTCGAACAGTTCCTGCGCGCGCGCACGGGCCTTGTCCTTCTCGGCGGCCGGCGCGCCCTGCGGCACGGCGACGAGGATGTGGCTGGCCTGCCGCTCCTCCATCTCGGGCTTGTTCTGCTCGTAGTACGCCTTGAGGTCCTGCTCGTTGACCGCGAGCGAGCGGCGCAGCGCGTCCTGGTCCAGCACGACGTATTCGATCTTCGCCTGCTCGGGCGCCTGGAACAGGCCCTGGTTGTCCTTGTAGAACGCCTCGATGTCCGCCGGCGTCGGGGTCACCTTGGCGGCGTAGTCGGCGGCGTTGAACTGCGCGACCTGGATCTCGCGCTTGCCATAGAAGGCGGACAGCGCCACGTCGGCGGGCGCGGATGCGGCGGGCGCGCTGGCCTGCACCGGCAGCAGCACCTGGCGCTTGGCGAGGTCGACGCGCATCTGCTCCTCGAACATCTGCGGCGACATGCCTTGCGCCGCGAGCAGCTGCTTGTAGCGGTCCATGTCCAGCTTGCCGTCCGGGCCGCGCAGCGTGGCGATGACCTCGTTGGACGCGAGCTCGCGCGCCAGGCGCTGGTCGCTCGTGGACAGGTGGTCCTTCGCCGCGGCGGCGGCCAGCACGCGATCGCGCACCATGCGCTCCAGCGTGGCGTACTTCGCCTGCGGCGTGTCGAACAGGCGGACGTCGACGGTGGGCATCTGCTGGCGGATGCGATCGACCTCGCGGCGGTGCTCGTTGTCCCAGTCGGCCTGGGTGATCTCGCTGCCGTCGACCTTCGCGACGGCCGGGCCGCCGCGGCTCGCGCTGTTGTACCGCTCCACGCCGAACAGCACGAACGACGGGACGATCAGCAGGAACAGCAGCACCTGCATGATCTTGTTGTGCTTGCGGACGAATTCAAACATGCGCGACTCTCGGTACGTGGGACTCTGGGGGCCCGGAAAACGAAAAAGGCGAACTGCCGTTCGCCTTCGCTTGGTGGGTGCTGACGGGATCGAACCGCCGACCTACGCCTTGTAAGGGCGCCGCTCTACCAGCTGAGCTAAGCACCCCTCATGACCGCCTTCAGTTCAGCGCGTCCTTGAGCGCCTTGCCAGGACGGAACTTGGGCACCTTGGCAGCCTTGATTTTAATCTGCTGGCCGGTGCGGGGATTGCGGCCGCTGCGGGCGGCGCGCTTGCCGACGGCGAAGGTGCCGAATCCGACGAGCGAGACGGAGCCGCCCTTCTTCAGCGTCGTCTTGACGGCGCCGATCATGGATTCGAGCGCGCGCGTCGCCGCCGCCTTGGAGATGTCGGCGTGCTTCGCGATGTGCTCAATCAGTTCGGTTTTGTTCACAGGAGCCCCTCTTGGACGAAAAGTCAGGAAACAGGTCGTCTTCCCAGAAAATTTTGTCTCCCACCCCGGCGAGCCGCAGGCCTGCCGGGAGGGGAGACGTTCTTGCGCGGCACTGAGGCCACTGTCGCCGATTAGAGCCAGCGCCCCCGGGCGTGTCAATAAGGCTCGCAGGTTTACAACAGGGCCGCGGCCACTTATGTCACGCGCATTGCGAGCGCGTGCTCACAGTGCTTCGGCGATCGCCTTGCCGAGGTCCGCGGTCGAATCCTTGCCGCCGATGTCCGGCGTGCGCGGCGCACCGGACTTGGGATCGAGCACCGTCTCGATTGCGCGCAGCACCGCGTCGTGCGCGTCCTTGTGCCCCAGGAACTCCAGCATCATCGCGCCGCACCAGATCTGGCCGATCGGGTTGGCGATCTTCTTGCCGTAGATGTCCGGCGCGGAGCCGTGCACCGGCTCGAACAGCGACGGGAACTTGCGATCCGGATTGAGGTTGGCGCTCGGCGCGATGCCGATCGTGCCCGTGCACGCAGGACCGAGGTCGCTCAGGATGTCGCCGAACAGGTTGCTCGCGACGACGACGTCGAAGAAATCCGGCCGCTGCACGAAGTGCGCGGTGAGGATGTCGATGTGGAACTTGTCCTGCTTCACGTCCGGGTAGGCCTTGGCCATCTCCGCGACGCGCTCGTCCCAGTACGGCATGGTGATCGCGATGCCGTTGGACTTGGTCGCGCTGGTCAGGTGCTTCTTCGGCCGCGTCTTCGCCAGCTCGAACGCGAACTTCAGCACGCGGTCGACGCCGTGGCGGGTCATGATGGTTTCCTGCATCACCATCTCGCGCGGCGTGCCCGGGAACATGCGGCCGCCGACCATCGAGTACTCGCCCTCGGTGTTCTCGCGCACGATGTACATGTCGATCTCGCCGGGCTGGCGCGGGCTGCCGTCGCGGCGCACCACGGGGCACGTGATGCCGGGCATCAGCCTCGCAGGCCGCAGGTTGACGTACTGGTCGAACTCGCGGCGGAACAGCACCAGCGATCCCCACAGCGACACGTGGTCGGCCACCTTCTCGGGCCAGCCCACGGCGCCGAAGAAGATGGCGTCGTGGCCGCCGATGCGGTCTTTCCAGTCGTCCGGCATGTACTTGCCGTGCTTCTCGCAGTAGTCCCACGACGCGAAGTCGAAATGGTCGAACTGCAGGTCGATGCCGAACTTGCGCGCGGCGGCGTCCACCACGCGCACGCCCTCGGGCATGACTTCCTTGCCGATGCCGTCGCCGGCGATGACTGCGATGCGTTTCTTGCTCATGGGGTGCTCCTGAAGAACCGGAAGGCTTCGTCGAGGAGCAGTTCGGGCGCTTCCTCGGCGATGTAGTGGCCGCAGGGCAGGCTGCGGCCGGTGAAATCGGTGGCGGCCTCGCGCCAGAGTGCGGGCACGTCGAAACAACGTCCCACCGCGCCGTGCTCGCCCCAGAGCACGCGCAGCGGCTGCACGACGCGGCGGCCCGCGTCCACGTCCGCCTGGTCGTGCACGAGATCGATGCCGGCGCTGGCGCGGTAGTCGGCGCAGATGGAGTCCGCGGTGCTTGGGATGTCCGCGCAGCGCTCGTACTCCGCGAGCGCGCGCGGGTCGAACGCTGCGAGGCCCGCGTGCCGCGCGCCCATGACCGAGCGCACGTAGCGCGCGCCGTCGGCCGCGATCAGCGCCTCCGGCAGCGGCGGGGGCTGGATGAGGAAGAACCAGTGCCAGTACGCGCGGGCGAACGCTTCGCCGGTGCCGCGGTACATGGCCAGCGTGGGCGCGATGTCCAGCAGCAGCAGGCGCTCGACGGCGGCGGCATGGTCCAGCGCAAGGCGGTGCGCGACGCGCGCGCCGCGGTCATGCGCGAGCACCTGGAAGCGGTCGTGCCCGAGCGTGCGCATGACGTGCAGCGCATCGAGCGCCATCTCGCGCTTCGCATAGGCGGCGCTGCCCTCGCCCGCCGGGGGGCGGCCCGAATCGCCATAGCCGCGCAGGTCCATGGCGACCACCGTGAAGCGCTCCGCCAGTTGCGGTGCCACGCAGTGCCACATGGCATGTGTCTGCGGATGGCCGTGCAGCAACAGGAGCGCCGTGCCTTCCCCCGCGACACGCACGCGCAGCGGCACCGTGTCGCGTTCGATCTGCAGGGTCCGGAAGCCATCGAGCATGCGGACGATTGTGGCAGCCGCGCAGGGCAGCACCAAGCAATAATCCGGCAAGCGATTCTTTCCTGATTGGCAGCAATGCAAGCCCGGCTCGACCGTCCCGATCTCGAACTGCTGCTGGCGATCCGCCAGCATGGCAGCCTCGCGGGCGCGGCAGCCGCGGCCGGCGTGGTGCCGTCGGTGATCACCAGGCGCCTCGCGGCGCTGGAAGCACGGCTGGGCCTGAAGCTGTTCCAGCGCACCACGCGGCGCGTCGTGCCCACGGCCGACGGCGAAGCGCTGTGCGACCGCGCGGCCGGCCTGCTGGGCGGCTTCGAAGCGGTGGAAGCCGAACTGCAGGAACGCCACCGCGAGCCGGTCGGCGGCATCCGCCTGGCGGCCACGTTCGGTTTCGGGCGCATGTGGCTCGGGCCCGCCCTCGCGGACTTCCAGCAGAAACATCCACACCTCGAGCTGCAACTGCAGCTCACCGAGCAGTTGCCCGACCTCGCCGTGGAGGGGTACGACGGCGCGGTGTGGCTGTGGTCGGTCCGGGGGCAGCGGGCGACCGAGTGGACGTCGCGCCGCCTCGCGCGCAACCAGCGGGTGCTCGCCGCCGCGCCCGAGTACCTGCGCGCCCGCGGCGTCCCGTCGTCCCCGCAGGACCTGGCGGCGCACGAGTGCCTGGTCGCGCGCGAGAACGAGCAGTTCGACGTCTGGCGGCTGCAGCGCGAACGCGATCGCAGCGAAGTGCGCGTGCGGGTCGGCGGGCGGCTCTCCAGCAACTCGGGCGAGCTGGTGCGCGATTGGTGCCTGGGCGGCCGCGGTGTCATGCTGCGCAGCCTGTGGGACATCGCCGGCGACCTCGCGCGCGGCGACCTGGTGCGGGTGCTGCCCGGCTACGCGATGGTGGATGCGGACGTGCACTGGCTGGCGCCGCACAGCCCGACGACGCCGCGGCGCATCCGCCTGCTGGTGGATTTCCTCGCCGAACG
Organism: Ramlibacter algicola; assembly: GCF_016641735.1. Classification (NCBI taxonomy): domain Bacteria; kingdom Pseudomonadati; phylum Pseudomonadota; class Betaproteobacteria; order Burkholderiales; family Comamonadaceae; genus Ramlibacter; species Ramlibacter algicola. Next base: position 2,162,380 of record NZ_JAEDAO010000001.1, on the reverse strand, counting down.
CTTCCGCGCCGAGCCCTGGCGGCTCAGGGCCGGGGCGACGCCCGCACCACCAGGCCCACGCCCACGGCGGTGAGCGCGACGCCGGCCACGATCAGCGGCGTGATCGCCTCGCCGAACAGCGCCCAGGCCATCACCGCGGTGGTCGGCGGCACGAGGTACATCAGGCTGGTGACGGTGGTCGCCGCCCCGCGCTGGATCAGCATGTACAGCAGCGAACTGCCGCCCAGCGTCAGTCCGAGCACCGACCAGCCCATCGCCCCCAGCAACTCGTGGTTCCAGCCCTGCGGGCCGGTCCACTGCATGCCTTCGGTCTCCAGCAGCGCGAGCGGCGCCGTCACGGCGAACGCCGCTGCAAGTTGCACGAGGTTGGCCGTGCGCACGTCGCACGGCTGGACGAAGCGCTTCTGGTACAGCGTGCCGGCCGTGATGGCCAGCAGCGCGACGAGAGCAAGCGACAGGTTCTGCGGATGCACCTCGCCGAACCCGAGCTTCTGCCAGACCACCAGCAGCAGCCCCGCCAAGCCGAGAGCGAGGCCACCCCACTGGCGCGAGGACACTGCGTGGCCTCGCAATGAAATCCAGATGGCGGTCAGCACCGGCTGCAGGCTCACGAGCAGCGCCGCGAGCCCCGCACCCATGCCGTCCTTCACCGCGGCCCAGACACCGCCCAGGTAACCCGCATGCATCAACACGCCCGTGACGGCGAGATGGCCGACCTGGGCGCGGCTGCGTGGCCAGGCTGCTCGCGCCAGCGCCGCCCACGCGAGGAAGCAGAGCACGGACAGGAGGTAGCGCACCGCGAGGAACTTCATCGGCGGCGAATGCGGCATGCCGTAGCGCGCCACGATGAAGCCGGTGCTCCAGATCAGCACGAACACGGCGGGCATGGCGCGCACCAGCGCGTCCTCGCGGTCCTGCATGGGGGCTGCGCTCACCGCACGCGCTTCCGGATTTCCGGCAGCGCCTTGCGCAGGTAATAGACCATCGACCAGACGGTGAGGATGGCCGCGGCCCAGATCAGCCACTGCCCCCACAGGCGCGTGTCGATGGCGCCGAACAGCACGCCATCGAACAGCAGGAAGGGAATGGCGACCATCTGCACGGTCGTCTTCACCTTGCCCAGCATGTGCACGGCGACGCTGCGCGAGGCGCCGATCTGCGCCATCCACTCGCGCAGGGCGGAGATCGCGATTTCGCGGCCGATGATGATCAGCGCCACGAACACGTGGGCCCTGCCCAGGTGCACCAGCACCAGCAGCGAGGCGCAGACGAGGAACTTGTCCGCGACCGGGTCGAGGAAGGCGCCGAAGGACGAGGTCTGGTTGAGCTTGCGTGCCAGGAAGCCGTCCAGCCAGTCGGTCAACGCGAACGCGACGAACATCACGGTGGCCACCAGGTTCTGCACCGGCAGCGGCAGCCCCAGGTAGAACACGCCGACGATCAGCGGGATCGCGACGATGCGGGTCCAGGTGAGGATCGTCGGGATCGTGAAGAACATGCGGCCATTCTCACATGGCCGAGTTGCCGCAGGGCTTACGGCGCCTCGGCCAGCGTGCGCAGCTGGAACTTCAGCTGCTCGTTGTAGAGGAAGGTCTCGTTGAACTGCCACGGCTGCGGCAGGTGCGCGACCGGCTCGAACGGTGCGGCGCGGCGGATCGCGCGCCGCGCCAGCTCCAGCGTCTCGGGCGACTGCCGCGGCACCCGCAGCGTAACGATGTCCTTGATGCTGCCGTCGCGGTTCAACTTGACCTGCAGCACCGGGATCGACTGCAGCGGATCCGGCAGCGGCCCGCTGAACGTCTCGGCCGCGTTGGCCGCGTGGATGCGGCGCGCGGCGCGCAGCTTGTACTCGTCCCAGGTCCGCGCCACGCCGGTCGGGCGCGCCGTGGTGCCGGCGACGTTCGCCGGCTGCACGGGGGCCGACGGCGGCGTGCCGCAGGCGGCAAGCAGGGTGGCCCAGGCGGAAGCCAGCAGCCTAGTGAAGCGCACGGTAGATCTCCTCCGCGAGGTCGCGGCCGATGCCTTCGACCGCCGCGATGTCGTCGACGCCGGCCGACGCGACGCCGCGCAGGCCGCCGAAGCGTTGCAACAGGCGCGCGCGCTTCTTCGCGCCCACGCCGGGAATGTCCTCCAGCTTGCTGCCGCCCACGCGCACCTTCGCGCGCCGCGCCCGCATGCCGGTGATGGCGAAGCGGTGCGCCTCGTCGCGGATCTGGGCGACCAGCATCAGCGCCGCCGAGTCCTTGCCCAGGTAGACCTTGGCGCGGCCGTCGGCAAACACCAGTTCCTCCAGGCCGACGCGGCGTCCCTCGCCCTTCTCGACGCCGACGATCACCGACAGGTCCAGGCCCAGTTCGGCGAACACCTCGCGCGCCATGCTCACCTGGCCACGCCCGCCATCGACCAGCACCAGGTCGGGCAGGCGCGTGGCGCCGCCCCGCGACGACTTCTTCTTCGGCGCCCCGGATTCCTGCGCTGCTGCCACGGCTGCAGCGGTCGCCGTCGTGTCCTGCGCCGCGGCTTCGACGGCCACTTCCTGTTCGGCGGCCTGTTCCTGCTCGGTCGCGACGTCCTGTCCGGCGGGTTCCTGCGCCGCCGGCGGCGACGCATCCGGCGAATCGCGGCCCGCTTCCGCCAGCCGCGCATAGCGGCGCATCAACACCTGCCGCATCGCCGCGTAGTCGTCGCCGGGCGTGATGCCCTCGATGTTGTAGCGGCGGTACTCGCCGTTCTGCATCCGGTGGTGGTGGTACACGACGCACGAGGCCTGCGTCGCCTCGCCGGCGGTGTGCGAGATGTCGAAGCACTCGACGCGGAACTGGTCCAGGTCGTCCGGCGCGAGGTCGAGCGCATCGACCAGCGCGCGCGTGCGGGCCTGCTGCGAACCCTCCTCGGCCAGCAGGCGCGCGAGCTGGATGGACGCGTTCTTCTGCGCCATCTCCAGCCACAGCCGGCGCTGCTCGCGCGGCGCGTGCACGGCGGTGACCTTGACGCCGGTCTGCTCGGACAGCGCCTCGACGAGCTCGCGCGACACCGGCACGCTGGTGATCAGGGACGGCGGCACCGGCACGCCGATGTAGTGCTGGGCGATGAACGCCTCCAGCACCTGCACCTCGACGGGCTGCGCGGGCACCGCGTCCTCGGCGTCGTCGAACTGCTGCAGCGCGGCGGCGTCCTCGACATGCGACGGAAAGTACGGCCGGTCACCCAGGTGGCGCCCGCCGCGCACCATCGCCAGGTTGACGCACGCCTTGCCGCCCTGCACCTGCACGGCGAGGACGTCGGCGTCGCGGTCCGAGCCGGTGTCCACCGACTGCTGGTGCAGCACCTTGGACAGCGCGCCCATCTGGTTGCGCAGCTCGGCGGCCTGCTCGAATTCGAGCCTCTCGGCGTGCGCGAGCATCCGCTGCTCCAGCTGCGACAGCACGGCCTGCGTCTCGCCGCGCAGGAACGCCTCGGCGTTGCGCACGTCCTGCTGGTAATCCTCGGGCGTGACGAGGTTCACGCACGGACCCGAGCACCGCTTGATCTGGTACAGCAGGCAGGGCCGCGTGCGGTTGGCGAACACCGTGTCCTCGCAGGTGCGCAGGCGGAACACCTTCTGCAGCAGCTGGATCGATTCCTTCACCGCCCACGCGCTCGGGTACGGCCCGAAGTAGCGGTGCTTGCGGTCGACCGAGCCGCGGTAGTACGCCACCCGCGGGAACACGGCCGCGCTGTGCGCCCCGTGGCCGCCGTCGTCGAAGCCGACCTTGTCCGGCGCGCCGTGGATCTTCAGGTAGGGGTAGCTCTTGTCGTCGCGGAACAGGATGTTGAACCGCGGGTCGAGCGCCTTGATCAGGTTGTTCTCGAGCAGCAGCGCCTCGGCTTCCGAGCGCACCACGGTCGTTTCCATTCGCGCGATGCGGCTGATCATGTGGCCGATGCGCGTGCCGCCGTGGTTCTTCTGGAAGTAGCTCGAGACGCGCTTCTTGAGGTTGCGCGCCTTGCCGACGTACAGCACCGTGCCTTCGGCGTCGTAGTAGCGGTACACGCCCGGCAGCTGCGGCAGCGCGGCCACTTCGGCCAGCAGCTGCTCGGAATGCACGGGACGGTCGGACGGCATGGTTGCGTATTATCCCGGCGCGATGCGCTGGGACATCTTCTGCAAGGTCATCGACAACCACGGCGACATCGGCGTGTGCTGGCGGCTGGCCGCGGGCCTCGCGGCCCGCGGCGAGCACGTGCGCCTGTGGGTGGACGACGCGAGCGCGCTGGCCTGGATGGCGCCGCAAGGCGCCCCTGGCGTCGACGTCGGCCACTGGGACGCGGCGCGGGGCGTGGAGCCAGGCGACGTCGTGGTCGAGGCCTTCGGGTGCGATCTCGACGACGCGGTCCAGTCGGCCATTGCCACAGCGGCACGCGAGCGTGGCCGGCAGCCGGACTGGATCAACCTCGAGTACCTCTCGGCGGAGGCCTGGGTCGAGCGCTGCCATGCCCTGCCCTCCCCCGTCCTCGCCGGTCCTGCGCACGGCCTGCAGAAGCGCTTCTTCTATCCTGGCTTCACGACCCGCACGGGCGGCTTGCTGCGCGAGCCGGGCCTGCTCGCACGGCGCGAGCAGTTCGATCGCAGCGCGTGGCTGCGCGCGCGTGGCATCCGCTGGAACGGCGAGAGCCTCGCCAGCCTGTTCTGCTACGAACCGCCCGGGCTGCTGCCCTGGCTGGAGGCTCGGCTCGCGTCGGGCGAGCCCCTGCGGCTGCTCGTCACTTCTGGCCGGGCCGAGCGCGCGATTCGCGCACTGCCGGCCGCCGTCACGTCACGGCTCGACATCGAGTGGCTGCCGCTGCTGCCGCAAGTCGAGTACGACCACCTGCTGTGGGCGTGCGACTTCAACTTCGTGCGCGGCGAGGATTCGGTCGTGCGCGCGTTGTGGGCCGGCCAGCCATTCGCCTGGCACATCTACCCCCAGGACGACGACGCGCACCGGGCCAAGCTGGACGCTTTCCTGGACCGCATCGAAGCGCCGGCCTCGTTGCGCGCGCTGCATGCAGCGTGGAATTTCGGCGCCGCAGGCGCCGATGCGTGGGACCTGCCGGCGTGGCGGCACTCGGTTGGCGCCGCACGTGACGCCATGGCGCAGCAGGACGACCTCGCGACGCAACTGCTCGCGTTCGTGCGCCGCTAGGGCGCCGCGCGGCAGGGCCGGAACAGGTCCATGCCCGCTTCGTAGACCGATGTCTGCACGTCCATCAGCCCCAGCACCGAATGGAACAGGTTGTCGTGGCTGGCCGGCAGCGCCGCGCGTGCGCGGAGGCACTGCACGTCCAGCTTCGTCGAGGTCGCGAGCGCCGGCGACAACCACGCCACCATGGGCACCTTCTTCTGCACGTCCGGCGCGATCGCGTACGGCACGCCGTGCAGGTAGAGACCGGACTCGCCCAGCGATTCGCCATGGTCCGACACGTACAGCAGCCCGGTGTCGAACCGCTGCTGCGCCGCGAGGAAGTCGATGACGCGACCTAGCACGTGGTCGGTGTAGAGGATCGTGTTGTCGTAGGCGTTGACGATCTCGGCCTGCGAGCAGCGGCGCAGCTCGTCCTGCTCGCACGCGGGCTGGAAGCGCTTGGACGCCGGCGGGTAGCGGCGGAAGTACGACGGCCCGTGGCTGCCCAGCTGGTGCAACACGAGCACCAGGCTGCCCTGCGCCGAGTCCAGGCGCTGCTGCAGGCCATGCAGCAGCGATTCGTCCAGGCAGCCACCCGCAGGGCAGGCCACGCCCGGCAACTGGTCGACCTGCTCGACCGGCAGCCCCTGGCAGACGCCCTTGCAACCGGACTGGTTGTCGCGCCACAGCACCGGCACGCCCGCGTGCTTCAACACGTGCAGCAGCGATTCGTGCGTCGCGATCTTGTCCTCGTCGTAGTGCCGGCGGCCGTAGGCCGAGAACATGCACGGCAAGGACACCTCGGTGGACGTCCCGCAGGCCGTGACGTCGGTGAAGGGGATGACGCCGCGGCGCGCCAACTCCGGCGTCGTGTCGCGTGCGTAGCCGTTGAGGCCGAAGTTCTGCGCGCGCGCGGTTTCGCCGACCACGACCACGAACAGCGTGGGACGGCGCTGTTGCCAGGTCGGCGCCAGGCGCGCGTCGGTGCCGACCGGCACGCTGGCCGGCGGCGCCCGGCCGGAGCCGCTCCACGCCTCCTGCAGCAGCGCGACCACCGCATTGCCCGGCGTGAGCAGGAAACGCATCTGGCGGTCGTTGCGCATCATCGAGGCGAAATCCTGGAACACGGGCAGCATCGCCGCCACCGCGACCACGATGCCGCCGACGATCCACGCAGCCCGGATCGCCACCGCGCGCAGCAGGGGCCGCCGTTGCAACCGTGGCCACCACAGCAGCGCGGCGGGAACGATCCCGAACACCAGCACGTGCAGGATGAAGCCTGGCCCGAGCAGTTCGCGCGCTTCCGACCATTGCGTGGCCAGCACGTTGCGCAGCATGCCGCGGTCGAAGAAGACGCCGTAGCGGTCGATGTAGTACGACAGCGCGGCGCCCGTCACCAGCAGCACCGCGAGCAACGGCCGCACGGTCCAGCGCGCCGCCACCAGTCCGCAGAAGGCCACGTAGGCGGCCGTGAAGGACACCGCCATCGCGGCGGCGAGCGCCCAGGTGCCGGGCAAGGCCCAGTCGCGGCTGCCCAGCGCGGCGTTCCAGAAGGGGCCATTGCAGGCCGCCAGCAGGTACACGGCGGCCAGGAGCACGAGGGTTTCGGTGTGCAGCGTCGGGCGGGCAAGGCGCATTGCGCGGGAGTATCGCCGCAGCTCGTCCGGGCGCCGGCGGCCGAGCCGAAGAAAAAAGGTAAAATGGGCGGCTTTGCGCAGCAGGCCCCGCGCCTTGCGTGCCCCGCCGCCGCGCCACCTCCCCGGGGGCGCCTTGCGGCCTACCACCGCCAATTGACCCCATGAAAATCGCCCAAGAAATCCGCGCCGGCAACGTGATCATGCAGAACGGCGCCCCCTGGGTCGTGCTCAAGACCGAGTACGCCCGCGGCGGCCGCAACGCGGCCACGGTGCGAATGAAGCTCAAGAGCCTGCTGTCGAACCAGGGCACGGAAATCGTGTTCAAGGCCGACGACAAGATGGACCAGATCGTCCTGGACAAGAAGGACTGCACCTATTCGTACTTCGCCGACCCGATGTACGTCTGGATGGACGGCGAGTACAACCAGTACGAAGTCGAGAAGGACAACATGGGCGACGCCCTGAACTACCTCGAGGAAGGCATGCCCGCCGAGGTGGTGTTCTACGAAGGCAAGGCCATCTCGGTCGAACTGCCCACCAGCGTCGAGCGCGAGATCACCTGGACCGAACCCGCCGTCAAGGGCGACACGTCCGGCAAGGTGCTCAAGCCCGCCAAGATCGCCACCGGCTTCGAGATCGGCGTGCCGATCTTCGTGGCGCAGGGCGACAAGGTCGAGATCGACACCCGCACGGGCGAGTACCGCCGCCGCGTCTGAGCGGCGCGAGTTCGCACGACCCACGAGGCTCCGCAAGGAGCCTTTTTCTTGCCCGATCCGTGGACTTCGATTTCGACCTCGTCGCGGCGCCGTTCCGCATGCAGCCCGGCCTGCGCAAGCTGGCCCCGGGCGCGCGCCACTTCACGCCGCTGCATCCCGGCGGCGTGATCGAGCAGGAGAAGCGCTTGGCGATGGCAGCCGGGGGCACGCGCCTCACGGTGCCTGGCTTCGACCTGACACCCGCGTTGGCCGCGATCGCCGGGCAGGCGCGCGCCGAGGGCCTGGCGTTCGACGAACGTGCCCCGCTCGAACTCGCGTTCGAGGAAGACATCGCGATCCTCGAAGGCGACCGCGGAACCCTGCCCTTCCTGGGCGTGAGCCTGCCCTCGCGCTGGGCGCCCGAGGACAAGCTGGGGCTGGACTTCGCCGCGGTGCATGCGCCGGTCGCGGACGCGGCCATGCTGCTGGCCGGGCGCGAGCACCTCGTGCGCCTGGCCACCGGCGGAGAGCACTGGGAACGGCACGTGTGGACGATCAGCCCGTCACCGCGCCATGACCAGCATCCGCGTCGGCATGCGCGCACGCTCTGGCCGGACACGGTGGATCCCGCGGACTTTGCGCGGCAGTGCTGGTTCCGAGCCGAGCGGCAGACCTTCTTCCCGGTCGGCCGTGGCACGCGCCAGGCGGTGTTCACCATCCGCGTGATGCTCGCCCCGCTGCAGGCGGTGGTCGACACGCCGGCGAAGGCGGAGCGACTGCACGCGTCGCTCACGTCGATGACCGATGCGGTGCTGCAGTACAAGGGCCTGCAGCCCGCGCGCGACCGCGTGCTCGCCTGGCTCGACGGGCGCCCGTGATGGAGCTGCTGCTGCGCATCGCGCAGGTGATCGTCCCCGTCTTCTTCGTCGTGGGTGTCGGCTATGCCTATGGCCGGCGCGCGCAGCCGGACCTGGGCACGTTCAACCGCATCGTGCTGGACGTGATGACGCCGCTGCTGGTGTACACGGGGCTGGCGAACCGCGATTTCCACCTGCGCGAGCACCTGCCGCTGATCGGTGCCGCGGCCCTGCTGGTGCTGGGAACCGGCGTGCTCGCGTGGCTGCTCGCGCGCGGCATGCGGACGTCCGCACGCACGCTGGTGCCGGTGGTGATGTTCAACAACTCGGGCAACATGGGGCTGCCGCTCGCGCTGCTGGCGTTCGGCGCCTCGCAGTTCGGCGCGGCGGTGGCGCTGTTCTCGGTCAGCTGCCTGCTGCACTTCTCGCTCGGCGCGCGCATCACGAGCGCACGCGCCTCCACGCGCGAACTGCTCCTGAGCCCCTTGATGGTTGCATCGGCACTCGGCTTCGCGAGCGCCGCCACCGGCGTGCGGCCGCCCGAGATCCTGATGACGGGCATGCGCCTGCTCGGCGAGCCGATGCTGCCGCTGATGCTGCTGTCGCTGGGCGTGCGGCTGACGCAGCTGCGGCGCGCCGACGTCGCGCCCGGGCTGCTCGGTGCCTTCGCTCGGCCGCTGCTCGGCCTCCTGCTCGCACTGCCGCTGGCCTGGCTCTTCGACCTGGATGCCGCGGCGCGTGGGCAGCTGGTGTTGTTCGCCGCCCTGCCACCGGCAGTGATGCAGTTCTTGCTTGCCGAGCGTTACGGCCAGGAGCCGAGCCGGGTCGCGGCGATGATCCTGCTAGGCAACGCGCTGGCGATCGTGTTCGTGCCGCTCGCGCTGGCACTGGCGTTGCCGGGTCAGTAGAGCCGCTGCGCCAGTACCACGGCGAGCACGACCCCGACGGCGAGCGTGGCGCCTGCCACCGACATCCACAGCAGGTGCTGCCCCGGCTTGCCGCGCGAGCCGCGCACGGGCAGCTCGCCCTCGGGCCAGGCAGCGGCGTTGGGCAGCCACTGCAGGAATTCCTCCGCCACCGCGGGCGAGAACAGTTCCAGCGTGACGCGTTGCAGGCGCTGCTCGCCCGCGCGCAGCGCCAGGTCCACCTCGGTGCCTCGTGCGCGGACGTGCACGATGTCCTTCAGGGGCAGCTTCACGCGATCGTCGTGCCACGAGAAACCCTTGCGATGCCGGCCGGCCAGGCGCAGCACGTCGGGCTGGACGCGCACCTCGATCTCGCCCTGGAACGCAGGCACGTCGATGCCGTGGCCCACGCAGGAGCGCAGGCTGCCCGGGTAGCACGCGCGAACGGTGGAATAGCCGCCGGTGCGCTGGGGCGTGAAGTCGGCTTTCGGGGGGCGCGGGCGTCCGATGAGATCGCCGACGGTGAGCTGGGTGCCGCCAGCGTCGATGAGGACGTGGTCGCTCGACAGCGTGGCGCGGATGCGCATGCCCACGATCGTGCGGCGGTCGTACGGCCCGACCTTGCGGCCGTCGAGCACGACGTGGAACAGCGGGTCCTTCGTCTCCGTCAAGGGGCGCCCTCCTCTTCTTCCTGGCGGCGGAGGATACCTCCCCAGCGCCGCCGCCAATCCCGCGACAATGGCCCCCATGTCTTCCGACAGCAACATCCACGCGCAGCGGCTGGCCGATGCATGGGCCACGCTGCAGGCGCATTCCGACCGCGGCCTGCCCCTCGACCCCGATGCCAGCCGGCTGGCCTTCGCCGATCCCGAATTCCTGCTGCGGCGCGAGACGCGCGGCATCCGGTTCCAGCTCGAGCTGCTCAAGCCCGACCTCGAGCAGCAGGCGCACGGCATCGAGAACACCATCGTCGTGTTCGGCAGTGCGCGTTTCCGAAGCGAGGAGGAGGCGCAGGCGCTGGTGCAGGCCGCCGAGGCTGGCGGCGACGAGGCGGTGATCCGCCGCGCGCGCACGCTGGCCCGCAATGCCCAGTGGTACGAGAAGGCGCGCGCCTTCGGCAAGCTCGTCGCCGGGTACAGCGCGGCGAAGGAAGCGCGCGACAAGCTGTTCATCTGCACGGGCGGCGGGCCGGGGATCATGCAGGCCGCCAATCGCGGCGCGCACGAGGCGGGCGGCATCAGCGTCGGCCTGTCGATCGCGCTGCCGATGGAGGAAGCGCCCAACCCCTACGTGCCGCACGACCTGTCGTTCAAGTTCCACTACTTCGCGCTGCGCAAGATGCACTTCATGATGCGCGCGAAGGCGCTCGTGGCCTTCCCGGGCGGCTTCGGCACGCTGGACGAGCTGTTCGAGGTGATCACGCTGGTGCAGACGCGCAAGGCGCGCCAGGTGCCCATCGTGCTGTTCGGCTCGGACTACTGGAAGCGGCTGGTGCAGTTCGACGTGCTGGTCGACGAAGGCGTGATCTCGCCGCAGGACCTGGACCTGTTCCGCTATGCGGACCAGCCCGAGGATGCCTGGGCCATCATCCGCGAGTTCTACGGGCTCTGACGGGACGCGCTGCGCAGGTTCCACGCCGCCGGCAGGCCGGCGCCGGCCCCGAGCGCGACGACCCAGAACAGTCCCGCCACGCCGATCAGCGTGCCGGCCCCGCCGAACAGGATCGGCATCGACACGCTGGACGCGTTGATCGCCATCAGCCGGAGCCCGACCGCCTGCCCGTGCCGGTGGTCGGGCGTGATCTGGTGCAGCATGCTCATGACCATGGGCTGGACCATGCCCAGCGCCAGGCCCACCAGCACGGAGCACACGCCCATGCCCCACGCGGTGTGCTGGTACGGATAGGCGATGAAGATCAGCGCCGTGCAGGCCATCGACAGCACGATCACCTTGTGTTCCTGCAGCCGCGCCGCGATGGCCGGCAGCCCGACGCGCACGAGCGCGGCGGCGATCGCGAAGGCGCCGAGGATGGTGCCGATCACCGACGCCGACAGCCCGCGCTCGTGCCCCAGCACCGGCACGACCAGCGCGTGCACGTCCCAGCACGAGGACATGATCCAGTTGACCAGCAGCAGGCGCCGGAACATCGGGTCGCGCAGCAGGTCCCACGCAGGCCGCGGCTTGCCCTTCGACGGGGATGCCTCGGGCACCTCGCGCATGTCCCGCACACAGAACCACGCCACGATCGGCAGCAGGCCGAGCAGCAGGAACGCGAGCTGGAACCCGCCCGCGTCGATGGCGAGGCCGGCACCGAACGGGCCGAGGAAGTTGGAGAACGCCGGCCCGATGGCGAGCCAGGAGAACACCTGGCGCAACTGGCTCGGTGTCCCGGCCGCGCGCCCCACGTGCCGCTGCAGGGCGATGACGGCCGTGCCGGTGGCACCGCCGGTGAGCAGAGCGGCGACGCACAGCACGGGATAGACCGGGAACGCCGTCGCGAGCAGGCAGCCTGCGACTGACGCGATCACCGCGAAGCCGAACGGGCGGCGCAAGCCGTGCTTGTCCGCGTAGTTGCCGGCCGGCAGCGCCAGGAATACCTGCGTGAGCGCGAACAGCGCGAGCAGCACGCCCACGGCCGCCTCGCTGTAGCCCGCGCGCAGCGCGAGCAGCGGCGCGGCCATGCGCATGCCGGCCATGCTGGCGTGCAGGAAGATCTGGCCGGTGATCAGGCGCGCGAGGCCGACACCGCCGCCGTCACGCGCCATCGGCGTCGCTGTCCTCCGGCACGCCCGCATCGGCGACCAGCGCCGCCGGCAGTGCCTTGGTGGGCTTGATCCCCAGCTGCTTGAGCAGCTCCGCCTGGCGGATCACGTTGCCCTTGTTGGTCGTGAGCTTCTTGAACGCGTCGCCATAGGCGTCGGTTGCCTGCTGCAGCGAGCGGCCGATCTTCTCCAGGTCGGCCACGAACGCCGTCAGGCGGTCGTACAGCTCGGCGCCGCGCTTGGCGATGTCCTGCGCGTTGCGGCTCTGCTGCTCCTGGCGCCACAGGTGGGCCACGGTGCGCAGCACGAACATCAGCGTCGACGGGCTGACGAGCAGCACATTGCGGTTCCACGCGTCCATGAACAGCTGGCCGTCGTCCGTCGTCGCGAGCATGAACGCCGGTTCGATCGGCACGAACATCAGCACGAAATCCAGCGACTTCAGCCCGTAGAGCAGCTGGTAGTTGCGCTCCGACAGGCCCTTGACGTGCGCGCGGATCGAATCGAGGTGGCGCTTGCGGGCGGCGACGCGCACGGATTCGTCCTCCGTCGTCGCGTATTCCTCGTACGCCAGCAGCGACACCTTGGCGTCGATCACCAGGTGGCGCTCTTCCGGCAGGCGGATCACCACGTCGGCCTGTGCCCGCCCCCCGTCCTCGCGGTTCACGCTGGCCTGGGTCTGGTACTCGGTGCCGTTGCGCAGGCCGCAGCCTTCCAGCACGCGTTCGAGGACCAGCTCGCCCCAGTTGCCCTGCATCTTGGTCGAGCCCTTGAGCGCGAAGGTGAGGCTCTTGGCCTCGTCCGCCAGCGTGCGATTGAGCTCCAGCAACTGCAGCACCTGCTGCGCGAGCGCGGATCGCTCCTTGCCCTCGGTGTCGTACAGCTGCTCGACGCGCCCCTGGAACTCCTGCAGGCGCAGCCGCAGCGGGTCGAGCAGCTGGCCCAGGTTGGCCTGGTTCTGCTCGGCGAACTTGCGGCTCTTCTCGTCCAGGATGTCGTTGGCCAGGCTCTTGAACTGGTTCGACAGTTCGTCCTTGGCCGATGCCAGCAGCTGCAGCTTCTCCTGGGTCTGCGTGCGCTCGGCCTGCAACTGCGTCCCGAGCTCGGCCACCTGCTGGTTCAGTTCATTCGCTTCACGCTGGTAGGTATCGCGCGCCTGCACGGCCAGTGCGAGTTCGCGGCGCAGCCCTTCGACCGTGGCCGATTCCGCCTTCAGCGAAGCTTCGAGGCCCGCGGCGCGGCGCTCCACGCCCGACAGGTCCTGCGCCAGGCGCTCGGCTCGCGCGCCGGCGTTGGCCAGTTCGGTTTCGACCACGGTGACCCGCGCCGCGCGCTCGCCCAGCTGCGCCTTTTCGTCGCGCGCGAGGTCCAGCGCGTCACGCAGCCCGTTGGCCTGCGCGCGCAGGTCCGCAAGTTCGGCGGCCAGTTGCTGCCGTTCCGCCTCGAGGCCGCGGACCCGTTCGCTCCAGGTCGCCACCTGCACGGCGGCCTCGGAGCGCGCCCCCGCTACCGCGGACTCCGCCAGTTGCGCCGCGCTGCGTCGCGCGAGCCACCAGCCGGCCGCAAGTCCCACCAGCAGCAGGACGGGCGTGCCGAACAGCCAGAGCGCGCCCATGCCTTCCGCAACCTGCAAATCAGCCTCCCAGCACTTCCGGATTCAGCGGCGTCAGCGGCTTGCCGTGCACGAGGAAGCCGACCAGGTTGTCGGCGGCGAGGTTCGCCATCGCCTTGCGAGTGGGCACGGTGGCGCTGGCGATGTGCGGCGTGAGCACGACGTTGGGCACGGTGAGCAGGTCCGGATGCACCTTCGGCTCGCCTTCGTAGACGTCCAGGCCGGCGGCGGCGATGCGCTTGTCGCGCAGCGCCTTCGCGAGCGCCGCGTCGTCGACGATGCCGCCGCGCGCGATGTTCACCAGCGTGGCCGTCGGCTTCATCTGCGCGATTTCCGCCGCACCGATGGCGTGGTGCGACTCGGGCGAGTACGGCAGCACCAGGATCAGGTGGTCCGACTCGCGCAGCAGTTGCTCCTTGGACACGTACGTCGCCTTGCAGGCGGCCTCGGTCGCCGGGTCCAGCCGCGAGCGGTTGTGGTAGATCGCCTTCATGCCGAAGCCATGCGCACCGCGGCGCGCGATGCCCTGGCCGATGCGGCCCATGCCCAGGATGCCCAGCGTGCTGCCGTGGATGTCGGAGCCCGCGAACATGTCATAACTCCATCGGGTCCACTTGCCGGCGCGCAGGTAACGCTCGCTCTCGGCCATGCGGCGCGCGGTTGCCATGACCAGCGCGAAACCGAAATCGGCGGTGGTGTCGGTCAGCACGTCGGGCGTGTTCGTGGCCAGCACCTTCGCGGCGGTCATCGCCTTGACGTCGAAGTTGTTGTACCCGACGGCCATGTTGGCGACGATGCGCAGGTCGGGGCAGGCCTTCAGCAGGTCGGCGTCGATGCGTTCGGCGCCGGTGGTGAACGCACCGGCCTTGCCTTGCAGCCTGGCGAGCAGCTGCTCGCGCGACCAGGCTTCATCGCCCTGGTTGTGGTCGACGATGAAGTGCTGTTCGAGCTTCGCAATCACCTCGGGGAAGACGGCGCGGGCGACGAGGACGGCGGGCTTGGTCATGGTGCTTCAGCGGAAAAAGAGGAAGGTCATGGCGATGAAGAGCGGCACGAGGATCGCGCCCGACCACGCCATGTAGCCGAAGAAGGAAGGCATTGTGACACCGCGATCCTCGACGACGGCCTTCACCATCATGTTCGGCGCGTTCCCGATGTAGGAATTGGCACCCATGAACACCGAGCCGGCGGAAATGGCGGCCAGCGTGGTGGCGAGCGTCGTCATCAGCACCTTCGCATCGCCGCCCGCGGTGTTGAAGAACACCAGGTAGGTCGGCGCGTTGTCCAGGAACGAGCTGAGAACGCCGGAGGCCCAGAAGTACATGGCCGGATCGGGCGAGCCGTCGGCGCGCGTCACCGCATGGATGATCGGTGCAAACGGGCCGTCGACGCCGGCGCGCAGCATGGCGATCACCGGGATGATGGTCAGGAAGATGCCGGCGAACAGCTTGGCGACCTCCTGCATCGGCCCCCAGGAAAACTGGTTCTCCGCGTGCACCGCCTGAGGCGTGATGCGCAGCGAGACGAGTGCCACGATGATGAGACCCACGTCGCGCACCAGGCCCGGCAGGCCGACTTCGACGTCGCCGAGGTGGAAAGCGATGCCGCCCTTCCAGGTGCCGGACAGCAGCACGAGGCCGATGATCGCGCCAAGCAGCCAGAAGTTGCGCGCGCCGTCGAAGCCGATCCCGCGCGTGTCGGGCGTCGGGTCGCGCGGCAGCAGTTCCTCGCGGCGGTGGTAGAACCAGCTGTCCATGGCGAAGAAGATGGCCAGCAGCCAGCCGACCAGGAACAGTGTCTCCGGCCCGATCTGCCGAACGGTCCAGAAGAAGTCCACGCCCTTCAGGAACCCCAGGAACAGCGGCGGGTCGCCCAGCGGCGTCAGCGAGCCGCCCGCGTTGGACACGATGAAGATGAAGAACACGAAGACGTGCGTCTTGTGCCTGCGGTTGTCGTTGGCGCGGATCAGCGGCCGGATCATCAGCATCGACGCGCCCGTCGTGCCCATGAGGCTCGCCAGCACCGCGCCGATCGCGAGGATCGCCGTGTTCAGCCCGGGACTGCCATGCAGGTTGCCGCGGATGTAGATGCCGCCGGAGACCGCGAACAGCGCGCTGAGCAGGATCACGAACGGGATGTATTCGCCGACCAGCGCGTGCAGGAACGCGCTGCCCGCCGCGGCCGGGCCGAACATCGCCGCGAACGGCAGCAGGAAGGCCAGCGCCCACGCGGCGGCCACCTTGCCGAAGTGGTGGTGCCAGAACGAGGGCACCAGCAGCGGCATCACCGCGATCGAGAGCAGGATGCCGGCGAACGGGATGCCCCAGATCGGCGACAGCTGGCGGCCGTCGACGTCGGCGGCCAGCGCCCAGTGCGGCGCGCTGGCGGCAACAGCGACGAATGCGAGTCGTGCGAGTCGGTGCATGCGGTTCATTCCAGCCAGGTGGTGAACGCCTGCACCGGTTCGCGCGGCGTGTGGAAGCCGTTGACCGGCGCGTCGACGTCGGCGTAGCCGAGCGACATGCCGCAGACGAGCATCTCGTCCGGGCCGGCGCCGACGTGCGGCAGGATGATCTTCGCGAAGCCGTTCCACGCCGCCTGCGGGCAGGTGTGCAGGCCTTCGGCGCGAGCGGCGAGCATGAACGTCTGCAGGAACATGCCGTAGTCGACCAGCGAGCCGCGGCCCATCACGCGGTCGAGCGTGAACATCAGGCCGACGGGCGCATCGAAGAAGCGGAAGTTGCGCTGGTGCTGCGCGTGCATCTTGTCCTTCTCGCCCTTGGCGATCCCCAGCAGGCCGTACAGGCTCCAGCCGTTCTCGCGCCGGCGGTCGATGTACGGCGACACCCACTTCTCCGGGTAGTAGTCGTACTCCTCGCGGTACTCGGCGGCCACGGAGGGATCGCGGTAGATGGCGTCGTGCGCGGCGCACACCTTCCCGACCAGCGTGTCGCGGCTGGCGCCCTGCAGCACGTAGACCTTCCAGGGCTGCGTGTTGGTGCCCGACGCCGCGCGGCTGGCGAGCGCGAGCATCTTCTCGATGGTGGCGCGGGGCACCGGCGTGGGCAGGAACGCGCGGGCGGAAAAGCGGCTTTCGATGGCCGCGGCCACGCTGGCGGGATCGGCGACGACGGTGCGCACCTGGGAAGTCATTGGAGGTCCTCGAGGACGCGGCGCAGCGCGTCGGGCAATGGGGCCGGGCGGCGCGTGGCCCGGTCGACGTAGACGTGGATGAAGTGGCCCTTGGCCGCGGTGAGGGGCTCGCCGGCGCCGAACAGGCCGACTTCGTAGCGGACGCTGGAGCCGCCGATGCGCGCGACGCGGATGCCGGCGTCGACGGCCTGCGGGAACGCGAGCGGCGCGAAGTAGTTGCACTGGGTCTCGACGACCAGGCCGATGGTCGTGCCGTCGTGGATGTCGAGCGCACCGCGCTCGATCAGGTGCGCGTTGACCGCGGTGTCGAACCAGCTGTAATAGACGACGTTGTTGACGTGGCCGTAGACGTCGTTGTCCATCCAGCGGGTGGTGATCGGCCGGAAGGCGCGGTACGCGCTGCGGGATTCGGGCTCCTGCCGGGCCGTGGGGCGGTCGCTCATCGCCGGCGATTCTGCCAGCGCCGCCAGGCCTGCACGCCGGCGGCGAAGGTGTTCACCTGCACCTGCACCGTGTCCTCCATGCGCGTGCCGTAGCCGCCGGCCATCGCGAAGGCAAGCGGCACGCCGCGTTGCCAGGCCCAGTCGAACACGCGCCGGTCGCGCGCCTCGAGGCCGTCCCACGTGAGCTTCAGCCGCCCGAGGCGGTCGCCCTCGTGCGGGTCCGCGCCCGCGAGGTAGATCACCAGGCCGGGGGCGAAACGGCGTTCGAGTTCGCCCAGCGCCAGCTCCAGCGCCTCGATGTAGGCGGCGTCGCCGGTGCCGTCCGGCAGGTCGACGTCCAGGTCGCTCGCCTCCTTGCGGAACGGGAAGTTCTTCTGCCCGTGCATCGACAGGGTGAACACGGTGGGGTCGTCGCGGAAGATGCGGGCGGTGCCGTTGCCCTGGTGCACGTCGAGATCGATGACGGCCACGTGCAGCGTGCGGCCCCGTCGCCCGTGCTCCGCCTGCATCAGCCGGGTCGCGACCGCGGCGTCGTTGAACACGCAGAAGCCGCCGCCGCGGTCCGCATACGCGTGATGGGTGCCGCCGGCCACATTGGCGGCGACGCCGTCGTCGAACGCCGCGCGGCAGGCAGCGATCGTGGCGCCGACCGAGCGCCGCGCCCGTACGGCCATCGCCTCGCTCCAGGGGAAGCCGATCTCGCGCAGGATGGCCTTGTCGACGGTGCCGTCGCTGATCGCCTGGACGTAGGCCGGCGTGTGGACCAGCGCCAGCTGCCCATCGGTGGCCGACTCGGCCTGGCGCAGGGCGATCTCGGGCAGCTCGGCCGTGAGCCGGTCGCGCAGCAGCTTGTACTTGCCCATCGGGAACCGGTGGCCCGGCGGCAGCGGCAGCACGAACTGCGTCGCGTAGAAAACCTGCATTCCCGGCATTGTCCGGGTGGGCCGGCACCCTGTCGGCTAGGGGCTGGCCACTAGATTGCTGCGTCGCACAAAAAACGCTTGCAATCGACCCGAGCCGCCCTTAGACTTCCATCTATGCTGCGCCGCAACATACAGGTTGACCGGAGCGGCCCCACCCACCACCCGGAGATCTGACCATGCTGACCCCTGAACAACTGCTGGCCTCGCAGAAGGCTTCCTTCGAAACCCTGTTCGGCCTGACCGCCAAGGCGTTCGAAGGCGTCGAGAAGCTCGTCGAGCTGAACATGACCGCCTCGAAGGCCGCCCTGGCCGAGTCGGCCACCGCCGCCCAGACGCTGCTAAGCGTCAAGGACGCGCAGGAACTGCTGGCGCTGCAAGCCGGCCTGTTCCAGCCCCTGGCCGAGAAGACCGCCGCCTACAGCCGCCACCTGTACGACATCGCGTCGGGCACCGGCGCCGAGTTCGGCAAGACCTTCGAATCGCAAGCCAGCGACGCCCAGAAGAAGTTCCTGGCCGTGGTCGACAACGCCGCCAAGAACGCGCCCGCCGGTTCCGAAACCGCCGTCGCCGTGTTCAAGAGCGCCGTCGCCGCCGGCAACAACGCGCTGGAATCGGTGCAGAAGGCCATCAAGCAGGCCGGTGACGTCGCCGAAGCGAACTTCAACGCCGTCGCCAACACGGCCGTCAACGCCACCAAGACGACCGCCAAGGCCAAGCGCTGAGCACTTGAAATGCGCGCGGACGGCCCCAGCTTCGTCTGGACCGGGAACTCCGCGCGCCGCGGAGCATCTACCCCAGGACTTCCGTGATGGACGGGAGTTCTTCAGGTTGTCTCCTCGGGTCCCGCCAGGGATCCTTCCAAGCCCCGCCACCAGGCGGGGTTTTTTTTGCTACTGCGCTGCTTGGGTCCTGGCGGCCATCGCAGCCTTGAGTTTGGGCAAGGCCTGCCGCATTGCTGCCCGCCCAGCTTCAATGGCCCGGCGGCGCGACGTGAAGTCGGCGCTGCCCATGCCGACGAGCGCCGGGCGCACAACCACGTCGGCCTGCGGCAGCTCGCCGCGGTTGATGCTCTTGCCCATGATCGCGAACGTCTGCAGCAGGATCTGCAGCGGATCGGCCGAGCCATTGCCTTCCGGCGCGGCCGAGATGTCGACGCCCAGCACGACCTCGGCACCCATTTGCCGCGCCTGCCGCACCGGCACCGGCGCGACCAAACCCCCATCGACGTATTCCGCGCCTGCGATGCGCACCGGCAGGAACACCGCCGGCACCGCGCTCGAGGCACGCACGGCCGTGCCCGTGTCGCCGCGCTGGAACAGCACGCCGTCCCCGGTGTCGAGCCGCGTCGCGAGAATGCCCAGCGGGACGGGCATCTGGTCGATCAGCTTGTTGCCCACCTGCGCGTTGACGTAGCGCGCCAGCGCCTCGCCGCGCAGCATGCCGCGGTTGAACAGCGGCAGCGTCCAGTCGGTGAACGCGGCCTCGTCCATCTGCTCGGCCACCTGCTGCAGTTGCGCGCCAGTGCGGCCGCTCGCGTACAGCGCGGCGACGAGGCTGCCGGCCGAAGTGCCGACGACCAGGTCCGGCTTCAACCCGGCCTCCTCGAGCACCTGGATCACGCCGACGTGCGCGAAGCCGCGCGCGGCGCCACCGCCGAGTGCAAGGCCCAACCGCGGAGGCTTCGGCGGAACGACGACCGGCGGAGGCGTGGTGACCTGCACCGGCGCCACGGGCGGTGGCGTGGTGCAGGCGGCGAGCGATGCAAGGAGGACGGCAGCCGCAGTGCGGCGGGTGAAGCGAAGCGATGCAGGCACGGCGCGGATTCTCGCCGCGCGGCTCCCGGATAATCGCGCCAACCCATACTCAAGGAGCAAGCAATGGACATCCAGGGCAAGGTCTTCATCGTCACCGGCGGCGCATCGGGCCTCGGCGAAGGCACCGCACGCATGCTGGCCCAGGCCGGCGGCAAGGTCGTGATCGCCGACATGCAGGCCGACAAGGGCGAAGCGATCGCGCGCGAGATCGGCGGTTCGTTCGTCAAGTGCGACGTGAGCCAGGAAGCCGACGGCCAGGCGGTCGTCGCGAAGGCCGTGTCGCAGGGCAAGCTGATGGGCCTGGTGAACTGCGCCGGCATCGCGCCGGCGGAGAAGACCGTCGGCAAGAACGGCGCGCACAACCTGGCGCTGTACACGAAGACGATCATGGTCAACCTGGTCGGCTCGTTCAACATGATCCGGCTCTCGGCCGAGGCGATGGCCAAGAACGACCCGGAACCGACCGGCGAGCGCGGCTGCATGATCTCGACCGCGTCCGTCGCGGCGTACGATGGCCAGATCGGCCAGGCCGCGTACAGCGCGTCCAAGGGCGGCGTGGTCGGCATGACGCTGCCCATCGCGCGCGACCTCGCGCGCAACGGCATCCGCAACATGACCATCGCCCCCGGCATCTTCGGCACGCCCATGCTGTTCGGCATGCCCAAGGAAGTGCAGGATGCGCTGGCCGCCAGCGTGCCGTTCCCCTCGCGCCTGGGCACGCCGCAGGACTACGCGAAGCTGGCCAAGCACATCTTCGAGAACGACATGCTCAACGGCGAGGTGATCCGCCTCGACGGCGCGATCCGCCTGGCGCCGCGCTGACGGGCCTTGCGCGCACGGCACCACGGGCCGCGCGCGAAGCCGGTACAGTCCTCGGCCCATGACCTTCCGATCCCTTTCACGCTGGCTTCTCGCCGCTTCGTTCGCCTTCGGCGCGCACGCGGCCTGGGCCGGCAAGACCCTCGACGGCATCAAGTCCAAGGGCCAGCTCGCGTGCGGCGTCAGCAGCGGCGTCGCCGGCTTCTCGCAGGCCGATGGCAGCGGACGCTGGTCGGGCCTGGACGTCGACTACTGCCGCGCGCTGGCCGCCGCGATCCTGGGCGATGCGAACAAGGTGCGCTTCGTGCCGCTGGTGTCGCAGCAGCGTTTCGCCGCGATCCAGTCTGGTGAAGTCGACATCCTCGCGCGCAACACCACCTGGACGCTCACGCGCGACGCGTCGCTGGGCCTGCACTTCGTCGGCATCCTCTACATCGACGGCCAGGGCTTCATGGTGCCGGCCAAGTCGAAGGTGAAGAGTGCCAGGCAGCTGAAGAACACCACCGTCTGCGTGCAATCGGGCACGACGACGGAGAAGAACCTGAGCGAGTTCTCGCGCGCCAACAACCTGAACCTGCGCCCCGTGGTGTTCGAGAAGTTCGAGGCCGCCAACGCGGCCTACTTCTCGGGCCGATGCGCCGCCTACACGACCGATGCGTCGGGCCTCGCGTCCGTTCGCAACAAGGAAGCGAAGACGCCGGCCGACCATGTGATCCTGCCGGAGTTGATCTCCAAGGAACCGCTCGGCCCTGCGGTCCGCCGGGGCGACGACGAGTTCTTCACCATCGCGCGCTGGGTGCTGTTCGGCCTGCAGGAAGCCGAGGAACTCGGCGTCACGCAGGCCAACGTCGAAGCGATGCAGAAGAAGGCAAGGGACCCGCAGGTCGGCCGCCTGCTCGGCACGACCGAGGACATGGGCAAGCTGCTCGGCCTGGACAAGGACTGGCTCGCGCGCGCCGTGAAGGCCACCGGCAACTACGGCGAAATCTTCGAGCGCAACGTCGGGCCGAAGAGCCCGCTGGGGCTGCCGCGGGGCAGCAACAACCTGTGGACCAAGGGCGGCCTGGTGTACGCCCCGCCCGTGCGTTGATCCCGCCGCGGCGGCCGCCCTCCTCCGCTGCTCCATCGGGGCGCGGTGGCGACCTGCTGCTGCAAGTGGTGCTGGTGCTCGCGCTGGTCGCGGCGCTGTGGCTGCTCGCCAGCGTGACCGCGGACCACATGCGCGCCCGCGGCATCCGCAGCGGCTTCGACTTCCTGCTCGACCCGGCCGGCTTCGACATCGGCGAAGGCTGGCTCGCGTTCGAACCCTCGCAGCCGTACTGGCGTGCGTTCCTCGCGGGCCTGGTGAACACGATCCGCGCCGCCGTGCCGGCGCTCGTCGGCTGCTCGCTCCTCGGGCTGCTGGTCGGCGTGGGCCGGCTCTCGTCCAACCCGCTGGTGCGCGGCGCGTGCCGCGCGTGGATCGAGGTGGTGCGCAACGTGCCGCTGCTGCTGCAACTGCTGGCGTGGTACCTGGTGCTGACGGAGTTCCTGCCGGGCGCGGACGAGCCCGGCGGCTGGGCCGGCATCGCCCAGTGGAGCAAGGCGGGCCTGGCGCTCGGTGGCGAAGGCGGGCCGCTGCTCTCGCCGGAATACCTTGCCCTCGTGATCGGCCTGGCCGTGTACACGTCCGCCTACGTCGCGGAAGTCGTGCGCGCGGGCGTGCAGGCGGTGCCCGCCGGGCAATGGGAAGCGGCGGCCGCGCTCGGGCTGCCCGCCCGCGTCGAATGGCGCGAGGTGGTGCTGCCGCAGGCGATGCGCCTGGCCATTCCCCCGCTCGCGAACCAGTACATCAACCTGGTGAAGAACTCCTCGCTCGCGGTCGCGATCGGCTATCCGGACCTGGTGTCGATCGCCAATACGGCGATCAACCAGTCGGGCCGCGCCGTCGAGTGCATCGCGGTGCTCGCCGCCGTCTACTTGCTGCTGTCGCTGTCCACGGCTTTCGGGATGGACCGCTTCAACCGCCGCGCGCTGCGGCATGGGGGCTGACATGGCCGCCGTGCGCCCCATCGTGTCCGCCCGGGCGAAGCCCGCAGGGCCATCGGCGTGGAGTTCCTGGCGCCGGCATGTCGCGGGCTCGCCGACGCAGGTGGTGCTGACGCTGCTGGTCGTCGCGGTCGCCGGCTGGGCGCTTGCCCACTTCCTGCAGTGGGCCGTGCTGGACGCCGTCTGGCAACCCGATGCGGATCGATGCCAGGCCGCGCGCGGCACCGGCGCCTGCTGGGGCGTGGTGGCCGAGAAGTGGCGGCTGGTGCTCCTGGGCCGCTATCCGGTCGACGGCACGTGGCGCATCGTCACGGGAAGCATTGCGCTGCTCGCCGGTGTCGCGGCGTCCTTGTGGCTTGCGCCGCGCTCGCCGCGCTGGCTGCTGGCGTGGCCATCGGGGCTGCTGGTGTTCGCCTGGCTCGCCGGTGGCGGCCCGGGCCTCGAAGCCGTGCCGACGGACCTGTGGGGTGGCTTGCCACTGACGCTGTTCCTCACCGCGTCGACCATGCTGCTCGCGTTCCCGGTCGCCATCCTGCTGGCCTTGGGCCGTCGCAGCGCCCTGCCCGCGCTGCGCGCGGCGTGCACCGTCTGGATCGAGCTCGTGCGCGGCGTGCCGCTGGTGCCGGTCCTGTTCATCGCCTCGTTCGTGTTCCCGCTGCTGCTGTCGCCCGGCCGCTCGCCGGACCTGCTGGCGCGCGTCGTCGTCGCGCTCGCCCTGTTCGCCGCGGCCTACATGGCAGAGGTGGTGCGCGGCGGGCTGCAGTCCGTGCCCAAGGGCCAGCTCGAAGCGGCCGCCAGCATCGGATTGGGCTGGTGGGGTGCGCAGCGTGCCGTGGTCTTGCCGCAGGCCCTGAGGGCCGCCGTGCCCGCGCTGACCAACAATGCCTTGTCTCTGCTGAAGGAAACCTCGCTGGTGACCATCGTCTCGCTCTACGAACTCACCGGCGCCGTGTCGCTGGCGCTGGGGTCCGACCCGGAATGGCGCCCGTTCAAGGTGGAACTGTTCCTGGTTGCTGGCGCCATCTACTTCGTCCTGTGCTTCGCGCTCGCCCGGGCCAGCGCGCGCCTGGAACTGCCACAGGAGATGGCATGAGCGACGCCGTCGTGCGCTTCGAGCGCGTGAACAAGTGGTTCGCCAACGGCCTGCACGTGCTGCGCGACATCGACCTCGCCGTCGCGGCCGGCGAACGCATCGTCATTTGCGGTCCCTCGGGCTCGGGCAAGTCGACGCTGATCCGCTGCATCAACGGGCTGGAAGCCTTCCAGGAAGGCGAGCTCACCGTCGCCGGCCATCGCCTGGGCGCAGGGCCTGCAGCGATCGCCGCCGTGCGGCGCGATGTCGGCATGGTGTTCCAGCAGTTCAACCTGTTCCCGCACCTGACCGTGCTGCAGAACCTCACGATCGCGCCGATGCGCGTGGGCGGCCTGTCGGCGAAGGACGCCAGCGAGCGCGCGATGCAGCAACTCGAGCGGGTGCGCATCGCGGAGCAGGCGTCCAAGTACCCGCCGCAGCTGTCCGGCGGCCAGCAGCAGCGCGTGGCCATCGCGCGGGCGTTGTGCCTGCAGCCCCGCGTCCTGTTGTTCGACGAGCCGACGTCGGCCCTCGACCCCGAGATGGTCAAGGAGGTGCTCGACGTCATCATGGAACTCGCGTCGCAGGGCCTCACGCTGCTGTGCGTGACGCACGAGATGGGCTTCGCGCGCGCCCTGGCGGACCGCGTGCTGTTCATGGACGAAGGTTGCATCGTCGAGGAAGCGCCGCCCGAACAATTCTTCCGCCAGCCGCGCTCGCCGCGCGCCGCGGAGTTCCTGTCCAAGGTGCTCGGCTACGACGCGGCCGGCTGAACCGCCAGCCGCTCGTACTCCGAGATCACCTGCGCGCCGAACAACACCAGCGTCGCGCCGATCTCCAGGCTCAGCAGGACGACGACGGCGGTTGTGAGCGAGCCGTACACGACGTTCACTTGCGACAGCGTGCCGAAATACCAGACCAGCACGTGCCGGGTGACCTCCCACAGGATCGCTGCCGTGATGCCGCCCGGAAGCGCGTGGCGCCAGGTGAGGCGGCCGACGGGCATCACGATGTAGAGCGACGTCAGCAGCACGACTTCGCCAACGAACCCCAGCAGGTAGAGCAGCGCGCCCGAGAGCCCTTCGAGTGACCACGAGTGGCCCAGCAGGTCCAGCTGCGTGGAACCCAGCGCCTCCAGTCGGCCTGCGACGAAGGTCACGAGCAGCAGCCCCATCGCCAGGCACAGCACGTAGCAGTACGGCATCAACACCGAGACCAGGAAATGCCGGTGCCGCACGTGGAAGCGGTGGGTGAAGATCACCGCCATCGCCTTCTCGAGCACGCTGAAGGCCAGCGAGCTGAAGAACAGCATCGTCAGGAGCAGCACCCAGCCGACGACGTCGCGGTGCTCGACGAAGGAGCGCAGCTCGACCAGCACCGGTTGCGACTGGCCCGGCAGCAGCCAGCCCAGGTAGCGGCCCAGCGTCTCGAACAGTTCGGCGGGATCGACGAAGTGCGAGAGCGCGACCACCGCCAGCACCAGCAGCGGCACCACCGACAGCAGCGCGTAGTACGCGACGGCGCCCGCCAGCAGCAATCCCTGGTTGCGCAGGAAGCCGCGCAGCACCTGGAGCAGGAAGGCGCCGGGGTGCGCGAGCACGTGCATGGCGGCTGGGCTGAGGACCCGCATGCGGCGCAGCCTAGCGCCGCGCCCGCCGCCGCGGTGTCAGACGTCGATGGCGGATGCCGAGCCGGCGCGCTTGCGCAGCTCGAACTTCTGGATCTTGCCGGTCGAGGTCTTGGGCAGCTCCCCGAACACGACCGCCTTGGGCACCTTGTAGCCGGCCAGGTGCTTGCGGCAATGCGTGACGATGTCCTGCGCCTTCGTCGCCGCGCCGGGCTTGAGCTCGACGAACGCGCACGGCGTCTCGCCCCACCGCGGATCGGGCTTGGCCACCACGGCGGCCGCGAGCACGTCGGGATGCCGGTACAGCACGTCCTCGACCTCGATCGACGAGATGTTCTCGCCGCCCGAGATGATGATGTCCTTGCTGCGGTCCTTGATCTTGATGTAGCCGTCGGGGTACTGCACCGCGAGGTCGCCGGTGTGGAACCAGCCGCCGGCGAATGCTTCCTCCGTGGCCTTCGGGTTCTTCAGGTAGCCCTTCATCGTGATGTTCCCGCGGAACATGATCTCGCCCATGGTCTCGCCGTCCCACGGCACCGGCTGCATCGACTGCGGGTCGATCACGCGCGCGCCCTCCTGCAGGTGGTAGCGCACGCCCTGGCGGGCGTTCAGGCGGGCGCGCTCGCCGATGTCCAGCGCGTCCCATTCCTCATGCCTGGGGCACACCGTCGCCGGGCCGTAGACCTCCGTCAGACCATAGACGTGCGTCAGGTCGAAGCCCAGGCGCTCCATGCCTTCGATCATCGAAGCCGGCGGCGCGGCGCCCGCGACCATGGCCTTCACACCGCGCGGCAGGCCCGCCTTCAGGTCCTCGGGCGCGTTCACCAGCATGCCGTGCACGATCGGCGCGCCGCAGTAGTGCGTCACGCCGTGCCGCTTCATCGCATCGGCCATCGCGCCCGCCTCCACGCGGCGCAGGCAGACGTTCACGCCGGCACGCGCCGCAATCGTCCACGGGAAGCACCAGCCGTTGCAGTGGAACATCGGCAGCGTCCACAGGTAGACCGCGTGCTTGGGCATGTCCCACTCGAGGATGTTGGAGATCGCGTTGGTCGTCGCGCCTCGGTGGTGGTAAACGACGCCCTTCGGGTTGCCCGTGGTGCCGCTGGTGTAGTTGAGGGCGATCGCGTCCCACTCGTCGTGCGGCATCAGCCAGTCGAAGGCCGGGTCGCCGGCTGCGAGCAGTTGCTCGTACGTCGTGCTGCCCAGGCGCTCCACCGGTCCCTGGTACACCGGGTCCTCGACGTCGACCACCAGCAGCGGCGCCTGCCGCTTGCGCAGCGCCAGCGCCTGCTTCATCACGGGCGTGAACTCCGGATCGACGATGACCACCTTGGCCTCGCCGTGGTCCAGCATGAAGGCGACGCTTTCCGGGTCCAGGCGCGTGTTCAGCGCGTTGAGCACCGCGCCCGCCATCGGGATGCCGAAGTGCGCTTCCACCATCGGCGGCGTGTTGGGCAGCATCACGGCCACGGTGTCGCCGCGCCGGACACCATGCGCCGCCAGCGCGGACGCCAGGCGGCGGCAGCGCCCATACACCTCCATCCACGTCCGTCGCAACTCCCCGTGCACCACCGCGAGCCGGCCGGGGTACACCTCCGCCGCGCGCTGCAGGAAAGTGAGCGGGGTCATCGGCGCGAAGTTGGCCGGGTTCCGCGGCAGGTCGCGGTCGAAGATGCTGTCCATGGCGGTGCGACTCCTCTGGTGCGCCAGAATACGGCGCAGATGGCCATTCCCCAGTCGTTCATCCAGGACCTGCTGGCGCGCGCCGACGTGGTGGAAATCGTCGGGCGCTTCGTGCAGCTGAAGAAGACCGGGGCGAACTTCTCGGGCTTGTGCCCCTTCCACGCGGAAAAGTCACCGTCCTTCACGGTCAGCCCGAGCAAGCAGTTCTACCACTGCTTCGGCTGCGGCAAGAGCGGCAACGCCATCGGCTTCCTGATGGAACACGCCGGCATGGGCTTCGTGGAAGCGGTGGGCGACCTCGCGGGCCAGTACGGCATGGAGGTGCCGCAGGACGACACCACGCCCGAGCAGCGCGAGCGCGCCGCCCAGCAGCGGCAGAAGCAGGCCACGCTGGGCGACGTGCTGGAGAAGGCCGGGCAGGCCTACCGCAAGCACCTGCGCCAGTCGCCACGCGCCATCGAGTACTTCAAGGGCCGTGGCGTGTCCGGGGAGATCGCCAAGGCCTTCGGCCTCGGCTACGCGCCGGAGGGCTGGCGCGCGCTGGCCAGCGTGTTCCCGGACTACTCGGACCCGATGCTGGTCGAGTGCGGCCTGGTGATCGAAGGCGAGGAGGACAAGCGCTACGACCGCTTCCGCGACCGCGTGATGTTCCCGATCCGCAACGTCAAGGGCGAGTGCATCGGCTTCGGCGGCCGGGTGCTGGGCGACGAGAAGCCCAAGTACCTCAACTCGCCCGAGACGCCGGTCTTCAGCAAGGGACGCGAGCTGTACGGGCTGTACGAGGCGCGCAACCACCTGCGCGAGTTCGGCTACGTGCTGGTGACCGAGGGCTACATGGACGTGGTCGCTCTCGCGCAGCTTGGCTTCCCGAACGCGGTCGCGACCTTGGGCACCGCGTGCACGCCGGAACACGTGCACAAGCTGTTCCGGTTCACCGAGAGCGTGGTGTTCAGCTTCGATGGCGACGCGGCCGGTCGACGGGCTGCACGCAAGGCGCTGGAAGGCGCCCTGCCCTATGCCACCGACGTGCGGTCAGTGAAGTTCCTGTTCCTGCCGGCCGAACACGACCCGGACAGCTTCATCCGCGAGCACGGCCGCGAGGAGTTCGAACGCTACGTGCGCCAGGCGGTGCCGCTGTCCGTGTTCCTGGTCGAGGCCGCTTCGGCCGACTGCGACCTGGCCACGGCAGAGGGCCGCTCGCGCATGCTGGCGGCCGCGCACCCGCTGTGGACACTGCTGCCCGACGGCGCGCTCAAGCGCCAGCTGTTCGCCGAGATCGCCGAGCGGTCGCAGGTCGGCAGCCACGAGCTCGCGGACCTGTGGCGGGTCCCGCGTGCGGGCGGCGGTGGCGGTGGCCGCTCAAGGCAGCGCCCCGAACAACGCGCCTATGGCACCGGCGTGCGGCAGGCGGTCAAGCCCAAGGCCATCAACTACGCCGAGCACATCGCGCGGCTGGTGCTGCGCCACTCCAGTGCGTGGGAGCTGCTGAGCCATGCGGACCACGAGGTGCTCTGCGGGCTGCAGCCGCCGCTGGGGGACCTGTTTTCCTGGCTCGACGCGTCCAGCCACGAGCATGGCGGGCAGCCGTGGGCCGCGCTGCAAGCGGGGTTGGCGGGCCAGCCCTTCGAGGCATTGGCCCAGCGCCTGATGGACTACGACGCCAGCCAGCCGCTGTCCGGCGTGGTCGAGGACGTGGACACGGCCGAGCGTGACCTGCGCCTGTCGATGGTCGAGATCCACCTCGACCTGCTGGCCACGGCGATCGAGGAGACCGGGAAGATGCCGCAGTCGGACCCGTCGCGCCACGATCGCCTGCTCGATCTCAGCCGCCGCCAGCAGCGGCTTTTGCGCGACAGGCAGCAGTTGCGCTCTTGAAAAACCGCTTCGGCGGTATAATGTCCGGTTCATCAGCGGCAAGAGCGACAGCAGCACCTCCGGGCCGGCCGACCGTGCACCCACAGCGGGCACAACGCGCCATACCACCGCAAGGACTGCACCCCAAATGTTCGCCCACCCATCTTGCCCATGAAGGCGTGCGACCCCCACCGGGCCGCCTGCCTCTGTCGCCCGCGCCGGGTAGTTTGTGGCGCCCAAGTTTCTGCCGTCCTGTTGTCCGAGGTTGTCCATGCCCGCTCAAAAGTCCGCGAAGCTCGCCGCCAAGCCGCAAGCGAAACCTGCCGCGAAAAAACCGGTCAAACCCGCTTCGCCCGCCAAGGGAGCGCTGAAGGTCGTCAAGGCCGCCGCGCCCAAGCCCAAGGCCGCCGCCAAGCAGACATCGAAAGCCAAGCCAGTGCCCAGCAGTACCAAGGCCTCCCCCGCCACCAAGTCCGAGAAGGCTTCCGCCAAGGAAGAGCCGAAGAAGACCACCAAGCTCGCCGCCGTCGCCGACGAGCCCGCCACCGCCAAGAAGAAGCCCGGCCGCCCGCCCAAGGCCGCCGCTGCCGGCGCTGACGCTCCCGCGAAGAAGAAGCCCGGCCGCAAGCCCAAGGCCGGCGAGAAGGCCCCGGGCGTCGACGACGCCGACCTGGTCGACGTCGAGGCGGAATTCGCCGAGGAAGAGCCGGCGGCGGTCGTGGAGACGACCGAGAAGGTCAAGCCGCTGCGCATGAAGATCAGCAAGGCCAAGGAACGGGCCTTGATGAAGGAATTCGGCCTCGACGAGACGATCCTGTCCGAAGAGGAGATGACCAAGCGCCGCCAGCGCCTGAAGACGCTCATCACGCTGGGCAAGACCCGCGGCTACCTGACCCACGGCGAGATCACCGACCACCTGCCCGAGAAGCTGGTGGACGCCGAGACGCTGGAAGTCGTGGTCACGATGCTGAACGACCTCGGCGTGGCGGTGTACGAACAGACGCCCGACGCCGAGATGCTCCTGCTGAACAACACCACGCCGACGGCGGCGACGGTGGAGGAAGCGGAAGAGGAAGCCGAAGCCGCGCTGTCCACCGTCGACAGCGAATTCGGCCGCACGACCGACCCGGTGCGCATGTACATGCGCGAGATGGGCACCGTCGAACTGCTGACGCGTGAAGGCGAGATCGAGATCGCCAAGCGCATCGAGGGCGGCCTGATGGCGATGATGGAGGCGATCTCCGCCTCGCCCGCCACCATCGCCGAGATCCTGCGCATGGCCGCCGACATCCGCGAAGGCAAGATCGTCATCTCGCAGATCGTCGACGGCTTCTCGAACCCCAACGAGGCCGACGACTACGTGGCCGAGGAGGACTTCGACGAGTTCGACGCGGACGATGACGACGACGGCAACGGCGGTTCCAAGGCGCTGACCAAGAAGCTCGAGGAACTGAAGTCGCAGGCGCTGGAGCGCTTCGACCGCATCGCCGGGCTGTTCGAGAAGGTGCACAAGGTCTACGACAAGGAAGGCTGGGGCACCCCCGCGTACCACAAGGCGCAGAAGGCCCTGTCCGACGAGCTGATGACCATCCGCTTCACGGCCAAGACCATCGAGAAGCTGTGCGACCTGGTGCGCGCGCAGGTCGACGACGTGCGCCGCAAGGAACGCGAACTGCGCCGCATCATCGTGGACAAGTGCGGCATGCCGCAGGAAACCTTCATCAAGGACTTCCCGCCCAACCTGCTGAACCTGCGCTGGGTGGAAAAGCAGGCCGCGGCCGGCAAGCCGTGGAGCGTCGTGATCCAGCGCAACGTGCCCGCCATCCAGGAGCTGCAGCAGAAGCTGATGGACCTGCAGGCGCAGGTCGTCGTGCCGCTGCACGAGCTCAAGGAGATCAACAAGCGCATGAACGAGGGCGAAGCGTCCTCGCGCGAGGCCAAGAAAGAGATGATCGAGGCCAACCTGCGCCTGGTGATCTCGATCGCGAAGAAGTACACCAACCGCGGCCTGCAGTTCCTGGACCTGATCCAGGAAGGCAACATCGGCCTGATGAAGGCGGTCGACAAGTTCGAATACCGCCGCGGCTACAAGTTCTCGACCTATGCCACGTGGTGGATCCGCCAGGCCATCACGCGCTCGATCGCCGACCAAGCGCGCACCATCCGCATCCCGGTGCACATGATCGAGACCATCAACAAGATGAACCGCATCTCGCGCCAGCACCTGCAGGAATTCGGCTACGAGCCGGACGCCGGCATCCTGGCCGCGAAGATGGAGATCCCCGAGGACAAGATCCGCAAGATCATGAAGATCGCCAAGGAGCCGATCTCCATGGAAACGCCGATCGGGGACGACGACGACAGCCACCTGGGCGACTTCATCGAGGACACCAACAACACGGCGCCGATCGAGGCCGCGATGCAGGCCGGCCTGCGCGACGTCGTGAAGGACATCCTCGACTCGCTGACGCCGCGCGAAGCCAAGGTGCTGCGCATGCGCTTCGGCATCGAGATGAGCACGGACCACACGCTGGAGGAAGTCGGCAAGCAGTTCGACGTCACCCGCGAGCGCATCCGCCAGATCGAGGCCAAGGCGCTGCGCAAGCTGAAGCACCCCAGCCGCAGCGACAAGCTGCGCAGCTTCATCGACACGCTGTAAGCGTCCGCACCCGCAATGATGGAAAGGGCGCCCACCGAGGCGCCCTTTTCCGTTGTAGGCTGGCCGGAAGACGTTCACGGCCATGTCCCCGCTCCTGAAGGCGTCCGGCCTGTTGGTGCCGCTGGCACTGGTGGTCGCGCTGCTCGACATCCCCGCGGCGGCCTGGCGTTGGCCGTTGCCGCACCTGGCCGGCAAGACGCCGGCCCGGCCAGTGGTTCCGCTGGAGACTCGCGAGTTCTGCGGCCGTGCGGCCTACCTGCTCTACGACATCACCTGGGCCACGGCATGCGATGCCCGCGGCGACGAGGTCGACTGCACGTTGCCTGACGACGTCGCTGCCGGCATCAACGCACTGCTGCTCAACGAGGAGCAGCGCTGCGTCGCCGCAGAGACGCAGACCACGGCGCTCAGCGCGGCCCCACCATTTCGGCCGGCCGCACCCACGCGTCGAATTGTTCCGCCGTGACGTAGCCGGTGGCGACGGCCGCCTCGCGCAGGCTGGTGCCTTCCTTGTGCGCCTTCTTCGCGATCTGGGCGGCCTTGTCGTAGCCGATGTGCGGGTTCAGCGCCGTCACCAGCATCAGCGAGCGCTCGACCAGGTCGCCGATGCGCTCGCGGTTGGGCTCGATGCCCACAACGCAGTTGTCGTTGAAGCTGCGCATGCCGTCGGCCAGCAGCCGCACGCTCTGCAGGAAGGCGTGGGCGATCATCGGCCGGAACACGTTGAGCTCGAAGTTGCCGGAAGCACCGCCGATGTTCACGGCGACGTCGTTGCCGAACACCTGCGCGCAGGCCATCGTCAGTGCTTCGCACTGCGTCGGGTTCACCTTGCCCGGCATGATCGACGAGCCGGGTTCGTTCTCCGGGATCGAGAGTTCGCCGATGCCGCTGCGCGGTCCGCTGGCCAGCCAGCGGATGTCGTTGGCGATCTTGAACAGGCTGGCGGCGAGCGTCTTGAGAGCGCCGTGCGCGTGAACGAGTGCGTCGGCCGCTGCCATCACCTCGAACTTGTTCGGCGCAGTCACGAACGGCAGGCTGGTGAGGCGGGCCAGTTCCTTCGCGACGGCTTCGGCATAGCCCCTGGGCGCGTTCAGCCCGGTGCCGACGGCGGTGCCGCCAAGCGCCAGCTCACAGAGGTGCGGCAGGCTCGCATGCAGGTGGCGGTCGGCCTGGTCCAGCTGCGCGACGTAGCCGGAGAACTCCTGCCCCAGCGTGAGCGGCGTCGCATCCTGCAGGTGCGTGCGCCCGATCTTCACGATGTCCTTGAACGCCGCGCTCTTGGCGGAGAACGTGTCGCGCAGCGCGGCCAGCGACGGCAGCAGGCGGTTGCGGATGGCGTCCACGGCGGCCACGTGCATGGCCGTGGGAAAGACGTCGTTGGACGACTGGCTGCGGTTGACGTCGTCGTTGGGGTGCACCAGCCGGCCTTCGCCGCGTTCGCCCCCGAGCAGCTCGCTCGCGCGATTGGCGAGCACCTCGTTGACGTTCATGTTGGTCTGCGTGCCCGAGCCCGTCTGCCACACCACCAGCGGGAACTCGTCGTCGTGCTCGCCACGCAGAACTTCGTCGGCGGCCGCGATGATCGCGGACGCCTTGCGGTCGTCGAGCAGGCCCAGCAGGTGGTTGGCGACGGCCGACGAGCGCTTGATCTGCACCAGCGCGCGGATGATCTCGCGCGGCTGGCGCTCGCCGGAGATGTCGAAGTTCTGCAGCGAACGCTGCGTCTGCGCGCCCCAGAGCCGGTGCGCGGGGACTTCGATCGGGCCGAACGTGTCTTTCTCGGTGCGGGTGCTCATCGATGCGCCTCGTGAGGTGAGCAGCCACCGTATCACACGGTGACCCGGTCGCCTTGCAAATGCGGCCTGCGCGGCCATACTCCCTGCCCCTATTTCAACGGCAGGAGACAGCCATGCCCAAGTACCTCATCGAGCGCGAGATCCCGGGCGCCGGCAAGATGACGTCGCAGGACCTCCAGGCGGTGGCGCAGAAGTCGTGCGGCGTGCTGCGGGAGATGGGTCCGCGGGTGAACTGGCAGCAGAGCTACGTCACCGGGGACAAGGTCTACTGCGTGTACATCGCGGACAGCGAGAAGGACGTGCGCGAGCACGCGGAGCGCGGCGGATTCCCGGCGAACCGCATCTCCGAAGTCTCCGCGGTCATCGACCCCGCCACTGCCGGTTGACCGGGCAGCGACGTCACGTGCGGTCCTGGGCGCCGATTGGCGCAGCGCCGGACGGTGCCAGTTCCACACTGATCGTGAACACGCATCCGAGGCCAGGGAGATCCTGGACGCTCAGGGTGCCCCCATCCGCCTCCACGCTCTTGCGTGCAATGGACAACCCGAGTCCCAGTCCGGTCCTGTCGTCACTCCGTTGCGAGAACGGGATGAAGATCCGGCTCGCGCTTCCCGCGGGAAGTCCGCCGCAGCCGTCTTGAACCTGGATCAAGACGCGGCTGCCATCCTGGACAGCGCGGAGTTGCACGATCCCGTTGGGCCGGGTGAACTTGAACGCGTTCTGCAGGAGGTTGCCGAGCGCGGCAGACAGGATGCCCCGATTGGCCTCCACGCTGAGCGCGGGGTCGGCAGGAACGACTTCGAACCTGCACAGGTGGGCTTTTGGATCGAGCCTGGCCGTCGCGGCCGCATCGGCAAGGAAGTCCGTGACCAGGAAAACCTCGCGGACGATCGTCGGCCGGGGCGACGACCGAACCTCGTCGATCGTCTTGTCGATCAGCTTCTGCAGCGCACCCAGGCTGCGTTTGAGGACGGCACCGGTGGCTCCCGTGATCGGCATGTTGGACAACTCCAGCGCGCCCACTGCCAGCTTCGCGGTCCCGAGCGCGTTGCGCAGTTCATGCACCAGGAATCCGATCCGCTGGTTGGCTTCGGCCGCTTGTTCCTCGAACCGGGAGAGGTCCCTCTGGTAACTGAACTCGGTGACCGCGTCGGCTATGGCATTGTCGAGGCAACGATTCAGCGTCCGGAACTCGTTCACGCTGAACGGTGCGTCGCGCTCCACCGCCAGATCCGTGATGGCCTGGCAAAGGTCGCCGTAGTCGTGGACGACCTGGTCCACGGTGAAGCCCAGTTCCAGAAGCTCGCGCCCGTGCGCGGCCGCGCTCAGCCCGATCTCCGACAGCGCGGTGCCGTCGCCACCCGAGGCGCCAGAAATGCGCGTCCCTTCGGCGGACTCGCCCAGTTCCTCCGCCTCCAAGGTGCGGATCAGTTGTTCGAGGAAGATGGGGACGCCATGGACAAGCTGCTGGTCGGTCGCGGCACGGCGCGGGCGCTGCGCAACCTTCTCCTTGCAGCGTTCTATGAGCTCCTCCCGGTTGTTCACGAGGAACTGGTGCATGAATTTTCTCCAGCGCGACATCTGCAGCACCCGCGACATGGACGGGAAAGTCCGGCGGCCTGCGTCTGATCGTCACCTCAGTATGCGCCTCTCCTCGCGGCGTGCGACTGCCGGCTCAACAGCGTTTGGGATAATGGATGTAAGCCCCCCATTACCGTGCGAACACCATGCCGACGACCATCAAGGCAGCCGACCTGATCGAATCGATCGCCGCCGCGCTGCAATACATCAGCTACTACCACCCGGCGGATTACATCGCGCACCTCGCGCGAGCGTATGAGCGCGAGCAGTCGCCCGCGGCCAAGGACGCCATCGCGCAGATCCTGACCAACAGCAAGATGAGCGCCACGGGCCACCGCCCGATCTGCCAGGACACCGGCATCGTCAACGTGTTCCTGAAGATCGGCATGGACGTGAAGCTCGCAGGGTTCACGGGCAGCCTCGAGGACGCCGTCAACGAAGGCGTGCGCCGTGGCTACCTGCACCCGGACAACACGCTGCGCGCGTCGGTCGTCGCCGACCCGCAGTTCGAGCGCAAGAACACCAAGGACAACACGCCGGCGGTTGTCAACGTCGAACTCGTGCCCGGCGACAAGGTGGACGTGACCGTCGCGGCCAAGGGCGGCGGCAGCGAGAACAAGAGCAAGATGGTGATGCTCAACCCGAGCGACTCCATCGTCGACTGGGTGCTCAAGACGGTCCCCGACATGGGCGCTGGCTGGTGCCCGCCCGGCATGCTGGGCATCGGCATCGGCGGCACCGCGGAGAAGGCGGTGCTGCTGGCCAAGGAAGCGCTGATGGAAGACCTCGACATGTACGAGCTGCAGGCGAAGTCCTCGCGCGGCGAGAAGCTGTCGAAGCTCGAGGAGATGCGGCTCGAACTGTTCGAGAAGGTCAACGCGCTTGGGATCGGCGCGCAAGGCCTGGGCGGCCTCACCACCGTGCTGGACATCAAGATCAGGATGTTCCCCTGCCATGCCGCGGGCAAGCCGGTGGCGATGATCCCCAACTGCGCCGCGACGCGCCACGCGCACTTCGTGCTGGATGGCTCGGGCCCCGCCTACATCGATCCGCCGAGCCTGGACCTGTGGCCGAAGATCGACTGGGCGCCCGACACGCAGAAGAGCAAGCGCGTCGACCTGAACACGCTGACGAAGGAAGAGATCGCCACCTGGAAGGCGGGCCAGACGCTGCTGCTGAACGGCAAGATGCTCACCGGCCGTGACGCCGCGCACAAGCGCATCCAGGACATGCTGGCCAAGGGCGAGCCGCTGCCCGTGGACTTTCGCAACCGCGTCATCTACTACGTCGGCCCGGTGGACCCGGTTCGCGATGAAGTCGTCGGCCCGGCCGGCCCGACGACGTCGACGCGCATGGACAAGTTCACCGAGATGATGCTGGCGCAGACCGGCCTGATCGGCATGGTCGGCAAGTCCGAGCGCGGGCCGGTCGCCATCGAATCGATCAGGAAGCACAAGGCCGCGTACCTGATGGCCGTCGGTGGCGCCGCCTACCTGGTGTCCAAGGCGATCAAGCAGTCGAAGGTGCTCGGCTTCGCCGACCTGGGCATGGAAGCGATCTACGAGTTCGACGTGGTCGACATGCCGGTCACCGTCGCCGTCGATTCGACCGGCACCAGCGTGCACACGACCGGTCCCGCCGAGTGGAGCAAGCGCATCGCGACGGGCGAGTTCAAGAACATCCCCGTCGCAGCGGCCTAGGCATCGAACACGTCGAGGGTCGGGAACCGCGCCTGGCCCTCGATGCAATCCAGCAGGTAGATCGCGAGGCCGATGTCGCCGGTCCACAGGCCGTGCCGCCATTGGACGAAGCGCGCATGGTCGGCATCGGCCTGCGCCATGCCGTGCATGGCGAAGGCCCGGGCCCGCCGCAGCCACTGCTCGTCGCCGGTGCGCTGGAACAGCTTGAGGAACGCATAGCCGTTGCCGCCCGTGCCGTGGCACAGGTTGCTGCCCTTGCGCAGCGGGCCGGCGCGCCAGGTCGTCTCGCCGGCTTCGAGCAGCAGGTCGGCGAGCGAGTCGTCGGGACTGTCGGCCAGGCAGATCACGAAGCCGGGCGCGCCATGGCAGAACTGCACCAGCTTGGGCCGCCCCGGCGGCTCCGTGAGCCAGGCACGCCAATTGGCGAGCCCCTCTTCGCGATCAGCCGTGGCGCGTACCGTGCGCCCGATGCGGTGCACCCAGTCGTCCCAGTCCGCCGGCGGCAGCAGGTCTCGGCCCTGGGCCAGCACGCAGGCGGTCGCGACGAAGCCGTGGACGGCGTCGAGGTACGTGGACTTCTGGCCGTACATGTCCTGCGTCCAGTAGTCGCACTGGAACTCGTCGGACCACAGCAGCTGCCCGCGCAGCACGTCCGCGGTCTCGCGGAACAGGTCGGTGAAGCGCGGCTCGCCGGTGCGCCGGTGCATGAACAGCGCCGCCAGCATGGTGCCCGGCGAGCCCCACATCAGCTCGCGCTCTGGCGCCTGCAAGTTGCCGCGGATCAAGGCCTCGAGACGGTCGGCGCGCACCGGGTCGCGATCCATCGCATGCAACAGCAGCTGGACCGGCACTTCGCCGAACAGGTAGGAGCCCTCGTGGCCCGGTTGGCCGCGCTGCGCGCGCAGGTGGTCGCCGAAGTCGGGCGGCGCGTCGCACACGCCGCGCTGGTGCAGGTAGCGCAGGGCCCACGCGATGCCACAAGTGCCGAAGTACAGGCCATCGACCGGGTCCGGGTACGGATCGTCGTTCGGGTGCGTCGCCCAGCCGCGGCCCGGCTGGTAGTCCGCCAGCGTCGCCTCGACGATGCGATGGATGGCGTCGCGAGCGACGTCGGGCTGCCACGTGCGAGCTTGCAATGCCTCGTGGCGCGCCGGGTCGAACATGGCGCTCATGCGGGCACCTCCTGCGGCGCGGACGCAGCGTCACGCCCGCGCGCGACGTCGACCTTCATCAGCAGCACGAGGCCGACGACGAACAACACGCTTGTCGCCAGGATGGCCGCGCGCTGGTTGCCCCCGCTGGCCCAGGTGATCACGCCATACATCAGCGGGCCGATGATGCTGGCCAGGCGGATGGCGAACGTCCACAGCCCAAAGAACTCGGCCGACTGGCGCTGGGGCGCGAACAGGCCTGCCAGCGCGCGGCCCGCGGACTGGCTCGATCCCATGCACAGCCCGGCGATGGCGGCCGCCCACCAGAACTGGCCCTTGGTCGTCGAAGCAGCCGCGATGAGGCAGGTGGCGATCCAGCCGACCAGCGTGCTGCCCAGGGCGAGCTTGTGGCCGATGCGATCCTGCAGGTAGCCCCAGGCGAACGCGCCGCCGGCGGCGGCGACGTTCAGCACGAAGATCAGCACCATCGTCTCCTGCTGCTGGAAGCCGATCACGTGCTCGGCATAGATGGCGGCCAACGACACCGCAACGGCCACTCCGCCCTGGTAGAAGACCGCGCACGCCATCAGCCAGACGAAGTCGCGATAGCGGCGTGCCTGCTTCCAGGTGGCGTGCAGTTGCCGCAGTGAAGCCGCCACGCCGCCTTGCCGCGTGGCCTCCGGGTTCGGCTGCGCGCGCTCGCGCAGCAGGCGGAACGTCACGATGGATGCCAGGCCATAGATGGCTGCGGTGATCAGCACCGTCACCGGGACGAAGCGATGCGCCGGGATGCCTTGCGCCTGCGCCCACAGCACGTACGCGAGGCAGATGCCCAGCGCCAGCATGCCGCCGAAGTAGCCGAAACCCCAGCCCCAGCCGCTCACCTTGCCCATCGCGTGCGGCCGCGCGAGCTCGGGCAGGAAGGCCGCCGTGAGCGACTCGCCGTAGCTGTAGAAGGTGTTGGACAGGATGATGAGGAGCACCGCCAGCGCCACCGAGCCCGGCCCGGCAAGGGCCAGCGCAGCCGTGCTGGCCACGCAGGCGAGGGTCGTCAGTGCCAGCAGGCGCTTCTTCGCCGCGCGCAGGTCGGCATAGGCGCCGATGCTGGGCATCGTGACCATCACGATCGCGTACGACGCGCTCAACGCGGCCGTCCAGGCGAAGGTGGCCCACGCGGCCTTGCCCGCGATGCCGCCGACGAAGTACGCGGCGAACACCGCGGTGATGACGACGGTCGTATAGCCGGAGTTGGCGAAGTCGTACATCGCCCAGCCGAACACCTCGCGGCGCCGCACGCCGGGGTTCAGCGCGTCCTGCGGGAACAGTGCCAAGTCTCGCCTCCTCCAATGAAAAAGCGGCCCATGGCCGCTTTCGCTGTCCTCAGTGCAGGTGCCGCGGGCGGCGCCCGCCGCCGTGCCCGCCGCCACCGCTGCCGCGCGGCGGCTTGCCGATCTCCAGCGAACTGACCAGCGCGTCGAAACGCTGCGAGAACAGCTTGTCGATCTCGGCGACCACGCCATTGAGCTCGGCGCCGTCGAAATGGCGTTCCATCAGGTTCACCACGTCCTCGACCAGCAGGTCGCGCTGCACCTGCATGATGGCCGCCGGCGTCGGGCCGACGAACAGCATGATGAAGTCGTCGCGCGACTCGGCCTCGGGCGGCTCTTCTTCCTCGTCGAACTCGGCGTCGTAGAAGGTGACCTCGATCGCGGCACCCTGCTCGGCCAGTTCGTTCAGGCCCATGCACATCTCGTCGAGCGACTGGCGGAAGTCCTCGCGGCCGTTGATGGTCCAGCACATGGTCAGCAGGTGCTCGTGCGCATCGAACTTGATGCCGGGCTCCTCCTCGTAGGCGCTTTCGGCGCCGTCGGCCAGCGACTTGGCGCCCGCGTATTTCCACAGGGGCTTGAGCGCCTCCTGCAGCTGCGCATAGGTGACGTCGGCGCGCACCGGCACGTCCCCGTGCACATGGATCTCGAAGGGAGCGTTGTCGTAGTTGGGCATTGGGAGGGGCCGGCGGCCCGGTGGTGGTGCCTCGGACGGGGGTCGAACCCGTACGCCGCCTTTCAGCAAGCGGCGGATTTTAAGTCCGCTGTGTCTGCCAGTTCCACCACCGAGGCACTGCCGGCCACTTTACGCCAAAAGGAAAGCAGCCCCGCATCGGGCGGGGCTGAAGGAGATGCTGGAGGCGCGTGCCGGAGTCGAACCGACCTAAACGGATTTGCAATCCGCTGCATAACCGCTTTGCTAACGCGCCGCGTGCGTCACCGACAAAAAAGGGAAGCGGATGCTTCCCTTTTCGTGGAAATTGGAGCGGGAGAAGAGTCTCGAACTCTCGACCTCAACCTTGGCAAGGTTGCGCTCTACCAACTGAGCTACTCCCGCGTGAGAAAGAGATTATGGCACAAATCCGGCGGGTTCCGCCACCGGATGAGTGCATCTTCAATGCGTGACCGAGGTCCCCGTCGCCGCGGGGTCGGCACCGCCCTTTCCTGCCGCGGGAACCACGGGCGCAGCGGCCTGCGGTTCGTCTTCGGGCAGCGGCTCGGCCTGGCGTTCGAGGGCGACCTCGAGCACCTTGTCGATCCACTTCACCGGCACGATCTCGAGGCCGTTCTTCACGTTCTCGGGAATCTCCTGCAGGTCCTTGGTGTTCTCCTCGGGGATCAGCACCGTCTTGATGCCGCCGCGCAGTGCCGCAAGCAGCTTCTCCTTCAGGCCGCCGATCGCCGTGACCTCGCCTCGCAGCGTGATCTCGCCGGTCATCGCGACGTCGCCACGCACCGGGATGCCCGTGAGCGCCGACACGAGTGCCGTCGTCATCGCGGCGCCCGCGCTGGGGCCGTCCTTCGGCGTCGCGCCGTCCGGCACGTGGATGTGCAGGTCGCGCTTCTCGAACATCTCGTCCTTGATGCCCAGGCGGCGCGAGCGGCTGCGCACCACGGTGCGCGCGGCCTCGACCGATTCCTTCATCACGTCGCCGAGCGAGCCGGTGCGCTGGATGTTGCCCTTGCCGGGCATCAGCGCCGCCTCGATCGTCAGCAGGTCGCCGCCGACTTCGGTCCACGCGAGGCCGACCACCTGGCCGACCTGGTTCTGGTTCTCCGCACGCCCATAGGAGAACTTGCGCACGCCGAGGAAGTCGTTGAGGTTCTCCTCGTTGACGACGACCTTGGGCTGCAGTTTCTTCAGCTGCAGGCCCTTGACCACCTTGCGGCAGATCTTCGACAGCTCGCGCTCGAGCGAACGCACGCCCGCTTCGCGCGTGTAGTAGCGCACGACGTCGC
This sequence comes from Ramlibacter algicola, assembly GCF_016641735.1. Lineage (NCBI taxonomy): Bacteria > Pseudomonadati > Pseudomonadota > Betaproteobacteria > Burkholderiales > Comamonadaceae > Ramlibacter > Ramlibacter algicola. The sequence goes on along the minus strand of NZ_JAEDAO010000001.1, from coordinate 2,121,175 downwards.
GGATGGCGTCGTCGGTCACCTCGAGCTCGGACTCCTTCACGCCATTGTTCTTCATCTGCTTGGGCAGCAGGTACTTGATGGCGATGTTGGTCTTCTCGTCCTCGGTGTAGCCCGAGAGGCGGATCACCTCCATCCGGTCCAGCAGCGCCGGCGGGATGTTCATCGAGTTGGACGTCGCCACGAACATCACGTCCGACAGGTCGAAGTCGACCTCGACGTAATGGTCGCTGAAGGTGTGGTTCTGCTCCGGGTCCAGCACCTCGAGCAGCGCCGACGACGGGTCGCCGCGGAAGTCGGTGCCCAGCTTGTCGATCTCGTCCAGCAGGAACAGCGGGTTGCGCGTGCCGACCTTCGACAGCGACTGCAGCACCTTGCCCGGCAGCGCGCCGATGTAGGTGCGGCGGTGGCCGCGGATCTCGGCTTCGTCGCGCATGCCGCCGAGCGCCATGCGCACGTACTTGCGGCCGGTGGCCTTCGCGACCGACTGGCCGAGCGAGGTCTTGCCGACGCCGGGCGGGCCGACCAGGCACAGGATCGGCGCCTTGACCTTGTCGACGCGCTGCTGCACCGCGAGGTATTCGAGGATGCGGTCCTTGACCTTCTCGAGGCCGTAGTGGTCCTCGTTCAGCACGTCCTCGGCATGCGCGAGGTCGTGCTTGATCTTGGTGCGCTTGCTCCAGGGCAGGCCGGTGAGCACGTCGATGTAGTTGCGCACGACGGTCGCCTCGGCGGACATCGGCGACATCAGCTTGAGCTTCTTCAGCTCGCCCTCGGCCTTCTTCAGCGCGTCCTTGGGCATCTTGGCCGACTTGATCTTCTTCTCGATCTCCTCGATGTCGGCGCCCTCTTCGCCCTCGCCCAGTTCCTTCTGGATCGCCTTCACCTGTTCGTTCAGGTAGAAGTCGCGCTGGTTCTTCTCCATCTGGCGCTTGACGCGCGAGCGGATGCGCTTGTCGACGTTGAGGATGTCGACCTCGCGCTCGATCTGCTCGAACAGGTTCTCGAGGCGGCCCTTGATGTCGGCCAGGTCGAGGACGATCTGCTTGCTGTCCAGCTTGAGCGGCAGGTGCGCGGCGATGGTGTCCGCCAGGCGGCCCGGGTCGTCGATGCTGGAGATGGACGTGAGGATCTCCGGCGGGATCTTCTTGTTCAGCTTCACGTACTGGTCGAACTGCTGCATCACCGCGCGGCGCAGCGCCTCGACCTCGCTGGTCTTGCTTTCCTGCTCGGCCGGGTCCACCGGCGAGACGGTCGCGACGAAGTGCGACTCGCCGTCGACGATCTTGGCGACGCGGGCGCGCTGCTGGCCCTCGACCAGCACTTTCACGGTGCCGTCGGGCAGCTTGAGCATCTGCAGGATCGTGGAGACGCAGCCGACCTCGAACATGTCGGTGACGGCGGGTTCGTCCTTGGCGGCGGCCTTCTGGGCCACGAGCATGATGCGGCGCTCCGCCTCCATCGCGGCCTCGAGCGCCTTGATGCTCTTGGGCCGGCCGACGAACAGCGGGATGACCATGTGGGGAAACACCACCACGTCGCGCAGCGGCAGCAGCGGCAGCTCGAGCGGGGTGGATGGAAGCGGCACGTGTCCGGACATGGGACTCCTTGGTTGCCTGCCCTAGGTGGGCGGCGTACGGGGATTTTCAACCCGGCGGGGTGCCGGTGGGGGCAGAAGGGTCGGCTCGCGGCGGATTCGGGACGCTGCGGGCTCTGCCATTCGCGCCGGTCAGGCCTTCTTGGCCGCTTCGCGGTACACGAGCAGCGGCGGCTTGGCTTCCTCGATGGTGGATTCGTCCACCACCACCTTGTCGACGTTGCTGATGTTGGGCAACTCGAACATGGTGTCGATCAGCGACTGCTCCAGGATGGACCGCAGGCCGCGGGCGCCCGTCTTGCGGGCCAGCGCCTTGCGGGCGATGGCGCGCAGCGCGTTGGGCCGCACCTCGAGGTCCACGCCTTCCATCGCGAGCAGCTTGCCGTATTGCTTGACCAGCGCGTTCTTCGGCTCGGTGAGGATCTGCACCAGCGCCTCCTCGGACAGCTCGGCCAGCGTCGCCACCACGGGCATGCGACCGACCAGCTCGGGGATGAGGCCGAACTTGATCAGGTCCTCGGGCTCGACGTCGCGGAAGACGTCGGTGAGGGTGCGTTCCTTCTTGCTCTTGACCGAGGCGCCGAAGCCCATGCCCGAACCCTCGGTGCGCTGCTCGATGACCTTCTCGAGGCCGGCGAACGCGCCGCCGCAGATGAACAGGATGTTGGTCGTGTCGATCTGCAGGAAGTCCTGATTCGGGTGCTTGCGCCCGCCCTGCGGGGGCACGCTGGCCATGGTGCCTTCGATCAGCTTGAGCAGCGCCTGCTGCACGCCTTCGCCGGAGACGTCGCGCGTGATGCTGGGGTTGTCGCTCTTGCGCGAGATCTTGTCGATCTCGTCGATGTACACGATGCCGCGCTGGGCGCGCTCGACCTCGTAGTTGCAGCTTTGCAGCAGCTTCTGGATGATGTTCTCGACGTCCTCGCCGACGTAGCCGGCCTCGGTGAGCGTCGTGGCGTCGGCCATGACGAAGGGGACGTCCAGCATGCGCGCCAGCGTCTGCGCCAGCAGCGTCTTGCCCGAGCCGGTGGGGCCGATCAGGAGGATGTTGCTCTTGGTGAGCTCCACCTCGTCCTTCTTGGCCTTGTCCTTGTGGCGCAGGCGCTTGTAGTGGTTGTAGACGGCGACGGACAGCGAGCGCTTCGCGGGGTCCTGGCCGATCACGTAGTTGTCGAGGTTGGCCTTGATCTCGGCCGGCGTCGGCAGGTCGCCGCGCGCCTCGCGCTGCTCGTCACCCGCCGGCAGTTCGTCGCGGATGATCTCGTTGCACAGGTCGATGCATTCATCGCAGATGAACACCGACGGGCCCGCGATCAGCTTCTTGACCTCGTGCTGGCTCTTCCCGCAGAACGAGCAGTAAAGCGTTTTCTCGCTGGATGAGCCCTTTTTCTCGGCCATTGGCGGTTGCCTCTCCGACTAGTGAATTCAATGATACCCAATGCGGGCACGGCGCCCCCTGTCGGAGAAGGCGCCGTTGTGCTGCCGCAACCGGGAGCGGGCTCGGGTCGGTGGTCTTGGCCTCAGGGCCGCTTGGCGATGACCTGGTCGACCAGGCCGTAGTCGCGCGCTTCGTCCGCGGACAGGAAGTAGTCGCGCTCGGTGTCGCGCTCGATGCGATCGAGCGGCTGGCCGGTCTTGTCGGCCAGGATCTTGTTCAACAGCGCACGGGTCTTGAGGATCTCGTTCGCGTGGATCTCGATGTCCGTCGCCTGGCCCTGCATGCCGCCCAGCGGCTGGTGGATCATGATCTTCGAGTGCGGCAGCGAGAAGCGCTTGCCCTTCGCGCCCGCGGCCAGCAGGAAGGCGCCCATGCTCGCCGCCATGCCGGTGCACAGCGTCGAAACGTCGGGCTTGATGAAGTTCATCGTGTCGTAGATCGCCAGGCCCGCGCTCACGCTGCCGCCGGGCGAGTTGATGTACAGCGAGATGTCCTTGTCGGGGTTCTCGCTCTCGAGGAACAGCAGTTGCGCGACCACCAGGTTGGCGGTCTGGTCGTTCACCGGTCCGACGAGGAAAATGACGCGCTCGCGCAGCATGCGCGAATAGATGTCGTACGACCGCTCGCCGCGGCCGGACTGCTCGATGACCATGGGGATCAGGCCCAGGCCCTGGGTGTCAAGTGCGCTCATGGGGGTTCTCGGTATTCCTTGTGGATCGTAGCCGCAAAAGAGATGGGGCCCGGGCGGCGGGATGCAACCCCCGCTCGACCGAGCCCCCTTCGGGACCGCCCTGACGGGCGGCGATCAGCCCTGGCCCATCAGTTCGTCGAACGACACCTGCTTGTCCACGACCTTGGCCTTGGACAGCACGAAATCGGTGACGTTGTTCTCGATCACGACGGCCTCGACTTCGGCCAGGCGGCGGTTGTCGCCGTAGTACCAGCGAACGACGTCCTGCGGCTTCTCGTAGCTGGCGGCCAGCTCTTCGACGTGGGTACGGATCTGCTCGGGCTTGGCCTGCAGGTCGTTGGCGCGAACCAGTTCGGCGACGACCAGGCCCAGGCGCACGCGGCGCTCGGCTTGCGGACGCACGATCTCGTCGGGGATCGGCAGCTTCTCGACGTCCTTCAGGCCGCGCTGCTTCAGCTCGGCGCGCTGCTGCTCGATCATGCGGTCGATCTCGGCCTGCACGATGCTGTTGGGCAGGTCCAGCTCGGCCTGGGCCACCAGCGTGTCCATCGCGGCCTGCTTGTTCTTGGACAGCAGGCGGAACTTGACCTCGCGCTCCAGGTTCTTCTTCACGTCGGCGCGCAACGCGGCGACCGTGCCGTCGGGGATGCCCAGCGCCTTGGCGAACTGGTCGTCCACCTCGGGCAGGTTCGCGGCCTCGATCTTCTTGACCGTCACGAGGAAGTCGGCGGTCTTCCCGGCCACGTCCTTGCCGTGGTAGTCGGCGGGGAACGCCAGCGGGAAGGTCTTGCTCTCGCCGGACTTCATGCCACGCACGGCGTCCTCGAACTCCTTGAGCATCTGGCCTTCGCCCACCAGGAACTGGAAGGCTTCGGCCTTGCCGCCCTGGAAGGGTTCGCCGTCGATCTTGCCCTCGAAGTCGACCGTCACGCGATCGCCGTCTTGCGCGCCGGCGTCCTGCGCGCGCTGCGCGAAGGTGCGGCGCTGCTTGCGCAGGATGTCCAGCGTCTTGTCGATGGCCGCGTCGCTCACTTCGGCGGACACGCGCTCGACCTCGGCGCCGGCCAGGTCGTTGATCTTCACCTCGGGGTAGACCTCGAAGATCGCGTCGAAGGCCAGCTGGCCCTCGGGCGCGCCGTCCTTCTCGGTGATCCGCGGCTGGCCAGCGACGCGCAGCTTGGCTTCGTTCGCCGCCTGGGCGAAGGCCTCGCCGACCTTGTCGTTCATGACCTCGTAGTGCACCGAGTAGCCATAGCGCTGCGCCACGACGTTCATCGGCACCTTGCCGGGGCGGAAGCCGTCCATCTTGACGGTGCGCGCCAGGCGCTTCAGGCGGGAATCGACCTCGGACTTGATCACGTCGACCGGCAGGGTCAGCGTCATCTTGCGTTCGAGCTTCTCGAGGGTTTCAACGGTCACGGACATGGTGTCTCTCGCTTCAAAGATTTCGTGGTGCGCGGGGTCGGACTCGAACCGACACGCCCGTGAAGGCGTCAGGACCTAAACCTGGTGCGTCTACCAATTTCGCCACCCGCGCGGTCCAAAAGCAGGGCGGGCGGCCCGGATGCCCCGGCCGCCCGCCCGAAAGTCGGTCAGCCCCCGATTTTAAGCTGACGCCGGGACCGCGCCAGAACCGCCTGGCTCGGCCGCGGGCTGCCCCGGCCGCCGCACCCGGAACCAGGCGGCGTACATGGCGGGCAGCGCCAGCAGCGTGAGCACCGTCGCGACGATCAGGCCGCCCATGATCGCCACCGCCATCGGCCCCCAGAACACCGAGCGCGACAGCGGGATCATGGCCAGCACGGCCGCGGCCGCCGTGAGCACGATCGGCCGCAGGCGCCGCACGGCCGACTCGACGATCGCCTCCCAGGCCGGCACGCCCCGTGCGCGGTCCTGCTCGATCTGGTCGATCAGGATCACCGAGTTGCGCTGGATCATGCCCATGAGCGCGATCACGCCGAGCAGCGCGACGAAGCCGAACGGCCGGTCCAGCACCAGCAGCGCGCCGGCCACACCCGCAATGCCCAGTGGCCCGGTGATGAAGACCAGCAGCGCGCGGCTGAAGCTTTGCAGCTGCAGCATCAGCAGCGTGAAGATGATGAACAGCATCACCGGCATGCCGGCAGCAATGGACGACGAGCCCTTGGAGCTCTCCTCGACCGCACCGGCGACGTCGATGCGGTAGCCCTGCGGCCAGTTGGCTTCCAGCTTGCGCAGCGTCGGCAGCAGTTGCTCCGTGACGGTCGCGCCCTGCAGGCCCTCGGCAATGTCCGACTGCACCGTGATCGCGTAGTCGCGGTTCTCGCGCCACATCACGCCGGGTTCCCACGTGAACACGGGCTTGGCGATCTGCGTCAGCGGGATCGACTTGCCGCTCGCGGTCGGCAGGTAGGCATTGCCCAGGTCGGTGATCGCGTTGCGCTCCTCGAGCGGCTGGCGCAGCACGATGTCGATCAGCTTGTCACCCTCGCGGTACTGCCCCACCGGCGTGCCGGCCAGGATGGTGCGCGAGGCCTGCGCGATCGACTGGCTGGTGACGCCCAGCGCGCGCGCCTTGGCCTGGTCGACCTCGAAGCGCAGCACCTTCACCGACTCGTTCCAGCTGTCGTTCACGCCGCGGGTGTTCGGGTTCTGCCGCATCGCGGCCTTCACCTCCTCGGCGCGCGCGCGCAACTCCTGCGGCTCGCTGCCGACGACGCGGAACTGCACCGGGTACGGCACCGGCGGGCCGTTGGGCAGCAGCTTGACGCGGCCGCGCACCTCGGGGAATTCGGTGGCGAGCAAGGCGGGCAACTGCACACGCAGTTGCTCGCGCACCTTCAGGTCACGCGGCTGCACGATGAACTGCGACACGTTGGTCTGCGGGAACACCTGGTCCAGCGGCAGGTAGAAGCGCGGCACGCCGGAGCCGATCCAGGTCGTGACCGACGCGACGCCCTGCTCGCGCAGCAGGCGCTGCTCCAGCCGCTTGGCGACCTGCTCGTTGGCGGCGAACGACGCGCCTTCGGGGAACCAGATGTCGACCAGGATCTCGGGCCGGCTGGAGTCGGGGAAGAACTGCTGCTGCACCTTGCCCATGCCGGCGACGCCGAGCGCGAAGACCAGCACCGTGGCGCCGATGGTCGCCCAGCGGTGTTCGACGCACCAGTTCACCGCGCGACGGAAGCTGCGATAGAACGCGGTGTCGAAGTGCTCGTGGTGCTCGCTGCTGACCGGCTTGGCCTTGAGCAGCAGGGTGCCGAGGTAAGGCACGAAGTAGACCGAGCAGAGCCAGCTGATCACGAGCGCGATCACCGTGACGGCGAAGATCGCGTACGTGTACTCGCCGACGGTGGACTTCGCCAGGCCGATCGGCAGGAAGCCGGCGGCCGTGATCAGCGTGCCGGTGAGCATCGGCATGGCCGTGACCTCGTACGCAAAGGTGGCGGCGCGGACCTTGTCGTAGCCCTCCTCCATCTTCCGCACCATCATCTCGACCGCGATGATCGCGTCGTCGACCAGCAGGCCCAACGCGATGATCAGCGAGCCGAGCGAGATCTTGTGCAGGCCGATGCCCCAGTAGTCCATCGCCAGGAACGTGACGGCGAGCACCAGCGGGATCGTGATGCCGACCACGAGGCCGGGGCGCACGTCGACGTAGTAGCGCCTCCACAGCGGCAGCCCCTCGCCGGGTCGTTTGTGGAAGCCCAGCGCGAGGAAGCTCACCGCCAGCACGATCGCCACCGCCTCGATGAGCGTGCGCACGAATTCGTTGACCGAGGTCGACACCGCCTTCGGCTGGTCCTGCACCTGCACGAGCTTGATGCCAGCGGGCAGGCCGTCGTCGACGCGGTGCGTCGCCGCGCGCAGCGACTTGCCCAGCTGGATGATGTCGCCCCCCCTGGCCATCGACACGCCGAGCGCGATCACTTCCTTGCCGCCGTGGTGGACCTTCGTGACCGGCGGATCGACATAGCCGCGCCTGACCTCGGCGATGTCGCCCAGCCGCAGCTGGTTGCCCGAGCTCCCGCGGACCGGCATGGCCGCCAGCTGCTCGACGGCCTCGAACTGGCCGCCCACGCGCACCTGCACCACGTCCAGCGGCGTCTGCACCGCGCCCGCGGATTCGACGGCGTTCTGCTGCCCGAGCTGCTGCAGCACCTGGTTCAGGTCCAGGCCCAGCTGCGACAGCCGCTTCTGCGAGATCTCGACGTACAGCTTCTCGTCCTGCACGCCGAACAGTTCCACCTTCGCGACGTCGGGCACGCGCAGCAGCTGCTGGCGCACGTCGTCGGCGAACTTCTTCACCTCGGCATAGCTGAATCCGTCGGCCTCCAGCGCGTAGATCACGCCGTAGACGTCGCCGAATTCGTCGTTGAAGAACGGTCCCTGCACGCCGGCGGGCAGCTGCAAGCGCATGTCGCCGACCTTCTTGCGCACCGAGTACCAGACGCCGGCGACGTCGCCGGGTTTCGACGAGTCCTTGATCTGGAAAATGATCTGCGACTCGCCCGGCTTGGAGTAGCTGCGGATCTTGTCGGCATACGGCACTTCCTGCAGCGTGCGCTCGATCTTGTCGGTGACCTGCTCGGCCACCTGCTGCGCGGTCGCGCCGGGCCAGTACGTGCGCACGACCATCGCGCGGAACGTGAACGGCGGGTCCTCGTCCTGCCCCAGCTGGAAGTAGGCGGCGAGGCCGAACACCATCAGCACCACCATCAGGTAGCGCGTGAGCGCGGGGTGCTCCAGCGCCCAGCGCGAGAGGTTGAACCCGGGCTTCGGGTCGTCTTGCTCGGTCATGGCGTGCTCAGCGCGAGACGACCGGCTGGACGGCGCCCTGCGGCACGTTCGCCGCGCCGGCAGCCGGCGCACCGGCGCGCTCGTCCCAGATGCGGACCTTCTGCCCGGGCTGCAGCACGTGCACGCCTGCCGCGACGATGGTCATGCCGGGCTGGACGCCGGCGGCGATCACCGCTTCGTTGCCGTCGGCCGTGGCGACCTGGACGGGCTGCGAGCGCACGGTCATCGTCGGGCGATCGAGCACCCACACCGCACTGCCCTTGCCTTCCTGGCGCAAGGCGCTGGTGGGCAGCTTGACGACCTGCGTTCCGGCCATGGTGGGCGACTGGAGCGCCACGCTCGCGGTCGTGCCCAGCGGCGGCTGCGTGCTGCCGTCGATGCCGACCTTCACCGTGAACGTGCGCGTCACCGGGTCGGCACTGGCGGCGACTTCGCGCACCTGGCCGTCGAACGCACCGCCGGACCACACCTTCACCGCGACCGGCGAGCCGGCGCGGACGGCGGCGATCTTGTCCTCGGGCACCGAGAAGAGGACGTCGCGCGGGCCGTCCACGGCGATGCGCACCACCGGCATGCCGGCGGTGACCACCTGCCCCGGCTCCGCGTCGACGGCCGTGATCACGCCGGCGACGTCCGCCACGAGGTCCGCGTAACGGGCCTGGTTGGACTGCGACGCGAGCTGCGCCGACGCCTGGTCCAGCTGCGCCTGCGCGGCGCGGAAGGCGGTGTCCCGTCGCTCGAGTTCCGCGCCGCTGATGAAGTTCTGGTCGCGCAGCACCTGGTAGCGCTTCAGGTCCGCCGCGGCGAGATCCCGGTTGGTCTTCGCCGCGTTCACCTGCGCCCTGGCCGCGTCCGCGGCCAGCCGGTAGTCCTGCGCATCGAGCTGCGCGAGCACCTCGCCCGGTTTCACTCGCTGACCGAGCTGGGCTTGGCGTTTGACGATCTTGCCGGCGACGCGGAACCCTAGCCGCGATTCGATCCGTGGACGGACCTCTCCGGAGTACTCGAGGCCGGACTGGTAGGCGGAGGTGCCGACGGTCACCACCTTCACGGAGCGAACGGGGTCGGGCGCCGGGGCCGGCTTGGTGCAGGCCGCCAGCAAGGCGGCGCTCGCGAGGACGGGAAGGAGCCAGCGGCGGCTCCGGGCAGGCTGCGAGGACATGAAGCGCTCTCTAATGACTGACTGGTTAGTAATCTAGCGGGCGACCCGGCCCGCGTCAAGCGACAATCCGGAGGTGACGGATGAGCAGCAGGCCCGCCGGGTCGACCATTACGAGAACTTTCCGGTCGCTTCGTGGCTGTGCCCGCCAGCCCTGCGGCCGCCGATCGCCGCCATCTATTGGTTCGCGCGCACCGCCGACGACCTGGCCGACGAAGGCGATGCGCCACCCGAAGCCCGCTTGGCCGACCTGGATGCGTTCGGTGCCGAGCTCGATCGCTGCGCGTCGGGCCAGTCTGCGACGCGCTGGCCGGAGGTGTTCGGCCCGCTGCAAACGTCCATCCGGCGATTCAGGCTTCCCGTCCCCCTCCTCCACGACCTGCTGAGCGCGTTCCGGCAGGACGTCTTGAAGACGAGCGACGGCGCCGGCTATGCGGACCGCGCCGAGCTGCTCGACTACTGCCGCCGCAGCGCCAACCCGATCGGCCGCCTGCTGCTGCACCTGCACGACATCGAGGACGGCCGGTCCCTGCGCCGCAGCGATGCGATCTGCTCGTCGCTGCAACTGGTGAACTTCTGGCAGGACCTCTCCCGCGACCTGCCCCGCGGCCGCCGCTACCTGCCAGACGCCGACTGCGCGCAGCACGGCATCGAGCCGCTGCACCCCGAACTCGCCGATGCATCTGCGCGCGCGGCCTTGCTCCGCGCCGAATGCGCATGGGCGCGCAAGCTGATGCTCGAAGGCGCGCCGCTGGTCCACGCGCTGCCCGGGCGCGCGGGATGGGAACTGCGGCTCGTGGTGCAAGGCGGCCTGCGCATCCTGGACAAGATCGAGGCGCAGGGCTTCGACACCATCACCCGCCGCCCTGCGATCGCTGCCCTCGACGCCCCCGCGCTGCTGTGGCGCGCGGTGCGGATGTGACAATCGCGCCATGACCCCGGAGCAATACGTCCAGGAGAAGGCGGCGGCATCCGGCAGCAGCTTCTATTACGCGTTCCTCTTCCTGCCCAAGCCGCGGCGCGAGGCCATCACCGCGTTCTACGCCTTCTGCCGCGAGGTCGACGACGTCGTCGACGAGGTGACCGATCCCGGCATCGCGCAGACCAAGCTCGCCTGGTGGCAGACCGAAGTGGCGCGCTCGTTCGAAGGCCAGCCCCAGCATCCCGCCATGCGCGCGCTGATGCCCGCCGTCGAGCGCTACGGCCTCGAGCAGCGCCAGCTGCAGGCGGTGATCGAAGGCTGCCGCATGGACCTGGAGCAGACGCGCTACCTCGACTTCCCCGCGCTGGAGCGCTACTGCCACCTCGTGGCGGGCGTCGTCGGCGAGGTGTCGGCGCGCATCTTCGGCCAGGTCCGGGAGGAGACCACCGCCTACGCGCACAAGCTCGGCCTGGCCTTCCAGCTGACGAACATCATCCGCGACGTCGGCGAGGACGCGCTGCGCGGCCGCATCTACCTGCCGGTCAGTGAGCTGCAGCAATTCGACGTCAAGGCGCACGAGATCAGCAAGCGGCAGTACTCGGACCGGTTCACCGCGCTCATGCGGTTCCAGGCCGAGCGCGCGCACCGCCTGTACGACGAGGCGCTTGCCCTGCTGCCGGCGGAAGACTTCCGCAGCCAGAAACCGGGCCTGATGATGGCCAGCATCTACCGCACGCTGCTGCGCGAGATCGAGCACGAGGACTTCCGCGTGCTGCACCAGCGCGTGAGCCTCACGCCGCTGCGCAAGCTCTGGCTCGCCTGGAAGGTCCAGGCCCTGGGCCGCGTCTGATGCGCGTCGCGGTCGTCGGCGCGGGCTGGGCGGGCCTGGCCGCCGCGGTGGCCGCCACGTCGGCGGGCCATGCCGTCACGGTCTTCGAGGCCGCGCGCCAGTTCGGCGGCCGTGCGCGCCGGCTGCACGTCGAGCATGAAGGACGATCGCTCGATCTCGACAACGGCCAGCACATCCTGATCGGCGCCTACTCGCAGACGCTGGCCTGCATGCGAACCGTCGGCATCGATCCCGCGCAGGTGCTGCGCCGCGTGCCGCTGGTGCTGCAGTTTCCGGACGGCAGCGGCGTGTCCTTGCCCGACGTCCACGCCCCATGGAACGTCGCCATCGGCATCCTGTCCGCGCGTGGATGGCGCTGGGGCGAGAAGCTCGCCTTCCTGCGCGAAGCCGCCCGCTGGCGCCTGCGCGGCTTCACTTGCGATCCGCGATGGACCGTCGCGCAGCTGTGCGCCCGAGTGCCCGAGCGCGCGATGCAGGACCTCGTCGAGCCGCTGTGCGTCGCGGCGCTCAACGTGCCGGCCTCGCGCGCGAGCGCCAGCGTGTTCCTGCGCGTTCTGCGCGATGCCCTCTTCATGCCCGGCGGCAATGGCTGGGCGGCCTCCGACCTGCTGCTGCCGGCTGCCGATCTCGGCCGGCTCTTTCCCGATGCAGCGGCGTCCTGGCTGCGCGCGCACGGCGCGAAGGTGCTCGAAGGCATGCGCGTCCAGGCGCTGCAGCGGACCGGCGAAGCATGGCTCGTCGACGGCGAGCCGTTCGACGCCGTGCTGCTCGCCGCGTCGCCAACGGAAGCCGCCCGCCTGGTCGAAGCCAGCGGGCTGGCGCCGCAGTGGGCGAAGCAGGCGGCCGGCCTGATGCACGAGCCGATCGCCACCGTGTACACGCACGGCGGTCCTTCCCTGCCGCAGCCGATGCTCGCGTTGCGAACCGGCCCCGCGCAGTTCGTGTTCGATCGCTCGCAACTCGGCGGACCTGCCGGCGTGCTCGCGTGGGTCACGAGTGCGAGCGAAGGCAGCGCGGCCGAACTCGAGGCGCAAGTGCTCGCACAAGCTGCTGCGCTGGGATGGGAGGTGCAAGCCTTGCGCACGGTGGTCGAGAAGCGCGCGACCTTCGCGTGCACGCCCGGTGTCGTGCGGCCGCCCGCCGCGATCGCGCCGGGCCTGGTGGCATGCGGGGACTACGTGGACGGCCCTTACCCGTCGACGCTGGAAGGTGCCGTGCGCTCGGCGCTCGCGGCGGTCGGCGCGCTCACGCCAGCAACGCGCACAGCTGCCTGAGATCGCTCACCGTCGCGTGCGGCGGCTCGTCGTACGTCCACTGGTGGCCGTCGCGGTTGACCCACACCGCCTGCATGCCCGCGTTGACGGCGCCGATGACGTCCAGCGTCGCGTCGTCGCCGACGTGCAGCACCTCGTGCGGCTCCACGTCCACCGCGCCGGCGGCTGCGTGGAAGATGCGCGGGTCGGGCTTGCCGACGCCGAATTCGCGCGCCGAGACGGCGGCGCGGAAGAAGCGGTCGATGCCCACCCGCTTCAGGTCCGCGTTGCCGTTGGACAGGCTCACGAGCGGGTAGCGCGCCGACAGCACGGCGAGCGCGTCATGCGCATCCTCGTACAGCTCCACCTGCTGGCGCGCGCTGAAGAACGCATCGAAGGCGCGCTCGGCGAGCAGCGGGTCCTCGCCCGCGCGGTACAGCGCCAGCCGGATCGATTCGCGCCTCACGGCGCTCAGGTCGTGCTTGATGTCGGGACGCTGGTCGGCGACGTGGTTGCGGATCTCGCGCAGCGCCGCCGGGTTGGAGAACAGCGCCGCCGCCATCGGCGCGTGGGCCGCGAGCCAGTCGTGCAGCACCTTCTCGGCGCGCTCGATCGTGGGCCAGATCGGCCACAAGGTGTCGTCCAGGTCCAGGCTGATCGTCTTCACCCGCGAGATGTCCAGCATGCAGGCGAGAATAAGCCATGCCCGCCGCCCTGCCCTATCAGACGGAGCCTCCTTTCACCCATGGCCAGGCTCCGTCCACGGGCGTGCTGCTCTGCAACCTCGGCACGCCCGACGCGCCGACGACGCCGGCCGTGCGGCGCTACCTGCGTGAATTCCTCTCCGATCCGCGTGTGGTCGAAATCCCGCGCGCGGCGTGGCTGCCGCTGCTGCACGGCGTGATCCTGCCGCTGCGGTCGTCGAAGTCGGCGGCCAAGTACGCCTCGATCTGGATGACCGAGGGCTCGCCATTGAAGGTGTGGACCGAGCGCCAGGCCAAGCTGCTGCAGGGCGCGCTCGGCGAGGCCGGCCACCAGCGCGTCAAGGTGCGCTATGCGATGCGCTATGGCTCGCCCTCGATCGCGTCGCAGCTCGATGCGCTGAAGGCCGAAGGCGCGACGCGCATCCTGGTGCTCAGCGCCTATCCCCAGTATTCCGGCACGACGACGGCCAGCCTGGTCGACGCCGTCGGCGAGTGGTCGCGGCGCGTGCGGCACCTGCCGGAGCTGCGCTTCGTGCACCGCTACCACGACGACCCGGGCTACATCGACGCCCTCGTCGCCGGCGTGCAGGCGCACTGGCGCTCGCATGGCAAGCCCGACCACCTCGTGCTGAGCTTCCACGGCGTGCCCGAACGCACGCTGCAGCTGGGCGACCCGTACCACTGCGAATGCCAGAAGACGGCGCGCCTGCTGGCCGGCCGGTTGGGGCTGGACGCATCGCAATGGACGCTGACGTTCCAGTCGCGGTTCGGGCGCGCGAAGTGGCTGGAGCCCGCCACCGAGGCGACGCTCCGGGCGCTGGCCGCCAAGGGCGTGCGCCGCGTGGACGTCACCTGCCCCGGGTTCACCAGCGACTGCCTGGAGACGCTGGAGGAGATCGCGCAGGAAGGCCGCGTCGCTTTCCTGCAGGCCGGTGGCAAGGACTTCCACCACATCCCCTGCCTGAATGCGGACCCCGCGTGGATCCGCGCGCTGGCGGGCATCGCCGCACGCCACCTCGACGGCTGGCCGACTCGCGAGCCGGTGTCGCCGCAGGATCTGGCGCAGTCGCGCGAGCGCGCGACTGCGATGGGCGCCGAACGCTAGGCGGCCGCGCGAGCCGCGTGCTCGCAGCCGTCGATGAAGCCGCCAACCAGGTCCAGCTGCTCGGGGACGTTCAGCGCCGGTGCGTGCCCGCACCCGGGCACTTCGACGACACGCGCCAAGCCGCGCGAACCGGGACCACGGCGCAGCATCTCCTCGGTCGTCTCGCGTTCGACAAGGTCCGATTCCGCACCCCGCAGGCACAGCACCGGAATGTCGATGCGGTCGTAGTGCTCCCACAAGGCGTAGTCGTCGGGGTGGTCGGTGAACTGCCGCACCATCGACGGGTCGTAGTGCGGCGTCACGCGGCCATCGGGCAGGCGGCGCGTCGACGTCTCCGCCAGGCGGCGCCACTGCGCGTCGCTCAGCCAGCCGTACGGCTTGTAGACGGTGCGGAAGAAGGCCTCCAGCTCGGTGACGCTGGCGAACGACGGCGGGTTGCCGGCGTAGGCCTTGATGCGCTCCAGCGCGGGCTGCGCCAGCTTCGGCGCGTTGTCGTTCAGCACCAGGCTGCGGATGCGGCCCTTCATGCGCGGCTGCGCGATCCCGGCGGCGCACACGGTGCCGATGGCGCCACCCATGGACGTGCCGACCCAGTGCGCGGACTCGATGCCCAACGCGTCGAACAGGTCGGCCGCGATGCGCGCATAGAACGCCAGCGTGTACTCGTTGTGCGGGTCCGGGCTCCACTGGGACAGGCCGCGGCCGACGGTGTCCGGGCAGATCACGCGGTAGCGGCCGGCGAGGTGTTCCGCCAGTTCGTCCATGTCGCGCCCGGTGCGGGCGAGCCCGTGCCAGGCGACGACGGTGGCCGGCCCCCCGCCCCACTCCACGTAGTGGATCTCGCGGCCGGCGCAGGTGACGTAGTGCGAGCTGGGCGACATGGCGGTCCTTTCGCGACGGCGGGGCTACTTCAGCAGCTTGCCGGAGCCACCGATGACGGTGATCTCGACGAAGCGGGAACCGACGCGGTTATCGGGCGCGTAGTGCACCTTGATGCCGCCGAGGTCGTGGTCGCGCAGGCCTTCGAGCGCCTTGAGCACCTTCTCGCGCGTCGGGTTCGGCCCCGCACGACGGATGCCCTCGACCAGCACCTTGGCGCCGAGGAACTCCTCGAAGCTGGTGTAGTTCGGCACCGCGTCGGGCGCGTAGCGCCTGAGCGCATCCTGGTACTCGCGGATCACAGGCAGGTTGGGCGTGTACGGGTACGGCACCACCTGCGTGATGCCCAGCCCATGTGCGTTCTTCAGGCCGGCGAGCTTGACCAGTTCGGCCGGGTCGACGACGGAGATGTTGAACAGCTGCGCGCCACCACCGGCTTCGCGGTACTGCTTGATGAAGGCAGCAGCAGGCTTGTTGATGGCGATCATGATCACCGCCTGCGGCTCGGCGGCTTTGATCGCCTTCACGGCCTCGGCGACGTTGTCCGTGTTGCGCTCGTACGGCGCGGCGGCGGCGACCTTGAGGTTGCGGCGCGCCAGCGCGGCCTCCACGCCCGTCAGGCCCGCCTTGCCGAAGCCGTCGTTCTGGTAGACCACCGCGATGCGTCGCGTGCCCAGCGTGAACAGCTGCGCGACCATGTGCTCGGCCTCGTCGGCGTAGCCGGCGCGCAGGTGGAAGATCCACGGGTTGAACGGCGTGCGCAGCGACTCGCCGCCGGTGTACGGCGCCACCAGCGCGATGCCCGCGGACTCGAGCACCTTGTCGGCCAGCAGCTGGCCGATGTTGGCCGTGCCGGCGAAGCCGAACAGCGCGACGACTTCAGGCTGCGAAGCGAGCTGCTTCGTCAGCTTGACCGTCTCGTCGACCTTGTAGCCGTCGTCCGCCGTGACGACGCGAAGCTTCTGGCCGTGGATGCCGCCCTTGGCATTCACGCTGTCGAAGTAGACCTTGCCGCCCAGCACCATCTGCTGGCCCGTGCTCGCGAGCACGCCCGACAGCGGCGCGACCTGGCCGATCACGACGTCGGCGTGCGCGAGGCACGAGGTGGCGAGTGCGAGGGCGCCGAGCAGGCGCTGCGTGAGGCGGGACATCCGGGTCTTTCTTGCGGTGGCGGGCCGCACCTGCCGGTGCGGCCCTTGGGAGGTCACTCGGTCCGAATGGCCTTGGTGGTGGGCGACGCGTCGAACACGAGCTTGCCGGGCCATGCCGGCCAGGCCACGCCCAGGCTGGCGTTGTTGGGATCGCCGTTGCGCGCGAACGTGCCGACCGTCTGCATCATTGCGGCCGACAGTTCCAGGCGTCCGGGCTTGTTCGCCTCGTTGAACCAGACGTTGCCGAACAGCGACGGCCCGAAGTTGCCGAACAGGAACGGCAGGTCGGCCACGTGGACGGCGCCGTAGATGTCGTTCCACGGCGCGGGCTGCTCGTCCCAGTCGAAGCGGTAGTACCAGACGTTGGCCTGGCGCGCCTTCAACGTGTTCAGCACGTTGTCGCGGCTGCGCAGGAAGAACACCTGGTTGAGCGTCTCGGCGCGGGCCGTGAAGCCGGTGACGGGGGCGTTCACCGGCAAGTACGACGCGGTGATCCACTGTTCCACCGTGGTCTGCGGCGCCGCATTCGGGTTGTAGTTCAGGTGGTTCGCGAACAGCTGCGCGTCGGTGACGATGCGCGCGTTGCCGGTGCCGCCGACCAGGGGCAGGAAGGACGGGAACAGCTTGCCTTCGTCACGCGTGTTGCCCGCCAGGACGGGAACCTGCACGTAGTTGCCGCCGGCGATCGCAGCGATCGGGTCGGCCGCCACCACGGTGCCGTCGGGGATCGGGCCCGAACCGGACAGGCCGAGCAGCGCCAGCTTGGTCAGCAGCACGCCATACAGGGCGGAGGGGGATTTGCCCCGCAAGTAGGTCGCGATCTCCGCGTCGGTCTTCGACGCGATGTACGCCTGGGCGGTCGTCGCGTCCGTCGCCAGGCCGTCGGCGATCAGCAGGTTCTGCAGCAACGACGCGCCCTGGGCGACGTAGGTCGCTGCGGGGCTGAGCGTCGGGATGCTGCCCGCCGCCAGGTTGGTCGGCAGGGAGATGCCCCCGGACAGCGGCATCACGCGGTGGAACAGTCGCGGGTTGGCCGCCACCATCAGCGGCGAGGTCTGCAGCGCCCAGACGTTGATGGCGCCCGCCGACTGGCCCATCACGGTCACGTTGGCCGGATCGCCACCGAAGGACTGCACGTTGCGCTGCACCCAGCGCAGCGCGTGGATGCTGTCCAGCAACGTGAAGTTGCCGGAGTCCACCTGCGCGTCGCCGGTGCGCAGCTGCGGCACGGACAGGAACCCGAGGATGCCGACGCGGAAGTTCGGCGTCACGACGATCGCGTTCGCCGCCTGGGCGAGCGCCGCGCCGTCGTACATCGGGTCGGCGGTGTAGCCGGACACGTTGCTGCCGCCGTGGAAGAAGACGATCACGGGCAGGTTGGCCTGGTTGCCCGACGGCCGCCAGACGTTCAGGTACAGGCAGTCCTCGCTGCCGACGGCCTGGTTCAGCGTCGTGCCGATCGTGGCGTCGTAGGTGTTGTTCGAGCCCGGGCCATAGATGCGGCCGTACTGCGAGCACGCGTTGCCGAACTTGGTGGCGTCCCGCGCGGTCGTCCACGGGGCGGGATCCTGCGGGGGCTGCCATCGCAGCGACCCGACCGGGGCCGCGGCAAACGGGATGCCTTTCCAGGCGATCGCGCCCGACGCCACCTGCGTGCCCTGCACCGGGCCGAGGTGGGTCGACTTCACCAGCGCGAGCGGGCCGGTCCCGCCATCGTTGCCGCCGCCGCAGGCAGCCAGCGCGAACACGGCGCCCGCCATCGCGAGGCGCCCCAGGAACTTCCGGGCTCTGACCATCGTCGTCTCCTTGTGGTGGTTCACTGTCGAACGGTGACCTGGTGGCCGGCAGCCCGCGAGCGCAGGCGGCCGACGATGCCGGTGGGGAAGTAGTAGACGGACAGCACGAACAGCAGGCCCATCCAGAGCAGCCAGCGGTCCGGCGAGAGCAGCGCGGCCAGCCAGGGCAGGCCGGACACAGCCTCGCTGGCGATGCGCAGCAGGTCCTGCAGGTAGCTTTGCGCCACGATGAACAGGCCGGCACCGACGGCGGCGCCGTAGATCGTGCCCATGCCGCCGATCACCACGATCAGCAGCACGTCGAGCATCACCTCGAAGGAGAGCGAAGTGTCCGGGCCGTTGTAGCGCAGCCAGAGCGCCAGCATGGCGCCGGCAAGCGTCGCGAACAGCGCCGACAGGATGGCGGACGTGGTGCGGAAGACCACCACCTTGTAGCCGATGGCCTCGGCGCGGAACTCGTTCTCGCGGATCGCCTGCAGCACGCGGCCGAAGGGCGAGTTGACGATGCGCAGCAGCGCCAGCACCAGCACCACGGCCACCACGAGCAGCAGGTAGTAGCAGACGAGGCGGCCGTCCATGTCGCGGCCGAACAGCGTGAAGTCGAACGACGGCGACAGCACCTCGGGCACCTTGTAGGTCAGGCCGTCCTCGCCGCCGGTGAACTCGGACAGCTGCGAGGCCAGCGTCTGGAACGCCGCCGCGAAAGCCAGCGTGATCATGGAGAAGAAGATGGCGCGCACGCGCAGCGAGAACAGGCCGATGGCAAGCGCGAGCACGAAGGACAGCGCCAGCGCCGCGGCGATGCCCAGCGCCAGGGCGCTCCAGTCCGGGCCCATGCGCGTCAGGGCGATGGAGACGCCATAGGCGCCGATGCCGAAGAACATCGTGTGGGCGAAGCTCACGATGCCGGTGTAGCCGAGCAGCAGGTCGAAGCTGGCGACCAGCACCATGAAGACCAGCACCTTGGCGGCGACGTTCAGCGCCTTGACGCCGGGGATCGCGAACGGCGTGACGGCCAGCGCGATGAGCATCGCCACCAGCAGCACGGCCAGCACGCGGCTGCGCGGGAAGTCACGGGAAAGCAGGCGGGCCAGCATGTCAGCGGCTCAACGCGTAGACACCCTGCGGCCGCCACAGCAGGATGGCCATCATCAGCAGGATGTTGGAGAACAGCGCCATCTTGGGCACAAGGAAGCCGGTGTAGTTGGCCATCAGGCCGACCAGCAACGCGCCCACGAGCGCGCCCGTCGTCGAGCCCAGCCCGCCGATGATCAGCACGATGAAGATCAGCACGTTCACGTGCGCGCCCATCTGCGGCACCACGTTCTGCTGGTACAGCCCCCACATCACGCCGCCCAGGCCGGCGAGCGCGCTGCCGGCGACGAACACGCCGATGAACAGCAGGTGGATGCGGTAGCCCAGCGCCTCGACCATCTCGCGGTCCTGCACGCCGGCGCGGATCAGCAGGCCGAGCTTGGTGCGCGTGAGCGTCCACAGCAGCAACGCGAACACCGCGATGCCGACCACCACGGCGATCAGCCGGTACTTCTCGACGGCTGCATCGCCGAGCAGCAGCGTGCCCTGCATCCCCACCGGCAGCGGCAACGGGATCTGCTGCGGGCCCCAGATGACCTTGATCAACTCCTCGCCGATGATCATCCCGCCCATCGTGATCAGGATCTGCTTGAGGTGGTTGCCGTACACCGGCCGCACGATGAAGCGCTCGAACGCAAGGCCGATCGCGCCGGCCACCAGCATCGCGGCAAGCATGGCGGGCAGCACCGCGAGCAGGTTGCGCACCAGGCTGTCGGACCCGGTCCAGTCGCCCATCGCGCCCAGCACGCTGGTGGCGACGAAGGCCCCCAGAGCGATGAACACGCCGTGGCCGAAATTCAGCACGTCCATCAGGCCGAAGACCAGCGTGAGGCCCGAGGCGATGATGAAGATGATCATGCCCATCGCCAGGCCGGCGACGGTGAGCGTCACCCAGGTCGAGGGCGAGCCCACGAACGGCAGCACGAGCAGCGCCAGCACAGGCACGAGCGCGACGGGCATCCAGTCGACGTCGGATTTCATAGCGCCAGTCCCAACAGCGAGTGCTGCAACTGCTCGTCGTCCGCGAGCTCCTGCATCGAGCCCGCGTGCACGATGGTGCCGTTGTCCATCACGGCCACCGTGTCGCCCAGGCGCTTGGCGAAGTTGAAGTTCTGCTCGACCAGCAGGATGGTCACGCCGCTTTCCTTCAGCTGCGCGAACGCCTCGATCATGTTGTTGATGATGGCGGGCGCGAGGCCCTTGCTCGGCTCGTCGATCACCAGCAGCTCGCGCGGCTCGACGATCGCCCGCGACACCGCCAGCATCTGCTTCTGCCCGCCCGACAGCTTGCCGGCCGGGTGGTTCCAGAACTTCTCGACCGCGGGGAACAGCGTGAAGATCCACTGCAGCCGCGCCTCGTCGATCTGCGTCGCATGGCGCGCGCCGCGCGCGGCCAGCAGCATGTTCTCGCGCACCGTGAGGTCGGCGAAGATGCCCATGTTCTCCGGCACGTAAGCCACGCCGCGTTGCGCGATGCGCGGCGTCGGCCACCTGGTGATGTCCTCGCCGGCGAACGTCACGCGCCCGGCCGACGCCTGCCACAAGCCCATGATCGTGCGCAGCGTCGTCGTCTTGCCGGCGCCATTGCGCCCGAGCAGCATCGTCAGCTGCCCCTTGGGCACGCGCAGGTCGACGCCGTGCAGGATGTGGTACGCCCCGATGTGCGTGTGCACGCCTTCGAGCACCAGCAGGTCGCCGCTCATGCAGCCTCCTTGCTGACGCCGAGATACGCCTCTTGCACGACCGGCGAGGCGATCACTTCGGCCGGTTCGCCATCCGCCACCAGCGTGCCGTTGTGCAGCACGATGATGCGGTCAGCCAGTTCGCGCACCACGTCCATCTTGTGTTCGACCAGCAGGATGGTCTTGCTCTTGTCGGCCTTCAGGCGGCGGATCAGGTCCAGGATCACGGGCGCTTCAGCCGCGTTCATGCCGGCCGTGGGTTCGTCGAACATGAACACCTGCGGATCGAGCGCCATCAGCAGTGCGACTTCCAGCTTGCGCTGGTCGCCGTGCGGCAGGTTGGCGACGAGTTCGTGCTCCTTGTCCTTGAGCGCGATCGACGCCAGGATGGCGTCGGCGCGCTCGAGCAGGTCCGCGTGGTCGCTCCACACGCTCCACAGGTTCAGGCCCCGCCGATGGGAGCCTTCGTTCGCGGCCTGAACGGCCAGCCGCACGTTCTCCAGCACGGTGAGGCGCGGGAACAGGTTCGTGAGCTGGAACGCACGGCCCAGGCCCGCGCGCGTGCGAGCCGACGCGGACAGGCCAGTGAGGTCGCGCCCGCCCAGGCTCACGCGCCCGGCCGACGCCTTCAGTTGCCCCGAGATGAGGTTGAAGTACGTCGTCTTGCCGGCGCCATTCGGGCCGACGATGGCCGTGAGCGTGCCGGGCTCGAAGCTGCAGCCCACCGCGTTGACGGCCACGTGGCCGCCGAAGCGGATGGTCAGCTCCTCGGTGACGAGACGAGACATGGGCGTGGAGGGATGGGCCAGGCGAGGTTTTTCCGGACGTCGCGGAATGACATGCAGCGACGTCCTGCTTGCATCGAGGATCCGGCTCCGCCGGGCCTCGATGCACTGATCGAGAACACCACTTCCGAATCGCGAAGCGATTTGGAAGTGAATGACCTTTAGCGCTTGTTCTTGATGGGGACGTTCATCTCTTCGGGCTTGATCTCGTGGACCAGCTCGGGGACGCCCCACGGGAAGGCCGGGTCGTTCTTGATCCGGAAGTGGTACATGCTCTGCATGGCCTGGTGGTCTTCCTTGCGGAAGGTCATCTTGCCCTTGGGCGTGTCGAAGCTCATGCCTTCCATCGCCGTGATCAGCTTGCCGGCGTTGGTGTCGCCACTGGTCTTCTTCAGGGCCGTGACGATGGCCATCGCCGCCGAGAAGCCGCCCGCGGTGAAGAAGTCCGGCGGCGACTTGAACTGCTTGTAGTGCATCGACACCATGGCCTCGTTGGCCGGGTTCTTCGGGATGCCGAAGTAGTAGTACGTCGCGCCTTCCATGCCGGTGAAGCGCTTGTACGCGGCCATCGCGGGCAGGATGTTGCCGCCGGTGCTGACCTCGATGCCGAAGCGGTTCTTCAGGTCGGCGTCGGCCAGCGCGTTGAAGGGGGGCGTGCCGCCCGCCCACACGACCTCGATCACCTTGCGGCCCGGCTTGTCCTTCAGCGCCGCGATCAGGCGCTGGATGCCGGCGGTGAAGTCGGTGGTGGTCGCCGGGAGGTATTCCTCGTGGACGATCTTGGCCTTCTTCAGCGCTTCCTTGAACGCCTTCACGCCGTCACGGCCGAACGCGTAGTCCTGCGCCAGCGTGGCGACGGACACGTTGTCCTTGTCCATCGCGACGGCGTTGGAGATCGCATCCTGCGAGCTGTTGCGGCCGGTGCGGAAGACGTACTTGTTCCACTTCTCGCCGGTGATGGCGTCGGCCACGGCAGGCTCGACCAGCAGGATCTTCTTGTATTCCTCGGCGACCGGCAGCATCGCGAGCGCGACGCCGGAGGACGTCGGGCCGACGGCCAGGTCGACCTTGTCGTCGGAGTATGCGCTGGCCAGCAGCGACTTGCCCACGTCCGGCTTGCCCTGGTCGTCCTTCTCGATCACGACGATCTTGCGGCCATTGACCATCATCGTGCCGCCGGTGGCGTAGTCGAAGCCCATCATCAGGCCCGTCTGGGTCTGCTTGCCGTAGGCCTCGAGCGGGCCGGTGCGGCTGTAGACGTGGGCGATCTTGAGGTCCTTGCCCTGCGCGAAGGCGAGCGGGCTGGCCAGGGTCGCGGCGAGGGCGGCCAGCGCCCAGGTGCGTCGTTGCATGTCTTGTCTCCTGTGGGATGCGGGATACCGGGGTGGTGGGATGCAGGCAGCATGCCAGCAAGCCAAGTGCTTGTTTTTGAAGGCTTTCCCGGATGCGGTCCGCGCGATATGCCTGAACTTCAGGCAAGGATTGTGTCTGATCTCCAGACGTTCTGTCCAGATTTCAGGCAGCTTGCACGTCGCCCAGGCGTTCGTACAGCTTCGCGCGCGAGATGCCCAGGAGCTTCGCCGCCGCGAGCTTGTTGCCCCCCGTCGCGGTCATCGCGGCCTCGATCGCGGCGCGCTCGACCTCGGCGACCTGCTCCGCCAGCGGACGCAATCGCTCCCCGCGGGGGAACGCCGCACGCTGGGTCGCATCCGGCGCGATGCGTTGCACGCCGGCGTCGCGCAGCACGTCCTCCAGGTGCGACGCGGCGATGCGATGGCTGTCGCTGCGCATCGCGGCCTGTTCGAGCACGTTGCGCAGTTCGCGGATGTTGCCGCGCCAGGCCTGTGCCGACAGAAGCGCCATTGCCTCGGGCGTGAGTTCGGGCGGCGGCACGCCGTTGCGCAGCGCCATGTCCTCGCCCAGCACCTCGACCAGCGCGGGGATGTCCTCGCGCCGCTCGCGCAGCGCCGGCACGCGGATCGGCAGCACGTTCAGGCGGTAGTACAGGTCTTCGCGGAACTTGCCCTCGCGCACCAGCTGGCCGAGGTCGCGCGAGGTGGCCACGATCACGCGTGCATCAAACGGCACCACGCGGTTGGAGCCGAGCGGCTCGATTTCGCCTTCCTGCAGCGCGCGCAGCAGCTTGGGTTGCAGGGACGGCGGCATGTCGCCGATCTCGTCCAGGAACAGCGTGCCGCCGTCGGCGAGCTTGAACTTGCCGTCGCGGCCCTTGCGGTCCGCGCCCGTGAACGCGCCCGGCGCGACGCCGAAGAACTCGGCCTCGAGCAGCGTGTCGGGCACGGCGGCGATGTTGATGCTGACCAGCGGGCCGGCCGCGCGCGGCGAAGCGGCGTGGATCGCATGCGCGAGCAGTTCCTTGCCGGTGCCCGTTTCGCCCAGCAGCAGCACCGGGCTGGACGACAGCGCGGCTCGCCGCGCCTGGCGCTTGACTTCCACCGCCGCCGGACTGGAGCCGATGAAGCTGGCGAGCGTGTACTTGGTGCGGCGCTGGCTGGCGAGTTCGCGGCGCGCATCGTCGAGGTCGCGCTGCAGGTGCGCGAACTTCTGGATCAGCGGCTGCAGCGTGGTCTCGGGATGGTCGAACAGCACGATGCCCAGCGCGCCCAGCACCTGCCCGGCCTCGTCGCGCAGCGGGATGCGGCTGACCACGAAGGTGCCCGCCTTGTTGGACAGCAGGTCGATCAGGATCGGCTTGCCGGTGCGGATCACGCGGTCCATCTGCGTGTTGTGCACGACCTCGGCCACCGGATGGCCGACGAAGTCTTCGACGCGCGGGTAGCCCAGCGCGGGCAGGAAGCGCTTGTACTGCTCGTTGATCCAGACCACGGTGCCTTCGCGGTCCACCAGCAGCATGCCCTCGCTGGCGTTGGCGAACAGGTCGAACATCGAACGGGCGGCCAGCTCCAGGATGCGCTGGCCGTCGCGGGGCAGGCTGTCGTCGCGCGGCATGGCGCGATGGTAGCCCCCGCGTGGGGGGCGGGCTCAGGCGGCGGCGTGCGCGCGGCTGGCGCTGAAGTGCCGGGCGACGCGTGGCAGCACGAGCACGGCCACGATGACGGCCAGCAGCGAAATCGACATCGGCCGCTGCAGGAACACCATGCCGCTGCCCTCCCCGATCGACACCGCATTGCGCAGTTGCGCTTCGGCGAGCGGGCCGAGGATCATGCCGACCACCACCGGCGCGGTCGGGAAGTCGAAGCGGCGCATCACCACGCCCACCAGGCCGATGCCCCACAGCAGCACGAGGTCGAACGCGCTCTGGCGCATGCCGTACGCACCGACGGTGGCGAAGATCAGGATGCCGGCGTACAGCTGCGGCTTGGGGATCTTCAGCAGCTGCACCCACACCTTCACCAGCGGCAGGTTGAGGACCAGCAGCATCACGTTGCCGATGTACAGCGAAGCGATCAGTGCCCACACGAGCGCGGCGGACGTGGTGAACAGCTGCGGTCCGGGCTGGATGCCGTAGTTCTGGAACGCGCCCAGCAGGATGGCCGTGGTGTTGGACGTCGGCAGCCCCAGCGTGAGCAGCGGGATCATGGCGGCGGTGACCGTCGCGTTGTTCGCGGCCTCGGGACCCGCGACGCCTTCGATCGCGCCCTTGCCGCCGAACTCGGCCTGGTCCTCGCCCTTGGCCAGCTTCTTCTCGACCGCGTAGCTGAGGAACGTCGGGATCTCGGTGCCACCGGCGGGGATGCAACCGAAGGGCGTGCCGATGGCCGTGCCGCGCAGCCAGGCGGGGATGGAGCGCTTCCAGTCGCGCGCCGTCATCGTCACGCGGCTCATCGCGTTCTGCGTCTCGACGCTGCGGCCTTCGTAAAGCGCGGCGTACAGCACCTCGGCGACCGCGAACAGGCCCACGGCCACCAGCACGATCTCGATGCCGTCGAGCAGCTCGGGCACGCCCAGCGTGTAGCGCGCCTGGCCGGAGATCTGGTCGAGGCCCACGAGGCCCACGGCGAGGCCGATGAACAGCGACGTCATGCCGCGCAGCGTGCTCTGGCCCAGCACCGCGCTCACGGTGGTGAACGCCAGCACCATCAGCAGGAAATATTCGGGCGGCCCGAGCTTCACCGCGAAGTCGGCGACGAAGGGCGCGAACAGGGTGACGATGATCGTGGCGATCGTGCCGGCGACGAAGGACCCGATCGCCGCCGTCGCCAGTGCAGCGCCGGCGCGCCCGCTCTTGGCCATGCGGTTGCCTTCCATCGCGGTGACCATCGACGCGGTCTCGCCCGGCGTGTTCAGCAGGATCGAGGTGGTCGAGCCGCCATACATCGCGCCGTAGTAGATGCCGGCGAAGAAGATCATCGAGGAGGTGATGTCGACCTTGGCGGTGATCGGCAGCAGCATCGCGACCGCCACGGCGGGGCCGATGCCGGGCAGCACGCCGACGGCGGTGCCCAGGATGCAGCCGATCAGCGCCCACAGCAGGTTGGCGGGCGTGATGGCGACGGCGAAGCCGTGCAACAGTGCATTGAAGATGTCCAGCATCGCGCGCTCCTCAGATCCAGCCGGTGCCGGTGAGCCCCGGCAGGTTGATGGCCAGCAGTTGCGTGAACATCCAGTACACGGGGGCTGCGATCGCGATGCCGCTTCCCACGTCGATGGCGAGGATGCGCGGCGACCCGGCGGCCTGCCCGCCCGCACGGCGCAGCCCCTGCACCGCCAGCAGGTAGCACAGCGCGCAGCTGAGGATGAAGCCGATGGTGGTGATCAGCGCCGCGTTGGCGAGCATGCCCGCCGTGACCCACACGAGGCCGGGCCACCACGCCGCGTGGGCGCCGGACGGCGGCTCCATGTTGCGGAAGCCGCCCGTGAGTGCCTCGCGCACGATCAGCACGCCGCACAACGCGAGCACGCCGGCCACCAGCCAGGGCAGGAAGTTGGGCCCCACGCCGCCGTAGCCCGCGGCCGAGGGGATCGACAGCGCGCCGACGCCGAGGGCGAGGCCGACGAGCACGATGCCGGTGCCGACGATGGTTTGCGGCGTGCGGGGCGAAACGGGGGCGGACTCGGCCATCGCGGCTCTCCTCGGGCAAGAAAACGCCCGGCGACGCCGGGCGGGACTGCGGACGCGCGGCGCGTCAGACCATGCCGGCCTTGGTCATGACCTCGCGCAGGCTGGCGAACTCGGCGTCCACGAACTTGGCGAAGTCGGGACCGGACATCTCGGCCGCGGTCCAGTCGTTCTTCTCGAGCGACTCGTGCCAGGACTTGGTCTTGAGCGCGGCCAGCACCATGTCCGTCAGCGCCTTCTTCTGCGCGTCGGTGATGCCGGGCCCGCCGTAGACGCCGCGCCAGTTGCCGATCTCGACGTCGATGCCCTGCTCCTTCAGCGTGGGCACGTCATTGAGGCGCTTGGCCGAGGTCACGGCGATCGGCTTCATCTTGCCGGCCTTGATGTACTCGGCGAACTCCGAGAAGCCGCTGCCGCCGACCGTGACGTTGCCGCCCAGGATGGCCGCTGTGGCCTCGCCGCCGCCGCGGAAGGCGACGTAGTTGATCTTCGCCGGGTCGACGCCGACCTTCTGCGCGATCATGGCCGCGGCGATGTGCTCGGTGGAGCCGCGCGAGCCGCCGCCCCACTTCACG
The DNA here is from genome assembly GCF_016641735.1 of Ramlibacter algicola. Classification (NCBI taxonomy): domain Bacteria; kingdom Pseudomonadati; phylum Pseudomonadota; class Betaproteobacteria; order Burkholderiales; family Comamonadaceae; genus Ramlibacter; species Ramlibacter algicola. The sequence continues at coordinate 2,093,676 of NZ_JAEDAO010000001.1, read as the reverse complement.
CTGCCGGGATCCTTCTTCAGCTGCGCGACGACGTCCGCCATCGTCTTGAACGGCGAGTTGGCCGGCAGCACGAACACGTTGTATTCACTGGTCAGCCGCGCGATCGGCGTGGCCTGCGACAGGTTCACCGGCGGCTTGCCGGTGATGATGCCGCCCAGCATCACCGCGCCCATCACCATCAGCGCGTTCGGGTCGCCCTTGGCACTGTTCACGAACTGCGCCAGGCCCAGCGCGCCGGCGGCGCCGCCCTTGTTCTCGTAGGTCACGCTGTCGGCGACCTTGGCTTCCTGCAGCGCCTTGCCGAGCGCGCGGCCGGTGGTGTCCCAGCCACCGCCGGGGTTCGCGGGAATCATCATCTTGACCGCCGCCGCGGCGCGCGCGTGCAGCGGCAGTGCCCCGATGGCCGCGAGGGCCCCCAGGCTCTTGAGGAAGGTGTCTCGGCGCATGAACGTCTCCTTGGTCTGCAAGTGCGGCGGATGATGCGCCGCGCGCCTGTCAAACCGCTGTCCGGCGCACTGGGGAAAGTACGGAGCGTGCCCATCCGCTACGCTGGCGGCCTCCCATGCGCCTGCTGCTCGTCGAGGACGATCCTTCCCTGCGCGCGACGCTCGAGCGCACGCTCGGCCGGCGCGGGCTGGTGGTGGACGCCTGCGCCGACGGCGAGCAGGCCCTCGCGCGATGGAAGGCCGCGCCGCCGGATGTGCTCGTGCTGGATCTCAGCCTGCCGCGCCTCGATGGGCTCGACGTGCTGCAGGCCGGCCGCGCCGCGGGGCTCGCCACCCCCGTCCTCCTGCTCACCGCGCGCGGAACCGTCGGCGACCGCGTGCTGGGCCTCAATGCAGGCGCGGACGACTACCTGCCCAAGCCCTTCGACCTCGACGAGCTCGAGGCGCGGGTGCGTGCGCTGGGGCGCCGCCGCGCCACGCCGGCCGGCGAGTCGGCTGCCGACCCCGTGCTTGGCACCCTGCGCGTCGATCGCGCGAGCGGCGCGGCGTACGACGGCACCCGCGTGCTCGAGCTGACGCCGCGCGAACTCGCGCTGCTGCAGGCGCTCATGGCGCGCCCGGGACAGGCGGTGACCAAGGAGCGCCTGTTCGAGCTGGTGTTCCCGGGCGAGCGCGACGTGCAGTACGAGGCGATCGAGGTGGTCGTCTACCGGCTGCGCAAGAAGCTCGCCGGCACCGGCACGACGCTGATGACGCTGCGTGGCCTGGGCTACCTGATCAAGGCCGCATGAAGGCCGTGTCGCTGCGGCGCTACCTGCTGCTGGGCATCCTCGGCCCGGTGGTCGCGCTCATCGCCGTCAACGGCATCGGCCTCTACGGCACCGCGCTGCGGGCGCTGAACACGGCGTACGACCGCACGCTGCTCGCGTCCGCCAAGGAGATCGGCGAGCAGCTCGACGTCGAGGGCTACGACCGCGACGCGCGCCTGCGTGCCACCGTGCCGTACGCGGCGCTGGACACGTACGAGTCCGACAACGCCACGAAGATGTTCTACCGCGTCTCCTCGTTGCACGGCGAGCTGGTGTCGGGCTTCGGCGACCTGCCCTTCTGGCGCGGCGAGATCCCGGCGCGGCCGCCCTATGCGGCGCTGGTCGACTTCTACGACGACCGCTTCCGCGGTGCCGACGTGCGCGTCGCGGTGCTGTTGCAGCCCGTGGCCAGCCAGCGCGGTCTCGGCATGGCCGTCGTGCAGGTCGCCGAGACGCTCGAACTGCGCCGGGCGGCCGCACGCCGCATCCTGTTCGACACCTTGTGGCGGCAGGCGCTGCTGGTCGCCGTCATCGCGCTGGTCGTGGTGTTCGTGGTCCAGCGCGCGACGCGGCCGGTGCGTGGCCTGTCGGCGCAGCTGCGCGACCGCCCCGAGGGCGATCTCACGCCGATCGAAGCGGCCGGGGCGCCGCGCGAGCTGGCGCCGCTGGTGGACGCCACCAATGCGGTCATGGCCCGCCTCGACCAGTTGCTCGAGCACCAGAAGCGCTTCGTGCGCGACGCGGCGCACCAGCTGCGCACGCCGCTGGCCGTGCTCAAGGCGCAGGTGCAGTCGGCGCAGCGCGGCGACGTACCGCCCGCCGAGGCCATGGCCGAGATCCACGCGACCGTGGACCGCGCCACGCTGCTGGCCAACCAGATGCTGTCGCTGGCCAAGGTCGAGCAGCTGCGGCAGCAGTCGTCGGCCGAGGTGCATGACTTCGCCGACGTCGTGCGCAGCGTGGCGGTGGACGTCTCCCCGCTGGTGGCCGAGCGCGACCTCGACTTCGAGCTGGACGCCCAGCCGGCGCCGGTGCGTGCGCACGAGTGGATGCTGGCCGAGCTCGCGCGCAACCTGCTGCACAACGCGGTGCGCCATGGGCCGCGCGGCGGCCGGCTCGCCGTGCGGCTCGTCGCCGACGGCCGCTGGTGCGCGCTGACCGTGTCCGACGAGGGACCCGGCATCAGCGCGGCTTTGCGCGAGCGGCTGTTCCAGCCGTTCGCGACGGCAGACGTGCGGTCGGGCTCAGGGCTGGGGCTGGCGATCTGCCGCGAGATCGTGGCCGCGCTCGGCGGCAGCATCGAGCTCACCAACCGCGAATCGGGTGGCCATGTCGCCGGACTCGATGCCACGGCGCGCCTGCCGCTCGCACAATAGGGGCCGATGGACCGATTGCGAATCGACAAGTGGCTCTGGAGCGCGCGCTTCTACAAGACGCGCTCGCTGGCGGCGGAGGAGATCGACAAGGGCCGCGTGCAGGTCAATGGCCAGGAGGCCAAGCCCGCGCGCGAAGTGAAGGTCGGCGACACGGTGTCGATGCGGCGCGACTCGGTCTCGCGCACGGTGGTCGTCCGCGGCATCTCCAACGTGCGCGGCCCGGCGCCCGTGGCCCAGCAGCTGTACGAGGAGACGGCCGAGAGCCTGGCCGGGCGCGAGAAGGCCGCCGAGCAGCGGCGGCTGGCGCGCGAACCAGCGCTGTCGATCGAGCATGGCCGACCGACCAAGCGCGGGCGACGCGATCTCGAGGCCGCCCAGCGCGGCTGGGGCGATCGCTGGAGCGCATCGCTCGACGACGACAAGGGCTGAGCCGTCGGACGGGTCCGACGCTGCCGTCGGGCTCGATCCATTTGTCGTGTCCAACCCAGCCATGGAACACGGACGAGCCTCGGATGCTGGCGATACTGGCGGGCTTCCAGCAGTTCAGGAGGACTCGAAGAATGAACGAATCCAAGACCAGCTCCATGCTCCAGCGCGTGCCGGTGATCCTCGCGGTGACCGCCGCTTCGTACGGCCTGCAGCTGCCGCCGAGCGTGCAGCGGACGGCGAGCGCGAGCCCGAAGGTGATGCAGATGGTGGTGCAGGCGCAGGCGCGGATTGCCGCGAAAGCTGCCGCGTAGGCACTCGCCCGGGCGAAGAGGGCCGCCTTCGGGCGGCCTTTTGCTTTTCGGGCGCCGAGATGCCGTCCTGCGGCCGGCGGCGGAGACGGAGGGATTGCGCTCGCAAGTGCTCGCGTCCCTTCGGGACCGTGCTTCGCACGTCCGCCTGCGCGCCGTCGCGCTGGGGCGAGCAAACCCTCTGCCTCGGGTTCTCATCCCTCCGCTCTGGCCAGCAAAAGCGAAGGCCCGCCGATGGCGGGCCTTCTTGGTTTGCTGGCGGAGACGGAGGGATTCGAACCCTCGATGCGGCTCTACACCGCATACTCCCTTAGCAGGGGAGCACCTTCGGCCTCTCGGTCACGTCTCCAGCGAGGGGATTATGCCCCAAGCATTCACTCGGCAGTGCCGCGGCGGGTAGCCCTTTTGCGGCAAGCGCTGCCGTTCACTTCGCGGCGCCGCCCTGGTCCAGGTCGAAGGCGCGGTGCAGCGCGCGGACGGCGAGCTCCATGTACTTCTCGTCGATGACGACCGAGGTCTTGATCTCGCTGGTGGAGATCATCTGGATGTTGATGCCCTCCTCGCTCAGCGCGCGGAACATCTTGGCGGCGATGCCGACGTGGCTGCGCATGCCGATGCCGACGATGGACACCTTGCAGATGCGCGTGTCGCCCTCGATGCGGTCGGTGCCCAGCGCGGGAGCGACCTTCGACTTGAGCAGGTCCACGGTGCGCGCGTAGTCGTTGCGGTGCACGGTGAAGCTGAAGTCGGTCTTCCCGTCCTTCGAGATGTTCTGGATGATGACGTCGACCTCGATGTTGGCCTCCGCCACCGCGCCCAGGATGTTGTACGCGATGCCGGGCTTGTCGGGCACGCCCAGGATCGACACCTTCGCCTCGTCACGGTTGAAGGCGATGCCGGAAACGACGGCTTGTTCCATCTGTTCGTCTTCCTCGAATGTGATCAACGTGCCGGACCTGGCTTCCTCGTCGATCGGGATGTCCCAGGGGGTGAAGCTGGACAGCACCCGCAGCGGCACGCGGTACTTGCCGGCGAACTCCACGCTGCGGATCTGCAGCACCTTGGAGCCCATGGACGCCATCTCCAGCATCTCCTCGAAGCTCACCGTGTGCAGGCGCCGCGCCTCGGGCACGACGCGCGGGTCGGTCGTGTAGACGCCGTCGACGTCCGTGTAGATCAGGCACTCGGCGGCCTTCAGCGCCGCGGCCACGGCGACGGCCGACGTGTCGCTGCCGCCGCGGCCCAAGGTCGTGATGTGGCCGTCGTCATCGATGCCCTGGAAGCCGGTGATGACCACCACCTTGCCGGCGGCCAGGTCCTTGCGCACGCGCGCGTCGTCGATCGATTCGATGCGGGCCTTGGTGTACGCGCTGTTGGTCAGGATCGGCACCTGCCAGCCCGCATAGCTCACCGCCTCCAGGCCCTCGGCCTGCAGCGCGATCGACAGCAGGCCGACGGACACCTGCTCGCCGGTGGACGCGAGCATGTCCAGCTCGCGCAGGTACGCATCGGACTGCTTCGGTGGCGCGAGTTCCTTGGCCAGGCCGAGGAGGCGGTTCGTCTCGCCGCTCATCGCGCTGGGCACCACCACCATCTGGTGGCCGGCGCGCGCCCACTTGGCGACACGCTTCGCGACGTTGCGGATGCGCTCGGTCGAGCCCATCGACGTGCCGCCGTACTTGTGAACGATCAATGCCATGGGATCGAGGATTGGGGATGTGCGCGGTGCGGGGGAACAGGCTCGGCCCGCCGGCGGCGGGGCACTGCACGCAGCCTAGGGATTATACCGAGGGGGTCCACGCGAGCCGCGCGCCCGCGCGCTGCACGAAGCCGTTGGCCACGCGCAGGTGCAGGCGATGGCCGCGCGTCGTGCACGCGTGTACCTGGTCGAGCAGTTCCTCGAGTTGCGCGGCGCTCGGCGTCGCCCCATGCACGCTGCGCAGCCAGTGGCGCAGCACGTTGGCCTGGCGCGCGCGTGGCCAGCCGCGCAGCGTGTCGATGACGGGCGCGCCTTCCATCGTGGCGAGATCGGCGCTGGCCATCTCGTCGAGCAGTGCCTGCGCCTGCGCGGCGTGACGGGCCGAGCGCGCGAACGTCACGCGCCACTGCGGGAACGCACGCTCCAGCGCGGGCAGCACCTCGTGGCGGATGCGGTTGCGCGTGAAGCGCGTGTCGGCGTTCGTCGGGTCCTCGACGTGCGCGACTCCCTCGTCGCGCAGCCACGCGCGGATCTCGGCGCCGGACAGGTCCAGCCAGGGACGCAGGAACACGGCGCCGTGGCGCTCGAAACGCGCGGGCATCGCCGCGAGGCCCGGCAACCCCGCACCGCGCGACAGCGCGAGCAGCAAGGTCTCGACCTGGTCGTCGGCATGCTGCGCGAGCAGCACGCAGCGCAGGCCCGCATTGCGTGCGAGCTGCGCCAGCGCCGCGTACCGCGCGCGACGTGCCGCGTCTTCGGGACTGTCCCCCGCTTCGCCCGTCGCATCCGGCCGCGCGACGTGCAGCGGGATGCCCAGTGAAGCGCAGGTCTCCGTGCAATGCCGCTCGAACGTGGATGCCGCCGCCTGCAGGCCGTGGTTCACGTGCAGCGCGTGCACTTCGCCGGGCCACAGGCGCGCGGCCGTGACGAGCATCGCGACCGAGTCGGCACCCCCACTCAGCGCGACGCCGAGAGGCCGCGCCGGAGCACAGGCCGACAGGAGGCGCGGCGGAGTCGACATGTGGTCGATTATCACGACGGCGGTGCGAGATTCTCCTAAGCAGCAAGGCGGGCCGCGGCGTCTAGACTCATCGGCCATCCGAACAACTCGAACGACGGAGTCCGTATGAGCCAAGACGTGGGCGGCTTGTCCGCCTGGAAGGTCTGCTTCGGCGCCGGCGTGCTGGCGCTCCATGCGATGTCGGCGCACGCGCAACCGGCGGGCGCCGCCGACGGCGCACCCAGCGAGGCGGCGCGCCGGCAGGCCCTGAGTCCCTTCCGGATGATCCTGCAGAGCGCCGACGCACCGCGGCGCGCCGTGCCCGCGCCCAAGCGCGCCGCACCGGAACCGTCACCGGCGCCGGCGGTGGTCGGGGCTCCTGCACCCTCTTTGGCCCCGGTGGCCGTCACGGCGCCGCCGCCGGCGCCCGCGCCCGTGCAAGCCGCGGTCGCACCCTCACCCGCGCCGTCGGAGCCACCGAAGGCGGAACAGGTCAGCGTGGCCAAGCCCAGCGCACCGCCCGCGCCGAAGGCACCCGAGCCGCCGCCGCCGATCGAGCTGGTGCCGATCCAGCAGGACGCGCCGATCCTGAGCGCGGCGCTGCGCCGCGAGCAGCCGCAGGGCAAGGTGATGGTGGCGTTCTCGGTGAAGCCCGACGGCACGACGGGCGACGTGCAGGTCGTGCAGACGAGCGACCGGCGCCTCAACTCCGCGTCGGTGCACGCGGTGTCGAACTGGCGCTTCAAGCCAATCCGCGAGGCGCAGCCGGTAGAAGTGGAACTGGTCTACGGCGACGACGACCAGTGAGCGGCGCGACGCGCGCGCTCAGCGCGCGTCGGCCTTGGTGTCGGAGAAGCGGCCGTAGCTCTGGAGCCGCTCGTAGCGGCGGTCCAGCAGTTCGCGCGTCTTCAGGTCGGCGACCTGGCGCCAGGCATCGCCCAGCGCGCGCTTGAGGAAAGCGGCCATCTGCCTGGTGTCGCGGTGCGCGCCACCCACCGGCTCATTGACGATCTTGTCGACCAGGCCCAGCGCCTTCAGGCGGTGCGCCGTGATGCCCATCGCGTCGGCGGCGTCCTGCGCCTTCTCCGACGTCTTCCAGAGGATGGACGCGCAGCCTTCCGGGCTGATCACCGAATAGACCGAGTACTGCAGCATCAGCACCTGGTCGGCCACCGCGATCGCCAGCGCGCCGCCGGAGCCGCCCTCGCCGATGATCGTGGTGATGATGGGCACTTCCAGCTGCGCCATCTCGAAGATGTTGCGGCCGATGGCTTCGGACTGGCCGCGCTCCTCGGCGTCGATGCCGGGATAGGCGCCGGGCGTGTCAACGAAGGTGAACACCGGCAGCTTGAACTTCTCGGCCGTCTTCATCAGCCGCAGGGCCTTGCGGTAGCCCTCGGGACGGCTCATGCCGAAGTTGCGCGCGGCGCGCTCCTTGGTGTCACGGCCCTTCTGGTGCCCCAGCACCATGCAGGCGCTGCCGTTGAAGCGCGCCAGGCCGCCGACGATGGACTGGTCGTCCGCGAAATGCCGGTCGCCGTGCAGTTCCACGAAGTCCGTGAAGATTTCGTTGACGTAGTCCAGCGTGTACGGACGTTCGGGGTGGCGCGCGATCTTGGTGATCTGCCACGGGGTGAGCTGCGCGTAGATGTCCTTGGTCAGCTGCTGGCTCTTCTTGGAGAGCTGGTCGATCTCCTCGGAGATGTCGACGGCGGACTCGGTCTGGACGTAGCGCAGTTCGTCGATCTTGGTTTCGAGCTCGGCGATGGGCTGCTCGAAATCCAGGAAAGTTTTCTTCGCCAAGGTGGGGACTCCTCGTTCCTCTTGTGGGCCCGTCAGTAGGCGACGGGCAGCGGGTCGAGCGACCGCCAAATATACCAAGTGGCCACGCTGCAATACGGTTGCCACGCCTGGGCCACCTCGCGCGCCTCGCTGCGGCTGACGGGGTCGCCGGAGAAGTAGTTCCTGCTGATGCCGGTGATGAGACCCACGTCGTCCAGCGGCAGCACGTTGGGCCGCATCAGGTAGAAGATGAGGAACATCTCGGCGGTCCAGCGGCCGATGCCGCGGATGCCCACCAGCTCGGCGATGATCTCCTCGTCGCCCATCCCCTTCCAGGCGTCCACGTGGATCGCACCGGAATCGAAATGCAGCGCCAGGTCGACCAGGTACTCGATCTTGCGCGCGGACAGGCCCGCGCCGCGCATGTCGTCGACCTTGAGCTTGAGCACGTTGCCCGGCGTCATCTTGCGCGGCAGCCGGGCGAACTTGTCCCAGACGCTCTGCGCCGCCTTCACCGAGATCTGCTGGCCGACGATGCTGCGCGCCAGCGTCGTGAACGCGTCGCCACGCGACTGCAGGCAGGCGTCGCCGAACTGCGGGATCAGGCGCTTCATCACGCGGTCCTTGCGGGCCAGGTGCTTGCAGGCTTCGGGCCAGTACTCCGGGCGCGCGAATTCGACCGGGGATCCCGTGGTATCGCTCACGCGCTCTCCCACGTGGTGCCCGTCGGCGAGTCCTTCAGCACGATGCCCTTGTCGAGCAGGTCCTTGCGGATGCGATCCGCTTCGGCGAAGTCACGCGCAGCCTTGGCCGCGGCGCGTGCGTCGATCTGGCGCTGGATCTCCGCTTCGTCCAGCGTCGAGCCGCCGCGCAGCCAAGCCTTCGGGTCGCCCTGCAGCAGGCCGAGCGTGCCGCCCAGCGCCTTGAGCAGGCCAGCCTGCTGCGCCGAGCGCGAGCGATTGGCTTCGGCGGCGAGCTCGAACAGCACGGCCACCGCGTCGGGGGTGCCGAAGTCGTTGTCCATCGCCGCCTTGAAGCGCGCCGCATGCGGGTTGGACCAGTCGATCGCGACGTCGGCCGGCGGCACCGCGTCCAGCGCGGTGTACAGGCGGCGGAGCGCGCCGCGCGCGTCGTCCAGGTGCTTGTCGCTCCAGCCCAGTTCGCTGCGGTAGTGGCCGCGCACGAGGAAGAAGCGCACCGTCTGCGCGTCGTAGCGCGCCAGCACCTCGGGCAGCGAGAAGAAGTTGCCCAGCGACTTGGACATCTTCTCGCCGTCGATGTTGAGGAAGCCGTTGTGCAGCCAGTAGCGCGCCAGCGGCGTGCCGTAGGCGCCTTCGCTCTGCGCGATCTCGTTCTCGTGGTGCGGGAAGACGAGGTCGGTGCCGCCGCCGTGGATGTCGATCGGCTGGCCCAGCAGGCTGCGCGCCATCGCGGAGCATTCGATGTGCCACCCCGGGCGGCCGCTGCCGTACGGGCTGTCCCACTTGGCGTCGGCCGGCTCGCTGGGCTTGGCGGACTTCCACAGCACGAAGTCCAGCGGGTCCTGCTTGTCCTCGGCGACCGCCACGCGCTCGCCGGCGCGCAGCTGGTCGAGCGACTTCCCGGAGAGCTTGCCGTAGCCCGGCAGCCGGCGCACGGAGAAGTTCACGTCGCCGTTGGCCGCGCGGTACGCCAGTCCCTTGTCCTCCAGCAACCGCACGATGTCGACCATCGCACCGATGTAGTCGGTGGCGCGGGGGTCGTGCGTCGGACGCTGGATGTCGAGCGCGTCGTAGTCGGCGTACATCAGCGCCGTCATGCGCTCGGCCAGCGCGCGCACGGTCTCGCCGTTGTCGACGGCGCGGCGGATCATCTTGTCGTCGATGTCGGTGATGTTGCGGACGAACTCGACCTGCAGGCCGCTGGCGGCGAGCCAGCGCCGCACGACGTCGAACGCCACGGCGGACCGCATGTTGCCGATGTGCGGGCGGTCGTAGACGGTGACCCCGCAGACGTACATCCGCACGCGTCCGGGCTCGAGGGGGACGAAGTCCTCCAGGGCACGCGTCAGCGTGTTGTAGATGCGCAGGCTCATGGGGTCCGTGTGGGGCGCGCCGCTCTCGTGAAACGGGCTGTTCTTGTCCAGTGGGCGGCCGCTTGTTGTCGAGGTGCCCGGCTACAATGCGCGGCAGTCTAACACCCGTGTCGCGCACGCCGCGCACACCCGAGGCCGCCCATGCCGACGACCCGCCGCTCCCTCCCCCGCGCCCTGCGCATGCTCGCCGTCGCCGCCGCGTTGGCCTCGCCCGCGTTTGCTTTCGCGGACGACTACGGCGACGTCACGCAACTGCTGCGCCAGGGCAAGCAGGCCGAGGCGATGGCCAAGGTGGACCAGTTCCTGGCGGCCAAGCCGCGCGACCCGCAGATGCGCTTCATCAAGGGCGTGCTGCTGACCGAGCAGGGCAAGACGCAGGACGCGATCAACACCTTCGTGAAGCTCACCGAGGACTACCCCGAGCTGCCGGAGCCGTACAACAACCTGGCCGTGCTGTACGCCGGCCAGAGCCAGTTCGACAAGGCGCGCGCGGCGCTCGAAATGGCGATCCGCACCAACCCCAGCTACTCCACCGCGCACGAGAACCTGGGCGACGTGTACGCCAAGCTCGCGAGCCAGGCTTACAGCAAGGCTCTGCAGCTCGATGGCGCCAACACCGCGGTGCCGCCGAAGCTGGCGCTGATCCGCGAACTGTTCTCGCCCGGCCAGCGCGGTGCGCGCCCGCAGGCCGCGGCGCCCGCCCCGGCCCCGGCTGCGGCGCCGACCACGGTTGCCAAGGCGCCCGCGCCTCCCGCCGCACCCGCGCCCGCTCCGACCGCCGCGCCTGCGCCGGCGCCTACCGCGAAGGCCCCTGCCCCCGCCGCCGCCGCCGCACCGGCCGCCCCCGCGCCGCAAGCCGCTGCCGCCGGCAACCCGGGCCGCGAGGTCGAGGCCGCCGTGCAGGCCTGGGCCACCGCGTGGTCGTCGAAGGACATGGCGGCCTACCTGGGCGCGTACGGCAAGGACTTCGATCCGCCCGGCAAGCAATCGCGCAAGGCCTGGGAGGAAGAGCGCAAGAGCCGCATCGTCGGCAAGTCGCGCATCACCGTGAAGCTGTCCGACATCGCCGTGAACGTCCACGGCGACAAGGCGACGGCGAAGTTCAAGCAGGCCTACAGTGCCGACGCGCTGAACGTCTCCAGCCGCAAGACCCTCGAGCTGCACAAGGTCGACGGCCGCTGGATGATCGTGCGCGAGTCCACCGGAGCCTGAGCCCCGCCGCCGCCGCCGGCGGTCCGGGCGCAGGCCTAGCAGTGTCCCAGCCTCGTTCCCTTCTCCAGCGCCTCCGGGGCCGCGCCTTCGCGCTGGCGGCGCTCGCGTGCGTGGCGATGGCCGTGCTGCCTTCGCAAGCCGGGCCGCGGCACAAGGCGCGCGCAGCGAGCACGCCGGCCAAGCAGGTCGCGCGCGATGGCGAGACGGAAGCGCGCCTCATCGAGGTCTACCGCCTGATCGGCGCCGGCAACGGCCGGCAAGCGCTCGCGCGCGCCGAAGCGCTCGTGAAGGACCACCCGACGTTCGGGCTGGCGCAGCTCGTGTACGGCGACCTGCTGATGGCGCAGGTGCGGCCGCTGCGCCAACCCGGCGACATGCCGGACGGCATCGCCGCCAACGGCGCGCAGGCCCTGGCCGAATTGCGCGAGGAATCGCAGTTGCGCATCCGTGCGTTGCGCGAGCGTCCGCCCGCCGGCGCCGTGCCCTCGCAGTTCCTGCAACTGTCGCCCAGCAGCAAGCACGCGATCGCCGTCGACACGTCGCGTGCGCGCCTGTACCTGTTCGAGAACTCGGAAGCGGGCCTCAAGCTGGTCGCCGACTACTACATCTCGGTGGGCCGGCTGGGCATCGACAAGAACGCCGAAGGCGACCTGCGCACGCCGCTGGGCGTGTACTACGTCACCAGCAACCTCGACCCGCGCTCGCTGAAGGACTTCTACGGCTCGGGCGCGCTGCCGATCAACTACCCCAATCCGTACGACCTGCGGCGCGGCAAGACCGGCGGCGGCATCTGGCTGCACGGCACGCCGCCCAACCTGTACTCGCGCGCCCCGAAGGCGACCGATGGCTGCGTCGTGCTCGCCAACCCGGACCTGGAACGCGTGATCCGGACGGTCGAGGTCCGCAGCACGCCGGTCGTCATCGCGCCGTCGCTGCGCTGGGTGGCGCCTTCCGCGCTGCAGGGCGATGCGCGCTCGTTCGCCGACACGCTGGCCGCATGGCGCGCAGCGCGCAAGAGCGGCGACGTGGACAAGACACTGGCCTTCTACACGCCGGACTTCTCCGCCAACGGAAAGACGCTCGCGCAGTCGGTGCCGCAACTGCGCACCGAGCTCGAGCGCCTGCGCGGCCGCAGCGTCGAGCTGAAGGACCTGTCGTACCTGCGCTGGACCGATTCGGCCGACACCATGGTGGTAACCTTCGGCGAGGTGCCCGCGGGTGCGCGCACCGGCCCCGTGCGCCGGCAGTACTGGGTGCGGCAGGGCTCGCACTGGAAGATCTTCTTCGAAGGAGTGATCGGTTGATGGCCCTCGTCTCCCGCCGCGCCGCCGCGGCCCTGCTGCTGTGCGGTGCCGCCGCGTTCGCCCATGCCGCGGACGCGCCGCGCGTCAAGCTCGCCACCAGCATGGGCGACATCGTCGTCGAGGTGTATCCCGACAAGGCGCCCAAGACGGCCGAGAACTTCCTGACCTACGTGCGCGAGAAGCGCTACGACGGCACGATCTTCCACCGCGTCATCAACGGCTTCATGGTCCAGGGCGGCGGCTACAGCAAGGACCTGTGGGAGAAGCCCACGCGGCCGCCGATCCCGCTGGAGATCCGCAAGGACCTGCCCAACGCGCGCGGCACCATCGCGATGGCCCGCACGCCCGATCCCAACTCGGCCACCGGGCAGTTCTTCATCAACGTCGTCGACAACTCCGCGCGGCTCGGCCCGCGCGAAGGCAGCGCCGGCTACGCCGTGTTCGGCAAGGTCGTCTCGGGCATGGAGGTGGTCGACAAGATCAAGGCCGTGCGCACCGGCCCCAAGGGCGAACACGCCAACGTCCCCCTCCAGCCGATCGTCATCGAATCGGCCACCCTCGTGAAGTGAGCTTCCCAATGAGCAATCCCAAAGTCGAACTGCACATCGCCGGCCAGGGCGTCATCACCCTCGAACTCGACGAAGCCAAGGCGCCCAAGTCGGTCGCCAACTTCCTCGACTACGTCCGCAAGGGCCACTACGACGGCACGATCTTCCACCGCGTCATTCCCGGCTTCATGGTCCAGGGCGGCGGCATGCAGCCCGGCATGCAGCAGAAGGCGACCGGCGCGCCGATCGAGAACGAGGCCCGCAACGGCCTGAAGAACGACAAGTACACGGTCGCGATGGCCCGCACGGGTGATCCGCATTCGGCCACCGCGCAGTTCTTCATCAACGTCGCCAACAACGGCTTCCTCAACCACACCGCGCCGAACGGCCAGGGCTGGGGCTACGCCGTGTTCGGCAAGGTGGTCGGCGGCACCGAGATCGTCGACCGCATCGAAGGTGTCAAGACCGGGCGCAAGGGCTTCCATGACGACGTGCCGCAGCAGGACGTCGTGATCGAGAAGGCCGTCGCGCTCTGAAGCCCGCGGTGGCGCCGCCGCCCATCGCCACCCTCGACGCGCCTGCTGCATGGCGGCGCGTCGCCCTGATCTCCGACCTGCACCTCCAGGCCTCCGAGCCCGCGACGCTGGCGGCCTGGCGCCGCTTCATGGCGCAGCCCGAAGCGGACGCGGTGTTCATCCTCGGCGACCTGTTCGAGGCCTGGCCCGGTGACGACTGGACGGCGCAGCCCGGATTCGCCGCGGACTGCGCGCAGGTGCTGCGCGAAGCGGCAGCCTCGCGGCCGGTGTTCCTCCTGCACGGCAACCGCGACTTCCTCGTGGGCGACGCGTTCGCGCGGGAAACCGGCGTGCAGCTGCTGCAGGACCCGACCATGTTCGCCTTTGCGGGCCGTCGGTGGCTCCTGACGCACGGCGACGCGCTGTGCCTCGACGACGTCGAGTACCTGCGCTTCCGCGAGCAGGTGCGTGACTCGCAGTGGCAGGCGCAGTTCCTGGCCCAGCCGCTCGCGCGGCGGCTCGCCATCGCGCAGTCGCTGCGCACGCAGAGCGAGGCACGGAAGCGCTCGGGCGTCCCGTACGCGGACGTCGACACGCCCGAAGCGCTGGCCTGGCTGCGCGCCGCACAGGCGGACACGCTGGTGCACGGCCACACGCACAAACCGGGCGACCATGCGCTCGATGCCGAACACGCGCGCATCGTCCTGAGCGACTGGGATCTCGACGCCTCGCCGCCTCGCGGCGAAGTGCTGTTGCTGTCGGCACAGGGCGCGCAGCGCGTGCCGGTCCGCGCCTGAGCCATGTTCGGCTGGTGGCGCCGCCGGCGCGAACCGCCCGGCATCCCCGACGCGCTGTGGGCGCAGGTGCTGCGCGACTTCCCGTTCCTGCAGTCAGCCGACGCTGCGGCGCTGCGCCCGCTGGCCGCGCGCTTCCTCGCGCAGAAGGAATTCCACGGCGCGCAGGGCCTCGCCATCACCGATGCGATGGCACTGTCGATCGCCGCGCAGGCGGTGCTGCCCGTGCTGCACCTCGGCCTGCGCTGGTACGAGGACTTCATCGGCATCGTCGTGCACCCGGACGAAGTCGTCGCGCGCCGGCAGACCATGGACGAAGCCGGCGTCGTGCACGAATGGGACGAAGTGCTCGCTGGCGAAGCGATGGACGAAGGTCCCGTGATGCTCAGCTGGGCCGACGTGCAGGGCGCGAGCGCCGACAGCGGCTACAACGTGGTCATCCACGAGTTCATCCACAAGATCGACATGCGCGACGGCGCGCCCGACGGCTGCCCGCCCCTGCCCCGCGCGGAACGGCAGGCGTGGCTGGAGGTGCTGCATGCGGAGCACGAGCGGTTCCGCGAGCAGGTGGTGATCGCCGACCGCTTCGGCGGCGAGCCGACCTGGCTCGACCCCTATGGGGCGGAGAACCCGGGCGAGTTCTTCGCGGTGGCCGGCGAGGCGTACTTCGTGAACCGCGAGCGGTTCACGCAGGAGTTCCCGCGGCTCGTGCCGCTGTTCGACGGCTTCTTCCGCCCTAGCGCATCAGCGTCTTGAGCACCGCCTGCAGGCGCCGGGCCTTGCCGGCGTCGTGCGCGGTCGCGAGCACGCGCGCCGTGTCGTCGCCCCAGGTCTGCACCGGCGACGGATCATTGCGGCGCGTGAGCAGCTGCAGTTGCAGCGCGCGGCGTGCCGTCATCTGGTCCGCCGGCGTCGGCGCTTCGGCCGCGATCTCCAGGCGCAGCAGCGCTTCGGACGCATCGCCCGACGGCGTCGCCTGCAAGGCCTTGACCCAGTTGCCACGCACCGAGGGCGTCACGGAACGTCCGAGTTCGCTCTGGCTGGGCACCTGGTCCGCCGAGCGCTGCTCCCACGCGGCCAGCAGCTGCGTGAGCGCTTCGCCGTGGGCCTGCGCGGCCAGCTTGCGCAGCGTGGCCTGTGCGTGTTCCAGCGCCTCCCGTTGCGCGCGGAAGGCGACGTCGCCCAGGCGCGGACCGCGGTCCTCCTCGCCGAAGCGGCCACCGCCACGCGCGTCGCGGCCACCACGATCGCGGTCGCCGAACCGGCCCGGGGCACCCGCACCGGGTGCACCGCGGCGGTCGCCGAACTTGCCGCCGCGCATCGGCGCAGCGGGCTCGGTCTTCTTCATGCCGGGTCGATCGTCGCCACGCATGGCGATGACGGGCTTCGGCGTCGGCTTGGGCGTCGCGGGCGGCGCGGCGGGCTCGCCTTCGGCCGGCGCTGCATCGCTGCTCGCTCCTTCCGCCGGCGCCGTTGCGTCCGCCGGTGCAGCCGCTTCGGCAGGCGCCGCGGACGGTGCCTGCTCCTGCGCATCGGCTCGGTCCTTGTCGGCACGCGCCTGCGCCTGGCCCTTCAGCGCTGCGTCGAGCGCCGTCATCGCGTTGCGGATGCGGTTCGCGTCGCCGCTGGCGTTGGCGGCTTCCAGCGCCTTCGACGCCTCGAGCACCGCGCGATCACGCTCGCTCAGGGCGGACGCCGCACGTTCACGGTCCTGCGTCTTGCGCTGGAAGGCCTCGTCGATCGGCTTGCGGAACGCGTCCCACAGCTTCTGTTCCTGGCGGCGGTCGAGCGGCACCGATTGCGCTTCGGCCTGCCAGCGCTGCTGCAGCGACTTGACGGCATCGATGCGCAGCTGCGGCGCGCCGCCCAGCAGCTTGGCTTCCTCGATCATCGCGTGGCGGCGCTCGAGGCTGCCCTTCTGCGCGGTCGAGAGCGGGGCCTCGGCGGCCTGGATCGCCTGCTTCCAGCGCGGCTGCAGCTCGGCGAACGCCTTCTCGCTCAGGTGCCCGGCCTCGCGCCAGCGCGCCTCGAACTGATGCACCTGGCGCGCGAACGCCTTCCAGTCCTGCACCGGCACATTGGCATTGGCGGTCGCCCAGGCGGTCACTTCCTCGATCAGCGATTCGCGCGTGGCGCGGTGTTCGGCGGCTTCGGCCTTGACCTTGTCCAGCCACCCCTCGACGACCTTGTGCGCCTCGTTGCACGCGTGGTCGAAGCGCTTCCAGAGCGCGTGGTTCGGCGGGCCACCCTGGTCGACCTGCTTCCACTGCTCGCGCAGGGCGCGCAGCTGCTCCTGCATCTTGCGGCCGCCGTAACGCGGCTTGCGCACGGGCGCCTCGCCTTCGGGCGCGCCTTCGGCCGGCGGCACGGTCTCGAACAGGTCCTCGGCCTTGGTGACCAGTTCCTGGCGCAGCTGGTCGGCGCGCCAGCGCTGCCAGCCTTCCAGCTCACCGGCCGACGCGAGCAACGTGTGCGCCTGGTTGGACAACTTCTCGTCGACCTGCTTGCCGTGGTCCTTGAGCGCGGCGCGCACCGCGGCGGCGGCGCCGGAGCTTGCCTTGCCGTGGCCTTGCGCCAGTTCCTGTTCCAGCTTGGCGATCGCGGCGGCGAGCGCCTCGTTGGCCTTGGCGGCCTGCTCGGGATCGGCCTTCGGCTTCGCCGGTTTCGGCGGGGCTTCCGGCGGCAGGCCGCGGCCGGCGCGCAACTCGTCGGCCCACACGGGCACGGGCGGCAGGGGCGCGGCGGCATCTGCATCGGCCGCAGCGGCCTGGGCGAGCGCGCTCTGGAACGCGTCCCACACCACCTGCAGCTGGGTGCGCGAGGCATCCAGCAGCGGCGGGAACCGCGCGTCGACGCTGGCCCAGTTCGGGTCCTGCACCAGCGCGTCGGCCTGCGTCTGCCACTCGGGCACGTCGGTGCGCAGGGCATCGGCGGCGGCCTGCGCGTCGCGCCACGACTTGGTCGACAGGATCTCGATGCGCTGGGCGAGCAGCACCGCCGCCTCGCGCTGCACCTGGACCCGGTGCTGCAGGTCCTCGATGCCCTTGATGCGGTCGGCGATCTGCGTTCGCAGCGTCGCCAGCGGCTCGCGGCTCAGGGGCGCGCCGGCCTTGGCGGCGTCGCGCTGCCAGGCCATCGCATCGGCGATGTTCACGCGCGGCTGGTCCAGCATCGCCTGCGCCTTCTGCGCCCACTCGGCGGCGATCACCTCCTGGCCCTTGCTGCGCTTGATCTCGTCGAGGCGCTCCCGCACCACCCGGGCGGCACCCTTGTCCCGGCCACTGAGTTCGCGGAACACCTCCTGCATCTGCTCGGGGCTGGGTTGGGACTGGAGCCACTCGCGAAGGCGGGCGGTGCGCTCGCCGGAGGTCGGTGCCGTGAAGGCGCCGCCGGTCAGGGTGTCGAGGGCCTGGGTGTCCGGGGAACGGGTCGGGGCTTGGGTCACTGCGGGTCTGGTCTGCAAAAAAACACGCCCTCGCATGCGCGGGGGCCGGGCGCGTATTCTCGCCGCGATTCGCCGCGCCTTGCCCGGACCCGTCGCCGGCAAAGAAAAGCCCGGCAGCGGCCTGCAGCCAATCTGCCGGGCGGACGGTGGCGCGAAGCCTGCCGTCTGGGGTGTGCCGCAGGAGCTTGATCGTCCTGGCGGCACCGGGAGCAACGATTGCTCCCAGGATGGACCGGGGCGGCGCGAACACCGCGTCCGGTTCGGGGCCCGATCGCTCGGGTGCCGCCATCTTGGGGCGGGCGCTTCGGGCAAGCAAATGCAAGTTTTCAATGGGCTGCGGCGTTGCCATGGCGGGTGGCCCAGCCGTGGGCCGACACTGCTTTGCGGCGGATTCCGACACGCCAGGCCGACCTGGACATGGGAAAAACGCCCATCGACTGGTAACCGCGCGTATAAAGAAGTTAATTGATATTCTTGACTCGTTATTTGGACGGCTCCTAGAATCCGCCCAATCCTGAGCCAGAGGGCTCGGGTGATCCTAGAAACCGCTGCCGATCCCGGCACAACCTCGAAAGCTTCCGCCGGCCCCGCGCCGCGGTGTTTCGAAGGCGACCAATCCCACGTGGGCCGTCGACCGCAAGGCGCTCCTCTCCGGAGCCTCCCAGGCGGACCGGCCCGCGCGCAGAGAAAGGAGCAGTGCGATGACAGCAGGACAGCAAGCAGCCCGGGCGCTGCGGACCTTCGGGTCCGACGTGGCCTCCGGCTTCTTCGAGATCTGCCATAGCGGCCTGGCCCTCGTCGGGGTGGCCGTCATCCTGGCGCTGGCCACGCTGGCCACCCGGCCGGACCTCCGCCAGGCTGGCGAGACCGAATTGATGACCTGGCTGCGTGCCCGCCAGGTGGCCGCGCTCGGCATGGTGCCGGCGCCCGAGGCGGTCGACCGTGCCACGGCCGCGAACCTGAAGGACCTGCCCAAGCAGCAGGCCGCGCTTGCCTATTGGCTGAGCCGGAAGTACCGCGTGGCCCCGGAGCCGGTCGGCGCGCTCGTGGCCGAGGCTTATGACATCAGCCGGCGCACCAAGCTGGACCCGACCCTGATCCTGGCCGTGGTGGCCATCGAGTCCGGGTTCAACCCGTTCGCTCAGAGCCCGGTCGGCGCCCAGGGCCTGATGCAGGTCATGACCGGCGTGCACAGCGACAAGTACGAGAACTTCGGGGGCAAGCTGGCGGCCTTCGACCCGGTCACCAACCTGCGCGTGGGCGTCAAGGTGCTGCAGGAATGCATCCAGCGCGCCGGCTCGCTGCAGGGGGGCCTCAAATACTATGTGGGCGCCGCCCAGCTGCCGGACGACGGCGGCTACGCGGACAAGGTGCTGGCCGAGCACGCCCGGCTGCAACAGGTGGCTGCCGGCCGCTCGGTGCCGACCGCGCCGCCGGCGGTGATCCGTACCGTCGCGCCGGTCCCCGCCCCGTCGGAATCGGCCGAGCGCCGCGACGACCCGGACCGCGTCGCGGCTTGGACCTCGTCCTGAAGCGCTAAACTCCCTCCCGTACGCGACTGGCGATACGCGCGGCGCCCCTCGGGCGGGCCGCGCGGACGTGGAGACCCACGGGGGAGCGTGCCGCCGGCCCGGCCGGCGTCCCGCCGTTCGCCTGGGCAGCCCTCGTTCGACACGGGGGGCAACACCTCCAGGACTGCCGCGCATGTTCCACCGCAACATCCTCATCGAACAGACCGATCCCGAGCTCTGGGCCGCCATCACGGCGGAAAACCGCCGCCAGGAAGAGCACATCGAGCTGATCGCCAGCGAGAACTACGCCTCGCCCGCCGTCATGGCGGCGCAGGGCACCCAGCTGACCAACAAGTACGCCGAGGGCTATCCCGGCAAGCGCTACTACGGCGGCTGCGAGAACGTCGACGTCGCCGAGCAACTGGCGATCGACCGCGTCAAGCAGCTGTTCGGCGCCGACGCCGCCAACGTGCAGCCGCACTCCGGCGCGCAGGCCAACGAGGCCGTGTTCCTGGCCTTCCTCAAGCCGGGCGACACCATCATGGGCATGAGCCTGGCCGAAGGCGGCCACCTCACCCACGGCATGGCGCTGAACATGTCGGGCAAGTGGTTCAACGTCGTCTCGTACGGCCTCGACAAGGACGAAGCCATCGACTACGACGCGATGGAGCGCAAGGCGCGCGAGCACAAGCCCAAGCTGATCATCGCGGGCGCGTCGGCGTACTCGCTGCGCATCGATTTCGAGCGCTTCGCGCGCGTGGCCAGGGAGATCGGCGCGATCTTCATGGTGGACATGGCGCACTACGCCGGCCTGGTGGCCGCGGGCGCCTACCCCAACCCGGTGCCGCATGCCGACGTCGTGACGTCCACCACCCACAAGAGCCTGCGCGGCCCGCGCGGCGGCATCATCCTGATGAAGGCCGAGCACGAGAAGGCGATCAACAGCGCCATCTTCCCCGGCCTGCAAGGGGGGCCGCTGATGCACGTCATCGCGGCCAAGGCCGTCGCCTTCCAGGAAGCGCTGACGCCCGAGTTCAAGGCGTACCAGGAGCAGGTGGTGCGCAACGCGGACGTCGTGGCGCGCACGCTGGTCGAGCGCGGCCTGCGCATCGTCAGCGGCCGCACCGAGAGCCACGTCATGCTGGTCGACCTGCGCGCCAAGGGCATCACCGGCAAGGAAGCCGAGGCGGTGCTGGGCCAGGCGCACATGACCATCAACAAGAACGCGATCCCCAACGATCCCGAGAAGCCGATGGTCACCAGCGGCGTGCGCATCGGCACGCCTGCGATGACCACGCGCGGCTTCAAGGAAGACGAGGCGCGGCAGACGGCGCACCTGATCGCCGACGTTCTGGACAACCCGCGCGACCCGGCCAACATCGCCGCCGTGCGGGAGAAGGTCAACGCCCTCACCCGCCGGTTCCCGGTCTACAAGTGAAGGTCGCGCGATGAAGTGCCCCTTCTGCGGCAACGCCGACACCCAGGTGGTGGAGACGCGCGTGTCCGAGGACGGGGACTTCATCCGCCGCCGGCGCCAGTGCATCGACTGCGAAAAACGCTTCACGACCTACGAGCGGCCGGACGTCACGTTCCCGGCGGTGGTGAAGAAGGACGGCCGCCGCATCGAGTACGAGCGCGCCAAGCTGCTGGCGTCGATGAACCTGGCTCTGCGCAAGCGGCCCGTGAGCACCGAGCAGATCGACGCGGCCGTCGAGCGCATCGAGGAAAAGCTGCTCAACCTGGGCGTGCGCGAGATCCCCAGCGCGCGCATCGGCGAGCTGGTGATGCGCGAACTGAAGAAGCTGGACAAGGTGGCGTACGTGCGCTTCGCCAGCGTCTACCGCAGCTTCGAGGACATCGACGAGTTCAAGACGCTCGTCGACGAAGTGCGCCGCTGACCCTCACGGGCAGCCGTCCAGCACCGACTTCTGCACGCGCGGGCGGCCGTTCGCGTTGATCACGATCAGCCGGCCCGTCACCGGCTCCGCGGACGGGCGGCACACCGTGAGCGTGCCCGCCTGGAAGGCACCGCCGACCTGCCGTGTCGACCCGTCGGGCGCGTACGCGACGTAGCGCGCGAGTGTCCCGTTGCCCAAGGCGTGCAGGTCGCCACCGAGCGCCTGCTGCCGCTGCAGCAGCAGTTCGCCGGCCGCGCGGGTGCCGTTGCCGTTGCTGTCGACGAAGACGATCCAGCCCTGGTCCCAGCGGCCGGCCGTCGTGCACGTCGCGCCGTCGGCCGACTTGCACAGCGTGACGCGCGCCTTGCGCTTGAGCGCCTCGCTGCGCGCGAACAGCAGGTCGGCGAGCAGGTCGTTGCTGGCCGCGCTGGCCGCCATCGAGCCGACGAGCGATCGCAGCGACGGCAGGCCCACGCCCAGCAGCACGGCGGCGACGGCGAGCACCGCGAGCAGTTCGACGAGGGAGAAGCCGCGCTGCGCGGCCGGTACGGGATGGAAGTGCATCCGCGCAGGGTAGGCAGCGCTCCCCGCCGCTCCCACCACCAGCTGCAGGAGGCGCGCCGCACCGGCGCCATCCGGCCGGTGGAGAAAGACGAAGGGCGCCCTCAGGCGCCCTTCGCATCGATGCCGTGCGCGACTACTTCTTGTACCAGTAGGTGCGGCGCAGGTTCTTCGGGATGACCTTGCCCACGTTGCAGTTCTCGAGCGCCGAGTTGCAGGGGTTGTTGTTGGTGCCGCCCAGCTGGCTGCCCGAGATGCCGCAGCCGATGCAGAACTTCTCGTTGTACGTGGTCGTACCGCCGTTGCCGTTGTCCTTGGTCATCTGGACGATGCCCGCCACCGCGCTCGGGGGCATGCCGCCGCCTTGCAGGACGTTGCTCACGAACGTGCCGTCGAAGGGATTGACGCCGTAGGCGCGCGCCTCGCCCAGGTTGGCCGCGCAGGTGGCAGTGGTGTCCACGGGCTTGTTGGTCGCAAAGAACACCGTGCCGTTGACGGCCAGCGGTGCGTTGACCGCCTTCTCGCCGGTCGCCAGCGTGATGTACACGCCGCTGCGGGTGCCGTCCCAGGTGGTGCTGGTGGCGTTGAACAGGTCCGAGAGCTTCAGGGGCGACGCCATCGGAGAACCGAGGGCCGTCCCCGTGTCCCTCACGAGGAAGAAGCGGTCGACCGTGTTGTAGGACGAGCCGGCGGCCGTGTTCTTCAGCGGGTGCTCCCGGTCGCCGGAGGCGAGCGACAGCGCGTCGTAGGACCCCGTGGCGCCCGCTGCCTTGATGGACAGCACCGACGGCGGGAAGAAGAACTTGCGCACCGGCTTGCCGTCGCTGCAGAGGGAGGCCGCGGCGACGCCGTCGTCGCAGCCCAGGGAGGCGACCTTGCTCACGGCCCACGTGGCCGTATCCGCCGTGTTGACGTCGACGCGCCAGACGTTGCCGCCCAGGTCGCCGACGTACAGCTTGTCGACCTTGCCGTTGTTGTCGCGGTCCACGAAGGCGATGTCCGATGGGATCGGCTGGGTCATGCCCGGCACTGCCCGGCAGGTGCCGCTTGCGCCGCAGCTCGGCTGGGCGCGCCACACGAGCGCTCCGGACACCGCGTCCACGATGTAGATGGCGCGGCCCATGGCGGCGGTGCCCGCGGGCTCGGTGTCGTGCGCGGGGTCATAACCGCCGCCGAACACGAGCACCGGGTTGGCGTAGTTCTGCAGGAGCGTCAGGCGCGGGCGCGACCAGGTCTGGCCCAGTTCCTCGAAGCCCGTGCTGTTGGTGTCGATGCGCCACAGGACCTGGGGCGACTGCGGCTGCGTGATGTCGAGCGCGTACAGGAAGCGACCGCCCCGGCGCATGGTGAGGTAGATGTAGGCGGTTTCGATCGAACCGGTCGCGGTCAGCTTCTGGTAAACGCCGGTCGGGCCGTCCACGAAGTAGTTCTTGGGCAGCGCCGTCTTGAGGACCGTGGACGGGAACTGCAGTTCCGGCGAGTTCGTGCGCAGGCGGTTCAGGTACGGGTAGTGCTCCGGCAGCACCAGGCCCCACAGCTCGCCGCCGGGGTCCACCGAACCGATCCTGCCGGCCTGGTTCCCGTTGATGGCGCGGAACACGCCGTCGTTGGCGCCGTAGAACGCCACGATGCCGCGGCTGTCGCCGTAGTTGATCACGAGCGGGCGCGAATGCAGCACGTCGCCGTGGATGGATTCGCGCACCTTGATGCCGTTGCCCGGGCCCTTCTCGTCGCCCTGGTTGTCCAGGCCGCGCACCCACTTGATCACGGTGTCGCGGTCGGGCGAGGACGTGGCGCTGTACGCCTGCATGTTGGCGCCGGTGGCCGGGGTGGTCGGGTTCAGCGGGATCGGCCCGTAGGTCAGCGTGGTGCAGCCCGGGTTCACAGTGCAGGTGACCGCGTAGGACCCGGCGTATTCCGATTCGTCGGTGTAGCCGGTGCCGTTCAGCGGCGCGATGGTGACCGTGTCCCCCGTCACCAGGGAATTGGAGGGCACGACCACCGTCACCGTCCCCGTGGCGCTACGGGACACGGAGGACGCCGTGATCGACGCTCCGCCGACGCTGACCGTGGTGCCGTCCGGGATGATGGCCGCCGCGGGCGGCAGGGACACGGTGTAGGTCGCCGTCGTGCAGCTGCCGTTGCACGAGATCGTGGCGCTGCCGCTGGTGGGCACGAATCCCGCCGACGCCGACGTGACGTTCAGCACGTCGCCGCTGGTGAAGTAGTTCGCTGGCAGGTTCGACGCCTGGATCGTCGCCGATGCCGCATTGTTCATCCGCTGCAGGTTCACCGTCTGCGGGGTCGTCGCCACGGATGCGTAGGTGGTGCCGCCGTTGGTGGCGGGCTTCAGGTCGTTGCTGTTGTTGAAGCTGGCGGTGAAGCTGAACTGGGTCGAGTTGATCCGGGTGATCCGGTACGTGCCGTCCACGCCCTTGCTGCCGGTGATCGTCACCGACTGCTGGTCATGGAAGGTGTGCCCTGCCGTGGTCGCGGTGACCGTGGTGCCGGACCCGGACATGTTGCCCGAGATGGCGGTGGCCGTGCTGCTCGGGTAGGCGAGCGTGCCGGTAGCGCCGGCGCCCGCCGGCGGAGACAGCGTCAGCGAGATCGTGAACGAACCGGTGTTGGTTCCGTTGGCCACGTTGCCGATCACCACGGGCGACGAATAGCCTGCGATCGTGCTGCTGAACTGCACGGAGTCGCCGTTGGCGAAGCTGTGCGGTATCGAGGTCACCACCGTTGCCAGCTCCGTCGACGTCGCGCATCCGGACGTGCTGCAGGCCGGCCGCGTGATCGAGGCGAGGCCGAAGCTCGCCACGCCGGGCTTGCTCAGCACGTAGGTGCCGACCGCCGGCGTTTTGGGCGTGTCCGGGAGCCCCGTGATGGTGAAGCTGTTCGAGCTGTTGATGTTCGCCGCCGTGAGCGTCCGCGTGACGTTGTACGCCGCCTGGTTGACGTTGCGGATCGTCACCACGGAGCCCGCCGTGAAGCCGTGGTTGCCCTGCGTCGTCACCAGCGCGGTCGTGCCGGTGCGCACGATCGAATTGATCCGCACCGAGTTGTCCGCGCCGAAGGCATTGGCGGCGATGGCACTGTTGGCGGTGGAGAACTCGTTGCCGCCGTTCGTGAGGTTGGGGTCGCACGTGCCGCCGGCCGGGCAGTAGGTGTACAGGCGCCGCGGGTTCGTGGTGGCGGCCATCGCGCCGGCGAACGTGGCCCTCAGGTTCTCCTTGCGCAACTGCTGCGCGACGCCGCCCTTCTCCACGACCTCGCCGTCGGGCAGGTCGAACGCGGTGGGCGTCGCCCCCTTGAGGTCATTGACGAAGAAGCCGCCGGTGGCCGTGTCGTCCGGCGCCGTGGTGGTGTCCTTGTAAGTCCAGTAGCTCTCCGCGCTGGGCGACAGGAAGCCGGTGCCCGCGGAACTGATCGCCGCCTGCCCCCTCGCGTCGCCCATCACCAGCGCGCCGTTGGTGCCGGTGACCAGCTTGTACTGCTTCAGGTTGCCCATCCACCGCGGGTTGCCCTCGGCATCCGGGCGGAACATCCCCAGGAAGATCTGGTTCAGGTAGGTGCCCTGCGCGTTCACCGACACCGGCAGCGACGCCGACGAGAACACGCTGTTGACCGCCTGCACCTCGTTGAGGATCTTCAGCAGCGCCTCGGTCAGCCCGGACGCGTCGCTGGTCGGGAAGAACTTGCCGCCACCATACGTGGCCATGCTGGACAGCAGGGCCGGGTAATCGGCCTTGTAGTTGGCGCCGCAGGTGCCCTGCATGCCGATCGTATACGTGATGATGTTCTGGAGACCGTTGCTCTGCCCTGTGGGAGAGTTTGTGCCGGCGTCCTGCTGGAACATGAGGCGCGCCCACTCGTCGGCCCAGTTCGTCGACCAATCACCGCTCGAGCTGGTGGCCACCACGCTGGTGATGCCGCACATAGCCGGATTGAACGCCGCGGCCGTGGTGATCTTGCCCTTCTGCGAGTCGCTGGCGTTCACGCGGGTGTCCGCCATCGACCAGTTGTTCGACGCGCCGTCCGGGCCCGGCGAGGGATTGCCGTTGCTGGGGCTCTTGTCGGTGTTGGCGATGTAGATGATGAAGTTGCGCTGGCAGCCGGTCAGCTGGGACGGCGAGTAGGTCGTGCCCGACAGGCCGGTCTTGCCGTTGAAATAGGCCCAGGCCTCCTGCATCACCGCGTCGGCGGACTGCGACGCGGTGTTCACCTTGACGCTGAAGTCGTTCGGGCCGTTGTTGTTGCCCGTGGCATTCCACGACTTGATGAAGTCGATCATGCTCTGCTTGTTCGACTTGCCGTACGTCGGGTTCGTCGCGGTGGTCATCGGCGTCAGCTTGCGCAGCAGGCAACCGCCACCGCCGCTTGCGGCGCACAGCTCGTGGTACGCGTTGGTGGTCGCGGCCGGGGACGAGGTCGCGTAGCCGTTCCCGTTGCTCACCATCAGGCCGATGTTCACGGAGCCGTCGGGCAGCGAATTGATCGCATCCACCAGCGCGCATTGCAGCATGCCGGCGGACTTCTGCGAGCCCAGCGACGGCGGGGTGCTGGTGCCCGAATAGGCCGAGCAGCCGGGGCCGCTCGCCGTGGCGTCGAAGTTGGCGCCGTTGTCGAGGATGAACAGCACGTTCGGGGTGCCCGAGGTGCCGCTGTTGTCGACGTAGATGTCGGTGTCCTCGGCGCGCAGCGACGCCGAATAGCCGGCCAGCAGCAGCGCCATCAGCGCCAGCACCCATTGCATTCTTTTCATGATCAGTCCCCTCTGCGGCAGGTGCATGGTCGTCCTCACGGGCAGTTCACCTGCGCGCCCACGCGCACGGCGGCGCCCTGCAGGATCGCCACGCTGGCGCCGGAATTCGGATCGTTCACCCCAGCCGTCACTTCCCATTGCTGGTCCTTGCACGCGCTCGGCGTCACCGTGAGGGTGCCGCCCGACGTCACCAGCTTGTCCTGGTCCTGGCCCTCGAAGCACACCTGGTCGGCGGCCTTGCCCGGGTCCAGCGTGTCGGTGCTGACGGGCTTGCTGTAGACGCACGAGGGTGCGGAGACCGAGGCGGTGTACGTGACCGCGCCCGTGCTCACCGCGAGTTGGGGGTTGGCGCCGATCGTGGCGATGTTGGGCGACGCGGCGATGGCCGCGACAGTCGTCTCGACGGCAACCTGCGCGGCGGCAAAGGCCTCGGCCTCGGTCTGCGCGTTGCCCGCGATCTTGAGGCTGATGTTGCCGAAGCGGATGGCCGACACCACGAGCAGGGTCAGCACGATCAGCATGATGAGGGCGATGACCAGGGTCATGCCGGACTGGATGCGGCGGCTCACGACGTCCTCCTCCCGCTCGGGTTGACGAAGCGCACCGACTGCACGAACACGTGGCGCCTGTAGCGGTCGCTGGCGGCCACGACCGTGCCGTCCGTGCCGGCGGAGTCGACGGTCCCCATCGCATAGGTCTTGGCGTCGCTGTAGCCCGGGCTGGCCTCGTTGCTGCGGACCAGCAGGGTGAGCTTGGCGCTCATGACGTCAGGCCAGCTGGCCAGGGCGACGGAACCGGGGGCGACGTCCAGGCCGTTGGGGGCGCCGTCGTTGTCGCTGTCCACGCCGAAAGTGACCTGCAGGTTCTCGATGCCTTCGGCCAGCGACACCTTGGTCCACGCCGGCGCGCCGCCGGCAGTCGAGAGTTCCGCCATCTTCAGCGTCGGGATCGGGTTGCCGTTGTCGGCGCCCACGCAGCTGCCGGCGACTTCCACGCTGCAGCTGCTGACGTAATAGATGCGCACGACCGTCTTGCGCAGGGTGGCGCGGGTCGTGAGATCCTTCTTCACCAGCGTGAAGTTGGTGGTGTTGGTGTTCGCCGTGGAGCTGGCGGCCACCATCATGTAGTCGAAGCCCTGGGTGGCGGCGATCATGCCGGTCTGCAGCATCACGGAGCCGGCCGCGGCGGCCACCTTGTTCATGTCGGTGATGCCGCCGGTTTGCAGCGCGCTGGCGTCGGGGTCGGCATGCCGAACCACGATGACGTCGGTGCCCGGCTTGACGTTGCCGATGCAGGACAGCGTCGGCGCCGTGCCAGTGGCGTTGTAGCCCGCCGCGGCGCTCGCTGCCGGCCAGTCGTACGCCTGCACGTGGATGCCCATCGCGTCCTTGATGTTCGACGCGGCCAGCTCGCAGGGATCGGGCAGTGCGGCGCCGGCATACGCGGGCGTGTTGGACAACTCGCCCCAGTAGCCGGCCATCTGCAGGTCGTCGACCATCATGCGCACGGAGTAGCGGCCGTTCTCGATCAGCCGCCCGTTGCGTTCGACCTCCGCGCGGTTGTTGCTCTGGTCCGCGATCAGCGTCGCCAGCGCCGCGACCATGATCATGCCGAGCACGATCGAGATCATGAATTCGACCAGCGTCAGGCCGCGCTGGCGGGCCGGCGAGCGGAGGGCTTGTGATGGCTGCAGCTTGGTCATGGTCAGCTTGCGGTGGGAGGCAGGACGGTGACGCTCACCGCGCGCCGCTGGGCATCGTCGGCGCCGAACTGGCCCGTGCCACAGGTGATGCCCGCCGGCGGCGCACCGACGGCGTTGATGCCTTGCCAGGCGACGCTCACCTGGAAGATGCCGGTCGTGGCGTCCTTGCTGATGCAGCCACGCGCACCGAGGATGGAGCCCGCGTTGTTGCCGCCCGATTGCTCGGCGGCGCCCGCCAGCAGGTTCTGCCAGTCCGTCAGGTCCTGGGTCGCGCGTGTCTTGGCGGCAGCGGCCGTGGCACAAGTGCCCGGGGGTGCCGGCACCGAGCTGCCGGCGGCGATCTCCGTCGTGCCGAGCGCGTAGCAGTCCGAGGCCATGCGGTTGGACGCGATGCGCGCCACCATGTCCTGCGCCAGCAGGAGCGCCTGCACGCGCTGGTACGACTCCAGTTGCGCGCGCTGGCTCTGGACCATGACGCCGATCAGGCCCAGCAGGCCGACCATCAGGATCATCAGGGACACGAGGATCTCGACCAGCGTCGCGCCGGCCTGGCGGCGGCGCGGGCGCGACATGCGCATGCGGCGGCGGGTCATGAGCAGGCTCCGCTGGAAGTGCTGGGGATGCCGGTGAGGTCGACCTTCACGCAGCGCTGCGTGGTCGCGACGGCGGTGCTGGTCACCGTGAACTGGGACGAGGCGCCGATGCGGCCGTTGCCCTGGTAGGCGACGGAGGCGGGGCCGGCGATCGTCACGCCGTTGAACGCGTTCTGCGTGGCGAGGGTGGTGGGCGTGGCGGCGGTGTCCACCGCCGTCCAGCCGCTGGCCCAGTTGCCGCCGCTCGGGGTGATGTTGACGGTGACGTTGCGCTTGACCGCCTCGCTGCGCGACAGCAGGAGCGTCGTGGCGATCTCGGACGCGGCGCTCTTGACCCGCTGGCTGGCCATGAAGTTCTTGAACGACGGCACGGCCAGGCCGAGCATGATCGCGGAAATGGTGACCACGACCAGCAGCTCGATCAGGGTGAAGCCACCCTGCGGACGCGGCGGACGGCGAGTCGGCGGCATCGTGGGTCAGCCCCAGCAGGTCGACGCGGAACCGGAACTGGTCTTGGCCCCCGCGTTGTTCAGGGTCAGCGTGCCGCAAGCCGTGTCGTTGGCGAGTTGCGTGCCGATCGGCGTGGCGGTGATGGTGAAGGTGGTGGTCGTGGTCGTGACCGTCACCGTGTAGAAGGTGGACACATCAGCGGGCACCGTGATGCCGGCGGCAGTCCATTCGGACGCAGCGCCGGTGGCAGCCGCGAAGTACGTGCGCGAGTTGAGCATGTACTGCTCCTGCTTGTTCGCGACGTTGAACATGAAGGACTGCGCGGCCGCGCGGCGACCCTTGGCCACCTGCTTCGTGTACTGCGGGTACGCGACGGAAGCGAGGATCGCGATGATCGCCACGGTGATCATCAGCTCGATCAGGGTGAAGCCCCGCATCGCCGTCCTGGTCCTGGTCATGCCCTCTCCTCCTCCACGCGGTTTTCGCGCAGGCTGAACCATAAGCGTGCATTTCCGGGCCACGGACCCCAGCCCGACGACCGGCGCGCCCGATGCGCCAAGTGGCTGCGCGGGTCCACCGGTCGCGGACAATCGGCCCATGGACCTCCCAACGCCCATGCGCCAGGCGCTCGATCTCGCGCAGCGCGCCATCGGCCTGTCCGAGCCGAATCCGCGCGTCGGCTGCGTGATCGTCGGCGCGGATGGCGCGGTGCTGGGCCAGGGCCACACGCAGCACGCAGGCGGCCCGCACGCCGAGATCGCGGCGCTGCAGGACGCCGCAGCCGCCGGCCACGACGTGCGCGGCGCCACCGCGTTCGTGACGCTGGAGCCCTGCTCGCACCACGGCCGCACGGGCCCCTGCTGCGACGCGCTCGCGGCTGCCGGCATCGGCCGTGTCGTCGCCAGCTGCACCGATCCGAATCCGCTCGTGGCCGGCAAGGGCTTCGCGCGGCTTTGCGCGGCGGGTGTCGCGATCGACGTCGGCCCGGGCGAAGCGGAGACGCAAGTCCTGAACCCGGGCTTCTTCAGCCGCATGCAGCGTGGGCGCCCCTGGGTGCGCGCCAAGATCGCCGCCAGCCTGGACGGCAAGACCGCGCTGGACGACGGCCGCAGCCAGTGGATCACGTCGGAACCGGCGCGGCGGGACGGGCACGCATGGCGCGCCCGCGCGACCGCGGTGCTGACGGGCATCGGCACCGTGCTGCAGGACGACCCGCGCCTGGACGTGCGCCTGGTCCCGGCGGCGCGCCAGCCCGATCTCGTGCTGGTCGACAGCCGCCTGGAGGTGCCCTCCACCGCCCGCCTCTTCTCCGCCGCGCAGCGCCGCGTCCGCATCTACTGCGCGGTGCCGGACTCGCCACGCCGAGCCGAACTCGAAGCCCTGGGCGCCGAGGTGATCGCCCTCCCGAACGCGGGTGGCAAGGTGGACCTGGCTGCGATGCTGGCCGACCTCGGAAGGCGCGAAGTCAATGAGCTGCACGTCGAGGCCGGCTTCAAGCTGAATGGCTCGCTGGTCCGCGAGGGCCTGGTCGACGAATGGCTGGTCTACCTCGCCCCGAAGCTCCTCGGACAGGGCCAGGGCATCGCCGCCTTCGGCCCGCTGCCGGGCCTGGAGGCCGCGCCAGCGCTGGATTTCGGGGCGATCGAGCGCATCGGTCCCGACCTGCGCATCGTCGCGAGGGCGACCCCTGCGGACCGCGGCTAAGGGTTCCCCCGGATGGGGCTGCCCGTTCCCTGCGAAAATGCGGGGATGTTCACCGGAATCATCACCGGGGTGGGGCGCATCGCCGCCGTCCACGACCTCGGCGCCAGCAGCCAGCATGGCAAGCGCATCACCGTCGAGGCACCGGCCGGCTACCTGGACGACGTCGGCCTGGGCGACAGCATCGCCCTCAACGGCGCCTGCATGACCGTCACCACCCTCGACGCCAGCCGCAAGGCCTTCACCGTGGACGTCTCCGCGGAATCGCTGGACAAGACCAGCGGCCTGGCCGACCCCGGCCCCGTCAACCTCGAGAAGGCGCTGCGTGCGCACGACCGGCTGGGCGGGCACATCGTCTCCGGCCACGTCGACGGCCTCGGCACGGTGACGAAGTTCGCGCCGGTGGGCGAAAGCCACGAACTCCGCATCCTCGCCCCCGCGTCGCTGGCCAAGTACCTGGCCTACAAGGGCTCGGTCACCGTCAACGGCGTGAGCCTCACGGTCAACAGCGTGCGCGACGCCGGTGACGGCTGCGAGCTGTCGATCAACCTGATCCCGCACACGATCGAGAACACCGCGCTGCGCGTGCTGCGCGAGGGCTCGCGCGTGAACCTCGAAATCGACCTGATCGCCCGCTACGTCGAACGCATGCTGGGTGCCGGCGCCAAGGAAATCGCATGAACGCCCCCATCCGCCCCCTGGCCGCGATCTCGCCGGTCGAGGACATCGTCGCCGAGCTGAAGGCCGGCCGCATGGTGATCCTGGTCGACGAGGAAGACCGCGAGAACGAGGGCGACCTCGTCCTGGCCGCCGACCACGTCACGCCCGAAGCCATCAACTTCATGGCCCGCTTCGGCCGCGGCCTGGTCTGCCTGACGCTGACGCGCGAGCGCTGCGAACGCCTGCGCCTGCCGCCGATGGTGGCGCGCAACGGCACGAAGATGGGCACGGCCTTCACCGTCTCCATCGAAGCGGCGCAAGGCGTCACCACCGGCATCTCCGCCGCCGACCGTGCCCGCACAGTGCAGGCCGCGGTGGCGAAGGACGCGAAGGCCGACGACCTGGTGCAGCCCGGCCACATCTTCCCGCTGCAGGCGGTGGACGGCGGCGTGCTCATGCGCGCCGGCCACACCGAAGCGGGCTGCGACCTCGCCGGCATGGCGGGCCTGACGCCCGCCGCCGTGATCTGCGAGGTGATGAAGGACGACGGCACGATGGCGCGGCTGCCCGACCTGCAGCTGTTCGCCGCCGAGCACGGCGTGAAGATCGGCACCATCGCCGACCTGATCGAATACCGCAGCCGCAACGAGTCGCTGGTGCGCCAGGTCGGCACGCGCGAGCTGCGCACCGCCTACGGCCCGTTCACGGCACATGCGTGGCGCGACGGCCCCAGCCAGGGGCTCCACCTCGCGCTGGTGCTCGGCAGCTGGGGGGCGGACGACGCCGTGCCGGTGCGCGTGCACGAACCGCTATCGGTGCTCGACGCGCTGGAGACCAACCGCTCGATGCACTCGTGGAGCCTGGACGCCAGCCTGCGGCACGTCGCGGCCGAGGGGCGCGGCGTCGTCGTGCTGCTCAATTGCGGCGAGTCGGCGGACCAGCTGCAGGCGCAGTTCGAAGGCACCGCGCGCGCCGCGCAGGCACCCGAGCGCGGCCGCATGGACCTGCGCACCTACGGCATCGGCGCGCAGATCCTGCGCGCCTGCGGCGTGCACCGCATGACGCTGATGGGGACGCCGCGCCGGCTGCCCAGCATGGCGGGCTACGGCCTCGAGATCACGGGGCACCTCGCGCCTCCCACCCACTAGAACAAGGAACCGCATGTTTGGGGCAGACAAAGGCAAGGCCGACCGCCTGCACGGCAAGGGGCTGTGCATCGGCATCGTCCAGGCCCGCTGGAACGAACCCGTGACCAACGCGCTCGCGCAGGCCTGCAAGGAGGAACTGGCGCGCCTGGGTGTCGAGTCCGACGACGTTACGCATGTGCTGGTGCCCGGCGCGCTGGAAGTGCCGGTTGCGCTGCAGGCGCTGGCCGAGAAGAACCGCTACGACGGCCTGGTCGCCCTGGGCTGCGTGATCCGCGGCGAGACCTACCACTTCGAGCTGGTGGCCAACGAGTCGGCCGCCGGCGTCACGCGCGTGTCGCTGGACCACCAGCTGCCCATCGCCAACGTGATCCTCACGACCGAGAACCTGGAGCAGGCCGTGGCCCGCCAGGTCGAAAAGGGTGTGGACGCCGCGCGCGTCATCGTCGAGATGGCCAACCTGCTGGACGAGATCGCATGAGCGACGCTCCCGACGATCTCCCCCGCCAGCCGGGTCGCACTGCCAGCGGTGCGCGCAAGGCCTCCGCGAAGTCGGCCCGTAGCCGCGCGCGAGAATTCGCGCTGCAGGCGCTGTACCAGTTCCTCGTCGGCGGCAACGACGCCGGCTCGGTGGACCAGTTCACCCGCGGCCTGGCCGGCTTCCACAAGGCCGACTCGGCGCACTACGACGCACTGCTGCACGGCTGCATCGAGGACGCCGCCGCCCTCGACGCGCTCGTCGCCCCGCTGCTCGATCGCAAGCTGCAGGAGATCTCTCCGGTCGAGCATGCGGTGATGTGGATCGGCGCCTGGGAGTTCCAGCACGCGGCCGACGTCCCGTGGCGCGTCGTGATCAACGAGTGCATCGAACTCGCCAAGGAGTTCGGCGGCACCGACGGCCACAAGTACGTCAACGCGGTGCTCAATGGCCTGGCGCCGAAGCTGCGCGCGACGGAAGTCGAAGCCGACCGCGCGGCCGGGAAGGCCCGCAGCTGATGCGCATCGCCCGCCGCGCCGAGCGGATCGAGCCGTTCTACGTGATGGAGGTCGCCAAGGCGGCCTCGCAGCTGGCGCGCGAAGTCGCGGCCACCGACCGGCCGATGCTGTTCCTCAACATCGGCGAGCCGGACTTCACCGCCCCGCCGCTGGTGCAGGAAGCCGCCGAACGCGCGATGCGCGCCGGCCGCACGCAGTACACGGACGCGACCGGGCTGCACGCGCTGCGCGAGCGCATCAGCGGCTGGTACCGCCAGCGCTTCGGCCTGGACGTGCCCGCGCGGCGCATCGTCGTCACTGCCGGTGCCTCGGCCGCGCTGCAGCTGGCGTGCCTCGCGCTGGTGGAAGCGGGCGACGAGATCCTGATGCCGGACCCCAGCTACCCGTGCAACCGGCATTTCGTCAGCGCCGCCGAAGGCAATGCGGTGCTCGTGCCCACGACCGCCGCCGAGCGTTTCCAGCTCTCCGCGGACAAGGTGCAGGCGAACTGGGGACCGAAGACGCGCGGCGTGCTGCTCGCGTCGCCGTCCAACCCCACCGGGACGTCCATCGAGCCGGACGAACTGCGGCGCATCGTCGACGTCGTGCGCTCGCGCGGCGGCCTGGCGATCGTCGACGAGATCTACCTGGGCCTGTCGTACGAGGAGCGCTTCGGCCACTCGGCGCTGGCGCTCGGCGACGACGTCATCAGCATCAACAGCTTCTCCAAGTACTTCAACATGACCGGCTGGCGCCTGGGCTGGATGGTCGTGCCCGAAGTGCTGGTGCCGGTCGTCGAACGCCTGGCGCAGAACCTGTTCATCTGCGCCAGCACGGTGTCGCAGCATGCCGCCCTCGCCTGCTTCGAGCCGGACAGCATCGCGGAGTACGAGCGCCGCCGCGCCGAGTTCAAGGCGCGCCGCGACTTCTTCATCCCGGCGCTCGACGCGATCGACCTCACGGTGCCGGTGCGCCCCGACGGCGCGTTCTACGCCTGGGCCGATTGCTCCGCCTGGTGCGACAAGCTGGGCATCGCCGGCAGCTGGGACTTCGCGTTCGAGGTGATGAAGCGCGCGCACGTCGCCGTCACGCCGGGGCGCGACTTCGGCCACGCCGGCACCTCGCGCTTCATCCGCTTCTCCACCGCGAGCAGCATGGACCACCTGCGCGAGGCGGTCGACCGCCTGCGGGAGATGGCGCCCTGATGCCCTTCGCGTTCCCCGTCCGGGTGTACTGGGAAGACACCGATGCCGGCGGCATCGTGTTCTACGCGAACTACCTGAAGTTCTTCGAACGCGCCCGGACGGAGTGGCTGCGATCGCTGGGCGTGCACCAGTCCGAGCTGCGCGAGCGCACCGGCGGCATGTTCGTGGTGGCCGAGACCTCGGTGCGCTACCTGCAGCCCGCGCGTCTCGACGACGAACTTTCCGTGACCGCGCAACTCGAAGAGACGGGCCGCGCCACGTTCACCATCTCGCAGCAGGCGCTGCTGCAGCCCGCCGGCACCCTGCTGGCCGAAGGCACGATCCGCATCGGCTGGGTGGACGCCGCCACGCTGCGACCTGCCAGAATTCCCGCCATGATCCTGGAGCAACTCAAGCGATGAACACCGACCTGTCGATCCTGCAACTCGTGCTGGGCGCCAGCTGGGTGGTGCAAGCCGTGATGCTGCTGCTGGTGGCCGTGTCCATCGCCAGCTGGGCCGCCATCTTCGGCAAGCTGTTCGCGCTGCGGCGCGTGAAGAACAAGAACGAATCGTTCGAGCGCGACTTCTGGTCCGGCACCAGCCTGAACGAGCTATTCGCAGCCGCCGCGGCCAACGCCAAGGTGTCGGGGCCGATGGAACGCATCTTCGCCAGCGGCATGCGCGAATACCAGAAGCTGCGCGAACGCCGCATCACCGACGCGGGCACCCTCATGGACGGCGCCCGCCGCGCCATGCGCGCCAGCTACCAGCGCGAGGTGGACGCCGTCGAATCGCACCTGTCGTTCCTCGCCTCCGTCGGTTCCGTCTCGCCCTACGTGGGCCTGTTCGGCACCGTGTGGGGGATCATGCATGCCTTCACCGGGCTGGGCAGCCTGCAGCAGGTGACGCTGTCCACCGTGGCCCCCGGCATCGCCGAGGCGCTGGTGGCCACCGCCATCGGCCTGTTCGCGGCCATCCCCGCGGTGGTCGCCTACAACCGGTTCGCGCGCGACATCGACCGCGTCGCCATCCGCCTGGAGACCTTCATCGAGGAGTTCTCCAACATCCTCCAGCGCAACATCAGCAGCAGCGGTTCCGGCAGCGGCGGCGCCCCCGCCGCGAACACCGGCGCCACCCCGGCCGCCGGGGTCTCGAGGTTCTGACATGCCGTCCGTCGCCTCCCGCGGCCGCGGCCGCCGCACGATCAACGAGATCAACATGGTCCCGTTCATCGACGTGATGCTGGTGCTGCTGATCATCTTCATGGTCACGGCGCCGCTGATCACGCCCAGCGTGATCAACCTGCCCAGCGTGGGCAAGGGCAACCGGCAGCCGGACGAGCGCGTCGAGGTCGTGATCAACAAGGACGAATCGATGCAGCTCAAGTCCGGCGACCGCACCAGCCCGATCGGCTCCGCCCAGCTCGCGCAGGCGGTGCTCGCCACGCAGCAAGGCAAGGCGCCCGGCTCCGTCGCCGTCGTGATCAGCGCCGACCGCAGCGTGAAGTACGAAGCCGTGGTGAAGGTGATGGACACGCTGCAGCGCGCGGGCGTGCAGCGCGTGGGCCTCTCGGTGCAGGTCGCCCGCTAGGACGAAGGAGCGCATGCCCGCCCTCGCCGAACGTCCGGAGTTCCTGCCCCCGCCCGAAGGCGGCGTGCTGCGCGCGCTGGCCATCGCGCTGGTCGCGCACGTGCTGCTGGTGCTGGCGCTGAGCGTCGGCCTGCACTGGAAGCGCGACGACGACAGCATCGGGGTGGAAGCCGAGTTGTGGTCCCCCACCGTGCAGCAGGCCGCGCCGAAGGCCGTCGAGGTCCCGGTCGCGCCCCCCGCCCCGCCGCCCCCGGTGGTGCAGCAGCCCCCGGCCCCGCCGCAGAAGTCGGAAGCCGACATCGTGGCGGAGCGCGAACGCCAGCAGCGCCTGCAGGCGCAGCGCGAGGAAGAAGAGCGCGAACGGGAGCGCCAGCGCCAGGCCGCCGAGCGCAAGCGGCAGGACGAGCTGAAGAAGCAGGAACTCGCGAAGAAGGAAGCCGAGCAGGCCAAGGCCCGCAAGGAAGCCGAGCAGGCGAAGGCGCGCAAGGAGAAGCAGGAAGAGCAGCGCCTCGCCAAGCTGCGCGAGGAGAACCTCAAGCGCATCCAGGGCCTCGCCAACGGCACCGGCTCGCCCTCCTCCACCGGCACCGCCGCGCAGTCGTCCGGCCCTTCCAGCAGCTACGCCGGCCGCGTGCGCGCGCGCGTGAAGCCGAACATCGTCTTCACCGACGACGTGCCGGGCAATCCGAGCGCCGAAGTCGAAGTGCGGCTGTCCCCCGACGGCACCATCGTCGGCCGCCGACTCGCCAAGCCCAGCGGCGTGAAGAGCTGGGACGACGCCGTCCTGCGCGCGATCGACCGCACGGAGCAGTTCCCCCGCGACGTCGACGGCCGCGTGCCGACGTCCATGATCCTGGTGTTCCGGCCGAAGGACCTCTGAGTCCTGGTGCGGCCGCTGGCGCAGCCTGGCGTTTTTCAACGCAGAGGGAACATCCCGAATCTTGTCATTCCGGCGAACGCCGGAATCCATGCCTGATCGAGCATGGATTGCGGGTCAAGCCCGCAATGACAACTGCAGGGCGCCAGCCCTGCGCCGAGCCTCATTCGTAGACGATCGACGCCTGCCCACCATCGGCCTGCGCCATCCATGACGCCAACGCCGCATCGGTCGGGAAGAAGCGGGCGTCATCTCCCAGCTGCAACTCCGCCGTCGCGGTGTCGCGCTTGAGTGCCAGCCGGATCGGCAGGCCGCGGACGACGTCGCCGTGTTCGGTCTGTTCGCGGCGGGCGGGGAATTCGCGCACCAGGCGCTGCACGTCGGGCGCACGGCCGTTCACGGCGACGCGCAGGAACTTGCCGAAGCGGCAGCGCGCCGTCGCCAGGTCCCACACCTGCTGCACGGAGATGCGGAAGCCGCCGGTGAAGCGGTCCGGCTGCAGCTTGGCCTGCACGATCACCAGTTCGTCGTCCTTGAGCAGGTTGCGGTTGGCGTTCAGCACCGCCTCGTCCGCCGTGCCCTCGATCACCGCCGACTTGTCGTCCAGCTTGAACAGCGCCAGCTTGCCGCGCTGCCCGTTGATCACGCGCAGGTCGCTGACGATGCCGGCCAGTAGCTGCGGCTCGCGGCTGTCGATCAGGTCCTCGATCTTGGTGCGAACGAAGCGGCGCACCTCCAGCGCGACCTCGTCGAACAGGTGGCCCGACAGGTAGAAGCCGACCGCCGTCTTCTCGTACGTGAGGCGTTCCTTCACGCCCCAGGGCATGGCCTCGACCAGCGGCGGCTCCTGCGTGCTGGCCGCGTGCGAATCGCCCATGTCGAACAGTCCGCCCTGGTGCGCGTTGGCTTCCTGCGCATTGGCGAAATCGAAGGCGCGGTCGATGGACGCGACGAGCGACGCGCGATTGAGCTGCAGCGAATCGAAGGCGCCGGCCTTGATCAGCGCTTCGACCGTGCGCTTGTTGATGCGCGTGCGATCCACGCGCACGCAGAAGTCGTACAGGCTGCAGAACGCGCCGCCCTCCTCCCGCGCACGCACGATGGCCTCGATGGCGGCCTGGCCGGTGCCCTTGACGGCGCCCAGCCCGTAGCGGATCACCTTGTCCGTGACCGGCTCGAAGCGGTAGTTGCCGCGGTTGACGTCGGGCGGCTCGAAGGTGAGCCCGAAGTTCTTGATCGCGTCCTCGAACAACACCTTCAGCTTGTCGGTGTTGTCCATTTCCACGGTCATGTTCGCGCAGAAGAACTCGGCCGTGTAGTGCACCTTCAGCCAGCCCGTGTGGTAGGCCAGCAGGGAGTACGCGGCGGCGTGCGACTTGTTGAAGCCGTAGCCCGCGAACTTCTCCATCAGGTCGAAGATCTCGTCCGCCTTCCCCGTGGAGATGCCGTTCTTCGCAGCACCTTCGCGGAAGATCTCGCGGTGCTTGGCCATCTCCTCGGCCTTCTTCTTGCCCATCGCGCGGCGCAGCAGGTCGGCGCCGCCGAGCGTGTAGCCGCCCAGGATCTGCGCGGTCTGCATCACCTGCTCCTGGTAGACCATGATCCCGTAGGTCTCCGAGAGCATGTCCGCCACCAGCGGGTGCGGGTACTCCACCTCTTCGCGGCCGTGCTTGCGCGCCACGAAGCTGGGGATCAGGTCCATCGGGCCGGGACGGTACAGCGCGTTCAGCGCGATCAGGTCCTCCAGGCGCGTCGGGCGCGCGTCGCGAAGCATGCCCTGCATGCCGCGTGATTCGAACTGGAACACCGCCTCGGTCTTGCCGTCCGCGAACAGCTTGTAGGTC
Source organism: Ramlibacter algicola (assembly GCF_016641735.1). Lineage (NCBI taxonomy): Bacteria > Pseudomonadati > Pseudomonadota > Betaproteobacteria > Burkholderiales > Comamonadaceae > Ramlibacter > Ramlibacter algicola. The sequence continues at coordinate 2,054,477 of NZ_JAEDAO010000001.1, read as the reverse complement.
GCGGCATCGGTCAGCGGGATGGCCTCGAACGCGAAGTTCTCCTGGCCCTTGTGGCGGGCCTGGATGAATTCCTTGGCGATCTCCAGGATGGTGAGCGTCGCCAGGCCCAGGAAGTCGAACTTCACCAGGCCGGCGGCTTCCACGTCGTCCTTGTCGTACTGGCTCACCGCCGAATCGCTGCCTGGCTGCTGGTACAGCGGCGTGAAGTCGGTGAGCTTGCCTGGCGCGATCAGCACGCCGCCGGCGTGCATGCCGACGTTGCGCGTCATGCCTTCGAGCTTCTGCGCGAAGTGCAGCAGCGTCTTGACCTCGTCCTCGCGATCCAGCCGCTCGGCCAGGATCGGCTCCTGCCCGATCGCATCGGCGATGGTGACGTGGGTGCCGGGCTTGTTCGGGATCAGCTTGCTGATGCCGTCGCAGAACGTGTAGCTCATGTCCAGCACGCGGCCGACGTCGCGGATGGCCGCGCGCGCGGCCATGGTGCCGAAGGTGGCGATCTGCGACACCGCGTCGCGGCCGTACTTGTCCTTGACGTACTCGATGACGCGGTCGCGGTTGGCCTGGCAGAAGTCGATGTCGAAGTCGGGCATCGACACCCGCTCGGGGTTCAGGAAGCGCTCGAACAGCAGGTTGTATTGCAGCGGGTCGAGGTCCGTGATCTTCAGCGCGTACGCCACCAGCGAGCCGGCGCCGGACCCCCGGCCCGGCCCCACCGGGCAGCCGTGGTTCTTGGCCCAGTTGATGAAGTCGCCCACGATCAGGAAGTAGCCCGGGAACCCCATCTTCAGGATCGTCCCGATCTCGAATTCCAGCCGCTGCACGTAGCGCGGCGTCTCCTTCTCGCGCGCGGCGGGGTCCGGGTACAGCTGCAGCAGCCGCTCCTGCAGGCCTTCGTGCGAGGCATGCCGGAAGTACTCCTCGATCGGCATGCCGTTGGGCGTCGGGAAGTCGGGCAGGCGCGGCTTGCCCAGTTCCAGCACCAGGTTGCAGCGCTTGGCCACTTCCAGCGTGTTCGCGACGGCCGACGGCACGTCGGCAAACAGCGCGGCCATGTCGGCGGCCGGCTTGAACCACTGCTCGCGCGTGAACTTGCGCACGCGCCGCGGGTTGCCCAGGATCTCGCCTTCCGAAATGCACACGCGCGCCTCGTGCGCCTCGTAGTCATCCGGGCCGGTGAATTGGACCGGGTGCGTCGCGACGACCGGCAGCTTCAGGTTGGCCGCCAGCTGCACGGCGGCGGCGACGTGCTGCTCGTCGTCGGCGCGGCCGGCGCGCTGCAGTTCCAGGTAGAAGCGGTGCGGGAACACCGACGCGAGTTCCAGCGCCACCTGGCTGGCACGCGCGGTGTCGCCTTGCAGCAGCGCCTGCCCGACCGGGCCGGCTTGCGCGCCCGACAGCAGGATCAGGCCCTCGCCCAACTCGCGCAGCCATTCGAGCTTGCAGACGGCCTGCGCGCGCACGACGTTCTGCGTCCACGCCCGCGCGAGCAATTCACACAGGTTCAGGTAGCCGGCGCGGTTCTGCACCAGCACCAGCACGCGCGAGAGCGCGGCGACATCGGTGCCCAGCCCCTGCAGCAGCAGCTCGGCGCCCACCAGCGGCTTGACGCCCGCGCCGCGCGCGGCCTTGTAGAACTTGATGGCCCCGAACAGGTTGTTCAGGTCGGTGATGGCCAGCGCGGGCTGGCCGTCCTTCGCCGCCGCCTCCACGACGTCGTCGATGCGGTTGGTGCCGTCGACGATGGAGAACTCGGTGTGCAGGCGCAGGTGGACGAACATGCGGTCATTCTACGGAGCGGGGCACGCGCGCCCCTGCGTAAAATCCACGGGTGCAAGCGGTCCTGAACGTCTCCGGCTACCTGTTCACGGACGTGCGCGATCCGCACACCTTGCGCGACCTGCTGCTGCCCACGGCGCGAGATCTCGGCCTCAAGGGCACCATCCTCCTCGCCCCCGAAGGCATCAACCTCGTGCTGGCCGGCGCTGCCGCGCAGGTCGACGCGCTGCTCGACACGATCCGTGCGCAGCCGGGCCTGGCAGCCCTCGACGTCAAGCGCAGCTGGTCGCAGGCGCAGCCGTTCCGCAAGCTGCTGGTGAAGGTCAAGCGCGAGATCATCCGCATGGACCATCCGCTGATCCGCCCGGCGGACCACCGCGCACCCGCCATCGATGCGTCGACACTGCGCCGCTGGCTGGACCAGGGCCACGACGATGAAGGCCGGCCTGTCGTCACGCTGGACACGCGCAACGCGTTCGAGGTGGACCATGGCAGCTTCGACGGCGCCATCGACTGGCGGTTGCGCAAGTTCGGCGACTTCCCGCAGGCGCTGCGCGAGCACCAGCAGGAGCTGGCAGGCAAGACGGTGGTGAGCTATTGCACCGGCGGCATCCGCTGCGAGAAGGCCGCGCTGGTCATGCAGCAGGCCGGCCTGGACCACGTGTACCAGCTCGAAGGGGGCATCCTGCGCTACTTCGAGGAAGCGGGCAGTGCCCACTACCACGGGGCGTGCTTCGTGTTCGACGAGCGCGAGGCGCTGGACCCCGACCTGGCGCCGCTGCGTTGACCCGTCATTCCCGCGAAGGCGGGAATCCATCGCTCTCTCTTCAGCACCACAGGAAAGCGATGGGTCCCCGCCCCCGCCTACGCGGGGGGCAGTGCCTACGTTCCGCGGGGGCGACGAAGGGTGGTCAGGACATCGGCTCGGGCGGCGTGAATCGCGTCGGCGGCAGCGGGATGAATTCCTGGTCATCGTGCGGCACCGTGCCGAAGCGGCCCTGCTCCCAGTCGGCGCTGGCCGCGAGGATGCGGTCCTTTCGGCTGGAGACGAAGTTCCACCACATGTAGCGCGGGCCGACCGGCTCGCCACCGACCACGACGAAGCGTGCCGGGCCATCGGCTTCGATGCGCGCCGTGGCGCGCGGACCAAGCACCGCCATGCGCTGCGCCGGCAGCGGCTCGCCGTCCAGGCGCGGCGACCCGGCGACGACGTAGATCGCCATCTCCTCCGCCACTGGCGGCAGCGTGAACGCCCCGCCTTGCAGTTGCACATCGAGGTACAGCGTCGGCGAGGCCGCTTCGACCGGCGACCGGGCGCCGAACGCGTCACCCACCAGCACGCGGACCTGCGCGCCGTCCACCTGCAATTCAGGAATCGCGACGCCCGGCGTGTGGACGAAGGTCGCGGCGGCCTCCTCCTTGTCCGCCGGCAGCGCGACCCACAACTGCAGGCCGTGGTTGGCGTACTCGCGACCGCGCAGGTCGTCGGGCTTGCGCTCGGAATGCACGATGCCCGAGCCGGCGGTCATCCAGTTGATGGCACCGGGCTCGATGCGCTGCGCGCTGCCCAGGCTGTCGCGATGCTGCATCGCGCCCTCGAACAGGTAGGTCACCGTCGCCAACCCGATGTGCGGATGCGGCCGCACGTCGTGGTTGTCCTGCGGCCGCTCGGTCACGGGACCGAAGTGGTCGAAGAACACGAAGGGGCCGACGCTGCGCCGCTGCACCGCGGGCAGCAGCCGCCGCACCTTGAAGCCGCCGCCCAGGTCCTTCTCGTGGCCCGCGAGTTGCAGCACGCCGGCCATGGTTTCAGGCCTTCCGGAACCGCGCCGTGACCTCGGCCACGCGCCGGCCGAACAGGCGCGCGGTCTCGAGGTCGCCGGCGGACATCGCATCCGCGCCCGCGTCGGCTGGCGAAGTCGCGATGGCACCGCCGTACGACACGAGGTAGTTCACGTCGTCGCGTTTCGACGCCTTCATCTGGCTGGGCATCAATCCCTGGCTGACCCAGACCATCGAATGCTGCATCGCCAGCGTGAACAGGGTCACCAGCGTGTTGAACTTGTCGCCGTTCATGCCCGCGCTGTTGGTGAAGCCGGCGGCGATCTTGTCCTTCCACTGTTGGCCGAACCACGCTTTCGACGAGGCGTCGGCGAACTTCTTGAACTGCCAGCTCACGCTGCCCATGTACGTGGGCGAGCCGAAGATGATCGCGTCGGCGGCCTGCAGCTCGTCCCAGCCGCCGGCCGGCAGGTTGCCGTCGGCGTCGATGGCGAGCAGGCGGCCGCCCGCGCCGTCGGCCACGGCCTGCGCCAGGCGCTGCGTGTGGCCGTAGCCGGAGTGGTAGACGATCACGATGTCGGTCATGCGCGGGCGCTCCCTGGGCTCTTGTCGTCGATCGCGAACTCAGGCGTACGCGGCGCGGCCCGCGTTGCCCCGGCGGCCGTCGATGCTCCAGCCGCCCGGGCCGAACGCCCACAGGACCAGCAGGCCACCGACCACCGCGATGTTCTTCCAGAAGGCCTGCGTCTGCATCATCCGTGCCGCTTCGGGGGCGGCCCAGAAGTTGTGGAAGATCGGCGTGATCACGGCCACGAAGATGGCCAGGCCCAGCGCGGCCCAGCGCGCCTGGTAGCCGACGAGCAGCAGCAGCCCGAGGCCGAGTTCGGCGCCGATGGCGAGGGCCGCGCACACCTCCGGCATCGGCACGCCCTTGGACGCGATGTAGCCCACGACCCCGGAGAAGCCGGCGATCTTGCCCCAGCCGGCGGGGATGAACAGCCAGGCGATCAGCACGCGCCCGAGGAGGGTCGCGAGGTCCTGGGCGGGGGTCGTCACGAAGGACGCGGTCGGGGTGGTCGTCGTTGCCATGGTCGTCTCCTTTGGTTTGGCGGGGTCAGGGTTGCAGGTCGAACACCAGCACTTCGGCGTCGCGGCCGTTGCGCAGGATCAGGGTGGTCTCGTCGTCGAGCAGGAGGGCGTCGCCGCCTTGCAGCTGCTGGCCGTTGGCTTCCAGTTCGCCACGCACCAGGTGCACGTAGCCCTTGCGGCCGGTGGCGATCTGCAGCTGCGCACTCTCGTCGCCATCGAACAGGCCGGCGTACAGGCGCGCATCGGCGTGGATCGTCACCGAGCCCTCGGCCGCATCCGGCGACGCCACGAGGCGCAGCTTGCCGCGCTTTTCGGCGTCGGCAAAGGTCTTCTGCTCGTAGCCGGGCGCGATGCCGCGCTGGTCGGGCTCGATCCAGATCTGCAGGAAGTGCGTGACCTGGTTGGGCGCGTGGTTGAACTCGCTGTGCTGCACGCCCGTGCCGGCGCTCATGCGCTGCACGTCGCCGGGCGGGATGCCCTTGACGTTCCCCATGCTGTCCTTGTGCGCCAGGTTGCCTTGCAGCACGTAGCTGATGATCTCCATGTCGCGGTGGCCGTGCGTGCCGAAGCCGGTGCCCGGCGCGATGCGATCTTCGTTGATCACGCGCAGGTTGCCCCAGCCCATGTGCTCGGGATCGTAGTAGTTCGCGAACGAGAAGCTGTGGTGCGAGTCCAGCCAGCCGTGGTTGGCATGGCCGCGTTCGGAGGAGCGTCGCAGGGCGAGCATGGGGATCTCCTTTCGTGTGCCGTGTGCGTTGGCTGCCAATGTAGGCGCCGCCTCCATGAACGAGGACCGCCCGCCGTTGATGGCATCATTCAAAAAGATTGAATGCCGCCAGCCATGCCCGCCGCCGCCCGTGACGTGCTCACCCCGGACGCCCTGTCGCTGCTGCAGACCGTGGCGCGCGCGGGCAGCTTTGCCGGCGCGGCCCGCGAGCTCGGCCTGGTCCCCAGCGCGGTCACCTACCGCGTGCGCCAGATCGAGGACGCGCTGGATGCCCTGCTGTTCGACCGCGCCTCGCGCCAGGCCCGGCTCACCGAAGCGGGCCGGGAACTGCTGCGCGAAGGCGAACGCCTGCTCGGCGAGGTCGACGCCGTGGTCAGCCGCGTGCGGCGCGTGGCCACCGGCTGGGAATCGCAACTGACCATCGCGGTCGACGTCGTCGTGTCCTGCGGGACGATGCTGGAACTGGCGCAGGCCTTCTTCGAGGTCGCGCCGCAGACGCGGCTGCGCCTGCGCGACGAGTCGCTGTCGGGCACGCTGCACGCGATGGCGGAAGGGCACGCCGACCTGGCGCTCGGCGTCGCCCTGGAGCCCGGCAACACGCTCGGCCTGCAGAGCCGGTTGCTCGGCGACCTGCCCTTCGTGTTCGCGGTGGCGCCGCACCATCCGCTCGCGGCGGCCACCGAGCCGATCGGCGACGAGGAACTCCAGAAACACCGCGCCGTGGCCGTGGCCGATTCGACCGAACGCGGCAGCCCGATCACGCTCGGGCTGCTGGCCGGCCAGGACGTGTTCACCGTCCCGACCATGATGGCCAAGCTGGACGTGCAGCTGCGCGGCATCGCCGCGGGGTTCCTGCCCGAGCCGATGGCGCGGCCCTTCCTGGCCAGCGGCCGCCTGGTGGCCAAGCGCGTGCGCCGCCCGCCGCGCGTCGCCCGCATGAGCTATGCGTGGCGCGAGACGGGTCCATTGGGCCCCGGGCGCGGCCTGCAGTGGTGGCTCGACCAGCTCGAGAGCCCCGCCACCCGCCGGGCGCTGCTGGAGCGCCACAGCGGCGTGCTCCTCGGCTGAGACAATGCCCCCGATGCCCAACCCGTCCTCCCCCCAAGTCGCCGTCATCGGCGCCGGCCTCGCCGGCATCGCCTGCGCCCGCACACTCACCCGCGCCGGCGCGTCGGTCCGCGTGTTCGAGAAGGCACTCAAGGTCGGGGGCCGGATGGGCAGCCGGCAGACGCCTTTCGGCAGCTTCGACCACGGCGCGCAGGCGTTCACCGTGCGCGACCCCCGCTTCGAGACCGCGCTGCGCACCGTACCCGAATCGATCGCGCGCTGGTCGACGCCGGCGGTGCACGTGGTCGATCCGTTGGGCCGCATCACCGAGGCGGCGGATCGCAGCGAGGTGCGCTGGGTCGGCACGCCGGCGATGGAAGCCCTCCCGCGCGCCTGGGCGGCGCCGCTGGCCGACGCCGGCGCGTTGGTCCTCGGCACGCGCGTGCAGGTCGTGGAACGCGACGCGGTGGATTCCTCGCGCTGGCAGTTGCAGACGCTGGGCGACGACGGCAGCGTGCGCGTGTTCGCCGGCTTCGACGCCGTGCTGTTCGCCACGCCGGCCTCGCAGGCTGCCGACGTGCTCGAGCGCTCGCGCCTCGCGCCGACGTTCGTCGAGCGGCTGCGCGGCATCGAGGTCGCGCCGTGCTGGACGCTGATGCTGGCGTTCCCGCAGGCCGCCACGGCGCTCGGCCCCGCCTGGAATGCGGCCTTCAGCGCGCACCACCGCGTGGCCTGGGTGGCCCGCGAGTCGTCCAAGCCCGGCCGCGGGCCGGTCGAGCGCTGGACCGTGCACGCCAGCCCCGCCTGGTCGCAGGAACACGCGGGCGACGACCCGCAGCGCGTGGAAGCCAAGCTGCGCAAGGCCTTCGCCGAAGTCACCGGCATCCGAGCCGAACCCAGCCACACAGCCGTCAAGCTGTGGCGCCACGCGAAGACGCTCACGCCGCTGGGTCGCCCGCACCTGTGGGATGCGCGCCTCGGCCTGGGCGCCTGCGGCGACTGGTGCCTGGGCCACCGCGCCGAGCACGCGTTCGTGTCGGGGCTGGAACTGGCGCTGGCCGCGCTGGCACGATGAGCCTCTACCGGGGGCGCTTCGCGCCCTCGCCCACCGGGCCGCTGCATGCGGGCTCGATGGTGGCGGCACTGGCCAGCTGGATCGATGCCCGAGCACACGGCGGGACCTGGCTGGTGCGCATCGAGGACGTCGACACGCCACGCTGCGTGGCGGGCGCCGATCACGTCATCCTCCAGCAGCTCGCTGCCTGCGGGCTGCTTCCCGACGAACCGCCGCAGTGGCAATCGCAGCGGGAAGCGCTCTACCGCGACGCGCTCGATCGCCTCGTGGCCGCGCAGCGTGCTTACCCCTGTGCCTGTTCGCGCAAGGACATCGAGGAGGCGCTCGCCGCGCAAGGGCGACCGCGCGTGCGCGGCCGGGAAGCGCCCTACCCGGGCACCTGCCGCGACGGCCTGCACGGGCGCGAGCCGCGCGCCTGGCGGCTGCGCGTACCGCCAGGCACCGTGGCGTGGACCGACCGCCGGCTCGGGACACAGGCGCAGGACGTCGAACGCGAGGTCGGTGACTTCGTGCTGCGCCGCGCGGACGGGCTGTGGGCCTACCAGCTCGCCGTGGTCGTCGACGATGCCGACCAGCGCATCACGCACGTCGTCCGTGGCGAAGACCTCGCCGACAACACGCCGCGGCAGGTGCTGCTGCAACGAGCGCTCGGCGTTCCCACACCCAGCTACCTGCACACGCCGCTGGTGCTGGCCGCGGACGGCGAGAAGCTGTCGAAGCAGAACGGCGCCGTGGCGATCGACACGGCCGAGCCCCTGCAAGTGCTGAACGCCGCCGCGGCCGTGCTGGGCTTGCCGGTGCAACGCGGCACGGTCACGGACGCGCTCGCCGCCTGGGTGCGCGCGTGGCCCTTCCTACAATCCGCGCCGTGACCGATCCCGCCGCTCCCGCACCGACGCCCGAAGGCGTCGCCCACCCCCGCACCATCCGCAGTTTCGTCCGCCGCGCCGGCCGCACCACCACCGGCCAGGCCCGCGCCCTGGAGGACTTGGGCCCGCGCTTCGTGGCGCCCTACCGCGCCGAGCCCCTGGACTTCGCGGCCGCCTTCGGCCGTGAAGCGCCGACCATCCTCGAGATCGGCTTCGGCATGGGCGACGCGACGGCGCACATCGCGGCCCTGATGCCGGACACCAACTTCCTGTGCTGCGAGGTGCACGAGCCCGGCGTGGGCGCGCTGCTCAAGCGCGTCGGCGAGCAGCAGCTGCAGAACATCCGCATCGTGGCGCACGACGCGGTGGAGGTCCTGCGCCACATGGTTCCCGAGGCGTCGCTCGCGGGCGTGCACATCTTCTTCCCCGACCCCTGGCACAAGCTGCGCCACAACAAGCGCCGCCTCGTGCAGCCCCCGCTGGTGGCGCTGCTGGCGTCACGGCTGCGACCCGGCGGCTACGTGCACTGCGCGACCGACTGGGAACCGTACGCGCAGCAGATGCTGGAGGTGCTGGGCGCCGAGCCGGCGCTGCGCAACACCGCCGACGGCTTCGCGCCCCGGCCGCACTACAGGCCCGAAACCAAGTTCGAACGCCGCGGCCTGCGCCTGGGCCACGGGGTGTGGGACGTGGTGTTCACGCGCCGCTAGTCGTGCGGCTGCTGGCGCAGCCTGTTTGAACTCCCAACGCAGAGGACACGAGCAAGCGCAGAAGGCGCAGAAGACACCAAGACAATTGATCTTTGATTTTTCTGCGACTTCTGCGCTCTTCTGCGCCCTCTGCGTTCGGGAGTCCCGCAGCGCCGCTCAGGCGCGCTCCGCCACCCAGGCCTGGACGGACTGCAAAGCGGCCGGCAGCTTGCTGGCGTCGGTGCCGCCGGCCATGGCCATGTCGGGCTTGCCGCCGCCCTTGCCGCCCACCTGCTGGGCGACGAAGTTCACCAGCTCGCCGGCCTTGACCCGGGCCATGCGGTCGGCGGTGACGCCGGCGGCGATCTGCACCTTGGCGCCGTCGACGGCGGCCAGCACGATGGCGGCGGACTTGAGCTTGTCCTTCAGCTTGTCCATCGTGTCGCGCAGCGTCTTGGCGTCGGCGCCCTGCAGCGTCGCCGCAAGCACCTTGATGCCCTTGACGTCGACGGCCTGGGTCGCGAGTTCGTCGCCCTGCGACGACGCCAGCTTGCCCTTGAGCTGGGCGACTTCCTTCTCCAGCGCGCGCACTTGTTCGAGCACCTGGCCGATGCGCGACTGCAGTTCCGGCACTGGCGCCTTCAGCGCGGCCGCCGCGCTCTGCACCGTGGACTCGACCTGCTGCACGTAGGCGAGCGCGTTGGCGCCCGTGATCGCCTCGATGCGGCGCACGCCGGCGGCCACGCCGCCTTCGCTGGTGATCTTGAACAGCCCGATGTCGCCCGTGCGCTGCACGTGCGTTCCGCCGCACAGTTCGCGGCTGCTGCCGATGTCCAGCACGCGCACGGTCTCGCCGTACTTCTCGCCGAACAGCATCACGGCGCCGGTGGACTTGGCGGCGTCGATGTCCATCACGCGCGCCTGGGTCGGCGCATTGGCCAGGATTTCGGTGTTGACGCGCCGCTCGATCTCGCGCAGCTGGTCGTCGGTGACGGCGTGGTTGTGCGTGAAGTCGAAGCGCGTCTTGTCGGCGTCGACGAGCGAGCCCTTCTGCTGCACGTGCGTGCCGAGCACTTCGCGCAGCGCCTTGTGCATCAGGTGCGTGACGCTGTGGTTGCGCATCGTCGCCTGGCGGCGCGCGACGTCGACCTTGGCCATCACCTTGTCGCCCAGCTTGAGCGAGCCCTGCGCCACGGCGCCGTGGTGGCCGAACACGTCGGCCTTGATCTTCTGCGTGTCCTCGACGCCGAACACGATGCCCTCGGCCGTGATCGCGCCGCAGTCGCCGACCTGGCCGCCCGACTCGGCGTAGAACGGCGTGGTGTCCAGCACCACCACGCCGGTCTTGCCGGCGTCGAGCTGCGTGACCGGAATGCCGTCGTGGTACATCGCGACGACGGTCGCCGGCTCCTCGAGCCGCTCGTAGCCGGTGAACGTGTTGCCGCTGCCGCTGTACTCCAGCGCACGGTCCATCTTGAACTTGCCGGCGGCGCGGCCCGCAGCCTTCTGCTTGTCCATCGCGGCGTCGAACGCGGCCACGTCGACGGTGACGCCACGCTCGCGGCAGACGTCCTGCGTCAGGTCGAGCGGGAACCCGTACGTGTCATGCAGCTTGAACGCCACGTCGCCCGGCAGCACCTTGGCGCCGTCCTTCAGCGCGGCGTCCAGGATGTCCATGCCGTTCTCGAGCGTCTCGAAGAAGCGCTCCTCCTCGGCCTTGAGCGTCTCCATCACGCGCTTTTCTTCCGCCTTCAGGCGCGGATAGGCCTCGCCCATCAGCGCGACGAGGTCGGGCACCAGCTTGTGGAAGAAGGGTTGCTTGCAGCCCAGCTTGTAGCCGTGGCGGATGGCGCGGCGGATGATGCGCCGCTGCACGTAGCCGCGGCCTTCGTTGCTGGGGATGACGCCGTCGCTGACCAGGAAGGCGGTGGCGCGCACGTGGTCGGCGATCACGCGCAGCGACGGGTTCCCGAGATCCTTCGTGCCCGTCTCGCGCGCGGCAGCGGCGATCAGCTTGTCGAAGATGTCGATCTCGTAGTTGCTGTGCACGTGCTGCAGGATCGCCGCCAGGCGCTCCAGGCCCATGCCGGTGTCGACGCAGGGGGCAGGCAGGTTGACCACGCTGCCATCGGGCTGCATGTCGAACTGCATGAACACGTGGTTCCAGATCTCGATGAAACGGTCGCCGTCCTCGTCCGGGCTGCCTGGCGGGCCGCCGGGGATGTGGGCGCCGTGGTCGTAGAAGATCTCCGAGCACGGGCCGCACGGGCCGGTGTCGGCCATCATCCAGAAGTTGTCGGACTTGTACTTGCCGCCCTTGTTGTCGCCGATGCGGATGACGCGGTCGGCGGGCAGGCCGATCTCTTTCGTCCAGATGTCATAGGCCTCGTCGTCCTCGTGGTAGACGGTGGCCAGCAGCTTGTCCTTCGGCAGCTTGTAGACCTCGGTGAGCAGCTCCCAGCCCCACTTGAGCGACTCGCGCTTGAAGTAGTCGCCGAAGGACCAGTTGCCCAGCATCTCGAAGAACGTGTGGTGGCGCGCGGTGTAGCCCACGTTCTCCAGGTCGTTGTGCTTGCCACCCGCGCGGAGGCAGGCCTGCACGGACGCGGCACGCACGTAGGGGCGCTTGTCGGTGCCGAGGAACACGTCCTTGAACTGCACCATGCCCGAGTTGGTGAACATCAGCGTCGGGTCGTTGCCCGGCACGAGCGGGCTGGATTCGACGACCGTGTGGCCCTTGCTGGAGAAGAAGTCCAGGAAGGTCTTGCGAATCTCGGCGACAGTGACGGGAGGCTTGGAGGAAGTCATGGGTGTCCGGCTGGACCCGCGCTACGCGCGCGCGGGCGAAGCGGCGGATTTTACCGGTGCCCGCTTGGGCGCCTCCGGCTTCCGCCTCCGGCTGATCTTCAACGCAGAGGTCGCAGAGGGGGGCAGAGGACGCAGAGAACAGCCAGGAAAGATGACTTCCTTGGGTCTTTCTGCGTCCTCTGCGTCCTCTGTCTTCCCTCTGCGTTGAGAAAGTGCCAGGCCGCGCGAGCGGCCGCATTCAGGCCGCAGCAGCGGCCGCCGGCGGTCGGGCAGCGGGCGTCAGGGCGAACACCATCTGCACGATCCCCGCCGCGAGGCCCAGCGCCACGCCGGCTTGCCAGGCGGTGGTGTAGTTGCCCATGGCGTCGAACAGCAGCCCGCCACCGAAAGCTCCGGTGAAGCTGCCGAACTGGTGGCTCACGAACGCCACGCCGCCCAGCATCGCCTGCCACTTCAGGCCGAAGCGGTCCACCACCCAGCCCTGCACCAGCGGGCTGACGCCCAGCCACAGGAAGCCCATGACCGATGCGAACACCAGCGTCGCGGCGGGCGTGGCGGGTGAGATGAAGTACCACGCCAGCGCCAGCGACCGCAGGAAGTAGATGCCGCCGAGCAGCAGCAGCTTGTTCCAGCGGCCGCCGGCCCAGCCGAAGAACAGGCTGCCCAGCACGTTGAAGGCACCGATGCAGCCCAGTGCCTGCGCGCTGAGCATCGGGTCCATGCCGCAGATCTCCAGGTACGCGGGCAGGTGCGTGGTGAGGAACACCAGCTGCATGCCGCAGACGAAGTACGCCATCGTCATCACGAGGAACGGCGCGCTGCCGAACGCGTCGCGCAGCGCGGCGCCGGCGGAGACATCCGTGCTGCCGGCCGGCGGAGGCGGCGCCGCATCGCCACGGCTGGCGAACCAGGCGGCCGGCAGCATCACGAGCGCCATCACCGCGAAGCCCACCAGCCCGATGCGCCAGCCCTGCGCCTGCATCAGCAGCTGGCCGATCGGCGCGGCGACCATGGCGCCGAGCGAACCGGCTGCCGAGACGATGCCGAGCACCGTGCTGCGGACCGCGGGCGGCACCGCGCGCGCGGCGACGGCCATCGCCAGCGCGGGGCCGGTGCATGCCATCGCAAGCCCGATCGCGATGCCGGCACCGATGACGACGGGCACGATGCCGTGCGCGGACGCGAGCAGCAGCAGCCCCGCGAGGTAGATGACGGAGCCGCCGATCATCAGCGGCCGGTAGCCCCAGCGCACCGCCAGCGCGCCGGCGAAGGGCTGTAGCACGCCCCACGCGAGGTTCTGCACCGCCACCGCGAGCGTGAATTGCGCGACCGGGATGTGGATGTCGCGCGTGAGGTTGGGCATGAAGATGCCCAGGCTCTGGCGCAGGCCCATGGCGAGGCTGAGCAGCAGCGACGCGCCGATCAGCAGCGGCAGGACGGGACGCAGGGCGGACCAGCGGGACATGGACTCTCCTCGAGGGTGGGCCAGTCTAGGTGGCCAGCCGGGCCGTGGCGCGTCGCGAGGCGGACATCCGCCCATGAAATGTTTGCAGGCCAGTGATGCGCGTGGCGCACGGATGCGACCCTTCGTCGAGCCGCCTCAGCCATTCCAGCACCTGAGCCAGCGCGGCCCAGCCACGGTCGCGCTGGACGTTTCTTCCTACACCGCGCGCTGACCTGCTCCGACCTCGGCGCCAGCGACCGAGGGCGAGATTGCGTGGATTCCTCCACTTCACCTCCGGGGTGCCCACCATGCAAGCAATCAACGACTGGGGCAGCGCGATGATGACGTCGCTGGCTGCCGCGTTGGCCATGTTCCTGTCCGCGATCCCGAAGATCATCGGGTTCGTCGTCATCCTCGTCGTCGCCTGGCTGTTGTCGTCGCTGGTTGAAAAGGGGCTGGCGACGCTGCTGCGCAAGGTGCGCTTCGACGAACTCGCGGACCGCTCCGGCTTCGGTGATTTCGTGGCCAAGATGAACGTGGGCACGGATTCCGCCGGCATGCTGGGCCTGGTGGCGAAGTGGTTCATCCGCCTGATCGGCCTCGTGGTGGCGTTCGACGCGCTGGGCCTGCCGGCAGTGTCGGACGTCCTGCGCGACTTCCTGCTGTGGATGCCCAACCTGGTGGTGGCCCTCGTGGTGCTGGTGATCGGCGGCCTGGCGGCACGGGCGCTGTCGAACCTCGTGCGCGGCGCGACGGCCGAAGCCGGCATCACCAATTCCGCCTTCCTGGCCAAGCTCGCCTCGGTGATGGTGTGGGCATTCGCGATCGTCGTGGCGGTGAACCAGATCGGCATCGCGACCACGCTCGTGAACACGCTGTTCATGGCCTTCGTCGGCGCCATCGCGCTCGGCCTGGGCCTGGCCTTCGGCCTCGGCGGCCGCGAGACGGCCAGCAAGATCGTGAGCCAGATGTACGACGCGGCGCAGGACAAGGGCCCGCAGCTGGCGCATGCCAGCGAGGCCGCCGGCCGCATGGCGCGCGAGCGCACCGAGGACATGCGCGAGCGTGCGCAGGACACGATGCAGACGGCGCGCACCTCCGGCGGCTCCGGCGGCAGCTATGGCAGCGGCCAGGGTGGCACGGGCGCGGCGCCCGGCATGGCCGGCGGCGGCTACGGGGGCAGCAACATCGGCGGCGGCATGGGTGGCGGCTCGGCCGGCGGCGGGTCCACCGGAGGTGGCTACACGGGTGGCGGTTCCACCGGCGGCGGCTACACCGGCGGTGGCGGCGGCATCGCGTCGGGCGGCCCGCAGTACCCCACCGATGGCGGGCCGCGCACGGGCCCCGGCACGGGCGCGAGCCAGGACCTGGACGACCTGTACGCGACACCGTCGGCACCGCGGGGCCGCAACGAGGGTTGATCGCACGCGCGATCGTGACAAGCCGGGCCACGCGCCCGGCTTGTCGCATGCGCTGCGTTAAACTGCGCGCCTTCCCTGCGGGCGTCGTTCAATGGCAGGACCTGAGCTTCCCAAGCTCAAGACGTGGGTTCGATTCCCATCGCCCGCTCCAGCCGCCTGCGGCGGCTGTGTCAGCGCCGGTCCAGGGCCTTCACGTCGGATTGCGCGCACTCGATCGCCTCCTGCAGCTTCTGCTCTGCGATCCGGCGCAAGCGGGTGACTTCCGCGATGAGTTCCGCACTGGGTGCGCGCCCGTCCTTGGAGAAGTAGGAGTGCCAGGCCTCCTTCAGCAGGGCTTCGGCCTCCTTCTGCGCTTCCTCGGCCTGTTTCCAGTCGTCCGCAAGGCGGCGAGATTCTTCGATCATTCCAACCAACCATCCGGTCCCAAGCGTCGAAGGGATGGGGCTTCGACGGGGACGAGTTCAGGCTTAGCACTGCAAGTGCGGAGCCAGCGTCGAAGAGCGGAGCCCCGCGGGCTCTCGCTCCAGTGACGCCGGCCAGGTCACGCCGCTGCAGCACTGCGTCGAACACCGGCGATCGCGCCGTCCGATGCTCATTCCTGATTTTGCCCGTCCGCGCGTGGTGCGCAAGTCAGGATCGCGACCGATGACAGGGTGATGATGAGATGGGACCGGCCTGAGGATTAGTGCACTGGCGCGACCGGGCAATCACTGGGGATAATGACCAACGCATGCATGAAGACGGACCCGCAGCACGCCACGTCCCCGTCCTGCGCGTGCTCGTGGCCGAGGACGTCGGGGAAGCAGCCGACATGCTCGGCACGATCCTGCGCGAGGACGGGCACAGCGTGCGCGTCGAGTACGACGGCCTCGGTGCCGCCGCGGCCGCGATCCTCGAGCGGTTCGACGTCGCCATCCTCGACATCCACATGCCGCTGCTCAACGGCTGGGATGTCGCGCGCGAACTGAAGGCGCGCTCGCCCTCGACGCTGCTGATCGCGGTGTCCGCGCTGAGCACCCCCGACGATCTCGTCCGCTCGAAGGCGGCGGGGTTCGACGAACACCACCAGAAACCCGTGAGCTATTTCGACCTGCGCGATTCGCTTCGCGCCTGGGCGCTGAATCGCGCCAAGGCCGCGACGCCGCCGCCGGTGTAGGCCTTTCAGCCTCGCACGGCCTGCAGCACTGTTTCCATCGCTGCAGGCTTGATCACGAAGTGGTCGAAGCCGCAGGCCATCGCCTTGTCGAAGTGGCCGGGGTCGCTCCAGTCGGACAGCGCGATCAGCCGCGCGCCCGGCGCGACCATGCGCAGTTCCTCGCACAACTGGTCGAGGGCGGCCTGCACCGTGAGGTCGATCAGGACCGCGGTGGGATGGGCGATGGCGGCCGCCGCGGTCGCTTCCCGCGCCGTCG
Source organism: Ramlibacter algicola (assembly GCF_016641735.1). Classification (NCBI taxonomy): domain Bacteria; kingdom Pseudomonadati; phylum Pseudomonadota; class Betaproteobacteria; order Burkholderiales; family Comamonadaceae; genus Ramlibacter; species Ramlibacter algicola. The sequence goes on along the minus strand of NZ_JAEDAO010000001.1, from coordinate 2,038,338 downwards.
CGGCGAAGGTCGCGGGAACGCCGCGCTCACACAATGCCGTCGCCAGCGACACCGCGGCGTCGACGGCACTATCGAGGATGACCACGGAGGGCTGCACGTCGGGAACGTACCACCGCCGAGCCAAGCCGTGGTGCGCATCGCGCCGCGGCGTTGCGTGCATTGAACTCAGGCGTATGATCGACCCCGTGCCCAATCGCGTCCTCGTCATCGAAGACAACCCCGCCGCGCGCTACGCCCTCTGCCGGGCGCTTTCCGAAGCCGGCATGAAAGTGACCTCCGCCGCCCACGCCGAAGCCGCCATGCCCTTGTGGACGGAGGCGTCGGCCATGCTGGTGGACGTGCACCTGCCGGGCATGTCCGGCCTGGAGTTCTGCCGCCGCGTGCGCCGGTCCGACAAGGGCGCCGGCAAGCGGGTGGTGCTCTTCTCCTCGCTGTTCGACAAGGAAGCCGACGTCCAGGCCGGCCTGGCGGCGGGCGCCGACCTGTACGTGCCCCGTCCCGCCGAGACCAGCGAGCTGGCGCGGCTGGTCATCGAGCTGATGTCCCCCAAGAAGGCGCCGGGCGGCGAGGCCGCCTAGCCCCGCGCCCCCCTGCCCGCCTAGGGCAGCGAAGCCAGGTACTCCGCCAGCACGTCGATGTCCGCCATGGACAGCGGCTGCGCGGCCGCGGTCATGTTGCCGTCCATGTCGAAGCGCGTGCCGGCCTTGAAGCCGCGCAACTGCGCGCGCAGGTACTCGGCCTGCTGGCCGGCCAGCCGCGGGATGTGCTGCTGGCCCTTCAGCGCCGGCCCATGGCACGCCACGCAATTGAATTTCTCCGTGGCGCGGCGGCCTGCGTCGGCCATGTCCTGCGACGGGTTCGCCTTGGGTGCCGCGTGTTCCTGCGCCGCGAAGAACTTGCCCAGCGCGCTGATGTCCGCGTTCGACAGCGGCGCCGCGATGGGAGACATCTGCGGGTCGTGGCGCTGCTTCTCGCGGAACATCACCAGCTGCGTGCCGATGAACTGGGCCGGCTGCGCCGCGAGCGACGGCACCGCCGGATTGGTCGAGTTGCCGTTCGGCCCGTGGCAGGCGAAGCACAGTTGCGGATCCGCGGCGGCATGGGCCGCGCCCACGCCCCCCGCCACCAGCAGCACCGCGCACCAGGCGCGCGCCCTACTTCGCATAGCTCACGCGGTAGATCACCCCGTTGTAGTCGTCGCTGACCAGCACCGAGCCGTCGCGCAGTTGCAGCACGTCGACCGGACGGCCCCACATGGGCGGGTCGGCCTTGGCGTCCTGCAGGAAGCCTTCGAGGAAGGGCTGCAGCTTCATGCCGCCCTTGGCGTCCGACACGACGCGCACGACGCTGTAGCCCTGCTTGGTCGTGCGGTTCCACGAGCCGTGCAGCGCGACCAGCATGGAGTCGCGGTACTCGGCCGGGAACATCGACCCCGTGTAGAAGCGCATGCCCAGCGGCGCGACGTGCGCACCGAGGTTGAGCGCCGGCTTGTCGAACTCGGCGCAGGAGCGGGCCTTGCCGAACTCGGGATCCGGCAGGTCGCCCTGGTGGCAGAACGGGTAGCCGAAGTTCATGCCGGCGCGCGTCACGCGGTGCAGCGTGTCGTGGGGCAGGTCGTCGCCCACCCAGTCGCGCGCATGGTTGGTGAACCACAGCTGCTTGGTGCGCGGATGCCAGTCGAAGCCGACCGAGTTGCGCACGCCCTCGGCGACGCGTTCCATCTTGCCGGTGGCCGGGTCGACGCGGTTGATCGTGGCCTGCATGTAGCTGGGCATCACGATGTTGCCGGGCGCGCCGATGTTGAAGTACAGCTTGCCGTCCGGCCCCATCGCGAGGAACTTCCAGAAGTGGCCGGCCTGGTTGGTGGGATCGAGGTTGTCGATCACCACCTTGGCTTCCGGCGGGCTGTCCAGGCGATCCTCGATGCCGTCGTAGCGGGTGATGCGGTGGCGCTCCGCCACGTACAGCGTGCCCTTGCTGAACGCGATGCCGTTGGGCGACTTCAGTCCCGACAGGATCTTCTTCACCTCGCGCGTGCCGCCGCGGTCGGTGACCGCGTAGACGTTCGTGAGGTTGCGGTTGCTGACGAACACCGTCCCCTTGTCACCCAGCGCCAGCGAGCGCGCTTCGGGGATGCCTTCGGCCCACACTTCGACCTTGAATCCCGCCGGCACCTTCAGCTTGTCCAGCGGCAGTTCGCTCGCCGGCCGTCCGGTGAGGATCGGCGCGATCGGGTGCAGCGACGACTTGTCGTCGGTGGCGGATCGGCCTTGTTGCCACGACGGCGCGGCCGCAGGTGCGGGGGCCGGTGCGGTCGCGGGGGCTGGTGCCGGCGCGACGGCGGGTGCGGGCGTCTGTGCCGCGGTCTGCGCTTGCACCGAAGCGGCAAGCAACGCGGCCAGCACCGGGCTGGCGAGTCTCCAGGTTCTTCTGGGGGCGGGCATGTTCACCTTTCTACGAGCGCGACGGCAGTGCGAAATGACCGGTCGCGTGCGCGTTGTGCCAGCCGCCGTGGGAGCGCGTCAAGAGCAGTTCCCCCGCACGCGTCGGCGCCGGCGCCCGCCGTTTCGCGCACCGTTCTGACGCTCATCCGTGCGGCGCTCTGCCAAGCTGCGAGGGTGCTGATTGCGGTGTGCATCATCCTCGCGGCCCTGGCCGCCCTGCTGGTCGTGAATCTTTCCGCCGGCGAGCGGCGCGTCGCCCACGAGGTGCAGCACCTGTACCCGCTGCACGACGCGCAGTTCATGCGCGCGATGGGCATGTTGATGGGTCCCGCGATCGTCCCGGGCAACAAGGTCACGCCCCTCATCAATGGGGACGAGATCTTCCCGGCGATGCTGGAGGCCATCCGCGGCGCCCGCAAGACGGTGCTCTTCGAGACGTTCATCTACTGGTCCGGCGACATCGGCAAGGCGTTCGCGGAGGCGCTGTCCGAACGCGCCCGCGCCGGCGTCCGCGTGCACGTGCTGCTGGACTGGGTCGGAAGCATCAAGGTGGACGTCGACCTGGTGCATCGCATGCGCGAGGCCGGCGTCGAGGTGCGGATGTTCCATCCCCTGCGCTGGTACCACCTGGGCCGCATGAACAACCGGACGCACCGCAAGCTGCTGATCGTCGACGGCTGCATCGGGTTCACCGGCGGCGTCGGCATCGCGCCGCAGTGGTGCGGCCATGCCCAGGACCCCGAGCACTGGCGCGATTCGCACTTCCGCGTCGAAGGCCCCGTGGTGGCGCAGATGCAGAGCGTGATGCTCTCCAACTGGAGCAAGACCACCGGCCGCGTGCTGCACGGCCAGGACTACTTCCCCGCGCTCGAGCCCGCCGGCGACCAGCCGGCACAGATGTTCGCGAGCTCGCCCAGCGGCGGCAGCGAGAGCATGCTCATGATGACGATGCTGGCGATCGCCGCGTCCGTGCGCAGCATCGACATCGCCAGCGCGTACTTCGTGCCCGATCGTGTCGCGCTGGCCGCGCTGGTGTCGGCGGCGCAGCGCGGCGTGCGCGTGCGCGTGATCACACCCGGGCGGCACACGGACCAGGACACCGTGCGCCACGCGTCGCGTGGACTGTGGGGGCCGTTGCTCGAGGCCGGCGTGGAGCTTTACGAGTACCAGCCCACCATGTTCCATTGCAAGATGCTGCTGGTCGACGGGCTTCTCGCGTCGGTGGGGTCGACCAACTTCGACCCGCGCTCGTTCCACCTGAACGACGAAGCCAACCTGAACGTCTACGACGCCGCGTTCGCGCAGCGGATGACGGAAGTGTTCGAGGCGGACCTGCGCAAGTGCGAGCGCATCACCCTGGAGGGATGGCGGCGACGGCCGGCGCGCGAGAGGTTGCGCGAGGGGTTCAGCGCGATCCTCGCGCCCGTGCTCTGACCCCGGCCGTCAGTCGGCCGTTGCCACGCGCTCCCCGGCCTCGTCGGCGGCAGCGGGACGTGCGCGCGGCAATCGCGCCTGGTCGTAGTCGAGCATCTCCATCAGGTGGTGCATCAGCTCGTCCCCGATCTCGTTGGCGCGCCACAGGCGAATGAGCTCGCCGCGCTCGGCCGCGATGGCGGCCTGTCGCAGGCGGTTCACGGTGTCGAGGCGCGGCGTGAGCTCCTCGTCCTCCGATGCCACCACTGCGATGCGGTCGGCGATCTCCTTCTTCAGCCCGTCGGCCCAGTGCGGCGGGATGCCGTGCTCGCCCACCTCGCGGTCGATCGCCGCCAGGGCGGCGCCGCTCATGCACGCACGGATGCGCACCTGCTCGTCGTGCAGGCTCCAACTGGAACCGACGCTCAGCCGGCGAATCAGCGGCGCGAGCGTCAGGCCCTGCCCCACCAGCGTGACGACGATCACGACGAAGGTCAGGAAGATCAGCAGGTCGCGGTGCGGGAACGCGCGGCCATCCGGCAGCGCGAGCGGCAACGCCAGCACCGCCGCGAGCGACACGATGCCCCGCATGCCGCACCACCCGATGATCGCGAGCTGCGCGTTGTCCGGGCGCGGCTGCGGCTTGCGCAGCAGCCGGCCGATCCAGTGCGGCAGCCACGCGGTGGGCAGCACCCAGGCGAAGCGCACGCCGATGGCCACCGTGGTGACGACGGCCGTGATCGCCGCCAGGTCCCCCGGCGGATAGTTGCGCAGCGCGTTCACCACCTGCGGCAGCTGCAGCCCGATCAGGATGAACACCAGGCTGTTCAGCAGGAACACGAGCAGGTTCCACACCGAGCGCGCCATGATGCGCATCTCGGCCGAGACGATCTCCGGCGAGTAGCGCCCCCGCACCAGCCCCGCGGCCACGACCGCCAGCACGCCCGACGTGTGCACGGCTTCCGCCGCGAGGTAGGCCGCATACGGGATCGTCAGCACCGTGAGCACCTCGATGAACGGGTCGCCCAGGCGCCGGTGCACCGCGATGTACGCGAACGCCAGCACGACGCCCACCACGACACCGCCGCCGGCCACCAGCGCGAACTGGCCGGCGGCCTGGACCAGCGAGAAGGTGCCGGTCAGCACCGCGGCGACGCCGAACTTGTAGAGGACCAGGCCCGACGCGTCGTTGACCAGGCTCTCGCCCTCGAGGATGGTGACGATGCGCCGCGGCATGTTCAGGCGCGACAGGATCGCGGTGGCCGCGACGGCATCGGGCGGCGACACGATGGCGCCGAGCACGAAGGCGACGGACCACGGCACGTCCGGCACCATCACCTTCAGCGCGACACCGACGGCCAGCGTCGTCGCCGCCACCAGGCCGATCGCCAGCAGCCCGATCGCGCGCAGGTTGGCCTTGAAGTCGGTCCACGACGTGAGCAGCGCAGCCTGGTACAGGATGGGCGGCAGCACCGCGACCAGGATCAGCTGCGGATCGAAGGTGGACGGCGGCAGGTTGGGTACCAGGCCCAGCGCGGCGCCGCCGGCGACCAGTGCGATCGGGTACGGGAACTTGAAGTGGCGGGCCACCCAGCCCAGCGCCACGCAGCTGAGCAGCAACACCAGCAGGAGTTCGATGAGCGCCATGCCGGGCCGATTATGGATGGGCTGGGAACGCGGACGCACCTGGCGGCGTCTGTGCCCGTGCCATCCAACCAAAGGAGATCCCCAGATGCGCACTTCCCACTTCATCGCCGCCTGCCTCGCGGCCGTGTCCCTCGGCGCCTTCGCCCAGCAGGGCCCGAACGACGCCCAGATCGCCCACATCGTGGTCACGGCCAACCAGGTCGACATCGACGCCGGCAAGCTGGCCGAGAAGCAGGGCTCCACCAAGGCCGTCAAGGACTTCGGCAAGCAGATGGTCACGGACCACACCGCCGTCAACAAGCAGGCCACCGACCTGGCCAGGAAGCTGAACGTCAAGCCGGAAGCGAACGACACCAGCGCCAGCCTCAAGAAGGGCGGCGACGACAACGTCGCCAAGCTGAAGAAGCTCAAGGGAAAGGCCTTCGACAAGGCCTACGTGGACAACGAAGTCACGTACCACCAGGCGGTGATCGACGCGGTCGACAAGACGCTGCTGCCGTCGGCCAAGAACGCCGAGCTGAAGGCGCTGATCGAGAAGGTGCGCCCGGCGCTCGTGCAGCACCTGGAGCACGCCAAGCACCTGCAGCAAGAAGTGGGCAAGTCGTGATGCTGCTGCGCGCCGCGTGCGTGCTGGCCGTCGCCGCGCCCCTGGCCGCGGCGGCCGCCGAGCACACCCTCACCATGGAGGGCATGAAGATCCAGCCCGCCAGCCTTGTCGTGCAGCGCGGCGACAAGGTGACGTGGGTGAACAAGGACGTGGTGCCCCACACCGCCACGGCGAAGGGCGTGTTCGACTCCGGCCAGATCGCCAATGGCGCGAAGTGGACGTGGACGGCCACCAAGGCGGGCGACTTCCCATACGTCTGCACCTACCATCCGGGCATGAAGGCCCAGCTGACCGTGAAATGAGCGCCCTGCCCTCCCCCGTCGCTCTGCCGGAAGGCCTGCGCGCGCGCGACCCGCGCGCGTTCGAGGCCCTCATGCGGCTGCACAACCGGCGCCTTTACCGCGTCGCGCGGTCCCTGCTGCGCGACGCGGCCGACGCCGAGGACGCGCTGCAGGAGGCCTACCTGGCGGCTTTCCGCTCGCTGGAGCAGTTCCGCGGCGACGCGGCGCTGGCCACCTGGCTGTCGCGCATCGTCGTCAACGAGTGCATGTCACGCCTGCGGCGGCAGGCCCGCCGCGACAACATCGTGCCGATCGTGGCGGCCGACGCCCTGGGCGACGAGGAGATTCCCGCCATGCAGGACGAGCACTCGCGCCTCGACGAGGACACGCCCGACCGCGCCTTGCAGCGCGCCGAGATGCGCAAGCTGCTCGAAGGCAAGATCGACCAGCTGCCGCAGGACTTCCGCACGGTGTTCGTGCTGCGCGCGGTCGAGGAACTCTCCGTCGAAGAAACTGCGGCCAGCCTCGGCATCCCGGAAGCGACCGTTCGCACGCGGCACTTCCGCGCCCGGGCCCTGCTGCGCGAGGCGCTCGCGAAGGAAGTGGACCTGGCGGAACGTGACGTGTTCGGCTTCGACGGCGAACGCTGCGATCGCATCGTCGCCGCGGTGCTGCGCCGCGCGCCCGGGCGCGACGGCGCTCAGTAGGCGATCAGGTAGCCGATCACCGCCCAGAAGGCGACGCAGGCCAGCAGGGCCAGCATCCACACGGCGTTGCGGCCGCGGGAGTGGCTCTCCTTGGCATCCGGCACACGGGCCGGCGTTGCTGGGTGGAACATGCGTTGCATCGTTGCTGCACGACCGGACACGTTGGGTGACCGAGTGTCAGCAAATGCACCGCCTACACCACACCATGCCGAGGCGAAACGCGGCCGGGCAGTGACACACCTCGTCACTGCAGGGGGCTCCTCAGCAGCAGTCGATTGCACACGAGCAGGCCGGAATGCACCGGCGACTGCCCATCCGTCAGTCCGGCGACGGCTCGGCGTTGTCGACGGCCAGGCTGCGCTGGGCCGACGACGACTTGATGCTGCCGTCCGGACGCTCGTAGGTGCCCACCAGCAGGCCGCCGGCGATGCCGTGCTCCTGGATGGCGGCCAGCACGTGATCGCGGCGGGGCGTGCCCTTGAACTTCGCGCCAGCACGCAGCGCGAAGACCTGGAACGCGTAGCGATGCAGTCCGTGGCCGCGCGGAGGATCGGGCGGGATCCAGCCCGCACGCAGGTAGCTGTTGCGGCCCGCATGCACGCGCTCGCCGTCGTGGCCGGGGCTGGAGAGCGCGCCTTCGTGCAGCGAGCCTTCATGCGGCGGGATGTCGACCACGATCGCATGCACGAGCGGGTCCGACGTCGGCGCGTCGGCGTCCTCGACGACGAGCGCCAGGCTGGCGGCCCCTTCCGGGATGCCGTGCCACTCGAGCGGCGGGGAGACGCCTTCGCCATCCGCCGTGTACCGCTCCGGGATCGGCGCATGGTCGGCGAACGCGAGGCTGGTGACGGTGACCGTGCCCAGCCCGGCGCGCAACCCGCATTTGTTGAAGACCAGCTTGTCGAGGCCGGCGCGGCGGTCGCGCAGCGCATGGCCCAGGGCTTCGGGAAGGTGTTCCAACATGGGGAGTCCTCGACGGTTGCAAGGGATGCTCGCGAAGGAGGCGCGACAGCGGGGTAGGACGGCGGCGACAGGTGGCCCAGCTGGCCTGGATTCCGGGTTTCGCCGGAATGACAATGATCAGTGGAAATCGCGGCTGCGGTTGTCGCGGCCCAGGCGGCCGAGCATGGGCGTGAGGTCCTCCAGCCGCTCGGCGACCAGGTGGCACACGCGGCCGTCCTCGCTGTCCTTGTCGCGTTGCCAGGTGCCGTGCACGGCCAGCAGGCGCGCGCGCATCAGCGGTTCGCGCTGGTCCTCGCGCACGCTGCGCCAGACGATGACGTTGACCGGCCCGGTTTCGTCCTCGAGGGTCACGAAGATCGTGCCGTTGGCCGTGGCGGGTTGCTGGCGCACGGTGACCATGCCGCACGCGGACACGCGGCGGCCGCCCGGCAACTTCGCGAGCTGCTCGGAATTCAGGAAGCGCTTCTTCGCCAGGCGCGATCGCAGCAATGCGAGCGGATGGCGGCGCAAGGTGAGCCCCATCGATTCGTAGTCGAACACGATCTCCTCGCCTTCCGGCGCTTCGGGCAGCGCGATGCCGGGTTCGAGGATCGGCGCGGCCTGCAGCAGTTCGGGCGCGCGGCGCTGCGCCGCCGCTTCCCACACCTGCTGGCGGCGATGCCCCGCGAGCGACTGCAAGGCATCGGCTGCAGCCAGTGCGCCAAGATCCGCGACGTCCAGCCTGGCGCGCAATGCGAGGTCCTCCGTGTCGCGGAACGGCCCTCCGCTTCGGCGGCTTTCGGCAATGCGCTTGCCGGCTTCCTCCTTCAGGCCGCCGACCAGTCGCAGGCCCAGGCGCACCGACGGCGCCGCCATGTCGCCTTCCAGAGAGCTGTCCCAATCGCTCGACGACACGTCGGGCGGCAGGGCCTGCACACCATGCCGCTGTGCGTCCTGGATCAATTGCGAGGGGCCGTAGAAGCCCATGGGCTGCGAGTTGAGCATCGCGGCCAGGAAGCACGCGGGCTCGTGGCACTTCAGCCAGCTGCTCGAATACGCTAGCAGCGCGAAGCTGTACGCATGGCTCTCCGGGAAACCGTAGTCGCCGAAGCCCTTCACCTGCTCGAAGATGCGGTGCGCGAACTCCTCGCTGTAGCCGTTGGCGAGCATGCCGCCCTTGAGGCGGGCCTCGAACTTGTCGACGCCGCCCTTCTTCTTCCAGGCCGCCATCGCGCGACGCAGCGAGTCCGCGTCGGTGGCGGAGAAGCCGGCGGCGAGCATCGAGATCTCCATCACCTGCTCCTGGAAGATGGGGATCCCCAGCGTGCGCTCCAGCGCCTTCTTCAGGCGCGGCTCCTCGCCGTCGTACTTCGAGCGCTCGTAGACGATCTCCTCGCCCTTGTCGCGCCGCGCCCGCGCCTTCAGGTAGGGATGCACCATGCCGCCGGTGATGGGGCCCGGGCGCACGATGGCGACTTCGACGACCAGGTCGTAGAACTCCCTGGGCTTCAGCCGCGGCAGCATCGACATCTGCGCGCGGCTCTCGATCTGGAACACGCCCACCGTGTCGGCCTTGCGCACCATCTCGTAGGTGGCGGGGTCCTCGTTGGGGATGTCGTAGATGGTGAATGGCTGGCCGCGCCGCAGCGAGATCAGGTCCAGGCAGCGGTGGATGGCGGTGAGAATGCCCAGCGCCAGCACGTCCACCTTCATCAGGCCCATGTCCTCCAGGTCGTCCTTGTCCCACTGGATGACCGAGCGGTCCTTCATGCTGGCGTTTTCCACCGGCACGAGACGCGTGAGCTTGGTCTGCGTGAGCACGAAGCCGCCGACGTGCTGGGACAGATGGCGAGGAAATCCCATCAGCTGCACCGTGAGCTCCAGCCACAGGCGCGCCTGGTGGTCGGGCAAGGACACGCCGCATTGCGCGGCCATGGCCTGCAGCTTCTCGGCGGCGATGGTGTCGTCGAACCAGTAGTGGTCCTTGGCGAAAGCGTCGACCAGCTTCTCGTCCACGCCCAGCGCCTTGCCGACGTCCCGGATCGCGCTGCGCGTGCGGTAGCTGATGACCACGGCAGCGATGGCCGAGCGCTCACGCCCGTACTTGTTGTAGATGTACTGGATCACCTCCTCGCGCCGCTCGTGCTCGAAGTCGACGTCGATGTCGGGCGGTTCGTTGCGGCGGTCGACGCTGATGAAGCGCTCGAGCAGCGGGCGCGACAGCATCGGGTCCATCGCCGTGATGCCCAGGCAGAAGCAGACGGCCGAATTGGCGGCCGACCCGCGCCCCTGGCACAGGATGCCCACCGAGCGCGCGTACTCCACGATGTCGTGCACGGTGAGGAAGAACATCTCGTAGCGGCACTGCTCGATCAGCACCAGCTCCTTGTCCACCAGCTCGCGCACGCGGTCGGGAATGCCTTGCGGATAGCGACGCTCGGCGCCGAGGTAGGTGAGATGCCGCAGCCCCTCGATGGGCGACATGCCCGGCGGCACCGTCTCCAGCGGGTAGTCGTAGCGGATCTCCTCCAGCTCGAAGCGGCAGCGTCGCATCACCTCCAGGGTGTTGGCGAGCAGCGGTGCCGGATAGGTGTCGGCCAGCCGCTTGCGCTGGCGCAGGTGCTTCTCGGCATTGCCCTGCAAGGCGAGCCCGCAGGCGTGCACCGGCTGGCCCAGGCGCACGGCCGTGACCACGTCCTGCAGCGGCTTGCGCGAGCGCGCATGCATGTGCACGTCGCCCGTCGCGACCAGGGGCACCCCCGTCGCAGCGCCGGCGTCCTGCAGCCGCGCGAGCCACAGGTCGTCGTCGACCAGGTGCGGCAGGTTCACGCCCAGCCACAGGTGCTCTCGATAGAGACCCCTCAGTTGCACCAGCCGTTCGCACAGCGCATGCAGCGGAAGGTCCTCTCCAGGCGCGCGCTTCGGCACCACGAGCACTTCGCAGCCTTGCAGTTGCGACCAGTTGCTGCCCGACCAGGACACGCGGTACTCGCCCTTGGGCGCCGTCATGCGGGCGGTGGTGATGAACTCGCACAGGCCGCCCCACCCCGCCAGGTCGCGTGCGATGGCAACCAGCCGGATGTCGCCGACTTCGAACTCCGCGCCATACAGCAGCCGGAAGTCGCGATGCCGCCGGATGCCGGGCTCATGGGACTCGAGCCGATCGATGAACGCCTTGTAGTCGCGCAGCCCCGACCAGGCGCGCACCACGCCCGCCACCGAGCATTCGTCGGTGATGGCCAGCGCCTCGTAGCCGAGGTCGTACGCACGCCGCACCAGTTCCTGCGGATGCGAGGCGCCACGCTGGAAGCTGAAGTTGGACAGGCAATGCAGTTCCGCATACCCGGGCAAGCGGTCGGGGCCGTCGCCCAGCACCGGCGGCAGCCGCTGCTCGTCCAGCAGCGGCTTGGGCTTGAACGGTTGTTCAGGCATACAGGCCCTGCAGGTACCAGGCGAATTCGCCATGCTCCGCGAGCTCGCGCGCCAGGTGCGCCGGCCGCTCACGGTAGATCCACACCAGCCCCGCTTGCGGGCTGCGCGCGATGAAGTAATCGCGCAGGGTGGGTCCTTCGGTGTCCCACCACGAAGTTTCGAGCCGGTACAGCCGTGCCAGGCGGCGCAGGGGACCGCCGAAGCACGGCGTCTCGCCTTGCGTCTTCAGGCGCAACGGCTGCGGCAGCATCCAGCTGGGATACAGCGCATCGGGCTCCTGCGTCAACGGCTTCCCACCCACTGGCGTGTTGCGCGCAGGGGCCCAGGCCTGCTTGCACTCGGGACGGTGGTCCTGCTGCGGCACCGGCACGACGACGTTGTCCTCCCCGAGCCGCACGGACAGGCGCTCGACCAATTGATGCAGCCGCTCGCCTTCGAGGCGGTCCTGCGGCAACAGGCTGGTGGTCATTCCGCCCCAGGGCACCGTGTCGACCGATCGCAGGCGCAGGTGGTTCGCTGGCGCCGACAGCTTCGCGCGATCCAGGTGCTCGCTGACCAGGCGGCGCAGATGCGCCATGTCCTGCGTGGGTTGCGCGGTGCGCACTAGCAACTGTTCCTTCGGTGGCAAGCGCACGCCGTTCAGGCGGCGCAGGTCGAGCGTCCACTCCAGTTCCAGCGCGAGCAGGCCCCGGTTTCGGGCCTGCAGCCAGAGGTGCAGGCGCTCCAGCAAGCGATCGGCAGCGAACATCAGCGCCGGGGCGCTTTCGGCGACCTGCACGAGTTCGGCCGTGAGGTCGAAGTCCTCCGGCAGCACGCACCAGGGGTACTGCTCGGGTCGTTCACCCCAGGCTGCATCGAGGGCAGCGACGAGGTCCGCACCGAAGCGGCGCGACACGCCACCGCGCGGCAGCGCCCGCAACTCGCCCCATGTGGTGGTGCCGGTGCGTTCGAGCACGCCGACGTGCGGACCGGCTGCGGTGAGCAGGTGCAGCGGCAGGTCGTCCGGACGGCGTGCCGGCGGATCGATGCCGCGGAGCTTGCAGCGCAGGAGAGCGAGGGCGACGAGGGACGTGCTCGCGGCGGCCCACACGGACTCGCCGCGGGACAGCAGCGCCTTCAGCAGCGCCCGCTTCCCCCCGAACAACCGCAAGCTGCCCGAGATCTCCAGCAGGATCGCCTCCTCCACCAGCGCCACGCGCGGGGTGAAGCGAAGCGACCACCAGGTCCAGGCTTGCCGGTCCGCATCAGGGGGTGGTGACAAGGCGATCCAGAACATGCGATCTCCTTTCTTCGGCCGGGACGGGTTGGATGCTGCGACGGCGAGACGCGAGCAAGGCGCGAAGGCGCGCGGGATGCGCGTGCAGGTGCAACGATTCCTGCATGGGTGGCCCCTTGCGCTTGAGGACCCGCACCTGCAGGTCGTCGACGCCGTCGACCAGCAACCGCAGCGGCGAGGGGCTGGCTTGCACCTGGGTGGACGCAGGACGAAAGGCGAACAGCAACTTGCCGTGCTGCCGTCCCGCGAGTTGCAGCCGCCGCAGGTCGGCCGCGCGGCACTGCGGCAGCCAGGCGAGCACGCCGGCCACTTCGGCGCAGCGCAAGGCCTGCTCGGCCGACCACAGCCTGGCCGCTGGTGCATCGGCCCGGATCCACAACAGCTGCTCGGCGGGCAACCCCTGGGCCGCCAGCGATGGCGTGAACGGCTCGCACGGTGCGCCGACCAGCACCATCGGTCCCGCGTGGTCGCTCACCCGCGCTGCCAGTGCCGGCAGGACGAGCTGCCAGGCATGCAGTTCAGGCCGCGCTTGCAGCACCTCGATGAGGCTGCCCAGCGGCCACCCACCACCCGGCAACTGGGCGTCGAGCGACGCATGCCCGCTGGGCAGCACCGCTTCCTCGCGGGCGAGGTCGGTGACCCGCCAGACGTGGGGGATGCGAAGGTCTGCAGCGGACTGCATGGAGGTGGAGGGATGGGTGGGGACAGCGCGGCGGTACTGGTGATTTATACAGTAAACTGCGTTCCTGCACTGTACGAATTCGTCGTCCTCTCGGAGGCGGGGACCCACCGCTTCCATGTCTGCCCTGCTTGAAGCGATGGGTTCCCGCCTGCGCGGGAACGACGGAGTTGTTCCCTAGAATCCCGCGCTTGTTCCGCCGTTTCGAATCCCTCCTCCACCCCTATCCCGAGCACGAGCCGGAGCTCCCGCCCAAGGGGTTCTTCCGCTTCGTGTGGACGTGCACCGACGGACTTCGTGGTTACCTGGCCGCATTGACGCTGCTGTCGGCCGCGGTCTCCGTCTTCGAAGCCCTGCTGTTCTGGATGCTCGGCCAGGTGGTCGACTGGCTCGGCAAGTCACGCCCCGAGTCGCTGTGGGCTGACCATGGGACGACGCTCACGATCCTCGGCGTGGTGCTGGTGTCCAGCATCGTGGTGGTGGCGCTGCAGTCCGCGCTGAAGCACCAGGGCCTGGCGATCAACTTCCCGCTGCGCCTGCGCTGGAACTTCCACCGCCTGATGCTGGGCCAGAGCATGGCCTTCTACGCCGACGAGTTCGCCGGCCGCATCACGACCAAGGTGATGCAGACCGCGCTGGCCGTGCGCGAGATGCTGTTCACCGGCAGCGAAGTGATCATCGGCATGGGCGCGTACTTCGTCACGATGGTGCTGCTGGCCGGCGGCTTCGATTCGCGGCTGATGCTGCCCTTCATCACCTGGCTCGGGTTCTATGGCGTCTCGGTCTGGTGGTTCGTGCCGCGCCTGGGCAAGGTGTCCAAGGCGCAGGCCGACGCGCGCGCGATGCTCACCGGCCGCATCACCGACGCGTACACCAACATCTCCACCGTCAAGCTGTTCTCGCACACGAACCGCGAGGCCCGCTTCGCCCGGCAGGCGATGCAGGAGTTCAAGTCCATCGGCGACCAGCAGATGCGCCTGGTCACCAGCTTCGAGATCGTCAACCACGCCCTCGTCATCGGCCTGGTGCTCGGGGCGACGGGCTACTCGCTGTGGCTGTGGACGCGCGGCGAGGTCGGCCCCGGCGCCGTGGCCGCCGTGACCGCCATGGCGATGCGCGTCAACGGCCTGTCGCACTGGATCATGTGGGAGATGGCCGCGCTGTTCGAGCACGTTGGCACCGTGCAGGACGGCATCGCCACCCTGAGCCGAGCCCGCGCGGTGGTCGACAGCCCCGACGCGAATACATTGGACGTGCCGCGCGGCGAGGTGGCCTTCGAGCACGTCACGTTCTCGTACGGCGGCGCCAAGCCCGTGATCGACGACTTCAAGCTGCGCGTGAAGCCAGGCGAGAAGATCGGCCTGGTGGGCCGCTCGGGCGCGGGCAAGTCGACGCTGGTCAACCTGCTGCTGCGCTTCCACGACATCGAGTCCGGCCGCATCGTCATCGACGGGCAGGACATCGCGCACGTCACGCAGGACAGCCTGCGCAGCCACATCGGCATGGTCACGCAGGACACGTCGCTGCTGCACCGGTCCCTGCGCGACAACATCACCTACGGCCGCCCCGGTGCGAACGAAGCGGACATCGCCGCCGCCGCGCGCCGCGCGCAGGCGCACGAATTCATCGCCAACCTGTCCGACCCGAAGGGCCGCACGGGCTACGACGCGCACGTCGGCGAACGCGGCGTGAAGCTGTCGGGCGGCCAGCGCCAGCGCATCGCCATCGCGCGCGTGATGCTCAAGGACGCGCCGATCCTGCTGCTGGACGAAGCCACCAGCGCGCTGGACAGCGAGGTCGAAGCCGCCATCCAGGCCAGCCTCGACGAACTGATGCAGGGCAAGACAGTGATCGCCATCGCGCACCGCCTGTCCACCATCGCCGCGATGGACCGCCTGGTGGTGATGGACGAAGGCCGCATCGTCGAACAGGGCGACCACCGCTCGCTGCTCGCGCAGGGCGGCCTGTACGCCAAGCTGTGGGCGCACCAGAGCGGCGGCTTCCTCGGCGAGACGGTCGAGGACGACGAGACCGTCGATGCCTAGGGCGTTGCGGCCCACCGACTTCGCCGGCCGCTCCGAAGAGGTCGCGCCCGCACTGATCGGCTGCACGCTGCTGGTCGACGGCGTCGGCGGCGTGATCGTCGAGACGGAGGCGTACGACCGCGAGGACCCCGCGTCGCACACTTTCTCCGGTCCCACGCCGCGCAACCAGGCCATGTTCGGGCCGCCCGGCCGCGCGTACGTCTACCGCTCGTACGGCATCCACTGGTGCCTGAACTTCGTTTGCCGCGAGGAAGGCCACGGCGCCGGCGTGCTGATCCGCGCGCTGGAACCCACGCATGGCCTCGACGTGATGCAACAGCGTCGCGGCCTGCACGACCTGCGCCTCCTGTGCAGCGGCCCGGGCAAACTGGGCCAGGCGCTCGCCATCACGCACGCCATGAACGGCCACCGCCTCGACCGCGCCCCGTTCCAGGTGTTCGCGCGCACGACCGACGTCGAGGTCGTCAGCGGCCCGCGCATCGGCATCAGCAAGGCCGTCGACGTGCCGTGGCGGTTCGGGATGGCGGGGTCGAAGTTCTTGAGCCGGCGGTTCTAGCGCTTCGCACTTTGTCATTCCGGCGAAGGCCGGAATCCATGCTCGTGTTGGCATCGGAGTGCTCGCGCGAGCCGGCGAGCGCATCAGGCGGTGCCTGCCGGGTCCTCATTCTCCGTCTCTCCGTTGCGCGGCCAGCGCTTGCCGCGCTGGCCTCAGCGAACAATCGTGCTGTGCTTGGCGGGCGCCGGGCCGCGCGGTCCGAACTCGCTGTGCGCTACGCGCACTGCCGCTTGTGCAGCATGGATTCCGGCTTGCGCCGGAACGACAGGAAGAAGGAAGCGATGGATCCCCGCCTCCGCGGGGACGACGGGTCAGCGACGCTGCTGCGGCGGCTGCGCCCGTTGCGGCACCACCTTCGCGGGCACTGAGCCTTCCACTTTCCGCGCCGGCCCCGCGCCCATCGAGCGCGTGTCGCTCTCGGCCGGCAGGCCGGACTCGGCCAGGACGAAGCCGGGGCGCATGTCGTCGGGACGCTCGGAGACGACGGCGAGGCCGTTGCCCAGCGGCTTGTGCGGGAGCTTCAGCTCCTCGGCGGTCTTCTGGTCGGTGATCAGCGGGGACTTGCCGTTGCGCGCGCGGACCTGCAGGCGCGCTTCGCTCGGGCAGTCGCGGCTGTCGTTGAAGACCATGGCCGAGCCGGCCGGGAAGCGCTTGGCCAGCGCCTCGTGCAGCGGCATGCTCATGTCCACCGGCGGCTGCACGTCGTTGTAGATGATGCGGTTGTCGCGGTCGTAGACCGTGTAGCAGGCCATCGCCTGCCCGCAAGCCAAGGCCGCAAAAGCGGCCAGCACGACGTGGATCCCTCTCATGGCGTCACCTCTCGGGTGCCACACGGCACAGCCGCATGGTGAACCGCCGAGCCTGGATCGGCAAGACAGATGAGGCGACGTGCTGCTGTCAGCGCGCACCGGCGCCCGGTTGCAAAAGGTGTCGCCGGTGAGCGAACGAAGGCGTCACAGGCGCTGCACCGTGCCGCTGCCGGCGATGGACTGCTCCACCTTCGGGTCGCCCTGGTAGCGCACGTTCCCGCTGCCGGCGATGCTCACCTTCAGCCGCGACTTGGGAGCCACCGTGGCGACGCCGGAGCCGGCGATGCTGATCCTGGCCTCGTCGGCCTGCAGCGCGCCGGCCGAGACGTTGCCCGAGCCGGCCAGAGACAGCTTCAGCTCGCGCGCCGTGCCGCCCAGCTTGATGGCGCCGCTGCCGCCCATCGAGATGGCGAGCGAATCGACCTCCGTGCGCGCCAGGTCGATGCTGCCGGAGCCACCCACGTCGACCTTCAGCTGCTGGCCCTTCAGGCCGTCGGCGGTGAGGCTGCCCGATCCGGCCAGCGCGAGCATGTCGATCGACCGCGCCGTGACCACGACCTTGAGGTACTGCGGGTCGATGGAGATGTCGCGCTGCGGCCGGAGCTCCAGCGTCCCGCGCACGACCTTGCTCTCGATCAGCGGCAGCAGGTTGTCGTCGGTCTCGATCACGACGCTCTCGGCATTGCCCAGGCGCACTTCCAGCTGCCCCGGCAGCGCGGACGCGACGCCGGTGAAGCCGCTGACGGTGCGGGTCTCGCTGCGGCGATTGCCGTTGCCCTTCACGGTCGAGGTGGCAGCGACGGCGGTGACGCCGGCCAGCGCGAGCGCGGTGGCGAACAGGACGACGATGCGGCGGCGGGGCTTGGCGGGACCGGACATGGAGGGCTCCAAGGGGATCTTGTGGATGTGCTGCGATCCTAGGCGGCGGACCCGCGCGGGCCGAGCGGCGTGCGACAGGCTGCAGGTGGGCGCGACAGGCTGCTCGACCGGCGGCTCACCAGCGCGGCGGCGAGTCGCCCGGCGGCACCGACGGCCGCGTCCAGCGCGCGGGCGTGGCGGACAGGATAGCGCTGTGCGTGATGCCGGAGAGGCGCCCGAACCCCGAGTCGACGGTCTCGACCCAGCGCTCGCGCGATGGCGGCTGCGCGGACAGGCCACGCTCGACGCGCCCCAGCGAGCGCAGCCAGTGGCCGGTCTGCGCCAGCGACAGGCGGGCCAGCCAGCTGCCGCCTTCGCGCTGCTGGCGATGCACCAGCGACGCGGCCATCGCCGCCATCAGCAGGCCCGTGGCTTCGTCCAGGATCTGCATCGGCAGCGGCTTCGGCCCGCCGCCGGCCGCCTCGCCTTCCGCGTGGTTGAAGCCCATGGCGGTCTGCACGAGCGAGTCGAAGCCACGACGTTCCGCCCACGGACCGCGACGCCCGTATGCCGACAGCCAGATGGCAACCAGTCCCGGCCGCTTGCGCGCGAGCGCTTCCGGCCCGTAGCCGAGCGCGTCCAGTCCGCCGGGGCGGTAGCCCTGGATGAGCACGTGCGCCTCGGAGAGCAACCGGTCGAACGTCGCGCGGCCCTCGGCCGTCGTCAGGTCGACGTGGCAGGACCGCTTGCCGCGGCTGGTGTCGGCGATCGCGTCGATGTTGGGCAGGTGCGGCGAGTTCACCAGCATCACGTCGGCGCCATACGCGGCGAGCGCGCGCCCGGCGACCGGGCCCGCCAGGATGCGAGTCAGGTCGAGGACCTTCACGCCCTCGAGCGGTCGTTGCGTCGTTGGCAACTCCGGCAGCGCCAGCACGGGCGCATCGCCCATCCGCTCGACCTCGACCAGCGGTTGCGACGCAACGGCCTGCCCTTGCGGCGTCGCGTCCCACTGCGCGAACGTGCGCAGCGCGGTCGCGACCAGTCGTGCGCGCGCCGACGCCTCCTCATAGTCGAGCGCCTTCCAGCGCGCCATCGCCTGCTCCGCCTGCTCACGCGTGGCGGTGGCGGGATCGAGCGCCAGCAGGCGCAGCGCGCCGTCGCGGTGGTGGCGGAAGTTCGCGTGCACGCGCACCCAGCCGTCGGCGCAGCGGTACAGGCCGGAGAACGGGTCCCACAGGTCCGGCGCCTGGCCGTCGATGGCGAACCACGCGGTGCACTCGGTGGCGGCCTGCGCCATGTCGACGGCGACGCGCTGGCGCGGCTGGCCGCGCAGGTGCCCGAGTTCGGCCGCCGCCAATGCCGCGGCAGCGACCGACGCTTGCGCGGCCGTGCCGATGGCGAAGGAGGAGGGATAGACCGGGTCGGACCCGGCGAGATCCGCGAAGCGCAGCGCCTCGTCCGGCAGCCCGGTGTGCTGCCAGAGAGAGGCGAGCGCGTCGCGCGGGGTCACTGCACCAGCTTGACGCCGGTCTTCGACTGGATCTGCTCGAAGGTGACGCCCGGGGCCAGCTCGACGAGCTTGAGGCCCTGCGGGGTGACGTCCATCACGCCGAGGTCGGTGATGATGCGGTCGATCACGCCGACGCCGGTCAGCGGCAGCGTGCACTGCGGAAGGATCTTGAAGTCCTCGGTGCCGTCCTTCTTCCTGGCCACGTGCTCCATCAGCACGATGCAGCGCTTGACGCCGGCGACCAGGTCCATCGCGCCGCCCATGCCCTTGACCATCTTGCCGGGGATCATCCAGTTGGCCAGGTCGCCCTTCTCGCTCACCTGCATGGCGCCGAGGATGGACAGGTTGATCTTGCCGCCGCGGATCATCGCGAAGCTGTCATGGCTGCCGAAGATCGACGAGCCCTTGATGGTGGTGACGGTCTGCTTGCCGGCGTTGATCAGGTCGGCGTCGACTTCGTCGTCCTTCGGGAACGGGCCGATGCCCAGCATGCCGTTCTCCGACTGCAGCCAGACTTCCTTGTCGCCCGTGAAGTTGGCCACCAGCGTCGGGATGCCGATGCCGAGGTTCACGTAGAAGCCGTCCTCGAGTTCCTGCGCCGCGCGCGCGGCCATCTGGTCTTGGGTCCAGGGCATTGTCTCTCCTAATCAGTTGGCGACAGAGCTAAAGGTCTGTCCCCAAAGTCGTTAGATGCTGCGGATGGTGCGCTTCTCGATGCGCTTCTCGGGGGACGGGTTGTGCACGATGCGGTGCACGTAGATGCCCGGCAGGTGGATGTCGTCGGGCGCCAGCTCGCCGACCTCGACGAGCTTCTCCACCTCGACGATGCAGACCTTGCCGGCCATCGCGGCGGCGGGATTGAAGTTGCGCGCCGTCAGGCGGAAGCGCAGGTTGCCGCTCTTGTCGGCGACGTCGGCCTTGACCAGTGCGATGTCGGGAACGAGGGCGCGCTCCATCACGTAGGTCTCGCCGTCGAACTCGCGGGTCTCCTTGCCTTCGGCCACCATCGTGCCGACGCCGGTCTTGGTGAAGAACGCCGGGATGCCGGCGCCGCCGGCGCGCAGCTTCTCGGCCAGCGTGCCCTGGGGCGTGAATTCCAGCTCGAGTTCGCCGGCCAGGTACTGGCGCTCGAACTCCTTGTTCTCGCCGACGTACGACGAGATCATCTTCCTGATCTGGCGCGTCTGCAGCAGCTTGCCGAGGCCGAAGTCGTCGACGCCGGCGTTGTTCGAGATCGCGGTGAGGTTCCTGACCCCGCTGTCGCGCAGCGCGTCGATCAGTGCCTCGGGAATGCCGCACAGGCCGAAGCCGCCGACCGCCAGCAACTGGCCGTCGCGCACGACGCCGTCGAGCGCGGCCTTGGCCGAGGGATAGAGCTTGTTCACGTGGAAGTCTCCTGTGGAAGGACACGCGCGGGCTACGCCGCGGTTGCGGCTACGATACTACCTAATGTGCTACGTAGTTCCCCGTAAAGACTGACCCGATGGACGTTGATTACCGCCTGGCTTTCGAGCTGGCTCCCGTCGGGCTGTGCGTCTCGCGCAACCGCTTCATCGTCGACTGCAACCAGCAGCTGTGCGAGATGTTCGGCTATTCGCGCGAAGTGCTGGTCGGCCAGTCGTTCATGACGCTGTACCCCAGCCCCGACGAGTTCGAGCGCCTCGGCGCGCGCATGGTGCCGATCCTCAATGCCAAGGGCCACTACGGCGACGACCGCATCATGAAGCGCGCCAGCGGCGAGGTGTTCTGGTGCCACGTCACCGGCCGCGCGCTGAACCGCGAAGCGCCGCACGAGGCGGGCATCTGGTCGTTCGAGGACCTGAGCGCGCAGCGCCCCGTGAAGGCCGAACTCACGGCGCGCGAACGCGAGGTCGCCGCGCGGTTGCTCGATGGCATGACGTCCAAGGAAATCGGCCGCGAACTGACCATCAGCCACCGCACCGTGGAGATCTACCGCGCCCGGCTGATGCGCAAGTACAAGGCGAACACCACGGCCGACCTGGTCCACAAATTGACCGCGGGGCACTGAGGAAGCACGTTAGAAGGCGGACTCCCTAACGCAGAGGTCGCAGAAAAAACCAGGAGGTCGCAGAAGAATCCATTCAATTGAATTCTTCTGCGACCTCTGCGCGCTTCTGCGACCTCTGCGTTAGGGAGTCCGCTTCGACAGCCGCGTCTAAGCGGCGCGCGCCTTCAGGCGGCCCTTCACCGCACCGTAGATCACCACCAGGCCGGGGATCAGGATCATGGCCCAGATGATCTTGTCCAGGTGCTGCTGCACCCAGGGGATGTTGCCGAAGAAGTAGCCGGCCGTGACGATGCCCACCACCCACAGGCCGCCGCCGGCGACGTCGAAGAAGGTGAACTTGCTGCGCGTCATGTGCGCCACGCCCGCCACGAACGGCGCGAACGTGCGCAGGAACGGCATGAAGCGCGCGGCGACGATGGTGAAGCCGCCGTACTTCTCGTAGAACGCATGGGCCTGGTCGAAGGCCTTGCGGTTGAAGTAGCGGCTGTTCTCCCACTGGAACACGCGCGGGCCGAAGTAGCGCCCGATCGCGTAGTTGCTCTGGTTGCCCGCCGTCGCGGCCAGCCACAGCAGCGCGACCGAGGTGCCGTAGTCCATCAGCCCGACGCCGCACATGGCACCGACCACGAACAGCAGCGAATCGCCCGGCAGGAACGGCATCACGACGACGCCGGTCTCGACGAAGATGATCAGGAACAGCAGGGCATATACCCAGGTGCCGTAGCTGGCGACGAACGTCTGCAGGTGCTTGTCGACGTGCAGGATGAAATCGATGAGGACGGCGATGAGTTCCACGCCGGCATTATCAGGGCGCCACCTAGAATGGATGGGGTGAATGCCGTGCTCCATCCGGGCCACCGACGCCCCATCCGCGACCTGCCGGACGAACTCGTCAGCCAGATCGCCGCGGGCGAAGTGGTGGAGCGGCCCGCGTCCGTGGTCCGCGAACTGGTCGACAACGCGCTCGACGCAGGCGCGTCGCAGGTCACGGTGCGCCTGCTCGCCGGCGGCGTGCGCCTGGTGTCCGTCGAGGACGACGGCGGCGGCATCCCGCGCGACGAACTGCCGATCGCCCTGCGCCGCCACGCCACCAGCAAGATCGCCAGCCTCGAGGACCTCGAAGCCGTCGGCACCATGGGGTTCCGCGGCGAGGCGCTCGCGGCCATCGCGTCGGTCTCCGAACTGGCCCTCCTCTCGCGCTGCGCGGGCCAGCCCAACGCCTTCCGCCTCGATGCGCGCACGGGCGAACTGCAGCCGGCCGCCCGCGCCGGCGGCACGACCGTCGAGGTCAAGGAACTGTTCTTCAGCACGCCGGCGCGCCGCAAGTTCCTGAAGACCGACGCCACCGAACTGGCCCATTGCATCGAAGCCGTGCGGCGCCACGCGCTCGCGCGACCCGAGGTCGGCTTCGCGATCTGGCACGAAGGCAAGCTGGTCGAGCAGTGGCGGCCCGCCTCGCGCGACCAGCGCCTGGCCGACGTGCTGGGCGACGACTTCGTCGAGGGCAGCGTGGCCGTGGAGTACGCGGCCGGGCCGATCCGCATCACCGGTCGCGCCGGCGTGCCCGATGCGGCGCGCTCGCGGCCCGACCACCAGTTCGCCTATGTCAACGGCCGCTACGTGCGCGACAAGGTGCTCACGCACGCCGCGCGCAGCGCGTACGAGGACGTGCTACACGGCCAGCGGCAGCCGGTGTACGCGCTGTACGTCGAGATCGACCCGGCGCGGGTCGACGTCAACGTGCACCCGACCAAGATCGAGGTGCGCTTCCGCGACAGCCGCGAGGTGCACCAGGCCGTGCGCCGCGCGGTGGAAGCGGCCCTGGCCGCGCCACGCTCGGCGCAGCAGGCCGACATGCCCGCGCAGCCGCCGCTGCTCGTGCCCTCCCCGTCCATGCCGACAGCCATGCCCGCGTGGTCGCAGCCGAGGATGGACTTCGACGCCCCGGCGTTCGGGCTGCGCGTCAGCGATGTCGGTGCGCTGTGGCAACCGTCGGCGTCGCCGGTGGCTGCACCCGCGCCTGCCGCTGCACTGCCCGAGGGTGACTGGCCGCTGGGCCGCGCCATCGCGCAACTGCAGGGCGTCTACGTGCTGGCCGAGAACCTCCAGGGCCTCGTCGTCGTCGACATGCATGCCGCGCACGAGCGCATCGTGTACGAGCGCCTGAAGACGCAGCTGGCCGGCGCGCCCGACCAGCGGCTGGCCAGCCAGCCGCTGCTGATCCCGGCCACCTTCGCCGCCACGCCGCAGGAAGTCGCCACCGCCGAAGCCAGCGCAGACACGCTGCAGATGCTGGGGCTGGAGATCACGCCCTTCTCCGCCAAGACGCTGGCCGTGCGGGCCGTGCCGACGACCCTCGCGCAGGGCGACGCGGTGGAGCTCGCGCGCAGCGTGCTGGCCGAACTCGCCCAGCACGACGCCAGCACCGTCGTGCAGCGCGCGCGCGACGAGATCCTGGCCACCATGGCCTGCCACGGCGCCGTGCGCGCCAACCGCCAGCTCACGCTCGACGAGATGAACGCCCTGCTGCGGCAGATGGAAGTCACCGAGCGCTCCGACCAGTGCAACCATGGCCGCCCCACGTGGCGGCAGGTGACGCTCAAGGAACTCGACGCGCTGTTCCTGCGCGGACGCTGAAGGCCATGCGCCGCCTGCTCGCAGCCGCCATCGCCAGCTCGGTCCTGCTCCTGAGCTGGGGCTGCGCCACCCTCGACGAGAAGCAGCGCGCCTGGATCTTCCAGCCCAGCGACCGCAGCTGGGGCGGCAGCGCCGACCTGGCCGAGGGCATGGACGAGGCCTGGATCTCCTTCACCTCCGAGGCGACGGGCGACCCTGCGAAGCTGCATGCGCTGTGGCTCGAAGCCGACCATCCGCGCAAGGACACGCCGGTGCTGCTGTACCTGCATGGCGCGCGCTGGAACGTGATGGGCTCGGCCGGCCGCATGCGGCGGCTGCAGGACATGGGCTTCGCCGTGCTGGCGATCGACTACCGCGGCTTCGGCAAGAGCAGCCCCGGGCTGCCGTCGGAGGTGACGGCCTACGAGGACGCGCGCGCCGCGTGGGACTGGCTGGCCACGCAGCGCCCGAACCGGCCGCGCTACATCTTCGGCCACTCGCTGGGCGGCGCCATCGCCATCGACCTCGCGTCGCGGGTCGACGACGAGCAAGGAACGATCGTCGAGGGCACCTTCACCTCGATCCCGGACGTGGCCAGCAGCTTCAAGTGGGGCTGGCTGCCGGTCGGCCCGCTGATCACGCAGCGCTTCGACTCCGCCGGCAAGGTCGCGAAGATCGGCTCGCCCCTGCTGGTGGTGCACGGCGCGGACGATTCGCTGATCCCGAGCTCGCTCGCGCAGAAGCTGTACGACAAGGCCACCGGCCGCAAGCAGTTCCTGCTGGTCGACGGCGGCTCGCACCACAGCACGATGTACGTCGGGCGCGCGAAGTACCGCGACGCGGTGCGGCAGTTGTTCAGCCTGCAATAGCAGGCGTAGCCTGGGTCGCCGTGCCGACTTCCCCTCCCCGCTTCCTCGCGCTCGCCGGTCCCACCGCCTCCGGCAAGTCGGATGCCGCGCTGGCGCTCGCACGCGAGCTCGGGGGCGAGATCGTCAGCGTCGATTCGGCGCTGGTCTACCGCGGCATGGACATCGGCACCGCCAAGCCGACGGCGGCCGAACGCGCCGCGGTGCCGCACCACCTGGTCGACATCCGCGAGCCCACGCAGCCGTACAGCGCGGCGGAGTTCAGCGCCGACGCGCGGCGCGTCATCGGCGAGATCGCGCAGCGCGGGCGCCTGCCGTTGCTGGTGGGCGGGACGATGCTGTATTTCAAGGCGCTGTTCGAAGGCCTCGACGCGCTGCCGCCGGCCGATCCGGAACTCCGTTCGCAGATCGAAGCCGAAGCGGTGCAGCATGGCTGGCCCGCGCTGCACGCCGAGCTGGCGCGCGTGGACCCCGCGGCGGCACAGCGGCTGGCGCCGAACGACGCGCAGCGCATCCAACGCGCGCTGGAGGTGTTCCGCGCGACCGGGCAACCGCTCAGCGCCTTCCACGGGGCGCAGCGCAGCGAAGGCTGGCGTCCGGCCGCCTTGCTGTCGCTCGAGCCCACGGACCGCGCCTGGCTGCACGAGCGCATCGAGCGCCGCTTCGACGCCATGCTGGCCGCCGGCTTCCTCGACGAAGTGCGGGCGCTCCGGGCGCGGGGCGACCTGCATCCCGGGCTGCCCAGCATGCGCAGCGTCGGCTACCGGCAGGCATGGGAAGCGCTCGACGGCCAACTGCCGATGGACCAGCTGCGCGACCGCGGCGTCTTCGCCACCCGCCAGCTCGCCAAGCGCCAGCTCACGTGGCTGCGCAGCATGGAACGCGAGGTGATCCCCTGCGACGCACCGGGCGTGGTCCCTGCCCTGCTGGCCGCCGCGCGCAAGGCCCTCGCATGAGCGACACGCCGATCGCCACCGTCGAAGGCCTGGCCAAGCACTACGGCGAGACGCCCATCTTCCGCGGCATCGACTTGCGGGTCGCGCGCGGCGAGTTCGTGGCCATCGTGGGCGAGTCGGGCGTGGGCAAGTCCACGCTGCTGCACTGCCTGGCCGGGCTGGACACCTGGGATGCGGGGCGGATCACGGTCGCGGGCCGCGACCTCGCGACGCTCGATGACGCAGCGCGCGCCCTGCTGCGGCGCGAGGCCATCGGCTTCGTGTTCCAGGCGTTCCACGTCCTGCCGCACCTGGACGTGCGGCAGAACGTGGCGCTGCCGCTGATGCTGCTGCAGCGGCATGATGCGGCGCGCGTGGAGCAGGCGCTGGAGTCGGTGGGCTTGGGTGGCCTGGGCGAGCGGCTGCCGCAGCAGTTGAGTGGCGGGCAATTGCAGCGGGTGGCGATCGCGCGCGCCCTGGTGCACGACCCGGCGCTGCTGCTGGCCGACGAGCCGACCGGCAACCTCGACCCGAGGACGGCGGACCAGGTGCTGGACGTCCTGCCGCGGCGCACGCGCGAGCAAGGCGCGTCGCTGGTGCTCGTCACGCATTCGGCGGCCGCCGCGGCGCGCGCCGACCGCGTGCTGCACATGACCGCCGAGGGCCTGGGCTAGCAGGACCTAGCGCTTGCGGCTGGTGGCCGACTTGCGCGGCGCGGCCGTCGGGGCCGGGGCGTTCTGTTCCATGAAGTCGCGGATCAGCCGGCGCATGACCTGCGAAGGGGTCATGTCCTGGCTGTGGCAGAGGGCCTCGAAGGCTTCCTTGCGGCGCGGGTCGATGAGGACGGTGAGCCTGGCGGTCTTGGGTTCCATTCGGAATCCGGCAGGGGCTGCGATGTGAATGGCATTCTAATGGCCTGCCCGACCGTTGCGAACGCATCCGCAACTCTCAAATTGCATCACCTGCGACGGCGGCCACAGCGCCGCGCCACGCTCACTGCGTCTTGCGGCGAGTGCTGGGGCGCCTGGCCTTGTCGCCGGGGTCGACGCCATGTTTGGACAAATACTCCCGCATCAGGCGGCGGATCATCTGGGAGGCCGTCACATCCTGGGCCGCGCAGAGCGCCTCGAACTCGCGCTTGCGGTCGGCGTCGATGAGGATGGTGAAGCGGGCCGTCTTGTCTTCCATTCCTGTGGGTGCTCCTTTCGTTGCGATGCAATCACTGTGCGCTCCCTCGTGGCGCGCCGGCGCAGGGAGCCGCGGACGATGCAGGCCATCCATTGCCGACGGCTGGGGCCGCCCGATGCCCCACGCCATGTCCGACATGCCTGCGCCCTTGAGAGTGCAGGCGAACCGCTTGGCGTCAACCGGGCGCCGCTGCTGACGCGACCTTCTCCTACAGGGCCGCAGGCTCGTCGCTTTCACCATGGCTCCACCACACAAGGAGCCACCAGATGCCCAGCACCCGCGCCGCCAAGGACGCTTGCGACCTGCTCGACGCCGACCATCGCAACGTCAAGAAGATGTTCAAGGAGTTCGAGGAACTCACCCAGTCGCGCGCCAGGAGCGCGGCGCAGAAGAAGCTCGACCTGGCCGAGCGCATCTGCGTCGAGGTCACCGTGCATGCCCAGATCGAGGAGGAGATCTTCTATCCGGCGCTGCGCGAGGCGATCAAGGACACCGACCTTCTCGACGAGGCGGAGGTGGAGCACCAGAGCGCCAAGGACCTGATCGCGCAGATCCAGGGCGCGACGGAGCCGGACGACAAGTGGGAAGCCAAGGTCAAGGTGCTGGGCGAGTACATCGACCACCACGTCAAGGAAGAGAAGAACGAAATCTTCCCCAAGGCCCGCTCGGCCCGCAAGCTCGATCTCGTCGCGATGCGCGAGGAGCTCGAGGCGCGCAAGGAAGAACTGATGGCCGACATGGGCATGGCGGCCTGAGGCCGCGGCGGCCCGCCCCTACGCGGGCCGCCAGTACGCGTACCGCCACGCGGTGCGCAGGCCCGCGCGTCCATACAGCGAGCGCGCGGGCGCATTCCTTTCCTCCACCTGCAGCATCACGCGCTCGAGGCTGCGTCGCGCAGCTTCACGCCCGAAGGCCGCGAGGATCGATCCGGCCAGCCCGCGACCGCGACAGCCCGGCGCGGTGCGCATGCCGTGCACGCCGGCCCAGCCGTCGCTGAAGCAGGCACTGCCGACCGCGGCCACCACGCCGTCGAAGCGCACGGACGCGAAGAGCGTCGTGTCGCTGCGCTGCAGGATCCCGATGCGGCTCGCGCCGTCGACCGGATCGAAGCCGTCGCCGAGGAACAGCGCGGACCAAGCGGCGTCCGGCCGCGCGGCGAACTCGACCGCCGCACCGCCATCGACTTCGGACAACGATGCCGCCGGGCCGGTCTGCACCAGCGTCGGCTGCGTCGCCGCGAAGCCGCGCCCCGCGAGGTCGTCGCACAGCAGCTGGCAGCCCGCGACGTCCGGGACCCGGAACGCCGGTCGCAAGCCGCGCTGCGCATACGCGTCGAGGATTTCCGGCACCAGGTCGACACGCAGACGCTCGTGCCGCGTGGGCACGGCGCTGTGCGCGCGGCCGACGGTGCCCGGGTCCAAGCCGACGAGCCAGCCCTCCAGCGCCAGCAGTTCGCGCGGAGGCACTGCGGCGAGCGTGGCGCGCTCGAGGCGTTCGATGTCGTCGTCGGTCATGGCTGCACAATGATCCCATGCGGGACCTGCTGCGCACCTTCTCCTGGCAGGACCTGCGCCGGCACCCCTGGCGCAGCATCGCCGCCATCGCGGCCGTCATGCTGGGCGTGGCCCTCGCGCTGGCGGTGCACCTGATCAACGCGTCGGCGCTCAGCGAGTTCTCCGCCGCCGTGCGTGCCGTGAACGGACAACCGGATCTCGAACTGCGCGCGACGCAGGGCAGCTTCGACGAAGCGCTGTTCGCCCGCGTCGCGGCCGACGAAGCAGTGACCCTCGCCGGCCCGGTGCTGGAACTCGCCACCAACGCCGTCGGCCGCAACGGCAAGCGAGTCTCCTTGCGCGTCCTGGGCCTCGACGCGCTCACGACCGGAGCGGTGGCGCCGAACCTGGTGCCGCGCCCGTTCCAGGAAACGGACCGCATGGCGCTGTTCGCGCCGGGCGCGGTGTTCCTCAACGGCGCCGCGAGCGAGCGGCTGCCGGTCGATCGCGTGCAACTGCAAGCCGGCCTGCAGATGCTGGAGGTGCGCGTGGCGGGGACCGTGGGTGCGGCGGGGGCGCCCCTCGCGGTGATGGACATCGGCGCCGCGCAGGACCTGTTCGGGCGCGCCGGCGTGCTCTCGCGCATCGACGTGCAATTGCGCGCCGGGACCGACACCGCCGCCTGGGCGCGGCGGATGGCGTTGCCGCCCGGCGTGATCGCCGCGCAACCCGGCGACGCCCTGCAGCGCGTGGACAACCTCTCGCGCGCTTACCGCGTGAATCTCACCGTGCTGGCGCTGGTCGCGCTGTTCACCGGCGCGTTCCTCGTGTTCTCCGTGCTGTCGCTGAGCGTCGCCCGGCGTTCGCAGCAGTTCGCGCTGCTCGGCGTGCTGGGTCTCGATGCGCGCGCGCGCCGGCGGCTGGTCCTGTTCGAGTCGGCCGGCCTCGGCGCCGTCGGCAGCCTGCTGGGCGTTGCGCTCGGCACCGCGCTGGCGCTGCTGGCCCTGCGGCTGCTGGGCGGCGACCTGGGCGGCGGCTACTTCGAAGGCGTCACCCCCTCGCTGCACTGGAGCAGCACCGCTGCCGCCGGCTATGCACTGCTCGGCGTCGCTGCTGCGCTGGCCGGCGGCTGGTTCCCGGCGCGCC
Source organism: Ramlibacter algicola (assembly GCF_016641735.1). Lineage (NCBI taxonomy): Bacteria > Pseudomonadati > Pseudomonadota > Betaproteobacteria > Burkholderiales > Comamonadaceae > Ramlibacter > Ramlibacter algicola. The sequence goes on along the minus strand of NZ_JAEDAO010000001.1, from coordinate 2,008,859 downwards.
AGGCCGAACGGCTGCCGCTGGCGCAGGCGCTCAAGGGCCTGCGCGCGTCGGAAGGACCGGCGTCACGGGTCACGCCCGGCTTGCTGCTGCTGGCCGCCTCGCTGCCGCTGGCGCTGCTGCCGCCGGTCGCGGACCTGCCGATCGCAGCCTACCTCGCGGTCGCCGCCCTGCTGGTGGGCGGCATCGCGTCGCTGCCGCCCGCCGTCGGCTGGCTGTACGACCGCATCGCGCCGCACGTGGCGAACCGGCTGCTGCCGCTGCTGGCCGTCGAGCGCGCGCGGCGCGTGCGCGAAACCGCCGCGGTCGCGGTCAGCGGCGTGGTCGCCGCGCTCAGCCTCGCGGTGGCGCTCACCGTGATGGTCGCCAGCTTCCGCGATTCGGTGAGCCGCTGGCTCGACGTGCTGCTGCCGGCGGACCTCTACGTGCGCACCGCCGGCACCACGGCCGGCGCCGACACGGCGTTCCTCGACGCTTCGCTGGTCGACAGGGTTGCGCGATTGCCTGGCGTGGCGCGCGTGGCCACGCAGCGCGTGCGTTCGCTGCAGCCCGATCCGGCGCGTCCTTCCGTCGCGCTGCTCGCGCGGCAGATCGAAGCACCCGCGCGCGACCTGCCGCTGGCGGGCGAGCTTTCGCCCGTCCCCGCCGGCCGCATCCCCGTGTACGCGAGCGAAGCGCTGCGCGACCTGCACGGCGCCCGCGTGGGCGAGCCGCTGCCGTGGCTCGACGCGACACTCGGCCTCGCACCGCCCGACGGTGCGCCCAGCCGCTTCGTCGTGGCCGGCATCTGGCGCGACTACGTGCGCCAGACCGGCGCCGTGCTGCTGGACCGCCGCGACTACGAGCGCGTCACGGGGGACCGGCGCGTCACGGACCTGTCGGTGTGGCTCGCACCCGGCGCGCCGGCGGCCGACGTGCAAGCGGGCATCCGCAGCGCCGCGGGCTCCGCCTCGTCGCTGGTCGAGATCGCATCGGCCTCCGAGATCCGCACCGCGTCGCTGCGCCTGTTCGACCGCAGCTTCGCGGTCACGTACTGGCTGCAGGCGGTGGCGATCGGCATCGGCCTGTTCGGCGTCGCGGCGAGCTTCAGCGCGCAGGTGCTGGCGCGGCGCAAGGAGTTCGGCCTGCTGGCGCACCTGGGCCTCACGCGCTCGCAGATCCTGGGCGTGGTCGCCGGCGAAGGCGCGGCGTGGACGGTGGTCGGTGCGCTGGCCGGCATCGCGCTCGGGCTGGGCGTGTCGCTGGTGCTGGTGCACGTGGTCAACCCGCAGAGCTTCCACTGGACCATGGACCTGCACGTGCCCTGGGTGCGGCTCGCGGTCCTCGGCATCTGCGTCGTCATCGCAGGCACGCTGACCGCGTGGCTCGCGGGCCGCGCCGCGGCGGGTCGCGATGCGGTGCTGGCCGTGAAGGAGGACTGGTGATACACCGCCGCCCCTTGCTCGCCCTGCCCTTCGTCGCCGCGCTGCCTCGCGCGTTGGCCCTGCCGGTGCGCGAGATCCGCTTCCCGCGCGACCATGGCTCGCATCCGGACCTGCGCACGGAGTGGTGGTACGCCACCGGCGCGGTCCACGCGGGCGATCGCGAGTTCGGCTTCCAGCTGACGTTCTTCCGCACGCGGGTCGATGCCGCGCAGCCGCTGCAATCGCAATTCGCCGGCAAGCAGCTCGTGTTCGCGCACGCGGCGCTGACCGATCTGCAGGGCCGCCGCCTGCTGCACGACCAGCGCATCGCGCGCGCGGGCTTCGGCGTCGCGGAGGCGGCCGAGGACGACACGCGCGTGCACATCCGCGACTGGCACCTGCAACGCGGCGCGGATGGCAGCTACAGCGCGCGGCTGCCGGCGCGCCAGTTCACGCTCGACCTGCGCCTGGTGCCCACGCAGCCGCCGCTGCTGCAGGGCGATCGCGGGCTCTCGCGCAAGGGGCCCGGCATGGACCAGGCGAGCTACTACTACAGCGTGCCGCAACTCGCCGTCAGCGGCAGCGTGACGCTGCAAGGCAAGCCGCAACGCATCGAAGGAAAGGCCTGGCTGGACCACGAATGGAGCGAGGCGCTCCTGCATCCGGACGCGGTGGGCTGGGACTGGATCGGCATGAACCTGGACGACGGCAGCGCGCTCACCGCGTTCCAGCTGCGCACGCGCGACGGCGTGCCGCTGTGGGACGGCGGGTCGTTCCGCGGTCCTTCGGGCGACACCTACATCGCGAGCCAGGGCGAGACGCAATTTCGCGCGCTGCGGCGCTGGACCAGCCCGCGATCGGGTGCGAGCTACCCGGTGGAGTGGATGGTGCGCACGCCGGCCGACTTCTACACGGTGCGCGCGCTGCTCGACGACCAGGAACTGGACAGCCGCGCGTCGACGGGAGCGATCTACTGGGAGGGGCTGTCCGAGCTGGTGGACAGCAACGGGCGCCGCGTGGGCCGTGGCTACCTGGAGATGACGGGCTACTCGCAGCGCCTGCGCCTGTAGCGGGTGCGCTCAGAAATTCTGCGCGACCACCGTCTCACGCAAGGCCTGCGCCTTGGCCGCGTCGAACGGGCCCTGGGCCTTGGCCAGCACGTTGCCTTCGCGATCGAGCACCAGCACCGACGCATGGTCGGCCGTCTGCAGGCCGGCCGCGCGCACGACCGCGTCCTTGTCGGCGGTGAAGACGGCGACCAGGCGCGCGCGATCGACACTGGATGGAAACCGGGCGAGGAGCTGCGCCTCCTTGGTGCGGCGCACCGCCTCGCCGCCGTCCTTGAACACCGGCAGGCGCACCCACGAGATCCTGGCGTCCTGCTCCAGGCCCAGGCCATCGACCCAACGCTGCGCCTCTTCCTGCTGCGACGTCTTGAACAGCACGATCGCCACGGTGCGATCGGACGTCAGCGCCTGCGGCAGCTTGACGATCGCCGAATCGTGCAGGCGCTTGCCGTGCAGCGACGGCAGCTTGCCGAGCAGGTTGCTCTCCGACGGCGCGGCGAACGCCAGCGCCAGGGCCGCGCCGATGGCACCGACCCATCCCAACACCGGGGTCCAGACCTTCCGAATCATGGCGCTCTCCAGAGTCCGTCACGGGGACCGTGATGCAGGAAGTGTTCCACGCCGCAGGAATCCCTTCACGTCGATTGTGTAAAGGTTCTCAGTGCGCGCCCGCGGCCGCATCGGCACCGGCGGCACCGTGCGTGGGACGGCTCATCCACACCAGCGGGATCAGCACGAGGAACAGCGCGGCCGACAGCCAGAAGAGGTCGGTCGCCGCCATGGTGAACGCCTGCTGGTCGGCGAGCCGGTTGACTTGCGCGATGGCCTGCTCGGGCGAGAAGCCGGACGCCGCCAGCCCGTTGAACGTCGCCTGCGCGGCCGGGTTGGCGGGGTTCACCGCTTCCGCCAGTTGCGCATGGTGCAGCGCGGCCCGGTTCTCCCACATCGTCGTCGACACCGAGGTGCCGATGGCGCCCGCCGTGATGCGCACGAAGTTGGTGAGGCCCGATGCAGCCGGGATGCGGTCCGGCGACAGGCCCGACAACGTGATCGTGGTCAGCGGGATGAAGAAGAACGCCATCGCCACGCCCTGGATGATGGTCGGGACCATGATGGTCGAGAAATCCGCCGAAGTGTTGAAGCGCGACCGCATCCACAGCACGAGCGCGAACACGATGAACGCGAACGTCACGTAGCGGCGCGGATCGACCTTCGCGACTGTCTTGCCCACCACCGGCGACAGCACCATCGCCATCAGGCCCACGGGTGCCATGATCATCCCGGCGTCGGTGGCCGTGTAGCCCATGAACTGCTGCAGCCACAGCGGCAGCAGCACCACGTTGCCGAAGAACAGCCCGTAGGCGATCGACGTCGACAGCGTGCCGGTCCAGAAGTTGCGGCGCGTGAACAGGCGCAGGTCCACCACGGGGTGCTCGTCGGTGAGCTCCCAGACGAGGAAGAAGGCGAAGCCCACCACCGCCACCACGGCCAGCGTGACGATCAGCGGCGAGTGGAACCAGTCGTTCTCCTTGCCGAGGTCCAGCATCATCTGCATCGCGGCGATCCACACCACCAGCAGGCCCAGGCCCACGCGGTCGATCGGCAGCTTGCGCGGCACGCTGTCCCGCTTGTGGTACAGCGCCCAGGACGCGGATGCGGCCAGGATGCCCACCGGGATGTTGATGTAGAAGATCCACGGCCAGCTGATGTTGTCGGTGATCCAGCCGCCCAGCAGCGGCCCCATCACGGGCGCCACCAGCGTCGTCATCGCCCACATCGCCATCGCCAGCCCCGCGAGCGCGCGTGGGTAGCTGGCCAGCAGCAGCGTCTGCGACAGCGGGATCATCGGCCCGGCGACGAAGCCCTGCAGCGCGCGGAACGCGATCAGCGTCGTCATGTTCGGCGCCAGGCCGCACAGCCACGAGGCGATGACGAACAGGATCACGCTGCCGACGAACAGCTTGACCTGCCCGAAGCGTTGCGAGAGCCAGCCCGTGAGCGGCACCGAGATGGCGTTGGCCACCGCGAAGCTGGTGATGACCCAGGTGCCCTGGTTGGGGCTGACGCCCAGGTCGCCGGCGATGGCAGGCAGCGACACGTTCGCGATCGACGTGTCGAGCACGTTCATGAACGTCGCCGCCGACAGCGCGATGGTGCCCCACACGCGTGCCGATCCCTCCAGCGGCGCATGCGCCGCGCCGGGTGCCGTCGCCATCAGTTGCCCCCGGCTGCCGGCGTGGTGGTCGTCGAAGCGGTGTGCGTCGCGGCGGGCGCGGGACGGCGAGGAGGGGCGCCGGCGACGGCCGTGTTGCTGCCGCGGCCGAGGTTCGCCGTGATGATCCGGCGCACTTCGGCGTCCGCCTGCGCGTCCTTGGTCGTGAACACCGGCGTCTCGGCCGCCGGCGCGCTGCGCGGCGCATCGGCCAACGTCTTGCCGTCCTGCTGGGTCACGTCCACTTCGGCGTCCATCGACAGGCCCACCCGCAGCGGGTTCTTCGCGACCTGCTGCTGGTCGAGCGCGATGCGCACCGGCACGCGCTGCACCACCTTGATCCAGTTGCCGGTCGCGTTCTGCGCCGGCAGCAGCGCGAACGCCGACCCGGTGCCCGCGCCCAGGCCCTGCACCGTGCCGGTGTACTCGACCTTCTTGCCGTACAGGTCGGCGGTGAGCTTGACCGGCTGGCCGATGCGGATCTTGCGCAGCTGCACTTCCTTGAAGTTCGCGTCGACCCACACCTGCTGCAGCGGGATGATCGACATCAGCGGCGCGCCGGCGGCCACGCGCTGGCCCAGTTGCACGGTGCGCTTGGCGACATAGCCGTCGACCGGCGCCGGCAGTGCCGCACGCTGCGTGGCCAGCCAGGCCTCACGCACCTTGGCTGCGGCGGCCAGCACGGCGGGGTGCTGCTCGACGGTCGTGCCTTCGGTCTGCGCCTGGTTGCTGGCGAGCTGCTCGCGCGCGGCGGCGACGCCGGCCTGCGCGGCGGCCAGCGCACTGCGCGCATTCGCGACCTGCGTCTGCGCGTGATTGAGTTCTTCCTTCGACACCGCGCCATTGCCCGACAGCGACTGGCGCCGCTGCAGGTCGTCCTCGGCACGGCGGACTTCGGCCTGCGCCTTGGCGATGTCGGCCTGGCGCAGGTCGACCTGCGCGGCGAGCGAGCCGTTGTTCGCGTACAGCGTGCGCACCTGGCGCACCGTCTGCGCGAGGTTCGCCTCGGCCTGCTGCAGGGCGACGGTGACATCGGCCGGGTCCAGCTTGACCAGTGGCTGTCCCGCCTTCACGAAGTCGGTGTCGTCGGCGTAGATCGCCAGCACGGTGCCGCCGATCTGCGGCGTGATCTGCACCACGTTGCCCTGCACGTACGCGTTGTCGGTGGTCTCGTAGTGGCTGGCCACCAGCCACTCGTAGCTGCCCCACGCCACGCCGGCGACGGCGACGGTCGCCGCGAGGATGGTCAGCCCCTTCTTGCGCCTGGACTTGCGTGCGTCCGCTGCCTGGGTGTCCTGCACTTCGTTGCTCATGGTCTCTTCCTTCTCGATTCGGTTCAGCGGGCGCCTTGCGCCGCCAGGCGTTGCGTGTCGGGGTCGGCGCGGTAGCCGCCGCCCAGCGCGCGCGCCAGTTGCACCTGGGTGTCCAGCGCGCGGCCGGCCAGGTCGACGGCCAGGCGGCGCTGGTTCAGCACCGCGCTCTCGGCGGTCAGCACGTTGAGGTAGGTGCCGAGGCCGGCCTTGTAGCGCTGCACGGCGATGTCGTACGCGGCTTCGGCGGACGCCTGCGCCTGCTTCTGCTCGGCCTGCTGGCGCGCGATGGAGCGCGCCGACGTCAGCTGGTCGGCGACGTCGCGCACCGCCTCCAGCAGCGCGCCGTTGTAGCTCTCGACCGCGAGGTCGAGGTCGGCCGTCTTGCCGCGCAGGTTCGCGCGCAGCCGGCCGGCGTCGAAGATCGGCAGGTGCACCGCAGGGCCGATGCCCCACTGCTTGCTGCCCGCATCGAGCAGGTTGCCCAGGCCGAGGCTCGACAGGCCGACGAACGCGGTGAGGTTCACGTTCGGATAGAACGACGCCTTCGCGTTCGCGACGTCATGCGTCGCGGCTTCGACGCGCCAGCGCGCGGCCGCGATGTCGGCACGGCGGCCGAGCAGGTCGGCGGGAATCGTGTCGGGCAGCGCGAGCGGCCTGGCGGCGGCGAGCGAGCGCGGCGCGAGCTGCAGGTCGGGCTGCGCGACCAGCGCGGCCAGCGCATTGCGCGCCAGGCCGGCCTGCTCGTGGAGCGCCTCGATCTGCTGGCGCACCTCGGGCAGCCCGCCTTCGCTCTGGCGCTCCTCGAGCGTGGTGTCCAGGCCCGCGCGCACGCGGTCGCGCACCAGGTCCAGCTGCTGCTGGCGCTGCTCCAGCGTGCGCTGCGCGACCTGCAGCTGGTCCTGCAGCCGCACGGCCTGGAAATAGGTGCGCGCGACGTTGGCGGCGAGCACCGTGCGGGCGGCGTCGACGTCGGCCTGCGCGGCACGCGAGGCACCGAGCGCCGCTTCGAGCGCCTGCCGGTGCTTGCCGAAGAAATCGAGCTCCCAGCTGCCGGCCAGCTGCACCGTCCCGAGCTCGCGGGTCGAGCCGCCCAGCGGCGGCGGGTAGATGTTGTTGGCCGAGAAGTGCTGGCGCGTCGCGTCGGCGCTGCCCTGCACTTGCGGCAGCGTGGCGGCGTTCGCCACTTCGAGCACGGACCGCGCGCGGTCGAGCCGCGCCTGCGCGACGCGCAGCGACGGATTGCCCTGCAGCGCGCGGCCGACGACCTGGTCCAGCTGCGGATCGCCGAACGCGGTCCACCAGTCGTCCTGCAGCGACGGCGCCATGGCCGCGGTGCCGGCGGGCACGCCCGCATCGGTGGCACCTTGCAGCCTGGCTTGCGGCTCGATGCCGGAGAAGCTGGCGCAGCCCGCGAGCAGCAGCGCGGCGGCCAGCGCGCCCAGGCGGGCGCGGGGTCGGGAGTCGTTCTTCACTGGGGATTCCTGTTCTTCTGCAGGGCCTCGCCGTTGGCGAGCATGCGCTGGAGCATCGACTTGAGCTGCACCACTTCCTCGGCGGTGAACCCCTGCAGGTGCGTGTTGAGCACACCGCACAGCACCTTCGGGATCTCGCTCGCGGCTTGCCGGCCTTCGTCGGACAGCTCGAGGTTGACCACGCGCCGGTCCTCCGAGGACCGCACGCGCCGCACCAGGCCCTTGGCCTCCAGGCGGTCCAGCATGCGCGTCATCGCGCCGGCGTCCAGGTGGCATTCGCGCGCCAGCTCGGCGGCGGTCGTGCCGTGCCCGAGGTGCAGCTTGTACAGCGGCACCCACTGCGCATTCGTCAGCCCGCGCGGATCGAGCTGGTGCTCCACCTCCGACGAGAAGCTGAGGATCAGTCGCTTCATCAGGTACGCGACGCTGCCGTCGGGGTGGTAGGTCTCGGGCCGGTAGAAGGCCGCCGGGGCACCCTTCGCGGACTTCGATGCAGTCGATGTGGCCATGGCCGGGATATTAGTTGCCTAGACAACCATTGTCAAGGCGACCATTGGCGGGGCAAGCGATGGCTACACTGCCCGCATGCCCGATCCCGCCCGCGGCGCGCCGCGCTCCCTCACGGGGCTGCTGCCCTTCCTGCTCCCCTACCGCGGCCGCCTCGTCCTGGCGACCGTGTTCCTCGTGCTGGCCGCGGCCGCGACGCTGGTGTTCCCGGTCGCGCTGCGGGCGCTCGTCGACGAAGGCCTGGTCGCGGCCGCGCCCGGTGAGCGGCTGGTCGCGCTGCGCGAGCATTTCCTGGCGCTGTTCGCCGTCGCCGTGGCGCTGGGCCTGTTCTCGGCCGCGCGCTTCTACATGGTCAGCTGGATCGGCGAGCGCGTCACGGCCGACCTGCGCAATGCGGTGTACGCGCACGTCGTGCGGCAGAGCCCGGAGTTCTTCGAGACGACGCGCACGGGCGAGGTGCTGTCGCGCCTGACGACGGACACCACGCTCGTGCAGACGGTGGTCGGCTCGTCGTTCTCGATGGGCCTGCGCAACGCCGTGATGGGCCTGGGCGCGCTGGGCATGCTGGTGTGGACGCACCCGTACGTGATGTCGCTCGTGCTCGCGGCGGTGCTGCTGGTCGTGCTGCCCGCGATGGTGTTCGGCCGCCGCGTGCGCAAGCTGTCGCGCGCCAGCCAGGACCGCATCGCCGATTCGAGCGCCATCGCGGCCGAGGTGCTCAACGCGATCCCCGTGGTCCAGAGCTACGGCGGCGAGGACCACGAGGCGCGCCGTTTCGGCGAGGCGACCGACCAGGCGTTCCGCACCGGCGTGAGCCGCACGAAGGCGCGCGCGGTGCTGGTGGCCTTCATCATCATCGCCAACGCGGCGCTGATGCTGTGGGGGCTGTACCGCGGCGCGCAGGCGGTGACGGCGGGCGACCTCACCGCGGGCCAGCTCGGGCAGGCCGCGCTGTACGTGATCATCTTCGCGGGCGCGGTCGCCGTGCTCGGCGAGGTGTACGGCGACCTGCTGCGCGCGGCGGGCGCCACCGAGCGCCTGATGGAACTGCTCGCGAGCCGCTCGCCCGTCGCCTCGCCGCCGGATCCGGTGGCCGCGCCGGCGCCGGCCGGCGGCAGCACGGTGCGCTTCGAGGCGGTGGAGTTTCGCTATCCCTCCCGGCCGAACTCACCTTCGCTGCAGGCGATCACGCTGGACGTCGCCGCGGGCGAGACGGTCGCCCTCGTCGGGCCGAGCGGCGCCGGCAAGTCGACGCTGGTGTCGCTGCTGCTGCGGTTCTACGACCCGCAAGCCGGTCGCATCCTGGTGGACGGCGTGCCGCTGCCCCGGCGGGCCTTGCAGGAGCTGCGCGCGGGCATGGCGCTGGTGGCGCAGGACCCGGTGGTGTTCTCGGCCAGCGCGCTGGAGAACATCCGCTACGGGCGGCCGGCGGCGAGCGACGAGGAGGTCCACGCGGCTGCGCGCGCCGCGTTCGCGCACGACTTCATCACCGCGCTGCCCGAGGGCTATGGGACGTACCTGGGCGAGCGCGGGGTGCGCCTGTCCGGCGGCCAGCGCCAACGCATCGCGATCGCGCGCGCGATCCTGAAGGACCCGCCCCTGCTGTTGCTGGACGAGGCTACGAGCGCGCTGGACGCCGAAAGCGAACGCATGGTGCAGGCGGCGCTGTCAGCGGCGATGCGCCACCGCACCACGATCGTGATCGCCCACCGCCTCGCGACCGTCCAGCAAGCCGACCGCATCGTGGTCCTGGACCATGGCCGGATCGTCGAAACGGGGCGGCACGAGGAGCTCGTGGCTGCGGGCGGCCTGTATGCGCGCCTCGCTGCGCTGCAGCTGCTGGATTGAAGGCGGACTTCCGAACGCAGAGATCGCAGAGCGAGCGCAGTCCTCTGCGTCAGGGAGTCCCCTCCCGTTCTACTGCACCGGCCCCTTGAGCGCCTTGGGCACGGGCAGCGGCAGCACCTGGATGCCTTCGTCCAGGAGCGCTTCGGTTTCCTCGGGGGACGCCTGGCCGCGGATGCCGCGTTCTTCGCTTTCGCCGTAGTGGATGCGGCGCGCTTCCTCGGCGAAGCGCTCGCCGACGTCCTCGGTGTTCGCCATCACCTGCCGCACCATCTGCAGCCACGCCTTCTGCAGCGCGGCTTGCGGCATCGCGGCGACGTCTGTCTTCGCCGGCGCGGCGGGCTCGGTGGCGCCGAGGTTCAGGCGCGGGGCGGAAGGCAGCTTGGCGACTTCACGGTCGCCGCAGATCGGGCACTCGAGCAGCCCGCCGTCGCGCTGCGACGCGAACTCGTCCTCGGAGCCGAACCAGCCCTCGAAGACGTGCTGGTGGGCGCATTGCAGGTTCAGGACCTTCATGACGTCCCGATTATCGGCGCCACTCCAGAGTCCACGCGCCCGCGAGGACTTGCTGCAGCCACAGCGTGCCGATGATGGTCTTGCCGTCGGTGACGGTGCCGGTGCGCACCCATTCGAGCAGCTCCGCGGGCGTGGCGGTGATGACGTCGAGGAACTCGCCGTGGTCCAGCTGCCGTTCGCCCAGCGTGAGGCCGCGCGCGAACCAGACTTCGATGAACTCGTTGCTGTACGCGATCAGCGGATGCAGCACGCCCGCGCGCGCCCATTCGCGCGCGGTGTAGCCGGTCTCTTCCAGCAGCTCGCGCTTGGCGCACACGAGGCGGTCCTCGCCCGGGTCGATCTTGCCGGCCGGGAACTCGATGAACACCTGCCCGAGCGGATGGCGCCACTGGCGCTCGAGCACCACGCGGCCATCGTCCAGCATCGGGATGATCGCCACCGCGCCGGGGTGCAGCACGAATTCGCGCGTCGCCGGCGAACCGTCGGGCAGCGCGACGTGCTCGCGCACCACGTGCAGGAAGTTGCCGCGCAGGAGCTCCTCGCGCGAGCGCACGGTTTCCTTCAGGTGCGAGTCGTCGGGGGCGGTCATGGGCGATGCTTCACGAGGTAGCGCCACACGAAGCCCGGAAAGGCGAGCGTGAGGAACAGCGCGCCGGTGATGGCGTAGAACTCCCAGCCCTGGGACGCGATCTGGCCGGCGTGCTGCTCGAGCGCCAGGCCCAGGCCGCCGGCCAGGCAGTAGAAGACGACGAGTTCCAGCAGGCGCAGCGGCAGGCTCTTGGAGGCCGCCAGCGGCCACACCGCGAACAGCCGGCGATCGGCCACGAACGGCAGGTTGGCGCCGAGGAGCGCCACGACGATCACCAGCCAGATCGATGCAGTCTGGGACAAGGCAGGAGGACTAGGTCGCCAGCGTCTTGACGATGGCGTCGGCGCACAGCGTCATCAGGCCGCCGGGCACGATGCCCAGCACCAGCACCAGCAGGCCGTTGATCGACAGCACGGCGCGCACGTCGGCGGGGGCCGAGACGGTGGTGGCGGTGATCGGCGAGTCGAAGTACATGACCTTGACCACGCGCAGGTAGTAGAACGCGCCCACCAGCGACATCACGACGGCGAAGATGGCCAGGCCGATGGAGGTGGCCTCGTTGGTCGCGACCAGCGCCTGCAGCACCGTCAGCTTGCCGTAGAAGCCCACCAGCGGCGGCACGCCGGCCAGCGAGAACATGCACACGGCCATGATGGCGGCGTACAGCGGGCTGCGCTGGTTGAGGCCGGCCAGGTCGGTGATCTCGTCGCTCTCGAAACCTTCGCGCGCCAGCAGCAGGATGATGCCGAATGCGGCCAGCGTCGTGAGCACGTAGGTGATGATGTAGAACATCGACGCGCTGTACGCGTACTGCGCGTTGTTGGTGTTGCCGCCGACCACGCCGGCCGCCAGGCCCAGCACCACGAAGCCCATCTGCGCGATGGTCGAATAGGCCAGCATGCGCTTGAGGTTGGTCTGCGCGATGGCGGCCAGGTTGCCCACCAGCAGCGACGCGACCGCCAGCACCACCAGCATCTGCTGCCAGTCCGGCGCCAGCGGGATCATGCCTTCGACCAGCAGGCGGATGGCGATGCCGAACGCCGCCAGTTCCGGGGCCGAGCCGATCATCAGCGTGACGGCCGTCGGGGCGCCCTGGTACACGTCGGGGATCCACATGTGGAACGGCGCGGCGCCCAGCTTGAACGCCAGGCCGGCGACGATGAACACCAGGCCGAACACCAGCACCTGGTGCTTGACGCGGCCGCTCGCGATGACACGGAACACCTCGTTGATGTCCAGCGAGCCGGTGGCGCCGTACAGCATGGAAATGCCGTACAGCAGGAAGCCGGAAGCCATCGCGCCCAGCACGAAGTACTTCATCGCCGCCTCGGTGGCGACCTCGTTGTCGCGGCGCAGCGCCACCAGCGCGTAGCTGCACAGCGTCATCAGTTCCAGGCCGACGTAGATCAGCAGGAAGTTGCTGGCCGAGATCATGACGAACATGCCCAGCAGCGAGAACAGCGACAGCGTGAAGAACTCGCCGCCGCGCAGCATGTCGCGGTCGGCGGCGTACGGGCGGCCGTAGACCAGCGTGACCATCAGCGCGATGGTGGCGAAGCACTTGAGCCAGTTGCCCATCGGGTCGCTGACCACCATCTTGTTGAAGGCGTACAGGGTGTTGCCGGTGGCGGCGAAGTCGGCGCAGAAGAATGCGACGGCCGCCAACGTGCCCATGGTGAGCCAGTAAGTCAGGCCGCGAAGGCGGCTGGTGACGCCCAGGTCCACCAGGGCGATGACGCACGCCATCACCAGCAGGAGGATCTCGGGCGAGACGACGATCAGGCTGAAAGCGTCGAGCATGTCGGTCGCCTTATTTGATTTTGGAAGCACTCACGTGCTGCAGGAAGTTGTCGACCGAGGCGTTCATGACGTCGGTGAAGGGCTTGGGGTGGACGCCCATGTAGAGCACCGCGATGGCCAGCAGGCCGAGCATGAGGAACTCGCGCGAGTTGATGTCCGTGAGCTGCTTGACGTCGTCGTTGGCGACCGGGCCGAGGTACACGCGCTTGTACATCCACAGCGTGTACGCGGCGCCCCAGACCAGCGCGGTGGCGGCCAGCAGGCCGATCCAGAAGTTGGCCTTGACCGCGCCCAGGATCACCATCCACTCGCCCACGAAACCGGCGGTGGCCGGCAGGCCGCAGTTGGCCATCGCGAACAGCAGCGCGAACGCGGCGAAGTTGGGCATGGTGTTGACCACGCCGCCGTAGCTGGAGATCTCGCGCGAGTGCACGCGGTCGTAGAGCACGCCGATGCACAGGAACATGGCGCCCGACACGAAGCCGTGGGCGATCATCTGCACCAGGCCGCCGGCCACGCCCAGCGGGTTGAAGATGAAGAAGCCCAGGGTGACGAAGCCCATGTGCGCCACGGACGAATACGCCACCAGCTTCTTCATGTCCTGCTGCACCATCGCGACCAGGCCCACGTAGATCACCGCGATGATCGACAGGCCGATCATCAGCCAGGCCCACTCGTGCGCGGCATCCGGGGCGATCGGCATCGAGAAGCGCAGGAAGCCGTAGGCGCCCAGCTTCAGCATGATGGCCGCCAGCACCGCGGAGCCGCCGGTGGGCGCTTCCACGTGCACGTCCGGCAGCCAGGTGTGCACCGGCCACATCGGCACCTTCACCGCGAACGCGGCGAAGAACCCGAAGAACAGCAGCGTCTGCACGGTGCCGGCCAGCGGCAGCTGGTGCCAGGTGGCGATGTCGAAGCTGCCACCCGACTTGTTGTACAGGTAGACCAGCGCGATCAGCATCAGCAGCGAGCCGAGCAGCGTGTACAGGAAGAACTTGAACGCGGCGTAGATCTTCCTAGGGCCGCCCCAGATGCCGATGATCAGGTACATCGGGATCAGCGTCGCCTCGAAGAACACGTAGAACAGCATCGCGTCCAGCGCGGCGAACACGCCGATCATCAGGCCCGACAGGATCAGGAACGCGCCCATGTACTGGTTCACGCGCTCGGTGATCACCTCCCACGCCGAGATCACGACGATGACGGTGATGAACGCGGTCAGCACGATGAACCACAGCGAGATGCCGTCCACGCCCAGGTGGTAGCTGACGTTGAAGCGCTCGATCCACGGCGCCTTCTCGGTGAACTGCATGGCCGCGGTGCCCAGCTCGAAGCGCGAGTACAGCGGGATCGTGACCAGGAAGCTCACGATGGCGCCGACCAGCGCGATCCAGCGCACGGCGCGCGCGTGCTCGTCCCGTCCCAGCGCGAGCAGCACGGCGCCGAACACGATCGGCGTCCAGATGGAAAGGCTCAACAGGCCCATTTCTTCTTTTCCTTATCGACCAAGCAGCGCGGACCAGGGCGCGACGAACCACGTGAGCAGGATGAACACCCCCACGATCATCGCCAGCGCGTAGTGGTACAGGTACCCCGTCTGCAGGCGGCGCGTGATGGCGGCGAACACGCCCACCAGCCGCGCGCTGCCGTTGACGGCCGCGCCATCGATGACCGCCTGGTCGCCGCCCTTCCACAGCGCCAGGCCCAGCCCGCGCGCGGCGCGCGCGAGCACGTTCTCGTTGAACCAGTCCATCCAGTACTTGTTGTCCAGGATGACGTACAGCGGACGCAGCGCGCGGGCGATCTTCGCCGGCAGCGCCGTGTTGACCATGTACAGGTAGTAAGCGAGCGCCACGCCGGCGACCGCCAGCCAGAACACCGGCGAGGTCAGGCCGTGCAGCGCCATCGCGGCGGCGCCGTGGAATTCCTTCGCCATCTCCTCGAGGGCCGGGTGCGCTTCGTGGTTGACGAAGATCGCATCCTTGAAGAAGTCGCCGTACAGCATCGGGCCGATGGCCAGGAAGCCGATGACCACCGACGGGAACGCCAGCAGCACCAGCGGCGCCGTCACCACCCAGGGCGACTCGTGCGGGCCGTGGTGTTCGTCCTGGTGGTGGTGCGGATCGGGTTCCTCCGCCGGGTCGTGGTCATGGTGCGCCGGCGCCTGGTCGTAGCGCTCCTTGCCGTGGAAGACCAGGAAGTACATGCGGAACGAATAGAAGGCCGTGACGAACACGCCCGCCATCACCGCGAAGTACGCGAAGCCCGCGCCCGGCAGCCTGGACAGGTGCACCGCCTCGATGATCGAGTCCTTGGAATAGAAGCCGGCGAACAGCGGCGTGCCGATCAGGGCCAGCGAGCCGAGCAGCGACGTGATCCAGGTCACCGGCATGTACTTGCGCACGCCACCCATCCAGCGGATGTCCTGGTTGTGGTGCATGCCGATGATCACGGAGCCGGCCGCCAGGAACAGCAGCGCCTTGAAGAACGCGTGCGTCATCAGGTGGAACACGGCCACCGAGTAGGCGGAAGCGCCCAGGGCCACCGTCATGTACCCTAGCTGCGACAGCGTGGAATACGCGACCACGCGCTTGATGTCGTTCTGGATGATGCCCAGGAAGCCCATGAACAGGGCCGTGATCGCGCCGATGACGAGGATGAACGACAGCGCCACGTCGGACAGCTCGAACAGCGGCGACATGCGCGCCACCATGAAGATGCCGGCCGTGACCATCGTCGCCGCGTGGATCAGCGCGGAGATCGGGGTCGGGCCTTCCATCGAGTCGGGCAGCCACACGTGCAGCGGGAACTGCGCGCTCTTGCCCATCGCGCCGATGAACAGGCAGATGCAGATGACGGTGACCAGCATCCACTCGGTGCCGGGGAAGGTCATCTTGCCGATCTCCGCCGCCTTGGCGAAGGTCTCGGCGTAGCTGAGGGTGCCCGCGAACGCGGCGATCAGGCCGATGCCCAGGATGAAGCCGAAGTCGCCGACCCGGTTGACCAGGAAGGCCTTCATGTTGGCGAAG
Organism: Ramlibacter algicola; assembly: GCF_016641735.1. Classification (NCBI taxonomy): domain Bacteria; kingdom Pseudomonadati; phylum Pseudomonadota; class Betaproteobacteria; order Burkholderiales; family Comamonadaceae; genus Ramlibacter; species Ramlibacter algicola. The sequence continues at coordinate 1,993,109 of NZ_JAEDAO010000001.1, read as the reverse complement.
ATGGCGCTGGGCTTGTTGAACCAGAAGCCGATCAGCAGGTACGACACCAGGCCCACCGCTTCCCAGCCGAAGAACAGCTGCAGGAAGTTGTTGCTCATGACCAGCATGAGCATCGAGAAGGTGAACAGCGAGATGTAGGCGAAGAAGCGGTTGTAGCCGTCGTCGTCCTCCATGTACCCGATGGTGTAGATGTGCACCATCAGCGACACGAAGGTCACCACGCACATCATCATCGCCGTGAGGCCGTCGACCAGGAACCCGATTTCCATCTTCAGGCCGCCGACGACCATCCACTCGTAGATGGTCTCGTTGAAGCGGGCGCCGTCGACGGCGACCGACTTGAGCGTCAGCGCCGAGATGACGAACGCGACGAAGACGCCCAGGATGGTGAAGGTGTGCGACAGGCGGCGGCCGATGACGTTGCCGCCGAAGGTGGTGCCGAGCACGCCCGCCAGCACGGCGCCCACGAGGGGGGCCATCGGCACGGCGAGCAGCGTCGACGCGTTGAGGGTGGTGCTCATGGTTTCTTTGGGGCCTTGTTCTTGTGCTCAGCCCTTGAGCTCGTTCAATTCCTCGACGCTGATGCTCGACTTGTTGCGGAACAGCAGGACCAGGATGGCCAGGCCGATGGCGGACTCGGCCGCGGCCACGGTGAGGATGAAGAACACGAACACCTGGCCGTGCATGTCGCCCAGGTAGTAGGAGAACGCCACGAAGTTCATGTTGACCGCCAGCAGCATCAGCTCGATGGCCATCAGCAGGACGATCAGGTTGCGGCGGTTCAGGAAGATGCCGACGACGGACAGCGCGAACAGGATCGCGCCGAGCGTCAGGAAGTGGCCGAGCGTCACGGTCATGCCTTCGCTCCTTCGGCGGCGGGCGCTTCCGGCGCGGCGGGGACGGCGGCCAGCACCGGCGGCATCTTGACGATCTGCAACCGGTCGCGCGCCTTCACGCGCACCTGCAGCGACGGGTCGATGGCCTTGCTGTCCTTGCGGTGGCGCAGCGTCAGCGCGATGGCGGCGACGATGGCCACCAGCAGCAGCACGGCCGCGACCTCCAGCGGGAACAGGTACTGCGTGTACAGCAGCTTGCCCAGTTCCTTGGTGTTCGACACCTGCAGCACCGCGGATGCGCCGGCTTGCGCGGCCTGGGCCGCGGCCGGGCCGGCGGTGGGTTCGGCCGGCGGGGTGAAGCCGCCGATGAGGACGGCCGCCATCTCGAGGGCGATGACCACGCCGACCAGCGCGGCGATCGGGAAGTGCTTCCAGAACCCGGCGCGCAGGGCGTCGACGTCGACGTCCAGCATCATCACCACGAACAGGAACAGCACCATCACCGCCCCGACGTACACCAGCACGAGCGAGATGGCGAGGAATTCGGCCTTGAGCAGCAGCCACACGGCCGCGGCCTGGAAGAAGGCCAGCACGAGGTACAGCGCGGCGTACACCGGGTTGCGCGCCGTGATGACCCGGAACGATGCGAACAGCAGCACCGCCGAGAACAGGTAGAAGAAGCCGGCCTTGATGTCCATGGTTCTTGTCGTTGTGGCTGCGGTCAGCGGTACTTGGCGTCGGCCGCCTTGCGCTCGGCGATCTCGGCCTCGTAGCGGTCGCCCACGGCCAGCAGCATGTCCTTGGTGTAGTACAGGTCGCCGCGCTTCTCGCCGTGGTATTCGAGGATGTGGGTCTCGACGATCGAGTCGACCGGGCAGCTCTCCTCGCAGAAGCCGCAGAAGATGCACTTGGTCAGGTCGATGTCGTAGCGCGTGGTGCGGCGGGTGCCGTCGGTGCGCTGGTCGCTCTCGATGGTGATCGCCAGCGCGGGGCACACGGCCTCGCACAGCTTGCAGGCGATGCAGCGCTCCTCGCCGTTCGGGTAGCGGCGCAGCGCGTGCAGGCCGCGGAAGCGCGGCGACAGCGGCGTCTTCTCCTCCGGGAACTGGATCGTGATCTTGCGGGCGAAGAAGTACTTGCCCGTGATCCGCAGGCCCTTGAACAGCTCCACCAGCAGGAAGCTGGAGAGAAAGTCCTTCAGCGAGAAGCCGGAGGGCTGGCGTTGGAGAGTGGTGGTGGACATCCGCTTACTTCCAGATGTTGTAGGGGGTTTGCATCCACAGCCCCACCACGATCAGCCAGACCAGCGTGACCGGGATGAAGATCTTCCAGCCCAGGCGCATGATCTGGTCGTAGCGGTAGCGCGGGAACGTGGAGCGCACCCAAAGGAACATGGTCACGACGACGAACGTCTTCGCGCCCAGCCAGATCCAGCCGGGGACCCAGTTGAAGATGGCCGAGTCGATGGGGGGCAGCCAGCCACCCAGGAACATGGTGACGGCCAGGATCGAGACCAGCCACATGTTGGCGTACTCGGCCAGGAAGAACATGGCGAAGCTCATGCCCGAGTACTCGATCATGTGGCCCGCGACGATCTCCGATTCGCCTTCCACCACGTCGAACGGGTGGCGGTTGGTCTCGGCGAGGCCGGAGATGAAGTAAACGACGAAGATCGGCAGCAGGGGCAGCCAGTTCCAGGACAGGAAGTTCAGGCCGACCGCCGCGCCATGGCCGCGCGCCTGCGACATCACGACGTCGGTCATGTTCAGGCTGCCGGTGACCATCAGGACCACCACGAGCGCGAAACCCATCGCGATCTCGTAGCTGACCATCTGCGCGGATGCGCGCAGCGCGCCCAGGAAGGCGTACTTCGAGTTCGAGGCCCAGCCGGCGATGATGACGCCGTACACCTCCATCGAGGTGATCGCCATCAGGAACAGCAGGCCGGCGTTGATGTTGGACAGCGCGACGTCGGGACCGAAGGGCACGACCACCCACGCGGCGAGCGCCGGCATGATGGTCATGATCGGGCCGAGGATGAACAGGCCCTTGTTGGCGGCCGACGGGAGGATGATCTCCTTGGTCAGCAGCTTGAGCGCGTCGGCGATCGGCGTCAGCAGGCCGAACGGGCCGATGCGGTTGGGACCCGGGCGCAGCTGCGTGAAGCCGATGGCCTTGCGTTCCCACAGCGTCAGGTAAGCCACCGCGCCCATGAGGGGCGCGACGACCAGGACGATCTTGATCAGGGTCCACACCACCGGCCAGCCGGCGGCCGACCACCACGGTGCGGCGATCAGGCCGTTGCCGAAGCCGTAGATCGAATCGATCATGCGAGGACCTCCTCGCGGCCGTCGTGCGTGGCGCGCGCGGCGGGCGGCAACGCGGCCTGGCCGTCGGCAGTGAGCTGCAGCGACGGCGCGCGGCGCACGATCGGGTCGAGCTGGTAGATCGCGGCAGTGGCCGGCGTGCCGGACTGCGCGGAGACGTCGGCCCTGGCGCCGGTGCGGTTGGACAGCTTGTCGCCCTGCACCATCTGCTGCTGGGCGTCCTGCGCACCGCGCGCGGCGGTGAGCACGTCCATCGCGGACTCGTAGTCGAACCCTTCGAGGCCCATCATGTTGCCCAGCACGCGCAGCACCTTCCACGCGGGGCGCGCTTCGCCCAGCGGCTTGACCACGGCATGGAACGACTGCACGCGGCCTTCGGCGTTGACGAAGGTGCCCGGCGTCTCGGTCCAGGGCGCGATCGGCAGCAGCACGTCGCTGAAGGCCATGTTGGCCTTGAACGGGCTGAGCGTGACGACCATGTCGGCCTTGCCCAGCGCGGCCACGGCACTCGCGCCGGCGGCGGTGTCGAACTCGGGCTCGACGTTCAGCAGGATCGCGGCCTTCAGGCGGCCATCGAGCATCTGTGCGGCGTTGAAGCCGCCCTGCCCCGGCATGGCGTTCACCAGCTGCGCGCCGACGGTGTTGGCGGCTTCGGTGAGGTAGCCGACGGTGGCGCCGGTGGCTTCACCGATCCACTGCGCCAGTGCCAGCAGCGTCGACGCGTTGGCGTGGTGCGCGGCGGCATTGCCCAGCAGGATCGCCCGGCGCTCGCCCGACAGCAGCGCCGCGGCCAGCGACCTGGCGGTGTCCGTGGCCTTGCCCTGCGCGGGCGCGGTGCCGCTCTTCTCGCCCGCGATGACGGTCGCGATGTCGGCCAGCACCTGCGCCCACTGCGACGCGGGCACGGTGTGCGAGGCGGCCAGCGGCATCGCCCAATCGTGGTCCACGTCGTGGATGCGTGCAACGCGCGCGCCCTTGCGGGTGGCGGCGCGGATGCGCAGCGAGAACAGCGGATGGTCCTTGCGCAGGTTGGAGCCGACGACCAGTGCGCCCTGCAGGTCCGACAGCGATGCAATGCTGGTGCCCAGCCAACGCACGCCTTCGGCCGTGAATTGCGCGTGGCGCAGGCGGTGGTCGATGTTCCCCGAACCCAGGCCGCGCACCAGCGCGCCGGCAAGGAACAGTTCCTCGACCGTCGCGTGCGGGCTGGCCAGCAGGCCGATGCCCTGCGAGCCGTGTTCGTCCTTCACGTGCTTCAGGCCGTTGGCGACGTATTCGAGCGCGGTCTGCCAGTCGACGGTCTGCCACTGGCCGCCTTGCTTGACCATGGGCGCGGCCAGGCGCTCGTCGCCGTTGAGCGCTTCGTAGGAGAAGCGGTCGCGGTCGGCCAGCCAGCATTCGTTGACCGCTTCGTTCTCGAGCGGCAGCACGCGCATCACGCGGTTGGACTTGACCTGGACGATCAGGTTGGCGCCACTGGAATCGTGCGGCGCCACCGACTTGCGGCGCGACAGCTCCCAGTTGCGGGCGCTGTAGCGGAACGGCTTGCTCGTGAGCGCGCCGACCGGGCACAGGTCGATCATGTTGCCGGAGACTTCGCTGTCGACCGTGTCGCCCAGGACCGTGGTGATCTCGGAGTGCTCGCCGCGATTGACCATGCCCAGCTCCATCACGCCGGCCACTTCCTGGCCGAAGCGCACGCAGCGGGTGCAGTGGATGCAGCGGCTCATCTCCTCCATGGAGATCAGCGGGCCGACGTCCTTGTGCAGGACGACGCGCTTTTCTTCCTCGTAGCGCGAGGCCGAGCCGCCATAGCCGACGGCGAGGTCCTGCAGCTGGCACTCGCCGCCCTGGTCGCAGATCGGGCAGTCCAGCGGGTGGTTGATCAGCAGGAACTCCATCACCGACTGCTGCGCCTTGATCGCCTTGTCGCTGCGCGTGCGCACGATCATCCCGTTGGTGACGGGCGTGGCGCAGGCGGGCATGGGCTTGGGCGCCTTCTCGACGTCCACCAGGCACATGCGGCAGTTGGCCGCGATGGAGAGCTTCTTGTGGTAGCAGAAGTGCGGGATGTAGACGCCGGCCTTGTCGGCCGCATGCATCACCATGCTGCCGTCGGCGATCTCGACCTTCTGGCCGTCTAACGTAATCTCTGCCATAAGTGGTCTTCTTTCAGGCCCGCGCGCCGGCAGGCACGATGTCCCGCGGTTGGTCCAGCTGTGCCGACGACCGCGCGATCTTGGCCTCGAACTCGTGCTTGAAGTGCTTGAGCATGGCGCGCACCGGCATCGCGGCGGCGTCGCCGAGCGCGCAGATGGTGCGGCCCTGGATGTTGTCGGCCACCGAGTTGAGCAACTCGATGTCGCTGGGCTTGCCGCGGCCGTTCTGGATGCGGTCGACCACGCGCCACAGCCAGCCGGTGCCTTCGCGGCACGGCGTGCACTGGCCGCACGATTCGTGCATGTAGAAGTACGACAGGCGCAACAGGCTCTCGACCATGTCGCGCGTCTCGTCCATCACGATGACGGCGCCCGAGCCGAGCATCGAGCCCGCCTTGGCGATGGAGTCGTAGTCCATCGTGCAGTCCATCATGATGTCGGCGGGCAGCACCGGCGCCGAGGAGCCGCCGGGGATGACGGCCTTGAGCTTGCGGCCGCCCTTCACGCCGCCGCACAACTCCAGCAGCTTGCTGAAAGGCGTGCCGAGCGGGATCTCGTAGTTGCCCGGCAGTTCGACGTCACCCGACACCGAGAAGATCTTGGTGCCGCCGTTGTTCGGCTTGCCCTTCTCCAGGTAGGCCTGGCCGCCGTTGCGGATGATCCAGGGCACCGCGGCGAAGGTCTCGGTGTTGTTGATCGTGGTGGGCTTGCCGTACAGGCCGAAGCTGGCCGGGAACGGCGGCTTGAAGCGCGGCTGGCCCTTCTTGCCTTCCAGCGATTCCAGCAGCGCCGTCTCCTCGCCGCAGATGTAGGCGCCGAAGCCGTGGAACGCGTGCAGCTGGAAGGAGAACTTCGAGCTGAGGATGTTGTCGCCCAGGTAGCCGGCCGCGCGGGCCTCCTCGAGGGCTTCCTCGAAGCGCTCGTAGGTCTGGAAGATCTCGCCGTGGATGTAGTTGTAGCCCACGGAGATGCCCATCGCGTAGGCCGCGATGATCATGCCCTCGATGACGATGTGCGGGTTGTAGTGCAGGATGTCGCGGTCCTTGCACGTGCCCGGTTCGCCCTCGTCGGAGTTGCACACCAGGTACTTCTGCCCCGGGAACTGGCGCGGCATGAAGGACCACTTCAGCCCGGTCGGGAAGCCCGCGCCGCCGCGGCCGCGCAGCGCCGATTCCTTGACGGTGGCGATCACCTGGTCCTGCGTGAGGCCGCCGGTCAGCGGGTCGAGGATCTTGCGCAGGGCCTCGTAGCCGCCGCGCGCCTCGTAGTCCTTCAGGCGCCAGTTGGTGCCGTCCAGGCCCGCGTAGATCTGCGGGTCGATGTGGCGGCCGTGGAAGCAGGTCTGCACCCCGGTGGCCTGGAATTGCTGGAGAACCTGTTGCGCGTTCATCATTCCGCCTTGCGCAAACCCTCGACCAGCTGGTCGAGCTTGTCGTTCGTCATGAAGCTGCACATGGTGCGGTCGTTGACCAGCATCACCGGTGCGTCGGCGCAGGCGCCCAGGCACTCGGACTGCTGCAGCGTGAAGCAGCCGTCGGCGGTGGTGCCGCCCATCTCCACGCCCAGGCGCTGCTCCAGGTGGTGCAGCGCCACGCCGCCGCCGCGCAGCTGGCACGGCAGGTTGGTGCAGACGTTCAGCTTGTACCTGCCGACCGGCTGCTGGTTGTACATGTTGTAGAAGGTCGAGACCTCGTGCACCGCGATCGGCGGCATGCCCAGGTGGTCGGCCACTTCCTTCTCGGCCTCGAGCGTCAGGTGGCCGTGCTCCTGCTGCACGATGGCCAGGCAGGCCATCACGGCGGACTGCTTCTGGTCCGCGGGGTACTTGGCCACTTCGCGGTCGAACCGGGCCTTCATGGCTTCCGTGACGTTCATCGATCGATCTCCCCGAACACGATGTCCATCGTGCCGATGATGGCCACGGCGTCGGCGATCATGTGGCCGCGGCCCATTTCGTCCAGCGACGCCAGGTGCGGGAAGCCGGGCGCGCGGATCTTCAGGCGGTACGGCTTGTTGGCGCCGTCGCTCACGATGTAGATGCCGAACTCGCCCTTCGGGTGTTCCACCGCGGCATACGCCTCGCCCTCGGGGACGCGGAAGCCTTCGGAGAACAGCTTGAAGTGGTGGATCAGCTCCTCCATGTTGGACTTCATGGATTCGCGATCGGGCGGCGCGACCTTGTGGTTGTCGGTGATCACCGGGCCCGGGTTGGCGCGCAGCCAGGCGACGCACTGCTGGATGATGCGGTTGGACTCGCGCATCTCCTGCACGCGCACCAGGTAGCGGTCGTAGCAGTCGCCGGTCCGGCCCACCGGGATGTCGAAGTCCATCTTCGCGTAGACCTCGTAGGGCTGCGTCTTGCGCAGGTCCCAGGCGATGCCGCTGCCGCGCAGCATCGGGCCGGTGAAGCCCATGTTCAGCGCGCGCTCGGGCGTGACCACGCCGATGCCCACGGTGCGCTGCTTCCAGATGCGGTTGTCCGTCAGCAGCGTCTCGTATTCGTCGACGTAGCCGGGGAAGCGCCGTGTGAACGAGTCGATGAAGTCCAGCAGCGTGCCGCTGCGGTCGTCGTTCATGCGCTTGATCTCGCGCTCGTTGCGGACCTTGCTCGCCTTGTACTGCGGCATCGAGTCCGGCAGGTCGCGGTAGACGCCGCCCGGGCGGAAGTAGGCCGCGTGCATGCGCGCGCCCGACACCGCCTCGTACATGTCGAAGATGTCCTCCCGCTCGCGGAAGGTGTAGATCAGCATGTTCATCGCGCCGCAGTCCAGCCCGTGCGCGCCCAGCCACAGCAGGTGGTTGAGCAGGCGGGTGAGCTCGGAATACATCACGCGGATGTACTGCGCGCGGATCGGCACCTCGATGCCCAGCAGCTTCTCGATGGCCAGGCAGTACGCGTGCTCGTTGCACATCATGGACACGTAGTCCAGGCGGTCCATGTACGGCAGCGACTGGATGTACGTGCGCGTCTCGGCCAGCTTCTCGGTCGCGCGGTGCAGCAGGCCGATGTGCGGGTCGGCGCGCTGGATCACCTCGCCATCGAGCTCCAGCACCAGGCGCAGCACGCCGTGCGCCGCCGGGTGCTGCGGGCCGAAGTTGAGCGTGTAGTTCTTGATTTCAGCCATGGTTGTTGTCGCCCAGGCCGCGGCCGGCCTGGATGCCGCCGTAGTTCTCTTCGCGGATGATGCGCGGCGTGATCTCGCGCGGCTCGATCGAGACCGGCTGGTAGATCACGCGCTGGCGCTCGGGGTCGTAGCGCATCTCGACGTGGCCGGACACCGGGAAGTCCTTGCGGAACGGGTGGCCGATGAAGCCGTAGTCCGTGAGGATGCGGCGCAGGTCGGGGTGGTTCAGGAACACGATGCCGTACAGGTCGAACGCCTCGCGCTCGAACCAGTTCACCGAGTTCCACACGCCGTGCACCGACTCCACCTCGGGCAGGTCGTCGTCGGCGCAGAACACGCGCAGGCGCACGCGCTGGTTCAGGCTGACCGACAGCAGGTGCGACACGACCGCGTAGCGCGGGCCGTCGTAGGCGCCGTTGCGGTAGTCGGAATAGTCGACACCGCACAGGTCCAGCAGCTGCTCGAAGCGGCACGCCGGGTGCGTCTTCAGCAGCTGCGCCGCCTGCAGGTAGTTGTCCGGGGTGACGGTGACGGTGACTTCGCCCAGCGCCAGGTCCACGCGCTTGGCCAGCGGGCCCAGCGCTTCGGTGATGGCCTGCTGCAGGGCCGCGGGGTCGACCGCGAACGGGGTGTTGACGGTCATTCGTTCAGGCTCGCGCGATCGTTTGCGTGCGGCGGATCTTCTGCTGCAGCTGGATGATCCCGTACAGCAGCGCCTCGGCGGTCGGCGGGCAGCCGGGCACGTAGACGTCGACGGGCACGATGCGGTCGCAGCCGCGCACGACCGAATAGCTGTAGTGGTAGTAGCCGCCGCCGTTGGCGCAGGTGCCCATGGAGAGCACCCAGCGCGGCTCGGGCATCTGGTCGTACACCTTGCGCAGCGCCGGCGCCATCTTGTTGCACAGCGTGCCGGCCACGATCATCAGGTCGGACTGGCGCGGGCTCGGGCGGAACAGCATGCCGAAGCGGTCGATGTCGTAGCGGGCCGCGCCCGCATGCATCATCTCCACCGCGCAGCATGCGAGGCCGAACGTCATCGGCCACAGCGAGCCGGTCTTGGCCCAATTGATGACGGTGTCCACGCCCGTCGTGACGAAGCCCTTGTCGAGCATTCCTTCGTTTGCCATTGCTTGTTGCGTCCCTTCGCGGGAGCGCGCTCATTCCCAGTCGAGCGCGCCCTTCTTCCACTCGTACACGAAGCCCACCACGAGGATCCCGAGGAAGACCATCATCGACCAGAAGCCCACCGGCCCGATCTCCTTCAGGGCCACGGCCCACGGGAAGAGGAAGGCGATCTCGAGGTCGAACAGGATGAACAGGATGGCCACGAGGTAGTAGCGCACGTCGAATTTCATGCGCGCGTCCTCGAAGGCCTCGAAGCCGCACTCGTAGGGGGAGTTCTTGGCCGCGTCCGGCTTGACGAAGCCGGCGCCCTTGGCGATCGCGTAGCCCATCACCTGCGGCAGGACGCCCACCGCGATGCCGACCAGGATGAAGAGGAGGACGGGGAGGTACTGGTCGAGGCTCATGGCGGCTGGGTCGGCTACGCAAGCCGCCGCGCTGGGCGGCGGCTCGTCCTTGTACTGGTGCCGACGGCGAGACTCGAACTCGCACAGCTTTCGCCACTACCCCCTCAAGATAGCGTGTCTACCAATTTCACCACGTCGGCGGTGTCTTGCTCGCCCGGGCAGGCGTGAGGATCTTGCTCTTGTGATGTGCTTCCCGGGCAGCCTCGGAGTTTACTCCGAAACGAGATGCTTCCTTGGAGGCAGCACCTCGCGCGGAGTTCACTTCCCAGGGACTTGCGCGGCGCCGGACGCCGCGGGCGCGGCCGGGGCGGCCGGTGCCGTCGCAGCGGGTGCCGATGCCGGTGCGGCAGCGGGCGCGCCGGGCACCTGGCCGGCCGGCGCGCTGGCCGCCGGTTGCGCAGCCGGCGACACGACGGTAGCGCGCTCGAGCACGCTGCCCGAGTCGGCGCCGCGGTAATTGCCGGCCCACGCCAGGCCCAGCGTGCAGATGAAGAACACGGTGGCCAGCACGGCCGTGGTGCGCGACAGGAAGTTCGCGCTGCCGGTCGCGCCGAAGAGGCTGCCCGACGCGCCGCTGCCGAACGCGGCGCCCATGTCGGCGCCCTTGCCGTGCTGCAGGAGGATGAGGCCGATCATGGTCAGCGCGGACAGGATCTGGACGGCCAGGAGAAGGGTGTGGAGCACTTGCATGGTGTTCTCGTTGTCTTGCCGCGCCTCAGCGGGCGGCGGCGATGATCTGCAGGAAGTCGGGGGCCTTCAGCGACGCGCCGCCGATCAGGCCGCCGTCGACGTCGGGCTGCGCCAGCAGCGTCGCGGCATTGCCCGCGTTCATGCTGCCGCCGTAGAGGATGGCGATGCGGTCGGCCTTCCCGGTCGCCGCCTTCAGCTGCGCGCGCAGCACGGCGTGTACCTGCTGCGCCTGCTCGGGCGAAGCGGTCTTGCCGGTGCCTATGGCCCAGACGGGTTCGTAGGCAACCACGATCTCGCTGATGCAGTGGCCGTTGGTGTGGATGACGGCGGCCAGCTGGCGCTTGACCACTTCCTCGGTCCGGCCCGCCTCGCGCTCGGCCAGCGTCTCGCCGACGCACACGATCGGCGTGATGCCGTGCGCGAGCGCCGCCTTGGCCTTGTCGGCCACCTGCTGGTCGCCTTCGCCATGGTACTGGCGCCGCTCGGAATGGCCGACGATCGCGTAGCGGACGCCGAACTCCTTGAGCATCGCGGCCGACACCTCGCCGGTGTAGGCGCCCTGCTCGTGCGGCGACACGTCCTGCGAGCCGAGCTCGAGCTGCGAGCCGTGCCGCAGCAGCTGCAGCTGCGCCAGGTACGGCGCGGGCACGCACACGGCCACCGTGCAGGCGGCATCCTTCATGCCGGCGACGACCGCGCGCACCAGCGCGTCGTTCGACGCGATGGAGCCGTTCATCTTCCAGTTGCCGGCGATCAGCTTCTTGCGATCCGTCATCTCGTTCTTGTTTCCCAGCTCACCAGGTCAGGACGATCTTGCCCACGTGCTGGTTGGTCTCCATCAGCGCGTGCGCCTTGGCCGCGTCGGCGGCCGCGAACGTGCTGTGCAGCACCGGCTTGATGCGGCCGGTCTCGATCAGCGGCCACACGTGCGCCTTCAGCGAATCCGCGATCGCGGCCTTGAAGGCCACGGGACGCGGGCGCAGCGTGGAGCCCGTGATGTGCAGCCGGCGCCGAAGCACCAGGCCCGCGTTGATCTCGCTCTTGGTGCCGCCCTGCACCGCGATGATCACCAGGCGGCCGTCCTCGGCGAGGCACTTGACCTCGCGGTCGACGTAGCTGCCGGCGACCATGTCCAGGATCACGTCGACGCCCTTGCCGCCCGTGAGCTGCTTGGCCTCTTCGCCGAAATCCTGGGTCTTGTAGTTGATCGCGTGGTCCGCGCCCAGCTTCAGGCAGGCTTCGCACTTTTCGTCCGAACCCGCCGTGGCGATCACCTTGCCGGCGCCCAGCGCCTTGGCCATCTGGATGGCCGTCACGCCGATGCCGCTGGTGCCGCCCTGCACGAGGAAGGACTCGCCCTTCTGCAGGCGGCCGCGGTCGAACACGTTGCTCCACACGGTGAAGAACGTCTCCGGCAGCGAAGCGGCCTCGACGTCCGACAGGCCCTTGGGCACCGGCAGGCACTGGCCCACCGGCGCGACGCACAGCTGCGCGTAGCCGCCGCCGGCGACCAGCGCGCAGACGCGGTCGCCGATCTTGAAGCCGGCATCGGCCATCGCCTTCGCGTCGCCCGCCACGACCTCGCCGGCCACTTCGAGGCCGGGAAGGTCGGACGCGCCCGGCGGCACCGGGTAGTTGCCGGTGCGCTGGAGGACGTCGGGGCGGTTGACGCCGCTGGCCGCGACGCGAATGAGCAGCTCGCCGGGACCCGCGACGGGGTCCGGGCGCTCGCCGAGGCGCAGCACTTCCGGCGCGCCGTAGCTGGTGATCTCGACCGCTTTCATGGGGATCGCTCCTGCACGTTGGAGGCCATGGCGGACACGGCCGCCATGGCCGGGACTCGCGGGATTACTCCTGCGGGTCGCCCGTCACGGGCGTGGGCTGCGCGTCGCCGTTGGTGGCCGGGCGGTCGCCTTCGTGGCGCGGGGGACGGTCGCCGCGATCGCCACCTTCGCCACGGTCGCCGCGCGGGGGACGATCACCACGGTCGCCGCGGTCACCACGGTCGCCGCGCTCGCGGTCGCCACGGTATTCGCCGCGCGGCGGACGGTCGCTGCGCTCGCGGCGCTCGCGCGGCTGCTCCTCGGGCATGCCCTCGGGGCGGTCCAGCAGGGCCTTCATGGACAGCTTGACGCGGCCCTTGTCGTCGGTCTCGAGGACCTTGACCTTCACGACCTGGCCTTCGCTCAGGTAGTCGGTGACCTTCTCGACGCGCTCGTGCGCGATCTGGCTGATGTGCAGCAGGCCGTCCTTGCCCGGGAGCAGGTTGACCAGCGCGCCGAAGTCCAGGATCTTGGTGATCGCGCCTTCGTAGACCTTGCCGATCTCGACGTCGGCCGTGATCTGCGCGATGCGCTTCATCGCCTCGTCGGCCTTGGCCGCGTCGGTGGAAGCGACGGTGATGGTGCCGTCTTCGCCGATGTCGATCTGGGTGCCGGTTTCCTCGGTCAGCGCACGGATGACGGAGCCGCCCTTGCCGATGACGTCGCGGATCTTCTCCGGGTTGATCTTCATCGTGTACAGGCGCGGCGCCCAGCTGGACACCTCGGTCTTGGCCTCGCCCATCGACTCCTGCATCTTGCCCAGGATGTGCATGCGCGCTTCCTTCGCCTGCGCGAGCGCCACCTGCATGATTTCCTTGGTGATGCCCTGGATCTTGATGTCCATCTGCAAGGCGGTGATGCCGTTGGTGGTGCCGGCGACCTTGAAGTCCATGTCGCCCAGGTGGTCCTCGTCACCCAGGATGTCGGTCAGCACCGCGAAGCGGTTGCCTTCCTTGATCAGGCCCATGGCGATGCCGGCGACGTGCGCCTTCATCGGCACGCCCGCGTCCATCAGCGCCAGGCAGCCGCCGCAGACCGAAGCCATCGACGACGAGCCGTTGGATTCGAAGATCTCCGACACGACGCGGATCGTGTAGGGGAACTCGTCCTTGGGCGGCAGGCACGGGATCAGCGCGCGCTTGGCCAGGCGGCCGTGGCCGACTTCGCGGCGCTTGGTGGAGCCCATGCGGCCCACTTCGCCGGTGGCGAAGGGGGGCATGTTGTAGTGGAACAGGAAGCGGTCGTGGAACTCGCCGGCCAGCGCGTCGATGCGCTGCGCGTCCTGCTCGGTGCCCAGCGTGGTGACGACCATCGCCTGCGTCTCGCCGCGCGTGAACAGCGCCGAGCCGTGGGTGCGCGGCAGCACGCCGGTGCGGATCTCGATGGGGCGCACGGTGCGCGTGTCGCGGCCGTCGATGCGCGGCTCGCCGGCCAGGATCTGGCTGCGGACGATGCCCGCTTCGATGGTGAACAGCAGTTCGTCGACCTTGACCGAATCGAACTCGGTGCCCTGCTCCTTCAGGCCGGCGTGCACGGCGGCCGTGGCTTCGCGCAGCGCCTGGGTGCGGGCCTGCTTGCTGCGGATCTGGTAGGCGGCGCGCAGCTTCGGCTCGGCCAGCTCGGTGACCTTGGCGATGAAGCCTTCGTCCCGGGCCGGGGGCTGCCAGTCCCACACCGGCTTGCCCGCTTCGCGGACCAGCTCGTGGATGGCGTTGATGGCGATCTTGCCCTGCTCGTGGCCGAACACCACGGCGCCCAGCATCACTTCCTCGGTCAGCTGCTGCGCTTCGGATTCCACCATCAGCACGGCGGCTTCGGTGCCGGCGACGACCAGGTCCAGTTGCGAGTCCTTGCGCTGGGTGGGGCCCGGGTTGAGGACGTATTCGCCGTTGATGTAGCCCACGCGGGCGGCGGCGATCGGGCCGGCGAACGGGATGCCCGAGATGGACAGCGCGGCGCTGGACGCGATGAGGGCGGCGATGTCGGCGTCGACTTCGGGGTTCAGCGACAGCGTGTGGATGACCACGTGCACTTCGTTGAAGAAGCCTTCGGGGAACAGCGGGCGGATCGGGCGGTCGATCAGGCGGCTGGTGAGCGTCTCGAGTTCGGACGGCTTGGCTTCGCGCTTGAAGAACGAGCCGGGGATCTTGCCGGCGGCGTAGGTCTTCTCGATGTAGTCGACGGTCAGCGGGAAGAAATCCTGGCCCGGCTTGGCGGTCTTGGAGCCGACGACGGTGGCAAGGACGACGGTGTCCTCGATGTTCACGATGACGGCGCCGCTGGCCTGGCGGGCGACTTCGCCCGTCTCCATCGTGACGGTGTGCTGGCCCCACTGGAAGGTCTTGGTGACCTTGTTGAAGATGCTCATGGTTCGCTTTCTTGCGGTGGTGGAGCCGAACGCGATGCCATTCCTCAGGGGCTAGGAGTCGGGGCCAAGAGCGGGATCACCGGCACTTAGCCCCTGAGGAATGACACAGCCTTGCGTCTGCTCCGGGGTTGAAAAACTGAAAAGGGCCAGGTGCCGGAACGCAGGGCGGGATGAATCTCCCAGCCCCCAGTCCCTGGCGCCTAGCCCCTCCGGCCGGCTTACTTGCGCAGGCCCAGCTTGCCGATCAGCGCCGTGTAGCGCTCGGCATCCTTGTCCTTCAGGTACGCCAGCAGGTTCTTGCGGCGGTTGACCATGCGCAGCAGGCCACGGCGGCCGTGGTGATCCTTCGCATGGGTCTTGAAGTGCGGGGTCAGTTCGTTGATGCGCGCGGTGAGCAGCGCGACCTGGACTTCGGGGCTGCCGGTGTCGTTGGTGCCGCGCGAATGCGCGGAAACGATCTCGGCCTTGTTGAGGGCGGACATCTTGGACTTCCTGTGTTGGAGGTTTGACTTGCGTTGGGGATGGAAGGTCCCCAACGTGCGCTCTGCGGGATGCAGAACCGGTGGATTGTACCACCCGGCCCCCTCCCCGGCCTCAGCGACGCGCCAGCCAGCCCTGCAGCCGCCGCACGCCTTCGTCGAGCCGGCCGAGGTCCTTGGACGCGAAGCACCAGCGCAGCCAGCCCTGGGCCTCGGCCGCGAAGGCGTTGCCGGGGGCGATGCCCAGCCCGGCCTCGGTGACCAGCCGCTTGGCCAGGTCCAGCGAGTCGCCGAAGCCCTCGAGCTGGAAGAACGCGTACATGCCGCCCTTCGGCACGGCCAGCTGGACGCCTGGGATCGCCTGCAGTTGCGGCACCAGCCGGTCACGGCACGCCTTGAGGTGCGCGACGACGCGCGGCGTGACGTCGGCCGTGCGCTCCACCGCGACCACCGCCGCCCGCTGGGTGAACACGCTGGCGCAGGAGGTGTTGAACTCGATCAGCTTGCCCATCGGGTGCGTCATCGCCGCCGGCATCGCCAGCCAGCCCAGCCGCCAGCCCGTCATCAGGAAGCTCTTGGAGAAGCTGTGTGCCACGACGAGGCGGTCATCTGGCCCTGCAACGTCCAGGAAGCTCGGCGCGCAAGCGTTCGCCGTGTCCTCGAAGTACAGCCGCTCGTACACCTCGTCCGCCAGGATCCAGGTGCCGGTCCTGCGGCAGTGGTCGAGGATGGCCTGCTGCTCGGCGCGGGTGAGCGTCCAGCCGGTCGGGTTGTTGGGCGCGTTGACCACCAGCACGCGCGTGGCGGGCGTGATGGTGTCGAGCAATTCCTGCACGTCCAGCGACCAGGCGCCCGCCTGCGGCCGCAGCGACACGCGCTTGAGGTTGGCGCCCATGATGCGCGGCTGCGCGACCAGGTTGGGCCACACCGGCGTGACGGCGACGACCTCGTCGCCCGCGTCCACGAGCATCTCGATCGCGAGCATCAGCGCGTTGACGCCGCCGGAGGTGATCGCGATGCGATCTCGGGTGACCGGCTTGTGCAGGCGTGACGTGTACGCCGCCACGGCATCGCGCAACTCCGGCAGGCCGAGGTTGTGCGCGTAGAACGTCTCGCCCTTCTGCAGCGAGTCGATCGCGGCCTGCCGGATGAAGTCCGGCGTGACCTCGTCGCTCTCGCCGAACCAGAACGCCAGCACGTCGTCGCGCCCGATGCCGGCGTTGGCCACTTCGCGGATCTTGGATTCTTCGAGGTCGAGGATGGCTTGGCGCATGGGATTCCCGGTGGCGTGTTGTTTCAGGTCGCCGGCCGCGCCATGCGGCAGGTGGTGGGCTGCTCGGCCTGCGCAGCGGGGAGGACGCGGGCGACGCGGAAGCCGTAGCCGGATCCTTCGACGTCGAACTTCACGCCGGGCGCGCCCTGCTTGTCCATCACGCCGACCACCAGGTTCTGCTGGAACTGGTGGTCCGACGCGCGCATCGCGCCGGCCACGCCCGCGAGGCTGACCGACGCCTTCTCCAGCGCCAGCGCGACCGGCACGCGCTCGTTGGTCTGCGCACGTTCGATCGCCTGCGCGAGCGCCTCGACCATCAGCTGCATGCGCATGTGCACGTAGTCGTCCTGCGGCCGCGGGAACCGCTGGCGGAAGGACTGGTAGAACGACTCGCTCTGGGCGGTGGGCAGGTTGGGCAGCCAGTCCGCCACCGCGATGACACGGCCGACACCCGCGTCACCGATCGCCGCCGGCGCGCCCAGGGCGTTGCCGTAGAACGTGTAGAACTTGCCCTCGAAGCCGACATCGCGCGCCGCCTTCACCAGCAGCGTCAGGTCGTTGCCCCAGTTGCCGGTGATGACCGCGCCGGCACCGCTGGCCTTGATCTTGGTCGCGTACGGCAGGAAATCCTTCACCCGGCCCAGGGGATGCAGCTCCTCGCCCGCGATGGTGACGTCCGGCCGTTGCAACGCCAGCTGCCGGCGCGCCTCGCGCAGCACGGCCTGGCCGAAGCTGTAGTCCTGGCCGATCAGCCAGCAGCTGCGCAGCGCGCGGTCTTCGCGCAGCACCGCCATCAGCGCCGCCATGCGCATGTCGGCATGCGCGTCGAAGCGGAAGTGCCAGAAGCTGCAGCGCTCGTTGGTCAGCGCCGGCTCGACCGCCGAATAGTTGAGGTAGAGCACCTTGCGCCCCGCATCGCGCTCGTTGTGCTTGGTGACCGCCTCCGACAACGCTGCCGCCACCGCGGACGAGTTGCCCTGCAGGACGTAGTGCGCGCCGTCGTCGATGGCCGAGCGCATCGCGGCCAACGCCTCCTCGGCCTGGCCCTTGTTGTCGTAACGGTCGAGCTGCAGCAGCCGGTTGCCGCCCGGCAGGCGGACGCCGCCGCGCTGGTTGACCCGCTCCACCGCCCACAACAGGTTGCGGAACACCGCCTCGCCCGTGTTCGCGAACGCGCCCGAGAGCGCCTCCACCATCGCCAGCCGGATCGGCCGGCCGGTCCCGCCCTGCGCACGCGCGAGGGCCGGAGCAAATAGCGTTGCCGCCGCTGATTTCAAGACCAGCCGTCGCTGCTTTTTCATGCCTTCGTGTCTCTTGAAAAACTGCCATGCCGCGCACACGTTGGATGCATGCCTGCGGCTCCGAAACGAAGCCGCGCAGTGTAAGAGACCATCCTGAAAGGAGTTGCCACCATGTTGTTCGCCCCTGTTGTCCGCACCCGTTCCGCCGCTCCCCTGCGTTCGTTCGACCGCAGCTTCGAGCGCTTCGTCAACGACGCCTTCCTCGGCGCCACGTCCGCCTCCGGCTTCCAGCTGGAACAGGACGACAAGGCCTGGACCATCACCCTGGACCTGCCCGGCGTCGCCCGTGAAGACCTGTCGATCCTGGTCGAAGGCCCGTACGTGCGCGTCGAGACCCGCCCGGAAGCCAAGCGCCAGTACAAGGCCGCGTGGGAACTGCCGGAGGAGATCGATGCCGATGCGACCAGCGCCAAGCTGGAACACGGCGTGCTGACGCTCTCGCTGGCCAAGAAGGCGCCCGTGAGCCACGCCCGCCAGATCACCATCGCCTGACCGCGCGACTGCCCAGACCCGACGCCCCACGCAGTGCCGACTGCGTGGGGCGTTGCTACGTTTGGAGTTCGGATGAACTCCCTGACGCAGAGGACGCAGAGCGTAGAGGACACAGAAGAATTGATTGGAAGTCTTCTGCCACTTCTGCGCTTGCTCTGCGTCCTCTGCGTTCGGGAGTCCGCCTTCTTTGCGGCTCAAACCGCCGACAGCTCGTCGAGGGGCCAGCGCGGCTTGACGTCGAAGGCGTAAGTGCGGACCGCCACGTCGACGCCGGCGTCGAGGCGCATCGCGGCGGCCATGGCGATCATGGCGCCGTTGTCGGTGCACAGCGCCAGTTCCGGGTAGTGCACGCGCACGCCGCGCCTGGCGCAACCGGCATCCAACTGCTCGCGCAGGTGCCGGTTCGCGCCGACGCCGCCGGCGACGACCAGGCGCTTGAGGCCGGTGGCCTTCAGCGCCGCCAGCGATTTCTTCAGCAGAACTTCGACGATCGCGGCTTCCGTGGACGCGGCGACGTCGGCTTTGCGGGCATCGACCTGGTCGCCCAGCTTGCGCACCTGCGTGAGCACCGCCGTCTTCAGGCCGGCGAAGGAGAAATCCAGGTCGCCGCTGTGCAGCAGCGGCCGCGGGAGCGCGAACGCCTTCGCATCGCCCTGCTCCGCCAGCTTCGACAGCGCCGGCCCGCCCGGGTAGCCCAGGCCGAGCAGCTTCGCGCTCTTGTCGAACGCCTCGCCGGCCGCGTCGTCGATCGTTTCGCCGAGCAATTCGTACTGCCCGACGCCTTCGACGCGCATCAATTGCGTGTGGCCGCCCGAGACGAGCAGCGCGACGAACGGGAATTCAGGCGGATCGGCGCTCAGGAACGGCGACAGCAGGTGTCCCTCGAGGTGGTGGACGCCCAGCACCGGCTTGCCCAGCGACGCACCGAGCGCGCACGCGACGCCCGCCCCCACCAGCAACGCACCGGCCAAGCCGGGACCGCGCGTGAAGGCGACCACGTCGACGTCGGGGAGGGAGCGGTGCGATTCGGCCAGCACCTGCCGCGTGAGCGGCAGCACGCGCCGGATGTGGTCGCGGCTGGCCAGTTCGGGCACCACGCCGCCGTAGGCCTCGTGCATGCGCACCTGGCTGTGCAGCGCGTGCCCCAGCAGCCGCGGAATCGCGCCGCCGCCGGCCTGCACGAGCGCGACACCGGTTTCGTCGCAAGAGGACTCGATGCCCAGGACCAGCATGCGCCCGAGTTTAAGGGCGGAGGCGCCGCGCGCGGCTCAACGCAGAGGCCACAGGCGAAGACAGGGAACACAGAGAGATCAATTTGAGGAAGCGATGGGTCCCTGCCTCCGCGGGGACGACGAACCTGGCCCACCTTGAATCCTCTGCGTCCTCTGCCTCCTCTGCGTTGAAGATCGCCAGCGGCGCCGAGCGCCGCGCACGCACCCCGGCACGGGAGTTGCTCAAGGCACCGGGTGACCTCCGGCCTCCACTTCCTCCTCGCCGCGCGGCAATGCGAGATCGCGGAGCTCGAGCAGCTCGCGACCACGGGCGACCTCGTGTCCGCCCTCGCCCGCTTCATCCACGAGCTCCAGCGCGAGCGCGGCATCAGCAACATCTACCTCAGCTCGCACGGCGCGCAGTTCGACCGCCAGCGCCTGGACCAGGCCGGCGAGTGCGACCGGGCGCAGCAGGCCGTGGTCGAGCAGTTCCAGCGCCTGCACACCGAGCCAGGACAGGCGCGCAACGGCGCGCGCCTGTTCAGCCGGGTCGCGATCGTGCTGCACACGCTGGAGGGCCTGCCCACGCTGCGGGCGCGAATCGCGCGGCAATCGCTGACGGCCGGCGAAGCGACGGCCGCGTTCGTGAAGCTGATCACGGGCCTGTTCACCGTCGTCTTCGAAGCGGCCGACACGGCGACCGACCCGCAGGTGTCGCGCGCGCTGGTGGCGATGTTCCATTTCATGCAGGGCAAGGAATTCGCCGGGCAGGAGCGCGCGCTCGGCGCCCGCGTGTTCGCGGCTGGTTACGTCGACGCCGCCGGCCAGCAGCACTGGCGGCACCTCATCGAGTCGCAGCACGGCTGCTTCCAGGTGTTCGCGGACCATGCCGATCCGCAGGTGGTGCAGGCCGACCGCGCCACGCGCGACCCGGTGGTGATGACCGAGATCGAGCGCCTGCGCAGCCTGGGCTGCACGGTGCGCGGCGAGCTCGACACGCGCCTGTCGCAGGACTGGTACCACTGGTGCACGCGCCGCATCGACGAGATGAAGGCCACCGAAGACCTGCTGGCGCGCCAGCTGCGCGAGGTGGCGGCGACACGGATCGCTCAGGCGCGCGGCGAACTGCGGGACCAGCGCGCGGCGCTCGACGCGCTGTCCGCGCGCGTGGCCGACAGCTCGGCGACGCCGCTGGCGTTCGGCCCGCACCTGGAGCGTTCCCTCTTCACCATGGTGCAGGAGCAGGCGCGACGCCTGCAGGCCGTGAGCGACGAGCTCGACGCGGTGCGCGCCACGCTCACCGAGCGCAAAGTCGTGGAGCGCGCCAAGGGCCTGCTGATGGCCCACCGGCAGATGTCCGAGGACGAGGCCTACAAGGCGCTGCGCCAGATGGCGATGAACCAGAAGCGGCGGCTGCTGGACGTCGCGCAGAACGTGCTCGCCATGGCCGAGGTGCTGCCGCAAGGGCGCTGACGCGCCGCGGCGGTGCACGCGCGTGCGTGCCGCACCCGAAGGGGGCACGGCCACTGTCCACGGCCCCCGACCTCGCTGGCACGGCTCCTGCAAGACATCCCGCGTGAGGCGCCAAGGGCGGCGCCTGCAAGGACAACGGCGTCCATTCCGTCCCGGCAATCCCCGGGCCGGGATGGGCGCCGTTTCGCATCTGGAGGACCGAATGGACATGCGCGTGAAACCGCGGCAGAAGCTGGTGATGGTGGGCAACGGCATGGCCGGCGTGCGCACGCTGGAGGAGCTGCTGAAGATCGCCCCCGGCTTGTACGACGTCACCGTGTTCGGCGCCGAGCCGCACCCCAACTACAACCGCATCCTGCTGTCGCCGGTGCTGGCGGGCGAACAGACGCTGGACCAGATCGTCCTGAACCCGTGGCAGTGGTACGAGGAGAACGGCATCACGCTGCACGCGGGCAGGAAGGTCGCCGCGATCGACCGCGTGCGGCGCGTCGTGCGCGCCGAAGACGGCACCGAAGCCGCCTACGACCGGCTGCTGCTGGCGACCGGCTCCAACGCATTCATGCTGCCGGTGCCGGGCCACGACCTGCCGGGCGTGATCGCCTACCGCGACATCGCGGACACGCAGGCCATGATCGCTGCGGCCGCGAAATACAGGCAGGCGGTCGTCGTCGGCGGCGGCCTGCTCGGCCTGGAAGCGGCCAACGGCCTGCAGCGGCGCGGCATGGACGTCACGGTGGTGCACGTGCTGCCCACGCTGATGGAGCGCCAGCTCGACGCCGCGGCCGGCCGCCTCTTGCAGCAGTCGCTGGAAGCGCGAGGGCTGAAGTTCCTGATGGGCGCGCAGACGCAGGAACTGGTCGCCGGCGACGATGGCCGGGTCGCCGCCGTGAAATTCCGCGATGGCTCGCAGCTCGACGCGCAACTCGTCGTGATGGCCGTCGGCATCCGCCCCAACACGCAACTGGCCGAATCCGCCGGCGTGCACTGCCAGCGCGGCATCGTCGTCCACGACACGCTGCAGACCGTCACCGACGCGCGCATCTACGCCGTCGGCGAATGCGCGTCGCACCGCGGCGTCGCGTACGGGCTGGTCGCGCCCCTGTTCGAACAGGCCAAGGTCGCGGCCAACCACCTGGCGCAGTTCGGCATCGGTCGCTACGCCGGCTCGCTCACCTCGACCAAGCTGAAGGTCACCGGCATCGACCTGTTCTCGGCCGGCAATTTCAGTGGCGGCGGGAACACGGAGGAGATCGTGCTGTCCGACCCCACCGCCGGCGTCTACAAGAAGCTGGTGCTCCAGGGCGACAAGCTGGTGGGCGCGTGCCTGTACGGCGACACCGTGGACGGCAGCTGGTACTTCAAGCTGCTGCGCGAAGGCCGCAGCGTGAAGGACCTGCGCGACCGCCTGATGTACGGCGAGTCCAATCTCGGCGACACCGGGCACCAGGGGCAGAACAAGGCGGCGTCGATGGCGGACGCGGACGAGGTCTGCGGCTGCAACGGCGTCAGCAAGGGCGCGATCTGCAAGGCGATCCAGGACAAGGGCTTGTTCACGCTGGACGAGGTGCGCAAGCACACCAAGGCCAGCGCGTCGTGCGGCTCGTGCACCGGTCTCGTCGAGCAGATCCTGATGTTCAAGGCCGGCGGCGACTACTCCGCCACGCCGAAGAAGAAGGCCTTGTGCGGTTGCACCGACCATGGGCACCAGGACGTGCGCGACGCGATCCGGCAGCACAGGCTGCTCACCATCGCGGCTGCGATGCAGTTCCTGGAATGGCGCACGCCCAATGGCTGCCCGACCTGCCGGCCCGCGATCAACTACTACCTGATCTCCACCTGGCCGAAGGAAGCGAAGGACGATCCGCAATCGCGCGCCATCAACGAGCGCAGCCACGCGAACATCCAGAAGGACGGCACGTATTCGGTCATCCCGCGCATGTGGGGCGGCGAGACGACGGCCGACGAACTGCGGCGCATCGCCGACGTGGTCGACAAGTACCAGATCCCCACGGTGAAGGTCACCGGCGGCCAGCGCATCGACCTGCTGGGCGTGAAGAAGGAAGACCTGCCCGCCGTCTGGAAGGACATCGGCATGCCGTCCGGCCATGCGTACGCGAAGGCGCTGCGCACGGTCAAGACCTGCGTGGGCAGCGAGTGGTGCCGCTTCGGCACCCAGGATTCGACGCAGATGGGCAAGGACCTGGAACGTGCGCTGTGGCGCATGTACGCGCCGCACAAGGTGAAGATCGCCGTCAGCGGCTGCCCGCGGAACTGCGCGGAGTCGGGCATCAAGGACGTCGGCGTGATCGGCGTCGATTCGGGCTGGGAGCTTTACGTCGGCGGCAACGGCGGCATCAAGACCGAGGTGGCGCAGTTCTTCTGCAAGGTGAAGACGGCGCAGGAGGTGCTGGAGCACGCTGGCGCCTTCCTGCAGCTGTACCGCGAGGAAGGCTGGTACCTGGAACGCACGGTGCACTACATCCACCGCGTGGGCCTCGACCACGTGAAGAAGAAGGTGCTGGACGACCCGGCCAACCGCAAGGCGCTGTGGGACCGCCTGCAGGCCGCGCTCGACGGCGAGCCGGACCCGTGGTTCGACTTCGACAGGGCCGGCGTGGACGCGCGCCAGTTCGGCAAGCTGGAGATGGTGAAGGCATGAAGATGACGAGTTGGACGCGCATCTGCCGCGTGGATGACATCCCGGTGCTCGGCTCGCGCCGCGTGGCGCGCGCGGCCGGCGTCGACGTCGCGGTGTTCCGCAACGACCAGGACCAGGTGTTCGCGCTGCTGGACCGCTGCCCGCACAAGGGGGGCCCGCTGTCGCAGGGCATCGTGTTCGGCACCAGCGTCGCCTGCCCGCTGCACAACTGGACCATCGGGCTCGACGACGGTTGCGCGAAGGCGCCGGACGAGGGCTGCACGCCACGCTTCGCGGTGCACGTCGAAGCCGGCGAGGTGTACCTCGACGCGGTGGAGCTTGCGAGCCTTTCGATCGATGTGCAGGCGCCCGTCGCAGGGCCGGCGCGGCGCGTCTTGCCGATCGCGCCGGCGGCATAACGGTCCAACTTCCAGTCATAAGCCCTCTGGGAGAATGACTCCGGTGGGCATCAGCCAGTACCTCAAGGAAATCGGCCGCGGCAAGCAGCGCGCGCGCTCGCTCGACCGCGAGCAGGCGGCCGACCTGTACGGGCAGTTGCTCGATGGCGGCGTGAGCGACCTCGAGCTCGGCGCCTTCTGCATCGCGATGCGCGTCAAGGGCGAGACGCCGCAGGAGATGGCCGGCTTCCTCGACGCGGCGCATGCGCGGCTGCACCAACTGCCCGCGAACGGCGCGACAACCGTCGTGCTGCCCAGCTACAACGGTGCGCGCCGCTTGCCGGTGCTCACGCCGCTGCTCGCGCTGCTGCTCGCCGCGCGCGGACTGCCGGTGCTGGTGCACGGCAGCGCCAGCGAGGGCAGCCGCGTGTTCGTCACGGAACTGCTCGCGCCGCTGGGGATCGACGTGCTGGATCGCATCCGCGCCATCGAGCCCGGCCGCGTCGCGTTCGCACCCACCGAGCTGCTGCATCCCGGCCTCAAACGCCTGCTCGACGTGCGCCGCGTGATCGGCCTGCGCAACAGCACGCACAGCCTGGTGAAGCTCATGAATCCGTGCGAGGGGCCGGCCGTCATCGTCGGCAGCTACACGCATCCCGAGTATGCGGTGTCGATGGCGGCGGTGTACGAACTCACCGGTGCGACGGCCCTGCTGCTGCGCGGCACCGAGGGTGAAGCGGTGGCCGACGCGCGCAGGCTGCCGCAGATGGATGGCTTCGTGCGCGGGCAGCGCGTCGTGCTCGAGGAAGGCCAGCGCGGCACGCTCGCCGACCTGCCCGGCTGGCCCGAGGGGAACGATCCGGCCGCCACGGCTGCGTACATCCGCGACGTGCTGGCCGAGCGGCAACCGGTGCCGGCATCGATCCGCGCGCAGGTGGAACATATCTTGCGACTGGCGGGGCAGGCATGACGACGCAGGACAAGGAGACACGCATGCAGCCGCAAGGACGGGTGACGCTGGTGGGCGCCGGCCCCGGGGATCCGGAGTTGCTGACGCTCAAGGCCGTGAAGGCGATCCAGGCCGCGACGGTGCTGCTCGTGGATGACCTCGTCAGCCCCGACGTCGTCGCGCTCGCCTCGCCGGCCGCTCGCATCGTGCATGTCGGCAAGCGCGGCGGCTGCAAGAGCACGCCGCAGGCCTTCATCGAGCGGCTGATGGTGCTGGCCGCGCGCGAAGGCGAGCGGGTCGTGCGGCTCAAGGGCGGCGACCCCTTCATCTTCGGCCGCGGCGGCGAAGAGGTCGACCACCTGCGCGCCGCCGGGGTCCGTGTCGAGGTCGTCAACGGCATCACCGCCGGCCTCGCAGCGGTCACGAGTCTCGGCGCCCCCCTCACCCACCGGGACCACGCGCGCGGTGTCGTGTTCGTCACCGGGCACGCGCAACAAGGCGGCGACGCCCCGGACTGGCGCGCGCTCGCGCAAGCGGTGCACCAGGCCCGGCTCACGCTGGTCGTCTACATGGGCGTGAGCGGTGCCGCCGACATCGAACGCCAGTTGCTCGAGGTGCTCCCCGCCGACACCCCCGCTGCGATCGTCCAGCACGCCAGCCTGCCGCAACAGCGCCACGCGGTCACCACGCTGGCGCAACTCACGGCCACCATCGCGCGCGAACACCTCGCGAGCCCGTCGGTCATCGTGATCGGCGACGTGTTGCGCGGCATCGCTGCAGCGGCGATTGAGACGTCACAGGCGCGGACGGCTTGATCCCGTCGTCCCCGCGGAGGCGGGGCCCCATCGCTTCCATCTCCCGCTGTCATTCCGGCGAACGCCGAAATCCATCGCTGCACAAGCGCCACTGGCCCCGGGCGCGGCTCCAGCCAGAGCATCCCTCGCGGAGCGGGGTGGAAGAAGGCGCGGCCGAAGCGCGATCCGGTGGGCGCGTCAGGCGGTGCCTGCCGGGTCCGATTTCCGGAGTCGGAGTGACGCGCGCGGGCGCGGGGTTGGCTGCCTACTGACTCGCGGGCCCTGTTTGAGCAGTGCGCGCAGCGCACAGCGAGTTCGGACCGCGTGGCCCCGCGCCCGCCAAGCACAGCACGACTGTTCGCAGAGGCCGCCGCGAAAGCGGCGGACCGCGCAACGGAGAGACGGAGAATGAGGACCCGGCAGGCACCGCCTGATGCGCTCGCCGGCTCGCGCGAGCAGCACCCGGGTGATACGAGCATGGATTCCGGCTTCCGCCGGAATGACAAAGAGAAAGGGGGGCGCTGCGCCCCCTTTTCCAATCCTCAGACCGACGCCGCCATCACACCGGCCCCGAGCGCCGGCTCAGCGACGGCCCGCTTGAACGGATTCGGCCGCCGGCCGACCGCCCAGAGGACGACGCGGTAGAGGAACCGCAGCATCAGCACCGTGAACACCGCCTCGACACCGGTCTGCACGCCAGCCAGCGTGGAGCCGTGGGCGGCTTCGCGGGCGCGGAACTTGGCCACCAGGCGGTCGCGGGCGATCTCGATCGAGTCGTAGAACGCGGGCACCACCAGCAGCGTCAGCAGCGTCGACGTCGTCGTGCCGCCGATGATGGCGATGGCCAGCGGGCGGTAGAACTCGCCGCCGTCGCCCGCGCCGATGGCCACCGGCAGCATGCCGGCGATCAGCGCGAACGTGGTCATCAGGATCGGGCGCAGGCGCGCACGACCGGCGGCCATCAGCGCAGCCTCCCGATCCTCGCCGGCCTTCTCGCGGGCGCGGGTGGCGTCGAGCAGCAGGATGGCGTTCTTGGCGACCAGGCCCATGAGCATGATCACGCCGATGAAGCTCATGAGGTTCAGCGTCGAGCCGGTGACCAGCAGCCCCAGCACCACGCCGACCAGCGACAGCGGCAGCGACAGCATCACGCCCAGCGGGGCCGTGAATGAGCCGAACTGCATCACGAGGATCAGGTACATCAGGCCGACGCCCATCAGCAGCGCGCTCAGCATCGCGCCGAACACTTCCTTCTGGTCCTTGCCCGAGCCGCCCAGCACCACGCCGTAGCCCTGCGGGAAGTTCATCTGCTTGGCCAGGTTCAGTGCGTCCTGGATCACCTCGCCCTGCGCACGGCCTTCGACGTTGGAGGACACCGCCATCATGCGGCGGCCGTCCAGGTGCTGGATCTGCGCCGGCGCCGTGCCCATGGTCACGCGGGCGACCTGGTTCAGCGGCACCACCATGCCGGTGGTCCCCACCGCGATCGGCAGGCGCTCGAGGTTCTCGGGATCGACGCGGTCGTCCTTGTGCAGGCGCACCGCGACGTCGCGCGCTTCACCGCCCGGGTCCACCCAGTCGCCCACCTCGATGCCGGCGAACGCGACGCGCAGCGCCTGCGCCGCGTCGTTGACCGAGATGCCCAGCTGGTTGGCCAGGCCGCGATCGAGCTCGACGCGCAGTTCGTCCTTGGGCGGCAACTCGGACAGGCCGACGTCCACCGCGCCGCGCACCTTGCGCAGCTGCTCCATGTACCCCTCGGTGATGCCCAGCAGCGTGCGGGCGTCCTGGCCGTAGAACTGGATCTGCACCGGCTTGCGCGGGCCGTTGTTCACGTCGTCGAGCACCACGTACTCGGCGCCCGCGAGGCGGCCGACCAGTTGCCGCAATTCCACCGCGACCTGCTGCGCCGTGCGCTTGCGCGTCTTGCGCTTGCCCAGGTCGACCCACACGCGGCCGCCGCCCGGGTTCACATAGCTGTTGGTGGCCTTGGTCTCGGCCAGCGAGCGCGCGAGTTCCGCGGCCTTCTCGACCTTCATGCGCGCGTAGTCCAGGCTGGCGCTCGCGGGCGTGCGCACCTCGATCACGATGGTGCCGGCGTCCTGCAGCGGCAGGAAGCTGGAGCCGCCGAACTTCGCGTGCAGCCCCAGGGCGAGCGCCAGGCTGCCGACGGCGGCGAATGCCATCCAGCGGCGGTGGTGCAGCGCCCAGGCGATCACGTTGCCGTAGCGGTCGGCCTGGTGGTCGAACCAGGCGTTGAAGCGCTCCAGCGCGCGGCCGATCGCCTTGCGCGGCGCGCGTTCGTGCGGCAGCGGGTCGCCCCAGTACGCCGAGATCATCGGGTCGAGGGTGAACGAGATGAACAGGCTGACCAGCACCGAGCAGGCCACGGTCAGCGCGAACGGCCGGAACCACTCGCCCGCCACGCCGGGCATGAAGGCGACGGGGATGAAGATGGCGACGATCGAGAACGTGGTGGCCGCGACGGCCAGGCCGATCTCCGCCGTGCCGACGCTGGCGGCCGTCTTGCGGTCCAGGCCATGTTCCATGTGGCGCACGATGTTCTCGCGCACCACGATGGCGTCGTCGATCAGCACGCCGATGGCCAGCGACAGCCCCAGCAGCGTCATCATGTTCAGCGTGAAGCCGCACAGCCACACCGCGATGAACGCGGTGATCACCGACGTCGGGAGCGACAGCGCGGTGATCAGCGTCGAGCGCCACGAGTTCAGGAACACGTACACCACGACCACGGTCAGCAGCGCGCCGAGCACCAGCGCCTCGATCACGTTGTTCAGGTTGGCCTGCGCGTCCTCGCCGCCGTCGCGGATCACTTCCAGCTTGGTGCCCTGCGGCAGCGTCGGCTGGATCTCCTGCACCAGCTTGCGCACGCGGGCGGCGACGGACACGGTGCTCGACTCGCGCGAGCGGGTGACCTGCAGGCCGACGTTGGGCTGGCCGCTGCGCAGGCTGTGGCTGGTCACGTCGGCGAAGCCGTCCTTGGTCTCGGCCAGCTGCGCGAGGCGCACGACCTCGTTGCCGCGGCGGCGCACGATGATCTGGCCGAACTCGGCCGGGTTCTCGATGCGGCCCACCAGGCGGATGCTCTGCTCGCGCAAGGGGCCGACGACGCGCCCGACCGGCGCGTTGGCGTTCTGGCTGCGCACGGCTTCGACCACTTCGGCGACCGAGATGCCGTACTCGCGCAGGCGGTCGGCGCGCAGCAGCACCGACAGTTCGCGGCGCAGCGAGCCGTTGACGTCCACCGTCGCGACGCCGTCGATGGCGCGCAGGCGGTCGGCCAGGTCGTCCTCGGCCATGCGCGAAATGACCGCATGGCTTTGCGTCGTGGACGACAGCGCCAGCTCGATCACCGGCTGGGCGGCCGGGTCCTGCCGCCAGAGCACCGGCTCGCGCATCTCGATGGGCAGCTTGTAGCGCACGGTGGAGATCGCGTTGCGCACGTCCTCCGACGCCTGGATCATGTTCTTGCTGAAGTTGAAGATCAGCACGATCTGCGCCAGGCCGTCGCGGGCGGTGGAGCGCACCTCGTAGATGCCGCTGATGCCCTGCATCGCCTTCTCGAGGCGGTTGATGATCTCGCGCTCGACCGTCTCGGGCGAAGCGCCCGGGTAGGCGATCTGAACCACGAGCACGGGCTGCTCGACGTCGGGGATCTCGTTGACGCGCAGCTTCTGCAGGGCCAGCAGGCCCAGCGCCATGAGCATCAGGACGATGACGACCGCCGACAGCGGCCGGCGGATGCTGAAGTCGGAGAGGAACATGGCTTACCGCACCGCGCTCGAAGCGGACGCGGCGGCCGCCGCGACGCCGGCGGGCGGCTCCTGCACGGCCTGGCCTTCCTTGAGCGTCGCGATCGGCGTGCGCAGCAGGCGGTCGCCGGCGGCGACGCCGCTGCGGACCACGTACTCGCCGCTGCGCGCGTCGCGCTCGCCCAGCGCCACCGCCACCTTCTGCAGCTTGCCGTCGTTGATGCGCCAGACCCAGGCGCTCTCGCCCACGCGCACCAGCGATGCGGCACCCAGGGTGAGCGCGGCGCCGGACTGGGTGGCGATGCGGCCCTGTGCGTACAGGCCCGACATGCGCGGCAGCGCCTCGTCGACGTCGACCAGCACCTCCACCTGGCGGGTCATCGGGTTGGCGGCCGGGCTGACCAAGCGCACCTTGCCGGTGAAGTCCTTGTCGCCGAAGCCGTTGACGCGGAAGTTGACGACCTGGCCGCGCTGCACGGACTGGATTGCGTCGGCGGACACCAGGCCCTCCAGGCGCAGCGTGCGCGGATCCATCACCTTCAGCAGTTCCTTGCCGACCGCCGCCGTGTCGCCGACCGACAGCTTGCGCTCGGCGACGATGCCGTCGAACGGCGCGCGCACTTCGGTGCGCTGCAGCTGCTGGCGCGCCTGCACGGTGCGGGCCTTGGCCGCGACGTGGTCGCTCTGGGTCGTGTTGCGGCGGATCTCGGCGTCCTCGAGCTGCTGCGCGGACGCCATGCCGGATGCGCGCAGGGTGGTCAGGCGCTGCAGCTGGCGCTCGGCCTGCTCGTAGGCCTGGCGGGCCGAGCGCTCGGACTCCTGCGCCGACACCATCAGGTCGCGGATGGCGGTGTCGTCCAGGCGGACCAGCAGGTCGCCCTTCTTCACCGGGTCGCCGTTCTCCTTGAGGACTTCCTTGACGACCGCGGAGATCTCCGCGCGCAGGTCGGCGCGGCGCTCGGGTTGCACCGTGCCGGTGATCAGCGGCCCGGACACCAGCGTGCCGGCACGCAGGACGAGCACGTCCTCGGGGCCGACCAGCAGCGCCGACGGCTCCTTGGGCCCCGCCTTCGCGTCGGCCTGCCGGTTGCAGCCCGCCAGCGCGAGGCAGCCACACAGCACTCCCAGCATCAGCAATCGCATGTCGTTCTTCTCCTCCAAATGGCAAAGGCCGATGGCAACTGCTCATCGGCCCGGTGGGGCCGCGATGATACGCGCCCGCGCGGGGCGATCTCCCTGCGCGAGCGGGTCGCCAGACCCGTCCCAGGAACTCTACGGCCGGGCTCGGGCCGGAACCAGCGGGATGCGACGAACTGCCGGAAAGCCGTGACAGGCTGCCGAATTCCGGGGTGGGAGCCGCGGCTACACTGCGCGGCCCATGACGACCAGCCCCCAACGCTTCGACGCCATCGTGGTCGGCGCGGGCGCCGCCGGCCTGTTCTGCGCCGGGGTCGCCGGCCAGCTCGGGCTCAAGGTCCTGCTGGTGGACCACGCGGCCAAGGTCGCCGAGAAGATCCGCATCTCCGGCGGCGGCCGCTGCAACTTCACCAACCGCGAACTCGACCCGCGCGCGCCGCACAAGCACTTCCTGGGCGGCAACCCGCACTTCTGCCGCTCGGCGCTGTCGCGCTACACGGCCGAGGACTTCATCGGCCTGGTGCGGCGGCACGGCATCGCCTTCCACGAGAAGCACAAGGGCCAGCTGTTCGGCGACCGCAGCTCGGACGACTTCATCCAGATGCTGCTGGCCGAATGCGGCGCCGGCGGCGTCGAGCGCTGGCAGCCTTGCGCCGTGCGCGCGGTCCGGACGGCCGGCGACGGGTACGAGATCGACACCGACCGTGGGGTGGCCAGCGCGCCCCGCGTGGTCATCGCCACCGGCGGGTTGTCGATCCCGCAGATCGGCGCGAGCGACTTCGGCCACCGCATCGCGGCGCAGTTCGGCCTGAAGCTGGTGCCGCCGCGGCCCGCGCTGGTGCCGCTCACGTTCGAGGGCGCGTCGTGGGCGCCCTACGCAGGCCTGGCCGGCCTGGCGCTGCCGGTGCGCATCGCCACCGGAAGCAAGAAGGCGGCGATGGCCTTCGACGAGGACCTGCTGTTCACGCACCGCGGGCTGTCAGGCCCCGCGGTGCTGCAGATCTCCAGCTACTGGGCGCCGGGGACGCCGATCCGCATCGACCTGGCGCCGGCCACCGACGTCGCCGCGGCGCTGGCGGACGCCAAGCTGCGCTCGCGCAAGCTGGTCGCCAACGAACTGGCCACGCTCGTGCCCGAACGGCTCGCCGATGCGTGGATGCAAGGGCGCCCCACCCTGCAGCGGCCCGTGGTGGAGGCCGCCGACAAGGCGCTGGCGGCGCTCGCCCACGACATCGCGAACTGGGAACTGGTGCCCGCGGGCACCGAGGGCTACCGCAAGGCGGAGGTCACGGCCGGAGGCGTCGACACGCGCGAGCTGTCGTCGCAGACCATGGAGTCGCGCCAGCCGGGGCTGTACTTCATCGGCGAGGTGGTCGACGTGACCGGCTGGCTGGGGGGCTACAACTTCCAGTGGGCCTGGGCCAGCGCGTGGGCCTGTGCCCACGGAATGGCTGCGGAGCCTGCACGGCACTGAAACGGGCCTGCGCCGGGACTTGGAGCCGCGTCAGGCTAGACGCGGGCGAGGCGGTGTACTCGATGTACACAAGGAGCCCGTAACGACGCATGGCGCGGTTGCAAGCCCCGGCCCTTCGGGTTGGGCCGATAAGGGGGTCCATGCGTCGTTACGGCCACGGGTCCAGCCGGCCAGGCTGGACCCGCGACCGCGCCTAGCCTGCACCCCCTTCTCGGCCCAACGCAGGCCCGTTTCAGTGCCGTGCAGGCTCCACGGTCAACCCAGCAGGCGGCTGATGACCGAGGTCAGGTCGTCGATGGCGACCGGCTTGACCAGGTGCTCGTCGAACTTGGCTTCCATCGCGCGGGCGCGGTCGCTCTCCTGCCCGTAGCCGGTGAGCGCCACCAGGCGGAAGGTGGCGCCGTCGGGGCGCGCGCGCACCTGGCGCGCCAGCTCGTAGCCGTCGGTGCCGGGCAGGCCGATGTCGAACAGGGCCAGGTTCGGCTTGAACTCGTCGATCTTGCGCAGCGCCTGCTCGGCGTCGCCGGCGGTTGTGGTGACGTAGCCGAGCAGTTGCAGCAGCTCGGCGAGCGTGTCGGCGGCGTCGGCGTTGTCGTCGACCACCAGCACGCGGCCGGAGCCGGGTGCGGCGGACGGCTGCGCGGGGGCGGCCGGGGCGGGAGTGGCAGAGATAGGCGGCATGGTTGGAAGGCGAACTGTAAACGCTGCGCCATGCCCTTCCCGTCGCCGTCTGCAAGCGAAGGTGCCCGGTGCATCTGGGCGCGCCGCAGGTGACCATTTGCCGGGTCTGCGCGTCCGGCTATAATCGCGGGCTTCATTGCCGGCAAACCCCGACGGCCTGATCGACTTTCAGTCGGGGACCCCCAGCCGCGGGCTCTCGATCCTCCCGCGGCGACAGAAACGAACACTGGATTCAATGACGACGATTCGAGTCAAGGAAAACGAGCCCTTCGACGTGGCCCTGCGCCGCTTCAAGCGCACCATCGAAAAGCTGGGCCTGCTGACGGAACTGCGCGCGCGCGAGTTCTACGAGAAGCCCACCGCCGAGCGCAAGCGCAAGAAGGCGGCCGCGGTCAAGCGCCACTACAAGCGCGTGCGCAGCATGCAGCTGCCCAAGAAGCTCTACTAAAGCTTCGGGCTCGCACCCGCTACACAGCCTGCCCGGGGACGCCCAGGCAGGCTGTTTCGTTTCCACCATCGCCAGGAGCACCCCATGCCGCTGAAGGATCGCATCACCGAGGACATGAAGGCCGCCATGCGCGCCAAGGACACCGACCGCCTGGGCACCATCCGCCTGCTGACCGCCGCGATGAAGCAGAAGGAAGTGGACGAGCGCGTGGAGCTGGACGACGCCGCCGTCGTCGGCATCGTCGACAAGCTGATCAAGCAGCGCAAGGACAGCATCGATGCCTTCACCAAGGCCGGCCGCCAGGACCTGGCCGACAAGGAAGCCGCCGAAGTGACGGTGCTGCAGGCCTACCTGCCCGCCCGCCTGTCCGCCGACGAAGTCGCCGCCGAAGTGAAGGCGATCGTGGCCGAAGTCGGCGCCAAGGGCCCGGGCGACATGGGCAAGGTCATGGGCGCCGCCAAGCAGCGCCTGGCGGGCAAGGCCGACATGGGCCAGGTGTCCGCAGCCGTCAAGGCGGCGCTGGCGGGCTGAACGCCCAAAACTCCCAAACGCAGAAGTCGCCGAAGAAGCGCAGAAGTCGCAGAAAGAAGAAAACCTTGGATGGTTTCCTTCTGCGATCTCTGCGCTGTTCTGCGTCCTCTGCGTTCGGGAGTCCGTCTTCAGCGGGCTACGAGCCCGCGATCTTCATCCGGTTGACCAGGACCGAGCCGACACTCTTGGCACCGTAGTTGTAGACGTCGGCGCCGACGGCTTCGATGCCGCGGAACATGTCCTTCAGGTTGCCGGCGATGGTGATCTCCTGCACGGGGAACGCGATCTGGCCGTTCTCCACCCAGAAGCCGCTCGCGCCGCGTGAATAGTCGCCGGTCACGTAGTTCACGCCCTGGCCCATCAGTTCGATCACGAACAGGCCGGTGCCCAGCTTGCGCAGCATCTCCGGCAGGTCATCGCCCTGCTTGGTACGGCGCGACGTCAGCGACAGGTTGTGCGAGCCGCCCGCGTTGCCGGTGGTCTTCATGCCCAGCTTGCGCGCCGAGTAGCTCGACAGGAAGTAGCCCTGCACGCGGCCGGCGTCGACCACCTTGCGCGCGTTGGTGCGCACGCCCTCCTCGTCGAACGGCGCGCTGCCCTTGCCCCGGCGCACGTGCGGGTCCTCGACGATGTCCAGGTGCTTGGCGAACACGTCCTTGCCCAGCGAATCCACCAGGAAGCTGCTGCGACGGTACAGCGCGCCACCGCTGGTGCCCTGCACGTACGCGCCCAGCAGGCCGGCGGCCAGGGGCGATTCGAACAGCACGGGGCACTCGCGCGTGGAAATCTTGCGCGACTTCAGGCGCGACAGCGCACGTTCGGCGGCGTAGCGGCCCACGGCTTCCGGCGCGGACAGTTCCTGCGGCGAGCGCATCGACGTGTACCAGGCGTCGCGCTGCATGGCGTCGCCCTTGCCCGCGATCGGCGCCACCGAGATCGAGTGGCGCGAACTGGCATAGCCGCCGCGGAAGCCGCGCGTGTGGGCGCTGAAGAAATGGCTTTGCTGCGCCGACACGCCGGCGCCTTCGCTGTTGGTGATGCGCTTGTCGGTGGCGAATGCAGCTGCTTCGCATGCGAGCGCGATGCGTGCGGCTTCCTCGCTGTCGACGCTCCACGGATGGAACAGGTCCAGGTCCGGCTGCTCCCTGGCTTGCGCGATGTCGTCCGCGTCGGGCAGGCCGGCCACCGGGTCTTCCGCGGTGAAGCGCGCGATGTCGTACGCGGCCTTCACCGTCTGCTCGATCGCCGCGTCGGAGAAGTCGGAGGTGCTGGCGTTGCCGCGACGCTGGCCGATGTAGACCGTGACGCCCAGCGACTTGTCGCGGTTGCGCTCGACGTTTTCGAGTTCGCCCTTGCGCACCGACACCGACAGGCCGCAGCCCTCGGACGCTTCGGCGCCCGCGTCGGTGGCCCCGAGCTTCCTGGCGACCTCCAGCGCCCGGTCGACGAGCTGTTCGAAGGTGTCACGCGTGTACGAGAAGCCGGTGCCGGCGCGCTGGGCTGCATTCATGGGGGGGCTATGATACTTGCGGCCACCCGTCGCGCCGGGCCGCGCCCTCCTCCCTCACCATGTCACGCAAACCGAAGAAAGGCTACTTCGTGCGCGGCCAGTTCGTCGCCGAAGGCAGCGAACTGGACCTGCAGTTGAAGGCCGAACAAAAGCATTTCCAGGACAACAGCCGCACGGAGCTCAAGCGCGAAAGCGAGGAGCTGCAGAAGCTGGGCGAGCAGCTCATGTCGCTGCGCGCCGAACTCTTCGAGCGCCTGCAATTGCCCGAGAAGCTGGTCGAGGCGATGGCGCAAGCGCGCCGCATCACCAACTTCGAAGGCAAGCGGCGCCAGATGCAGTACGTCGGCAAGCTCATGCGCCAGCTCGACGAGGACGAGCTCGCCGCCGCGCGCGCCGCCCTCGACGAGCAACGCCATGGGTCCGCGCGCGAAAGCCAGGCCTTGCACGAGGCCGAGCAGTGGCGCGACGACCTCGTCGAGCGCGACGAGGCGCTGCAGGCGTGGCTGGACGCGCATCCGGACACCGACACGCAGCAACTGCGCGCCCTGATCCGCCAGGCGCGCAAGGAGCGCCAACCCAGCCAGGACGAGATCTCGCGCGGCCTGGTGCCGCGGCACGGGCGCGCGTACCGCGAGATCTTCCAGCTCGTGAAGGAGCAGCTGCAGCATGAGTGACATCGCCTTCGACCCGGTGCGCATCGGCATCGTGTCCATCAGCGACCGCGCCTCGTCCGGCGTCTACGAGGACAAGGGCCTGCCGGCGCTGAAGGACTGGCTCACGCGTGCGCTGAAGAACCCGATCACGTTCGAGCCGCGCCTGATCCCCGACGACCAGGACCGCATCAGCGCCGCGCTTGTCGAACTGGTCGACGACGCCCACTGCGCGCTGGTGCTCACCACCGGCGGCACCGGCCCGGCGCGACGCGACGTCACGCCCGAGGCGACGCTCGCGATCGCGCACAAGGAGATGCCCGGCTTCGGCGAGCAGATGCGGCAGATCAGCCTGCGCTTCGTGCCGACCGCCATCCTGTCGCGCCAGGTCGCGGTCGTTCGCGGCGAATCGCTGGTGATCAACCTGCCCGGCCAGCCGAAGTCGATCCAGGAGACGCTCGAAGGCCTGAAGGATGCCGACGGCAAGTCGGTCGTCCCGGGCATCTTCGCGGCCGTGCCGTATTGCATCGACCTGATCGGCGGCCCCTACCTCGAGACACACGACGACGTCTGCAAGGCGTTCCGGCCCAAGAGCGCGACCCGCGCGCCGAAGGCGGCCGCATGAGCGCGCGCGACGACCTGCAGCGCACGCTGGCGGACATCGCCGCGCGGGATGGCGGGCTGAAGTCGTTCGTCGCCGTGCACGACACGGCCGGCGCGCAACGCGAGCTCGATCGCGCGCTGGCGCATCGCGGCGCGCTGCAAGGCCTGGCCGTCGGCGTGAAGGACATCTTCGACACCGCGGCGCTGCCGTCGCAGTACGGCTCGGCGCTGTTCGCCGGCCACCAGCCTCGGCTGGACGCGGCCATCGTGCAGGCGGTCCGGCGCGCCGGCGGCGTGGTGGTCGGCAAGACCGCCACGACCGAGTTCGCATTCCTGAATCCGGCGCCCACGCTGAACCCGAATGCCGCCGGCCGCACGCCGGGCGGCTCCTCCGCGGGCTCCGCGGCCAGCGTGGCTGCTGGCCTGGTGCCATTGGGCATCGGCACGCAGACGGGTGGCTCGGTGATCCGGCCGGCCTCGTACTGCGGCGTGGTCGGCTTCAAGCCCACGTTCGGCGCCTTGCCGACGCCGGGCCTCAAGCCCTTTTCGTGGTCGCTGGACACCGTCGGGCTCTTCACGCAACGCGTCACGGACATGGCGCGCTGGGCGTCGGCCCTCAGCGGCCGCACCTGGACGTCGCAGGGCGCGAAGCCGGTGGTCGGCATCGCCTGGTCCTACCCCTTCGGCGAGCTCACGCCCAGTGCGCGGCTTGCGCTGGAGACGGCGCGCGACAAGCTGCGCGCGGCCGGCGTGACCGTCAAGGACGTGGATCTGCCGGCGTGGGTCGCCGACGTGCACAAGGCGCACGACGCCGTCCAGGGCTGGGAAGCCGTGCGCGCGCTGCGCGACGAATTCGAGTTCCATGCCGACCAGCTGTCGGCCGTGCTGCGCGACTACCTGCGCGATGCGCAGGAGGTCGACGACCGCGCGTACGAGCAGGGGCAGGCGACGGCCGCGGCGGGACGCGGGAAGCTGCAGCAGCTGTTCGACGGCATCGACGTGCTGCTCGCGCCCAGCGCGCCCGACGAACCGCCCGCGGGGTACGGTTCCACCGGAGCGTCCACGTTCAACCGTGCCTGGACGCTGCTGCACGTGCCGTGCGTGAGCGTGCCGGGGGCCAAGGGCGTGAACGGGTTCCCGATGGGCGTGCAAGTGGTCGCGCCCGTGGGCGAGGACGCGCTGTGCTTGCGGGCGGCGGCGCTGCTCCAGGCCTCGTTCGGCCACTGACTCGTCGTCCCCGCGGAGGCGGGGACCCATCGCTTCCATCCCAATCGGGACGAAGGCGGAAGCGCTGGATTCCCGCCTTCGCGGGAATGACGGATCAATGGACCCGCGCCCTTTCGCCCTGCTTCATCTGCAGCCGCTCGATCGCCTGCCACAGCTGAGCGATCTGGTGCTCGTGCGACGCGGCGTTGTCGATCAAGCCGCGCATGGCCTCGCTGACCGGGTCCCCGGCCTGCGTGGCGCCATAAGGCGCGAACGCCTTCCGCTCCCCCTTGTCCTCGGCCCGGATGATCCGCGCCGGAATGCCCACCGCCGTCGCACCCGCGGGCACGGGCCGGATCACGACGGCGTTCGCGCCGACCACCGCGCCATCACCGACGGTGAAGCTCCCGAGCACCTTCGCGCCCGCGCTCACGACCACGTTGCGGCCCAGCGTGGGATGGCGCTTGGCGCCGCGCTCCAGCGAGGTGCCGCCCAGCGTCACGCCCTGGTAGATCGTGCAGCCGTCGCCGATCTCGGCCGTCTCGCCGATCACGACGCCCATGCCGTGGTCGATGAACACGCCGCGGCCGATGCGCGCGCCGGGATGGATCTCGATGCCGGTCAACCAGCGCGCGACCGTCGACACGAAGCGGCCCGGCCAGCGCAGGCCACGCGTCCAGCACGCATGCGCCAGCCGGTGCAGCACCAGCGCGTGGAAGCCGGGATAGCAGGTGAGCACCTCCCACGGCCCGCGGGCGGCGGGGTCGCGGTCGAGGATGCACTGGATGTCGCTGCGGAGGCCGTCGAACATGACTGGAAGTGATGTGCTTCTGTCCGGCCAGTCTAGGGCGTCCCCTTCTTCGCCGCTTCGAGCATGGCCTTGGCGACACCACGCAGGATGTGGATTTCCTCCGGGGTCGGTTGCGCGCGATTGAACATCTGGTGCAGGCGCGGCATCAGCTTCTTGGGCGCCGCCGGATCGAGGAAGCGGATGGCCACCAGCGCCTCTTCCCAGTGCGCCAGCATCCCGCTCACCGCCTTCGCATCGGCCGCCACGACCGGTGGTGCCGAGGGCTTCACGTCGAACCCGCCGAGCGCCAGCCGCCATTCGTACGCGACCAGTTGCACCGCCGCCGCGAGATTGAGCGAGCCGTAGTCGGCCGCG
The DNA here is from genome assembly GCF_016641735.1 of Ramlibacter algicola. Lineage (NCBI taxonomy): Bacteria > Pseudomonadati > Pseudomonadota > Betaproteobacteria > Burkholderiales > Comamonadaceae > Ramlibacter > Ramlibacter algicola. The sequence goes on along the minus strand of NZ_JAEDAO010000001.1, from coordinate 1,954,066 downwards.
GTCGGGATCGTCAGCGCCACGTGGCAGCGGTACACGTCCTCGTTGCGCATGCCGTAGCGCTCGGACCCGAACAGGAAGGCCACACGCCGGCCGACCAGCGTCGGCAGGTGCTCGCGCGGCGTCGAGGTCGGCGGGCCGAAGTCGCGCGGCGTCATCGCGGTGGCGCACAGCACGTCCACGCCTTCGACGGCCTCGTCCAGTGTCGCCACGATGCGCGCCTTGGCCAGCACCTCGGTGGCGCCGCTGGCCCGATCGATGGCTTCCTGCCGCGCCAGCACGTCGTCCCAGCGCGGCGCGACCAGCACCAGGTCGTCGAAGCCCATCACCTTCATCGCGCGGGCGGTGGCACCGACGTTGCCGGCGTGGCTGGTGCCGATCAGGACGAAACGCGTGGTCATGGGTGGGGCGGGTAAAATCGCTGGCATTGTCGCCGCCCGCATCGCCGGGCCGTCGCACGCTCTTCGAACCCACGGGCCCGCGCCGCGCGCCCGCAAGTCCACACAATCCATGCCGTCCCCCAACCTGCACCCCATGCTCAACGTGGCCGTCAAGGCCGCACGCGCCGCCGGCGCCATCATCAACCGCGCCGCGCTGGACATCGAATCGGTCCGCGTCTCGCAGAAGCAGGTCAACGACTTCGTCACCGAAGTCGACCACGCGAGCGAGCAGGTCGTCATCGAGACGCTGCTGCAGGCCTACCCCGACCACGCCATCTGGGCCGAGGAATCGGGGCAGCAGCATGGCCGCCAGGGCAGCGACCATGTGTGGATCATCGATCCGCTGGACGGCACCACCAACTTCATCCACGGCTTCCCCGTCTACTGCGTCAGCATCGCGCTGGCGGTGAAGGGGCGCGTCGAGCAGGCCGTCATCTTCGATCCCACGCGCAACGACCTCTTCACGGCCACGCGTGGCCGCGGCGCGTACCTCAACGAGCGCCGCATCCGCGTGTCCAAGCGCACCGAACTCGCGCGCTGCCTCATCTCCACCGGCTTCCCGTTCCGGCCCGGCGACAACTTCCAGCTGTACCTGCGCGCGATGGCCGAGGTGATGCAGCGCACCGCCGGCCTGCGCCGCCCGGGCGCTGCCGCGCTCGACCTGGCCTACGTCGCCGCCGGCTACACGGACGGCTTCTTCGAGACCGGCCTCTCGCCCTGGGACGTCGCCGCTGGCTCGCTGCTGGTCACGGAGGCCGGCGGCCTGGTGGGCAACTTCACCGGCGAGCCGGACTTCCTCGAGCAGAAGGAATGCGTCGCGGGCAACCCGCGCGTGTACGGCCAGCTCGTGTCGATGCTCTCCAAGTACAGCAAGTTTGCCGCCGCCGGCGACAAGGCCGCGGTGCGCCAGGGCCTGCCGCCCGCACCGGGCCTGGGCGAGCCGCGCGAAGCCGATGCCGCCGCTGCGCAGGACGCGCCGGCCGCCGGCACCGACCAGCCCGCCGACGAGTGAGGAGGCCCGCCGCTTGAACGCTGCCACCCTCGTCACCGACCTCCTGCAGCGCGATCCCTGGCTCGCCACCGTCTCGCTGGCCTTCGCCGCGGTCGTGGTCGCGCTGGTCGTCCACCACGTGGGCGGCCACCTCGCCCGCCGCGCGACGCGGCAGGCGCCCGTGCTGCATGCCGTGCTCACCGCGATGGAGCAGCCCGCCGGCGCCGCCATGCCGCTGTTCGCGCTGCAGCTCGTGTGGCAGGTCGCACCCGACACGCTGCGCGAGATCGGCCACGTGCGGCACATCAACGGCCTGCTGCTGATCGCCGCCCTGACGTGGTTGGCGATGGCCGCGATCCGCGGCGTGGCAACGGGCGTGATCGCGCGGCACCCGGTCGACGTGGAAGACAACATGCAGGCGCGCCGCATCCACACGCAGGCGCGCGTGCTGGCCCGCAGCGCGATGACCGTCGTGCTGATCGCGGGCGCGGCGATGATCCTCATGACCTTCCCGGGCGCGCGCCAGGTGGGGGCCAGCCTGCTCGCCTCGGCCGGCGTGCTGGGCATCATCGGCGGCCTGGCCGCGCGGCCGGTGTTCAGCAACCTGATCGCCGGCCTGCAGCTCGCGCTGGCGCAGCCGCTGCGCCTGGACGACGTGCTGATCGTCAACGGCGAATGGGGCCGCGTCGAGGAGATCACCGGCACCTACGTCGTGCTGCGCATCTGGGACCAGCGCCGCCTGATCATCCCGCTGCAGTGGTTCATCGAGAACCCGTTCCAGAACTGGACCCGCAGCAGCTCGGAGATCCTGGGGACGGTGTTCCTGAGCGTCGACTACGCGATGCCCGTCGAGGCCCTTCGGGCCGAGGGCAAGCGCCTGGTCGAGGAAGCCCCCGAATGGGACCGCCGCGTCTTCGTCGTGCAGGTCACCGACACGACCGAAACCACGATGCAGATCCGCGTGCTGGTCTCCGCCGCCGACTCCGGCAAGGCGTTCGACCTGCGCTGCCGCGTGCGCGAAGGCCTGCTGGCCTTCATGGCCCGCGAGTACCCGCAGCACCTGCCGCTGCGGCGCCATTCCGTGCTGGAGCGGGCGGCCGAACCGGGCACCTGAGGCGAGCTGCTCAACGCAGAGGACACAGAGGGAAGACAGAGAGCACGGAGAAAACCAGAAAGTATTCTGGGACTTCTTCTGCGTCCTCTGTCTTCCCTCTGCGTCCTCTGCGTTCGGACAGCTCACGAAGCGGCGCGACGGCGCCGCGCAACCTCAGCGCCCGTTCCAGGACAGCGTCGGGCCTTGGGGCGAGTGCTTGCGGAAGGCGGCGACGTACAGCTGGCCGAAGAACAGCACGATGTTCATCTTCTGGATCGCCTCGCGGTGCAGCCGCCAGGCGTGCTGCAGCTGCGACGGCTTCAGGCCGCCGGTGACGGCATCGGCCAACTCGAGCCGCGCGGCGGCGGCGCTTTCCTGGGCCCGCGCCGCGGCACGGCTTGCGGCGGAGCAGATCGTCTTGAGGTAGCCAAGCTGGTGCTGCGGCACCACCACGAACTCCCCGGGCTTGCTGGACATGTAATTCGACTCCCTGAACGGCGACAGCAATTTGTTGGGACCCACTGTCGCCACGGACCCGCCCCGGCGCTGTAGGACGGGTCCGCCGCATGGCATCCGTGCTGCGCGGAGCCCGAACGGGCCATTCGTGTCGGCGGGCGCGATCCATGCCACACCGCTGCGAGGATTTCCCGCCGCCGGACCGGCTTGCGGCTGAGGTGGCGGCGGCCTCCCGTACCATCGGAGCCTCCCCGTCCGACCACCCCTCCCCGAGCGACATGCTGCGCACCGAGCCGCCCAGCGGCGGCACCCCCGACCTGTCGGGCCACACGCCCATGATGGCCCAGTACCTGGCCATCAAGCACGAGTACCCCGGCACGCTCGTGTTTTACCGGATGGGCGACTTCTACGAGCTGTTCTTCGGCGATGCGGAGAAGGCCGCGCGCCTGCTCGACATCACGCTCACCCGGCGCGGCAACTCCAATGGCGAGCCGGTCGTGATGGCGGGCGTGCCCTTCCACTCGGTCGAGGGCTACCTCGCACGGCTGATCAAGCAGGGCGAATCGGTCGCCATCTGCGAGCAGGTCGGCGACGTCGGCGCGTCGAAGGGACCGGTCGAGCGCAAGGTCGTGCGCGTGGTCACGCCGGGGACGCTGACGGACACCGAACTGCTGGCCGACAAGTCCGAAGCCGTGCTGCTGGCCGTCCACCAGGGCTCGCGCCACCGCTGCGGCCTGGCGTGGCTGAGCGTCACGCAGGGGGCACTGCAACTGGCCGAGTGCGCCGGCGACGAGCTCGAGGGCTGGATCGCCCGCATCGGGCCCAGCGAGCTGCTGCACGGCAGCGACGTCACCGACACCTTCCGCCAACGCCTGCGCGCATTGCGCTTCGCCGGCGACGTGTCGATGACGGAACGGCCCGCGTTCCAGTTCGACGAAGGCCTGGGCTTGCGCAAGCTGCTCGAGCAGCTGAACGCGTCGACGCTGCAAGCCTGGGGCGCCGATACGCTCGTGCATGCGCACGCCGCCGCAGCCGCGCTGCTCACGTACGCCGAGCACACGCAGGGCCGCGCGCTGTCGCATGTGCAGAGCCTGCAGGTGCAGCGCGACGACGAGCTGATCGACCTGCCGATCACCACCCGGCGCAACCTCGAGCTCGTGCAGACCCTGCGCGGCGAGGACAGCCCCACCCTCTTCTCCCTGCTGGACAGCTGCATGACCGGCATGGGCAGCCGCCAGCTCAAGTGCTGGCTGCTCGAGCCGCGCCGCGATCGCACGCAGGCCACGCAGCGGCACGATGCCATCGAGCTGCTGCGCGCCGGAGGCTTCAAGCGGCTGCGCGAGGAGCTCAAGGGCACCAGCGACGTCGAGCGCATCACCGCCCGCACGGCGCTGCGCCAGGTGCGTCCGCGCGAGCTGGTCGGCCTGCGGCAATCGCTGGAGAAGGCCGCCCACTTCGCCGCGTCCGTCGAACCGGCGACCGCGCTGCTGGAGCAATTGCGCAAGGACCTGCATCCGCCGGCCGGCTGCGCCGGGTTGCTGGCGCGCTGCCTGATGGAAGAACCCGCGGCGCTGGTGCGCGACGGCGGCGTCATCGCCACCGGCTTCGACGCCGAGCTGGACGAGCTGCGCGCGATCCAGGACAACGCCGACGGCTTCCTGCTGCAACTGGAAGCACGCGAGCGCGAGCGCACCGGCATCGCCAACCTCAAGGTGCAGTTCAACCGCGTGCACGGCTTCTACATCGAGGTCACGCAGGGGCAGCTCGACAAGGTGCCGGCCGACTACCGCCGCCGCCAGACGCTCAAGAACGCCGAGCGCTTCATCACCCCGGAACTCAAGGCGTTCGAGGACAAGGCGCTGTCCGCACAGGAACGCGCACTGGCGCGCGAGAAGTTCCTCTACGAGCAGCTGCTCGACGCATTGCAACCGCACGTGCCCGCCCTCACCCGCCTGGCGCGCGCGATCGCCTCGCTCGATGCGCTGTGCGCGTTGGCCGAACGCTCGCTGACCCTGAACTGGTGCCGGCCGCAGTTCACCCGGGAGCCCGGCATCGAGATCGTGCAGGGCCGGCATCCGGTGGTCGAAGCGCGCCTGGCCGAGACCACCGGCGGCTCGTTCATCGCCAATGACACGCGCCTGGGTCCCAAGCAGCGCATGCAGGTCATCACCGGCCCCAACATGGGCGGCAAGAGCACCTACATGCGCCAGGTGGCGCTGGTGTGCCTGCTGGCCGCCATGGGCTCGTACGTGCCCGCCCAGGCCTGCCGCCTCGGGCCGATGGACGCGATCCACACCCGCATCGGCGCGGCCGACGACCTGGCCAACGCGCAGTCGACCTTCATGCTGGAGATGACCGAGGCCGCGCAGATCCTGCACGCCGCGACGCCGCAGTCGCTGGTGCTGATGGACGAGATCGGCCGCGGCACGTCGACCTTCGACGGCCTTGCGCTCGCGGCCGGCATCGCGTCGCACCTGCACGATCGCACGCAGGCGTTCACGCTGTTCGCCACCCACTACTTCGAGCTCACCGAGTTCCCGGCGCAGCACCACGCGGCCGTCAACGTGCACGTGAGCGCCACCGAGTCCGGCACCGACATCGTGTTCCTGCACGAGATCCAGCCCGGCCCGGCCAGCCGCAGCTACGGCATCCAGGTCGCGCGGCTTGCCGGCATGCCCGCCGCGGTGGTCAAGCACTCGCAGGCGGCGCTGCAGCGGCTGGAAGAACAGCAGCACCTGGCGCGCGAGCAGGTCGACCTGTTCGCCACGCCGCCCGAGGTGGCCGCGGCCGCGCCGAGCGCGGTGGAGGCAGCGCTGGGCCAGCTCGACCCGGATACCATGAGCCCGCGGGAAGCGCTCGACGCGCTGTATGCGCTGAAGAAGAAACTGGACACCCCTTAACCTTGTCATCCCCTGGGCCTGTCATCCCGGCGAAAGCCGGGATCCATGTCCAGGAGTGGATTGCGGATCCAGTCCGCAATGACGACTCCAGGAAAAGACGACCATGACCTACTGCGTCGGCATCAAGCTCAATGCAGGCCTGGTGTTCCTCTCCGACTCGCGCACCAACGCGGGCGTGGACCACATCAGCACCTTCCGCAAGATGATCGTGTACGAGCGCGCCAACGACCGCTTCATGGTGCTGCTCACGGCCGGCAACCTGTCGATCTCGCAGTCGGTGCGCGAGATCCTGCAGGTCGAGCAGCTGAAGGACGCGGACGGCAAGGAGCCGATCACGATCTGGAACGCGCGCAGCATGTTCGACGCCGCCCGCGTGCTCGGGCAGGCGGTGCGCCACGTGTACGACCGCGATGCCGCAGCGCTCAAGGCATCGGGCGTCGAGTTCAACATCTCGCTGATCTTCGGCGGCCAGATCCGCGGCGAAGGCATGCGCCTGTTCTCGGTCTACTCCGCCGGCAACTTCATCGAGGCCACGTCCGAGACGCCCTACTTCCAGATCGGCGAGTCCAAGTACGGCAAGCCGGTGCTGGACCGCGTGATCACGCCGCAGACGCCGCTGGCCGAAGCCGCCAAGTGCGCGCTGGTGTCGATGGATTCGACGATGAAGTCCAACCTGTCCGTCGGCCCGCCGCTGGACCTGTGCGTGTACGAGGTCGACCGGTTCCAGACCGACAAGATGGCCTGCCTGGACCACAACAACCCGTACTACCGGATGCTGCACACCAGCTGGGGCCAGAAGCTGCGCGAGGTGTTCGACAGCCTCGAGGACCCGGTCTGGGACGACGCCCACACCGAGACGCCGCTGCTGGCGCAGCACCCGGTGCACAAGCCGCTGAAGAAGATCACGCGGCCGGACGAGCGGTTGATCTAGCCCACTCCGTCGTCCCCGCGGAGGCGGGGACCCGCCGCTTCCGACCCCATCGCATGGAAGCGATGGATCCCCGCCTCCGCGGGGATGACGAAGACCCATGTCCCTGATCCTCTTCTCCCACGCCAACAGCTTCCCCGCCGCCACCTACACGCAGCTGTTCAAGCTGCTGCGCGCGCGCGGCTTCACCGTCAAGGCGGTCGACAGGTTCGGCCATGACGCGCGCTGGCCGGTCACCAACAACTGGCCGCACCTCGTCGAGCAGCTGCACGACCTCGCGCAGCGCGAGGTGGACAAGGCCGGCGCGCCGGCGTTCTTCGTCGGCCATTCGCTGGGCGGCTTCCTGAGCACGATGGCCGCATCGATGCATCCGCAGCTGGCCGCAGGCGTGCTGATGCTCGACTCGCCGCTGCTGGGGGGCTGGAAGGCGCGCGCGCTCAACGCCGCCAAGCGCACGCAGCTGGTGGGCTCGATCTCGCCGGGGCGCATCAGCCGCCAGCGCAAGAACCGCTGGCCGAACAGCGACGCGGCGTTCGAGCACTTCCGCCACAAGCGCGCGTTCGCCCGCTGGGACGAACAGGTGCTGCGCGACTACGTCACCCTGTGCATGCAGGACGACGGCGGCGACCGCGTGCTCGCCTTCGACCGTGACATCGAGACGGCGATCTACAACACGCTGCCGGACCACCTGGACCGCCTGCTCGCGCGCCATCCGCTGCGCTGCCCGGCCGCCTTCATCGGCGGCTGCCAGTCGGAGGAACTGCGCCAGGTGGGCCTGGCGATGACGCAGCGCGTAGTGCACGGCCGCATGACCATGCTCGATGGCAGCCACCTGTTCCCGATGGAAAAGCCGCTCGCCACCGCGGCCGCCATCGAGGCGTCGCTGCGTTCGATGGAAGCCGACTTGCGCTGACCCGGGCCATTCGCGCGCCGCTCCTACACGGGCTCGCAGCGCGCCCCCACGCTTGCGGATGGGTTGCGGGCCGCACAGTGGAGGCATGCCAACCACGGCCACCGCCTTCCGAGCGCCGCCCCTGATGCTGCTGGCCGCCGAGCCGCTGCGCGCCGTCTTCGATTTCTGCGCCTCGCGCTTCTGCGCCACGGCCACGCCGGTGGGTGACGGGCACCCGGTGGTCGTCTTCCCAGGCCTCGGCGGCGCGCCTTTCACCACCTCGCACCTGCGCAAGTACCTCGCCGACTCCGGCTTCGCCGCGCACTGCTGGGGGCGTGGCGTGAACACCGGCCCGGACGGCGAGCTCGAAACGTGGCTCGATGGCCTCGAGAGCGACCTGCGTCGGCACCACGACCACGCCGGCCGGAAGGTGAGCCTCGTGGGATGGAGCCTGGGTGGCATCTACGCCCGCGAACTCGCCAAGCGCGCGCCCGATGCCGTGCGGCAGGTGATCACGCTCGGCACGCCGTTCGCCGCGATGCGCGGCAGCACGCACGCCGAAGGTGTGTTCCGCCTGCTCAATGGCGGCAAGACGCAGCTGACGCCGCGCCTCGAAGCGCGGCTGCGCCAATGCCCCCCGGTGCCCACGACCGCTGTCTACAGCCGCAGCGACGGCGTGGTGTGCTGGCGCAGTTGCATCGAGAAGCGCACGCGCCAGTCGGAAAGCATCGAGGTCGGTGCGAGCCACCTGGGGCTGGTCACGCACCCGGAGGTGCTGCGCGTGCTGGTGGATCGGCTCGCGCAGCCGGAAGGCCAGTGGAAGCCGATGCGGCGCGGGCGCGCCTGACCCGGTTTGTCATTGCGGGCTTGAATGACAGCTGCACCTTTGTCATTGCGGGCTTGACCCGCAATCCACACGTAGGCGCGCCAGCGCCGCACCCGGAATGGATTCCGGCTTGCGCCGGAACGACAACGTAGAGGGCGGCCTGCCCCGGGCGCCATGCAAAAGGGCTGCGACTGCAGCCCTTGTTGGTCGTTCACTCCGACGCCGGTCGCCGGTCCGTCACGTTGCGGCGGCCGCGGTAATTGCGTTCGCGCAGCCGGTCCATCGCCGACGACGAGCCGATGCCCCACGTGTCGTCGCCGCTCGATCGCGAGCGCGGCGACTGGGGCTGCTGCTGTTGCTGCGAGGTGGCATCGGACGATCGTTCGTCGCTGCCGCCGCTTTGTTGCTGGTCCATGGCCGTCAGGATTGGCGAGTTTCGCCTTGACAAGGATGATGGCCGCGCACCTCCAGGGTGCCTGTCGGGTCCGCGCGCTGTGGCGAGTAGGACGAAACGCTCACGCCTGATCCAGAGTGGGCCTCATCCGTGCCAATCGACCCAGCCCATCCACGAGGTCAGCAGCACGACGATGCCGAACGCGATGCGGTACCAGGCGAACGGCGTGAAGCTGTGGCTGGAGATGTAGCGCAGCAGCCAGCGCACGCAGGCCCAGGCGCTCAGGAACGAGAACACCAGCCCGACGCCGAACAGAGGCAGGTCGGCGGCGCTGAGGAGCGCGCGCTCCTTGTAGAGGCTGTACGCGCCCGCACCGATGAGCGTCGGGATAGCAAGGTAGAAGGAGAAGTCGGTGGCGGCGCGGCGCGACAGCCCGAGCAGCATGCCGCCGATGATGGTGGCGCCGCTGCGGCTGGTGCCCGGCACCATGGCCAGGCACTGCACCAGCCCGACCTTCAGCGCATCCAGCGGCGTCATCTCGTCGACGTCCTGCACCCGCACCGTGGACTGTTGCCGGCGCTCGGCCCACAGGATCACGAAGCCGCCCAGGATGAAGGTGGTGGCCACCACGCCCGGCGTGAACAGGTGCTCCTTGATCGCCTTGCCCAGCAGCAGGCCGAGGACGACGGCGGGCAGGAAGCCGATGAAGACGTTGAGCGCGAAGCGCTGGGCCTGCGTCTGCGTCGGCAGCGCGACCAGCGTGGAGCGGATCTTCTGCCAGTAGACGATGATCACCGCGACGATGGCGCCGGTCTGGATCGCGATGTCGAAGACCTTGGCCTTGTCGTCGTCGAAGCCCAGCAGGGAGCCCGCCAGGATCAGGTGGCCGGTGCTGGAGATCGGGAGGAACTCGGTGAGCCCCTCCACGACCCCCATGATGGCGGCCTTCAACAACAGGACGAGATCCACGCGCTTTCCTTCCGAACAGGCAAAGCGCGATTATCCCGGCTGGCTCAGCCGCGCGGGATGGCTCAGGCGAGTGCGGACCGCAATTCCGCGGCACAAAGCCGCACGGCCGTGTTGGCTTCCTCGATCACCTTGCCCATGGTGATGAAGCCGTGGATCTGCCGCTCGAAGCTGACCAGCGACGCGCGCGTGCCGGCCGCATTGAGCTTGTCCGCATACGCGACGCCTTCGTCGCGCAGCGGGTCGTAGCCCGCCACCAGCACGAACGCCGGCGGCAGGCCGGCATGGCTCTCGTGCAGCATCGGCGAGGCGCGCCAGTCGAAGTCCTGCTTCGGGTCGGGGATGTAGTGGTCGTGGAACCAGTCCATCGTGTCCTTTTCCAGCAGGTAGCCCTTGCCGTTGGACGCCCGCGACGGGTAGACGTCGTGGCGCTGGTCCGTGGCCGGGTAGATGAGCAGCTGGAAGCGGATCGGCAGCCCTCCGTCGTCGCGCGCCAGCAGTGCCACCACGGCGGCCAGGTTGCCGCCGGCGCTGTCGCCGCCCACCGCGAGGCGCGTGCCGTCCAGGCCCAGGTCCTTGGCATTCGCATGCACCCAGCGCGTCGCCGCCATCGCGTCATCGACCGCGCCGGGGAAGCGATGCTCCGGTCCCAGGCGGTAATCGACGGCGACCACCGCGCAGCCGGACGCGTTGGCCAGTTGCCGGCACAGCGTGTCGTGCGTCTCCAGGTCGCCGATCACCCAGCCGCCGCCGTGGTAGTACACGAGCACGGGCACCGTGGTCGACGCCGCGCTGCCCTGCGGCCGGTACATCCGCAGCGGGATGTCCCCGGCCGGCCCCGGCGCCTTCAGCTCGCGCACCTCGCCGACCTGCGGCGGCTCCGGTTGCGTGACGGCGCGCCGCGCGCGGTAGTACTCGCGTGCCTGCGTGTGCGGCAGCGTGTGCGTCGGCGGGATGTTCTTCTCCTGGATCAGGCGCAGCAGCGCCTGGGCCTGCAGATCGAGCATGGGCGGGGTCTCCTTTGGGAGCGCCATGGTGCCATGGTCAAGCCCGTCGTCCCCGCGGAGGCAGGAACCCACCGCGTCCTCCCACGACCCAGAGAAGGCGGAAGCGATGGATTACCGCCTTCGCGAGAATGACGGAACCGCTTGCGTGAACTCAGTTCCCACCCGGCACGAACATGTACCCCGCATTCCGCACGGTGCGGATGCAGCGCGGCTGGCCCTCGGGGTCGGGTTCGATCTTGCGGCGCAGGCGCCCGATGCGGATGTCGATCGAACGGTCGTAGGGTTCCCATTCGCGCTGGCGCGTCTGCAGCAGCAGCTGATCGCGCGTGAGCACGCGGTTCGGGTTGGCCACGAACGTCGCGAGCAGGTCGTACTCCATCGCGGTCAGCGGCAGTTCGCTGCCGCCCACCTCGAACAGGCGGCGCGACTGCAGGTCGAACTCGCAGCGGCCCACGCGCAAGCGGCCGGGCGGCTGCGTCTGCGCAGGCGCAGGCGCGGATGTCTCGATGGGCGGCGGCGCGGTCCGCGCCTGCAGGCGCCGCAGCACGCTGCGCACGCGCGCCAGCAGTTCGCGCAGGTCGAAGGGCTTGGCGATGTAGTCGTCGGCGCCCAGCTCCAGGCCCACGACCCGGTCCACGACGTCGGCCGAGGCCGTGACCATGATGACGCCCACGGGATGGTGCTCGCGCAGTTCGCGCGCCAGCGCCAGGCCGTCCTCCCCAGGCAGCCGCAAGTCCAGCAGCACGGCGTCGGGCACCGCGGCGCGCAGCTGTTCACGCATCTGGACGCCGTCGCGCGCCTCGGCGACGTCGAAGCCGTGGCCGCCGAGGTACTCGCGCAGCAGCGCGCGCACCGACGAATCGTCGTCGACCACCAGCAGGCGAGCGCGGGCATCCATGCCGCAGGATTCTGCGCCGCGCCTCCTGCGCCAGCACTCGGTTACTGTGGCCCGGTGCACACCGGCGGGGCCGCGCCGAGCAAGCCGGCGACGGTGCCCCGCAGCGCCGCGACGTCGAGTGGCTTGGCCAGCACGGCCGAGATGCCGCCGCCGGCCAGTTCCGCCGGGTCCAGCTCCGCGGCATTCCCCGTGTACAGCAGCACCGGCAATGCGGGCCGGTGCTGGTGCGCGTGGCGCGCGAGCGCGAGGCCGGTCATGCCGGGCATGGTGTGGTCGGTCAGCAGCAGGGCCAGCGGCTCGTCCCTGCGCTCGAGGCGCCGCGCGGCCAGCGCGGGGTCGTGCTCGGCGACGACGTCCAGACCCCAGCCACCCAGCAGGTCCTGCATGAACGCGCTCACCGTCGCCTCGTCCTCGACCAGGAGCACGCGGCCGTGCAGCGGCCCGGGTGGCGCGGCGGTGGGCGCCCGCACCGGCAGCGGACTGTCGAGGCAGGCGATGCGCGGTGCGCGTGGCAGCAGGACGCGGAACGTCGAGCCGTGCCCGGGCGCGGACTGCACCTGCAGGTGCCCGCCATGGTCGTGCACGATGCCGTGCACCATCGCCAGGCCCATGCCGGTGCCGCGGCCCACCGGCTTGGTGGTGAAGAACGGATCGAACATGCGGTCCAGCACGTCGCCGGCGATGCCGTGCCCATCGTCCCGGATCTCGAAGCCGACCCAATCGACCGGCCCCAGGCTGCAGCCACAGGAAGCGCACGGGCCGCTCGCCGGTGCGCAGCCGACGTCCATCTGGATCGTGCCGTGCCCGTCGATCGCGTCGCGCGCGTTGAGGAGCAGGTTCAGCAGCACCTGCTCGAACTGCACCGGGTCGACCAGCACGTGCGGCAAGTCCAGCTGCACGTCGGCGCACGAACCGCAGTCCAGCACGATGGTGGACGGCAGGTTCGGCCGCAGCAGTTGCACCACCTCGAGCGCGACCTGCCCCGGCACGAGCCGGCGCCGCTCGCCGCGGTGCGGCCGCGAGAACGCGAGCAGCTGGGCCACGTGGTCGCGCGCGCGCTCGGCCGCCAGCCGCGCCTGCGCGAGTTGCGACGCCAGCGTCGCGTCGGCCGACGCCGCCGGCCCTTCCTGCGCCAGCATCACGTAGCCGAGCACGCTGGTGAGGATGTTGTTGAAGTCGTGCGCGAGGCCGCCGGTGAGCTGGCCGATCGCCTGCATCTTCTGCGCCTGCCGCAGCTCGCGTTCCAGGTCGCCGCGCCGCTGTTCGGCGGCGATGCGGTCGCTGATGTCGCGCGACGCGTACAGCACGTGCGGCTGCCCGCGGTACGTCATCGGCGTCGCGCGCACCTCGACCTCCAGCGGCGTGCCGTCCATTCGCCGCGCCGTGGTCTGGAACGACAGCGGCTGGCCGCCCAGCGCCAGCTGGTGCTCGGCGAGGTGGCGTGCCCCGAGCGCGGTGCCCGACGGCGACGGCGTTTCGGGCACGCGCAGCACCTCCTCGCACGTGGACCCGCTCAGGACCGCGTAGGCCGGATTGACTTCGACCGCGCGGTAGTCGGCATCGCGCAGCACCAGCGCATCGGCGGACGCGTTGAAGATCGCGCGGTACTGCTCCTCGCTGCCGCGCAGCGCCTTCTCGGCCTGCCGCGCCTGCGTGACGTCGCGCCCCATGTACAGCACGTGCGGCTTGCCCCGGTGCTGGATCGGCACGGCGCGCAGCTCCAGCTCGTAGTGGCCGCCGTCGCGGCGCAGCAGGTGCGTCTGCAGCCGCGGGGTCGAGCCGGCCAGCGCCTGCTCGTGCATCGCGCGGATGCGCGAGACGATTGCCGGCGGATTCGCCATCACCTGGTCGGCGCCCAGCACCTCGGCCCGTGAGAAGCCGGTCAGCGCTTCGTAGGTGGCGTTGACGTCGACGATGCGGAACTGCGCGTCGCGCAGCACCAGGGCGTCGATCGACGCGTTGAAGATCGCGCGGTACTGCGCCTCGCTGTCGCGCAGCGCCTGCTCGCGCTGGCGCCGCTCGGTGATGTCGCGCAGCACCGCGAGCGCATGCGGGCGCGCCTGGTGCACGAAGGGCAGCACGCGCAGGTCGGCCTCGAAGGTGCTGCCGTCGGGACGCAGCACCGTGGTCTCGACGTGCGTCGGGATGCCCTGCAACGCGCGCCGCACCATCTGCAGCCGCGAACGCACGTACTGCGACGGCATGCCGGGCGGGTACGTGCGGCCCACCATCTCGTCGCGACGGTAGCCATACAGCGCGAGGCCGGCGGGATTGACGTCGACCAGGCGCGGCGTCTCGTCCCAGAGGAACAGGCCATCGAGGCTGGATTCGAAGATCGCGCGATACGGCGGTTCGCGCACGTCCGTGGCACGGCGCCGCCGGCGCGAGCCACCCTCGCCGGCGGCGATCGGCAGCGGGGCGGGCAGCCGGTCCATCGCGCCAGTCTAGGCGCCGTGCACGCGACCGTCGCGGCGATTTCCAGGGCGATACACGCGCGATACGCAGCGATGCGAACCAGGCTCGGCCGTGCGGCGCGGACACACGTGGATCACGCACGCATACGCACTCGCCGGCGCGTGACATGCGCCTGATACCGCGGTCGCCCAGACTGCAGCCATCGATCTTCCGCACACCGTCCCCTCCCGGAGCCAGACGCCATGCACCGCACCACCTCGTCCGTCCTCGCCTTCGCCGCCACCGTCGCCGCGGCCGTGCAGGCCACCGCGCTGATCGCGCAGCAGGCGCCCGCGGACGAGCTGGCTTTGATTTCCCTGCCGCTGACCGGCGATTTCCCTGCCCCCACCCACCCTTCCAACCAGGAGAGCTTCATGCCCCGATTCGTCATCGAACGCGACATCCCCCACCTCGGCCAATGGACGCCGACGGACCTGCAGGCGGCATCCCGCACCTCGTGCGGCGTGCTGCAGGCGATGGGTCCGCAGGTGCAGTGGGTGCACAGCTACGTCACCGGCGACAAGATGTACTGCGTGTACCAGGCCGCCGACGAGGAGCTCGTGCGCGAGCACGCGCGCCGCGGCGGCTTCCCGGCCAATGCCGTGAACCGAATCCTGTCGGTCATCGACCCGACCACCGCCGAGACGCAGCCGGCCTGAACCGGCGTCGTCCCACCCTTCCACCACCCCCATCACCCAGCGAGGTCACCATGCAAGTCCGCTTCTTTTCCATTGCCGCCGCCCTGCTCGCCAGCTCGGCTTCGTTCACCGGCTCCATCCGCGCCGCCGACCGCGCCACCGTCCACCAGGAGGCGGTGATCGCCGCCCACAGCATGGTGGGCTACGGCGAGTTCGGCCCCGCGCTCGCGCAGCCGCAGCGGGTGTCGGCGTCCGAGCGCGCCGAAGCCCGCGCCGCCCGCCGCGAGGCCGGTTCGCAGGCCGCCCGCTTCGTGCGCTACGGCGACGTCGAAATCGCCGCGCCCGCCCGGCCGGCAACGCCGTCCATGGTCACCGTGTCCGAGCGCCGCACCGAAACCCGCCGCGCCAACCTGGCCGGCGAGCTGGGCGGCACGGGGGAGATGGGCAGGTTCTGAGGGCGGGATCGCTCCGCTCCCCTTTCACTCGACACAGAGGACGCAGAGGAGGAGAGAGGACACGGAGGAAACCGGGAAAGGGTTCCTCTGGGTCCTCTCTCTTTTCTCTGCGTCCTCTGCGTTGAGTCCCCGCGGGCGAGCGAAGCGGAGACCGCATTTCGCGCCCCGCCGCCTGCATTTCGCTCCCCCACCCCTCCGTTTCGTCTCCGCCGCATGGCGGCCGGCCACCCCCGCCGGCACAGTCCGCTCCATCGCCAGGAGCCACGCCATGCAACTCACCCCCACCATCGCCGTCCACATGACCGCCGCGCTCGGCGCGCTGGCCCTCGGGCCGGTCGCGCTCTGGGCGCGGCTGGGCCGCCAGCAGCGACCGCGCCTGCACCGCGCCGTCGGGTTCACCTGGGTCGCGCTGATGCTCGTCACCGCCATCTCGGCCCTGTTCATCCGCGACTTCCGCCTGCCCAACATCGCGGGCTACACGCCGATCCACCTGCTGGTGCCGTTCACGCTGTTCTCGCTGGTGGGCGCGTTCCATGCGCTGGCCAAGGGCAACATCCGGGCGCACCGCGGCCGCATGCAGAAGCTGTACATCGGTGCGTGCCTGGTCGCCGGTGCCTTCACGCTGCTGCCGGGCCGCTACCTCGGCGACCTGCTGTGGAGCCACGTCGCGATGCCGGACCTGCTGGCGTCGTCCGCGCTGGTCCAGCTGCTGTCCAAGCACCCGCAAGCGTTCGGCCAGATCCTGCGCGGCACGCCGACCTGGGTCGGGGGCCTGCTCGCCGGCCTGGTCGTGCTCGGCGCGACCCAGCTGCGTGCCCGCAACGTCGGCGCGCTGCGCACCGCCCTGGTCCCGGTCGGGATGCTGGCCTTCTCCGCCTCGGGCATGGTCGGCGCCTTCGCGTCCTCGCACCTGTTCACCGAAGTGCTCTCGGCCTGGATCGGCGTCGCCGGCCTCGTCGCGCTGGCCTTCCTGCCCGGCATGCCCAACGCGAGCTACGACGCCGCGCGCCGCCAGTTCCACGTGCCCGGCAGCGTGCTGCCGCTCCTGATGATCGTCGGCATCTTCCTGGTGAAGTGGGCCGTCGGCGTCGAGCTGGCCCTGGCGCCGCAACGCGTGCAGGACGGCAGCTTCGTGCTCGCGATTGCCTGCACCTACGGCGTGTTCAACGGGCTGTTCGCCGGCCGCGCGCTGCGCCTGGCCAAGCTGGTGCGCACGCCCGCCGCTCCCGTTGCCGCCGCCGCCTGAACCCACCCACGCAAGGAGACCGCCATGACCACCGCTGCCTGGACCACCGACCCCGAGATCGAACGCATCGCCCGCCGCCGCGCCGCCGCGCGCCTCGGCTGGATCGTGCACGCGACCATCTTCCTGCTGGTCAACGGATTCAGCCTCGCCATCGCGAGCTACACCGGCCGGCATGGCATCGGCTTCGGTGCGCTGGGCTGGGCCTTCGGCCTCGCCATGCATGGCCTGGGCGTCTACTTGTACGGCGGCGGCCTGCTCGATCGCATGGCGCGCGCCGAGCGTGCCCGCCTGCTGTCGCAGCGCGACCCCTGGTAAGCGCCCCCTAGAATCGACCGCGTGCCGACACCGATGAGCCCCGACGAGATCGACCGCCTCGCGCGCAAGCGCGCCGGCGCCAAGCTGGGGTTCTACGGGCACCTGGCGGTCTACACCGCGGTGAACCTGTTCCTGTACGCGTCGTCGGTCCTGGGCCACCGGTCCTGGAGCCCGTTCCCCTTGCTCGGTTGGGGGCTGGGCCTGGTGCTGCACGGCATCAGCGTGTTCCTCATCGGCAGTGGCAGCAGCCTGCGCGAGCGCATGGTCGAACGCGAGCGCGAACGGCTCAAGCGCGAGCGCGGCGGGCCATGAGGGTCGACTGGCTCACCAAGCTGCAGCACTTCCTGCAGACGGTCGCCTTCTGCCTCGCGGTCGCGGCGATCCAGGTCGGCTTCAGGCCGGCCACGGCCTGGGCCCCCACGGTCGCCTTCTCGCTGTGCATCGGGCTGACCACCTGGGGCATCGTCGACATCGGCCGCCACGTGCTGCCCTCGGCGCGGGAGACGGGCTGGCCACCGGGCCTGAAAGGCTTCGCGCTGGTGGTCGTGGGCATCACCGCGGGCTTCGTGCTGGGCGTGCCGATGGGTGACGCCTTCTCGCGCGGCCTGGGCCTGTACCCCGCCGGCGTGCGCGTGACGGTCGACTACCGCAGCGCTTTCCTCATCACGCTGCTGGCCGGCATGGCCGGCACCTACTACTTCTACAGCCGCAGCCGCAGCAGCTACCTGGAGCGCAAGGTCGGCGAAGCGCAGCAGCACGCCGACGAGGCGCGGCTGAAGCTGCTGGAGACGCAGCTCGAGCCGCACATGCTGTTCAACACGCTGGCCAACCTGCGCGTGCTGATCGGCGTCGACCCCACGCGTGCGCAGCTGATGCTCGACCACATGATCGCGTACCTGCGCGCCACGCTCGACGCGTCGCGCACGCCGGTGCATTCGCTGCAGCAGGAGTTCGACCGCCTGCGCGACTACCTCGCGCTGATGGCCATCCGCATGGGGCCGCGCCTCGCCTACGAGCTGCAGCTGCCCGACACGCTGGCGCAGGTCCGCGTGCCGACGCTGCTGCTGCAGCCGCTGGTGGAGAACGCGATCAAGCATGGCCTCGAGCCGCAGGTCGCGGGCGGCCGCCTCACGGTGAGCGCGCGCGAGGACCACGGCACGCTGCGCCTCGAGGTGCGCGACACCGGCGCCGGTCCCGGCGACACCGCGACGGCCGGCTCGGGCTTCGGCCTCGAACAGGTCCGCGAGCGCATCCGCACCGTCTACGGCCCGCGCGCCTCGCTGCAGTTGCAGGCGGCGTCGCCGACGGGCACCGACGTGATCCTCACCTTGCCCTGGGAGCACGCATGACCACCGCGCTGATCGCCGAGGACGAACCGCTGCTCGCGCTGGCGCTGCGGCAGGAACTGGCCCAGGCCTGGCCCGAGCTGCAGGTCGTCGCCAGCGTGGGCGACGGCGAATCCGCCGTGCGCGAGGCGCTCGCGCAGCGGCCCGACGTGCTGTTCTTCGACATCCGCATGCCCGGCCAGGGCGGGCTGGATGCGGCGGCGGACCTCGCCGATGCCTGGCCCCACGACACGCCCTTCCCCGCGCTCGTGTTCGTCACCGCCTACGACCAGTACGCGGTGCAAGCGTTCGAGACCCAGGCGGTCGACTACGTGCTGAAGCCCGTGCAGCCGCAGCGCCTGGCCCGCACCGTGGCGAAGGTGAAGGACGTGCTGGCCAGGCGCACCGGTCCGCAAGGACTCGACACCGCCGTGGAGCAGTTGCGCCACCTGCTGGCCGCGCCGCGCGCCGCCGCGCCGCTGCAGGTGATCCAGGCCAGCGTCGGCAGCAGCATCCGCATGGTGCCGATCGGCGAGGTGCTGGTGTTCGAGGCGGCCGACAAGTACGTGCGCGTGCTCGTCGACGGCCACGAGTACCTCATTCGGACGCCCCTGAAGGACCTGCTGCCGCAGCTGGACGCGCAGCAGTTCTGGCAGGTGCACCGCGGCACCGTCGTGCGCGCCACGGCGATCGAGTCGGTCACGCGCGACGAGGCCGGCAAGCTGCACCTCACGGTGCGCGGCCGGCCCGAGCGGCTGCCGGTGAGCCGGCTCTACGCGCATTTGTTCAAGGCGATGTGATCGCGGGCGCCGGGGCCGGGCGTTCTCCGTCATTCCCGCGAAGGCGGGAATCCATCGCTCCCGCCTCCAGCCGTCCGATGAAAGCGATGGGTCCCCGCCTCCGCGGGGACGACGAAGCAGTTGCACCGCGCGGGATGCCGATCAGCCCCGCAGCCCCGCCCACCACTCGCGCGCCGTCTTCTTCAGCACCTGCAGCGCCTCGGGGTCGCCGTTGCGCAGCGCGCTGAAGAACGACGTCGCCTGCTTCACCGTCACGTGCGGTGGCACGAAGGGCACGTTGGGGTCGGCGATGACGTCGATGACGCAAGGCCGGTCCGACGAGAAGGCCTCCTCGAGCGCCAGCGACACCTGCTCGGGGCGGTCGATGCGGATGCCGGCCAGGCCCAGCATCCGGGCGTAATCGGCGTACGGGAAGTTCGGCAGCAGCTGCGAATCGTCGAAGCGCGGGGAGCCATCCATCGCGCGCTGCTCCCAGGTGACCATGTTCAGGTCGCCGTTGTTCAACACCAGGACCACTATCCGCGGGTCGTCCCACTGCTGCCAGCGCTCGGCCATGGTGATCAGCGCGTTGAGGCCGATCATCTGCATCGCCCCATCGCCCAGCAGCGCGACGACCGGCCGCTTCGGATGCGCGAGCTTGGCGGCCATCGCGTACGGCATCGCGCAGCCCATGGACGCAAGGCCGCCGGACACGGAGCCCATCATCCCGCTGCGGAACTTCAGGTCGCGCGCGTACCAGGCCGCGCTGGTACCCGAGTCGCAGCAGACGATGGCATCGTCGGGCAGCCGCGGCGACAGCTCCCAGTACACGCGCTGCGGGTTGATCGGGCGCGCGTCGGTCATCGCGCGCTCCTCCATCACCTTCCACCACTTGGCGACGCCCGCCTCGACCTGCTGGCGCCACGCGCCGTTGTCCTTGGGCTGCAACAGCGGCAGCAGGGCCTGCAGCGTGAGCTTGCTGTCGCCCACGAGGTTCACTTCCATCGGGTAGCGCAGGCCCAGCCGCCGGTTGTCCAGGTCGATCTGCACGCCGCGCGCCTGGCCTTCCTTGGGCAGGAACTCCGAGTAGGGGAAGCTCGAGCCGACCATCAGCAGCGTGTCGCACTCGTCCATCAGCTCCCAGCTGGGCTGCGTTCCGAGCAGGCCGACGGAGCCTGTGACGAAAGGCAGGTCGTCTGGCACCGCGGCCTTGCCCAGCAGCGCCTTCGCGATGCCGGCGCCCAGGCAGTTGGCGACTTCCACCAGCTCGGCGCCCGCATGCAGCGCCCCGGCGCCGGCGAGGATCGCGATCTTCTGCCCCGCGTTGAGGATGTCCGCCGCCGCTTGCAGCGATGCCGTGTCGGGCACGCTGCGCTCGGCGGTCAGGCCGATGCCGCTGTGCACCGTGCCGTGCTCGCGCGGCGGTGCCTCCACCGCCTCTTCCTCCTGCAGGTCGTGCGGCACGATCACGCAGGTGACGGTGCGCTGGTCGCGCGCGATGCGCATCGCCCGATCCACGAGGTGGCGCACCTGGCCCGGCACGGTGGCCAGATGCACGTACTCGTGCGCGACGTCCTTGAACAGCGAGGTGAGGTCCACCTCCTGCTGGTAGTCGCCGCCGAGCGCGGTGCGGGCCTGCTGGCCCACGATCGCGACCACGGGCTGGTGGTCGGCCTTCGCGTCGTACAGGCCATTGAGCAGGTGGATCGCCCCGGGCCCCGACGTCGCCATGCACACGCCCACCTCGCCGGTGAACTTGGCATGCGCGCAGGCCATGAAGGCCGCGAGTTCCTCGTGCCGCGTCTGCACGAACTGCATGCGGTCGCCCTGGCGCGCGAACGCGCCCATGAGCCCGTTGATGCCGTCGCCGGGATAGCCGAACACGCGCCGCACGCCCCAGGCATGCAGGCGCTCGAGAATCTGGTCGCCCACAGTCTTGCTTGGCATCGATGCAGCTTAGGAACGCGACCACACGCGACGCGTCGGCCACACGGGAAGCGCGCTGTCGGACGGAAACGCCCCCGGCAATGCACTGTCACGAATCTGGTCTTTTGAACCACCTCTGTGTCACGGCCGAGCAGACACTGGCGTGCCACACACAGGTGCCCACCACGATGCAGTTCCGCTGGGAGGTGTCACTCAGGACACTGGTTTTCGTTTCCTTCATCCTCGTGCTCGGCTGCGATTTGCTCGCCGAGCAACTCGCCTCGCATGGCGTGCCGGTGGAAGCCGCGCTGCTCGGATCGGCGAGGTGGGTCGGGCGCAACGTCGCGCCCTCGTTCGCGCCGTTCGAGCCGATGGCCCTGCGCGCCGATGGACCGGCGCCGGTGGCCGCGAACGACGCCAATGCCGGTCCCACCGTGTTCCACGAGCCTTGGTGGCTGGATGCGGCCGCTCCCGGCGGCTGGGATGGGGTCTCGCTCGAGGAAGGTGGGCGCACCGTCGCCTGGTGGCCGTACGCGATCGCGCGCCACCGCGGCTTCCTCGTCAGCCGCATGCCGCCGTTGGCGCACCTGCTGGGCCCGACGTTCGACGACGCGTCGACGTCGCCCAAGCACCGCTGGCTGCGCCGCATGGACGCGGTGGCCGACCTGGCCGGGCGGTTGCCGCGCGTCTGGGCTTTCTCGCAGACTTGCCAGCCCGGGATCACCGACGCCATCGGCTTCCAGGCGGCCGGCTTTTCCTGCGCGACCCAGTTCAGTGCCGAGATCGGTCCGGGCGACGTGGATGGCGCGTGGAAGCGCCTGCGTGACAAGACGCGCAACGTGATCCGGCGTGCGCAGGAGGCACTGGTCGTCGAGGACCTCGTCGACGTCGACGAATTCATCGGGTTCTACCGGCACAACCTGTCCGCCGCGGGCCGCACCAGCTACTACGACGCCGCGCGCATCCGGGCCTGCTACGACGCCGCGGCGCGCCGGGGGCAAGCGGTGATCCGGGCGGCGCGATGCGAATCGGGCGCGCTCGCGGCCGCCGTGTTCTTCCTGCGCGACCAGGCGCGGCTGTGGTACTTCCTGTCGACACGGGCGCCCGACAAATCGGGCAATGGCGGCGTGAGCCTGCTGGTCTGGGACGGCATCCAGGCCGCCGCGACGTCGGGCCTGACCTTCGATCTCGATGGCATCGCCAGTTCGGGCGCGGCGCGCTTCTACGCCGGCTTCGGCGCGGACATTCGGCCGCGCTACGCGATCCATCGCCAGCATCCGGCCTACGCGCTGTGGACCACGGCCATCGACGCGGTGCTCGGCACGGCGCGCAATCCCTTCACCGCCCCCTGAGAGGCATCGGCCGACAAGGAATGCGGCTCCGTCCTACAGGCAATACGCTGCCCCTGCGGTTTACTGGCAGCCAATCACCCCGACTCCTCTGAGTCCCCTCCTCCTCCGGGGTGAGCTGGTCCGGCCCTCCGTCCCGCGACTGGCATGTTGCCCCCAGGCTCATCCCTGGGGGCTCTTTTTTGTGCGCCTGCTTTTCGTCGCCATGTAGGAGCAACGCGACAAGACATCTTTCTCCTACCCGCGCGACGGAAGGTCTTTGACTCGCAGGGTCGGAGGGGGCGGGCATCGAAGGGTTGGTGCGAGCGGTACGTTAGGTCCATGACAAGGCCGGATTTCGACCGGCTGCGCAACATGGCCCGCGACGATTCCCGCCCACCCCGAGACCCCGAGCGCAAGCGCCCCGCCGCTTCGCCGGGGCCCAGCCGCAGTTCGCAACGCGGCGGGGCACCGATCCGTGGCCGCAGCGGCTACGGTGTCGAAAGCATCCGGCCGCACCTGCGCGCGCAGATCGAGTACCAGAAGCTCTGGCGGCCGACGTTCCCGCCGGAGGCGGATGAGCCGGAGGAGTGATCGTTGTCGTTGTGCGGCGCTGGCGCACCTTCGTGTGGATTGCGGGTCGAGCCCGCAATGAACAAGGGAAGTTCGCCCGCAAAGACAACCACCAGTGCGGGTCACACCGGCGATGACGACCGCTTGAGCACGAAGAACAGCGGCGGCTCGACACCCCGGCAATCCATCATCCCCAGCAACGTATCGCGGTCCAGCCGGCGCAACGCGTCCTGGATCGGTACGCGGTCGTAGACGATCGTCGCGGTCACCACGCCGCGGTGCTCCATCTGCCTCAGCCGCGCTTGCGGTTGCCTCGTCGCGACCAACGGGAAGAGCACTCGCGCGATCCGGCCCAGGACCTTCAGCTGCGGCCAGCGCATGACGAGCCGGCTGCCCAGCAGCGCACCGGACGGCCGGATCGCACGCACGCCCAGCCAGGTCGACATCACGAGCGGCTGCACGCGCTCGGCGCCATCGAACCGCTTGCCGAGCCAGCCGCACGCCTCCAGCAACCCGTCGAGCGGATGCCCGGTGGGGAATCCCTCGCCGCGCCAGAAACCTTCGAGCTCACGACCGTCAACACGCGGGAGCGAGTCGAACAGAGCCAGCGCCTCCGCGGCGCTGCGCCCTCGCCTATCGGTGCCGTCGTGCATGCTCGACCACCGCCTCGACCATCGCGCGCGCGGCCGCCGACAGCGCCTTGCCCTTGCGCCGCGCCAGCAGGATGGGCCGGCGCAGCACCGCATCGCGGATGGGCACATGCGCGAGGCCCGCCCGTTCGAAGTGGAACAGCGTCAACTCGGGCACGACGCTCACGCCCAACCCCTGCGCGACAAGCGCCGCGACGGTGGCAAGGTGCTCGACCTCCAGCGCACCCGGTGCCGCCGCGACGCCGGCCGCTTCGATGTGCTGCCGCACGCTGCTGCCACGCGCCAGGTGAACCAGCGGCTCACCCCGCAGCTGGGCCAGGCCGAGACTGCGCCGCTTCGCCAGCGCATGATCGCGCGGGCAGACAAGGTGGAAGCGTTCGCTTCGCAACTCGACGACGTCGAACTCCCGCAGGTCGCCACCGGCGGTGATCGCGATGTCGACGCGCCCTTCGCGCAGCAGCGCGAGCCCGCCACCGGCGAGCGCGTCGAAGAGTTCGACGCGGATGTTGGGGTGGGCCGCGCGGTACTTCGCGATCACCTGGGGCATCCAGACCGCGGCCACTGAAGGCAGCGCCGCGACCGCGACCTTGCCGACGTGCCGCGTCGCGAGTTCGTGCAGGTGCGCCAGCGCGTGCTGCAGGTCGGCCTGGATGCGCCGCACCTCGTCTGCGAACACCTCGCCTTCGGGCGTCGGCGCGACGTGGCGCGTGGACCGCTCGAACAACGCCACGCCGGCGGTCTTCTCGATGCGAGCGATCTTCTGGCTGAAGGCGCTCTGCGACAGGTGGCAGCGCTCGGCGGCGCGCGTGAAGTGCTGCGTCTCCACGAGGGCGAGGAACGCCTCGATGTCGCGGGCCGAGAGATTGATCGATGCCATCGATGAAACGATTCGATCTTTCCATTGTACGGATGCGGGGTGCGCGACTATGGTGCGCCCATGACGCAGAAAAGCGCACTCCACATCGGGTGCGGCGCCGGGTTCTCCGGCGATCGCTGGGACGCGGCCGTCCCGGTCGTGCGCACGCTGCGTGCGACAGGCGGCCCCGCGGTGCTGATGTTCGAGACGCTGGCCGAGCGCACGCTCGCGCTCGCGCAGTTGCAGCGCCGTGCGAATCCGGACAGCGGCTGGGAGCCGTCGCTCGATCGATTCGTGGCGCCGGTGCTGCGCGATTGCGTCGAGGCCGGCATCCCCATCGTCGGCAACTTCGGTGCCGCGAATCCGCAAGGGGCCGCCAGGCACCTGCAGCAAGTCGCGCAGCGGCTCGGCCTGCAACCGCTGCGCATCGCGGTCATCGGCGGCGACGACCTGCTGGCCGCCTTGCCGGCCGGGCAGCTCGATGCACTGCTGCCCGCCTCGCTGCGCGGCCGGTCGCTCGTCAGCGCCAACGCCTACCTCGGCGCCGCCGAGATCGCGCAGGCCTTGCGTGCGGGCGCGCAAGTCGTCGTCACGGGTCGCGTCGCCGACCCGGCGCTGGCGCTCGGCCCGATCCTGGCCCACTTCGACTGGTCGCTGGACGACTGGGACCGCCTCGCCTGCGGCACCATGGCCGGCCACCTGCTCGAATGCGGCGCGCAGGTCACGGGCGGCTACTTCGCCGACCCGGGCGTGAAGGACGTGCCGGACGTCGCCAACGCGGGCTTCCCGATCGTGGAGATGCACGGCGACGGCAGCTTCGTCGTCACCAAGGCGGATGGCACGGGCGGCTGCGTCGACCGGCGCACCGTCACCGAACAACTGCTGTACGAAATCCACGACCCTGCCGCCTACCTGACGCCCGACGTCGTCGCCGACATCTCGCAGGCCGAGTTGTCCGAGGACGGCCCCGATCGCATCCGCGTGACGGGCGTGCGCGGCGCGCCCCGGCCGCCGACGCTCAAGGCCACCGTGTGCCACGAAGGCGGCTGGCTGGCCGAAGGCGAGATTTCGTACGCGGGACCGAATGCCGCCGCGCGCGCCAGGCTCGCCGCCGACATCGTCCGCGAGCGCCTGCGCGCGCAAGGCCACGGCCAGTTGCCGCTGCGCGCGGATCTCATCGGCGTGACGAGCGTGTTCGCCGACGATGCCGGCCGCTGGTGGGACTCGCACACGGCGCCCGCGAGCGACGACGTGCGCCTGCGCATCGCTGCGGCGAGCGACGAGCGCTCGATCGCCGACCTGGTCGCGCGCGAAGTGCTCGCCCTCTACACCTGCGGCCCCGCCGGCGGCGGTGGCGTGCGCACCCACATCACGCCGCGGTTGTCCAGCGAATCGTGCTTCGTCCCGCGCGAGTGGCTGCAGCCGCAGTGGAGCTTCGCGGCATGAGCACCGTCCTGCTGCACACCCTGGCCCACGCACGCACCGGCGACAAGGGCAACCGGTCGTCGATCAGCCTCGTCGCGTTCGACGCGAAGCACTGGCCCCTGCTGGTCGAGCACGTGACCGAGGATCGCGTCGCGCAGCTGTTCGCGTACCGCAAGCCCACTGCCGTGCGGCGCTACCTGCTGCCCAAGCTGCATGCGATGAACTTCGTGCTGGACGACGTGCTCGATGGCGGCGTCAACGGCTCGCTCAATCTCGACAGCCACGGCAAGAGCCTCTCGGGGCTGCTGCTATCCCTCACCATTCCAACGGAGACAACGCCATGAACCGACGCCACCTGCTTGCCGCCTCGATCGCGCTCGCCCTGCCCCTTGCGGCCTGGGCCGACTACCCGGAGAAGCCGATCACCTTCATCGTGCCCTTCGCGGCCGGCAGCGCGACCGACCAGCTGGCGCGCGCGTTGGGCCAGGCCTTGACCAACGAGGTGAAGCAGCCGGTGGTGATCGACAACAAGCCGGGCGCCAATGCGTTCATCGGCGCACAGGCCGCGGCCAAGGCGCCCAACGACGGCTACACGGTGTTCATCACGACGAACACCACGCACGCCGCGAACGAGCACCTGTTCAAGAAGCTGCCCTACGACCCGGTGAAGGATTTCGAGCCGGTCGCGCTGCTGTCCAAGGGCGGGCAGATCCTGGTGGTGAACAACGGCGTGCCCGCGTCCAACGTCGGCGAACTCGTGAAGCTGGCCAAGTCGCAGCCGGGCAAGCTGTCGTTTGGCTACGGCTCGTCGTCCAGCCGCATCGCTGGAGAGATGTTCAAGCAGATGACGTCCACCGACATCCTGAGCGTCCCGTACAAGAGCAACCCGCCCGCGGTGACCGACCTGATCGGCGGCCAGATCACCATGATGATCACCGACATGGCCACCGGCCTGCCGCAGGTGAAGGCGGGCAAGGTGAAGGCGCTGGGCGTGTCGACGTCCAAGCGCATCTCGCTGGCGCCGGACGTGCCGACGATCAGCGAGGCCGGCGTGAAGGGCTACGAGATGACGTTCTGGTTCGCGGCGTACGTGCCTGCCGGTACGCCCGCGC
Source organism: Ramlibacter algicola (assembly GCF_016641735.1). Taxonomy (NCBI): domain Bacteria; kingdom Pseudomonadati; phylum Pseudomonadota; class Betaproteobacteria; order Burkholderiales; family Comamonadaceae; genus Ramlibacter; species Ramlibacter algicola. Next base: position 1,927,196 of record NZ_JAEDAO010000001.1, on the reverse strand, counting down.
CCATCGTCGCGCACCTGAACGAGATGCTGAGCCGCGCGAACAAGAGCCAGACCGTGGCGAACTTCTACGCGCAGAGCGGCTTCGAGACCCTGGGCGGCTCACCCGACGACCTGCGCAAGTTCCAGGCCGCCGAGTCGGACAAATGGCGCAAGATCATCTCGAGCGCGAACATCGAGAAGGAATGATGCAGCTTCGTCGTCCCCGCGAAGGCGGGGACCCATCGCTTCCGCGAGGCGATGTCGAAGACGGAAGCGTTGGATTCCCGCCTTCGCGGGAATGACGGCCCGCCTCCGCGGGAACGACGGAGAGTGAGTTGTTGGGTTGCTCCCCCGCCTCACCCCCGTGCAACTCCCCCACCGCCGCGTTGGAGGTCTTCCCCCTCGCGCCTACATCCTGGTCGCGGACGATCACGCGGACATCGCGGACAACATGGCGTTGCTGCTGGAGCTGGACGGGCACAGCGTCAGCATCGCGCACGACGGCCGCGCTGCCTACGAACTGGCCAGGAGCGCCCACTTCGACGCGGCCCTGCTCGACATCGGGATGCCGCACCTCAGCGGCGTGCAGGTCGCCGAGGCCCTGCGCAACGCGGGCTCGGGCATGTTGCTCATCGCCTGCACCGGCTACGGCCGCATCGCGGACGTGCAGGCCGGGCTGCGCGCCGGCTTCGACCATTACCTGGTCAAGCCGGTCGAGTACGGGGATGTGGCTGCGCTGCTGGCGGGGCGCCACGGCGCGATGGAACACGCACCGGGAGCGCCCGCGGGCGTGTAAACGTCAGGCGGCTTCGGAGCCGGCCTGGCCCAGCGCGAAGACGGAGTTGGGGATGCGCGCAGCAAGCTGGCGCGGCGAATCGTTGAGCCAGCGGCGGCGGCTCTTTTCCTCGGGGGTCAGGACGTCCACGTCGCGCGTGGCGGCTTCTTCTTCGCCCTCGACGGCCGTGACATGCAGGATGCTGCTGGTGAATGCGTTCGACATGTAGGAATCATCCGACATTCGAAGCTCTGCCGGAGTAAAGACCCGTAGCGCGCGGGCGCGGGGCTGGATACGCGGGCGCGAACCTGCTAAGGGCCGCCTCACCCAAGCCCTTCAGCGAAAGAGGATCATCACGGCATGACCTCCGCCCGCATGCCCACCTTTTTCCTGTCGCACGGCGGCGGCCCGTGGCCGTTCATGGACGGCCCGTGGCGCGATCGCTGTGCCTGGCTCGAACGCTCGCTGGTCGACATTCCGCAGCATCTGCCGCAGCGGCCGAGCGCGGTGCTCGTCGTGTCGGGACACTGGGAGGAGCCGGAGTTCACCGTGTCGTCGGGCGAGCACCCGGGCATGGAGTACGACTACTACGGCTTCCCGCAGGAGATGTATTCGATCCGCTATCCGGCGCCCGGCTCACCCGGACTGGCGCAGCGCACGCAGCAACTCCTGGCGCAAGCTGGCTGGGACGCGAAGAGCGATGCGCAACGCGGCTTCGACCACGGCACCTTCAGCCTGATGAAGGTGATGTACCCCGATGCGGACGTGCCGGTAGTGCAGCTGTCGCTGAAGGCGACGCTCGACCCCGACGAACACTTCCGCGCGGGGGAGGCGATCGCGCCGCTGCGCGACGAAGGCGTCCTGGTCATCGGCAGTGGCCTGAGCTACCACAACCTGCGCGCGTTCGGCCCCGCGGGCGAGCAGCCGTCGGCGTCGTTCGATGCGTGGCTGCGCACCGTGATGGGCGAACCGGATCCGCGGAAGCGGCGGCAGCAGCTCGCGCACTGGCAGCAAGCGCCGGGGGCAAGGGCGTCGCATCCGCGGGAGGATCACTTGCTGCCGCTGCATGTGGTCGCTGGTGCGGCGGGCGATGAGCCCGCGACGTGCGTGTACGGCGAGCTGTTCGCGGGTGCGCTGGCGGTGAGCAGCTGGCGGTTCAGCACGGACACGGAACCGAGTTCGTTCGATCGGCGCGCGTTTGCGTCTTGACAAGACGGACGTTGTCATTGCGGGCTTGACCCGCAATCCATTGCCGATCAGGCATGGGTTCCGGCTTTCGCCGGAATGACAGCGCTCTCCGTCGTCCCCGCGAAGGCGGGACCCATCGCTTCCACGAGGCGACGTCGAAGACGGAAGCGCTGGATTCCCGCCTCCGCGGGAATGACGGAGAGGGAGTAGCCATGGACCAGATGCAGCAACACCAGCCCGTCGCCCGCACGGACCTCCTCACGCGCACGCTTCCCGTGCTATCCATCGTCACGATGGCCATGACCGTGCCGCAGGTCTGGGCCGTGTGGGTGCAAGGGCAGACGGCGGGCGTGTCGATCCTGTCCTGGGGCGCCTACTTCGTGTCTGCCTGCCTATGGTTGGCCGACGGCCTGCGCAAGGGGCAGAAGACGATCTGGGTCGCGTGCATCGGCTGGGTGCTGCTCGATGGCGCCGTGGTGCTCGGGGTGCTGCTGCACTGAGCGCTCACCGCATCCGGGCGCGCTTCTGGAACAGCGGCGTGTTCGCCGCCGCCACCGCCAGTTCGGCCGTCGCGGCGAGCAGCGGGCGCGACAACTCCTGCATGCGCTGCGCCGACAGCCGCATCAATGGCCCCGCGATCGTCAGCACGCCGAGCGTCTCGCCACTGCGGTTGGTCAGCGGCGCCGCCATGGCGGTCATGCCCGGCGCGTACTGCTCCACGATCATCGACCAGCCGCGCTTGCGATCCTCCTCCAGGATCTTGAACAGCGCCTTGTAGGTGGTCGGCGCCTTCGGCCCGTACTCCGCCGGACGGCCGAAGCCCTGGCGCGCGACCAGTTCCGTCGCGCGTTCCTCGCCCAGCGACATCAGCCACGCATGCCCGCCCGCGCTGCACGACAGGCGCACGTCGATGCCCATGTCGGGGTCGTAGCGCAGGCCCGCGCGCGCGCCCTGCGCCTTGGCGACGAAGGTGAGCCGATCGCCATCGACCAGGGCGAGCCGCACCAATTCGCCCGACGTCGATGCCAGGCGCTCGATCACCGGCGTCGCGATGTCGACGATGCCGGCGCCGCCGAAGAAGCTCAGGCCCAACGCGGGCAGCTTGGTGGTCAATGCATACTCGCCGCGCTCGCTCACCTGCCGCACGTAGCCGCACCGCTGCAGGTCGGCCAGCAGGCGATGGCAACCGCTGCGCGGCACGTCGAGGTCGTCGGCGAGGTCCGCCAGCGCCATGCCCTCCGGCTGCTGCGCGAGCGTCTCGAAGATGCGCACCACCCGTTCCACCGTGCTCGCCGGAGCGCCTGCTTCTCGATTCGTCATATGAAATTGAATTCCGGGCCGGAATGCCGTTCTGCCCCTGAACCCATGATGCCCGAACTTGCCACGACAACGGAGACAACCGTGAAGACCTTCGTCACCCGCGCGATCGCGATCGCCGCCGCCGGCCTGCTGGCCACCACCGCCACCTTCGCGCAGGACGTGCAGGAGCGCACGATCAAGTTCGGCCACTTGAACAACACCGACCACCCGGTGAGCCTGGGCGTCAAGAAGTTCGCCGAAGTGCTCGCGGCCAAGAGCGGCGGCAAGCTGAAGGTGCAGGAGTTCCCGTCCAACCAGCTGGGCAACGAACTGCAGCAGCAGTCGGCGCTGCAAGGCGGCGTGCAGGAGATGAGCGCACCGGCCACCACGTCGCTGGCCGGCATCGTCAAGGAGTTCGGCCTCGTCGACTTCCCGTTCGCCGTCTCCAGCTATGCGCAGGCCGATGCCCTGCTCGACGGCCCGTTCGGCCAGGCCCTGCTGGCCAAGCTGCCGGAGAAGGGCCTGGTCTCGCTCGGCTACTGGGACCTGGGCTTCCGCAACGTCACCAACAGCAAGCGCCCGATCACCAAGCCCGAAGACCTCGACGGGCTGAAGATCCGCGTGATCCCCAACCCCGTGTTCCTCGACACCTTCAAGGCGTTCCACGCCAACCCGGTGCCGATGCCCTTCGCCGAGCTGTATGGCGCGCTGGAATCGAAGGCGGTCGACGGCCAGGAAAACCCGTTCGCGGTGATCCTGTCGAACAAGTTCTACGAAGTGAACAAGTACGTCAGCGCCACCAACCACGTGTACGCCGCGAACATCATCCTGGTGTCGAAGAAGTTCTGGGACAGGCTGTCGCCCACCGAGCAGAAGATGATGCACGACGCCGCCAACGAAGCGCGCGGCTACCAGCGCCAGGTCAGCCGCGCGGCCGCGCAGAAGGCCGTGGGCGAGCTGCAGGCCAAGGGCATGCAGTACAACGAGGTGAGCCCCGCCGAGCAGGCCCGCATGCGCGCCATCGCCAAGCCGGTCACCGACAAGTTCGCCGCCAGCTACGACCCCGCGATCGTCAAGCTGTACCAGTCCGAGCTGGCCAAGGGCGCGAAGTGAGCGGACGTCCCCTGATCCTGGTGCTGCACGGGCCGAACCTGAACCTGTTCGGCCGCCGCGAGCCGCATATCTACGGCACCACCACGCTGGCGCAGATCAACGACAAGCTGGTGGCGCTGGGCGCGGAGCTGGGCGTGGAGCTGCAGATCTTCCAGAGCAACCACGAAGGCGTGCTGGTCGACAAGTTCCACGAGTACATGGACAGCGCCGCCGGCGCGCTGCTCAACCCCGCGGGCCTGACGCAGCACGGCGTGTCGCTGCACGACGCGATCAAGGCGATGCCATTCCCGGTGCTCGAGATCCACATGAGCAACATCGCGGCGCGGGAGGAGTGGCGCACCCACTCCATCATCTCGCCTGCCGTGAAGGCGACGATCCAGGGACTGGGCTGGCGCTCGTACACCATGGGCCTGCGCGCGCTGGCCGAGATGGTGGGCGAGCCCAAGGCCGCCTGATGGACAAGCTGCTGCGCGGCTACTGCCGGCTGCTGGAGGTGCTGATCGCCGCCTGCCTGGCGACGATGGTGCTGCTGGTGTTCGGCAACGTGGTGCTGCGCTACGCCTTCAACTCGGGCATCACGGTGTCCGAGGAGATCTCGCGCTGGCTGTTCGTGTGGCTCACGTTCCTGGGCGGCGTCGTGGCGCTGCACGAACACGCGCACCTGGGCACCGAGATCCTCGTGTCCAAGCTGGGCGTGGCCGGCAAGAAGGCCTGCCTGGTGGGCGCCTACGCGCTGATGCTCCTCATGTGCTGGATGCTGTTCAGCGGCGCGCTCGCGCAAACGAAGATCAACTGGGACGTGTCCGCGCCTTCGAGCGGGGCGTCGATGGCGTGGTTCTATGCCGTGGGCCTGGTGTTCGGCGTGTCCGCCGGCGCGGTGCTGCTCAACGACCTGTTCAAGGTGCTCACCGGCCGCGTGAGCGAAGACCAGCTGATCATGGTCAAGGAATCCGAGGACCAGAAGTGACGATCCTCATCTTCGTCGGATCGCTGCTGGCCGCGATGGCCATCGGCATCCCGATCTCGTTCGCCCTGCTGGTCTGCGGCGCCTCGCTGATGTGGAGCATGGACATGCTCGACACGCAGATCCTCGCGCAGAACCTGATCAACGGCGCCGACAGCTACCCACTGCTGGCCGTGCCCTTCTTCCTGCTCGCCGGCGAGGTCATGAACCAGGGCGGCCTGTCGCGGCGCATCGTCAACGTGGCGCTGTACCTGGTCGGCCACATCAAGGGCGGCCTGGGCTACGTGACCATCGTCGCCGCCTGCCTGCTGGCGGCGCTGTCCGGGTCCGCCATCGCGGACGCCGCGGCGCTGTCGACGCTGCTGCTGCCGATGATGGTGGCGGCCGGCCACGACAAGGCGCGGTCCGCCGGCCTGATCGCGTCGGCCGGCATCGTGGCGCCGGTGTTCCCGCCGTCGATCGGCTTCGTCGTCTTCGGCGTCGCCGCCAACGTGTCGATCTCCAAGCTGTTCTTCGCGGGCATCTTCCCCGGGATCATGCTGGCCGCGTCGATCTGGGTCGTGTGGTGGTGGATGGCGCGCACCGAGACCATCGAATCGCCGCCGCGCAAGTCGCTGCGCGAAGTGCTCGGCGCGGTGCGCGACGCCGCGTGGGCGCTGGTGCTGCCGTTCATCATCATCGTCGGCCTGAAGATGGGCGTGTTCACGCCTACGGAGGCTGGTGTCGTGGCCGCCGTCTATGCGCTGTTCGTCTCGACGGTGATCTACAAGGAGCTGAAATTCTCGGAGCTGTACCGCGTCTTCGTGGCGGCCGCCCGGACCAGCTCGGTGGTGATGTTCCTGGTGGCGGCCGCGGCGGTCAGCGCCTGGCTGATCACGGTGGCGAACATCCCGGCGCAAGTGGTCGCGATGCTGCAGCCGCTGCTGGACAGCCCCAAGCTGCTGATGATGGCCATCATGGTGCTGGTGATGATCGTCGGCACCGCGATGGACATGACGCCGACGATCCTGATCCTGACGCCGGTGCTGATGCCGCTGGTGAAGGCGGCGGGCATCGACCCGATCTACTTCGGCGTGCTGTTCATGATCAACAACGCCATCGGCCTGATCACGCCGCCGGTGGGCGTGGTGCTGAACACGGTGGCCGGCGCGGGCAAGGTGAGCATGGACGCGGTGACACGCGGCGTGGTTCCGTTCATGATCGCGCAGTTCATCCTGATGTTCCTGATGGTCCTGTTCCCCAAGCTGGTCCTGGTGCCGGCGCACTGGTTCTACTGACGCATGGCCCTCGCCGGCAGCGCCGCGCTCGCGATGTGGTGGGACATGGCGCCCGCGATGCGCGCCGAGTTCGAGCACTGGCACACGCACGAGCACTTCCCCGAGCGGCTGGCCCTGCCCGGCTTCCTGCGCGGCTCGCGCTGGGGCAGCGCTGACGGCGGCGACGGCTTCTTCATCCTGTACGAGACGGACACGCTCGACGCGTTGACGTCGCCGGAGTACTTGGCGCGCCTGAACGCGCCGACGCCGTGGTCGACCCAGCTGATGCCGCACCACCGCAACATGGTGCGCACGCTGTGCAACGTGGTGGCGAGCCATGGGGCGGGGGTGGCGGGGCATGCGTGCACGGTGCGGTTCACGGTCGCAGCGGATCGCGAAGCGCAAGTGCAGGCGCCGCTGGCGGCGAAGCTGGCGTTGCTCGCGATGCAGGCAGGTGTCGCCGGTGCGCACTTGCTGCGTTCCGGGGTCGCAGCCCCGAAAACGGCTGAGCAAGCGATCCGCGGCAACGCGGATCAGGCTGCAGACTGGATCGTGCTGGTGACCGGCTACGACCTCGAAGCCGTGCGCCAGGCCGCTGCAGCGCTCGTCCGCGAGCCGGGCGCCGTCGTGCAACTGCACTCGCTCGCGCTGAGCATGGCGGCGGGGGACACCCGCTAGCGGGAAGCGGTGGATTCCCGCCTTCGCAGGAATGACGGCAGGCTCCGTCGTCCCAGCGGAGGCGGGGACCCACCGCATCCACTTCGAGACCGCAGGAACGACGCAGTCGGTTCGCGGGAATGACGGCGCGCCCGCGCAACGCAAACCTGCACCCAGGCGTGTGTTGTGCAACAGGCTGCTGAGCGCTGCGCTGACGCACTCCTCTCTCTGTACGACCGTGCGCCGGCGCACATCGCGCGCAGGTGAACGGTTACGCCACGCTCGCGTTCGCGCCTCCTACGCTCTCTCTGCAGTAGCAAAACAGGGAGCGTCAAATGAAGTCCATCCGCTTGGGCGTCGCCTGCACGTGGGCCGTGTTCCTGGCCGCTTGCGGCGGCGGCGGTGGTGGTGGCAGCAGCGAGACGGTGAGCGCCGCGCCGCCGCCATCGAACACGACAGCAGCGCCCAGTGCAGCCGGGACGCCCGCCGCAGCGGCACCCGCGCCGACCAGCGCGCCGACACCCGCTGGCAGCGGCGCGCCTGCGCCGGCTCCCTCCACCGCACCCGCGCCAGCCCCGACCGACGCACCCGCTCCCGCCCCCGCACCGACATCGGCGCCGGCACCGACCCCTGCACCGACCCCCGCGCCGACGCCCGCCCCCGCACCTGTCGTCTCGCTCGCTGCCGAGTTCGCACCGATCGTGGTCGCGCAGGTGCCGGCGGCGTCCAGCGCCTTCACGCGCAACGCCACCTCGATCGCGCGGCTGGCCAATGGCGGCGCCGTCGTCGGCTGGGGCGCCAACGGCGCCCTGGCGGTGCGGATCGTGGCGGCCGACGGCACGCCGCAGCGGCAGATCGACATCCCGGCCACGCGGCCGATCCAGATGTCGCTGGTGGCCCTGGCGGGGGGCGGTTGGGCCGCGGTGTGGCTGGAGGAGACCCAGAAGCCCGTCAGCCAGATGAGCACGCCCTACTCGCTGCGCTTGCGCGTGTACGAGGCCAATGGCGACCTGCGCCGCGACACGGTCGAAGTCACCGGCGCCGGCGTCCTGTACTGGTCCCTCAGTGCACCCTCCGTCGTCGCGACCCCGGATGGCGGATTCGCCGTCGGCTGGTCGGGGCGTCCGTTGATCGTGACACCCTATTGGGCTTACATGCGGCGGTACGACGCCAGCGGCAATGCCATCGGCGCGCAGTTCCAGTCGTCGCCTGCCGAATACAGCGCGAAGCTCGCGGCACTGCCTGACGGGAGCCTCGTCCTCGCATCCACCACGTCCGAAAGCGGCAACGTGATCCTGCGCCGCTTCGATGCCGCCACCGGCCTGGCCACGCCGCCGGTGCCGGTGACAGGCACCGAGACATCCGCCCCGTCGTTCATGCGGTACGAGATCACGGGCCTGCCCGACGGCAACATCGCCCTCGCGTGGGCGAAGGCCGGCTACAACGAGTCGTTCAGCAGCGCGACGGCCCAGGCCCTCAGCTCGCTGGGCGTGCCGCTGTCGCCACTCGTCCCGATCACGACGACGGAGCCGCAGATCGACTCGTTCAGCATCGTTGCGCAAGGGAACGGCTACGCGGTCCTGCCGCAGGCCTTCATCGGGTTCAACCGCGGCTCGTTCGCTCGCCTGGGCGAGGTGCAGGTCGCGCCGGGCGGCACGGCAAGTGCGTACCGGCTGCTGATGACGGCGTCGACCTCCAGCGTGAGCCCCACCACTGGCGCGACGACCGGTCCTGCGGTGCCGGGCTTTGCGGTCACAGCCAACGGGCCGGACCACGTGATGGCCGCCTACGAGAGCGGCACCAGCAGCGGCGCGGAAGTGGTGCTGGAGGGGCGTTGAGGGCCACAGGCCTTGTCATTCCGGCGAACGCCGGAATCCATTCCCATGCGGCGGCTGGCGCTCCAAAAAAAATCCCCCGGTGGCGCCTTCGCCGGCCGGGGGGAGCTTGGAGAGACTCGTACTGCAGTCTCGGTCAACGGAGATCGGTTCAGCGACGGTGGCCGCCGTGGTGGTGATGGCGGTGGCCCCCCCCTCCGTAGTAGCCGGCGCCAATGACCACGGCCGGCTGGCTGTAGTACGTGACGGCGGGCGGGTACACCATCTGCGGCTGCGTGTAGACGACCTGCGGCTGCGCGTACACGTTGGGCACGTACACGGTCTGGGGCTGCACGTACACAGGCGCGGGCTGCACGTACACCGGTGCGGCATACATCGGCACGTTGACGCCCACGGAGAAATTGACGTGGCCGCCAGCGTGCGCGGCGCCTGAAGCCAGCGTGGCGGCACCCACGATGGCGGCTGCAACGAACGGACGGAACGGCATGGCTGAAATCTCCTGAAGCGAATCCGCGAGACTGGAAACGCGCGGACTGTGCGTATTTAACGCGCAGACCCCGTTCAGGAGCAATGCAGTCGCGTCAGATGCGTTGCCCGATGTAACTCAGCCATTCGGGGCTTTCCCTAGGGGCGCCCCCTAGAATCAGAGCCATATGACCTCCCCCAGCGCCGACAAGGACGTGGCCAAACCCTCTGCTTCCAACTTCCTGCGCCAGATCGTCGAACGCGACCTGGCCCAGGGCACGTATGCCGGCCGCCACTGGGCGGGCCACCCCGCCGACGCGCAGACGCACCTGGCGGGGCCGCTGGACCCGGCGAAGGTCCGCACCCGCTTCCCGCCCGAGCCCAATGGCTACCTGCACGTGGGCCACGCCAAGAGCATCTGCCTGAACTTCGGCTTCGCGAACGAGTACGGCGGCGTGTGCCACCTGCGCTTCGACGACACCAACCCGGAGAAGGAAGAGACCGAGTACGTCGAGGGCATCAAGGACGCGGTGCAGTGGCTGGGGTTCAGCTGGGACGCCAACGGCACCAGCCACCTGTACCAGGCCAGCGACTACTTCGACTTCATGTACCGCGCGGCCGAGTACCTAATCGAAGCGGGCCTGGCCTACGTCGACGAGCAGTCGCCCGAGGAGATGCGCGCCAACCGCGGCGACTTCTCGCGGCCGGGCGTGGATAGCCCGTTCCGCAGCCGCAGCGTGGACGAGAACCTGCGCCGCTTCCGCGAGATGCGCGACGGCAAGCTGCCCGATGGCGCTGCGGTGCTGCGTGCCAGGATCGACATGGCCAGCCCGAACATCAACCTGCGCGACCCGGCGCTGTACCGCATCAAGCATGCGGAGCACCACAACACGGGCAGCAAGTGGTGCATCTACCCGATGTACACGTACGCGCACCCGATCGAGGACGCGCTGGAGAACATCACCCACAGCCTGTGCACGCTGGAGTTTGAAGACCAGCGGCCGTTTTACGACTGGCTGCTGGACCGCCTGTCCGAAGGCGGCCTGATCAACAAGCCGCACCCGCGCCAGTACGAGTTCGCGCGGCTGGAGTTGACCTACGTTGTCACCAGCAAGCGCAAGCTGCGGCAGCTGGTCGAGGAAGGGCACGTGACGGGTTGGGACGACCCGCGCATGCCGACGATCCTCGGCCTGCGCCGGCGCGGCTACACGCCCGAGTCCATCCAGCTGTTCGCCGAGCGCATCGGCGTGAGCAAGGCCGGCAGCTGGATCGACTACAGCACGCTGGACCAGGCCCTGCGCGACGACCTGGACTCCAAGGCCGCCCGCGCGATGGCGGTGCTGGACCCGGTGAAGCTGGTGATCGAGAACTGGGGCGAGGTGATGGGCGGCGACGACGTGCTGGACGCCTGCAGCGCGCCCGTGCACCCGCACGACGTGTCGCGCGGCTACCGCCACTTCCAGTTCGGCCGCGAGCTGTGGATCGAGCGCACCGACTACGAGGACACGCCGCCCAAGGGCTTCTTCCGCCTGTTCCCGGGGAACAAGGTGCGGATGAAGTACGGGCACGTGGTGGAGTGCATTGGGGCGGAGCGCGACGCATCCGGCAACCTCGTTCGCGTGCGCGCGAAGCTGGTGCCGGACACCAAGAGCGGGACGCCGGGGGCCGACAAGGTGAAGGTGAAGGGGAACATCACCTGGGTCGGCGTGGCGGACGGACTTGCCGCGGAGGTGCGGCTTTATGACCGGTTGTTCTCGGTGCCGCAGCCTGGGACGGGGGACAAGGATTTCCTCGAGGAGATCAATCCGGAGTCGCTGAAGGTCGTCACCGCCTATGTGGAGCCGTCGCTTTCAACGGCGAAAGCGGACGAGAAGTTCCAGTTCGAGAGGCACGGGTACTTCGTAGCGGATCGTGTCGATCACGCAGAAGGCGGAAAGGGGAAACCCGTGTTTAACAGGGTGACGGGGTTAAAGGATAGTTGGGGAAAGTAATTCACAGAGGAGATGGCAGGGATGTCGGGACACACGAACAGGCCAGCAAGAGCGCTTCTTGCTTATTGCGCTCTCGCCGAGCGCCTGAGTGCACCGAAAGCATCCCCAATCTCTGCGCTGATTCCGTTCCTTGCGCCAGTCTGCGCGGCACGCCAGGGAAAGCTCTTTGACGCCAACGAATTCGCCACGGATGTGGCGGCTCGATATGGACTGCATCTGCCTCGCTTAGCCGCACTCGCACTCACTGAGAGCTTGTCAGCCGAAGGATTGCTGGAACCTCTTACGCCAGGCGCGAGAAACACTCCATACGTCTACAGAGCACCCAAGCAAGCGCACATTGACACCGCGGATGCTGTCACTGAGGAACAAATCAACGCCTTATTGGCAAGATTTGTGGCCGGCTGCCGAAGTGATCCGCTTATCGGTGCGCGCGACGCTTCAGAGCTAGAAGAGGGGTTCTTATCGCGCCTGATAAATGCGGACTCGATGCGCATCTTGAGTCGGCGCGAAGGCTATTCAGAGTTAAAGCGTAGCGACAAGACGCTCGCGCTGGCACAAGATGTGATCACAGATGGCGACACGCGATCCGAATTGCATCTGGATTATGCGGTGTCCGAGTTTTTGCTCGAACTCTCGAACACCGATACTGCGGCGTTTGAAATCGCCTCGAACGTGGCTTTCTCCAGCATGGCCGCTGAGGCAATCGCCTGTTTCCAAGAGCCGAACAGTGCCGGCGACCTCTCCGCACTGTCCATCGTTCTCGACTCTCCCTTGCTCCTAGACATGCTCGGCGTCAATTCTGAGTACGAGGAATACGGAAAGGAACTTCTAGAAGTGCTGAAGTCCTGTGGCGCCGCAATCGTCACGTTTGACCATAGCATCAACGAAGCCGAGACAGCCATCCACGCCCAACTTGAGTACCTACGTTCTGGCGTCAATCGCGCCGGCAATGCCATCTCGACCACAGCAAAGCCAGACTTGCTTTCGGCGCTCGTTGGGAATGTGGCTCGCCGTTGTGAGGAGCGACTAGGGATAGAAGTAGTTCGCGATCCGGAATCAAACTTGCACAAGAGGCAAGTTGCTGCTGTTGGAAACGTTCAGGCGCTGATGGACGACCGCATGTCTGCTTGGGGGCACGATGAAGCCAAAGCATATGACCAGAAGACCATCTGGCATTTCCTTCACCTGCGCGATACAACGCAGTTGATTGATCGAATCTGCGAGTCGAAGTGGATTTTCTTGAGCCGTAACACCGCTCTCGTGAACATCGCGAACGATGCCTGGAGGGGTTGGCTACGCGACCAGAATCGCCACAGCCACGCGAAGATCGCACAGGCAGCCCCCCTAGCACTGACGGACAAGCAGTTCGCAGGCTATGTGTGGTTGCGGGCCGGCGGGAAAGATGGCGAGATTCCTAAGAAGCGCCTTCTCGCTTATTGTTCGGCAGCAGTTCGACCGCGCGCTGATATCAAGGCGCGTGCGTACAACTTGTTCTTTAGCGTTCACGGGAAGGAGCAAGCGAGTGATCTGATCGTTCTGATGGAAGATCGAGAAGGTGCGAAGGCGCTCATGCGGGCCACTCATGGCGACCCATTGGATGTTACGCCCGATCGTCTTGCCATGATTTTCGAGCAAGTCAAGCTCGCGGCAGGCGAGTTCGCGGCGAGGCGTGCGAGAGAGGAAGCCAACCAGAAGCTTCAAGTTCTCGAGACCGCGCATGCTTCAGAATTGGAGCGGCTCAGCGGACTGATGGACGATACACGTCAGAATGAAGCGAAGGTGAGAGCGGATAGCGCTCTAGCGCTGGCGCAAGCTGAGGAAGAGAAAGCAGCAATAAAGAACCAGGTCGCGCAGCTTAGCCGTTCTCTCGCTGAGATCCAAGTGCAAAGCAAGAATAGGGAGCTAACGGCACTGCGCGAAGCACTGCAGGCGGGTTCCACCGGTTATCGGACAACACGCTGGTTGATAACGATCCTGCTAACCGTCTTTGCGGGCTGGGGCGCGCTGATCTCTTCCGACAGTCCCGGGCTAAGCGCACTTATCGCGGTCGTTGCTTATGCGGCTGCATTCTGGTTTGTGCCAACGCTTTTCGAGCCATTCGCTCGAGCGGTGGGCTTTCAACGTCTCACCGCAGTTCTCTCCGCTCGTGGTATCCCGCCTGCAACGCGCGACGACGTTCAACCAGAGTTTCAATCACGCCAGTGGAATCGCATAGACATGCTGAAGCAGGAGATAGACGAACTTCTATCGACATCTGAGAGGCAGCCGACTGCGATTTCAGCACCGCTCGAAACGACAAGGATCTCGTGATGCCTCTGGGGCAGCAGTGATTGAATTCCACTGATTTTCAGCTCCAGCATGGCCTTCACCGTCAGCCCCCGCGGCCGCCAACTCGCGATGGCCGTCATGCTCGGCCTCGCAGTTGCGGGCGCCGTGCTCCGCTGGCGGGCACCCAATCCCTCGGTCTGGCGCGATGTCGGCACGCTGCTGCTCGTGATGTGGTTGCCCGCCGTGGGCAACCTGATCGGCTTCATCGTGCGCCACATCCCGCGCGCCGCCCCGCCGCCAACCGAGTTCGCCCCCGGCTCTCCGTTCAAGGCGCAGGCTCACCTGCAACTGCAAGCCGCATCCTTGCCGGCCGGCTTCGTTGACTCGCTCGATGCGCACGACCCGCGCGCCGTGGTGCTCACCGGCCGCCACGGCTTCACGGTGCGCATGGACCGGCCGGTCGCCCAGTGGCTCGCCGCCCAGGGTGACGGCCCCGTGGCGGTGGAGTACCTGCTGCCTGGCGTCGCGCTGAAGGCGGTCAAGCCCCCGATGCCGATCCGCTTGCTCGTGGGCCGCACCGTGGTGGCGACGGGCACCGTCCTGCCAAGTCAATCCGCCGCGTAGGGCGCCGCCCAAGTTCTGGGCACCCTCGTCCCCGGCGCGCAACGCCAGATGCAACGGCGTGCTGCGCGGCCGAAAACGGCCGGGCCAGCGGCGAGAATGCGTGCCTTTCCGCCGTCACGACAACAACACGCGCATGCCCCTGTTCAAGAACATCGTCGTCTACCGCATCGCCCCCGACTGGACCCCGCCCTCCTTCGACAGCCTCGAAGCCGAACTCCAGCGCCTCGCCTTCCAACCCTGCGGTCCCACGCAGGAACTCTCCATCGGCTGGGTGCCGCCGCGCGGCAAGGAGCACGGCGCGATGGTGGAGAGCGTCGACGGCCAGTGGATCCTGAAGCTGGCCATCGAGAAGAAGGCGGTGCCGGGCGGCGCGGTGCGCGCGGAGCTGGAAGCGCGCATCAAGACCATCGAGGCCGAACGCGGGCGCAAGCCGGGCCGCAAAGAGAAGGCCGAGATCAAGGAGGACATCGTGCACGGCTTCCTGCCGCGCGCGTTCAGCAAGCGCAGCACGCACGTGGTGTGGATCGACGTCGAGCAGCGCGCGCTGGTGGTGGCCGCGGGCAGCATGCGGGCGGCCGAGCCGGTGATCCAGCAGCTGGTCGACGTGATGGGCGTGCTCAAGCACGTGCTGCCGCTGGCGCCGATCTCCACCGAGATGGCGCCGGCCACTGCGATGGCCGAGTGGCTCAAGACCAAGGAAGCGCCGGAGAATTTCTCGATCGACCGGGACCTGGAGCTGAAGCACTCGGGCGAGGACCGCTCGGTGGTGCGCTACGCCCGCCACAACCTGGACCTGGACGAGATCGGCCAGCACATCGAGGAAGGCAAGCTGCCCACGCAGCTGGCGCTGACCTGGAACGACCGCGTGTCCTTCGTGCTCACCGAGCACATGGCCATCCGCAAGATCGACATCAAGGACGTCGAGGACACGCCCAAGGGCGAGGACGGCTTCGACGCCGACGTGGCCATCGCGACGGCGGAACTGGCGGGGCTGCTGCCGGAGCTGCTGGCATCGCTGGGCGGCGAACTGCAGCAGCCGCAGGCGGCGGCCTGATTCCACGCCGGCTTAGGCCGGCGACTTCTCCCCGTGCCACAGGCGATGCAGCGCGTCGGCCATCGCGCGTGCGAGCGGGCTCGGCTCCTCGTCCCTGAGGCACAGCACCAGCTTGCGACGTGCCCAGGCTTCATCGAGTGACAGGACGCGCACGGCCGCTCGATCCGCAGCCCTCGGCAGCAAGGCTTCAGGCACGACGCTGATCCCGAGCCCGCGGGCGACCAGCTCCAGCACGGCAATTCCCGACGGCGCAACGACCTTCGGCACCAGCACGCCGCCGGCCCGCGACGCCTGCACCACCAGGTGCATTTGCAGCGCGCTGCCCTCGCCCCAGCCGATCCAGTCGTGCACCAGCGCGTCGTGCAGCCGCACGCTCTCGCGGCGGGCCAAGGGGTGGGACGATGGCACGACCATGACCAGCGGGTCGGGACCCAGCGGCTCCGCGCGGGTGCCGGCCGTCGCCACGCTGTCGCTCACCACGCCCAGGTCGGCAGCGCCGGAGTGCACGGCGTGCACCGTCGCCTCGCTGCCGCTTTCGCGCAGCAGGATGCGCGCATGCGGATGCCGCGTCGCGACGTCCGCGACTGCACGGTGCAACGGGCGCAGCAACGCCGAGCTGTTGGCGAGGAGCACGAGTGGTGGGTCCTGCGCGACGCGTGCCGGCTCGAGGTCGCGACGCAGCGCCTCGGCCTGGTGCAGGACCACGCGCGCGTGGCGCGCGAGCGCTTCACCCGCAGGCGTGGGCGTCACACCGCGCGCATGCCGCTGCAGCAAGGCCGCGCCCGCCTCGTCTTCCAGGGCGCGGATGCGCGCGCTGACCGCCGCCAGCGTGAGCGCGCAGCGCGAGGCCGCTTCCGTCATGCTGCCGCTGTCGCAGGCCTGCAGGAAGACGCGCAGGTCCGTCAGGTCGAAGCGCATGCGCGCGATTATCGGGAGCGGTGCGAGCCCCCGAGCCTCAAGCAAAGATTGATGGTGCGTGGCGCCATGCATCGCCACACTCCCGGCCATGTTCCACGACAGCCTGCCGGACTTCACGGCCATCGCGCTGATCTTCCTCGTCGCCGGTGCCGTCAAGGGCATCCTGGGCCTGGGCTTGCCGACGGTGGCGCTCGGGCTGCTCGGGTTGGTGATGCCCGTGCCGGCGGCCGCGGCCCTGATGACCGTGCCGTCGCTCGTGACCAACGTGTGGCAGGCCGCGGTCGGCCCCGGGCTGCGTGCCCTGCTGGCGCGCACGGCGACCCTGCAGGTGGGGATCGTGGCGGGCGTCCTCGCTGCCGGCGTCCTGCTGCCCGAAGCGCGTGACGAGTTCGGCCGGCGGCTGCTGGGCGGCTGCCTTGTCGCGTATGGGCTGCTCGGCGCGATGGGGCGCCGCTTGCCTCCACCGCCGCCACGTTGGGAGCCGCTGCTGGGGGGCCTCGTCGGTGCGACGACGGGGGTGGTGACGGCGTTCACCGGCGTGTTCGTGCTGCCCGCGGTGCCCTACCTGCAGTCGCTGGGACTGGACAAGGACGCACTCACCCAGGCCTTGGGCATCGGTTTCACCACGTCCACGCTGGCGCTGGCGGGCCTGCTCGCCACGCGCGGCCACTTCGGTGTGGCTGCGTCGGCGAGTTCCGCGCTGATGGTGCTGCCGGCCCTGGCCGGCATGTGGTTCGGCCAGCAGGTGCGCGGCTGGATGAGCGAGGCCGCATTCCGGCGCAGCTTCTTCTTCGGCCTGCTGGCGCTGGGTGACTGGTTGCTGCTGCGCTGAGGACCAGGCCCACCTACTTCACTGCCTGGCCGTCACCGATTCGGCCAGGTGCCGCAACAGCCTGCCGCCGTCGCCCTGCCACGCGCTGCCGTGCATGCACGCCAGCGTGGTGGGCTTCATCCGCGCCAGCCGCGTGATCGTCTCCGCCGTATTCGGGCCGTGGGCGAAGTAGTCCATCGGCTGCCGGAAGGCCTCGCTCGGTCCGAGGATGTCGCCCTCGGTCAGCGCCTGCTCGCCGTGGCCGGGCTGGGTGAACAGGTCGCCACAGAAGAAGGTGTTGGTGGACGTGTCGGTCATCAGGCCGCAGTCCCAGCCGTGCGGCACGTGCGGCGTGTCGTGCCATTGCATCGTGTGCCGGCCCAGGGACAGCTGTTCGCCGTCCGCCAGGGCCCGCGGGGCCCGGTCCACGACGTCGCCGATGGAGACCATCGCCGCGATCTGGCTGCAGACCGGCTGCGCCTCGGCCGCCGCGGCCAGCCACAGGTCCAGCGAGCCGCACTCGTCGGCCTCGAAATGCGACAGGCCCACGTAGCGCAGGCGCTCCACCGGCATGACCGTGGCCATCGCCTCGCGCACCAGCGGGAACATGCGCCGCGGCCCGGTGTGCCAGAGCAGCGGCTGGTCGTCCACGACCAGGTACTGGTTGAAGCTGAAGCCCAGCCCGTTGGGCAGATCCACCGGCGTGTTGATGCGGTAGATGCCTTCAGCGATCTCGTGGATGTTGGTCCGGGATTGCGCGTTCGTGATCATCGGTCTGCCTTTCTGGCGTGGAGTTGAGACGGCAGGTTGTGGCGCGGGCCGGCGGGGCGTTACAGCTTTATTTGCGGCGGCGGCTGGCCTATGCTGCGCCGGTGGAGTCCCTGGACGCAACCGAGCTCGACAGCCCGGAGGGGCGGCTGGCCTGCGCCATCGCGCAGGCGCCCGCCGGGACGGCGTGCGAAGCGGAGGCCCAGCTGTACCGGTTGCTCGCCCCGCGCGTGCGCCGCTACGGGCTGCGCCACCTGCGCGATTCCCAGGCAGCGGCCGACCTGATGCAGCACGTGCTGGCCTTCACGATCGAGCAGTTGCGCGCCCGCGCGGTGCGTGAACCGGCGCGCGTGCTGTCGTTCGTGCTGGGCACCTGCCGCATGACGGTGACGGACCTGCGCCGGACCGAGGGCCGCCGCAACGAGCTGCTGGAACGCTATGCCGCTTCATTGCCACAGGCGGACATCCACATCGCGCCGCGGCTGGACCACCAGCGCGTGGCCGACTGCCTGCAGCGGCTCGCGGAGCGGGAGCGCTCGGTGCTGGTGCTCACGTTCTACGACGACCAGCCCTCCGAGGTCGTGGGCACCCAGCTCGGCCTGTCGTCTGCGAACGTGCGCGTGATCCGCCACCGCGGCCTCGACAAGATGCGGCGCTGCGTCGACGCCGGAAGGGTCCGCGCGTGAGCGCAGCCGCCGCCCACATCCCGCTGGACGTGCTGCTGCAGGACTGGCTGGGCGAGACCGACCCCGCCACCCGCGACGCGGTGGACGCGCACCTGATGGCATGCGACGACTGCGGGGTCCTGCTCGATGACCTGGTGGCCCACGCTGCGGGCGTGCGCGATGCGGTGCGGTCCGGAGCGGTGGGCGTGGCGGTCGGCGGCGGGTTCGTCGAACGCCTTCCCGGCTTGGGCATTCGCGTGCGCGAGTACCGGGTGGCGCCCAACGGCAGCGTGAACTGCACCGTGGCGCCGGACGACGACGTGCTGGTCAGCCGATTGGAAGTGCCGCTGGCGGGCGTGCAGCGGCTGGACATGGCGATGGAACTCTCGCTCGACCCGGGCGTGGTGTACCACTCGGACGACGTCCCGTTCGACCCCGCTGCCGGCGAGGTGCTGTTCCTGGCACCGATGGCGCAGGTGCGCGCGCGCCCCACCCACACCGTGCACATGACGCTGGTCGCGCACGATGGCACCGGCTCGCGCGAACTGGGCCGCTACGAGTTTCGGCACAGTCCGTGGGACGCGCGGCCGCCAGCGGCGCCCTGAGCGGCGGCGGCTCAGCCCAGACGATCCAGCGGCTGCACCAGCTCGGGCTTCTCCGACGGGCACTCTCCCAGCAACTCACGCGGCGCGATCGTCCGCCGGCCCTGCTTGAACTTGGTCTTCAACAGCACCGTGGCGTGCACCCCCGCCTCCGTGGCGAACCGGAACGAGGCATACGCGTGCTTGTCGTCGGCGCACTCCACCCGCGTGGTCACGGTATAGGCGTCGAGCAGCCGCAGCGGCCGCGCGAAGTGCGCGGCCTGCACCACGTTCACCCAGCCGATCCCTTCTTTCAGGAAACGGCGTAGCAACCCGGCGCGGATGACGAAGTCGACCTGCGCCGACTCGACGACGGCGAGGTAGCGGTCCGTCTTGAACGTGCGCACGCCGACGTCCCAGGGCAGGACGCGGAAGCGGCACGTGAACTCGCCGCTGGCGGGCCGCCGTGGCTGCAGGAAGGCGAGGCCGGCAGTGAGGGCGTTGCGAAGCATGGCCGCTCATTCTGCCGCTGAGTCACGCTGCTCCTTGCAAGCGCACAGGCTGCTCGGGTCACTGAGAAGTGCGAAGATGCCCCGTTCCCTCTGGAGGAACCCGACATGCAGTGTCCCGTTTGCAAGACCGTGAACCTCACGATGGCCGAGCGCAGCGGCATCGAGATCGACTACTGCCCGCAATGCCGCGGCGTGTGGCTGGACCGCGGGGAACTGGACAAGATCATCGATCGCGCGGCGCCACAGGGCCTGTCAGCCACACAGGCGCCTGCAGCGGCGGTCCCGCCTCCCTTCCAGCCGCAGCAGCCCTATCCGCAGGGCAGCGCGCCCTATTACAAAAAGCGCAAGCGCGAAGGCTTCCTGGGCGAGCTGTTCGACTTCGACTGACCCGCGTCAGTACGACTTCGGCAGCCCCAGCACCTTCTCCGCGATGAAATTCAGGATCATCTGCGGGCTCACCGGCGCCAGCCGCGGGATCCAGGCTTCACGCAGGTAGCGCTCGACGTGGAACTCCTTGGAGTAGCCCATGCCGCCGTGGGTGAGGATCGAGTTCTCGCAGGCGCGGAAGCACGCCTCGCCGCCCAGGTACTTGGCGGCGTTGGCTTCGGCGCCGCACGGCTGGCCGGCGTCGTACAGCCACGCGGCCTTCTGCGCCATCAGGTGCGCGGCCTCGAGCTCCATCCAGTTGCGCGCCAGCGGGTGCTGGATGCCCTGGTTCTTGCCGATCGGGCGATCGAACACCACGCGCTCGTTGGCGTAGCCTGTCGCCTTGCGCAGCGCCGCGCGGCCCAGGCCGATGGCCTCGTGGGCGATCAGGATGCGCTCGGGGTTCAGGCCGTGCAGGATGTATTCGAAGCCGCGGCCTTCCTCGCCGATGCGGTCCTCCACCGGCACGCGCAGGCCCTCGATGAACAGCTCGTTCGAATCGACGCACGCGCGGCCCATCTTGTCGATGGCGTGCACGGCGATTTTCGAGCGATCGAGGTCCGTGTAGAACAGGCTCAGGCCGTGCGTGCCCTTGCTCTCCTCCACCGGCGTGGTGCGCGCCAGCAGCAGCACCTTGTTGGCGACCTGCGCGGTGGAGATCCACACCTTCTGCCCGCTCACCAGGTAGTGGTCCCCCTGGCGCACGGCGCGGGTGCGCAGCTTCAGCGTGTTCAGGCCGGTGTTGGGCTCGGTCACCGCGAAGCACGCACGGTCCTGGCCCGCGATCAGCGGCGGCAGCCAGCGCGCCTTCTGCTCGGCGGTGCCGTGCACCACCACCGGGTGCAGGCCGAAGATGTTCATGTGCACCGCCGACGCGCCGGACAAGCCGGCGCCGGTGGCGGCGATGGTGTGCATCATCAGCGCCGCTTCGCGGATGCCGAGGCCGGCGCCGCCGTATTCCTCGGGCATCGCGATCCCCAGCCAGCCGGCCGACGCCAGCGCCTGGTGCAGCTCGTTCGGGAACCGGCCGTCCTCGTCGCGGGCGCGCCAGTACGCGTCGTCGAACGGCGCGCAGGCCTTGGCGACCGCGTCCTCGATCTGCCGGTGCTGCTCGGTGGCTTCGAAGTCCATCATGGCTGCGCCGCCGGCCGGATGACGCGGCTCGGGTCCTCGCCGTAGGGCGGGCTGTAGACCACCAGCAGCTTCGCGGGCTGCTCGCTGGTGACGGTGAAGATGTGGAACACGTCGGCCGGGAAGAAGCAGGCGTCGCCCGGCTGCATGTCGAAGGCCTCGCCCGCCACTTCGGCGCGCGCCGTGCCTTCCAGCAGGTAGCAGACCTGCTCCACGCCCGGATGCGCGTGCGGCAGCGCGCCGCCGCCGCGCGCGATCGTGCCCAGCACCACCTCGACGTTCTTCGCGCCGACGTTGTCGCGGCCGATGAGGCGCTGGTTGCTGGTGCCTTCGTGGTTGGCGGGGTGGTAGGCCGGCACGCTGCCGGCGCGGATGTGGAACTTGCTCGTCATGGGGTGGTGGCCTCGCGCGGGGCCGCGGCCCGGCAGGCGCCGGACTGCAGCAGGGAATCGATGGCGTCGTCGGCATAGCCCAGCTCGCGCAGCACGTCGTGCGTGTGCTCGCCGAGCGTCGGCGCAGGGGCCAGCTCGGTCACGGTGGGCGTGGCCGACCAGCGCGTGGGGCTGCGCGGCACGCGCAGCGCGCCTTCGGTGGGGTGCTGCACGTCGCGGATGAAGCCGGTGGCGGCGTGGTGCGGATCGTCCAGCAGGCTGCCGGGCGAATGCATTGGCATGTTGGGCACGTCGGCCTGGTCGAGCAGCGCGCGCCATTCGGCAGTGGTGCGCTCGAGCATTACGCGGGCGACTTCCTCGTACACGGCGTCGATGTTCTCCGCGCGGGCGCGGTGGCTGGCGAAGCGCGCATCACGCTCGGGCCA
This sequence comes from Ramlibacter algicola, assembly GCF_016641735.1. Lineage (NCBI taxonomy): Bacteria > Pseudomonadati > Pseudomonadota > Betaproteobacteria > Burkholderiales > Comamonadaceae > Ramlibacter > Ramlibacter algicola. The sequence continues at coordinate 1,905,100 of NZ_JAEDAO010000001.1, read as the reverse complement.
GCCCGGGTCGCCGATGGCGGCGAAGAAGCTTCGCCACTGCTTGTCGTTGTAGATCAGCACGCACAGGTGGCCGTCCCTGGTGCGGTACGGCTTGCGGTGCGGCGTGAGCAGGCGCGTGTAGCCCGGTTCGCCGGCGGGCGGATCGAACGTCAGGCCTGCCGCGTGGTCGCCGAGCACGAACTGCGTCATGGCCTCGAACATCGGCACCACCACCGCCTGCCCCACCCCGCTGACCTGGCGCGCGTAGAGCGCCGCCGTCACCGCGTACACGGCGTGCAGGCCGGTCACGCGATCGGCCAGCGTGACCGGCGTGTAGCAAGGCTCCGGCGCGCCGTACTGCTGCATCAGCCACGGGATGCCCGTCGCGCCCTGGATCAGGTCGTCGTACGCGGGCCGCGCCGCGTACGGGCCGTCCTGGTCGAAGCCGCAGCAACTGACGTGGATGATGCGCGGGTTGCGCGCACGCACCGACGCCTCGTCCAGGCCGAGGCGCTGCAAGGCTTGCGGCCGCACGTTGCTGATCAGGACGTCGCTGCGCTCGGCGAGGCGGTGCACCACCTCCAGCGCGTCGGGCTTCTTCAGGTCCAGCACGATCGAGCGCTTGCCCTGGTTGGCATGCAGGAAGATGTGGCCCATGCCCGCGTTGCGCATGGGGCCCACGTGCCGCATGTTGTCGCCCTCGGGCGGCTCGACCTTGGTGACCTCGGCGCCCATGCCCGCCAGCAACTGCGTGCAGAACGGACCCATGATCACCGTGGTGAGGTCGAGGATGCGCACGCCGGCCAGCGGACCGGCCGGCGCCTTCTGGTCCTGCATGAAGGTCACTCCGCCCGGACGCCCGCTTGCTTGATCAGCGTGGTCCAGTGCTTCAGCTGGTCGTCCACGTACTTCGCGAATTCGTCGGGCGTCTTCGACGGCCACACCTGGAAGCCCAGCGCGGCCAGCTTCTGCTGCACGTCCTGGTCGGCCAGCACGACCTGCAGTTCGCGGTTGATGCGATCGGCGACCGCGGGCGGCAAGCCGGCCGGGCCGAAGATGCCGTTCCACGAGGTCAGGTCGAAGCCGGGCACCGACTCGCCGATGGGCGGCACGTTGGGCAGCAGCGGCGATGCCTTGGCGGTGGTCACGCCCAGCGTGCGCACCTTGTCCGACTTCATCATCGTCAGGCCGGAGCCGAAGTCGGCCACGTACATCTGCACCTGGCCGGACACCAGGTCGGTCATCGCCTGCGGGCTGGACTTGTACGGCACGCCGACGACGTCGACGCCGGCAATGCGCTTGATCGTTTCCGACGCCACCAGCGACGTGCTGTTCGGCGTGGCGTACGACAGTTTGCCGGGGTTGGCCTTGGCGTACGCGAGCAGCTCGCGCATGTTCTTGGCCGGCAGCGACGGATTGACCACCAGCGCGAACGGCAGCTCGCCCACGCGCGCGATCGGCGTGAAGTCCTTGATCGGGTCGTACGGCAGCTTCTGGAACAGGCTGGGGTTGGCCGAGTGCGACGTGTTCGTCGTCATGAACAGCGTGTAGCCGTCCGGCTTGGCCTTGGCCGCGGCCGCCGCGCCGATCTGCGCGCTGGCGCCGGCCTTGTTGTCGATGACGATCGGCTGCTTGAGCCGCTCGCCCAGCTTCTGGCCGACGATGCGGGCCACCGCGTCGGTGCCGCTGCCGGCGGCGAACGGCACGATCATCGTGATCGGCTGGTTCGGGTAATCCTGGGCCGGGGCCGCCGCCGCCGCGAACAGCAGGCCGGTGGCGAGCAGGCGGGCGAAGTGCAATCGCATGGCTTGTCTCCTTTGTGGGTGGGAACGCGGGCCTATGATCCGCACGCCAACCATTCGCGTCCAATCGTTTTTCCGGCTCGAAGGATTCGTTTTGCGAATGGCTGGCGCCCGCCATGAAACTCCATTTCCTGCGCTACTTCGCCGTGCTCGGCGAGGAACTGCACTTCGGCCGCGCGGCCGATCGCCTGGCCATCACGCAGCCGCCACTGTCCAGTGCGATCAAGGCGCTGGAGCAGGAACTGGGCGTGCAACTGCTCGAGCGCGACAGCCGTCGCGTGCGCCTGACCCCTGCGGGCGCCGCGTTCCTGGTCGAGGCGCAGCAGATCCTGGAGCGCGTGGAGAAGGCCACCAGCATCGCGAAGACGGTGGCCGGCGGCATGCGCGGCCGGCTGGAAGTCGGCGTCACCGGCTCGCTGCTGTACCGCAAGGCGCCGGCGATCGTGCAGGCGTACCGGCGCGAAATGCCGGGTGTGGACGTGGTGCTGCGGGAGATGTCGACGGCCGACCAGACGTCGGCGCTCTTGCATGGCCAGTTGCAGGCGGGGTTCGTCAATGCCGCGGCGGTGCCGCCGCCGCTGGCGAGCATGCCGCTGCCGCAGGACGAATTCGTCGTGTGCCTGCCTTCGAATCACCCAAAGGCGAATGCCACCCGCGTGCGACTGACCGACTTGGCGAGCGAGCAGTTCGTCATGTTCTCGCGCGACGTGGCGCCCGCCAACCACGACAACGTCATCGCGATCTTCAGCCAGGCCGGTATCCACCCGACCACGGTGCACGCGGCGCGCCAGTGGCTGACGATCATCGCGATGGTGGCGCACGGGCTGGGCGTGGCGCTGGTGCCGCGATCGCTGTCGCGGTCCAAGGTCGATGGCGTGACCTTCGTGCGACTGCGCGACGTCAGCGCGGCGTCGCCCGCGCTGCTGGCGTGGAACCCCGACTTCGAGACGCCGGCGGTGACCAGCTTCCTGGCCTGCGCGCAGCAGGTGATGGAGGGGAGCTGAGCGCGGTCAGGCGCCCTGCACGGCCGCCATCACTTCGTCGCGGCGCGTCTGGATGCGGCCGCCGACGGTCGCCAGCTCCATGCCGCTGGCGCGCGCCTTCGCGAACATCTCGCGCCGTTCCTCGTCCACGTGGTGCATCGTGCGCCGCATGATCACTTCCATCGCGCCGTCCAGGTTCTCCGCCTGCGGCACCTTGGCGATCAGCTCCTTGAGCTCGCCGTGCTCCTTGTTCGCGTGCTCCACGGCCTGCTCGTCGCCCGTGGCGTGCGCGTACGCCGGATAGAAGATCTCCTCTTCCACCATCGCGTGCAGCACCAGCTCGGCGCAGATGGTCTGCGCCAGGGCGAGCTGCGCGTCGCGGTTGCCGCCGGCGGCCTTGAAGTCCTTGTAGAGGGCTTCGACGCGCTGATGGTCGGCGTCGAGCAACTGGATGGCGTCCTGGGCCATGGGCATCTCCTGGCAAGTTGGGCTACTTGCCTCAACCTAGCGGGGCTGCGCCGTTCGTGTGTAGGCGTGAACCGATGGTCATCCGCCGCTGGCGCTGGCATCAGGTCGCAGTACAGTCGGAGCACGACAAGAGGAGCACTCCATGGCCAAAGGTGACCAGCGCAGCAACAAGATGACGAAGAAGCCCAAGAAGGACCACTCGGCGCCAAAGGAAGGCGGGTCCCTCTCCGACCGCCCGATGCCGCCGACGACGACGGTGTTGCCGAAGGGGAAGCTGAAGAACAAGCAGTAACGAGAAGACGGAAGCGGTGGATTCCCGCCTTCTCGGGAATGACGACACGCTCCGTCGTCCCCGCGGAGGCGGGGACCCACCGCTTTGATCGTCCTGACCCCGGCTCCCTGGGTTGGCAGGGACAATGCGGCATGCCCGCCGAGTCGACCGCCTTCTCCTCCCTCCCCCTTTCCCCCGCCACCGTCGCCAACCTGCAGCGGCTCGGCTACACCGAGATGACCGCCATCCAGGCGGCTGCGCTGCCGCCAGCGCTGCTGGGCAAGGACCTCATCGCGCAGGCCAAGACGGGCAGCGGCAAGACGGCTGCCTTCGCGCTCACGCTGCTGGCGAACCTCAACGCACGCCGGTTCGCCGTGCAGTCGCTGGTGCTGTGCCCCACGCGCGAACTCGCGGACCAGGTGACGGCCGAAGTGCGGCGGCTGGCGCGCGCCGAGGACAACATCAAGGTCGTCACCGTCACGGGCGGCGTGCCTTCACGCGGCCAGATCGCGACGCTGGAGCATGGCGCGCACATCGTCGTCGGCACGCCCGGCCGCGTGCTCGACCTGCTGGACCGCGGCAACCTGCAGCTGGACGCGCTCAACACCCTGGTGCTGGACGAGGCGGATCGCATGCTGGACATGGGGTTCGCCGACGACGTCGTGAAGGTCGGGATGCAATGCCCCAGCACGCGCCAGACGCTGCTGTTCTCCGCCACCTTCCCGGACGGCATCATGAAGCTCGCGGCGCGCTTCATGCGCGACCCGGTCACGGTGAAGGTGGAGTCGCAGCACGCCAGCGCCGTGATCGAGCAGCGCTGGTACGAGATCGAGGACAACGACCGCGTCGACGCCGTGGGCCGCCTGCTGGACCACTTCCGCCCGGCGAGCACCCTCGCCTTCTGCAACACCAAGCTGCGCGTGCGCGAAGTGGCCGCGTGGCTGCAGCGGCAAGGCATCGTGGCGCTCGCCCTGCACGGTGACCTGGAGCAGCGCGATCGCGACCAGGTGCTGGTGCGGTTCGCCAACCGTAGTTGTTCGGTGCTCGTCGCCACCGACGTCGCGGCGCGAGGCCTGGACATCGAAGGCCTCGACTGCGTGCTCAACGTCGACGTCACGCCCGACCCCGAAGTGCACATCCACCGCATCGGCCGGACCGGCCGTGCGGGCGAGAGCGGCCTCGCGCTGAACCTGGCGAGCATGGACGAGATGGGCGCGGTCGGCCGCATCGAGCAGTTGCAGGGCAAGGAAAGTGAGTGGCATCCGCTGAAGGAACTCACGCCGGCGAATCGCGACCACCTGCTCCCGCCGATGGCCACGCTGCACCTGCAAGGCGGCCGCAAGGAAAAGATCCGCCCCGGCGACGTGCTGGGCGCGCTGACCAAGGACCTCGGCTACACGCGCGAGCAGGTCGGCAAGATCGACGTCAACGAATTCTCGACCTACGTCGCCGTCGAGCGCGGCATCGCGCAGCAGGTGGCTGCGCGACTGAACGCAGGGAAGGTGAAGGGGCGCAACGTGAAGGTGCGGGTGCTGGACGACTCGGGGGATTGAGGGTCAGCCGACAGGAAGCGGTGGGTCCCCGCCTCCGCGGGGACGACGAAACCGCCTCCGCGGGGACGACGGCATTTCCCGCCAACCCCGTCATTCCCGCGAAGGCGGGAATCCACCGCTTCCGGCTTTCTTCGCGAGTCCCGATGGAAGCGACAGGTCCGCGCCTTCGCGGGGACGACGGGCCGAGGCTGTTCCGTGCCTGCCCGACAGAAGCCATCCCGCGAAAGCATCCGGCCCCTCGCCCTACAGACAACCCCCGGCGCCCCCCGTCTACTGGTCGGTCCGTTCCAAGCACACCAGGAGACCCTCCATGCGAACCACAGTCCTCACCCTCGCCGCCAGCATCGCCCTCGCCTTCGGCGGTACGGCCCTTGCGCAATCCTCCGGCAGCAGCGGCTCGTCGGGCAGCAGCAGCCCCAGCGCGCAATCGTCGTCGACCGGCAGCGGCAGCTCCAGCGCGATGGGCAGCTCGGGCGGGCAGACCGCGACCTCCAGTTCGCCGAGCTCCGGCTCGTCGAAGTCCAGCTCGGGCGAAGCCAAGTCCAAGCAGATGCAGAAGCAGGCCGATGCCGACCTGAAGTCGGCCAAGGCGCAGTGCGGCACGCAGAAGGGATCGGAGAAGACGATCTGCGAGAAGGAAGCGCAGGTGAAGCACGCGCAGGCCGAAGTCGACGTCGAGAAGGCCAAGGCCGAAGAGAAGCAGTCCACCAGCATGGGCGCTGGCGGCTCGTCGGACAAGTCGTCCGGCGGTTCCTCGGCCAGCAGCAGCTCGTCGAAATAAGCAGCCCGGCGGGCGGCGCCTCAGCGCCAGCCCGCGGCCTGGATCGCCCGCAGCACGGCCGCCCCCAGCAGCTCGTGCCCGCGCGGCGACGGGTGGAAGCGGTCGGAGAACAGCCAGGTCTTCCACCAGCCCGCCACTGCGCCCGCGGGCGGCGCGGCATCGAGTGCGGCGTCCGTGCATTGCGGGAAGTCCACGGTGGCCGGGCAGGCCGCCTGCGTCGTGTTGGTCAGGCCGGCCGCCGGCGCTCCCGCCACTTCGGCGGTGAACTCACCGAAGTAGTCGACGATCACGACCCGCGAGTCGCCCGCAGCCTGCGCGGCGAGTTCGCTGTTGAAGGTCGTGATCCAACCGCGCACCGCGGCCTGGAAGTCGGCGGCGCCGCCCGCGCCCAGGTCGGTCGCTGCGCCCGCCACGACGTCGCGCAAGCGCGGCGTGAGCGTGATGTCCGGGATGTTGACCAGCACCACGCGCGTGGCGCCCTGGTCCAGCGCGTTCGCCTTCACCATCGCCCACCACGTGCGCGCCAACTGTTGCATGTACAGGGTGGCCGCGACGCTGCCGCCATTGGGTTGCGACAGCGCGTTGTCGATGGTGGAGCCACTCAGCTGCTGCCCGAGCAGTGCGGCGAACACGAGCTTGTCGGTCGCACCTCCGCGTTGCGCGCCCAGGTAGGTGTCGGCCAGGCCGGCCGCGTCGTTGGCGCCTGCGTCCATGACGAGCAGGTCGCCGGGCTTCCACGCGCCGCCGTTCGCGGACAGCGCGGACTCGAGCTGCTTCTTCAGCGAGAACGGCGAATCGTCCCCGTCGCGCACGACGGGGTTCACGATGTCGGCGCCCGCGACGGCGAAGTTCGTGCATGCCGGTCGCGTGGCGAACGAGCCGCCCTCGTCGCTGCTCGTGAAGTAGCTGCACAGCGCCCCGGTCCCGAGCTGCTGCGAGACGACTTCCGGATAGATCGGGTAGCCGGCCGGATTCGACGCGCTCTGCACGGTCGCCTTCAAGCCGAAGGTGCCGACGTCGGCCAGGCTGTCGCCGGCGACGACCAGGCGCGTGATGGGGGCGGCTGAGGCAGACGGCGGCGTCGGCGCGGGTGCGCTGCCGACCGGCGTTTCGTCGCCACCGCCGCCGCCACAGGCGGCAAGGAGAGACACGGTGGCGGCGGCGATGGCGGTGCGGACACGGCTGAGCGACATGGCGGACTTCCTTGTTGGGCAGGATCGTGCGCATGCGGCGGCGGACGCCGTGTAGGAGCAGGAAGATGGAAGCGGTGGACACCCGCCTTCGCGGGAATGACGAGCTCCCGTCGTCCCCCCGCAGGCGGGGACTCACCGCTTCCGCCTTTGCTTCATCAGCGGTCCGGATCCGCGCGCTGCCTGGCCGGGCCACTCGCGCGCTGCAAGTTCAGCGCAGAGTTCACGATCCCCACGTGGCTGAACGCTTGCGGGAAGTTGCCCAGCATGCAGCGGCCGATGGGCTCGTATTCCTCGGACAGCAGCCCGACGTCGTTGCACAGCGCGATGAGCCGCTCGTACAGCGCGCGTGCCTCGTCCACGCGCCCCTGCAGCACCAGGTTGTCGACCAGCCAGAAGCTGCACGCGACGAAGGCACCCTCCCCCGGCGGCAAGCCGTCGAGCGCGGGGTCGGTGACGTAGCGGCAGACCAGTCCGTCCTGCACCAGGTGGTGCTCGATCGCGTCGACGGTTGCTCGCATGCGCGGGTCCTGCGCGGGCAGGAAACCCACCAGCGGCAGCATCAGCAAGGCCGCGTCCAGGACCTGGCCGTGCGCGCCCGCGTGCTGCACGAAGTGGTGGCCTTCCGCGTCCATGCAATGCGTGCAGATCCAGTCATGGATCTCGGTGCGCAGCGCGCGCCAGGGCTCCAGGTCGACGTCCGCGCGCAGGTCCTCGACGAGCCGCACGAAGCGGTCCACCGCCACCCAGGCCATCACCTTCGAGTGCGTGAAGTGGCGCGGCTCGCCGCGCACCTCCCACATGCCGTAGTCGGGATCGCGCCAGATGGTCGCCACATGGCGCATCAACGCCAGGCCGCGGTGCAGGCCTTCCGGGTCCGGCTGGTGGCCGGCCACCACCGACTGGAACATCACGTCCGCGACCTCGCCGAAGATGTCCAGCTGCCGCTGTCCCGACGCTGCGTTGCCGATGCGCACCGGCTGCGCGCCGCCATGGCCGGGCAGCCAGTCCACCTCCCACTCGGGCAGCAGGCGCTCGCCGCCGACCCCGTACATGATCTGCATGTCGGCCGGCGAGCCGGCGCAGGCACGCAGCAGCCAGTCGCGCCATGCGCGTGCCTCGTCGACGAAGCCGGTCTGCAGCAGCGCCATCAGCGTGAGCGTCGAGTCGCGCACCCAGCAGTAGCGGTAGTCCCAGTTGCGCGTGCCGCCCGGGTGCTCGGGCAGCGACGTGGTCGCCGCCGCGACGATGCCGCCGGTGCGCGAATTGGTCAGCGCCTTCAACGTGAGCAGCGACCGCCGGACGATGTCGGTGTACGACCCGTTGAGCCTCGCCTTCGCGATCCAGTCGCGCCAGTGTTGCGTGGTGCTTTCCAGCGCGGCGTGGACATCCAGGCCCGCGGTGATGCCCTCGTACGAGAGGCCGTAGCTCAGGTCGAAGGCGACCTCCTCGCCGGCGCCCACCTCGAAGTCGCCGAAGCTGCGGAAGTCGCGGCCCGAATGCTTGACGGGGCCGCGCAGGACGAGGCGGTTCTCGCCACCGACGGCGCACAACATGCCCTCGCCGTGCGTGACCCAGGGCTTGGTGAGCCCGTAAGCGAGGCGCATGACGAGTTCGCTGCGTACCGACACACGGCCGCGCAGGCCTCGCACGAGCCGCACCAGGTGGCGGTCGCCGTCGCTCACCGGCAGCGCATCGACCACTTCGATGCTGCCTTGCGGCGTGTCGAAGCGCGTCTCCAGCACGAGGGTGCCTTCCCGGTACCGGCGCGAGACCTTCGCGTCGACATCGAGCGGGGCGATGCGCCAGAAGCCGTTGTCCTCGGTGCCCAGCAGCGCGCAGAACACCGCTTCGCTGTCCACGCGCGGCCAGCACAGCCAGTCCACGGCGCCGCTGCGATCGACCAGCGCGGTGGTCTCGCCGTCGCCGAGCAAGGCGTGGTCCTCGATGCGGGGAAAGGCAGGCATCAACGCGACCATCCGGCGCAGGGAGCCGCTGGGCTGTCGGTGGGCTGGGGCGGCGGGTGTCGGACGGGGCCAACGGGTGGCCTGTCCCGGTTTGGCTGCTGCTGGGGTGGCCCTCTAGACTCCAGGGAAAGTCGAGGGAGGCAGGACCATGGCGCGCAGAACGCCGAAGCAGAAGCATTTCTCCGGATTCATCAAGGACAAGGCCGTCAACTTGATGGTCATGTCAGGCGCGTTGTTCGGCGCGTCTCTGCTGCTGGGTGGATCCACGAACCCGATGCTGCGAGGTGTGGCCCTCGGGTTTCGGACACCAGTCCTCTACGCCCTCGCGCTCGCGGGTCTGTTGTGGGTGATCGGCCATCTCGCCCGGCCGAAAGACCAGCTGACTTCGGTCCCCAATCGAGCAGCGAAGGATCCGGAGTCCTTTCCCAACGTCGCGGCGGCACCAGGAAAACGGCTGGTCAATCGAGCTGACGATGCCGCCCAAGTCCCCGTGCCCGCACGAGCCTGGTCCGCCCAAGTGCTAGATGACATCGAGTGGAAGCGGTTCGAGACGCTCTGCGCCCAACTGTTCGCGCAGGCCGGTTTCGAGGCGAAGACCCAATCCCACGGAGCGGATGGCGGTGTCGACATCTGGCTGCATTCCCGCAATGCCGTCGGGCCAGTCACGATCGTCCAGTGCAAGCACTGGTCCAACAAGCCGGTGGGCGTGAAGGAGGTCCGCGAGTTGCTCGGCGTGATGACCTCGCACAAGCTGGCGCGAGGGACGTTCGCCACCTCGGGGATCTTCACGAAGGATGCAATGGAGTTCGCGAAGGCGAACAACATCCACACCCTCGACGGCGACGACCTGCTGGCACTGATCGCGAAGCGCACGCCGGAGCAGCAGGAAGCGTTGCTCCAGCACGCCTACGAAGGCGAGTACTGGCGGCCGACGTGCGCCAGTTGCGGAACGAAGTTGGTCGAACGAACGAAGCGCAACGGAGGCGCGAAATTCTGGGGGTGCGCCTCTTATCCACGTTGCAAGACGACGATGGCAATGAAGGCGACAGCGTGAAAGCCCAAGGATCCATCGTCCGGTGGGATGCCGCACGGGGCTTCGGTTTCATCCGCAGCGCGAGCAGCAGCGCCGACGTCTTCTTTCACATCCGCGACATGCGCCGAGGCGCATCCTTCACGCCGCAAGAAGGTGTGAAGGTGATGTTCGACGTGATCCACGTCGGCGGGAAAGGCCCGCGGGCGGTCGCCGTGCATCTTCCTGGCGATGCATCGCCAGCCCGCAGCAGGTCACCGCGATCCCGGCCGACGCGGTCGGCGCCCATCGAGATCAGCGGACTCCTGCTGCTCCTGGCCGTCGCCTACGCAGCAGCGATCGGTTGGGCAGTCTGGAGCCGGTTGATCCCGTGGTGGACCCTGGCTGTCGCGGTGCTCGTCAATCTCGCGACCTTCTTCGCCTACTGGCAGGACAAGCACGCGGCCGAGATCGGCCGTTGGCGGACGCCCGAGGCGACGCTGCACCTGTGGAGCCTCGCCGGCGGGTGGCCGTTGGCTCATGTCGCGCAGCAGGTGCTGCGCCACAAGTCGAGCAAGCAGGAGTTTCTGGCCGTCTACTGGACTTGCGTGGTGCTGCACCTCGCTGCGGTCGGCGCAGCACTGTGGCTTGCCGCGCATGGATTCCGGCTTTCGCCGGAATGACAAGGCGAGGCGGTGCTCGGCCGCCGCGTAGGACAAGCGCGACGAAGCCCCTGCGGGTGCCTCCACCCGCAGGGGCTTCAGGGACGCGCCGCCGTCAGAGCTTCCAGAGGCGTCCTTCGGTGGTCGTGAACTGCGCGCGGTACACGAGCGTCCCGTTCACGAGCACCGGCACCGGGTTGGGGACCTTGATGCCGAAGCCGTCCTGGCCCACCGGGTTGACGGTCGTCGTCGCGTTCGCGGGCTTCACTTCCACGGTGCCGGCCGTCGTCCCGTCGGTCTCCCACAGGTGGAAGTCGTTGAGCGCTGGCGCGGCGACGAAGTACGCCTTGCCGTTGTGGGCGACGACGTAGCCCGCACCGACGGTGGCGGTGTAGCTGCCCGAGGTCGGGTTGATGTTCTTCAACATCAGCGTCCCCGCGCCCGTGCCGTCGGTCACCCAAGGCTCGAAGCCATTGGTGCCATCCGTCCCCATGAACACGAGCTTGTTGCCGGCGACGACGACTGCCTTGCGTTCGAAGTCGTTGGCGTCGGGGCGAACCACGGCACTGACCTCCTTGGTCCCCGCGGTCGTGCCATCGGTGACCCACAGCGTGAAGGGATTGGGGCCTCCCAGCGCGCGGCCGGGGAAGTACCAGAGGCCGTTCATGGGCACCATCGCATTCGCGTTCGGGCCGAGGTCGACACTCTTGACCACCTGCGTGCCGGCCGCCGTGCCGTCGGTGGACCACATCGACTGCTGGGAACCGACACCCGGCTCATAGGCGAAGAGCACCAGCTTGTCGTTGATGACGTGGAAGTGCGACGGGTAGCTGTTCCCGTTGCCAGGCACGAAATCGAAGAACGGCTGCGTGCCGGCGATCGTGCCGTCGGTGCGCCAGAGTTCGATCCCGTTCGCCGCCGACTGCCACGTGAAGTACAGCTGGCCCTTGTAGACCTCCATGTCGAAGTCCAGCAGCACGCTGTCGCTGACGGTGTTGGTCGTCAGCTGGGCCAGGTCTCCCTGCGCGCCGGTGGTCGCATAGAGCTGCGCGTAGGCAGTGAAGGTGTTCGGCTGGTAGTACCAGGCGTAGAAGTAGAACTTGCCGTTGAAGAACGCACCCGCCTTGACGGTCGTGTCGGCGTTCGGGTTGGTGCCGGCCGGGTTCGGGTTGATGTTGGCCACCATGTACGTGCCCCCGGCCGTGCCGTCGCTCGTCCACAGCTCGCGCCCGTTCCCGTCATTGGCCGTGAAGTACAGGCGGTTGCCGTACACCCCGACCATGGAGATGTTCTCCGACGTGGCGGTGGTGATGTCCTTCAGCAGCTTCGTGCCGGCGTTGGTGCCGTCGGAGAACCACAGCGCGCCGGAAGCCGTCGCGTCGGAGCCGACGAAGAAGACGCCACCGCTGAACGCCGTGACCGACTGGATCGATCCGCCGCTGATCTCGCGCACGAGCTTCGTGCCGTCGATGGTTCCGTCGGTGACCCACAGCTGGTTGTGGTTGATGCTGCCGTCGCGGCCGATGAAGAAGGCCCTGGTGCCCGACACCGTGATCTGGTTCGGCTCGATGGCCTGCGTGCCCAGCTGCGCGACGCCGGCCGGCGTCGGCGTGGTGGTCGTGCCGCCGCCCGTGTTGGTGGTGGTGCCGGGCGTGCCGGTGGTGTCGGTCGATGGCGTGCCCGTGGCCGGGGCGCCGGCATCGGCGATGGCGTCGTCCCCGCCCCCGCCGCCGCAAGCCGCCAGGGCGGCGCTGGCTGCGAGGACGAGGATGCGGACCAACGCGCTCCACTGCGTTCGTGACTGCATGACTGCTCCTGTGATTCGTGCCACAACGTCGTGGCGCGCGGAGGATGCATGCAAACACGCGGTCGTCCCACCACCCAAACGGTGGGTCCCCCGCGAATGAGGGGTGGGCCACCCCGGGGTGCGTCAGTGCCGCGATTCCATCTCCTGCCGCAGCCGCTCTTCCTGCTCGCGCAACTCTGGCGTGAACGCGTCGCCGAAGTCCTCGGCCGCGTAGATCTGCCGGATCTCGATCTCGGAATCGCCGGGCATCGGGTTCGGGCACTTCTTCACCCACGCAATCGCTTCGTCCAGCGACTCGCACTTCCAGATCCAGAAGCCGGCGACCAGCTCCTTGGTTTCCGCGAACGGGCCATCGATGACGCGCCGGTCCTTGCCGGAGAACGCGACGCGCGCGCCGCGCGAACTCGGATGCAAGCCTTCGCCCGCTTCCATCACGCCGGCTTTCACCAGCTGCTCGTTGAACGCACCCATCGCCGCGAAATCCTCGGGCCGGGGCAGCACGCCCGCTTCGCTGTCCTTCGTCGCCTTCACCATCACCATGAATCGCATGTCGGTCTCCTTGAGGTTGGATGGGGCGGTGTTTCGTCCGCCCACATCTGCACGACGAACGAGAGCGGCGGGAATCGACAGCCGCTCGTCGCCTTTGTCATTGCGGGCTCGACCCGCAATCCGTGCTCGATCAGGCATGGATTCCGGCTTTCGCCGGAATGACAAGGCCCGTCAGAGCGACCGCAGGAACGCGGCGATCTGCTCGTTGACGGGCGCCGGGTGCGTGACCGGCGCCATGTGGCCGAGCTTGGACAGGTCGACGCGCCGCACGTTCGGCAGGGCGGGCACGAGCCGGTCGGCGACACAGCGCGACGATTCGGGCGAGCGGGCGCCCACCATGTAGAGCACCGGGATGCGCAGCGGGCGCAGGTCGTCCAGGGTCGCGGGTTCGGTCATCAGCGCGTGCGCCCAGCGGCGCACGTTGCGGCAGGACTCGACGATGGCTGGCCGTCGCTCGGCCGGCATGGCGTCGAAGCTGCCCGGGCCCATCCAGAAGTCGATGAAGGCGCGGGCCGCGCCTTCGGCATCGCCACGGTCCAGGCAGTCCGCAGCGCTGCGCACCGCGCTCTTGATGCCCTCCGTGCCGTTCGGCGGCGACGTGTCGCGGTCGACGAGCGAGAACAGCGTCGGCTCGTACACCGCCAGGCTGCGCACCAGCGCGGGATGCATCAGCGCGGCCTTGAACGCGATCGCCGCGCCGTACGAGTGTCCGACCAGGTGCACGCCGCCCTCGAGCAGCGGTTCGATCAGCTGCACCTCGTCCTCGAGCGTGATCTGCGTGGCCGACGACCAATCCGGCGTCTTGCCGGAGCCATACGAATCGACGGCCATGACGCGGAACGCATCCGCCAGCATGTCCATCAATCCGCGCCATTGGCCCGCGTGGCTGGCGTTGGAGTGCAGGCACACCACGGTGGGGCCGGTGCCGGCTTCGCGGACGTGGGGGCGGATCACGACGCGATCGTGTGCGGCTTCGGCCAGGATGGCAAGCCAGGTCCGGGTTCGGCGAGCCGGACACATCGTGTCACCCGATGGGTTCCCGTGGCCCGGCCCGAGGCGCTGCGCACCGCGGGCGCCGATGCGGACCGCGTCACGGTCGCTGCACCGTCGGCCGCGCGGGCCGACGGGCGCAGGGTGCCGTTGAAGCTGGAACTGGGGGCGCGCTAGCGGCGGCGCCCAGTGCAATCCATGCTCGATCCGGCATGGATTCCGGCCTTCGTCGGAATGACAAGGCGCTCAGTCCGCCCGCCGAGGCAACCCGCGCAGGAATTCACCCAACTGCTTGCTGTACCACTTGGCGCTGCCGGTGGTGCCGTGGCCGGCGGTCTGGTCGCTCGCGGGGATGAGGTAGTAGCGGCCGTTCTTCACGCGCTTCATCTCGCGGTCCATGATGCCGGTGGAGATCGGGTTGCGCTCATCGTCGGCGGCGTTGATGGCGAGCAGCTGGGCCTGGATCTTCTCCAGCCCGGGCGAGGCGTTGTAGTCGCCGGACGAAGCCCATTGGTACAGCACGTCGTTGGCGTCCGCCGGGAACGGCGCCTTCAGGCGTGCGTCGAGCAGCGCATCCGCCTTCTCGCGCGTCGGCGCCTGGCGGTATAGCGACTGGTCGCCGCCGCTGGTGGCGAACGCGAAGAACGTCGAAGCGAACTGCGCGCTCTTCGGCTGCCTGGTGTAGTTGCCGCCGTTCCACTCCGGATCGTTGGTGATGGAGTCGGTGATCAGACGGCGCAGGATCCAGTTGCGGCTGCTCATCTCGCTGGGCTGGCAGGCCATCGGCACCAGCGCGTCCATCTCGCCCGCGTACTTGCTGCCCCAGATCCAGGTGTGCATGCCGCCCATGCTGTTGCCCATCACGAGGCGCAGGTGCTTGATGCCCAGGCCTTCCTTCACCAGGCGGTACTGCGCGTCGACCATGTCCTCGTAGTTGTACCTGGGGAAGCTCGCGCGCATGCCGTCGGACGGCTTGGTCGACTGCCCGTGCCCGAGGTTGTCCGGGATGATCAGGAAGTACTTGCCGGCATCGAGCGGCTGCCCGGCGCCGTATAACTCGCCGGCGAAGGCCGGCGTGAGCATCGATCGCGCGCTGCCGGCAGTGCCGTGCAGCAGCAGGACCGGCTCGTTCTTCGGATCACCGATGGTCAGGTAGTGCATCCGCACCTCGGGCAGCACCTGCCCGGTGTGGAAGCGGAAGTCCTTGAGGACGAAGGTCCCGTCCTTCGGCGCGGGGTAGTCGGCCGCCCTGGCGGCGAGGGCGCAGGCCAGCAGCGCCAGCGCGACCAGGAATCGCATCACACGCATCGCTTGTCTCCTTGTTTTGTCGCCGCGCCGTTGCGTGCACGGCGCGGCCACTATGCGGATGCGGGCGCTGTCGAGTCAAACGCGGGGGGAGCTCTACCGGGAGCGTTTGTCATTCCGGCGAAAGCCGGAATCCATGCCTGGTCGACCATGGATTGCGGGTCAAGCGCGCAATGACAAGCACGGGAGGTTGTCATTCCGGCGAAAGCCGGAATCCATGCCTGTTCGACCGTCGATCGCGGTCAAGCCCGCAATGACAAGGAACGGCCATGGGCCTAGACTCGCGCGGCAGCCCCGACCACCCCATGCCCCGCTCCTATTCCGGCCATTTCCGCATCGCATGCATCGCGCTGGCTGGGCTCGCGCTGCTGCTCTTCCTGCTGTCGCTGTTGTTGCGCGGCTCGCCCGACGAGGACGTGCAGGCGTTCGCGCACGGCTGCCGCGCGGTGCTGCCGTGGGTGGCCGGCCTGGCGCTGATCAGCGGCCTGCTCGCCTATGCGCTGCGCCCGGGCGAAGACGTCGCGTCGCCGACGGGGGAGCCGACCGAGTTCTCGCCGGACGTCACCGAGTTCGGGCGCACCACGGTCATCGCTCCCGATCCGCAGGACGCTGCCGATCGCTAGCGCGTGGCCTGTGCCGGCGCGATGCAGGACGTGCCGGCCACGAGCGTGCACCACGTGCGCTCCTCGCGCAGGATGAAGCGCCGCTGCTGCGCCATCTCGAAGTTCGCACGGCCTTCCGGGTCGTCCTTCAGCCGCGCGCGGTACGCCTCGTAGGCCGCGAGGCTGTCGAGGCCGATCAAGCCCCAGGCGACGTCGTTCGTGCCCTCGTGCGGCAGGAAGTAGCCGAGCAGTTGCCCGCCGCAGCGGGGAATGATGCGGCCCCACGCCTGCGCGTACTCGCGGAACGCGTCGCGCTGGAACGGGTCGATCTGGTAGCGGATGAAGCAGGTGACTTGCATGGCGCCTTTCGAAGAACGCGGAAGCGGTGGATCCCCGCCTTCGCGGCGATGACGAAATCCGTCGTTCCCGCGGAGGCGGGAACCCATCGCTTCCATCTTCCGGCTGGGTCCTCCCTCATCGCTTCGCTCCCGAACGAAGCGTCCCCTCCCGCGCCTGCGGCACACTGCCTGCATGACCCCGAACCAGCTCGCCCGTGTCGCCGGCCTCGTCGGCGAGCCGGCGCGCGCGGGCATGCTGCTGGCGCTGATGGATGGCCGCGCGCTGACGGCGCACGAGCTCGCGACGGTGGCGAACGTCACACCCGCGACGGCCAGCCGGCACCTGTCCTTGCTCGTCGAAGGCGGCCTGCTGCGCATGGAGCAGCAGGGGCGCCACCGCTACCACCGGCTGGCGTCGGCCGACGTCGCGCGCGTGGTCGAGAGCCTGATGCAGCTGTCCGCGCGCACGCAGCCCGTGCCGCGCATCGCTACCGGGCCGCGCGATCCGGACATGCGCCTGGCCCGCACTTGCTACGACCACCTCGCGGGCGTCATCGCGGTGGCGATCGCGGATCGCCTGGTCGACGACCGCGCCGTGGTCGTGGAGGACGACACGGCCGTGGTCACCGATCGCGCGCCGCGGTCGCTTGCGAAGCTGGGACTGGATCTGGGGGCGATCGAAGCGCCGGACGGCGGCAAGCGCCCGGCGTGCCGTCCTTGCCTGGACTGGGGCGAACGCCGCATGCACCTGGCCGGCCGCCTCGGCGCCCTGCTCTGCTCGCATTGCCTGCAGCGCGGCTGGCTCCTGCAGAAGCCGGGCTCGCGCACCTTGAAGCTCACGCTGGCCGGGAGCGTGGCGTTCCGGGACTGGTTGGGGAACGAGCGCTGGGGGCGGGTGACCCGGTCAAGCTAAGACGTCTTCAGCAGCGCAGCTCGCGGTACTGCACGCGCAGGATCGCCATGTCGCCCTCTTCCTTCTCCGTCGGCGGCGCGCCCTTGGCGCGAAGGCTCGCCTCGCCGGCGCGGATGTGCGATTCCAGGTCCGCGCACTTCTCGCGAGTTTCGGGCGGCAGCACGGCGCGCGCGACCTGCCGGGCGCGGTCCTGCGGCGGCGGCGTGTGCTTGTCGAACGTGCGCGTCACGCGCGCGCCGCCCATCTGCACGCCGCCCGCGCACGCTGCGTGCGAGTACGAGCCGTTGCCGCACTTGTAGATCGGCTGCGTGACCGGCCCGGCGCTGGTGGGGTAGTCGTCCGCGATGGCGGTGCCGCACAGCACGAAGATCGTGCCGACGGTGGCGGTGGCGGAGAGGCGGCTGAAGGAGGTCATGGGGCCTCGCGAGAGAAGCGAATGGATGAGTCACATGCTGCCGCCTGCCGCAGCGGCGGCGCGGCGAAAGTGCAACCAAGCTCAGCTGTTCGCGTGCAGGCGTGACGGGTGTGACCGGGCGTTTCCGGTTCGTGGCGTCGGGGTCACACCTTGGAAACCCCGAACACCTGCCGCAGGTACGCGAGGAAGGTCTCGTCGCGGCTTTGCGTCTTGCCGGGCGTGTCCGCCAGCTTGGCCACCGACTGCCCGTTGGCGCGCACCAGCTTCATCACGATCTGGATCGGCTCGTGGCCGACGTCGTTGGTGAAATTGGTGCCGATGCCGAAGCCGGTCATGGCGCGGTCGGCCAGCGCGTCGTACAGCGCGAGCACCTTGGGGATGTCGAGCGAATCGGAGAACACCAGCCGCTTGGTGTGTGGGTCGATCCGCAGCTTCTGGTAGTGCGCGATCGCCTTCTCGGCCCACTGCATCGGGTCGCCGGAGTCGTGACGCAGGCCGTCGAACAGCTTGGCGAAGTAGAGGTCGAAGTCGGCGAGGAAAGCGTCCATGCCGACGACGTCGGTCAGCGCGATGCCCAGGTCGCCGCGGTATTCCTGCACCCAGCTCTCCAGCGCGGCGCGCTGGAAGTCGCGCAGCCGCACGCCCAGGGCCTGGAACGTCTGCAGGTATTCGTGCGCCATGGTGCCGATCGGCACGATGCCCAGGTCGCGGGCCAGCAGGACGTTGCTCGTGCCCTTGAAGAATTCCGGCAGCTCGTCGCGCAACGTGGTGACCACCTCGCGCTGCCAGGCGCCCGAGTAGCGGCGCCGCACGCCGAAGTCGAAGATCTCGAGCGGATGCGCGCGCTCGGGCGCGACGTCGACGGAGCGCAGCAGGTCGATCTTGGCGGTGAGACGCTCGCGGCCGGTGCGCAGTGCGGCCTCGGCGTCGAACCGGCGGAAGTACAGCTCGTTGACGATCGCCAGCACATGGATCTCGAAGTCCATCACGTGCACCTGCGGCCCGCTGGCGGTGATGCGCAGGTGCGGCCCGTCGGCGCTGGCCTGGATGAAGCGGCGCTGGAACTGGAACAGCCGCAGGAAGTCGACGAAGTCGCCCTTGATGAAGCGCAGCGACGACAGGTAGCCGAGCTCGTCGTCGGTGAAGCGCAGCGTGCACAGGTGGTCCAGCTGTTCGTCGACCTCGCCCAGCAGGTCGGACAGCGGGTACTGCGGCTCGTTGCGGCAGGTGAATTCGTACTCGGCGGTCGCCTGCGGGAAGCGATGCAGCATCGCCTGCCACATCGTGAACTTGTACAGGTCGTTGTCGAGCAGGCTCGTCAGGACGGGACAGAAAGCGGCCATGGCCGCAGCATCGCAGCAAAGCGCGCCCGCGTGGGGCGCGCGAGATCAGGCTGCGATGGGCCGGCCCGCGGGCGCGCCGCCCGACGACGGGCCGCCGGTGCGACGCCGGCGGATCTCGAGCGTGAAGGCGCCGAGGCCCGCGAGGAGGAACAGCGCCATCACGAGCCACCCGAGCACCGGCACGGTGCCGACGACCAGCACCGCGGCCAGCGCGATCGCAAACCACGCCAGCTGGCCGCTGACATGGAGCGGCTCGGCTTGCCGGAACATCGCGGGCAGCCGGTGCGCCAGCCCCAGCACGGCCAGCGCGAAGGACAGCAGCAGGATCACCGGCACGGCCGCGCCGAGTGCCAACGCGAACGGGATGCCGATGATGAGGATGCACAGCAGGATGAAGACGACCGGCAGCATCACCAGCACGACGAAGCCGAGGCCGACCATCGACGCAGGCGAGTCCGCGGTGCGGTCCGCCGCGCGGGCACTGAAGTTGGGCGCGAACCGCAGCAGCAGCGCGCCGACGACGAGTTCGAGGACGAAGAAGAAGACGCCCGAAGCGCGCCCGGGGCCCTGGATCGTGTACTTGCGCGACTCGCGCGCTTCGGCATCGTGGATGACGGCGCCGCCGACGACCGCGCCTTCGTCGCGGCGCAGTTCGGCGCCCGTGTAGCGCAGCAACCCGCCGATGCGCGCGTCCCGGCCGAGTTCGACCGAGCCCGCCCTCACCACCACGTCACCGCGGACCTGGCCGTTGATGGAGACCTTGCCGGCCGACACGTGCAGGTTGCCTTCGATGCGTCCGTCGACCTGCGCGTCGCCGGCGTAGACGCGGGCATCGCCGCCGATCACGGCTTCGGGCCCGATGGTCACGTTGCCACCCGCGGCCAGCACCTTGCCGCCGATCGTGCTGTCGACCATGACGTCGCCGCCGGCGACGCGCACGCGATCGCTGACCGGCGCGCGCACCTCCACCGTGCCGCCTGCCAGCATCGCGTCGCCGGTCACCGGCCGGTCGACGCTGACGTTGGCGCCGGCTGCGAACAGGTCGTTCACCTCGCCCTTGGCCGCGGCGAGCATCGGCACCGCCGCGAGCAGCAGCGCGCAGGCGAAGGCGCGAAGGGCATGGAGCGAGTGGGTCGGCATGGCGGAACTCCTGGAAAGGCCCCGACGATTCTAGGCGCCGGGCAGACCCCCCTCATCCGTGGCAATTGCCTCCCCTATCAGGCGTGCCCTTGTGTCATCGGCGCGACAAGGCCGACCCAAAGCAGCTGCCGGGCTTCATACTCCGAAAGGGACTCCAAGCAAGAAGAACGCCCCTGCGGCCCGGAGGATGCAATGAGCTTCATGGATCGCCTGTTGGGCCGGCCCGAGCCCAAACCGGCCAAGGCGGCGCAGCAGGCGCCGCGCCAAGGGCACCCGCAGCATTCGCAGCCTTCGACGCAGAACGCGGCCAACTCGCCGCAGTCGGTGCGCAAGGAGCTCGTGCGCGTCGCCGGCCGCGACACGCTGCAGCACAACGGCATCCCGGGCGAATGGGTCCGCGTCGAGCCGCTCACGATGGCCGCCCCGGGCCGCGATCCGGGCCTGCACGTGCGCATCGTGGTACTGCACTGGGACCCGCGGCTCATGCTGCACGCCGTTGCGCTGCAACAGAACCTGGTCAAGCGCATCGCGCTGCTCGACCCCGACTGCAACAAGTGGCTGATGGGTGCGTCCTGGCAGTTCGACCTGAAGGACGACAGCGACTGCCCGCCCCTGCCCCACCCCGGCAGCTGGACGGCCCCGCCGCCCGACCTGAGCCACGTCACCTCGCCGATGCCGGTGGGCGGCGTCGCCGACGTGATCGAGGGGCCGACGCGCATCCCCAAGGAAACCAATGCGCGCGAGGACCTCGAGCGCATGCTGGCCGAGCGGGACAAGGACTTCCAGAAGAGCGACCACGGCGGGTTCGAAAAGACCCAGCCGATGAAGTTCTAGCTCTCCGTCTTTCCCGCGGAGGCGGGAATCCACCGCTTCCATCTTCCTTCGGCTTCACCAGGGAAGCGATGGGTCCCCCGCCTCCGCGGGGACGACGAAGTCAATCGAACAAGCTCCCCGTCTCCGGCTTCGGCGGCCGCAGCGTCCGCACGCTGCCCGCCTTCGGCGCGCGCGGCGGCAGCGGCGAGGCTTCGGCCACCAGCGGTTTCTCCCACGCGCGGAAGTACGCCGGCGCGTCCTGCACGCGGCAGGTGAGCCAGTTGCCGTAGTCCTCGGGGTCGAGGATCACCACCATGCGCTTCTCGTCCTCGGGACGGTGGAAGCGCTTCATCAGCGGATGCTCGTCGGCATTGACGGTGAGCATCGCGAAGCTGAACACGTCGCGGCCTTCGGGATGGCGCCACTTCGCGTACAGCCCCGCGACGCCGAACGGCACGAAGCCTTCCTGGTAGATGGCCCAGCGCACGCACTCGCCGGTTTCCCAGTTGGGTTCGTAGATCGCCTCGCACGGGATGATGCAGCGCTGGCCCGCCGACCACGCATCGCGGAAGCTGGGCAGCCGCGCGACGGTTTCGCTGCGCGCGTTGTACGTGCGCCGGCCGAACGCGATCTCGGTGGCGAAGTGCGGCAGCAAGCCGAACAGGCCGTCATCGACCACGCGCTCGAAGCCGGACCCGTCTTCCGCGAGCCTGATGAACGGCGCCAGGCCCAGCGGCCAGGTGTCGGCCTGCGGGTCGTCGCGGTCGCGTTCGACGCCGAAGAAGGACAGCAGCCGGTCGCGCCGGCTGACCGGCACGTAGTTCGAGCACATGCAGGCATCCTACCCAAACGGGGGATGCACGCGGGTTTGCCCGCTATTGTTTGTGTAGCGGCGGTGTGCATACACTGCGCGTCCCGCCGTGCGGGATGTGGGCGGAGGAGCGCAGGCAAGATGAGTTCGAAGGACAGCCACGCGGCAATGCAGCAGTTGCTCGCGCTGCTGGAAGCGCGCTACGCGATCCGCGTCCTGTGGGCCCTTCGCGATGGCCATCCGCAGACGTTCCGCCTGCTGCAGGACAGCGTGGGCGGCATCACGCCCAACACGCTCAACACCCGCATCAAGGAATTGCGCGAAGCCGGCCTGCTGGGGCACGGCAGCGACGGCTACTGCGTCACCCCGGCCGGCGTCGACCTGCTCAAGCGCCTCTCCGACCTCCCCGCGTTCGCGACCAAGTGGGTCGCTGCCGCCAGCAAGAAGAAAGCCACTCCATCGCCATGAAGGACCTGCACGCCGCCCTCCACCCCGCCACCACGCTTCCCGAAGACGCCAACCGGGCCGTGCTCGTCGGCCGCGCCTGGATCGAAGGCCAGGGGGCCGTCCTCGTGCGCGTCACCCATGACACGGTCACCGACCTGTCGCACGTCGCGCCGACGATGAGCGCGCTGCTGGACCTGCCCTATCCCGCGGCGGCCGTGCGCGAAGCGAACGGTGCGCGCGTGGGCGACACGGCAACCATCCTCGCCAACAGCGCATTCGACGTGCGTGCGCCGCAGACGCCGTGGTTGCTCGCGCCCTGCGACCTGCAGGCGATCAAGGCTGCGGGCGTCACCTTCGTCAAGTCGATGCTCGAACGGGTGATCGAGGAGCAGGCGCGCGGCGATGCGTCGAAGGCCGAGGACGTGCGCAAGGCGGTGGTGTCGGTGATCGGCGAGAACCTGTCGGCAGTCGTGCCCGGTTCGCCGCAGGCGATGCAGCTGAAGGACGTGCTGATCGCCAAGGGCCTGTGGTCGCAGTACCTCGAAGTCGGCATCGGTCCCGACGCCGAGGTCTTCACCAAGTCGCAGCCCATGAGCGCCGTCGGCACCGGCGCCGAGATCGGCCTGCACCCCGCGAGCAGCTGGAACAACCCCGAGCCGGAGATCGTGCTGTGCGTCAACAGCCGCGGCGAAGTGCAGGGCGCGACGCTGGGCAACGACGTGAACCTGCGCGACTTCGAAGGCCGCAGCGCGTTGCTGCTGGGCAAGGCCAAGGACAACAACGGCAGTTGCGCGATCGGGCCGCTGGTGCGCCTGTTCGACGGCCAGTTCGGCATCGACGACGTGCGCCGCTGCGACCTTGCGATGCAGGTGCATGGGCCCGACGGTTTCGTGATGCAAGGGTCGAGCTCGCTGTCGATGATCAGCCGCGACCCGCTCGACCTGGTGGCCCAGGCGTGCGGGCCGGTGCACCAATACCCCGACGGGTTCGTGCTGTTCCTCGGCACGATGTTCGCGCCCACGCAGGACCGCCACGGACCGGGGCTGGGCTTCACGCATGAGGTCGGGGATGTCGTTACGGTGAGCACGCCCCTGCTCGGTACACTGGCCAACCGCGTGAGCACCAGCGACCGCATCCCGCCGTGGACGTACGGCGCGGGCGCGCTGATGCGCGACCTGGCACGCCGCGGCGTGCTCTGACCAACAAGGAAGTTCCCCGCATGATCACCACCCCCTCCGGCCTGCAATACGAAGACACCACGCCGGGCACCGGCGCCGAAGCCAAGCCGGGCCAGCATGTGCACGTGCACTACACCGGCTGGCTGTACAACGACGGCCAGCAAGGCGCGAAGTTCGATTCGAGCCGCGACCGGAACGACCCGTTCGCCTTCTCGCTGGGCGCCGGCATGGTCATCAAGGGCTGGGACGAAGGCGTCGCCGGCATGAAGATCGGCGGCAAGCGAACGCTGATCATCCCGCCGCAACTGGGCTACGGCGCCCGCGGCGCCGGCGGCGTGATCCCGCCGAATGCGACGCTGAAGTTCGACGTCGAACTGCTCGACGCTCACTGAGCCCTGTCATTGCGGGCCTGACCCGCAATCCATGCTCGATCAAGCATGGATCCCGGCTTTCGCCGGGATGACAAGCTCTCGCGGCCGGCGCTCGACGCCTGTCACATCCGCTGGAACAAGTGCAGGTAGCTGCGGCTCACGGGGAGCCGTTCGCCGCGGCCTTTCAGCGCGACTTCGCCGGCATCGTCGACGGCGGTGAACTGCGCTACGTGGCGCAGGTTCACGATCGCGGACCGGTGGATCTGCGCGAAGCGGGCGGGATCGAGCTCGCTGGCCAGGTCGCGGATCGTCTTGCGGATCACGGCCTCGCCCTCTTCCCACACCACCACCGTGTACTTGTGGTCGGCCTTCAGGTACACGACCTGGTCGACCGGGATCAGCCGCACCGTCGTGCCGACCGACGCCTTGATCCATTGCAGCCACGCGGGCTCCGTGCGGGTCCGCAGCATCGCGGCGAGCGACTGCAACACCTCGTCGGGCACCTGGGCGCGCTGCGACGATGCGATGCGCTGCTGCAGGCGGTGCACCGTCTCCGCGAGACGGTCCGGATCGACCGGCTTGACCAGGTAATCGACCGCGCCGCGCGCGAACGCCGCCACCGCGTACTGGTCGTAGGCGGTGACGAACACCAGCGCCGTGGCGCCTTCCATCTGGCGCGCGGCATCGATGCCCGTCAGGCCCGGCATGTGCACGTCGAGGAAGCAGACGTCGGGGCGGTGCTGCCGGAACAGGTCCAGCGCCTCCTCACCGTTGCGAGCGTGGGCGACGATGTCCAGCTGCGGCCAGAGGTCCTCGAGCAGGCCCGCGAGGCGCGTGCGCAGCAGCGGCTCGTCGTCGGCGATGAGGGCGGTGGGTCGGCGCGCGCTCATGCCTGCGCCGCCGGTGCGATGCGGATGCGCGCGCGCACGCCTTGCGGTTCGTGCTCGGCCAGCTCGAGCCGCGCGCGCGGCCCATAGAACACCGCCAGCCGCTGCCGCAGGTTGGCCAGGCCCGTGCCCTCGCCTGCCTTCTCGGACAGGCCGGCGCCGTCGTCGATCACTTCGAGTTGCACGGTGCCGTCACGCTCGGTGGTGCACAGGACCTCGACGCGGCCGCCGCGCACCGACGGGTCGATGCCGTGGCGAATCGCGTTCTCCACCAGCGTCAGCAGCGCCATCGGCGGGAACGGCAGGTCGCGCAGCGTGGGATCGAGCAGCGCGTTCCATTCCAGCCGGTCGGGCATGCGCATCTGCATCAGGTCCAGGTACGCGGTCACGAGGCGGTGCTCGTCGCCGAGCGTCGCATTGCGCTGCTCCAGCCGCGGCATCGCGGCACGCAGGTACGCGATGAGGCTGCGGAACACGGGGGCGGCGCGCGGCGAGCCGGTCTCGACCAGTTCCTGCACGTTGGCCAGCGTGTTCAGCAGGAAGTGCGGCTGGATCTGCGCCGTCATCAATCCAAGGCGTGCATCGGCTTCCTGCCGCTCGAGCCGCTCCTGCAGCAGGTCGGCCTTGAGCGCCTGCGCCTTGGCCAGCGCCTCGCGTTCGCGCACCAGGGCACCGAGGGCGACGAACACGCCGATGATCGCGGCGGCGAACGTCACCAGCCAGTAGCCACGCACGTGCGGCCGCGAGGCGGCGAAGGCGGCAAAGCTGCCGCCCGCGTTCATCACCTGCAGCAGCAGCGGCGCCATCAGCGCGGCGACGACGACCGCCAGCAGCTGCACGGCCCAGGGCGGCACCCTGCCGACACGGCAGCGCGCGGCGCCGGTGTAAGAGAACAGGATGACGATGCCGATGAACAGGAACTCGCCGAGCAACTCGACATAGCTGTTCAGCGTGAACGGCAGCAGCAGTGCCGCCATCCAGGCCGCGACCAGCGCGGTGATGGCGAGCGAGCGCCAGCTCGGGAAGGTGGCGCGCCAGCCCGGCTTCGTGGGCCGGTCGGTGTCCAGGGGGACGGAACTCATCGAGCGAGATTACGGGGCGGGCGGGCGCAGGGTCAAGGCAATCGGCGTGGCTCTGCGACGGGTTGCGGAAGGTCGGGGATGAACTGCGGGGCAAGAGGAGCCTTGTCATTGCGGGCTTGACCCGCAATCCACACGAAGGCGCGACAGCGCCGCATGGGCATGGATTCCGGCTTTCGCCGGAATGACAACTAGCGCTTGCGCGCCGTCACCTCCACCTCGAACTTCATCGCCGGCTCCAGCAGCCCGGCCTGCAGCATCATCGCCGCGGGCCGGACTTCGCCCAGGTGCTTCTGCAGCGTCGGCCAGCACTTCTCGAAATCGGCCCGGTCGGGCAGCACGTAGACGACCCGGACCACGTCGGCCCAGGAGGCGCCGGCCTGCTCCAGCGCGTGCTGGACGTTGCGCATGGCCTGCTCGCACTGGGCCTCGACGCTGCGGGGCAGCCGGCCGGCCTGGTAGTCGTAGCCGGTGGTGCCGGAGACGAACACCCACTCGCCGTCGACGACGGCGCGCGAGTAGCCGATGCGGGCCTCGAAGGCGGATCCGGAGCTGATGAGACGGCGCGGCATGGCGTGGTTTCCCTCCTGTCGAGCCGGCACTGTAGGGCATGGGCCGGCGGTCGCGTTGGTGGTCCATAGCCCTTCCGGGCTGGCTCAGCCTTTTTTCGCCTCGGCTGACAAAGTCGCCGCTTGAAAAGCACTAGGCTGCCCCAAGGTGGTCCCCGATTCCGAGCGTTCCCACCCCCAGAGAGCAATGAACGAAGACACGACGAAGATCGAACCGACGCTGGACGCAGCCCCCGGGCCGGCGGACATCAGTCCCGAGGAGCGCGAGGCCGCGGCCGCCGCGAACGAGGCCGACCTGGCCGGCGCCGTGGCCGAGCTGGAGCAACTGCGCGCCAGGAATGCCGAGCTGACCGAGCAGGCCCTGCGGGCCGCCGCCGAGGCCCAGAACACCCGCCGGCGCGCCGACGAGGAGATGTCCAAGGCGCGCAAGTTCGCCATCGAGAGCTTTGCCGAAAGCCTGCTGCCCGTCTGCGACAGCCTCGAGGCCGGGCTGGCCATCCAGGACGCCACGCCCGAACAGATCCGCGAAGGCGCCGAAGCCACGCTGCGGCAGCTGAAGTCCGCGCTCGAGCGCAACAAGGTCGTCGAGATCGCGCCGGCCGTGGGCACGAAGTTCGACCCGCACCAGCACCAGGCGATCTCCATGGTGCCGGCCCCCGGCCAGGAAGCGAACACCGTGGTGACCTTGCTGCAGAAGGGCTACCTGATCGCCGAGCGGGTGCTCCGCCCGGCGCTGGTGACCGTCGCGGCGCCGCAGTGACGCTTGAAACGCAGCGAGTTATCCACAAGTAGGACGCACCGGGGCGCAGCCCCACACAGATCCAGAAGCTAGGAGAGACGAGACATGGGCAAGATCATCGGCATCGACCTGGGCACCACCAACTCGTGCGTGTCCATCATGGAGGGCAACACGCCCAAGGTCATCGAGAACAGCGAGGGCGCGCGCACGACGCCGTCCATCGTCGCGTACCAGGAGGACGGCGAGATCCTCGTCGGCGCCTCCGCCAAGCGCCAGGCCGTCACCAACCCGCGCAACACGCTGTATGCCGTCAAGCGCCTGATCGGCCGCCGGTTCGAGGAAAAGGAAGTCCAGAAGGACATCAACCTGATGCCCTACACCATCGCGAAGGCCGACAACGGCGACGCGTGGGTGGAAGTGCGGGGCAAGAAGATGGCGCCCCCGCAGGTCAGCGCCGAGGTGCTGCGCAAGATGAAGAAGACCGCCGAGGACTACCTGGGCGAGCCGGTCACGGAAGCCGTGATCACGGTGCCGGCGTACTTCAACGACAGCCAGCGCCAGGCCACCAAGGACGCCGGCCGCATCGCGGGCCTGGACGTCAAGCGCATCATCAACGAGCCGACCGCGGCCGCGCTGGCCTTCGGCCTGGACAAGCAGGAAAAGGGTGACCGCAAGATCGCCGTCTACGACCTGGGCGGCGGCACGTTCGACATCTCGATCATCGAGATCGCCGACGTCGACGGCGAGAAGCAGTTCGAGGTGCTGTCCACCAACGGCGACACGTTCCTGGGTGGCGAGGACTTCGACCAGCGCATCATCGATTACATCATCGGGGAGTTCAAGAAGGACCAGGGCGTCGACCTGTCGAAGGACGTGCTCGCGCTGCAGCGCCTGAAGGAAGCCGCCGAGAAGGCCAAGATCGAGCTGTCCAACAGCTCGCAGACCGACATCAACCTGCCGTACATCACGGCCGATGCCAGCGGTCCCAAGCACCTGAACATCAAGCTGTCGCGTGCCAAGCTGGAAAGCCTGGTCGAGGACCTGATCGAGCGCACCATCGCGCCGTGCCGCACCGCCATCAAGGACGCCGGCGTCAGCGTGGGCGACATCCACGACGTCATCCTGGTCGGCGGCATGACCCGCATGCCCAAGGTGCAGGAAAAGGTGCGCGAGTTCTTCGGCAAGGACGCCCGCAAGGACGTCAACCCCGACGAGGCCGTCGCCGTGGGCGCGGCCATCCAGGGCCAGGTGCTGGGCGGCGACCGCAAGGACGTGCTGCTGCTGGACGTCACCCCGCTGTCGCTGGGCATCGAGACCCTGGGCGGCGTGATGACCAAGATGATCGCCAAGAACACGACGATCCCGACCAAGTTCGCGCAGACCTTCTCCACCGCCGACGACAACCAGCCGGCCGTGACGATCAAGGTGTTCCAGGGCGAGCGCGAGATGGCCACCGGCAACAAGCTGCTGGGCGAGTTCAACCTCGAGGGCATCCCGCCGGCGCCGCGCGGCACGCCGCAGATCGAGGTGAGCTTCGACATCGACGCCAACGGCATCCTGCACGTGGGCGCGAAGGACAAGGCCACCGGCAAGGAGAACAAGATCACCATCAAGGCCAACTCGGGCATCTCCGAGGAGGAAATCCAGAAGATGGTGAAGGACGCCGAG
This sequence comes from Ramlibacter algicola, assembly GCF_016641735.1. Lineage (NCBI taxonomy): Bacteria > Pseudomonadati > Pseudomonadota > Betaproteobacteria > Burkholderiales > Comamonadaceae > Ramlibacter > Ramlibacter algicola. Next base: position 1,876,471 of record NZ_JAEDAO010000001.1, on the reverse strand, counting down.
CTCAACGCCGCCGAGGACAAGAAGAAGCTCGAGCTGGTGCAGGCCCGCAACCAGGGCGAGGCGCTGGTGCACTCGGTGCGCAAGAGCCTCACCGAGTACGGCGACAAGCTCGATGCCGGCGAGAAGGACAAGATCGAGGCCGCGATCAAGGACCTCGAGGGCGTGCTGAAGGCCGACGACAAGGAAGCGATCGAGTCCAAGTCGAACGCGCTGATGACGGCCAGCCAGAAGCTGGGCGAGAAGATGTACGCCGACATGCAGAACGCCCAGGGCGCGCAGGCGCCGGGTGCCGATGCGGCGGCGTCGCCCGAAGGCGGTGCGTCCGCCTCGGCCGGCCCGGCGAACGACGACAACGTCGTGGACGCCGAAGTCAAGGAAGTCAAAAAAGGTTGAGCGCGGAGCGGCGCCACCCATGAGCGACACGCGCCGCGTTGGTGACGAGCCAACGCGGCGTTCGTGCTAGAAAACTGTCGAGACACGATGGCCACCAAACGCGATTACTACGACGTCCTCGGCGTGCCGAAGAACGCCTCCGAGGAAGAGATCAAGAAGGCTTATCGCAAGCTCGCGATGAAGTACCACCCCGACCGCAACCAGGGGGATGCGGCCAAGGAGGCGGAGGCCAAGTTCAAGGAGGCCAAGGAGGCGTACGAGATGCTGTCGGACACCGACAAGCGTTCGGCGTACGACCAATACGGCCACGCAGGCGTGGACCCCAACATGCGCGGCGGCTTCGGCGGCGCGGGGCCGGAAGGCTTCGGCGGCTTCGCCGAGGCGTTCGGCGACATCTTCGGGGACATCTTCGGCGGCGGCGGCCGTCCCGGTGCCGGGGCGCGCGGTGGCCGCCAGGTGTTCCGCGGCAGCGACCTGTCGTACGCGATGGAGGTCACCCTGGAGGAAGCGTCGACCGGCAAGGAGGCGCAGATCCGCATCCCGACCTGGGACTCCTGCGACACCTGCCACGGCAGCGGCGCCAAGCCGGGCACGCAGGCCAAGCAGTGCGGCACCTGCCACGGCGCCGGCGTCGTGCAGATGCGCCAGGGCTTCTTCTCGGTGCAGCAGACCTGCCCCACGTGTCGCGGCACGGGCAAGATCATTCCCGAGCCCTGCCCCACGTGCCATGGCCAGGGACGGGTCAAGCGGCAGAAGACGCTGGAAGTGAAGATCCCCGCCGGCATCGACGACGGCATGCGCATCCGCAGCGCGGGCAATGGCGAGCCGGGCACCAACGGCGGGCCACCGGGCGACCTGTACATCGAGATCCGGCTGAAGAAGCACCCGATCTTCGAGCGCGATGGCGACGACCTGCACTGCGTGGTGCCGATCTCGTTCACGCGGGCCGCGCTCGGCGGCGAGATCGAGGTGCCGACGCTGCAGGGCAAGGCCGCCATCGACATCCCCGAAGGCACGCAGGCCGGCAAGCAGTTCCGCCTGCGCGGCAAGGGCATCAAGGGCGTGCGTTCCAGCTACCCCGGCGACCTGTACTGCCACATCAGCGTCGAGACGCCGGTGAAGCTGACCGAGCACCAGCGCAAGCTGCTGAAGGAACTGGACGAGTCGCTGAAGAAAGGCGGCTCCAAGCATTCGCCCAGCGAGGAAGGCTGGGCGGACAAGTTGAAGAACTTCTTCAGCGCCTAGCCGACCTGGGCCACGTGATCGAAGGCCGGGCTCACCCGGCCTTTGTCATTGAGCCCTCGCAGTTGTCATTGCGGGCTTGACCCGCAATCCACACGAAGGGGCGTAAGCCCCGCATGGATTCCGGCTTTCGCCGGAATGACAACCGATCCGGCATGGATTCCGGCTTCGCCGGAATGACAAGGCCGCGGCTGGCAAGTCTTCCTTTTCCTGTACCCGCGGCACCACAGCCCCCTATGCACCACGGTTGGGCTGCCTCAAAATTCAGCACATGTCGCTGAAGTTGTTCCGGCACACCGATTACGCCCAGTCCATGCTCTCGCCTGGGGAGACGCGGTTCGCGCTGCACCCCGGCTGGGCGGTCACCGTCCTTGCTGCCTGGATCGGGTTCGCGTGCAATCCGTGGTTCTGGCACGCCCTGGCCCACGGCGGGCTGGCCACCGCGGTCATGCTGGGCACGGCCATCGCAGGCGGCGCGGCTTTCGTGCTGAGCCTGTTCGGCTGGCGCCGCACCTTCAAGACCGTCGCCACGCTGCTGCTGCTCGTCGCTTCCGTGCTGGCCGCGGGCGTGTGGACGCAAGACGTGTCGCTGGCCGCCGTGATGGACAGCCCGCGCGCCGCCTTCGTGCTGCCCAGCTGGGCCAGCTTCTTCGGCTGGCAGGTGCCCACCCTGCTCGCGCTGCTCGGCTTCGTGCCGATGCTGTGGGCGTGGAACGCGCACCTGCGCCGCCTGGCCGGTCCTTCGCAACTGCGCGTGAACCTTGCCGGCATGACCCTGGCCGCGATGGTCGCCGGCAGCGCCCTGTTCGCGCTGTCGTTCATGGCCGCCTAGAACAGGCTGGCCTGGCCGTCCAGCGCGGGCGGCCGGAACTTCGAGACGTCGAACTCGAACCGTTCGCGGTTGAACCCCAGGCGCGTCGCCGCCTTGCGGAACCGCTGGCCGATCAACTCGGCCCACAAGCCGCTGCCCTTCATGCGCGTCGCGAAGTCGGCGTCGTAGTCCTTGCCGCCGCGCATGTCCTGCACGCGCGCCATCACGCGGTCGACGCGCTGCGGATAGTGCAGCTCGAGCCACTGGCGAAACAGCGGGGCCACCTCCCAGGGCAAGCGGAGCACGTGGTAGAAGGCGATGCGCGCGCCGGCGTCCCACGCCGCCTCGAGCACCTGCTCGAGGTCCTCGGTGATGAACGGAATCTGCGGCGCGAGGCTGACGCCGACGGGCACGCCCGCTTCGGCCAGTGTGCGGATCGTCCGCAGCCGCCGGTGCGGCGCCGCGGCGCGCGGCTCCAGCTGGCGCGTCACTTCGGCATCCAGCGTCGTGATGGTCACGTACACGGCGGCCAGCTTGCGATGCGCCATCGGCGCGATCAGGTCCAGGTCGCGCTCGACGCCGCTGTTCTTCGTCACCAGCGACCAGGGATGGTTGGTCTCGTCCATCACCTCCAGCACCGACCGCGTGAGCCGCAGTTCCCGCTCGACCGGCTGGTAGCAGTCGGTGGCCGTGCCGATGGCCAGCATCCGGGGCTCGTACGCCTTGCGCGCGAGTTCCTTGCGCAGCACCGCGTCGATGCCGCGCTTGGCGATGATCTTGGTCTCGAAGTCCAGCCCCGGCGAGAGGTTCAGGTAGCTGTGCGTCGGCCGCGCATAGCAGTAGATGCACCCGTGCTCGCAGCCGCGGTACGGATTGAGGCCGCGGTCGAAGTAGATGTCGGGGGAATCGTTGTGGCTGATGGCCGACTTCGGCGTTTCCCAGATCACCTCGGTGCGCGGCGGCAGGGCCGCGCCCTCCTCCGCGTCGTCGGGCCAGCCGTCGTCGAACGCCTCGCGTTCGTCGCGCGAGAAACGATGCGCAAGACGCGTCGCGGCGCCTCGGCCCTTGATCGCTTCGACGGGGGTGTGGAGCTCGGCCATAACACTGGATGCGCATCCAGTATAACCGCAGTGCCTGAGATGAGATCCAAGCGCTGCATGCGGCTCAACGGACCTGTCATTCCCGCGAAGGCGGGAACCCATCGCTTCCGCCTTCGCAGGCTTCCAGAAGGAAGCGATGGGTTCCCGCCTCCACGGGGACGACGGGGTTCTCAGGCGATGCGCGCCTTGGCTTCCGCGTACTCGCGCTTCAGTCGCGCGATGAAGTCAGCGGCCGGCGCGACCTGGTGCACGGCGCCGATGCCCTGGCCGCAGCCCCAGATGTCCTTCCAGGCCTTGGACTTGCTGCCCTCGCCGCCGGCGAAGTTCATCGCGCTGGGGTCGCTCTCGGGCAGGTTGTCCGGGTCGAGGCCGGCGTTGCGGATCGACGGCTTCAGGTAGTTGCCGTGCACGCCGGTGAACAGGCTCGAGTACACGATGTCGTCGCTGGTGCCGTCGACGATCGCCTGCTTGTACGCGTCCGACGCACGCGCTTCCTGCGTGGCGATGAACGCGGAGCCGATGTACGCGAGGTCGGCCCCCATGGCTTGCGCGGCGAGGACCGCGCCGCCGTTGGCGATGGCGCCGGACAGCGCGAGCGGGCCGTCGAACCACTCGCGGATTTCCTGCACCAGCGCGAACGGGCTCTTCGTCCCGGCGTGGCCGCCGGCGCCCGCTGCGACGGCGATCAGGCCGTCGGCGCCCTTCTCGATCGCCTTGCGCGCGAACATGTTGTTGATGATGTCGTGCAGCACCACGCCGCCATACGAGTGGATCGCGTCGTTGACGTCGGTGCGCGCGCCCAGCGACGTGATGATCACCGGCACCTTGTACTTCACGACCATCTCCATGTCGTGCTCGAGCCGGTCATTGCTCTTGTGCACGATCTGGTTGATGGCGAACGGCGCCGCCGGCTTGTCCGGGTGGGCGCGGTTGTACGCGCCGAGCGTCTCCGAGATCTCCGCCAGCCACTCGTCCAGCTGCGACGCCGGCCGCGCGTTGAGCGCCGGCATGGCGCCCACGATGCCCGCCTTGCACTGCTCGATCACGAGCTTGGGGTTGCTGATGATGAACAGCGGCGAGCCGATCACCGGCAGCGAGAGGTTGCGCAGGACGGGAGGCAGCATCAGGGCTCCTGTGGGGAATCGGCGAAGACGGACGGTCGTCCGCTTCAGAAAGCTTCGAGGGGCAGCGAAGTGACGCTCTCGGCGCCTTCGACGATCGCGTCGCGCACGCCGGGCGCCTTGGCCAGGAGGTGCTCGGCGTAGAAGCGCGCCGTCGCGATTTTCGCTTCCATGAACGCCTTGTCCTCGCCCTTGGCCGCCAGGTCCTCGGCGACCAGCAGCGAACGCGCGAGCTGCCAGCCGGCCACCAGGTTGCCGGCCAGCATCAGGTACGGCACCGAGCCGGCGAACACCGCATTCGGGCTGCCCTTGGCCTGCCCGGCGATGTAGTCGACCACGTCGACGAACGCCTGGCGTGCGGCCGTGAGGCGCTTCAGCACCGCGCGAGCCGCCACGCTGTCACGCTTGGCGAGATCGGCTTCGGTCTTCTCGATCTGCGCGGCGATCGCCTTGGCGACCTGGCCGCCGTCGCGCGCCGTCTTGCGGCCCACGAGGTCGTTGGCCTGGATGGCGGTCGTGCCTTCGTAGATGGTCAGGATCTTGGCGTCGCGGTAGTACTGCGCCGCCCCGGTCTCCTCGATGAAGCCCATGCCGCCGTGCACCTGCACGCCCAGCGACGTGACGTCCAGGCTCATCTCGGTGCTGTAGCCCTTCACCAGCGGCACCAGGAATTCATAGAAGGCCTGGTTCTGCTTGCGCACTTCGGCGTCGGGATGGTGGTGCGACGCGTCGTACGCCGCCGCGGCCACGCTGGCCATCGCGCGGCAGCCTTCGGTGGACGCGCGCATCGTCATCAGCATGCGCTTGACGTCGGGGTGGTGGATGATCGGCGCGGCCGTGGTCATGGAGCCGTCGACCGGACGCGATTGCACGCGGTCCTTCGCGTACTCGACCGCCTTCTGGTACGCGCGCTCGGCGATGGCGATGCCCTGCACGCCCACCGCGTAGCGGGCCGCGTTCATCATGATGAACATGTACTCGAGGCCGCGGTTCTCCTGGCCCACCAGGTAGCCGATCGCGCCCTTGCCGCTGTCGCCGTATTGCAGGACCGCGGTCGGCGACGCCTTGATGCCCATCTTGTGCTCGATGCTCACGCAGTGCACGTCGTTGCGCTCGCCGGGCGTGCCGTCGTCCTTGGGCATGAACTTGGGCACCACGAACAGGCTGATGCCCTTCACGCCTTCCGGCGCGCCGGTCACGCGCGCCAGCACGAGGTGGACGATGTTGTCCGCCATGTCGTGCTCGCCGTAGGTGATGAAGATCTTGGTGCCGAAGATGCGGTACGTGCCGTCCGGCTGCGGCTCGGCGCGCGTGCGCACCAGCGCCAGGTCGCTGCCGGCCTGCGGCTCGGTGAGGTTCATGGTGCCGGTCCACTCGCCGCTCACCAGCTTCTCCAGGTAGCGCGCCTTCAGGTCGTCCGAGCCCGCGGTCAGCAGCGCCTCGATGGCGCCGTCGGTCAGCAGCGGGCACAGCGCGAAGCTCAGGTTCGCGGCGTTGAGGATCTCGCCGCACATCGCGCCGATGGTCTTGGGCAGGCCCTGGCCGCCGAAGTCGGTCGGGTGCTGCAGGCCCTGCCAGCCGCCCTCGATGTATTGCCGGTACGCGTCGCGGAATCCCTTGGTGGTGGTGACGTTGCCGTCCTTCCACGACGAAGGTTCACGATCGCCGGTGACGTTCAGCGGCGCGACCACTTCCTGGTTGAACTTCGCGCATTCCTCCAGCACGGCCTGCGCCGTGTCGAAACCGGCTTCCTCGAAGCCGGGAATCTTCGCGATCTCGTCGATCCGCGCGAGGTGGCGGATGTCGAACAGCATGTCCTTGATCGGGGCGCGGTACGTCATGGTCTCTCCGGGGAAATGGAACGCAGGGACGCCAAGGTTGCGCAAAGGGCGCAAAAGACCTTGATGTCCTTTGCGCCCTTTGCGAGGTCTTGCGGCCTTTGCGTTCGGCTGCTCTTACAGGGCTTTGACGAGCTCGGGCACGGCCTGGAACAGGTCGGCCTCGAGGCCGTAGTCGGCGACGCTGAAGATGGGCGCTTCGGGGTCCTTGTTGATCGCGACGATCACCTTGGAGTCCTTCATGCCGGCCAGGTGCTGGATCGCGCCGGAGATGCCGGCGGCGATGTACAGCTGCGGCGCGACGATCTTGCCGGTCTGGCCGACCTGCAGGTCGTTGGGCGCGTAGCCCGCGTCGACCGCGGCCCGCGACGCGCCGATGGCGGCGCCCAGCTTGTCGGCCAGCGGCGTCATCACTTCCTGGAACTTCTCGCTCGAACCGAGCGCGCGGCCACCCGACACGATGATCTTGGCGGCGGTGAGCTCGGGGCGGTCGTTCTGCGCGATCTCCTGGCCGACGAAGCGGCTCTTGGCGTTCGCGGCAACGGCATTGGCGGTCTCGACGGCGGCGCTGCCGCCGCTGGTGGCGGCCGGATCGAACGCCGTCGTGCGCACCGTCAGCACCTTCACCTTGTCCGCGCTCTGCACGATGGCGATGGCATTGCCGGCGTAGATCGGGCGCTCGAACGTGTCGGCGGCGTCGACTTTGGTGATGTCGGAGATCTGCGCGACGTCCAGCTTGGCCGCGACGCGCGGCGCGACGTTCTTGCCACCCGCGGTGGCGGGGAACAGGATGTGCGAGTAGTCGCCCGCGATGGCGAGCACCTGCGCGGCGACGTTCTCCGCGAGGCCGTGCGCGAACTGCTCGCCCTCGGCGTGCAGCACCTTCGCGACGCCGGCGATGTGCGCCGCTGCCTTCGCAGCTTCGGCGGCGTTGTGGCCCGCGACCAGCACGTGCACGTCGCCCGACGCGCAGGCAGCCGCGGCGGTGACGGTGTTGAGGGTAGCGCCCTTGATGGACGCGTTGTCGTGTTCGGCGATGACGAGGACAGTCATGAGAATTCCTTGAATGGATCCCGGCCTGCGCCGGGATGATCTGACGCGCTGCGCTGTGTCAGATCACCTTCGCTTCGGTCTTGAGTTTTTGCACCAGCGTCGCGACGTCCGGCACCTTCACGCCGGCGCTGCGCTTGGGCGGCTCGGTGACCTTGAGCGTCTTCAGCCGCGGCGCGACATCCACGCCGAGGTCGGCGGGCGTGACGGTGTCCAGCGGCTTCTTCTTGGCCTTCATGATGTTGGGCAGCGTGACGTAGCGCGGCTCGTTCAGGCGCAGGTCCGTCGTCACCACCGCGGGCAGGTCGATGGACAGCGTCTCGAGGCCGCCGTCGACTTCGCGCGTGACTTGCGCCTTGCCGTCGGCCACTTCCACCTTCGAGGCGAACGTCGCCTGCGGCAGGTCGGCCAGCGCGGCCAGCATCTGGCCGGTCTGGTTGGCGTCGTCGTCGATCGCCTGCTTGCCCAGGATCACCAGGCCAGGCTGCTCCTTGGCGACCAGCGCGTTCAGTAGCTTGGCGACCGCCAGCGGCTGCAGTTCCTCGTCGGTCTGGACCAGGATGGCGCGGTCGGCGCCGATGGCCATCGCGGTGCGCAGCGTCTCCTGGCACTGCTGGACACCGCACGAGACGGCGATCACCTCGGTCGCGATGCCCTTTTCCTTCAGGCGCACCGCTTCCTCCACGGCGATCTCGTCGAACGGGTTCATGCTCATCTTGACGTTGGCGATGTCCACACCCGTGTTGTCCGACTTGACCCGGACCTTCACGTTGTAGTCGACCACCCGTTTCACGGGGACGAGGACCTTCATGCGGGGCGCTCCTTGCCTGCTGCGCAGTTGACGTTGACGTAAACGGGAAATTCTAGGCGCCGGCGAAGCCGCTCAGGCCCCGCCCGGTAAAAACGAACGACCGTTCGCTTTTGGAATTATAGGACGCGCGCTGCCAGCGGTGGCGCTCCGCTTTGTCCATGGCACGACAGTCGCGCGCGCACCGTGCGGGAAAGTCATGACGGGACCGCACCGGTGCGCGCCGTACAGTGCCTGCCATCGAAGCACTCCCCTGGAGACAGCCATGAAACGCCTGCTGCTGGCCGCGGCCACCACCCTTGCCTGCGTGCCCACGTTCGCCGACACCGTGATCACCGCGTCGACGTGGCTGCCGCCCACGCACGCGATGTCCGTCGCGCAGAAGGAATGGTGCGACCTGCTCGCGAAGAACACGTCCGGCAAGATGAAGTGCAACATCCTGCCGCGCGGCGTCTCCAACCCGCCCGGCACCTACGACGCCATCAAGAACGGCCTGGCCGACCTGTCGTTCACGGTGCACGGCTACACGCCGGGCCGTTTCGTCACGACGCAGATGGCGGAGTTCCCGTTCCTGGGCGACTCGGCCGAATCCATCTCGGTCGCATTCGACCGCATCGGCCGCAAGAACCCGGCGATCCTGCAGGAGCACCAGGGCGTCAAGGTCATCACGCTGTTCACGCACGGCCCCGGCATGGTGATGACCACCAAGGGCCCGGTGACGAAGATGGAAGACCTGCAGGGCCAGAAGTGGCGCGTCGGCGGCGGCATCATCAACGACATCACCAAGGCGCTGGGCATGAACGCCACGCTCAAGCCCGCCACCGACAACTACGAGCTGCTGTCCAGCGGCGTCATGGACGGCACGCTGCTGCCGGCCGAGTCGATGGAATCGTTCAAGATCGACAAGCTGATCAAGAACGTGACCACCTTCCCCGGCGGCCTGTACAACACCAGCTTCGTCATGATGATGAACCAGGGCAAGTACGACAAGCTCACCGCCGAGGAGAAGAAGGCCGTGGACGCCATCTCCGGCGAAGTCGCCGCCCGCATCGTCGGCCGCCAATGGGACAAGTTCGACCGCCGCGCGCTCGGCCTGATGCAGGCCAACGGCATCACGCACACCAAGGCCGACGCCAAGTTCGTCGCCGACGTGAAGGGCAAGGTCGCCCCGCTGGAGCAGGACTGGGCCAAGCGTGCCGAGGCCAAGGGCCTGAAGAATGGGTCCAAGGTGCTGGCCGACTTCCGGGCCGAGATCGCCAAGGCGGCCAAGTAGCCCGGCCGTCAGCCCGGCTCTGCTACAAGCAAGGGGCGGCCGTGCCGCCCTTTTTTGCGTCCGCCCTGATCTACCTCGCCTGACATGAAACGCCTTCTCGAGCTGCTGTGCGGACTGCTGTCCGGCGTGGCGCTGTTCGCCATCATGGCGCTCACCTTCTTCGACGTGCTGGGCCGCAAGTTCGCCAGCAACTCCATCCCGGGTTCGCTGGAGATGACCGAGCTGCTGATGGTCGTCGTGATCTTCGGCGCTTTGCCGCTGGTGTCCGAACGCGGCGAGCATGTCGAGTTCGATTCGCTCGACCCGTACCTGCCAGCCTGGCTGCGCCGCGCGCAGGCGGTGCTGGTGCATTTGCTGTGCGCCGCCGTGCTGCTCGGGCTGGGCTGGCTGATGTGGCGCACCGGGAACCAGTTCCTGGAGAACGGCGAGACCACGGCGCAGTTGCGCATCCTCAAGGCGCCCTTCATCTGGGGCATGGGCGTGCTGTGCGCCCTCACCGGCGTCATCCACCTGGTGATGATCGGGCAGCCGCCGGTCGACAAGCTCGAAGGCGAAGGGGTGGCGCTGTGATCGAAGCCCTCATCGGATTCGGCGCCATCTTCGCGCTCGCGCTGCTGCGCGTGCCGCTTGCATTCGCGATGGGCCTGGTGGGCTTCGGCGGCATCTGGGTCACGCGCGGCTTCGACCCCGCGCTGGCCAGCACGGCGCAGGTCGTCTACGAAACCGGCTTCGCCTACACGCTGTCGGTGATCCCGCTGTTCATCCTGATGGGCAACTTCGTCGCGCGCGCGGGCCTCGCGCACGAGCTGTTCCAGGCCGCTTACGCGTTCCTCGGCCACGTGCGCGGGGGTCTCGCGCACGCCACGGTCGCCGCCTGCGCGGGCTTCGGCGCCATCTGCGGCTCCTCGATCGCCACCGCGGCCACCATGAGCAAGGTCGCGTACCCGTCGATGAAGAAGCTGGGCTACAGCGACTCGCTGTCCACCGGCGTGATGGCGGCGGGCGGCACGCTGGGCATCATGATCCCGCCGTCGACCATCATGGTGATCTACGGGATCATCACCGAGACCTCGATCGGCCGGCTGTTCGCCGCTGGGATCATCCCCGGCCTGCTCACCGCGGCACTGCTGATGCTGTCGATCGTGTTGATCACCAGGCGCGACGCCGAGCACGCACCGCCCGGCGTGCGTGCCACCTGGCCCGAGCGCTGGCGCGCGCTGCGCGGCATCTGGGGCGTGGCCGTGCTGGTGGTCGTGGTGCTCGGCGGCATCTATGGCGGCTTCTTCACCGCCACCGAAGGCGCCGGCTTCGGCGCCGCCGGTGCGTTCCTGTTCGCGCTGGGCCGCCGCCGCCTGACGTGGAAGATCCTCTACCAGGTGCTGGTCGAGTCCGCGCGCACGACGGCCATGCTGTTCACGCTCCTGATCGCGGCCACCATCTTCGCCAACTTCGTGAACTTCACGACCATGCCCGGCGACCTGAAGGACTGGATCACGCACCTGGGCCTGTCGCCCACCATGATCATCGTCGCCATGATGGCCATCTACGTGGTGCTGGGCACGGTGATGGAGGAGCTGACGATGGTGCTGCTCACCATCCCGCTGTTCTTCCCTATCGTCACCAGCCTCGGCTTCGACCCGGTCTGGTTCGGCGTGCTGATCGTGATGATCGTGCAGATCGGCCTGATCTCGCCGCCGGTGGGCATGAACCTGTTCGTGCTCAACGCGCTGCTGCCCGGCGTCGGCCTGGGCACCATCTTCCGCGGCTGCTGGCCGTTCGTGCTGGTGATGATCTTGGTCCTCGGCCTGCTGGTCGCCTTCCCGCAGCTGAGCCTGTGGCTGCCCTCGCTGCTCAAGGTGTAGCCCCTGGGGTCGTCGTCGACCTGGTCGACGGCACCTACGAGCTGTTCCGCCAGTTCCACGGCCTGCGGCGCTTCACCGACTGGAAGAAGCGGCCGCTCGCCGCCGCGGCGGGCGTGCTCGGCGGCGTGCTGCAGCTGCTGGAGAACCGCGCGACGCACGTCGGGGTCGCCACCGACCATGTCATCGAGTCGTTCCGCAACCTGCTGTGGCCCGGCTACAAGACCGGCGAAGGCATCGACCCCGCACTTTGGGCGCAGTTCCATCCGCTCGAAGAGGGCCTGGCCGCGATGGGCGTCGTCGCCTGGCCGATGGTGGACCTCGAAGCGGACGACGCGCTCGCCTCTGCCGCGCGCGTCGCCGACGCCGACCCGGCGGTGCAGCGCGTGCTGATCTGGACGCCCGACAAGGACCTGGCGCAATGCGTGCGGGCCGACCGCGTCGTGCAGGTCGACCGCCGCGCGGAACAGGTGCGCACCGCGAAGGACGTGCGCGCGAAGTTCGGCGTCGACCCCGCGCTGATTCCCGACTACCTGGCGCTGGTCGGCGACACGGCCGACGGCTACCCGGGCATTTCGGGCATCGGTGCGGTGAGTGCCGCGCGACTCTTGAATCGCCACGGGCCGATCGAGTCCTTCCCGGACGACGTGCTCGGCGCGAGCCGAGAGGAAGCGTTGCTGTTCAAGCGGCTCGCGACGCTGGTGGACGATGCGCCCGTGCTGCGCAACGTCGACCAGTTGCGGTGGCGCGGACCGACGCCGGCGTTCGCCGCCTGGGCCGAGAGCGCCGGCGCGCCGCAACTGGTGCAACGCGCGCTCGAAGCGCAGGCCGCGGTCGCTGCGCGCTGATGCCCGAAGTTGTCATTCCGGCGAAAGCCGGAATCCATGCCTGGTCGGACATGGATTGCGGGTCACGCCCGCAATGGCAAGGCCCGCGGTTCAGGCGGCCTGCACCACGCGCACGACTCGTTGCGGGTACGGGATGTCGATGCCCGCTTCCCGCAGGCCCTTGAGGATCGCCAGGTTGACGTCCGACCTCACGTTGTTCTGGCCGTTCCCGGGGTCGGCAATCCAGAAGTACAGCGCGAATTCCAGGCCGTCGGCGCCGAACTTGAGCAGCCGCGCGCCCGGCCCCGGGTCCTTCAGGACGCGCGGTGCCGACAGCGCCGCATCGACCAGGATGCGCTGGACGAGATCCGGGTCGCTGTCGTAGCCGACCGCGACCTCGGTGGAGACCAGCACCTTCGGGTCGAGCAGCGACAGGTTCTCGATGCGCTCGGTGATCAGCTTCTCGTTCGGCACGATCGACTCGCGGCCGTTGAGCGCGCGGATCAGCGTGTAGCGGGTCTTGATGTCGACGACTTCGCCCTCGAAGCCGTCGACGCGCACGACGTCGCCGATGCGCACGCTGCGCTCGAACAGGATCACGAAGCCACTGACGTAGTTGGACGCCAGCTTCTGCAGGCCGAAGCCCAGGCCGACGCCCACCGCGCCGCCGAGCACCGACAGCGCAGTGAGGTCGACGCCCGCGGTGGATGCCGCGGACAGCAAGCCCACCAGCAGCAGGATGGCGCGGATCGCGTTGGCGGCGACCCGGCGCAGCGACAGGTCGTGCACCGCCTGTCGCAGCACCTGCTTTTCCAGCACGGCGGAGATCCACAACGCGCCCACCAGCACGAGGCCGGCGCCGATCGTTCCGTCGACGATGGACAGCAGGCTCACGTGCGACTTGCCGAACGCGAACCGGATGTCGTCCATGTCGGCACGGATCTCCGGCAGGATGCCCAGCACCCACAGGATCGCGGCGATCCACGCGACCCACGAGAACACGCGCTCGACGAGCCGCGCCAGGTGGGACTGCGGGAAGGCGACGGTCAGCACCCGGGCGATGAAGCGGATGCCCACCAGCGACACGAGCACCGGGATCGCGATGCGCAGCAGCGGCAGCTGCTGGCGCGTTTCCAGCACGTGGCGCATCGCGAAGGCGAACGCCAGCGCGAGCAACGGGAACAGCACGCCGTCGAAGATGGCGCGGCCCAGCCAGACCGAGTCGGCAGGGTGGCGGCGGGCGATCGACCAGCAGATGCCATAGGCCAGCCCCAGGCAGCCCAACAAGGCGGCGAGTTCGACAGGGAACCCCGGGCGGCCCAGGTCCTGGACCAGCTTTTCGATGGCGTACATCGCGCCTCAGGCCCAGCGGGGTTTGCGCTTCTCGGTGAAGGCGGTGAACCCTTCCTGCGCGCAGCCGTCCATCATGTTCACCGCCATCGTCTGGCTGGCGAGCTGGTACGCCGCCTCGATGCCCAGTTCACGCTGGCGGTAAAACAGCTCCTTGCCCATCGCCAGCGCGGCGCGCGGCTTGGACAGGATGCTGGCGACGAGCGACTCCACCTCGGCATCGAGCCGGTCGGCCGGGACAACGCGGTTGACGAGGCCGCGCTCGCGCGCCTGGTCAGCGGTGATGAACTCGCCGGTGACCAGCATCTCCATCGCCTGCTTGGGCAGCATGTTGCGCAGCAGGGGCACGCTGGGCGTGGAGCAGAACAGGCCGTAGTTGACGCCGCTGACGGCGAACTTCGCCTCGGTCGCGGCGACTGCCAGGTCGCACTGCGCGACGAGCTGGCAGCCGGCCGCCGTCGCGATGCCGTGCACGCGCGCGATCACCGGCACCGGCAGCTTCTGGATGGCCAGCATCACGCGGCTGCAGCGCTGGAACAGTTGCTGGTAGTACGCCAGCTCGGGGCGCGCGACCATTTCCTTGAGGTTGTGGCCGGGGCAGAACGCCTTGCCGTTGGCGGCGATGACCACGGCGCGCGCGTCCGGGTCGTCGGCCACGCGGTCCAGCGCCGCCTGCAGCGCCGCGAGCATGTCCTCGCTGAGCGAGTTGAAGTCGGCCGGCCGGTTCATCGTCAGCGTGACGACGCCGCGCGCATCGCGCGCTTCCAGCACGGGAGCGGTGGTCTCCGTCATGGGGGTCTCCTCAGAGGTCGGCCAGCGCGCGCACATGCGCCTCGACGCTGCGGCCGAGCGCGTCGAGGTTGTAGCCGCCTTCCAGGCTGGACACGATGCGGCCTTGTGCGTGGCGCGCCGCGATGTCCTTCAGCTGCCGCGTGATCCAGGTGTAGTCGGCTTCCGTCATGCCCAACTGGCCGAGGTCGTCGTCCTTGTGGGCGTCGAAGCCGGCGCTGATGAACACCAGTTCCGGCTTGAACTCCTCGAGCCGCGGCAACCAGGCGGCTTCGACCAGTTCGCGGATCTTCGCGCCCTTGGTGTACGCGGGCACCGGCACGTTGACCATGTTGGCGCCGCGCGGGTGGTCGCCGCTGTACGGGTAGAACGGGTGCTGGAACAGGCCGACCATCAGCACGCGGTCGTCGCCCGCGAGGATGTCCTCGGTGCCGTTGCCGTGGTGCACGTCGAAGTCGACCACCGCGACGCGCTGCAGGCCATAGCGGTCCAGCGCGTACTTGGCGCCGACGGCGACCTGGTTGAACAGGCAGAAGCCCATCGCGCGGCCCCGCGTGGCGTGGTGGCCGGGCGGCCGCACCGCGCAGAAAGCGTTCTGCATCTCGCCGGCCATCACGGCGTCGGTGGCGGCGATCACCGCGCCGCACGCCCGCGCCGCCGCTTCCCAGCTGTGCGGGTTCATCGCGGTGTCAGGGTCGATGTGGCTGTAGCCGTAGCCGCCGGCGTTGATCTGGTCGGCGAGCTCCTCGCGCAGGCCGAGCAGCGAGGCGACGTGGAACTTGTCGTGCGCCAGTTCGATGGTGCCGGGGGAAGCCTCGGGCGCCTCGCGCCTGTCCAGCGCATCCATCACGCCGGTGGCCAGGAGCCGGTCCTCGATCGCGTCGAGGCGCTCGGGGCATTCAGGGTGGCCGCGGCCCATCTCGTGCCGTCGGCAGGCGGGGTGGCTGAAATACCCGGTCTTGGTCGCACTCATGGCGGTTCGCCCGTCGAAATTCGGATAACGTCTGCCCTTGATGGAAGCCCAACAAAAACTCAGGACGCTGCTGGACCAGCTTAACACGGTGATCGTGGGCAAGCCCGACCAGGTGCGGGACTGCGTGGCGTGCCTGCTGGCCGGCGGCCACCTGCTGATCGAGGACGTTCCGGGCGTCGGCAAGACCACCCTGGCGCATGCACTCGCCCGCTCGTTCGGCCTGCACTTCTCGCGCGTGCAGTTCACCGCCGACCTGATGCCCAGCGACCTGACCGGCGTGTCGATCTACGAGCGCGGCAAGGAGTCGTTCGTCTTCCACCCCGGCCCCATCTTCGCGCAGGTGCTGCTGGCCGACGAGATCAACCGCGCCAGCCCGAAGACGCAAAGCGCGTTGCTGGAGGCGATGGAGGAAAAGCAGGTCAGCGTCGAAGGCGAAACACGCCCGCTGCCCTCGCCGTTCTTCGTGATCGCCACGCAGAACCCGCACGACCAGCTGGGCACCTTCGCGCTGCCCGAGTCGCAGCTGGACCGCTTCCTGATGCGAATCTCGCTCGGCTACCCGGATCGCGCGGCCGAACGCCAGCTGCTCGCGGGCGCCGACCGGCGCGACATGGTGGCGTCGCTGCAGAACACGCTGACGCCCATCGACCTCGACTGGCTGCAGCGCCGTGTGCTGGAAGTGCACACCGCCGATCCGCTGCTCAATTACGTGCAGGACCTGGTGCACGCCACCCGCTCGGGCCGCTGGTTCCTGCAGGGTCTGTCGCCGCGCGCCGGCATCGCGCTCGTGCGCGCCGCCAAGGCGCAGGCCCTGCTGTCGGGCCGCGACTACGTGGCGCCCGACGACGTGCAGGCCATCCTCGCGCAGACCATCGCCCACCGCATGGTGCCGGTGGCCGACGCGGGCCGCGGGCCCATCGAGCAGGTGCGCGCCATGGTGGAGGCCGTGCCGCTCCCGTGATCGCCGGCGTGCTCAACCCGGTCGCCTTCGCGCGCCAGCGTTTTCGTTCCTGGTGGCAGGCCCGCCTGCCGCTGTCCGACACGACGACGCTCACCCAGCGCAACGTCTACATCCTGCCGACCCGGCCCGGGCTGATGCTGGTGGCGACGCTGCTGGTGCTGCTGGTCGCGTCGATCAACTACCAGCTGAACCTGGGCTACCTGCTCACGTTCCTGCTCGCCGGCTGCGCCGTGGTCGGCATGCACGTGTGCCACGCGACGCTGCGCGGCCTCACGATGAACCTCGCGCCGCCGGAGCCGGTGTTCGCCGGCCAGAACGCGCCGCTGCGCATCGTGCTGACCAACGACCGCAAGGCGACGCGCTACGGCATCGGCCTGGCGGTGCTCGACGAAACGCACGAGGACCACTGGTCCTGGACCGACGTGCCCGGCCTGGGCACGGCCACGGTCTCGGTCGCGTTCCAGCCAACGCGGCGCGGC
Source organism: Ramlibacter algicola (assembly GCF_016641735.1). Classification (NCBI taxonomy): domain Bacteria; kingdom Pseudomonadati; phylum Pseudomonadota; class Betaproteobacteria; order Burkholderiales; family Comamonadaceae; genus Ramlibacter; species Ramlibacter algicola. The sequence continues at coordinate 1,859,597 of NZ_JAEDAO010000001.1, read as the reverse complement.
CTGCACCGCATCCCGCCGCTGACGGCCGAGACGCGCTTCCCGCTCGGCACCTTCCGCGTCTGGACGGTGTGGCGCCCCGCGGCGCAGGTGCTGGTCTACCCGCAACCCGAACGCATGCCGCCGCCCTTGCCCGAAGGCGAACCGCGATCCGGCACCGTCGGCACCGCGCGCGTCGCGCTGGCCGGCGAATTCGACGGCGTGCGCGCCTACCGGCGTGGCGACCCGATGAAGCTGGTGGTCTGGAAGAAGGCCGCCAAGTCCGACGAACTGGTCAGCCGCGACGCGCAGCAGGCGCAACGGCGCGAGCTCTGGCTGGACTTCTCGCGCGCCGGCCCGCTCGATGCCGACGGGCGCGTCGCACGCCTGGCCGCCTGGGTGCTGCAGGCCGAGAAGCTCGGGCTCGACTACGGCCTGCGCCTGCCGGGCCAGCAGATCCAGCCCGACACGGGCGAGGCGCACAAGCGCCGCTGCCTGGAGGCGCTCGCGCTGTGCTGACCCGCACCGCCCCCGCCTCGCCGCTGGACCGCCTGAAGGCGCTGCCGCGCGACGCGCGCGACACGCTGTTCCTGCTGGTGGTGATCGGCTGGGTCGTCCTGCCGCAGGTCGGCCAGCTGCCCTGGTGGTGCACGCTGCTGGCCGCCGCGCTCCTCGTGTGGCGCGGCGTGCTCGCCCTCAAGGCCGCGCCGCTGCCCGGCGGCCGCTGGGTGCTGGGCCTGCTCGTGCTCACCGTGGCGGCCACGTACGCGTCGCACCGCACGCTGCTCGGCCGCGATGCCGGCGTGACGCTCATCGTGGTGCTGCTCGCCTTGAAGACGCTGGAGATGCGCGCCCGGCGCGACGCGTTCGTCGTGTTCTTCCTCGGCTTCTTCACCATGCTCACCAATTTCTTCTTCTCGCAGTCGCTCGCGACGGCGGCGGCGATGCTGGTGGGCCTGCTGGGATTGCTGACGGCGCTGGTCAACGCGCACATGCCGGTGGGGCGCCCGCCGCTCGCGCAGGCGGCGCGCACCGCCGGCTGGATGGCGCTGCTGGGCGCGCCGGTGATGGCCGTGCTGTTCATGCTGTTCCCGCGCATCGCGCCGCTGTGGGGCATCCCCGCCGACGGCCTGACGGGCCGCAGCGGCCTGTCGTCGACCATGCGCGTCGGCAACGTCGCCCAGCTCGCGCTGGAGGAAGGCATCGCGCTGCGCATCCGGTTCGAGGGCGCCGTGCCGCTGCCGACCGACCTGTACTTCCGCGGCCCGGTGCTGTCGCAGTTCGACGGCCGCGAATGGCGGCCGCTGCTGCCGCGCATGACGCCGGGCACCGCCAGCCTGATGCCGCCCGACGGGCTCGAAGTGGGCGGCGAGGCGGTGCGCTACACGGTGACGATGGAGCCGAACAACCGGCCCTGGCTGATCGTGCTCGACGCGGCCAGCAGTCCCCCGTCCGCGCCCGGGCTCGACGCCTTCACCGGCGGCGAACTGCAGTGGATGACGACCCGGCCCGCCATCGACCTGCTGCGCTACACCGTGACCAGCCACGTGCAGTACCGCGCCGGCGCGCGTGGACGGTCCGCCGTCGTCGCGCCGCAGTACCGCGAGCTGCCGCCCGGCACCAACCCGCGCACGCTGCAACTCGCGACGGACCTGGTGCGGCGTGCGCCCGCAGGCGCCGCCGACAAGCCGGCGCTGGTGCGCGCCGCGCTGGACCTGCTGCGCACCGGCGGCTACACGTACACGCTCGACCCGGGCCTGTACGGCGACGACACCGCCGACGAATTCTGGTTCGACCGGAAGCAGGGGTTCTGCGAGCACATCGCGTCCGCGTTCGTCGTGCTGATGCGCGGCATGGACATCCCGGCGCGCATCGTCACCGGCTACCAGGGCGGCGAGCTGAACGGCGTCGACGGCTACTGGGTGGTGCGCAACAGCGACGCCCACGCGTGGGCCGAGGTGTGGCTGGCCGGCCGCGGCTGGGTGCGCGTCGACCCGACGGCGTCGGTGGCGCCGGGCCGCGTCGGCAGCCTCGCGCGCCTGCGCCCCGCGCAGAACGCGTTCGCGTCGGCGCTGGGGAACGTCAGCCCCGGCCTGCTCGCCTCGGTGCGCCAGGCCTGGGAGGCCGTCAACAACGGCTGGAACCAGTGGGTGCTGAACTACACGCAGAGCAAGCAGCTGGACCTGCTGAAGAACCTGGGCTTCAAGTCGCCGAGCTGGCAGGACCTCAGCCTGGTGCTGATCGGCATCACTGTCGCCGTCACGCTCGCCGCCATCGCCTGGGCCAAGTGGGAGCGCAGCCGCCAGGACCCGTGGCTGCGCCTGCTCGCGCGCGTGCGCCAGCGGCTGCAGCAGGCCGGCGTCGCCGTCGGTCCCACCAGCGGGCCGCGCCAGATGGCCGCCGCCGTCACCGCCCGTTTCGGCGCGGAAGGGCAAGCGCTGGCAGACTGGCTCCTTCGGCTGGAGGCGCAGCGCTACGCACGCCACGCCCCGGCCGCCCTGCCCGCGCTGCAGCGCGAGTTCCACCGCTTGCCCTGGCCTACCCCCGCCGCATGACCCGCCGATCGATCGTCCTCGCCGCCGCCGCGGCGCTGTTGCCATGGCCCGCCTGGGCCGCCAAGGCCGCGCCGCCCGCGCGCCGCAAGACCGCGGCGAAGCGCGAACCGCAGGGCGAGCCGTATGCGGACCGCGAAGACGCGATGCGGGCCGCCGACGAGATCGCCGTCGAACGCAGGCTCGACCGCTCCTGGACCCGCGCGGCCATCGGGCAGGCCCGCATGCTGCCGGTGGTCGTGCGGCTGATGCAGCCGGCGCCACCCGGCACGCCCAAGAACTGGGCCGTGTACCGCAGCCGCTTCATCGACCCGGTGCGCGTCGCGGCCGGCGCCCGCTTCTGGCAGGAGAACCGCGCGGCCCTCGAGCGGGCCCATGCCGACTACGGCGTGCCACCCGAGATGGTCGTCGGCATCATCGGTGTCGAGACGATCTACGGCCAGCAGATGGGCACCTTCCGCGTGCTCGACGCGCTGGCGACGCTGTCGTTCGATTTCCCCGCCGCGCATCCGCGCGCGGCCGAGCGTGCCGCCTACTTCCGCGGCGAGCTGTCGCAGTTCCTCGCGCTCACCAACGGCGGCGATGCCACGCAGCAGCTGGGCAGCTACGCCGGCGCGATGGGCATGCCGCAGTTCATGCCATCGAGCTGGGCGCGCTGGGCCGTCGATTACGACAGCGACGGCCGCATCGACCTGGCGCGCAGCCCGGCCGATGCGATCGGCTCGGTGGCCCACTACTTCAGCGCGCATGGCTGGCAGCCCGGCGTGCCGACGCACTTCCCGGTCGCCTTCGACCCGGCGCGGCTGGACCTCGACGCCCTGCTCGCACCGGACATCCTGCCCACCTTCAACGTTCCGTCGTTCCTGGCCCGCGGTGCACTGCTGGACGAAGCGGGCCGCGCGCACAACGGGATGCTGGCGCTGGTCGAACTGGAAAACGGCGGCAGCCCGCCGACCTACGTCGCCGGCACGGAGAACTTCTACGTGATCACCCGCTACAACTGGTCCGCGTACTACGCGATGGCCGTCATCGAACTCGGGCGCGAGGTGCGCCACGCGCTGGGTTCGTCGGGAGTGGCAACGTGAGCATTCGCCTGGACGAATGGAAGCGCATCTGGTCGGAACTGGGCGCGCGCACGCTCAACGGCGGCCTGATGAACCAGCTGGTGGCCGCGTACAGCGAGCCGCATCGCAAGTACCACACGCTCGCGCACCTGCGCGACTGCCTGGCGCACTTCGACGCCGCGCGGCCGCTCGCGCGGCGCCCTGCCGAAGTCGAACTGGCGCTGTGGTTCCACGACGCCGTGTACGACCCGCGGCGCGCCGACAACGAGGAGCGCAGCGCCGCGTGGGCGCACGCCAGCGTGCTGGCGTCGGGTTGCGCGGCGGACATCGCGGACCGCGTGCGCAACCTGGTGCTCGCGACGCAGCACCATGAGGCGAGCGAAGCCTGCCCCGGGCGTCGCGAAGCGACCGGACCCGGGGATCCCGACACGCGCCTGCTCGTCGACGTCGACCTCACGATCCTGGGCACGCCCTATTCACGGTTCGACGAGTACGAGGGGCAGGTGCGCGAGGAGTATGCGCATGTGGACGATGCCGCATGGCGCGAGGGCCGCGCCCGCGTGCTGCGCGCTTTCCTCGACCGGCCGCGCATCTACCAGCTGGACGTCTTCCACGACGTGTACGAGAAGCGCGCGCGGGAGAACCTGCAGCGCGCGCTGGACGCATTCACCGCCTGAGGAGCCTGCGCGGCAGAGAGACGGGGCCGCGTTGGGTCGAGAAGGGGTCAGAGGCTAGGCGCGGGCGCGGGTCCAGCCTGGGTGGCTGGACCCGTGGCCGCAACGACGCATCTGGCCCCTTATCGGCCCAACCCTTCGGGCCGTGACCGGAAACGCGCCATGCGTCGTTACGGCCTCCTTCTGTACATCAAGTACAGCGCGTCGGACCGCGCCTAGCCTGGCGCGTTTCTGGTCGCGGCGCGGGCCCATCTCTCTGCCGCGCAGGCTCCTAGGCGAGCGCCTGCTCCACCCGCTGGTACAGCGCGAACCGCTCCTTCAGCCCCACCGCGCCGCCGTTGATGCGGCGCGTGATCTCGGTGAAGTCCTCCAGGTCGTTGTCGGAGGTGCGATCGTCGGCCAGGGCGTTGAGACCGCGTGATGCCCAGAACCAGGCGGCGGCCATCGCGGCCGGCCCCGGCTCCAGCAGCAGGTCCGGGTGGGCCACGAAGTCGAGCCCCAACGCCGCACCCGCCTGCACGTAGTTGGACCGGCCCGTGAGCTGGATGATCCCGCGGCCGCGAAAGCGCCAGCCGTCGCCGCTGGCGATGTCGCCGTTGCCCAGCCGCTTCGCGTACACGACGTTGGCCAGGGCCTGCGGGTCGTTCACGTACGGCTGCGCGCTGTCGATGCTTGGGAAGCGCCTGGGCCACACCTTCAGCAGCCGCTCCGCACTGGTGTAGCGCAGGTTCTCCTGCAGCACGTTGAACTGCCCCGACTCGTGGCCGGTTTGCGCGAGGAAGGCGGCGATGCGTTCCGGCGAGCGGATGTCATACCGCTGCAGCGCGGGCTCCAACGCGTCGGCCCACATCCCCGGCAGCTTGCACCGCGGCAGCGTCTTCGCGATCAGGGCTTCGGTGATCAGCGGCATGGGCACCTCCGTGGCGCCCATCATCGGTCGTGCCGCAGGCGGCCGCCACCCCCCGAACTGCCGATGCGCGCCGCGTCAGGCCGGCAAGCGTTGCCGCAAGGCATCGCCGACGCGTGCGACCTGCGCGGCACGCGGCTCGCCATGCGCGCGCCGGAACAGCCGCATCGTCGGGTACCAGGGCGAGTCCTCGCGTTCCAGCAGCCAGCGGAAGTCCGGGTTGGGCGGCAGCATCACCCACACCGGCGTGCCGAGCGCGCCGGCCAGGTGCGCGATCGACGTGTCGACCGTGACCACCAGATCCAGCTGCTCCAGCATCGCGGCGCTGTCGGCGAAGTCACGCCACTGGCCGGTCAGGTCGACGACGTGGTCCGGCAAGGGCACGTCATTCAGCGCGCTCGCGTCGCCCTTCTGCAGGCTGTACCACTGCACGCCGGGCACCGTGAGCAGCGGCTGCAGCACGCTGAGCGGCATCGCGCGGTTGCGGTTGTTCACCTGCACGGGCGAGCCGCTCCAGGCGATGCCCACGCGCAGGCGTCCGTCGCGCTCGCCCAGCTTCTCGCGCCAGGCGGTGCGCCGCGCGAGCGGAGCGCGCAGGTAGGGCACGGCGGCGGGAACGGACTCCAGCGTCGTGCCCGCGCGCCCCGGCAGGTCCAGCAGCGCGACGTGCAGGTCGATCTCGACCGAGCGCTCGCGGGTGACGCAAGGCACCTCGAAGCTCGCTTCCAGCAGCGGCACCAGCTCGGGCGGGACCACCGCCGAGACCTGCGCGCCCAGCGCCTGCAGCCCCGGGATGTAGCGCGCGAATTGCAGCACGTCGCCCAGTCCCTGCTCCGCGTAGACGAGCAGCCGCTTGCCGCGCAGGGGCTGCGACGGGCCCGACCACTCACGGTGCGCCTGGTGGAACGCAGGCCGCTGCATGCGCGCATCGTTCCAGCGCTTCGCGTACCAGGACCAGCCTTCCTGGAGCTTGCCCGCCAGCAGCAGCGTGAACGCGAGGTCGACCTGGGCCAGCGCGAAGTCGGGCTGGATCGCCAGTGCGCGGCGCAACTGCACCTCGGCCTCGTCGAGCCGGTTCAGCTGCAGCAGCGCCATGCCGAGGATGCGCAACGCGTACGGATGCTGCGGCGCGAGACGCACAGCTTCCTGCGCGTGCGCCAGCGTGCCCTCGAAATCCTCGACGCGCCACAGCACGCCGGCGAGGTCCACGTGCGCCTCGAAGAACGACGGCTCGCGCGCGATCGCCGCGCGGTAGCTGGCGATGGCGGCGTCGACGTCGCCGAGCTGTTCGTGGCAGTACCCCAGGTGCAGCAAGGTGGCGCGGTCGCGGGCGGCGAACTCCTCGTGCAGGCGCCGGTACAGCGGCAGCGCCTGCGCGAACTGCTGTTGCCGGAGCAGGACCTCCGCGAGAGCCGCGAGCGGCTCGGCGCGTTGCGGCGCGATACGGCAGGCATCGCTCAGCCAGGCCGTCGCCAGCGGCAGGTCGCCGCCCTGCGCAAACGCATGCGCCAGGCCCATGCGGGCGGGGAGCGAGGCCGGGTCTTGCGCGAGCGCCTGCCGGAAGGCGGCTGCCGCGTCCTGCCAGCGGCCGGACTGCAGCAGCGCCTGGCCGCGCGCCGGCATCAGAGCGTCGCCGGGACCAGGAAGTCGCGGCTGATGCGGCCGCCGAGTTCGTTGACGCGGTCGAGGAACTGCGTCAGGAACGCGTGCAGGCCGGTGGCGAGGATCTCGTCGATGTTGCCGTACTGCAGCTCGGCGCGCATCTTGCCCGCGCGGCGCTGCGTCTCGGCCGACTGGTCGTTGGCGACCATCTGCAGGTTCGCCACGACTTCGTTGAGGCTCGCATGCAGCGACCGCGGCATGTCGGGGCGCAGGATCAGCAGTTCGGCGACGCGCTCGGGCTTGATGACATCGCGGTACACCTTGCGGTAGATCTCGAAGCCGGACACCGATCGCAGGATGGCGGACCAGTGGTAGAAGTCGTACTCCTGGTCCTGCTCGGTGGCGGCGCCGAAGAAGTCGCTGTGCACCGCGTGGAACTTCACGTCCAGCAACCGCGCCGTGTTGTCGGCGCGTTCGAGGAAGGTGCCCAGGCGCAGGAAGTGCAGCGCCTCGTCCATCAGCATCGTGCCCACGGTGACGCCGCGCGACAGGTGCGAGCGGTACTTCACCCACTCGAAGAACTGGCCCGGGTCGCGCTCGAAGGCGCCGCTGCGCAGCAGGCGGCCGATCTCCAGCCAGGTCTGGTTCTGCGTCTCCCAGGCTTCGGTGGTCAGCGAGCCTCGCACGGCGCGCGCGTTCTCGCGCGCGGCGCGGAGGCACGACACGATGGACGATGGATTGCTCTCGTCCTTGACCATGAACTCCATCACGCGGCCGGGCTCGACGTCGCCGTGCTTGGCGGTGTAGGCCGGGCCAAGCTCGCTGATCGACAGCAGCCCCTGCCAGCCCACCTGCGCGACGGCGGCGGACTGCGGCAGCAGCGACGTCTGGTAATTGACGTCGAGCATGCGGGCCGTGTTCTCGGCCCGCTCGGTGTAGCGGGCCATCCAGAACAGGTGGTCGGCGGTGCGCGAGAGCATCGTCATGCCTCCAGCACCCAGGTGTCCTTGGTGCCGCCACCCTGGGACGAATTGACGACCAGCGAGCCCTGCTTGAGCGCGACGCGCGTCAGGCCACCCGGCACCATCTGCACCTGCTTGCCCGACAGCACGAACGGCCGCAGGTCGATGTGGCGCGGCGCGATGCCGCTGTCGACGAAGGTCGGGCAGGACGACAGGCTCAAGGTCGGCTGCGCGATGTAGCCGCCCGGGTTGGCGTCCAGCGCCTTGCGGAAGTCCTCGATCTCCTGCTGCGTCGCCGCCGGGCCGACCAGCATGCCGTAGCCGCCGGCGCCGTGCACTTCCTTGACGACCAGGTCCTTCAGGTTCGCCTGCACGTACTTGTGGTCCTCGGGATTGCGGCACATGTAGGTGGGCACGTTCGACAGGATCGGCTTCTCGCCCAGGTAGAACTCGATCATCCTGGGAACGTACGGGTAGATCGACTTGTCGTCGGCCACGCCCGTGCCGATGGCATTGCAGATCGTCACGTTGCCCGCGCGGTACGCATCGACCAGGCCGGTGCAGCCCAGCGTCGAATCGCGGCGGAACACCTGCGGGTCCAGGAAGTCGTCGTCCACGCGGCGGTAGATGACATCGACGCGCTTGGGCCCGCGCGTGGTGCGCATGTAGACGAAGCGGTCCTTGACGAACAGGTCCTGCCCCTCGACCAGTTCGATGCCCATCTGCTGGGCGAGGAAGGCGTGCTCGAAGTACGCGCTGTTGTACATCCCGGGCGTCAGCACGACCACGGTCGGGTCGGGGGCGCCGGGCTGGGCCGATGCGCGCAGCGTTTCCAGCAGCAGGTCGGGATAGTGCGCGACGGGCGCGATGCGGTGCTGGCTGAACAGGTCGGGGAACAGCCGCATCATCATCTTGCGGTCCTCGAGCATGTAGCTCACGCCGCTGGGCACGCGCAGGTTGTCCTCCAGCACGTAGTACTCGCCCTCGCCGTTGGCGTTGGGCGCCCGCACGATGTCGACCCCGGCGATGTGCGAGTAGACGCGGTGCGGCGTGTACACGCCCATCATCTCGCGGCGGAACTGCGCGTTCTGCAGCACCTGCTCCTGCGGGATGACGCCGGCCTGCAGGATCTCCTGCTCGTGGTAGACGTCGTGCAGGAAGCGGTTCAGGGCCGTGACGCGCTGGACCAGGCCCTGCTCCAGCCGGGCCCACTCGTCGGCCGGGATGATGCGGGGAATCAGGTCGAAGGGAATGAGCCGCTCGGTGCCGGCACCGTCCTCGTCCTTGGCGCCGTAGACGGCGAAGGTGATGCCCACGCGGCGGAAGATCATCTCCGCCTCCTCGCGCCGGGCCCGCATGGTGTCCTGCGGCTGGCGCGCCAGCCAGTTGGCGTAGCGCTGGTAGTGGTCACGCACCCCCTGCACCTGCACCTGGGACATGCCACCCATGGTCTGGGACAGGAACTGCAGCGGCCCCGCATCGGGCAGCTGGCGCATCATCTCGTCGAATTTCTGCATGGGCGTTGGAAGTCCGCCCGCAGGATAGCAACAACCGGGCCGTTCTTGGGATCGCGCGCCTGCCGAAGCTAGGGCTCGCGAGCCTGCCAGTAGTGGCGCGCGGCATCGCGTTCGCAGCGCATCGCGTCGGGAGCGCCGGACCACCACCAGGCGGCGCCGCACGCGGGCGTGGCGACGATGCGCGAACCGCGTTCACGATAGCGGTCGAGGACGTCCGCCGCGGGGTGGCCGAAGCGATTGCGGTAGCCCGCCTGGACCAGGGCCCACCGGGGCTGCACCGCATCGAGGAAGCCCGCGGTCGACGACGTGCGGCTGCCATGGTGAGGGACCAGCAGCACCTGGGCGGACCTGAGCCCGCGGCCGAGCAGCGCCGCTTCCTGCGCGGCCTCGACGTCGCCGGCCAGCAACGCGGCCTGGCGGCCGTCGTCGATGCGCAGCACGCAACTGAGCGCGTTCGGCTTGCGCGCATGCATGTCTTCTTCGTCCGGGTGCAGCACGTCGAACGCGATGCCGTCCCACGCCCAGTGCTGCCCGGCCATGCAGGGCTGCACCGGCCGCAGCGCGGACAGCAGGTGCCCGGCTTCCAGCGACGCGAGCAGCCCCGCCTGGGGCTGCATGCGCAGCACGGCCGCGGCGCCACCCGTGTGGTCGGCATCGCGATGGCTGAGCACGAGCAGGTCGACGCGCTCGCCCAGCGCCCGCAGCAGTGGCACCAGCACGCGCTGGCCCGCGTCGCTGTCGGCGCCGTAGCGGGGACCGGCGTCGTACACGAGCGTGTGCGTCGCCGTGCGCACCACCACTGCATTCCCCTGCCCCACGTCGGCCGCGATCACCTCGAACGTGCCGGGCGGTGGCCGCGGCGCCTGCCAGAGCAGCGCGGGCAGCAGCAAGGGCACGCCGAGGGCGCGCCACGCGGGAGGCAGCCGCATCACCAGCAGCAACCCGCCCAGCACGCCGGCCGTGCCGGCCCACAACGGCGGCGTGGCCGCCGACCACACCGCCCACGACCAGGCGGCCAGGGCCTCCAGCACGCCGGTGAGGCCCTGCACCGCCAGCGACGCGAGGTCCCACGCGGGCGGGACGACCACCCCCGCCATGGCGAGCGGCGTGACGAGCAGCGTCACCCAGGGAATCGCCCCCAGGTTGGCCAGCAGGCCGACCAGCGACACCTGGCCGAACAGCAGCAGCGTGAGCGGCGCGAGTGCGATGGTGACGATGCCCTGCTCGCGCAGGAGGGCAAGCACGCGTCCCCGGGCGCCGCGAGGACCATCGGCCGCTTCCCTGCCCGTCGCGAACAGCACGCCGACCGCGACGAAGCTCAACCAGAACCCCGGCTGCAGCAGCGCCCACGGATCCCAGCTGACGACGACGGCACACGCGGCCAGCCAGCTCACCGGCCACGGCCAGTGCCGCCCCGGGAGCCGCAGCACCGCCATCGAGCCCAGCATCAGCAGCGTGCGCTGCGCGGGCACGCCCCAGCCGCTGAACAGCGCATACGCAGTGGCCAGCGCGACGCCACCGAGTGCGGCCGCGTGCGGTGCCGGCAGCCACAGGCACAACCGCCCGCTGCGCCGCCAGGCCGCACCGAGCACCGCCGCCGCGAGCCACGCGAACATCGTGACGTGCAGGCCGGAGATCGACAGCAGGTGCGCGACGCCGGTGGCGCGGAACACGTCCCAGTCAGTGCGCTCGATGGCGTTCTGGTCGCCCACCACCAGCGCGGCGAGCACGCCGGCGGCCTGCGGATCGTCGACACGCGTGAGGATGGCGGCGCGCACCCGGTGCCGCGCGCGCTCGACCGGATGCTTCCACGTGGTGCCGAGCCGGCGCGGTGGCGCATCGCCCTTGCCCGCGCGCACCACGCCGGTGGCCTGCAGCCCTTGCTCCCACAGCCACAGCTCGTAGTCGAAGCCATGCGGATTGCGCGTGCCCCGCGGCGCCCGCAGGCGCGCGGTGAAGCGCCAGCGCTCGCCCGCCAGCAGCGTGGGCGGGCTGCGCTGGTCGTCGAACGCGCCAGCCTGCGCGGCCCACGCACCGCTGTACCAGGCCAGCGAGACCAGCTCCGGCACCGCGACGGCGTGGCCCTGCCCGTCCCGCGCCTCCTCGACGTCGAAGCGGAACCGCTGGCCCAGGTCGTTGCGCTGCGGCAGCCCGGCGACCGTGCCGACCAGGACGACGTCCTCGCCTTCCAGCGATGAAGGCAAGAGGCCGCCGGCATAGGCGCTGGCGCGCAGGCCACAGGCGGCGAACGTGGCACCAGCGGCGAAGGCGATGAGCCACCACGGCGAGCGCGCCGACCGCAGCAGCGCGAGGAGGCCGAGGACGCAGGCGGCCAGCAGCACGCCGTCGGCTGCAATCGGCCGCAGCGACGCCAGCTGCACATGCACGACCGGTCCGGCGACGGCGCCGAGCAGGAGCGGGACGAACGCATGGCCACCGCGCAGGGACATGCGCAATCCAACGCACCGGCTCGCGCGGCGTCGACCTCGCATCGCAGGAGGTGCGCATCGCCCCATCGCAAGCCCATCCGCACCGCGCCGGTGCGATCGCAGTGCCCCGCCGCAGGCACGATCCCCGCTACAGTCGCGCGCATGTCGATCCACGCGGCGCTGAACCACGTCACCCATTACAAGTACGACCGCCCCGTCCGGCTGGGCCCGCAGGTGGTGCGCCTGCGCCCGGCGCCGCATTGCCGCAGCAAGGTGCTGTCGTATTCGCTGCGCGTCGAGCCCGCCAACCACTTCATCAACTGGCAGCAGGACCCGTTCGCCAACTACCAGGCCCGCCTGGTGTTCCCCGAGCCGACGACCGAGTTGAAGGTCACCGTCGACCTCGTGGTGGAGATGGCGGTCTACAACCCGTTCGACTTCTTCCTCGAGCCGATCGCCGAGCAGTTCCCGTTCGCGTACGACGCCGCGCTGCGGCAGGAACTGGCGCCCTATCTCGCCGCCGACGAAGCCACGCCGCTGGTGCGCGAGTACCTCGCCCGCATCGACCGGCAGCCGCGCCCGACCATCGAATTCCTCGTCGCGCTGAACCAGCGGCTGCAGAACGACATCCGCTACCTGATCCGCATGGAGCCCGGCGTGCAGTCGCCGGAAGAAACGCTGCGTGCGGGCAGCGGCTCGTGCCGCGATTCGGGCTGGCTGCTGGTGCAGTTGCTGCGCCACCTCGGCCTGGCGGCGCGCTTCGCCTCCGGGTACCTGGTCCAGCTCGTGCCCGACGTGAAGTCGCTCGACGGCCCCAGCGGCACCGAGGTCGACTTCACCGACCTGCATGCCTGGTGCGAGGTCTACCTGCCCGGCGCCGGCTGGATCGGCCTGGACCCGACGTCGGGCCTGCTGGCCGGCGAAGGTCACATCCCGCTAGCGTGCACGCCGCAGCCGTCCAGCGCCGCGCCGATCGAAGGCCTGATCGACAAGGCCGAGGTGGAATTCGGCCACCACATGCAGGTCACGCGCGTGTACGAGTCGCCGCGCGTCACGCGGCCCTACACCGACGAGCAATGGGCGCAGGTGCTCGCGCTGGGCGATGCCGTCGACCGCGACCTGCTGGCCGGCGACGTGCGCCTGACCATGGGCGGCGAACCGACCTTCGTCGCGACGACGGACCGCGACGCGCCCGAATGGAACACCGAAGCGCTCGGCCCCACCAAGCGCGGCTACGCGACGGAACTGGTGGGCAAGCTGCGCGACCACTACGGCCAGGGCGGCTTCCTGCATTTCGGCCAAGGCAAGTGGTACCCCGGGGAGCAGCTGCCGCGCTGGGCGCTGTCGATCTACTGGCGCGCCGACGGCCAGCCTTGCTGGCGCAACGCTGCGCTGTTCGCCGACGAGCGTGAGCCGCGCGCATGCACGAGCGAGGACGCACAGCGCTTCATCACGCGGCTGGCGCAGCACTTGCACCTGCCCGAGCGCTTCATCCAGCCCGGCTACGAGGACGTCTTCCATTACCTGTGGCGCGAGCGGCGGCTGCCGTCCAACGTCGACCCGTTCGACTCGCGGCTGGACGACGAGCTCGAACGCGCTCGCCTGCGCCGCGTGTTCGAGCAGAAGCTCGATGCGGTGGTCGGCTACATGCTCCCGATCCAGGCCGGCGAACGCGGCAACGCCAGGCCCGGTGGCGCGGCGTGGTCCACCGGTCCCTGGTTCCTGCGCGACCAGCGCCTGTACCTCGTGCCTGGGGATTCACCCATGGGCTACCGGCTGCCGCTCGATTCGCTGCCCTACGTGCGCAAGTCGGAGTACCCCCACCTCGTCGAGCAGGATCCGTTTGCGCCGCGCCCGGCCTTGGCGGCGCCCGTCGATGTGCGCGCGCAGCCGCCGCTCGCGGAGAGCAATGCCACCGCCGATGCGGCTCGTGCCCCGGGGCGCCATGAATCCGCGCCCTGGATCGCGCGCACCGCGCTCTGCGTGGAGGCCCGCGACCCGCGCCGCGCCAACGGGCCGAAGGCGGAGCACGTCGGCGAGAAGAGCGGCGTGCTGTACGTGTTCATGCCGCCGCTGGCGGACGTCGCCGATTACCTCGACCTGCTCGCCGCCGTCGAAGCGACGGCCGAGGATCTCGGCGTGCAGATCGTGCTGGAAGGCTACCCGCCACCGCACGACCCGCGCCTGAAGCTGCTGCAGGTCACGCCGGACCCGGGCGTCATCGAGGTCAACATCCATCCCGCGAACGATTGGCACGAGCTGGTCGAGCACACCGAGTTCCTGTACCAGGCCGCTTTCGAGACGCGCCTGTCGGCCGAGAAGTTCATGACCGACGGCCGGCACACAGGCACCGGGGGCGGCAACCACTTCGTGCTGGGCGGCGCGACGCCGGCGGACTCGCCCTTCCTGCGCCGGCCCGAGCTGCTGGCCAGCCTGCTGCTGTACTGGCAGAACCACCCGTCGCTGTCGTACCTGTTCTCGGGCCTGTTCATCGGCCCGACCTCGCAGGCGCCGCGCGTGGACGAAGCGCGCAACGACCAGCTGTACGAGCTCGAGATCGCGGTGCGCGAGATCGAGCGCAGCCGCCAGATCCACGGCGAGAACATGCCGGCGTGGATGGTCGACCGCACGCTGCGCAACATCCTGGTGGACGTCACCGGCAACACGCACCGCAGCGAGTTCTGCATCGACAAGCTCTACTCGCCCGATTCCGCGACCGGCCGCCTGGGCCTGCTGGAACTGCGCGCGTTCGAGATGCCGCCGCATGCGCGCATGTCCATCGTCCAGCAACTGCTGCTGCGGGCGCTGGTCGCGCGGTTCTGGAACGAGCCGTACCGCGCGCCCGCCACCCGCTGGGGCACGCAGCTGCACGACAAGTGGATGCTGCCCACCTTCGTGCAGATGGACTTGCAGGACGTCATGCGCGAGATGCGCGATGCGGGCTACGCGTTCGATGCCGCCTGGTTCGCGCCGCACTTCGAGTTCCGCTTCCCCCTGGTGGGCCAGGTGCAGGCCGCGGGCGTGGAACTGACGCTGCGCAACGCGCTCGAGCCCTGGCACGTGATGGGCGAGGAAGGCGCGATCGGCGGCACGGTGCGCTACGTCGATTCGTCGCTGGAACGCCTCGAGATCAAGGTGACCGGCCTCAACGAGAGCCGCCACGTCGTGACGGTGAACGGCCAGGCGGTGCCGCTGCAGCCCACCGGCGTGGCGGGCGAGTACGTCGCCGGCGTGCGCTACCGCGCGTGGGCGCCCCCCGCGGCCTTGCACCCGACCATCGGCGTGCACGCGCCGCTGACGTTCGACCTGGTGGACACGTGGATGCAGCGGTCGCTCGGTGGCTGCCAGTACCACGTCGCGCACCCGGGCGGGCGCAACTACGAGACCTTCCCGATCAATGCCTACGAGGCCGAGAGCCGCCGGCTGGCGCGCTTCTTCCGCATGGGGCACACGCCGGGGAAGCTTCAGGTGCCGCCGGCCACCATCGGCGTGCCCGGCAGCCGCGAATTCCCCTTCACGCTCGACCTGCGCACGCGCTAATCCAGGGCTAAGACTTCGCTAAGTGCCGCCTCACGGTGGCTTCCTACAGTGACGTCACGGGTTCGATACGACCCGCGACTGAAAGACCGAAGACTCATTCGTCACTGAAAAGGAAACCATCATGAACGTCCGCACCGTCATCGCCCTCGCCGCTTTCGCCGTCGCCGGCACCGCCTTCGCGCAGTCCAGCCAGGAAATCGGCCAACCCGACGCCTTCACCCCGACCAAGACCCGCGCGCAAGTGCAGGCCGAACTGGCCCAGTTCAAGAAGGACTACCCGGTCAGCCCCTGGTCCTTCCGCTACGACCAGCTCGCCGGCTTCCAGAGCACCGTCAGCCGTGACGAAGTCCGCGCCGACTACATCGCCAACCGCGAGGAAGTCGCTGCCCGCAACTCCGAGGACAGCGGCGCTTCGTACCTGGCCGCCCACGCCCGCCAGGCTCGCGTGAACCCGACGGCCAGCGCCGAGTAAGCCACCACCCGCCGCCTCGCGCGGCGTCTCCGGTGTGCAACACGCGCCCCGCGTGACTTCGGTCCCGCGGGGCGTGTGCGCACGACCTCCGTCATTCCCGCGGAGGCGGGAAGCCATCGCTTCCGCCTTCAGAGAGACTCCATGGAAGCGATGGGTCCCCGCCTCCGCGGGGACGACGAACGAAGGCAGTGGGACAATGCCGCTGCCGTGGACAAGCCCATCGACTCGCTGTTCGGCGACGACGCCCAGGACGATCCGGCCGCGCTCGCCGCGGCCATCGCGCCGCCAGCCGCCGGCGGCCACTTCGACGAACTGCGCGGCAGCCTTTCGCGCCCCGGCGCCACGCCCGACCCGCTGGCACCGCACTGGTCCGCTTTCTTCGGCCACCTCGGCCCGGAAGCATTCAGCGGGCTCGACGCGCGCCAGCAGCTCCTCGCGCGCCAGGTGCGCGACAACGGCATCACCTACAACGTCTACGCCGACGCGGACGGTCCGCAGCGGCCGTGGTCGCTGGACCTCTTCCCCCTGATCGTCACGCCCGACAGCTGGCAGCGCATCGAAGCAGGGGTGCTGCAGCGCGTGCGCCTGCTCGACCGCGTGCTCGCCGACGTGTACGGCCCCCAGGACCTGCTCGCGCGCAACCTGCTGCCGCCTGCCCTCGTGCATGGGCACCCGGGCTACATCCGCTCGCTGCATGGCGTGCAGCCGGCCGGGGGGATGTTCCTGCACATCGCGGCCTTCGATCTTGCGCGCGATCCGGACGGCCGGTGGTGGGTCGCCTCGCAGCGCACGCAAGCCCCCTCGGGCCTGGGCTACCTGCTGGAGAACCGGCTGATCGTTTCGCGCTCGTTCCCCGCGGCGTTCGCGGGCTTGCGCGTGCAGCGGCTCGCGGCGACCTACCGGGCGCTGGTGGAAGGCCTGCGCTCGATGTGCCCGGCGCCGCAAGGCGACGCGCGGCTGGTGCTCCTCACGCCCGGCCCCTACAACGAGACCTACTTCGAGCACGCGTACCTGGCGCGCTACCTGGGCCTGCCGCTGGTCGAAGGCAGCGACCTCACGGTGCGCGACGAGCGCCTGTACCTCAAGACCCTGCGCGGGCTGGAGCCGGTGCACGGCATCCTCAAGCGGCTGGACGACGAGTTCCTCGACCCGCTGGAACTGCGGTCCGACTCGCGCCTGGGCGTTCCCGGGCTGCTGCAGGCCGTGCGCGCCGGCAACGTGCTGGTGGCCAACGCGCCGGGCACGGGATTGCTCGAGTCGAGCGCGTTGCTCGGCTTCCTGCCCGGGCTGTGCAAGCACCTGCTGGGTGAAGAGCTCTCGCTGCCCTCCATCGCGACCTGGTGGTGCGGCGAGCGCGCGGCGATGGAGGCCGCGTTGCCGCAACTCGCGGCGGGTGTGCTCAAGCCCACTTACGGCGCGCCCGGCGCCGCTGCGGTGCTGGGCCGCTATCTCTCCCGGCGTGAGCTCGACGAGTGGGCCGGCAAGATCGCGCGCGACCCTGGCGAGCACACGTTGCAGGCCTACCAGCCGCTCGCGCAGATGCCGACCTGGAAAGGCAGCCGGCTCACGCCGCGCTCATTCATGCTGCGCGTGTTCGCGATTTCGGATGGCGCGGGGTCGTGGCGCGTGTTGCCCGGCGGCCTGACGCGCATCGCCGGCGAGACGGCCGAGATCGCCACCATGCAGCGCGGCGGCAGCAGCGCCGACACCTGGGTGCTCACCGAAGGCGAGGTCGACGCCACGACGCTGCTGCACCACGAGCACCCGTCCGCCGCCGGCGCGCACCGCGACCGCATGGTGACCAGCCGCTCGGCCGAGAACCTGTTCTGGCTGGGCCGCTACACGGAGCGCACCGAGAACACGGCGCGCCTCGCGCGGCTCGTGCTGCAGTCCCTCGGCGGCGAGGACGTGTCGTCGCAGCCGCTGCTGGCGTGGCTCGGGCGGCTCGCGACGGAGCAAGGACTCGTGCTGCCCAACGTGCCGCCTCCGTCGGCATCGCGGCGCGTGTTCGAGCGCTCGCTCGTCGCTGCGCTCGCGGACACGCAGCGCGCGACCAGCGTCGGCTACAACCTCGGCGCGCTGCGCGGTGCGGCATCGTCGGTGCGCGACCGGTTGTCGCAGGAGCAGTGGAACCTGATGGTCCGCGCCGACCAGGACTTCACGCGCGGCTGCGCCAAGGCGGCCGCCGGCGGCGACTACCCGTCGGGCGAAGCATTGCGGTTGCTCGAAGCCGTGCTCGGCCACACCGCCGCGATGACGGGCGCGCAGACCGACCGCATGACGCGCGACGACGGCTGGCGGCTGCTGTCCACCGGCCGGCACCTGGAACGGCTCGGCTTCCTCGCAGGCGCGTTGGCCGCCAGCCTGGAGACGGGCGCCGTGCACGAGGCCAGCGGCTCCGAAGCGGTCGTCGCGCTGTTCGACAGCACGATCACCTTCCATGCCCGCTACCAGCAGCGGCACGACCTGCCTGCGTTGCTGGACCTGCTGGTGCTGGACCAGGACAACCCGCGGTCACTGGCCTGGGTGACCAAGACGCTGCGCGGCCGCCTCGCCCGCCTCGAAGGCATCGCGCCCGCAGAGCCTGCCCCCGCGAAGGCGGGGGTGCCAGGCATCGCGCTGACGGTGCCGGACCCGGAGGCCTGGACGCTGGAGGCGCTCTGCGACGAAACGCAGCTGCTCGCGACGCTGCAGCAGTGCGCCGACGCCGCGTGGCAGCTGTCCGATGCGCTCGGCGCCCGCTACTTCACGCATTCGGCCGAACCGCGCCGCTCCGTGGGGGCCTGAGGCATGCGGCTGCACGTGCTGCACGAGACGCGTTATGCGTATGCGCCTGCGGTGCGCACCGCGCTGCACATGGCGCATCTGCGTCCGGCCGACCGCGACGGCCAGCGGCTGCTGCGCCACTCGCTCCGCATCGATCCCGAGCCCGACCAGCGCAGCACCGCGGTCGACGTGTCCGGCAACGTGCGCGAGTTCTTCGGGCTGCAGTCGGCGCATGAAGAACTACGCGTGGTCGCCGACAGCATCGTCGAGACGAGTACGCGCGAGCAGCCCACAAGCAGCCTGCCATGGGAAGCCTCGCGCGAGCGGCTGCGCTACCACCGCGACGCCGCGCACGATCCCGCCAGCGAGTTCCTGTTCGCTTCGCCCTACGTGCCGCGCGACGCCGCGTTCATCGACTACGCGCGAGCCAGCTTCACGCCGGGGCGCCCGCTGCTCGAAGCCGCGCACGGCCTGATGCACCGCATCCACACCGAGTTCGCGTACGTGGGCGCGGCGACGGATGCGAGCACGCCGGCGCTCCACGCGCTGGCCCTGCGCAAGGGTGTCTGCCAGGACTTCGCGCACGTGCTGCTCGGCTGCCTGCGCAGCGTGGGCATCCCGGCGCGCTACGTCAGCGGGTACCTGCTCACCGAACCGCCGCCCGGCCAGTCACGGCTGCTCGGCAGCGACGCGTCGCATGCATGGGTGTCGATGTACGTGCCCGCTGCGCAGGGCCGCGGCGCATGGGTCGACCTCGACCCCACCAACGACCGCGTGCCGGGCGAGGACTACGTCACCGTCGCCACCGGCCGCGACTATTCCGACGTGTCGCCGATCCGCGGCGTGATCCACGGCGGCGCACACCACACGCTGCAGGTCGCCGTCACCGTCGCGCCGGTCGAGGGCTCCTAGAATCGCCGCTCCAACGACAAGGAGCCGTGATGAGCATCAACGACAAACTCAAGGAACTCGGCATCACCCTGCCCCCGGTCGCGACGCCCGCCGCCGCGTACGTGCCGTTCGTGCGTACCGGCAACCTCGTCTTCCTGTCCGGCCACATCGCCAAGCGCGACGGCAAGCCGTGGGTCGGGCAACTGGGCAAGTCCATCTCCACCGAGGAAGGCAAGCAGGCCGCCCGCGCCATCGCCATCGACCTGCTGGGTACCCTGCAGGCTGCCGTCGGCGACCTCGACAAGGTCAAGCGCATCGTCAAGCTGATGTCCCTGGTGAACTCCACCCCCGACTTCACCGAGCAGCACCTGGTGACCAACGGCGCCAGCGAGCTGTTCGGCCAGGTCTTCGGCGACAAGGGCGCCCACGCCCGCAGCGCCTTCGGCGTCGCGCAGATCCCGATGGGCGCGTGCGTCGAGATCGAGCTGATCGCGGAGGTTTGATCGGCTGCGGTCATTGCGACGAAGGCGCCGCTGACTTGTCATTCCGGCGGACGCTCTGATTTGCCATTCCGGCGAAAGCACTGATTTGTCATTCCGGCGAAAGCCGGAATGACAACTTGAGACGGAAGCGATGGGTCCCCGCCTCCGCGGGGCGGCCGAGGGTCAGCGCTTCGGCGGAATCGCGTAAGTGCCCACCGCGTGCGCCACCATCTCCGGCTGCCCTTCGGAGTACAGCGACACCTCACCGACCGCCAGCGTACGTCCCAGCTTGAGCAACTTGCACACACCGACGATGCGTCGATCGGCCGACGGCTTGCGCATGAAGTTGAACGAGAGGCTGGTGGTGACGGTGAGCGGGACGATGCCGATCTCGCCGAGGATGGCGACGTAGAGGGCGACGTCGGCGGTGGCCATCATCACGGGGCCGGAGACGGTGCCGCCGGGGCGCAACTCGTCGACGCCGACCTCGTGCGCCACGGTGGCGTGCATGCCGCCGACCTCGAGGATCTTGACCCGGGTCTGCGGGAATTCGCGGGCGATGAAATCCGCAATCTCTTGTTGGCTGGCCATGCCCCGAGTGTGCCTCAGCGGCGCGGCCGCTCACCGGCCGAGCAGCAGCGCGGCGCCCTTCTCCGCGATCATGATCGTGGCGGCGTTGGTGTTGGTCGACACCATCGTCGGCATCACCGAGGCGTCGATCACGCGCAAGCCCTCGACGCCCCGCACGCGCAACTGCGGATCGACCACCGAGCGATCGTCGCCACCCATGCGGCAAGTTCCGCTGGCATGGAACACCGTGCCGCCTTTCTGGCGCGCGAAGCTTTCCAGATCGACATCGGACTGCACGGCGTTGCCCGGCATGTACTCCTCGTCGGTGACGAGCTCGCGGAACGTGGGCTGGCGGTAGATGTCGCGCAGCATGCGCAGGCCGCTGACCAGCACCTTGGCGTCGTGCGGGTGCGTCAGGTAGTTCGAGACGATGCGCGGTGGTGCGAGCGGGTCGGTGGACCGGATCTGCACCGTGCCGCGCGACAGCGGCCGGCATTGCGTCGCCGATGCGGAAAAGCCCGAGAACGCATGCAGCGGGTCGCCGGGCTTGTCGACCGACAGCGGCATCACGTTGAACAGCACGTCCGGCCGCCCGCCTTCCGCGTGTTCGCTGCAGACCATGCCGCCGACCTGGCCGGCGCCGACGGTCAGCGGGCCGCGTTGGCGCAGCACCCACTGCGCGCCCATCGCGGCGAGCGACAGCGGATTGCGCACCTGGTCGTTGAGCGACATGCGCTTGCGCAGCTTGACGATGACGCGCGCCTGGTAGTGGTCCTGCAGGTTCTCGCCGACTTCCGGCGCGTCGACGTGCACTGGCAAGCCCTGTTGGCGCAGCAGCGCGGCGGGACCGATGCCCGAGAGCTGCAGCACTTGCGGCGACTGCAGCGCGCCCGCCGCGAGCAGCACTTCGCCGTCGACGTGCGCGCTGCGCCGCTGGCCGTCCTGCAGCCACTCGACGCCGGTGGCGCGGCCATGCTCGATGACGATGCGCGTGACGTGCGCGCCGGTCGCCACCGTGAGGTTGGGCCTGCGCCGCACGGGCGCGAGGAATGCAGTCGCCGCATCACAGCGCCAGTGGCCGCGCAGCGTCAGCTGGTACGCGCCGAGCCCCTCGGTGCGCGCGCCATTGAAGTCCGGATTGCGACCGTGCCCCGCCTCCATGCCGGCCTGGATCCAAGCCTCGCAATACGGATGGTCGTTGCGCAGGTCGGAGACGCACAGCTCGCCGTCCCCGCCGTGGAACTCGCTGGCACCGCCGGCATAGCGCTCGGACTTGCGAAACAGCGGCAGCACTTCGCGGTAGCTCCAGCCCTGCGCGCCGTGCACCTGCGCCCAATCGTCGAAGTCGGCGTGCTGGCCGCGGATGTAGAGCAGGCCGTTGATCGCGCTGGAGCCGCCCAGTACCTTGCCGCGCGGCCACACGATCGCGCGGTTGCCGGTGGCTTCCTGCGGCTCGAGCGGGAATTGCCAGGAGAAGCGCGGGTCGTAGATGCTGCGGAAGTAGCCGATCGGCATGCGCAGCCAGAAATGGCCGCCCTCGCCGCCCGCCTCCAGCAGCAGGACCCGGCAAGCCGGGTCGGCCGTGAGGCGGTTGGCGAGGACGCAGCCGGCGGAGCCGGCGCCGATGATGACGTAGTCGTAGCCGGCGCTGCCGGCCGCATCGGTCATGCCTTGACGACTTCCATGAAGGGCTTGGCGTCGAAGTACTGGCTGGCGGGCACCGCGTTCTGGATGCCGCCGGTGGACACGAAGAAGTCGGTCACCTGCTGCAGCCACTTGGTGACCGTGCCGTCCTGGTAGCGCGTGCGCCATTCGGCGTTGGTGAAGTACTTCGAGGCCTTGAACTGCTCCTTGAAGTCGGCCAGCGGCACGTCCTGGTACTGCGCCTTCTGCAGCATCTCGGCGGCCTCGTCGGGCTTGCTCGTGATCAGGGCATTGGCTTCCGCCCAGCCCGCGATGATCTTCTTGATCGTGTCCTGGTTCTTGTCGTAGTAGTCGTTGCGCGCGGCCCAGCCGCCCATGATGGCGGCCTGCGGGAAGAAGGCCGAGGCGTCGACCAGCTTGGTGGCGTTGGGCACCTGCTTCTTCACGACGGAATCGAACGGCACCCACAGCGCGACGGCGGGCACGGCGCCGGACACGAAGGAGCTCACCGCCTCGGTCATGCGCTGGTTGACGACCTTCACGTCCTTCGGGTCGACGTTGTTGGAGCGCAGCGCGCGGTCCAGGAACACGTGCGCCGTGGTGCCGGTGGTGGTCGACACCTGCTTGCCCTTGAGGTCGGCCAGCGTCTTGATGCCGGAGTCGGGACGCACCCACAGCTGCGCGGTGGCGTACTCGATGTTGTTCATCAGGAAGGCCTTGCCCTGCCCGCGCGCCGGGAAGTTGGACAGCACGGCGCCGGTGGCCAGCATGTCGAGGCTGCCGCCGATCATGGCCTGGAACAGCTCGAGGCCGGTGGTGAACTTCACCAGCTCGAGGTCGACGCCGTGCTTGGCGAACGCGCCGGTCTGCTGGCCGATGAAGATGTGGCCGTCCACCGCGGGGGTGTGGAGATAACCCACCTTCACCTTGGTGCGCGCCTGCGCGAACGAGGACAGCGCGCCCGCGCCGAGGGTGGCGGCGGCGGCCGCCTGGATCAATTGCCTGCGATGAAGGGCCATGGGAGTCTCCTGGGTGGGAAAGGGTGCGGAATCAGTCGGACAGCCGCACGGTCTGCCGGGCCTGGGCGGCGTACTCCTGCATCACCAGGTCACGGATGTGGGCGCGCATCTCGCCGAAGCGCGGGTCTTCGTGCACGTTCTCGGCACGCGGGTAGCCGAACGGCACGTCGATGATCGTGCGGATGCGCGCGGGGCGCGCGGTGACCACGACGATGCGGGAGGACAGGTAGATCGCTTCCTCGACCGAGTGCGTGATCAGGATGACGGTCTTGCCTTCGCGCTGCAGCACGTCGAGCAGCAGGTCCTGCATCGCCGAGCGCGTCTGCGCGTCGAGCGCGCCGAACGGCTCGTCCATCAACAGGAACTGCGGGCGCACCGCGTAGGCGCGGGCCAGGGCGAGCCGCTGGCGCATGCCGCCGGACAGGTGCTTGGGGAAGTGGTTGGCGAAGTCGGACAGGCCCATCAGGCCCATGTAGCGCTGCACCGTCTGCTCGCGCTGCGCGGCCGGCACGCGCCCGGCCGCCAGCTTGAGGCCGAACTCGATGTTCTGCCGCACGGTGAGCCAGGGGAAGACGCCGTACTCCTGGAAGATCACGCCGCGGTCGGGGCCGGGCGCGTCGACCGGCTTGCCGTCCAGCAGCACGCGGCCTTGCGAGGGCTGCACGAAGCCGCCAACGATGTTCATCAGCGTCGTCTTCCCGCAGCCCGACGGGCCGATGATGGAGACGAATTCGCCGTCGCGCACGTCGAACGACACGTCGTCCAGCACGCGCATCGGGCCGTGCTGCGTCGGAAAATCGACGCCGACGTGCTCGAAGGAAACGCGAACGGGGGCGGTTCTCATGCGATGCGGTCCTGCCAGGCCACCAGCTTGCGGGTGGCGGCGCGCAGCACCAGGTCCATCGCCAGCGCGATGAAGCCGATGCAGATGATGCCGACGTAGATGGTGTCGAGCTGGAAGAAGGCCGACGCATCCTGGATCAGGGCGCCGAGGCCCTGCTGCGCGGCGATCAGTTCGGACGCCACCAGCGTCGCCCACGCCACCCCGAGCGCGACGCGCACGGCGGTGAGGATGTGCGGGATGGTCAGCGGCACGATCACCTTGCCGAAGATCTCCAGGTCGCTGGCGCCCAGCGTGCGCGCGACCTTGATGAAGATCGGGCTGATCTGCGCGATGCCTTCGTACATCACGATCACGCCGGCGAAGAACGATGCGTAGAACAGGATCACCGTCTTGGCGGTCTCGCCGATGCCGAAGTAGACGATCACCAGCGGGATCAGCGCGATCGGCGGCAGCGCGCGGAAGAAGTTGATCACCGGGTCGATGAACACCCGCACGCCCTTGTACCAGCCGAGGCAGAAGCCCACCGGCACCGCGAGCAGCACGCCCAGCGTCACGCCGAGGAACACGCGCTGCGTCGACATCCACACGTCCATCGCCAGGCGGCCGCGCGCGAGCTCGAGGAACTTGGCGAACACCGCGTGCGGCGCCGGCACCAGCGCCGGGCTGATGAGGCCGCTGGCACGGATGCCGTACCAGGCCAGCACGATCAGGACCCAGGGCGCGAGCACCAGCGCGGCCTGCACGGCGAAGCGGCGGCCGCGTGAAGGTGCAGGCGCGTTGGCCGGGCGGACGGTGGCAGCTTCGGACGTCATGCGAAGGCCAGTTCGTCGATGGAATCGGCGTAGCCGTCCGCGTCCACCTCGCGCACCGGACGGCCATGGTTGAAGCCGTAGGTCACCAGCACCACCGGGCAGCCGGCGGCGCGCGCCGCGAGCGCGTCGTTGAGCGAGTCGCCGATCATCAGCGTGCGCGCGGGTTCCGTGCCCAGTTCCGCGCAGGTCTGCAGCAGCGGCATGGGATCGGGCTTGAGGCGTTCGAAACGATCGCCGCCGGCCACGACGTCGAAGTGGCGGTTCAGGCCCGTGATGCGCAACAGGTCGCGCGAAGGCGCGGTCGGCTTGTTGGTCACGCACGCAAGGCGCAGGCCGCGGTCGCGCAAGCGCTGCAGCCCCTCCGCCACGCCGGGATAGACCTTGGCATAGCGGCCGTTGACCTCGTCGTAGTGGCGGCGGTAGCGCAGCAGCGCGTCGTCCGCCAGCGCGTCGGCGCTGTGGGCATCGAGCCCGCCCGCCAGCAGCGCGCCGCGCACCAGGTGCTCGCCGCCCTTGCCGACCAGTTGCGACACGACCGCCGGCGACACCGGCGGCAGGCCGAGCTCGTCCAGCGCGCCGTCGAGGGCGGCCACGAAGTCGCCGAGCGTGTCGACCATGGTCCCGTCGAGATCGACCATCGCCGCCGCGAAATCCCCGGACAGCGTCATTGCGCGACGATCCCCGCCTTGCCTGTCGATTGCATGATTCGTCTCGTGTTGTCCTAACGTCCTATTGATAGTACCATTCACGCCGACATGCCCCCTCGGTTGTTTCCCTAGCCGGATCCCTGCACCAGCAGCATCCGCATGAGCACCGCCCTCCGCCCGACTTCCCGCGCTGCCGCGGCCGGCACCGGCGCGCGCGGCGCGCACTTCCTCGAGAGCGCGCTCCCCCGCTACGCACAGATCGCCGACCTGATGCGCCAGCGCATCGCGCGCGGCCTGTGGCCGCACGGCCACCGGCTGCCGTCGCTGGAAGCGCTGATGGCCGAATTCGGCGTCGCGCGCGTCACGGTGCGGCAGGCCATCGACATCCTCGCCCGCGAAGGGCTGGTGTCGCCGCAGCAGGGCCGCGGCACCTTCGTCACCGGCACGCCGCGGCGCGACCGCATCATCAACGTCGTCACCACGCTAGATGAACTGGCGCGCGTGTACGAGGACACGCAGCCCAAGATCGTCAACATCGACGAGGACGTCGGCTCGGCGCCCATCGACGCCGCGGAGGGCCATGCCGCGCCCGGCTACGCGTTCATGCGGCGCGTGCACTCGCGCGACGGCCGGCCGTACTGCGTGATCAACATCTACCTGGACGAGCGCATCTTCCGCAAGTCGCCGGCCGCCTTCCGCTCGCGCACCGTCATCCCGCTGCTGAAGTCGATGAAGGGCGTGCGCATCGCCAGCGCGCACCAGGTGCTCACCATCGGCAGCGCCGACATGGAAGTCGCGGCGCTGCTGGGACTGCCGGTGAACGCGCCGGTGGCCGAGGTGCGGCGCGTATTCAAGGACGCTGACGACACCGTCGTCTACCTGGCCGAGGTCACCTACCGCGGCGACGCCATCCGCCTCGAAATGGACCTGCAGCCGTGAGCCTGCCCGCCCTGCCCTCGGCCCCGCTGCGCCTCGCGCGCATCGAGGCCTTCGTCTTCCGCAGCCCGATCGCGACCCCGGTGCGCACCTCGTTTGGCACCATGCACGACCGGCCCGCGGTGTTCATTCGCGTCGAGGACACGGACGGCGCCGTCGGTTGGGGCGAGACCTGGTGCAACTTCCCCTCGGTCGGCGCGGAGCACCGCGCGCGGCTGGTGGAGTCGGTCTTCGCGCCGCTGGCGACCAGCCGTGGTTTCGACAGCGCCGCGCAGGCGTATGCATGGCTGGACGAGCGCACCGCCGTGCTGGCCATCCAGTCCGGCGAATACGGGCCGATGGCGCAGGCGCTCGCCGGCATCGACCTCGCGCTGTGGGACCTGTGCGCGCGACGCGCCGGGCTGCCGCTGTGGCGCTACCTCGGCGGCCACAGCGACGTCGTGCGTCCCTATGCGAGCGGCATCAACCCGGATGCACCGGAGGACATCGTTGCTGCGCGGCGCGCCGAAGGGTATGGCGCGTTCAAGTTGAAGATCGGTTTCGGCGAGGACCGCGACCTGCGCAACCTGCGTGCGTTGCGCGAGCTGCTCGGTGCATCGACGCCGCTGTTGGTCGACGCCAACCAGGGCTGGTCGCTGGACGAAGCGCTGCGCATGGCACCGAAGCTCGACGAGTTCGGCCTCGGCTGGCTCGAGGAACCGCTGCGCGCCGACCGGCCCTGGGCCGAGTGGCAGCAACTGCAGCGGGCCTGCGCGATGCCGCTCGCTGCCGGCGAGAACGTGGTCGGCGATGCCGGCTTCGACGCGGCGATCGCATCGCGCTCCTTGACCGTGCTGCAACCGGATCTCGCCAAGTGGGGCGGCATCTCCGCCTGCTGGCCGATCATCGACCGCGGCTTGCGCGCCGGCCTGCGCTACTGCCCCCACTACCTCGGCGCCGGCCTCGGCCTGCTCGCGTCGGCGCACGTGCTGGCGGCAACGGGCGCGGATGGCTGGCTGGAAGTCGACTCGAACCCGAACCCGTTGCGGACGGAGTTGATGGGGCCGTTGCGCGCGATCGAAGACGGCGTTTGCAGGCTGGGCGAGGCCCCGGGCATCGGTGTCGATCCAGACTTGCAGGCCCTTGCGGCCCTGACGGCGCGCCGCGGCTGACAGCACGCCTTCCAGCGAGTAAGACAGGTAACGGATGAGGCTGCGACCTTGAGGTCGCGCGTGGATCGGCGCAGCATGCAGGCATGACGGACGATCGACTGGAACCCAGCTTCTCTTCTCCATCTGGCGCGCCGCGTGCGCAGCCCGCCCTGCCCCGCAGTTCCGGCGCACCGCTGGCCGTGGGGCTGTTGGTCGTGGCGGTGCTTGCCGTAGGCGGCTGGTACGCCTGGACCAAGTTCAGCTCGCCTGCCGAGACGGTGGCCACCGCCCCGGCGCCCGCGACGGCGGAGCCGCGCCAGGAAGCCGCATCCGCGCCGCAAGCGCCGGCGCTGGTGCCCGCCGCGCCGGAGGATCCGGTCAAGGCCGAAGACATCACCGCCGCCCTGATCGGGCTGCTGGGGCGCGACGCAGTGCTGAAGTTCCTGGACACCACCGACTTCCCACGCCGCTTCGTCGCGACCGTGGACAACCTGGGGCGCGAGCATGCGCCGGTGGCGGTGTGGCCGGTGCAGCCCACAGCCGGGAAATTCCTCGTCACGGGCGCTGGCGATGCGACGCAGGTGGCCACCGGCAACGACGCGCGCTACGCGGCGTTCGTGGCTTTCGTGGGGTCCGTCGATGCCGCGAAAGCGGTGGACCTGTACCGCCGCATGTATCCCGCGCTGGAAGCGGCGTACCGTGATCTCGGGTTCACCAAACAGCCGCTGAACGCGCGCGTGCTCGAGGTCATCGACCTGCTGCTGGCGACGCCGGATCCTGCGCAGCCGCCGAAGGTCGTGCTGACGGAGGTGAAGGGACCGATCGCGTCGCCGCGTCCGTGGACGCGCTACGAATACCAGGATCCCAAGTTCGAGCGACTCGCCGCCGGCCAGAAGATGCTGTTGCGCGTGGGCGCGGACAACCGCAAGGTGCTGAAGGCCAAACTGCTGCAGATGCGGCAGCAGCTGGTGCAGGTGTCGACGCAGCCCGCCGCGCGCTAGTCGCATGGATCGACGTTCGTTCGTGGCCGCTCTGGCAGGCTGGCCCGCCCTGCCGCTCTTCGCGCAGGACGATCCACGGCCCCGCCACAGGCTGTCGGCCGCGCAGTTGCACGAAGCACTGTCGGCCCGCTTTCCCCTGCTGCTCGGCATTCCCGGCCTCGCGCAGATCCAGGTCAGCGCACCCCGGCTCCTGCTGCTGCCGGCCCGCAACAAGCTGGGCGCGTCGCTGCACGCCGAGGCGAGCGGCAGCGCGTTCGGTCGCCTGCCTCCCGGCGAAGTGGACGTGGTGTTCGCCTTGCGCTACGAGAGCGCCGACCGGTCCGTCCGCGCCCACGAGCCGGACATCGTCGGCATCGACTGGCCGGGCCTCACGGCCGAGGGCAAGCAGGCACTGCAGTCCCTGCTGCCCGGCATGGCGCGCGAGGTCGCGGCCGAACTCGTCCTGCACAAGTTCACGTCACGCGAGCTGGCGCTGCCGGACACGATGGGCCTCGAGCCGTCAACGCTGACGGTCGTCGACGACGGGGTGGTGGTGGAGTTCCGGGAGAAGCGGATGCGCGCCGGCTGATCACGGGTGAGCCGGTGTCACGGCGCCCGACGTTCCTTGCATCCAGGGTGCCTCCCCTCCGACGCAGCGAACGTGACGCCCGCCGCATCCTTCGGGGATCCCATCCCAGGACTCCACAACATGCCGCGAAAGGACAAGTCCGCCGAGACCGGCAAGCAGAAGCACCAAGCCGGCGCCATCGCGAAGGGCCACGAGAAACAAGGTGTGGCGCATCCTGAAGCCGAGGCGCGCGGCTGGGCCGCTGCCAGCAAGCTGCACAGCGGAGGCAAGGAGATGGCCGCCTCGCGGCGCAAGCTCCCTTCCGGCCCGCTCGGCGGTTCGGGCCGAAAGACCAACGTGTCGCGATCCTCCTGAGCTGCGCTGCTCAGGCTGCGGGCGCGAGATCCATCGCCGGCAGCACTCGCGTGAACGGCACGTTCGCCTCCCGGTTCACCTGCTCCACGTCCGCGGCCGACTCGGCCTCGAACAGGCACATGCACACGCCGGTTTCCGGCACGAAGGCGGCGATTTGTCCCGGTCGTGAACCCCTGAGGCGACTCCCAGGCCGGCTCACATCAGCCCGAGCCCGGCGAACGTGCTGACCTCGGACTGGCGGTTCGGCGGCAGCGTGACGAAGGCGGAAGTGACCTCGTCGCCGACGAATTCGGTGGTGACGATGGCGCCTTTCGCGCCATGGTCCATGGCACTGCCGAGCGCGTTGTACGTTTGCGCGCAAACCTTGATGCTGCCCGGGGACGACTTGCGCATGAACGCCAGGGCATCCTCCAGTGGGCTGCCCACCGCCAGGCTGCGCTGCTCCCCGAACAGGTCGAACGTCGCCACTGTCGTGGTGCGGGTCAGGATCGCGGCCTGGACACGCTCGCTGGATGCACGTTGCAGCAGCACCGCCGTGGCCAGCGCGGGCTCGGCATCCATGAAACGGAAGACCGCTGTCTCGCGGCACGGCTCGAACTCGCCGCCACACCGTGCGGCCAAGGCCGCCAGGTCCTGGTTCGACCACTCGGACTTCGACGGATCGCAGCAAAGCAGCGCGACGGGCTGTTGCCGGAACCGGACCGATGCCTGGCCGCCGCCGAGGAAGACCTCTCGCCAGGCGGCCGGGAAGTCCGCCAGCAGCCGATCGGACAGCTGCTCGAGGAGAAGTGCATTCTCGGGGGGCTGCGCCGCAGCCGCACGGGAGGATGCCACGCGCTCCCGCAGAGAGTCGAGCAGCTTGGGTGAAGGTTCTTGCATGGAGAGGCAGCCACTGACGCGATACAGGACTGTGGCTGACGGACGAGCTCTCGCCTAGGCTCGTGTTTAGTTATCCCCCGTACGGATCTGCGCGTAACCCGAACGGTGTAAGGCCGCAACTTCGCGCCGCCGCTCAACTGTCCTTCGCGTCGTCCCCGTCCAGCCCCACGGCAGTGATCTCGCCCGCGGCGCCGCTGCCGCCGAAGATGCCCAGGTCCCATTCGCAGGACCAGTCCTTCAGCACGGCCAGGCCGCGCACGCTGTGTCCGTGCGAATCGAGCCGCGGCGAGTAGACGGCCAGGCCCATGCGACCGGGCACCACGGCCAGGATGCCGCCGCCCACGCCGCTCTTGGCCGGCAGGCCCACGGTGTAGGCCCAGTTGCCGGACGTGTCGTACATGCCGCAGGTGAACATGAGCGTCAGCACGTCGCGCACGTGCTCCCGGCGGATCGCGCGGCGCCCCGTGCGCGGGTGCACGCCGCCATTGGCCAACGTGGCGGCCATGCCTGCCAGTTCGCGCACGTCGGCGGTGACCACGCACTGGCGGTTGTACATGCGCATCGCGCCGTCGATGTCGTCGCCGATGACGTCGAAGTGCCGCAGCAGGTGGGCGATGGCGCGGTTGCGGTGCGCCGTTGCCGTCGAATCGGTCGCACGCGGATGCAGGCGCGCGGGACGCCCGAGGTAGTCGCCGAACATGTCCATCATCCAGCCGTCGGCCTGCTGCGGGTCGGCGTGGTGCAGCATCGCGGAGATGGCGATGGCGCCCGAATTGATCATGGGGTTGTACGGGAGGTGGTCCTCCTCCAGCTCGGTGAGCGAGTTGAAGGCCTCGGTGGTCGGCTCGACGCTCACTTTGCGGTGCACCTCCTGGCGCGATAGGCGATCCAGCGCCAGGCCGTACAGGAAGGGCTTGGAGATCGACTGGATGGCGAACTCCTTGGCGTCGTCCCCGGCGGAGAACACCTGCCCGTCCACCGTGGCCATGGCGATACCGAAGCGTTCGGCTTCACCGTCCTCCAGCGTCTCCGTGGGGCCGGAGATCTCTCCGTCACGCAGCGGAAGGAAGCGTTCGATGAGCTCGCCGAGATAGGCGTCGGGTGGTGGGGCGGTGCGCGGATCCATGCGGCACCTTAGCCCGGAATCCAATCAGCAGGCATAAGACGACCGGAACACCGCCGCCGGATCCGGCACGTAGCGCAGCGCAGGCACCTGCGCCGCCGCGTCACTGCGCCTGCGGCCCCACGAACAGGGCCGCTCGCTCCCAGGTCATTCCAGCGAGATGTTGGCCTTGCGGATGATCTGGCCCCACTTCTCCGTGTCCTTCTTGACGTACTGGAGCACTTCGTCGGGCGTCGATGGGAGGGTCTCCATGCCGTGCGGGTCGATCTTCTCGATCACGGCCGGGTCCTTCAGCACCTTCTGCAAGGCTGCGTTGATCTTCATGACGACCGGGTCGGGCGTCGCCGCGGGAACGTACATCGCGTACCAGGACGAGTACTCGAAGCCCGGCAGCGTGGCCGACATCAGCGGCAGCGATCGCGTCGCGGGCGACTTGCTCGGGGCCGTGGCGGCGAGCAGCCGGACATAGCCCTTGTCCACCACCGCCTGCAACGAGGGCAGGCTGCTGAACATCGCACTCACGCGGCCCGAGACCAGGTCGTTCACCGCCGCGGAACTTCCCTTGTAGGGGACGTGGATCGTCTCGGCGCCCGACAGGCTCTTGAACATTTCCGCGCCCAGGTGCGCGGTGCCACCCACGCCGGCCGAGGCGAAGCTCACCTGGCCCGGGTGGGCCTTGGCGTACGCGACCAGTTCCGCGACGCTCTTGACGGGCAGCTTGCTGGACACCACCAGCACGTGCGGGCTGGTGGTCACCATGCCCACGGGCCGCAGCTTCGACAGCAAGTCCGCCCCGCCCTGCTTGCTCAGCAGCGGCTGGAGCACTGCATTGCCCAGCGCGGGCATCCACAGCGTGTGGCCGTCCGGATCGGAGCGGGCAACCGCCGTCAGCGACGGGACGCCCATGGCGCCGCCGTTGTTCTCGACGACCACCGGCTGCCCGATTTCGGCGCCCAGCTTCAGGGCGATCTCGCGAGCGGTGATGTCCGCAGGGCCGCCTGCCGCATAGGGCACGTTGATCTTCACCGTCTTGGTTGGCCAGGCTTGCGCGTACGCCGCCGTCGCGGTGAGCAGGACAGCCACCAGTCCCGCGCGATTCACCCATCGTTTCATGTGTCCATCTCCTTCAGGTCAAAACAAGTTTGGTCAGCCGGTGTCAGCGCGGCGAGCCGCCGAGTCGCACCGTGAGTTGCCGCGCCGCGCCCCGGACGTCGTCCACGAACCCCGGGCGTTTCCTCGAGGTCGGCATCGTCAGCGTGAGTGCCCCGACGAGCCGCCCATCGGCGCCGAACACCGGCGCCGAAATGCCCGACAGATCCGGGACACGGTCGCTGTCGATGTCCACGTAGCCCTGCTGGCGGGTCCTCTCATGCGCGGCGCCCTTGGCGCCTTCGAACGCGCGCAGGACGCGCCCGCCCGCACCGCGGTCCAGCGGCAACAGGTCGCCTGCCCGGGTGTGGTCGCGGACGACATGCGGGGAGTCCACCCGGTACAGGCAGAGCCTCTGCTCGCCCTGCCGCACGTGGAATGCCGCGCTTTCCTGCGTACGCGCCACCAGCGCGCGCAAGGCGGGAACGACCTCCGCCTCCAGCGAGAACGAGCCCGTGAACACGGCGTGCAGGCGCGCCACCTCCGGCCCGAGCGCATAGACGCCGTCACCTTGGCGCACGACCAGGCGGGCGTGCTCCAGAGATGCCAGCAGGCGCAGCACGGTGCTCTTGTACAGCCGGCTCCGCTCGGCGAGTTCGGTCAGGGTGAGCGTGCGGTCCCCGCTGCGAAACGCCCCCAGCACGCTGAGCGCGCGATCCACCGCCGCGACGCCTCCGGGCGCGGAGTTCTCGTCGGCAATCGAAGGCTCGATGGGCTTTCTCGGCATCACAGGTTCATTTTTGGAACTTCATTCTATAGCATAGAATGAAGGCTTCCCGCCCGTTCCCCCGCCTCTCCTGAAGACACATGACCAAGGCCATCAAGCCGCTGCAGGGCGTGCGCGTCCTGGACCTCACCAACGTCCTCGCCGGTCCCTTCGCCTGCCACCAGCTGGCGCACATGGGCGCCGACGTGATCAAGGTGGAATCGCGCAACGGCGGTGACCTCGCGCGGCAGCTCGGCGCGGATGCCGACCTCAATCGCGCCCACATGGGCGTGTCCTTCCTCGCCCAGAACCCGGGGAAGCGCTCCCTGACGCTCAACCTGAAGAGCGACGAGGGCAAGGACGTCTTCAAGCGCCTGGTCCGCAGTGCCGATGTCGTGGTCGAGAACTTCCGGCCCGGCGTCATGGACCGGCTCGGTGTCGGCTTTGACGTCCTCCGCCAGGAGAACCCGAAGCTGGTGTACTGCGCGATCTCCGGCTTCGGGCAGGAAGGACCGCTGCGCGACCTGCCCGCCTACGACCAGATCATCCAGGGCATGGCCGGCGTCATGAGCATTACCGGCGATGCAGGGTCGGCACCCCTGCGCGTCGGCTACCCGGTGGCCGACACGATCGGCGGGATGACCGCCGCGTTCGCCATCGCTGCAGCGCTGGCCGACCACGATCGGGCGGAAGCCGTGTTCCTGGACGTGTCGATGCTCGAGGCCACCATGGCCACGATGGGTTGGGCGGTCTCCAATTACCTGGTGGCCGATCGCGAACCGAAGCCGATGGGCAACGACAACGTGACCGCGAGTCCATCGGGCACGTTCCGAACCGGCGACGGCCTGATCAACGTCGCCGCGAACAAGCAGGAGCAGTTCGAGGCGGTCTGCCGCGTCGTCGGGCGCGCGGCGTGGATCACCGATCCGCGCTTCGCCGACCGGCATGCCCGCCTGCAGCACCGCGGCGAACTCAAGGCGCTGCTCGACGAGGCACTCGCCGCGGATTCCACCGAGGCCTGGTGGCAGCGCTTCAACCAGGTCGGCGTGCCCGCCGGTCCGGTGTACACGGTGCCGCAGGCCCTCGCGCATCCGCAGGTCGCCGGGCGCGGAATGATCGCGACCTTCCCCGACGTGCCGGGCGTGGGCAGGGACGTGCGGGTCGTGCGCACGGGGTTCAAGGTCAACGGAGAAGCACCCACGGTGGAATCGCCTCCGCCACGCCTGGGCGAGCACACCGCCGCGATCCTGGCCGAACTGGGCTACGACGCGGCGGCCGTGCAATCCCTCCAGGACAAGGAAGTCGTATGAGAAGCGAAGAGCACGCCGGCGTCGAACAGGGCGTTCGGGACTGGTGGCGCACGTCGATCATCGACATGGCGCCCGGGGTGATCCGCTACCGCGGCTATCCGATCGAGCAACTGATCGGCCGGGTCAGCCTGCCGCACATGATCTGGCTCATGACCCGCGGGGACCTGCCGACCGACCGGCAGGCCTTGCTGCTCGATGCAGCGCTGGTCGCCGCGGTCGATCACGGTCCCCAGGCGCCCAGCATCGCCATCGCGCGCATGGCCACGACCTGCGGCGTCGATCTCAACAACGCGATGGGATCGGCGGTCAACGTGCTGGGGGACGTGCATGGCGGCGCCGGCGAGCAGGCGGTGGAACTGTACGAGTCCATCGCCGCACACATGGATCGTGGGATGGCGTTCGAGGAGGCCGTCCGCAGCGGGCTGGACGAAGCGATCGCGACCCGCGGCAAGTTCGTCGCCGGCTTCGGCCATCGCTTCCATCCCGTCGACCCGCGCGCACCGCGCTTGCTCGAACTCGTGGACGAAGCCGCACAGGCCGGCGAGGTCAGCGGCCGGTATGCGCGCATCGCACGCGGCGTGGAAGCGGAGCTCGCAGCCCGCAAGGGGGGCCGGCGCATCCCGATGAACATCGACGGCGCGACGGCGGTGATCTATGCGGAACTGGGCTTTCCCGCGCCCCTGGCCCGAGGGCTCTTCTGCCTCTCGCGGTCGGTGGGCATCCTGGCGCATGCCTGGGAGCAGTCGCAGCAAGGTGGCAGGAACAAGGGACCGATCCCGCGCCAGTACACCTGGACCTACGACGGCCCGGCGCAGCGGGACGTTCCCTAGGGTTCCGCGAAAGCCTCGCTGAAGGCGGAGGCAAAGGCGGGCGATCCGCTGACGGTCAGCGCAATGGTGACGCGGCCGCGAGGTGGTGGCATGACCACCCGATTCCGGGCAAAGTCATAGTCCATCTGCAGCGGCTCGTCGTGCTCGCCACTTCCCTGCAAGTGGAAGTCCCAACCGTCCGCGTCTTCGAACGCCGATGGTGCACCGAAGCTGCGATGCGCCCACCCCAGCACCGCTGCAATCTCCTCGCAAAGCGCCGGCATGCGCGCCGGGAGGACGGACGCCAACGCGTCGAAGCTGCAGGAGCCGCCCGGCTCGTCAGTCGAGTCGAACAGCAGGTAGTCGAGGTGCACTGATGGAGCATGCACCACGCGACGCATGTCTGGTTGCGGCCAGAAGCGAACATTCGGGCCGGCACAACCGTGTGCACCTGGTCGGCAGCAGAAGCCAGCGGGACAAACGTCGGAGTTGACCGGCACGCGCCGGCAGTGCGCCGCACGGCGTAGGCTTGTCCACACGCCTTGCGGCGCACTGATGGTGCGTGTCCGTGTCTAACGACCTGTTAGACCGCATTCCCATCCTTCGCACCGCCTCCAGCCGGGTGAAGCAAACTCCAAACGTACAACCATCCCACCACGCCCCCAGCTAGAGCAAACCCCGGAACCAGCCAGAGCGTTGTGATGGGAGAGCGAATAAGCGGACCGAAGAACAGCGCTGCGTAGATCGCAAGTCCTAAGAAAGCACCGAACATGCACCCAAGCGCAATGGCCATGATGTGGCGCGAGGAACGTCGGCCGAACTTCATCAGGATCACCTGAGCCATGCCTGAAGCCACCCGTATCCGATGAGGCCGAAGATTGCAGCGATGAAGATCCAGTAGAGGCTTCGAGCTCGAGGGCTCATACGCTTCCACGTTTCATCATCAGGCCCTCCAGGTGCAGCCACTGCGCGTCCTCGTACGGTCTAGCGTCGGAGTTGACCGGCACGCACCGGCAGTGCGCCGCACGGCTCTTTGGTTGATGTCTGCTTCGGGCCGGAAGCGGCCATCGGCTGACCTTTGTAAGTCGCTAGTTTCTGCGCCCTAGTCGCATGGCGCATTCGAACTGGTCCCGGCTTCGCCAGGCGAGGGAGGATCCTTCTCTCAGTTTGACGAGTTCAAGTTCCACGGTAGCCCGGCCACCAACCTCGCTGACGTGGAACTCTGACTGGCTCAGGACACCCTTCATGCGCACATCTTGGCCAGAGGGCGCCGCCACAAATTCCAGAACTCCCGTCTGCGGATCCCAACTGACGTTCCGCAAGACCGCCGTCGGCGAATCTGATTCGAGCACCGGATAAGACAGTGCGCCGAAGAATCCAATTTGGTCGCGCACAAGGTGCAGCCGGTAGGTGGCGTTCGCATCCTCGAAGTCGCCGACAAACACTGGCGCTGGCTGCGCCAATTCAAATGACTCCAGCACACGCAGATTGTGGATCCAGGGCTGCGTATCAGTGGCAGCGGCTCGTGGGCAAGGGGCTTGAGCATGGGCGATCGCTGCGACCAGCATCGCTGAGCCCACCGTCATCCCACGTAGTGGCCACCTCATGGGCGCATTGTCGTCCGCTTCTGGCCGGAAGCGGACATTCGCGTCCATGAAGCAGGATGTGTGCTCAGCGCGACGGCATATCCGCAAGGGAATACGGCAGCCTGACACCGGCGTCTGGCGGGATCTCAGGCATCGTTCGATTCCACGCTTCCCATTGGGAGCACATCTCCGCAAGCTTGGCAGGCTGCTCTTGGACAAGGTTGGCACGCTCGCGCTCGTCGACCGCTAAGTCAAACAGGTAATCACGGCCGTCAACGCGCAGGTACTTCCATCGGCCCTCGCGAATAGCGCGTTGCCCGCGCTCCTTGGTCCGCCAATACAAGGTCCGCGGAAAGCAGTGCATAGGGTCACGCAGGATCGGGGAAAGCGACACGCCATCCGGCGCGTAACCGGCGTCCGGGGGAACACCCGCTTCCGCCAACACGGTCGCTGAAAAGTCCATGGTCATGCACAGTTGGCCGGAGACGCTGCCAGGTGGAACCACGCGGGGCCAATGCGCGATCCACGGTACGCGGATCCCGCCTTCCGTCAGGTCCATCTTCCCGCCCACCAGCGGCCAGGTGTCGGAGTAACGCTCGCCACCGTTGTCGCTGGTGAACAGGATCAACGTGTCCTGCAGCATCCCGTGCGCGTCCAGTTCTGCGGCGACTGCGCCGATCCCTTCATCCATCTGAGTGATCATTCGCTGGTAGGTCCTTACGCTCCCGCCCTGCAAATCGGCAAGTGCACCATGGAGCCGAGCGGACCGGTGTCGGTCTTCGCGGGTCTCCCAAGGCCAATGCGGGGCGGTGTAGTGAAGGCTCAGGAAGAACGGGGCATCCTGCATGGCCATGCGGCGGATGTAGTCCACTGCCCGGTGCGACAGGAGATCTGTCAGGTAGCCGTCCTCAACGTGTTCCTGCCTGTTGCGGAACAGGTCATGCACGCCATCCGTGTCGCAGTGCGTGAAGTAGTCCACCGCACCGGAGATCGAACCGAAGAACTCCTCGTAGCCGGCGCGCGTTGGCCCGAAG
Organism: Ramlibacter algicola; assembly: GCF_016641735.1. Classification (NCBI taxonomy): domain Bacteria; kingdom Pseudomonadati; phylum Pseudomonadota; class Betaproteobacteria; order Burkholderiales; family Comamonadaceae; genus Ramlibacter; species Ramlibacter algicola. Next base: position 1,821,642 of record NZ_JAEDAO010000001.1, on the reverse strand, counting down.
CGGGGCGGGTATCCCAAGTGCCACTTGCCAACTAGCGCCGTCCGCCAGCCGGCGTCGCGCAGCAACGAAGGCAACGTCGGATGTTCCGGGGGCAGACCGAGACAGTCGCTATCGCGGGCCGTCCCGGTGATCGGCTCTTCCGCGGCGCCGCGCAACCGGTACTGGTAACGCATCGTCATCAAGGCAAAGCGCGTGGGCGAACACACCGGCGAGTTCGCGTACCCCTGCGTGAAGCGCAAGCCGCCGGACGCCAGCCGGTCCAACACTGGAGAGACCAGTCCGGTCGCGGACGGGCGCGCGCCATAGCAGCCTAGGTCGGCGTAGCCGAGGTCGTCCGCGACGATGTAGACGACATTCAACCTCCTCATTGGAGTTGCAGGCCGCTGCTGCGCACGAGGTCGCGCCAGCGGCCGTACTCCGACCAGATGAAATCGCCGAACTCGCGCGGGGTGCCGGCTGCGGGCTCGATGCCCATCCCAGCCAGAGACGATCGGACCTGCGGGTCGTCCAGTGCACGATTGATGGCGGTATTGAGCAGGTCGACCTTCGATCCCGGAAGTGCCTTGGGTCCAACGAAGCCCCACCATGAACTGGCCAGCAGCGAGATTCCTTCTTCCTGCAACGTCGGCACATCAGGCAGCAGGGTCAGGCGCTGCGGGCCGCTGACGGCGAGCGCTCGCAACGTCCTCGCCTTGAGGTGCGGCAACGGGCTCGGCAAGGACTCGAACATCGCTTCGACCTGGCCCGAGAGGATGCCGTCGTACATGCGCGAGGTGGCATAGGGGACGTGCAGCATCTCCATGCCCGTTTCACGTTGCAGCTGCAGCGTCGCGAGGTGATGCATGCTGCCCACGCCGGGCGACGCGTAGGCCACCTTGCCGGGCCGCGATTGCACCCACGCAACGAAGTCGCGCATCGTTCGCGCGGGGTTGTCTGCGCGGATGAGCCACGCATACGGGCCGCGAGCCACTTGCGCGATGGGGCTGAAATCGGCAGGCGCGTAAGGCGGCCGCTCGCGAATCGCTGGCCCGGTCGCCAGGTTCGCGGCCACGCCGAACAGAAGCGTGTAGCCGTCCGGCGCAGCGCGTGCGACCGCCTCTGCGGCGATCATGCCTGCGGCCCCGGGCTGGTTATGAATGACCAATGGCTGCTGAAGCTGCGGTTCGACCGCCCTCGCCAGCAGGCGGAGAGCGGCGTCAGGCGGGCCGCCCGGCGGAAATCCGTGCAGCACCTTGATGGGCCTCTCGGGAAAGCCTGCAGCCCGGACGCCCTGCTGGACGAGGCAGGCAGCAAGGATCAATGAACGGCGAGTAAGCATGTCGGTCTCCTGGCGATGCGGCCCAATCTAGATGCGATCGACATAATTGTTCTAAACACGCACTACCGGAGTTGCGCATGAGCCTGAGGACGCCGCGGACCCACGACGACTTGGTCAACTACAGGATCAAGCAGCTGCAGGTGCTCGGCGGCGCGCCCGCATTGCGCATCTGCGAAGGCCAGTTCGGCCTCGCGCGCCAGGAGTGGCGCCTGTTGGCGGCGCTGGTGGAGCATGGGACAAGCAGCCCGACGGCGTTGGCGGAAAACGTTCTCATGGAGCGGGCGCGCGCCTCGCGCACTCTGGCCAGCCTTGTGGAGAAGCACCTGGTGACCCGTTCGGCCGACTCGGGAGATGGGCGGCGGGCGACCGTTTGTGCGACGGCCGAGGGGCGCCTTCTCTACGCCCGGTTATTTCCACTGCTGACTGAAGTCAACGTCCGCCTCCTGTCGGTGCTCGAAGACGGTGAGCTCCAGGTGTTCGAGCACTGCCTGGACAAGCTGACTGCGAACGCCAGGCAGGTGCTGCGCAATCTTCCCGCGGACGCGCCCAAAGCCGACCGCCGCTCGGGAGGGTCCAAACGGGTGTGGGATCGTCGTCGCATCGCGTAGTAGAGCTGGCCCCGCGCAAAATGCGCGAGCAGGCTTGGACCGAGGCCACCGAAGTCGCCCAACAGCGCAGCCTCCTCAGCCAGCAGCCCCCGGATTCCCTCAAAGTCGCTCAATCAGGCGGTGCAGCAGCACATCCTGTTCGCGCGAGGGCAGTGCGCGTTCTGCCTCACTGCCCCCCGAGTCTTGACCACGCGTTGCTTGGCGCAATGCACGATCTGTCAGGCTGACGCGTCGCTCTTCCCGGTGGCTGCTCAGGTGCTAGTCGACTCACTGCAGGCCCGCAATTCTTCACTGATGGCGCAGGCGACCACATTCCCACTTTTGCAAGAAGCGGCTCGCGGGGCTGGCAGAAAGCGGACGGCAACACCGGGCCTGCAATCACCACCGCCGCGCGCCGGACCCGGGCTCCTCCTTATTGGCGATGGCGCTAAGTCTCACCCTCGCTATTTTTGGGTGCCGGCGGAAAGTGCCTCATCAAGACAAGGTGGCGCCCATCGATTCGCGTCGATCAACGGATGGATCTTGTCCAAAGTGCGGCGCTGAGGCCGGCGCACCGTGTCGATCACTAAAGACGGGGCGCCCGGTGCCGTATCCACATAGCGGGCGCCGCAGCCCAAACGGTGCACTGAATCCCGCACAGCTCAAGAACGACAAACCGAAGTTGCGCGACGCCTTTTCGCCAAGCTCTGTTCCGCAGCAAACTTGGCTCTCGATTCTCAAGAACCCGCGCAACGATTCTTGATGGCGCTGCCCTCATAGACTCGATGAGACGGCATCACCGCAGCAAGGTTCACGACTTCTCGCAAGCGCCGGGCTACTTCCGGCGCGAACGGTCGCCTGCTGTCCGTTGCGTGACCCTTGTCGGCTCTTGGCCGTGAGCGGTCATCCCCGGCGCTATTGCTTCGGGTCGAAACGGACGTGTGCGCGGAGTCGCCCCGCTACGTCTGTGTCGGACTTGAGCTTGAGGGGACAATAAGCGCCTTCGGAAAATCGTCCACTCGTTTCCGATACGTGTTGAGGTCAGGTGGGTGAAAGGTCATAAGACGAGCGCCCACAATCGCGCCGCCGACAAACTGGCCAAGCAGTCGGCGGGAATGCCCTTCAACAAGCCGCTGTCTGTCAGTCAGACCGCGAAGAAGTGGTCCGATCAGAAAACAGATCGGGGCTGCGTGTCGGTAGAGGGCAGCAGATCAAGATCCGCATTGTCTCCACGGAGTTCAAAAGTCGTAACGATTACGAATTTCGCTACGGGGTGATTGATCCTGACGACCCGTCATTCAGGTGCGTCGACTTTGTGCGGTATGTCAGGCCTCTGAGCCGCCACGAGTGCCTGCTGGTTCGACTGAACACGGACCATACGAATCCGCGCATCGAGGAGGTGCTGGAAGAACTCGACCCAGCTCAGATGCGAAATGCATGGGACGAACGTGCTGGCGATTCAAATCCGCAGTGAGGAGGCCAGGGCCGTAGGCCTGAGGTCAGCTTCCGGCCGGAAGCGGACAATCTGGTTGGACGCGGCGGCGTGGAAAGCAGACATGGACCGAAGCCAGCGGAATGCAGCGTCCCCTAACAGGCGCAGGGCTCCAGGGCCTGCGTGCGCTCCGCGGATAAGGGCGGCCTAACAACCGTTCGCTGGAGTAGCGACCAGCCCGCGTCCTCGATGGCAGCTTGCGGGGAGCGGGCACTTGAGCTGCGCCTGCAGGCGAAGCGGCGTCGAGGCTCCAGGAAGCGCATGGGTCCATGTCGTGACTTCATAATGCCGCCGGCGCAGAACCGGCGCGTGCCGGTCGACTCGTTGCCGCAGAAGACACCATGATCGTCAGGCTTGCTTCATGCAGTTGCGGCCAGCTCACTGCTCGAGTTGTCGGCGAGCCAACTCGGATCTCCATCTGTCACTGTCTGGGGTGCCAGCGACGCACAGGGAGTGCCTTCAGCAACCAAGCCAGGTTCCCCCGAGCCAACGTCGCGCCTTCGGGTGTGGCGTCCGAGTACGTGCAGGCTGGTGACGAAGGGCCCGGTGCGCGGTTCCACTTCTGTCCGCACTGTGGAGCGACCGTGTACTACGAGCCGCTGGCCATGCCCGACCAGGTCTGCATTCCCGTAGGCGCGTTCGCTGATCCTGGTTTTCCGGTTCCGACGGTTTCCGTGTACGAGGAGCGCATGCATCGCTGGATCGTTCCGCCGGCCTCCGCGGAGCACATCTTCTAGACCCACCACAGATCCTGGCCGCCGGCGTTTCGGCTCACGACCTCGACAGTCCCCGCAAGGCCGCTATTGGCCGGGAGCGGCTGCCGGCGAAGCACGTCTGCTGTGGCATCGAGGTAGATGGCTCGCACCCTAGCCACTCTGGTCGTTCAACACACCTTGAAAGAACGGTAGTACGCGGCGAATGCCGCCGGCAACTGCTGCTTCGCAGCACAACCCGGATCGGCAAACTACGCTGCCTTCACCTTCGAGGCCAGCCGCGTTCCGCAGCGGATTAGGCCGGCGGCGAGCCCGGCGGCAGGAAGTGGATCCCGTGCTTCGCGCCGATGCCAGGCACCTTTCCCAGGTCCGTCGGCGATTTCACTTGCTGGTCGACGTCGCGGAAGAAGGATTCCGCGTGCGCGGGCGCATCGAAGATGAGAATGCGTGCCGGTCGCGGCGAAGCTCCCGAAAAGCCATGCACGGTGCCGGCCGGCGCATACAGGAAATCCCCGGCTCGCACGCGCCGGGATTCGCCCGCAAGTGAGAAGTTTGCTTCGCCCTCGACGACGTAGTACGCCTCGTCCCACGCATGGTGGTGCGGCGGCGGCCCTGCGCCCTCGGGCAGGCTCACTTCCATCAGGGACCACTTGTGCCGCGTCCTGTCCGCCGTGCACAGGAACCGGACCCCGGCCCCCATGACGGCGAGGCTTTCACCCTCGCCCTGCTTCACGATCATGTGCTCGCTTGACATGCGGACCTCCGTTTCCATCGGTGAGAACGTGGCATACACTATGACACCATGGCAAGTTTCCTGACAAGCGGGGAATCGGCGCCGGCGGCGCCGCACGCCGCGCAGGGAACGCTCAAGGATCGGCAGAGCGCGCTCACGCGTCGCATCCTGCTCGACGCTGCGGTCGCGCAGCTGCAGGAGGGTCCCTGGGCCGAACTGACGATCCGCGCCGTCGCGCGGCGCGCCGGGGTCGCCGAACGCACAGCGTTCCGTCATCTCTGCAGTCGTGAGGAATTCCTTGACGCTTTGTCCATCGAAGTGTCGCTGCGTCTGGAACTGCCCGAGCTGCCGAAGTCAGCGGCGGATCTGCCCTCTGTGCCTCGCGCGCTCTACCGGGCCTACGACGCGCACGCGACGCTCACCCGGGCGGCGCTCCATTCCGAACTGTTCGACCGCATTCGCGAAACGACAGCCCAAGAGCCCTGGTTGGCCGTGAGGCGCCTCGTCGACGCCTTCGCTCCGGGGCGCACTGAGGGGGAACGCGCCCTGACCGCTGCCAACATCCGCTACCTGCTTTCGGCCACGAGCTGGAACTACTACCGCACCTACTTCGGGCTCAACCTCAAGGATAGCGTCGCAGCGGCCGAGCAGGCGATCACGCTGCTCGTGAACTCATTGGTGGATTCGCCCCTCGGAGCCTAGAGGCATCGGCTTCCCCGACCTCGCGGTGAGTCGCCAGTGGTCGCCTTCAATGGAGAGGGCGCGCCAGTCACAAAATGACCGCAGCGCTCGTATACATGTCTGCCACGAGAACGGCATCCACGTAGCTGCGCAGCTTGTCTGCGTCGAGAGCCCCTCTGTCCGCACCCCAGAGCAAATATGGAGCCCGAAGGGGCGCACGCGCCGAACCGCGTCCCTGCATGAAGTCCGCCGGCCAGGAACACCGGTCGACGGGACTGACGGACGAAAAGGGGGCTGACGTCGTGCACACGCCCTGTGCCACCGAGCAAACGGATGGGAGCCTTCGGGCTGCCGGAATCGAGCAGGAAGGCTCGGACGTGCGGCTCGTAGGCCCTGAGCAGGTCCAGCGCATCCGCGCCTTCCACGTGCACGACCTGCACCACACGAAGGTAGGGGAGCATCCCGCGTAGGCGGGCGACCTCGCGTGGTCGACCACTTGCACCGTCGACACGCCGCAGCAGCGTGGTCGCGATGCTTTCGGCGCGGCGTTCCTGCGTAAGGAGGAACGAAGACACGCCCGCGGGCACCTCGCGGACGATGTCGCGGATCAATCCGTCTTCGATCACCCCAGGGCCGCTCGGCATCGAGCCCCAGGCCGAGCGCGTCCACTCCTGCACGCATGGCGAGCTGCGCTTTCTCGGCGCTGCCGATGCAGCAGATCTTCAGTCGCGTCCGCGTCATCCCGGCATGTCATGCCGTTTACCCGCATGAACGCGGCCCGCCCTATCGACGGCTTCTTCCAGGGCTAGGAGTTCCTCAACCGACGCTTGCACCTCCGCGATTGCAGACTGCCACCGCCGCCAAGCGTCCTCGTACTCCGCACTTTCCCGAGGGCACCGTCGCATAGTGTCAAGTGCACTGTGTTCAGCTTGGACGGCGCTCACAAATCTGTCTCGTGACCTTGCTTGCGGTTCCATGAGAGCGCGAGTTAACTAGCTAGTACTGCCCTCGCCGGGACGAGAGCGCCCGTGAGCGCCCCCAGGGCACGGAAGGACGGCCAGCAGTTCTGGGTACTTGACAGGCTTCACGAGGTGATGATCGAAACGCGCAGCACGACTGCGCGCTTTGTCTGCCTCCTGACCGTAGCCAGTGAGCGCGATGAGTAGACACCCGTCGCCGGCCAATCGCCGCACGCGCTGGCCCAGTTCGTAGCCATCCATCTCGGGTAGCCCGATGTCCAAGATGGCGACGTGCGGGCGGTAATCCGCCAGGTTGGCAAGGGCTGTCGTGGGATTCGTGAACGTCACCACTTCGTGCCCTTCCATGGCGAGAAGCTCACCCAGCGTCTCGACGGCGTCCGCATTGTCATCGACCAAGAGGATGCGAAGGGAGATCGGCGCTGTCCGGTGCTCGTCGGGAGCAGAGTCAAGCGCGGCCGGCGCTGAGGGCTGGCTTCGCGGCAACAAGACCGTGAACTCACTGCCCTTGGCAGGTCCGTCGCTTTCCGCGCGCACAGTGCCCCCGTGCAGCTCCACGAGGCTGCGCACAAGAGCAAGGCCGATGCCCAGTCCGCCCTCTGCGCGATCGATGCCTCGCGGACCCTGGACAAAGGGTTCGAACAGCCGCTCCATCAACTCCGGCGACATACCTCGCCCGTTGTCCTTCACGTGGATCGAGATCCTGTCCGGACCTGCAGCGCGTGCGGAAAGCTGGATGAGACCTCCGGCGTCCGTGTAGCGTGCTGCGTTCGACAGCAGGTTGGCAACGATCTGCGCGAGCCGCACGAAGTCACCGTCGCACACGAGATCCTGGTCTGCTTCGACCTCGAGCCTGTGTCCACGTTGTTGGACCAGCGGGGTGACTTGTTCGACGGCTCGCTCCAACAAGGAGTGGATCCGTACCGAGCTGCGTTTCAGTTCCACCTTGCCGCGAGTGATCCGCGAGATATCGACCAGATCGTCGACCAGGCGTATCAGGTGATCGACTTGGCGCTGGATGATTGCCCGCTCGCGTTCCGTCTCCCCGTCAGCGCGGACCTGCATCAGCTGCAACGCCGTCGCAATCGGCGCCAAAGGGTTCCGTAGCTCGTGTCCGAGTAAAGCGAGGAACTCGTCTTTTGCGCGGTCAGCCTTCTGCAGTTCGTTCAGGAGCCGCTCCCGGTCCGCAAGAGTCTGTTCGAGCTCACGGTGCGCCAGCACCTGCTGACTGATGTCGCGCGTGAAGCATCGGGTGTAACGCAGTTGTCCTTCCTCGAAGTAGCCGTTCGAGTAGATGAGGACGGACCGTGTGCTGCCATCCTTGCACAGTAGCGTGGCTGGTTCATCACGCAAGACTTCGCCACTGGCGAGGCGACTGAGGATGGACATGGCCTGCCGCCCATCGACGTAGAACTTGGCGATGTGGTGCCCGACATACTCATGCCACTCATAGCCGAGCATGGACAACTCTGCGCGGTTGGCGTACAGCACAGTGCCGTCTGCAGCGACCTTGTGAATGCCCTCGCTGGCGTTGTCCAGAAATTCCGCGAGCTCTCGCTCGCGCTTGCGCAGCGTGACCTCCGCCTCCCGGCGCCGCTGCACCTCGAACTGCAGCGACTCCAGATTGCCGGCTGCGATGCGCGACGCCGCGTCCGACGAACGAGGCAGGGTTCGATAAATGCTGAGCACACTGGTGTGCGCCGCACAGACGTGCTGGTAGGCTGATGCACCGCGCGACGACGTGAAGAGGTCCTGCGCGTACCCGCAAAACAAGACGAACTGGTGCCGTCGCGCGATGTCGTTCCAGAGGCTCTCGAGGCGCAACGCGCCTTCGTAGTTGTCCCGCTCGCACAGCACGGCAACCATCTCTCCGAACGCGTGCAGTGCCTTTCCGCCGGGTACTTGCGCGAGCAAAGGGCCTATGGTGGCCTCGAACATGGCAGCGTCCGGCTCGCCGTTTTTCATGAAGCGCGCCATGGTCTCATCCGCGTCGAGCAGGATCAGGCTGCCCGTGTACCAGGCAGTCTCCGACTTTCCAAGCACGCCTGAGAATCCACTTAAACGGCGCGACAGTTCTGCCCGATGCGGAGGAGTCGCAATTGCGATCGCGAGTCCTCCGCCCCGCAACGCTTCATCCAGGAAATCCGCGACTTCCTCGACCAGTCTTTCATCGTGATCGTAGATGCGGACCCTGTGGTCGCCTGCCGCTGGCCGGAGCAATAGTGTCGAGTGAGTAGCGTCAATCAAGGAGAGCTCCTTTGGCTTGACGGACGTTGGAGCGCGCCAAATCGGAAGCCTTCGTTAGCTTATCAGCGTAGAGCGCAACCCGACGTAGGAGCAAGCTGACATCCCGGGGAGCTCGCAGGCGCATCCCATTCGAAGCCCGTCGCTGAACGGGTCACCTACCCCCTGCAACCCAAGCCAGGCGGCACGCTGCAGGCCCTTTCAGGGGCGAAATTGGTAGTCACGGCTCGCGCGTGGCCGTCGTACTGGTGAAGCCCGCCTGCATCGCGACTCCCCTGATCGAGCACGTCGTGCATCCCCGCTGGAAGCGCCACGACTGGTTGCTGTACGACCGGCACGATGCCGCCGCGACATCCTGGAAGCCGTGGTCCACCCGCGGCGACGTGGAGATTGGGGGTGGCGCGGCGTTCAATGGTGTCGCGTCCGCACTGGTGCCTGCACTGATGGATGCCCGCGCGCCCGCACTCGTGCGACGCCAGTGGCGCGGCGAGCCTTCGTCCGGCAGCACTGGCAACCTGTAGAACCGTCCAGCGATAGCCAAAGACGCACGATCGACCACCGCCCGAATCCAGTCCAGTACTTCAACCGGCTGCTGCAGCCCTCGGGCGGGATGGCCGGTCTCATGACCGGCGCACTCGTCGGCGGCGCCTGGCTGCTCGCGCGTGGCATGCGCCGATCGGGCCCGCGTCAAGACCTGACGCACCAATCACCTGCTGCCTAGTTCAGCGCGCCAGACGTGGTGCATACCCAGCCTACGCACGAGGGGGCCGCGAGCACCTCGGATGCATCGCGATGCAGCTCTACTCGTCAGAGCGAGGGGGCCTGACCAGCGCAGCAAGATAAGCGGATCCCAGGGGGTACCATGCTTCTCATCCTGAGTAGGCGTAGATGAAGAGAACTCCATACCTTTTTGCGGCGACGACGCCGATGGCCCAGCGCCTGCGAACGACGGATTGGGAGGCCACGGCCCTCGGTGCGCCCCAAGAATGGGACGCGGCGTTGAAGACGCTGGCGCCGATCATGCTGGCTTCGAACCAGCCCATGTTCATCGTCTGGGGGGAATCCCGCTGCCTGCTCTACAACGATGCCTATGCCACGATCCTTGCGAGCAAGCACCCGGCAGCGCTCACCCGCGACTTCCTTGATGTCTGGCACGAGATCCGCGAGTCGCTGGCGCCGATCGTGCACGCCGCCTATGGTGGCGAGCCGGTCCAGATGGATGACATCGAGTTGTGGATGGAGCGCCGAGGGTATCGCGAAGAAGCGCACTTCTCCTTCTTCTACGCGCCTCTGCGTGCCGAGTCTGGTGAGATCGGCGGGTTCTACTGCGCCTGCAACGAGATCACGGCGCAAATCCTAGCCGAGCGCCGCCTCAGCGAGAGCGAGTCTCGGCATCGGGGCGTGCTCGAGAACATGGAAGAGGGCTTCGTGCTCTTCGACAGCGAGTTCAACCTCTTGGAGGTGAATCAGGCGACGATGAGGATGGTGCAGTTGCCGCGTGAAGTGCTCATCGGCCGCAATCACTGGGAGCTGTTCCCTGGCACGCGGGAGGGCTCGGTGGGCCACATGTACCGGCAAGTCGCTGCCGAGCGCCGCGCGCAGTCGTTGGAACACTTGTACCGCTTCACGGACGGCCGTGAACGCTGGTTCGAAGTCCGGGCGTTCCCGGTGGCCGACGGCATTGCCGCAGTCTTCCAGGATGTCACAGAGCGGCGTCAGCTTCAGGAGGAACTCACGGCGTCATTCGAGCGCGTGCAGTTGGCACTGGACGCGGGCGCCATCGTCGGCACATGGGTCTGGAGCATTCCGGAAGACCGTTTCGTCGCTGACGAACGCTTCGCCCTTTGTTTCGGCCTCGATCCCGCGACACTGCGAACCGGCGCCCCAATAAGTTACGCATTTGCCGCGATCCATCCCGAGGATGCGCCACGGGTGAGGCAGGAATTGGAACGCGTCCTGCAGCTGGGCGGCCCGTACCGCTGCCAGTACCGCGTGCTGCGGAATGGCGCCTATTGCTGGGTCGAGGCGAGCGGGCGCGCTGAAATGGACGACCAGGGTCACCCGGTTCGCTTTCCGGGAGTGCTGCTCGACGTCGAGGAACGGCGGCGCGTAGAGGCGGAACGCGACCAGATGCTCGAGACATTGCGCCTGTCCGATCGCCGCAAAGACGAATTTCTCGCCATGCTCGCCCACGAGCTGCGCAACCCGCTGGCACCGATCAGCACCGCCGCACAAGTGTTGAAGCTTGCACGTGGCGAGCCGCAGCGCGTCGACGAGGCCAGCAAGGTGATCTCACGGCAGGTCAGTCATCTGACGAAACTGGTGGACGACCTCTTGGACGTTTCGCGCGTCACGCGAGGATTGGTTCAGCTGGAGCTGCACGCTGTGGACATGCGCACTGTCGTGTCTGCGGCAGTGGAGCAGGTCAAGCCGCTCGTGCAGTCACGCGACCATGAATTGCGCACTCGTCTTGGAGCCGGCACCTGCACCGTGCGGGGGGACTTTCACCGGCTGGTTCAGATCGTTGCCAACTTGCTGAACAACGCGGCCAAGTACACGCCGCAAGGCGGTGTCATCGAGGTGGCGCTTGCCCCCGAAGGCGGCCGTGCGGTGCTCACTGTCACCGACAACGGAGTGGGAATCGCGGCCGACATGATCCTTCATGTGTTCGAGTTGTTCACGCAGGCCGAACGCACCCCCGACCGCAGCCAGGGCGGGCTCGGAATCGGCTTGGCGCTGGTCCGCACCCTAGTGCAGCTGCATGGAGGCGAAGTGCGCGCCAACAGCCCGGGCCTGCACAAGGGAAGCACGTTCCGCGTCGAGTTGCCGCTGGCGCCAGTGCACCCTGTCGCCCCGGAGCCGGCGGTCAACCCCAGAGCTGGTGCGGCCCGCATTTTCGTGGTCGACGACAACGTCGATGCGGCCGAGACGCTGCGCGATCTGTTGGAGTTGATGGGGCACTCCGTGACGCTCGCTCATGATGCTCACGGCGCCCTCCGGCAGGCGGCACAAGCCACGACTCCCTGGGATGCGTTCATTCTCGACATCGGCTTGCCGGACATGACTGGCTACGAATTGGCGCAGCGACTGCGTGAGCAAGCAGCAGCGCGGAACTCCACGTTTGTGGCGCTCACTGGCTATGGCCAGCCACACGATCGCGTGATCTCGAAGGCTTCGGGCTTCCAGCACCACTTGGTAAAGCCTGCGGACGTGGCCGTGCTGGCAGAGATCGTCGCCCCCATCGCACACTCATAAATCGCGCCGACTTGCAGACGTGCTGAGCAGGTGGGGTGACAGCCGTAACCGCGGTAAAAGCCTGGCCAGGCGTCCATCGTGCAAAGCAACGCGTGGCGAAGGCGCGCGGCGCAGGACGGCAGAAGGCGCGACTGCCTCCTCAGGCCGCGCCGCACGTCAGGCCATCGATGCGGCCGCCGGGGTCGGCAGCGCCCCTGACGCGCCCGGCTGAATCCATTGGATTGAAATCGCGTGTCACCCTGACACGGTCATGTCCGGTTTTGGCCGGAAGCAGACCTCGGAAATCCAATTGGAACCGGACGCCCTTATCGGGGTGGTGGCGCATCGAACACGTCCCGGAAGCCCAGGCGCCGATAGAACCCGATCGCGTTCTGGCTAGTGTTCAGGCCGATGTAGCCGCGCGGCGACGTGCACCGGCACGCATCGACAGCTACTTCGATCAACGTGCTTCCGATTTCGTGTCCTTGAAGAGTCGCGCTTCGACCAGCGCCTTCATGTGCAGGCGCGACCCCGCCCAGCCACTGGTCCACAATGGCAGGGCCGCTCCACTCCGATTCCCACCCAGTGCTTCGCTTCCTGGCGCGTCTCGCAGTCGCCGCCGCCGGACTCCTCCTGTGCACCTTCGCCCTGGCGCAGCAGCTTGCGCCGCAGGAGGACCGCAACGTGTTCCCGCTCGATGGCGCGGCGCAATGGGCCATGGACCAGCAGGGCCGGTGGACGGCCGCGGACGTCGCGCGCAACGATGCGATTGCCTGGCAACTCTCGCCCAAGGGCGGGATCCATCGCCTGACCACCGGGCAGGCTCTCTGGTTCCGCTTCAAGGTCCCACCACTCCAGGGTGAAGGCTGGCTGCTGCAGATCGAGTACCCCTCCGTCAACCTCGCGACGCTGTTCGAAGTGACCGCCGAGGGCGCAGTCCAAGTGGCGCAGGCCGGCGACACGGTGCCCGTCGCGCAGTGGCCGGTGCCGCACCGTTATCCGCTGCTGCCGGTCGCGGTCAGCCCGGATGCGCCGCGCAGCTACCTGCTGAAGATCGAGAACCCGCACACGTTCAGCGCGCGGATGGAGCTCGTGCACCGGCAGCTGACCGGCATCAGGGAACAGCGGACGACGCTGCTGCTGGGCATCTACTTCGGGCTGGCGGGCCTGGCGGCGCTCGTGGCCGCCATCAGCGGCGTCGTGCTGCACGACATGACGTATGTGCGCTATTTCGTGGCCGTCACTGCGATGGCGCTGGCGCAAGCGGCCGCCACCGGCGTCGGCGGCTTGCTGTTGTGGCCGCATTCACCGTGGTGGAACGATGTCTCGTCGCTGCTGCTGCCGGTGCTCGCTGGAACCGCCTTCCTGTGGTTCATCGCGTCGGCGGTCTCCCTGGCGGACCGGCATAAGGGGTTGAACTGGCTGGTGCTCGGACTCTGCGTTGCGGGGATTGCGACCGCGATCGGCGTCGCGCTCGTCGAGCCGTCCTGGCGATTCCGGCTGCAGGTGCCCGTCGTGGCGGTGGCCTGCGTCGCCGGAGCCACCATCCTGGTGTGGGCCGCACAGCGCGGCGACCGGCACGCGCGCTGGATGCTCTATGCGCTGCTGCCCGTGGCCCTGACGGCCATGCTGCCGCTGGCGGGAACGGCGGGACTGATCCCGGTGAGCGCGCTGACGGTGAATTCGATGCCGATCGCCATCGCCCTCGAGTTGCCCGCGCTGCTGGGCATCCTGCTGCTGCGCAACCAGGACCGCCGAGAGCACGGCCGGCGCCTGCTCGGGCTGTACCACACCGATCCCGCCACAGGGCTGCCGAACGCGCGGGTCTTCGAGACGCGGCTGCAGGAGATGGTCGCCCGTGCGCGGCGCATGGGCTACGCGAGCGTCCTGTTGCTGGTCGACCTCGAGGACGAAGTGCAGGCGCGCATGAATTGGGGCGCTACGCAGCACCACCAGCTCGCCCTGCACCTGGCGGGCCGGCTTTTGTCGATCGCGCGCGATCCCGACACGGTGGCGCGCCTGGGCGATACGCGGTTCGGCATGTTGGTCGAAGGTCCGCTACGGCCTGACGAAGCAGCCTGCATGGGCCAACGCGTAGTCGCGCGCTGCTTGATGCCGGTGCAGAACCAGCCGGTGGCGCAGGTGCTGCCGGTGCGCGTGGCGCAGGCCATCGTGCCGCGTGACGGCACCGACGCACAGGAGCTGCTGGCGGCGTTGCGCGCGCTGCTGGCGCTGCACGGCGGTCGACCGGTGCAATCCCTGAAACGGGCGACCGTCTGAGTTTGCCCGCGCGGCGGCTCGCGCGCGAGCGCGTCCCGGTCCAGGTGAACTCAGAGCCGGAGGCAGTCGCTCTATTCGCGGACGACTGCAGCCAGGTCCCAGGAGCCGGTCGATTCATCGAACCGCAGGATGTAGCTCCCGTCGCTCGTCTCGACCTTCCACCATCGGAGGTCACTGCCAAACCATCGATCCGTGACGGCCTGCACCTCGACGCGCCGTGTGCCGAACCAGATGACCGCGGGTTCCGCAGAACTGCCTGGCCCTCCTGCGGTGCACTCCACGCGGATCATGGAGGTACGGTACCAGAGGCACCTTCCTGAATAGCCGCTCTCTGCCAAGAGCGATCGGAGCAGGACTGACGGATCAGTGGCCTGCGGAAGGCCTCCTGCTGAAGCCGTCGTCCGTCCATGACACACTGCCGACCCCATGGCGCACGAAGAACAGCCCCGACGGGTCGTACTTCGCCTTGACACCGAGCAGGCGGGGATAGTGGTCGCCCCAGAAAGCCTGCTGCCAGCCGGCCTCGAAGAAATCGCTCTCAGAGACATACGATCCCGCCTTGCCCGCCACGCGGCGCAGTTCGTCCCGCGCACGGCCGATCGCCTCCCTGCGCTCGCGCGCTTCGGCGACGTGGGGTTCATGGCCCGCCACGCCCGGATAGGAAGGCTGCTCTTCGGCGCCGCTGATGGCGAGCGCGAACGCCTCGGCGGCCACTGGGTTCATCGCGGTATCCCGCGCGGCATCGATTGCGTCGGGTGGCGCGCCGGCCAGCCCTTTGTTGAAGTGCAGCGACACTCCCCAGTGCCGGCTTGCAGCGAACAAGGCATCGCAAAGCGCGCTGCGTCTTCCCTGCTGCAACAAGACGGCAGGGAGCCACGTCGACTGGTAGGCGTGCAGGACCTGGCCCGCCTGACCCTGGTCACCCGGCCAGAACACGTTGGCCTCCGGCGCGCCCGGGCGATCGTCGCGCCGGATGAAGCCCAGCGTCCGCTTCAGCAGCGTCGGTGACCAGAAGGTGCGCGCCGACGTCGACACGACCTTCAGCGGCGAGAAGTCGATCGAGAAGTCCTTCGGCGCGGCTCCCACTGCATCGAAGAACGGCTGCCAGATGGCATTCGCTTCGCTGCGCCCGAGGCCCTGGAAAACCATCGACACTGCCAGTGCGTTGTCGCGCCGGATGCGGATTTGCTCGCCCCAATGGGGATTCATGAGCCGCTCCGCGTAGTGATCGACCGCCAGCCGGATCAGCTTGCGGAAGGCGTCGGGCGAGGCCGCGCGCACGGTGAAATTCACTGCGCCGAAGGTTTCCGGCAGTTCATGCACGCGAAGCACCAGGCGTGTCACGATGCCGAAGGTGCCACCCCCGCCGCCCTTGATCGCCCAGAACAGGTCCGGGTGCGTGCAGGCATTGGCGATGCGCACCGTGCCGTCCGCCGTGACGACCTCCGCCTCGAGCAGGTTGCCGGCGGCGAGGCCGAACCGTTTCGAGAAGCTGCCGAAGCCGCCGCTTTGCACCAACCCGGCCACGCCGACAGTCATGCAGCCGCCGCCCTGCACGTAGCCGCCGCCGCGGGTCGTCACCGCGTCGTAGACATGCGCCCAGAGCGCGCCCGCGCCGACACTGACCGCTCGCTGCGGCGCAGCTGCGCAGTTGGCAGGCACGAATGCTTCGTGCAGCTGCACGGCATCCATGCGGCGTGTCCACACGAGAAGCGAGTCGGGTGCGTTCGACGTTCCCTGGTAGCTGTGGCCGCCCCCTTTGACGACGAGGCGCAGCCGGTGCTCGCGAGCGAAGTTCACCGCGGCGACCACATCCGAAGTCTTTCGCGCTTCGACGGCGTAGGCGCTGGGCGAGGAGGTCCACGCGTCGACCCAGCCGAGCGTCTGCGTGAGCGCCACATCGTCGCCCAGGAAATACGGGTTCTTGGCCCGCTGGAACAAGTCGGCGCACGCAGCAGCGTCGGCCCGGCAGGCGGGCCAGGGGGAACGCACTTGCCGCAGGCCGCCTTCGAGCTGGGCGCCCAGCTGTTGCCAGACCGCGGGCGCCGGCCAGTGGGGGTGGCCCGGCCGGACCCTGTCGGCCATCTGCGGGATGGGTGCAGCGGCGGCAGCCGGCAGAACGGGAATGGTGGCGGCAGCTTTCAGCAGGCGACGCCGGCCGCTGTCAATGGGTGCGGGCATGGGGGTCCAGAAGGACACCCGATTGTGCCGCGCCGTGCGAGATGCAATTGAGCATCGGCGACCTCGCCGGCAACGTCATGGCAATGCAGGTGTTTCTGGCGGCCATGCTTCGGCACGAGCAAGGCAATAAGAAGCTGCTCGAGGACTGGAGCGAGTGCTCGAAAAGACTTTGAACGACCTTAGCGCCCCCGATGGCGAACCGTACCGACAGGCATTTCGAGCCAACGCGCAACGCATGCTCGACGTGCTTCGAGGGTAACTGCGCGTTGCCTGCAGCAAAGCCGCACTATCGGAACGCACGCTGGACCGCTGCCGCGTAGCCTCTCGCCTTCTCCAGTTCGTGCATCACCTCTCCCTGACTCTTCGAATAGAGCTCGATCTGTTGACGGTCACCTGGCGGACCCATGACCCATGTGATCTTCCACAGCCCGCGGTGAGACCCTCTTGCTACTGCCAGCCCAGTACTCGCAGGGGTGTCCCCAATGCGGTCGTTGAGGGCCGAAGTTGCGAATTGAACGCTGGCGCCATCCTTGTCGTACCGCCAAGAAGTGATTGCCAAGGTGGGCGCTTCTCCGTCCCTGAAAATGTACGTGATGCGATGTGGTGACTCAGTGAGCACACCAACGAGAGTGCACCTGCACTGCGCTTCCAGATCAACAAAGCGTTTCTCGCGCGACGCAGGCTTCGAAAACTTGAAGAGATCCTGAATCACGTTGAGGTATGCCGGGCTGACTTCCACGATCCTGGAATTTGGTGGTGCGGGAGCCGTGGTTGCCTGGCTTAGGGCTGCTTGACCTGGCACCAGGCACATTGCTGCCATAGATGCTGCCCTCATGAGTCTTGATTGTGGTTTCATTGCTTCCTTAGGCTCCGCTTTTTAGCATTGCGGCTCGCAAGACCGCTTTCGGCCATTGGCGGACCTAGGCCGGGGGCGCGCGTTTCACTGAGATGCTGCAGCGGCATGACGGGCAGGCGCTTGCAGGCGGGACGCCGCACGGCGTAGGCTCGTTCACACCCCTTGCATGTGCTCGTTCGGCACGCTTCGTTCCAGCACGAACCTTGAGCCCGACCCACGCCGGCAAACTGCGGGGCAGATCCTGCCGCCACAAATGTCCCATTCCATTTCCAGATCGTTTTCGCCGTCGATTTTCTACTTCGGCACACCTGTAGCAGTGCTCAGCACCAGTAACCATGATGGTTGGGTGAACCTCACACCGATGTCATCTGCGTGGGCTCTGGGAGACCGCATCATTCTTGGGCTTTCCGTGCACTCTCAGGGCTACAGTAACTTGGTACAGACAGGTGAGGTAGTAGTCAATCTGCCCGATGCAAGCGCGGCCGAAGCGCTCGAACGGATCGCCCCCACGACTGGAGCCCGCGAAGTTCCAGCACATAAGGCTGCTATGGGTTATCGATTTGAGCGCGACAAATTCGCGTTAGCGGGCTGGAGTGAAGTGCCGTCCAGCAAGGTGCGCCCCCCGCGAATTGCGCAGTGCCCGATCCAGCTTGAGTGCAGGTTGCTCCAGTCGCACGCTGCGAAGCCGACTGACGCTGACCCCGAGCCAGGTTTCCGGATCTTCGAAGTTGAGGTTGTTCAGGCGCACGCGCATGAAAAGATCCTCTGGCCGGCCACGGATCACGTGAATACGGAACGCTGGAAGCCGCTTCTCTACGTATTTCGCCACTACTTCTCGACGGGCGATCGACTGGGTCGCAACTTCCGAGCGGCGGCCTGAGGAAGCTCGACAGCCGCGATCGCGACGGAATTGCGCACATCGTTGAATGTGTCGATCGCATGGCGGATCATCACCTGACAGTGGAGTTCCGCACCAGGTGTGGTTCGACGGCGCACCGCGTGCGCACGCTGGTTTCCAGCGCTGCTCTCGGCCAGGAGCGGCCGTCATGGCGAATTCAAGGACGGACGCCTGAAGCTCTTGCGCGCCTGTTCCACCCGTTCCCGGGCCACGCACCCATCTGCATGGTCATTCACCAGCCCCATGGCCTGGATCAAGGCGTGCATGGTGGTCGGGCCGACGAATTTCCAGGCCCGCCTTTTCAGGTCCTTGGACAGGTCGCGCGAAGCCCGCGAGATCGAGACGGAGCGATGTGCGTCAACTTCATCCGCAGCGGGCTCGAACCGCCAGAAGTACGCAGCCAGCGTGCCCGTCTCCTCGACCAGTTCGCACGCACGCTTCGCGTTGTGGATCACGGCTTCGATCTTGCCGCGATGGCGCACGATGCCCGCATCTGCAAGCAGGCGCGCAACGTCCTTTTCCCCGAAGTTCGCGACCTCGCGGAAATCGAATCCCTTGAACGCCGTGCGAAAGTTCTCCCGCTTGTCGAGGATCGTTCGCCAGCTCAACCCCGACTGAAATCCTTCGAGGCTGACCTTTTCGAACAGGCGAAGGTCGTCCGCCACGGGGAAGCCCCATTCGTGGTCGTGGTAAGCGATGTAGCCGGGTGGCGCGCCGGCGCACCAACTGCAACGAGGAAGTCCGTCAGGACCCGGGACCGTGGAGCTCATCCCGGGATGATGCCGCAGGCGCTCGAGCGGGCGCATTGAAAGCGGGCTGAAAGGAGCGCGCCGGTAAGGTGGCCTTGCTCCGGCCGGCCGGCCGGCTCCAGAGGCCTTCATGAACCACACGAGACGTACCTTGCTCGGCGCCGCTGGCGCCTCCACCCTCGGCGGACTGCTGCCGCTGCATGCCTTCGCGCAGAGCTGGCCTTCGAAGCCGATCCGGTTCGTCGTGCCGTTCGCCCCCGGCGGCAGCTCCGAGATCATCGCGCGCTCGGCGGCGGCGGAGATGGCCAAGACGCTGGGCCAGAACGTGTTCGTCGACAACAAGCCGGGCGCCTCCGGCAACATCGCGATGGCCGAAGTGGCGCGCGCCGAGGACCAGCACACCGTGATCCTGGGACACATCGGCACGCTGGCGGTGAATCCCTACATGTACGAGAGCTTCCGTACGACGCCAACAAGGACTTCAAGCCCGTGAGCCTGCTGGCCAAGGTCCCGAGCCTCTACGTGGTGAACCCCTCGGTGCCCGTCAAGGACCTGAAGGAGTTCATCGCACTGGCGAAGGCCAAGCCGGAGGCCCTGAACTACGGCTCCGCCGGCAACGGCAGCGCCGGCCACCTGGCGATGGAGTACCTGAAGATGACGGCCGACATCTCGCTCGCGCACATCCCGTACAAGGGAACGGGTCCGCAACTCACCGACCTGCTGGCGGGTCGCCTCCAGGCGGCTTCCGTGGGCGCGTCGGCCATCATCCAGCACATCAAGGCGGGCAAGCTGCGTTGCATCGCCACCGGCTCCACACAGCGTCTCTCGCAGCTGCCTGACGTGCCCACGGTGGCAGAGCAAGGCTTCCCCGGCTTCGAAATGACCCAGTGGTACGGGCTGCTGGCGCCCGCGTCGATGGCGCAGGCGAACATCGATCGCCTCGCGGCCGAGGCGCAGAAGGCCATGAAGTCGCAAGGCGCGCTCGAGCGGCTCAACCAGGATGCGGCGCAGTCGGTCGGCGGCAGCCCGGCCCAATTCGCGCAGTTCATCGCCAGCGAGCAGAAGCGCTGGAAGCAGGTGGTCGAGCGGGCGAAAATCAAGGCCGAGTGATCGGCTGCGCCGGAGGGCGCGGCGTTCCTCGCCACCCTCCCATGCGCATCCTCCTGGTCGAAGACGAACACGCCTTGGGCACCTGGCTGTCCAAGGCGCTCGGTGCGGCCGGCATCATCGTCGAGTGGGTCGACACCGGCCGCACCGCGTTGGCCGCCGCCGCCGCCGGCCAGCACGACGTCATCGTGCTGGACCTCGGCCTGCCGGACCGGGACGGGCAGGACGTGCTGGCCGACATCCGCCGCCGCGACCCACGCGTGCCCGCGCTGGTGCTCACGGCGCGTGACGCGCTCGACGACAAGGTGCGCGCCTTCAACGCGGGCGCCGACGATTTCCTGGCCAAGCCCTTCGATCTGGAGGAATTGCAGGTCCGCCTGCACGCCCTGCTGCGCCGCGCACGGGGCGTGGACGCGGCGCGCCTGGCCTGCGGGCCGCTGGCTTACGACCTCGCGCTGCGCAGGTTCGCACTGGACGGCCAGCCACTCGCGCTGTCGCCGCGCGAAGCCGCCGTGTTGCGCGTCCTGCTGCAGCACGCCGGCGAGCCCATGTCCAAGCAGCAGATCCTGGAGCGCGTCGTCTCCGACGACAAGGACATCCAGCCGGAGGCGGTCGAGGTCATCGTGCACCGCCTGCGCAAGCGCATCGATGGCCCGGGCCTGCGCATCACGACCTACCGGGGCCTCGGCTATGCACTGGAAGCGGCTTAGCCGGCTTCGGCTGGCACAGCAGCTCCTGCTGCTGCTGCTTCCCGCACTGATGCTCCTGTCACTGGCGGAGCTGCGCCTCACCGCGCAGGACGTGCATCGTGCCGCGGACGCCGCGTACGACCGATCCCTGCTCGGCGCGCTCAAGTCCATCGACGCCAACGTCTCCACCGAGTCGGGCGGGCTCTCCGTGGAACTGCCCTACCGCCTGTTCGAGTTCTTCGAGCTGACGGCGAGCGGGCCCGTCCAGTACCGCGTCGCCACGGCGGACGGCCTGGTGGAATTGGGCAGCGCCGACCTGCCCCCACCGCCCGAGGCGCTGAAGCTCGGGGTGCCCCAGTTCTACGACGGCACGTACTTCGGGTCGCCGGTGCGCGTCGCGGCTTACGCGCGCGAGCTGGATCAACCCGCGGAGGGCTCCGCCTCGCGCAAGCTCGTGATCCAGGTCGCCGAAGGCACGCAGTCGCGCAACGAGTTCCGTCGCACCTTCGTGCGTCGTGCGGCGTGGGCGAGCGCCGTGTTCCTCGTGCTGGCCACGGCAGCGTGCGTGGCAGCCGTCGTGCTCGTGTTGCGTCCCCTCGGCCGCCTCTCGTCCGAAGTCGCGCAACGCTCACCCGGCGAGCTGCAGCCGCTGCCCGACGAGGATCTGCCAGGCGACGTCCGCCCGCTCGTGGAGGCGATCAACGAGCACATGCAACGCACCCAGGCCCTGGGCGCGCAGCAGCGCATGTTCCTGGACGATGCTTCTCACCAGCTGCGCACGCACCTCACCACCCTGCGGATGCAGGTGGACTTCGCGCTGCGCGAGAGGAATCCGGGCGAAGTCCACGCCACGCTGGCGGCGCTCGGCGAGGAACTGCAGCGCGCGACCCGCAGCACCAACCAGCTGCTGGCCCTGGCGCGCAGCGAATCCGCCGACCTGCAGCCTGCACAGTTCGACGCGCTCGACCTGCTGCGGGACGTGGCCCGCCAGTTCCTTCCGGCGGCACGGGACAAGGGCCTGGATCTTGGTGTCGAGGCCGAGCATCTGCAGGCGTGGGGTGACGCGGCACTGCTGCGGGAGGCGTTGGCCAACCTGGTGGCCAACGCAGTTGCGTACGTGCCGGTGGGCAGTGTCACCTTGCGCGCCGCGGCGGACGCGCTGGGCTGGAGCGTGGTGGTCGAGGACACCGGCCCCGGCCTGCCTGCGGAGTTCCAGGCCCGCGCCGGGACCCGGTTCGCGCGCGGCACCGGCCGCGCCGGGGGGGCCGGCCTGGGGCTCGCGATCGCCAGTGGCATCGCCACGCGGCACGCCGGCACGTTGCGCCTGGAACGCGGCGGCCCGGGCCACGGCTTGCGCGCGACACTGTGGTGGCCCCGTCCCCCATCGATGCCGGAGAACTGAATGCGGCTGGTGCCATGCCTCGTCGTCCTCGCCTCCTTGCAGGCAGCCGCCGTCCATTCGGCTCCGCGCACCGAATGCATCGTGCCGGCAAAAGCCGAAGGCGGCTTCGACCTGACCTGCCAGTTGCTGCGTGACATGCTGCGCCTGCCGTCCGCTGCAGCCGCTGCGGCGGACGTGGAGATCCGCTACCTGCCCGGTGGCATCGGCGCGGTCGCCTTCGACCGAGCCGTGACCCAACGATGGAGCGACCCGCGCACGGTCGTCGCCTTCTCCACCGGATCGCTCGTCAATCTCGCACAGGGCAAGTTCGGGCCGCACTCGCCCGAAGCCGTGCGCTGGCTGGCGACGCTCGGCACCGAATACGGCGTGGTGGCGGTTCGCAGGAACTCGCAGATCACTTCGCTGGAAACATTGCGCATGCGCCTGCGCGCCGACCCGGCCGGCCTGGTGTTCGGCGCAGGCGGTGCCGTCGGCAGCCAGGACTGGATCAAGGCGGCCTTGCTCGTGAAGGCCGCCGGCAAGGACCACCGCGTGATGCGATTCGTGTCGTTCGAAGGCGGCGGCCAGGCGGTCGCGGCGTTGCGTGCCGGCCATGTGGACGTCTTCTGCGGCGACGCCGCGGAGGCGACGAAAGCCTTCCTCGCCGGGGAACTGAAGCTGGTCGCGGTGCTCGCACCGCATCGCCTGGCGGGTCCGCTGGCGCAGGTGCCCACGGCGCGCGAGCAAGGCGTCGACCTCGTCTGGCCGACCGTTCGCGGCCTCTACATGGGCCCGGACGTCCCGGCCCACGACTATGACGAATGGGTCCGCACGCTGCGTCGGATCATGTCGACCCCGGAGTTCGCCCGCGCCTCGCGCGCCCGCGATCTGGAGCCGTTCCCGATGGTGGGCAGTGAAGTGCAGCAGTACGTGCGCGCGGAGGTGGCGCGCATGCGCGACCTCGCGCGGTCACTCCACCTGCCGGTGCGCTGATCTCCGAACCGCCGGACCTCCGCCGAAGCACGCAGGCGGCGAGCGTTGACCGGCCTTCAGGCCGGCGAGCGAGGAAAGACTCGTCTCAACCAGGAGAGCGGGCCTGGGGCGGGAGGAGCCTTTCCGACGGTCGGCATTTCATCGGGAGCCTGCGTTTGCCCCCCTGGCTCCTCGAGCAGGAACTGCAGGCGCCCTGTGTCCATTTCCAACACATCGCCAGGACGCAGGCGCACGGGCAGACCGCCCAGCGCAGATCCATTGAGCAGGGGCGTCGGTCCCTCAGCGAATTGCACGGCGAATTCATCGCCGCGCCGGATGAAGGTGACGATGCATTCGCCAGGCTTGCCGATCGTGTTGACCACCTTGGCCAATTCGATGGCTTCGCCGGGGTGGGCTTCGTCCATCCGCCGGAGGTAGGCCTTGCGGGGGCGGTCACTGGACCGCACCAACAGCGTCGGCTCATAGGCCATGGCCTTGGGGTCGGCCACCAGCTTCAGGTCGTAGGCGCCGATGGACACCGTGCTTCCATCCACGAGATCGGCGCGTTCGATCCGCTCAGATCCCAGATAGGTCCCGTTGCTGCTGCCAAGGTCCTCGATCGTCAACCTGGACCCCGACAAGAGGAGCACTGCATGCGTGCTGCTCACCGTGGGGCTGTCGAGCACGATGTCGTTCCCAGTCGAGCGGCCGATGCGGGTGCACTGGCCGCCGATGGCATAGGTCGCTTGCGGCTTGCCCGCGAGCGAGACCACGAGACTTGGCACGTGAAGGATCCTCCTGATCGTCTAACGGCTGAGCATGCCATTGGTGCACACCGCCATGTGAGCAATTGAAAGCACCGGCCAGCCCGAGCGTCGAGCTCGCTGGTGGGAAGTCACTGCGACTCTGTGATGGGACGACTCGCACTCGGAGTCAGCACGCGTAAGACGCCCGGAACACCGCCGCCGCGTCCGGCACGCAGCGCGCGTGCGCCGCATCCACCGTGAGCCGCTCGCCATGGAACGTGAACTCCGCGCGCCATGGACCGTCGCCGTCGAACGGCAATTCGATGGCCGTGAAGCGCGTCACCGCGTCGCTGAGCGAGCCTTCGCGCAAGCGGCCGAAGCAGGCGGCGGCACCGCCCTGCCAGCGCGCACCCGACAACTCCAGCGCGAGCCCCAGCAGGTAGCCGCCCTCCCCGCCCGCGAGTGTCGGCTCGATGGCCGCCGCCGCGAACACGATGCGCAGGAGGTCGCCGTTCGCCTCGACACGCGCCACCTCGGAGTCGGCGAACGCGAGGCGCACGGCGTCACTCCACGCGTTCGACAGTGGTCGGCTCGAACGTGAAGTTGCCCGGCTTGCCCTTGCGGCCGCGGCTGCCGAGCGCGTTGTTCAGCGACCGGATCTCCAGCGTCTCGTCGCGTTCCTTGCCGCGGAAGGTGCCGCGGATGACGATGCTGCGCACGTACGCGGCGGCGCCGGCCAGCGTCTCCTTCTTCTCCAGGTCCATCAGCATCAGGCCGCGGCCGCCCTTTTCCTGCGGGCGCAGCTCGGTGATCGGGAAGGTGAGGATGCGGCGCGTCGACGACACGCAGGCGACGTGCGTGGCGGGCGCTTGCGGCGCCACGTTGGCAGGCGACGGCCGGCAGACCATCTCGCCTTCGCCGCAGCTGATGAACGCCTTGCCGCCGCGCTGGCGCGACATCATGTTTTCCACCGTCGCGAGGAAGCCGTAACCGCCGGTGTTGGACAGCAGCAGCCACGCACCCGGTGCGCCCGCGTAGTAGTGCACGAGTTGCGTGCCGGCTTCGAGTTCGATGTAAGTCGTGACCGGCTGGCCGTCACCGCGCGCGCCGGGCAGCGTCGAGACGGGAATCGAATACACGCGGCCGTTGCTGCCGAACGCCAGCAGCGTGTCGACCGTGCGGCATTCGAAGGTGCCGTACAGGGCGTCGCCAGACTTGAACGCGAAGGTGCCCGCCTCGTGCCCATGGCCCTGGCGTGCGCGCACCCAACCCTTCTGCGAGACGACGACGGTGACCGGCTCGTCGACCACCTTGATCTCGGCGACCGCGCGCTTGTCTTCCTTGATCTCGGTGCGGCGGGCGTCGGCGAACTGCCTGGCGTCCTGCTCGATCTCCTTGACCATCAGGCGGCGCAGCGCGGCCGGGCTGCCGAGGATTTCCTCCAGCTTCTTCTGCTCGTCGCGCAGGTCCTTCAGTTCCTGCTCGATCTTGATCGCTTCCAGCCGCGCCAGTTGGCGCAGTCGGATCTCCAGGATGTCTTCGGCCTGGCGGTCCGACAGCCGGAAGCGCGCGATGAGCGCCTGCTTGGGCTCGTCGCTGGTGCGGATGATCGCGATCACCTCGTCGATGTTCAGCAGCACCAGCTGCCGGCCCTCGAGGATGTGGATGCGGTCCAGCACCTTGTCCAGGCGGTGCCGCGAGCGGCGCTCGATGGTGCGCTGGCGGAACTCGATCCACTCGGTGAGGATCTGGCGCAGCGACTTCTGCACCGGCTTGCCGTCCAGCCCGATCATGGTCATGTTGATCGGCGCGCTGGTCTCGAGGCTGGTGTGGGCCAGCAGCGACTTCACCAACTCGTCCTGCGAGATGCGGCTGGTCTTGGGCTCGAACACGATGCGCACCGGCGCGTCCTTGCTCGATTCGTCGCGCACCGTGTCCAGCACCGCCAGGATGGACTGCTTCAGTTGCAGCTGGTCCTGCAGCAGTGCCTTCTTGCCGGCCTTGACCTTGGGGTTGGTGAGTTCCTCGATCTCCTCCAGCACGCGCTGCGTGCTGACGCCCGGCGGCAGTTCGGTGACCACCAGCTGCCACTGGCCGCGCGCGAGGTCCTCGATCTTCCAGCGCGCGCGCACCTTCAGCGAGCCGCGGCCGGTGCGATAGGCCTCGGCGATGTCGCTGGCGCTGCTGATGATCTGGCCGCCGCCCGGGAAGTCGGGACCTGGCACCAACTGCAGCAATTCCTCGTCGGACAGGCGCGGCCCCTTGATCAGCGCCACGCAGGCATCGGCGATCTCGCGCAGGTTGTGGCTCGGAATCTCGGTGGCCAGGCCGACCGCGATGCCGCTGGCGCCATTGAGCAGCGTGAACGGCAGCCGCGCGGGCAGCTGCGTCGGCTCCTGGAACGCGCCGTCGTAGTTGGGGACGAAGTCGACCGTGCCCTCGTCGATCTCGTCCAGCAGCAGGTTGGTGATGCGTGCCAGCCGCGCTTCCGTGTAGCGCATCGCCGCCGCGCCGTCGCCGTCGCGCGAGCCGAAGTTGCCCTGGCCGTCGATCAGCGGGTACCGCTGGCTGAAGTCCTGCGCCATGCGCACCAGGGCGTCGTACGCCGCCTGGTCGCCGTGCGGGTGGAAGCGGCCCAGCACATCGCCGACGACGCGCGCGCTCTTGACCGGCTTGGCGCCCGCATTGCCGGCGCCGAAGCCCAGGCCCATGCGGTACATCGAATACAGGATGCGCCGCTGCACCGGCTTCTGGCCGTCGGCCACGTCGGGCAGCGCGCGGCCCTTGACGACGCTGAGCGCGTATTCGAGATACGCGCGCTGGGCGTACGTGCCCAGGTCCAGCTGCGTGTCGTCGCCGCCGTCGGCGCTGGTGATCAGTTCTTCTTCGTCCATGGTTCTCGTCGTTGCCGTCGTCGCGCGGGCCGGTGCCCGCGCGCGGGCTTCACTGGAGGTCGGCCGGGTCCGGCATGCGGGCCAGGTCGGCCGGGTCGGGCAGGTTGCGGCGCGCACTGCCGATGGGGGCGCCCGCCATCTCGACGCGCACTCGGCGCGGCTTGCCCTTCATCTCGGGCGGCTTGAGCATCGTGTACAGCTGCAGCACGGTGCGCACGTAGTTCTGCGTCTCGGGGTAGTTGGGGATGCGGTTGCCGGCGCGCTGCACGGCGCCTTCGCCGGCGTTGTACGCGGCCAGCGCGAGTTCGACGTTGCCCGGGTACAGGTCCAGCAGGTAGCGCAGGTGGCGCGAGCCGGTGCGGATGTTGGTGGCGGGCTCGGCCAGGCGCTGCTCGACCGGCTGCTTCGCGCTGCCCTGCACGCCCCAGCGCTGCGCGGTGGCGGGCATCACCTGCATCAGGCCAATGGCGCCCTTGGGCGAGACGGCCGCCGCATCGAAGCCGGATTCGGTGGCGATCACCGCCTGCAGCAGCTCGTAGTCGATGTTCTGCGCCTTCGACGCTGCCTTCAGGTGGTGCTTGACCTGCCTGTAGCCGGGCGCGACCTCGAAGTACGCGATCAGCCGCGCGGCGCTGGAGGTGGGCACCGTCACCGGCCGCGGCGTCTTCTGGGCGACGCCGTCATTGGTGTCGAAGCTCTCGCCGCCGCGGTAGAACAGCTCGTAGCGCTCGTCGACCTTCTCGCTGGCGAAGTGCGCGACGCCCTTGGCGTCGACGTAGCCCCAGACGTCGGCGTGGGCGGGGGTGCAGATCAGGCATGCCGTTGCGAGCAATGCCAGGAATCCGTCGTTCCCGCGTAGGCGGGAACCCATCGCTTCCATGCAGCGCCGGAGGAAGCGATGGATTCCCGCCTTCGCGGGAATAACGGAGCTGGGCTTCATCGCGGCAACTCCAGCCCCAGCTTGCGCCGGCTGTCGAACTCGTGCTTCAGCAGCGACATCACCGCGAGCGAATCGAAGCGGCCTTGCGCACCTTGCACGCATTCGCGCAGCGTGCCTTCGCGCACGAAGCCTTCGGTGTCGTACAGCCCCAGCGCGCGGATGTTGTGCGTGCGCACGTCGAGCCAGAAGCGGTGCGCGCCGAGGTCGTCGAAGGCGAGCCGCTTGGCCACGCGCAGCGCGGCGCGGCCGACGCCCTGCCCCTTGTCGCGCACGACGAGGCGCTTCAGTTCGATCGCCTGGTGCGGGCTGCGGCAGCCGATCAGGATCAGGAAGCCGGCCTGCTCGAAGTCTCGGCCGCCTTCGATGACGAAGTGGCGAAAGTCCGGGAAGCGGATCGCCGCTTCGTGCTGCGTGCGCTCCCAGGGCGTGATGAACGGCAGGTTGGCGGGATCGCGTTCGAGCGTCAGCACGAAGTCGATGTCGCTCTGCATGGTCGGACGCAGCCGCACCCGCGCCGGCGACTTGCCGGTCTGCGCGGGGATCGCGGGCTGCATCGTCATGGGTGCCTCAGACGTCGATCTCGACGTCGTTGCCGTGCAGTTCCATCAGCTCGCGGCGCGCGGCGGCCTCGCCCTTGCCCATCAGCTTGGCGATCAGCTGCTCGGTGCCGCCGAAGTCGTACTTGCCCAGCTTCACCGGCAGTAGCCGGCGCGTATCGGGATTCAGCGTGGTCTCCCACAGCTGCTCGGCGCTCATCTCGCCCAGGCCCTTGAAGCGGCTGATGGTCCAGGCGCCTTCCTTGACGCCTTCCTTGCGCAGCTTGTCCAGGATGTGGGTCAGCTCGCCGTCGTCCAGCGCGTACTCCTTGCTGGCCGGCTTCTTGCCACGCGCCGGCGTGTCGACGCGGAACAGCGGCGGCCGCGCGACGTACACGTGGCCGGCGTCGATCAGCTTCGGGAAGTGGCGGAAGAACAGCGTCAGCAGCAGCACCTGGATGTGCGAGCCGTCGACGTCGGCATCGGACAGGATGCACACCTTGCCGTAGCGCAGGCCGGACAGGTCGACCTCGTCGTTCGGCCCGTGCGGGTCGACGCCGATGGCCACCGCGATGTCGTGGATCTCGGTGTTGGCGAACAGGCGGTCGCGCTCGACCTCCCAGGTGTTGAGCACCTTGCCGCGCAGCGGCAGCACGGCCTGGCTTTCCTTGTCGCGGCCCATCTTGGCGCTGCCGCCGGCGGAGTCGCCCTCGACCAGGAACACCTCGTTGTGCGAGAGGTCCTTGCTCTCGCAGTCGGTGAGCTTGCCCGGCAGCACGGCGACACCCGAGCCCTTGCGCTTCTCGACCTTCTGGCCGGCCTTCTGGCGCGACTGCGCGGCCTTGATGGCCAGTTCGGCCAGCTTCTTGCCGTAGTCGACGTGCTGGTTCAGCCACAGCTCCAGCGCCGGGCGCACGAAGCTGGAGACCAGCCGCACCGCGTCGCGCGAGTTGAGCCGTTCCTTGATCTGGCCCTGGAACTGCGGGTCCAGCACCTTGGCCGACAGCACGTAGGAAGCGCGGGCGAACACGTCCTCGGGCAGCAGCTTGACGCCCTTGGGCAGCAGCGAGTGCAGTTCGATGAAGCTCTTGACCGCGTTGAACAGGCCGTCGCGCAGGCCGCTTTCGTGCGTGCCGCCGGCGCTGGTGGGGATCAGGTTGACGTAGCTCTCGCGCACCGGGGCGCCGTCCTCGGTGAACGCGACGCACCAGGCCGCGCCCTCGCCTTCGGCGAAGGTCTCGTTGTTCTCCGCAAAGCCCTCGCCCTCGAACAGCGGGATCACCGGGTCGGCCGGCAGCGTCTGCATCAGGTAGTCGCGCAGGCCGCCCTTGTATTGCCAGCTCTGGCTGTCCTTGGTCTTCTCGTTGACCAGGTAGACGGCCACGCCGGGCATCAGCACCGCCTTGCTGCGCAGCAGGTGCGCCAGTTCGGCCAGCGGCAGCTGGCTGGATTCGAAGTACCTGGCGTCCGGCCAGGCGCGCACCGTGGTGCCGGAGCGGCGATCGCCCTCGACGGCCTTGCGCACCTTGAGCGGCTCGACCACGTCGCCGCCCGAGAACACGATGGTGGCGACCTGGCCTTCACGGTGCGTCGTGACTTCCAGGCGCTTGGCCAGCGCGTTGGTCACCGAGACGCCCACGCCGTGCAGGCCGCCGGAGAAGCTGTAGGCGCCGCCCTTGCCCTTGTCGAACTTGCCGCCCGCGTGCAGCCGGGTGTAGACCAGCTCGATGACCGGCGCCTTCTCTTCCGGGTGCAGCCCGAAGGGGATGCCGCGGCCGTCGTCCTCGACGCTGGTGGAGCCGTCCGCGTGCAGCGTGACCTTGATGCGCTTGCCGTGCCCGGCCAGCGCCTCGTCGGCGGCGTTGTCGATCACCTCCTGCAGGACGTGCAGGGGGTTGTCGGTGCGCGTGTACATGCCCGGCCGCTGCTTGACGGGCTCGAGGCCCTTGAGCACGCGGATCGAACCTTCGGAGTACTCGGAAGACGGGGAGGGTCGGGTAGCCATGAGCGGCGGATTGTAGACACGGGAGCCACCCGTTGCTGTATGCAATCACAGTAGAGGGCCTTGTCCCGCCCTGCAAGGGGCAATCGCGACTTCGCGACAATCGCCCCCCATGCAGCCCGCCCGCCTTTCCATGCGCCAGGTCCTTGCCTGTGGCGCCGCCGTCGTCACGCTGTCCATGGGCATCCGCCACGGCTTCGGGCTCTGGCTGCAGCCGATCACGCAGGCGCAGGGCTGGACGCGGGAGACGTTCGCGTTCGCGCTGGCGATCCAGAACCTGGCCTGGGGCTTCTTCGGCATCTTCGCGGGCATGCTGGCCGACCGCTTCGGCGCGTTCCGGGTCCTGGTCGGCGGTGCGGTCCTGTATGCGCTGGGCCTGGTGGGCATGGCGCTGTCGCCCAACGCCCTCCTGTTTGCACTGACCGCCGGCGTCCTGATCGGCGCGGCGCAGGCCGGCACGACCTACGCGGTGGTCTACGGCGTCATCGGCCGGCAGATCGACCCGGCCAAGCGATCCTGGGCGATGGGCGTGGCGGCCGCGGCCGGCTCGTTCGGCCAGTTCCTGATGGTGCCGGTCGAAGGCTTCCTGATCAGCGGCGTCGGCTGGCAGCAGGCGCTGCTGGTGCTGTCCGCCGTCGTCATGCTGGTCGCGCCGCTGGCGTTCGGCCTGCGCGAGCCCGGTTTCGGCGGCGCCACGGCGCCCAAGCGCGAGCAGACCATCGGCCAGGCGCTGCGCGAAGCCTTCAAGTACCCCAGCTTCCAGTTGCTGATGGCGGGCTACTTCGTCTGCGGCTTCCAGGTCGTCTTCATCGGCGTGCACATGCCCAGCTACCTGAAGGACAAGGGCCTGTCGCCGCAGGTGGCCAGCTACGCGCTGGCGCTGATCGGCCTGTTCAACGTGTTCGGCACCTACATCGCCGGCACGCTGGGCCAGAAGCTGGCCAAGCGCAAGATCCTGGCCTTCATCTACTTCGCCCGCGCGATCGCCATCGCGATCTTCCTGTGGGCGCCGCTGTCGCCGCTGTCGGTCTACCTGTTCGCGTCGGTCATGGGCCTGCTCTGGCTGTCGACCGTGCCGCCGACCAATGCCACCGTCGCCCAGATCTTCGGCGTGGCGCACCTGTCCATGCTGGGCGGCTTCGTATTCTTCAGCCACCAGGTCGGCTCGTTCATGGGCGTCTGGCTCGGCGGCTTCCTTTACGACCGCACCGGCAGCTACGACATCGTCTGGTACATCGCGATCGCGCTGGGCGTGTTCGCCGCGCTGGTCAACCTGCCGGTGCGCGAGGCGCCGATCGCGCGCCAGCCGGCGCCCCAGCCGGCCTGACCTCCATGCGGACCCGCACGCGCCGCATCCTCGCGTGGTCGGGCGCCGTCGCCGCCTGCGCGGCAGTGTTTGCCCTGTACACACGGCCGGCCGTCATGGTCATGCTCGCGGACCAGCTCTGGGCCTGCTTCCGCTGATTTCATGCGCATCCACGTGATCACCGGTGCCTCCGAAGGCATCGGCGCCGAATTGGCGCGCCAGCTCGCGCGCGAAGGCCGCGCGGGCTGCGCGCTGGTCCTGGCCGCGCGCAATGCGGACAAGCTCGCCGACGTCGCCGCGCAGTGCGACGCGCTCGGCGCCGCCGCCCTGCCCGTGCCCACCGACGTTTCCCGCGAAGCCGACTGCCGCGCCCTCATCGACCGCGCGGTGTCCCAGTTCGGCGGCATCGACGTGCTGGTGAACAACGCCGGCATCTCCGCCCATGCCCGCTTCGACGAAGTCGCGGCCGAGGACCTGCGCTGGTACCAGGACCTGATGACGGTCAACCTGTGGGGCAGCCTGTGGTGCACCCACGCCGCGCTGCCGCACCTGAAGGCGTCGCGCGGGCGGCTCGTCGCCGTCTCGTCCCTCGCCGGGCTGGTCGGCGTGCCGGGCCGCACCGCGTACAGCGCGACCAAGTTCGCCATGACCGGTTTCTTCGAGGCGCTGCGCACCGAACTGATGGAGTCGGGCGTGTCCGTCACCATCGCCTACCCGGGCGTGGTCGCCACCGAGATCCGCCGCCACGGGTGGAACGCCCGGGGCCGCGCCGCCGGCAAGAGCGGGCTGGACGAGGCCAACGCCATGTCCGTCGAGGAATGCGCTCGCCTCATCCGCGAAGGCATGGACGATCGCGCCCGCGAGGTGGTGATGACCGCGCGCGGCAAGCTCGGGCGGTACCTCAAGCTCCTGGCGCCGGGCGTCGTCGACCGCATGGCCGTGGCGGCGCTGGCCAAGGACACGAAGTGACCGTGCACGGCGCAGGCGAGCCGTCCCCCTGGGTGCGGCGCTGGACTCACCTCGTGCCTGCAGGCGCGCCGGTGCTCGACGTCGCCTGCGGCCCAGGCCGCCACATGCGCTGGTTCGCGGGCCGCGGCCATCCGGTCACCGGCATCGACCGCGACCCGGCCGCCATCGCGGCCGTTCGAGGCCTGGGCCGCGCGATCGAAGCCGACATCGAGAACGGGCCGTGGCCGCTGGCCGGCGAGACCTTCGGCGCGGTCGTCGTGACCAACTATCTCTGGCGGTCCCTGCTGCCCACGATCGCCGCCAGCGTGGCCGGAGGCGGCGTGCTGCTCTACGAAACCTTCGCCGACGGCAACGAGACCGTCGGCAAGCCCTCGCGGCCGGACTTCCTGCTGCGCCCGGGCGAACTGCTGGCCGCGTGCGCGGGGCTGCGCGTCGTCGCGTACGAGGACGGGTTCCTCGAGGACCCGCCGCGCTTCGTGCAGCGTGTCGCGGCCGTGCGAGAGCCGGCTGGGCACGGTCGGGCCAGGTACCCGCTCTGAGTAGAATCTTCGCTTTGCAATCCGCCCGCCCATGACCCCCATCACCGGCAGCATCGTGGCCCTGGCCACGCCGATGCTCGACGACGGCAGCGTCGACTACCCTGCCCTTCGCCGGCTGATCGACTGGCACATCGCCGAAGGCACCGACTGCATCGGCGTCGTCGGCACGACCGGCGAATCGCCCACCGTGTCGGTGGAGGAGCACCGCGAGATCATCCGCGTCAGCGTGGAGCAGGCGGCGGGCCGCCGCCCCATCATGGCCGGCTGCGGCGCCAATTCCACGCGCGAGGCGGTGGAACTGGCCAAGTTCGCGAAGAAGGTCGGCGCCGACTGCCAGCTGCAGGTGGTGCCGTACTACAACAAGCCCACGCAGGAAGGCCAGTTCCGCCACTTCAAGGCGATCGCCGATGAAGTGGGCGACCTGCCGATGGTCCTGTACAACGTGCCCGGCCGCACGGTCGCGGACCTGCAGCACGACACCGTGCTGCGCCTGGCCGAAGTGCCCGGCATCGTCGGCATCAAGGAAGCGACGGGCAACATCGAGCGCGCGCAGTGGCTGATCAAGGAAGTGCCGCGCTCGTTCGCCATCTACTCCGGGGACGACCCGACCGCCGTGGCGCTGATGCTGTGCGGCGGCCAGGGCAACGTGAGCGTCACCGCCAACGTGGCGCCGCGCGCGATGCACGAGATGTGCGTGGCCGCGGTCGCGGGCGACGCGAAGCGCGCGATGGACATCCAGATGCGGCTGATGCCGCTGCACCGCCATCTGTTCGCCGAGACGAACCCGATCGCGGTGAAGTGGGCGATGGCGAAGATGGGCCTGTGCGGCCCGGCCCTGCGGCTGCCGATGACGCCGCTGGCCCCCCAATTCCATGCGCAGGTCGAAGGGGCCCTGCGCGCCGCCGGCGTGCTGGCGTGATCCCGAACTCGGAAGGACGGAAAGACGTGATGCGATTTGCAAGACTCGGCGTGCTGGCGGTGGCCTGCGCGGCGCTGGCGGCCTGCTCGGTGTTCGAGGGCGACAAGATCGACTACAAGAGCGCCAAGAAGGGCTCGTCGCTGGAGGTGCCGCCCGACCTGACGCAGCTGTCGCGCGACAGCCGCTACACGGTGCCCGGCGGCGGCGCCGTGACGGCCAGCCAGTACAACATCGGCCAGTCGGCGCCCAACATGCCGGCCGCCACGATGGCCGTCGGCGACGTGCGCATCGAGCGCGCCGGCACGCAGCGCTGGCTGGTGGTCAACCGCCCGGCCGACCAGCTGTACGGCCCGGTGCGCGAGTTCTGGACCGAGAACGGCTTCGTGCTCTCCACCGACCAGCCCACGCTGGGCATCATGGAGACCGACTGGGCCGAGAACCGCGCCAAGATCCCGCAGGACTTCATCCGCAACACGCTGGGCAAGGTCATCGACTCGGCCTACTCCACCGCCGAGCGCGACCGCTTCCGCACGCGCCTGGAGCGCACCGCCAACGGCGGCACCGAGATCTACATCTCGCACCGCGGCATGCAGGAGGTCTATGCCAGCACTCAGAAGGACCAGACCGTGTGGCAGCCCCGCCCGGCCGATCCGGAGCTGGAAGCCGAATTCCTGCGCCGCCTGATGATGCGCCTCGGCGTGCCGCAGGAGCAGGCGAAGGCACTCGTCGCCTCCGGCACGACCAAGCCGACCTCGCGCGTGGCCACAGTCGGCACGCAGCCGGTGGTGCAGATCGACGAAGGCTTCGACCGCGCCTGGCGCCGCGTCGGCCTGGCACTGGACCGCACGGGCTTCACCGTCGAGGACCGCGATCGCGGCAACGGCACGTACTACGTGCGCTACGTGCCGCCGAACCCGGACAAGGACAAGCCCGGCTTCTTCGCACGCCTGTTCGGCCGCGACAGCGCCAATGCGCCGCAGCGCTATCGCATCAGCGTGAAGTCGCAAGGCGAGGCGACCACGGTCGGCGTGCTGAACACCCAGGGCGCGCCCGAGACCTCGGAAGATGCCAAGCGCATCGTGCAGGTCATCGCCGACGACCTGAAATAAGAGGACAACAAGGCGCGCGGTTCCCCGCGCCTTGTCCTTGTGAGCCTCCGGCGGTGATCAGATTCAAGAGCCTGGGCTCCGGCAGCACCGGCAATGCGACGGTGGTGCAGGCCACGGGCGACGGCGGCATGACGCACGTGCTGGTCGATTGCGGCCTGGGCGTGCGCGAGTTGCACAAGCGGCTCGGCCGCGCCGGCATGCTGGCCGAGCAGGTCGACGCCATCTTCATCACCCACGAACACGGCGACCACATCGGTTGCGCGCGCAGCATCGCGCTGCGCGAGCGCATCCCGGTCTGGATGAGCGAAGGCACGTGGATCGCCATCGGCCGACCGGACTTCGACGGCCTGCTGCGGCTGGCCTGCGACGGCCAGGCGATCGACGTTCGCGGGCTGCGGCTGCGGCCCTTCACGGTGCCGCACGACGCGCGCGAGCCGCTGCAGCTGACCGTCACCGACGGCGGCGTCACCTTCGGCGTGCTCACCGACCTGGGCCACGCAACGCAGCATGTGCGCGACTCGCTGGCGGGCTGCGCGACGCTGCTGCTCGAGTGCAACCACGACCGCGAGATGCTGGAGAAAGGGCCCTACCCCTGGCCCCTCAAGCGGCGCGTGGGCGGTGACTGGGGCCACCTGGCGAACGACGACGCAGCCGCGATCGCGATGTCGATCCGTCCGCACGGCCTGCGGCAGGTGGTGGCCGCGCACCTGTCCGAGCAGAACAACCATCCGGACCTCGCACGCGCAGCACTGGTCGATGCCTTGGGCGACTCGGTCGACATCCACGTCGCCGATGGCGCGAGCGGCAGCGACTGGCTGACCGCGTGATTCCTGGAAGCGATGGATCCCCGCCTCCGCGGGATGACGACGCGCAAAAAAAGCCGCCCGAGGGCGGCTTTCTTGTTTGCGCCAAGCAGCTTACTTGCTGGCGGCGGAAGCAGCCGGGGCAGCGGTCGCAGCGGCGGCCGAAGCGGCGGTGGCCGAAGCGGAAGCAGCAGTTGCGGCGCTGGAAGCAGCAGCAGACGCGGCGTCCGCAGCAGCAGGGGCCGGCTCGGGAGCCGGCGCCGGGGCAGCGGCGGGAGCCGGCGCGGGAGCGGGAGCGGGGGCTTCGGTCTTGCTGCAAGCGGCCAGAGCCATGGCGGCCATCAGCGACGCCAGGACGAGCGATTTCTTCATTTCAGGGTTCCTCTTAGGAGTGAGACATTTCTAGGAAAACGCCGCGCTCCCGTGAGGTTGCGTGGCTGAACAGGCGGACTCGAGCTTTCCTCTGCTCAGCCGAAAATTATAGTGGTTTGCCCGGGTTCCAGCGACACAAAAAAGCGGTCAGAGACCCAGCGTCGAGGCCGGGAACCCAGGCGAACTCTTCTGCAACCACTCGTCCAGCAACTCGCGCACCGCGACTCGCCGCTCGGGCTCGCTGCCGCTCACGCCGTTGCTGCGATCGGGATCGAGCCGGTGCATCACCCACCCCGGACTCCAGATCGCGCTGGGCACTTCCAGCTCGTCGGCAGCGGGACAGGCGCGCGCCTCGATGATGTGCGACCAGGTCTGCCGCCACGTGACGAAGCGCGCGTGCAGCAGCCGCGCGCCGTCCCAGCGGCGCGCCAGCAGGATGCATTTGCGCCCCGACGCCGACCAGTCGTTGAGCGACTGCACGACGGCCCGTTCACCGAGCGGCCAGTCCGTGAAGCCGGGATCGCTCAGGATCAGTTCGCGCCAGCCTTCGGCCGCGGCGCGCGCCAGCGCTCCGCGCACGAGCTGGCGGAATGCCTCGCGTCCTTCGAACCGGCCTTGCGGCAGGGCTTGCACGTTCTCGGTCATCGCTCTCCTCCTCCATGGGCCCAGCCTGCTTCGCACCAGGACGCGAGCAACTCGCGCGCGTCGTCGCTGGCACGCGCGAGGTCGGCTGCCGACAGGCCGCGGTCGTCCGCGAGCTTGCGCATCAGCCGCGCATCGGCGCCGCCTGCGCGCCAGCTCTCGCCGTTGACGAAGACGTGCCGGTCGTCGTACAGCATGCGCGTTCGGCGGTCCAGCACGATGCCCTGCCCGCGCCGCGGTGCACGGCCGCCCGTGAACACGACGTTGGCCTTCGGCTCGGTGAGCGTCTCGCCCAGGCTTTGCTCGAGCGCGCCCGGCTCGTCCAGCGCGCGCCGCACGGCATCGACGGCGAACGCCTGCAGCGCCGCCGGCACCTGCGCCGATCGCGCGAGCGCGGGCTGGCCCGCATCCGCATACAGCCGCGGCTCATCGTCTTCCGCATGGTCGGCGATGCGCTGCAGCAGCTCGCGCGCGAGCTCGGCGCGCGCCGGCGCGCGGAAACCGATCGAGCAGGTCTGGCACTCGCCTTCCGCGACGCCGTCGTGCGCATAACGTGGCGGCAGGTACAGCATGTCGCCGGGCTCGAGCACGGCTTCGTGCTCGGGTTCGAAGCGCTCGAGGATCTTCAGCG
Organism: Ramlibacter algicola; assembly: GCF_016641735.1. NCBI lineage: Bacteria > Pseudomonadati > Pseudomonadota > Betaproteobacteria > Burkholderiales > Comamonadaceae > Ramlibacter > Ramlibacter algicola. The sequence goes on along the minus strand of NZ_JAEDAO010000001.1, from coordinate 1,784,142 downwards.
GCACGTCCTCGCGCAATTGCAGGTCGCGCTGCCGGCCCCAGCGCCAGCGGCGCTGCCCCTGCACCTGGAGCAGGAACACGTCGTAGCTGTCGAAGTGCGGCCCGACGCCGCCGCCATCCGTCGCGTGGCTGACCATCACGTCGTCGAGCCGCGCATCGGGAATGAAGCGGAACTGCCGCAGCAGTGCGTGCGCGGTGTCGAGGTGCAGGTCCAGCCCCTGGAGCAGCACCGTCCAGCGCGGCCGCGAGAACGCGGGCAACCCGCGCGGGCCGAACGGGCCACGGCGCAGCTTCCACGCATCGGCTTCCCCGTGTTCCACGATCCGTGACTCGACATCGTCGCGCGCAGCGAGTGCGCGGATCGCGTCGCGGTCGAGCAAGGGAGCGATGCCGGGGATCGCGCCGCGCACCAGCAGCGGCTTGCGCTGCCAGTGGCGTTGCATGAAGCGGGCGGGGCTGAGGCCGCCAAGCAGTGGCAGGGGCGCGTCGATGTCCATGAACTGCGACAATTCTCCCCCATGCAAGTCACCCCGCAATGCGTCGTCGCGCTCACCTGGACCCTGAAGGACACGCTGGGCGAGGAACTGGACGTCCTCGAGGAGCCGGTGGAGTTCCTCGTCGGGGGCGGTGACCTCCTCGCCCGCATCGAGGAAGCGCTGCAGGGACATGAGCCCGGCGACCGGCTCGACCTGCACCTGGAGCCCGAAGACGCGTTCGGCGACTACGACGGGCAGCTGGTGTTCCTCGAGCCGCGCGGCATCTTCCCGGCCGAACTCGAGGAGGGCATGGTGTTCGAGAGCCTGCCGCCCGGCCACACGGGCAACGCGCCCGACGGCCAGATGTACGCCGTCACCGAGATCTATCCCGAGCACGTGGTGCTCGACGCCAACCACCCGCTGGCGGGCATCGCCCTGCGCATCCACCTGAAGGTGGAAGGCGTGCGCGAGGCGACCGAGGACGAGATCGGCAACGGCACGCTCGGCACCGGCTTCTTTCGCGTCGGCGGCATGCACGGGCCGGGCAGCCCGTCGCTGCACTAGCCGCAGCACCAGCCGCCGCGCTCAGGCGGCGCGCCGCAACGCCGTCTCGTGCTCGCAGGCGGCGATCACGCCGACGAAGGTCGACGCCTTGTCGACCAGCACGCGCATCACGTCGTCCATGCCGGCGTCACCGGCCACCGAGACATGCAGCTTCATCACGTCCTGGGCCGCGTACGCATAGCCCATGTCGACGACGTCCACGCCGCGGGCGGCGTACAGGCCGAGGATGCGGCACAGCAGGCCGGCATCGCGTTCGAGGAGGTAGACCTGCTCGAGGCAAGTCGCGGAAGGTGGGTGGGGAGGCATGGCTTCGATCCTGGTCATCGGCGATCGCCGTCCGGCGGGACGGCGGCTGGGATGCGCGTGGATCGAAGGGAGCGAAGGACGCTCGGTGCGTCGACCCGGCTGACCGGGACGACGCGCAACGTGCCCGGTCAGCGGCGAATTCGGATGATGGCCGGGATCGACATGCGGGAGTGCATGGGGTGCAGTCTAGCAGCGGGACCGTGTCTCAAAAAAAAAAGGGCGCCGAGGCGCCCGTTTCGCGTCACGTGCGCGCCGATCAGGAAGCGCGGTAGATCACGTTGTTCTCGATCCGCACGCGGTCGCCCACGCGCAGGTCGCCCAGCGCGCCGACTTCGTACGTGCGCATCACGCCCTGGTCGGTCTGCACGCTCACGCGGTAGGCCGGGCCGCCCGCGCCCGCGCTGGCGGTGTTCGCATCGTTCTGGCCGATGCGGCTGCCGGCCATGGCGCCCGCGGCACCGCCCAGGACGGTGGTCCCCGCGCGGCTGTGGCCGTTGTCCACGTTCTTGCCGATCGCGCTGCCGACCACGGCGCCCAGGACGCCGCCGATCACGGCATTGCGGGTGCGGTTGTCGGGAGCCGACGCGCCCATCGCGACGGTCTGGATGTCGGTCACGCGGCCGAGTTCGACGGCGGACGGCGCGGTCTGCACCTGCGCGGTGGACGGGTAGGTCGTCGTCGCCGGGTAGGTGGTCGAATAGCCGCCCGGGGTTGCAACAGGGTAAGCCGTCTCGGACACCGGCGTCGTGGTGCCGCAGGCGGCCAGCAGGGCCGCCGTGGAGACGGCGGCGATGGTCATGAGGTGCTTGCGCATGGGACTTCTCCTTGGATGCTGTGGATGACTCACGGCGCAGCCAGGCTGGTGCGCCCCGTGAAGCCATTACAGGCAAAGCGGCCTGTGGCAGGGGCGCGCCAAGGCCGCGCATCCCTGTCAGGAGCCCTCGGGAGGGGGTGTAGGAGCGACCGGACCCGTCTGGCCCAGCCGCCAGAGGCTCAGCCTTTGCCGGTGGAGCCGTAGCCGCCGGCGCCACGTTCGGTCGCCGGGAACTCGTCAACGACGCGGAACTGCGCCTGGACGACGGGCACGATCACCAGCTGAGCCAGGCGTTCCATCGGATTGAGCGTGAACGCCGTGCCGCTGCGGTTCCAGCAGCTGACCATCAGCTGCCCCTGGTAGTCGCTGTCGATCAGGCCGACCAGGTTGCCCAGCACGATGCCGTGCTTGTGGCCGAGGCCCGAGCGCGGAAGGATCATCGCGGCGTAGCCGGGATCCTTGAGCCAGATGGCGATGCCGGTGGGCACCAGGTGCCACTCGTTGGGGCCGAGGTGCAGCGGCTGGTCGATGCAGGCGCGCAGGTCGAGGCCGGCGCTGCCGGGCGTGGCGTACGTGGGCAGCTGGTCCGCCATGCGCGGGTCCAGGATCTTGACGTCGATGTTCATGCGGTGCGGGGCAGGCGGCTGGCGATTTCGGCGACCAGCGTGCGGGCGAGATCGCGCTTGGACGCGCGGGGCAATGGGCGGGTGCCCTGCGCGTCGACCAGCAGCAGCTCGTTGTCGTCGCGGCCGAAGGTGGCCGGGCCGATGTTGCCCACCAGCAGCGGCACGCCCTTGCGTTCGCGCTTGGCCTGCGCGTTGGCGGCGAGGTCGCGGCTCTCGGCGGCGAAGCCGACGCAGAACAGCCGGCCGCTGCGCGCACGCTCACCTTGCGCGATCGTCTTGAGGATGTCCGGGTTCTCGGTGAACGCGAGCTGCGGCGGCGCGCCGCCCTCGGTCTTCTTGATCTTGTCCCGGCTCGGCGCCGACGGGCGCCAGTCGGCGACCGCGGCCGTCGCCACGAACACGTCGGCCTGTGCGGCGGCGGCGACGGTGGCATCGAGCATCTCGCGCGCGGATTGGACGTCGACGCGGCCCACGCCGCGCGGCGTGGGCTGGTGCACCGGGCCCGCGACCAGCGTGACGTCGGCACCCGCCTCGCGGGCGGCGCGCGCGATGGCGAATCCCATCTTGCCGCTCGACAGGTTGGTGATGCCGCGCACCGGATCGATCGCTTCGAACGTCGGGCCCGCGGTGACGACCACGCGCCGGCCCGCGAGCGGCTTGGGCTGCAGGTGGGCGACGACGTCCTGCAGGATCTCGTTCGGCTCCAGCATGCGGCCGTCGCCGGTTTCGCCGCAGGCCTGGAAGCCGGTGCCAACCCCGAGCAGCACGGCGCCATCGGCGTCGAGCTGCGCCATGTTGCGCTGGGTGGCCGGGTGCGCCCACATCTCGCGATTCATGGCCGGCGCGATCAGCAGCGGCACCTGTCCCAATGGCCGTGCCAGGCACATCAGCGACAGCAATTCGTCGGCGCGGCCGTGCACCAGCTTGGCCATGAAGTCCGCACTGCACGGCGCGATGACGATGGCGTCGGCTTCGCGCGAGAGGTTGATGTGCGGCATCGTGTTCGGCTCGCGCGCGTCCCACTGCGAGGTGTAGACGGGCCGGCCGGACAGCGCCTGCATCGTGGTCGGCGTGATGAAGTGCTCCGCCGACTCGGTCATCACGACCTGCACCGTGGCGCCTTCCTTGATGAAAGCGCGGCACAGCTCCGCCGCCTTGTAGCAGGCGATGCCGCCGGTGAGACCGAGCACGAGGTGCTTGCCCTGCAGGTCGCTCATGGGCGGCAATGTAACGGAAAGCCGTGAGGGGGAGCCCGAAGCAGGCGACGCGGAAGATCCGCAGGAGTCCTTGCTGGGTCCCGCCCGTATAATCGCGCATTACCACCGAACCGGAAGCACGACTTCCGGCACGACATGACCAAATTCGTCTTCGTCACCGGCGGTGTGGTGTCTTCCCTGGGCAAGGGAATCGCCTCAGCCTCCCTCGCCGCGATCCTCGAATCGCGCGGCCTCAAAGTCACCCTGATCAAGCTGGACCCGTACATCAACGTGGATCCCGGCACCATGTCGCCGTTCCAGCACGGCGAGGTGTTCGTCACCGACGACGGCGCCGAGACCGACCTGGACCTGGGCCACTACGAGCGCTTCGTCACCACCCGCATGGGCAAGGTGAACAACTTCACCACCGGCAAGATCTACCAGGCCGTGCTGGAGAAGGAACGCCGCGGCGACTACCTGGGCAAGACGGTGCAGGTCATCCCGCACGTCACCAACGAGATCCAGGACTTCATCAAGCGCGGCGCGCGCGTCGGCGAGAAGGACGAGGCCGAAGTCGCCATCGTCGAGATCGGCGGCACGGTCGGCGACATCGAGTCGCTGCCGTTCCTGGAAGCCGCGCGGCAGATGTCCCTGCGCCTCGGCGCCAACCAGACGGCATTCGTGCACCTCACCTACGTGCCGTGGATCGCCGCGGCCGGCGAGCTCAAGACCAAGCCGACGCAGCACACGGCGCAGAAGCTGCGCGAGATCGGCATCTCGGCGGACGCCCTGCTCTGCCGCGCCGACCGCAAGATCCCCGACGAGGAACGCGCCAAGATCTCGCTGTTCACCAACGTGCCCGAGTGGGGCGTGATCTCCATGTGGGACGTGAACACGATCTACAAGGTCCCGCGCATGCTGCATGAGCAGGGCCTGGACGGACTGATCTGCGACAAGCTGCGCCTGAACACGCCGCCGGCCAGCCTCCGCCGCTGGGACGAGCTCGTGTACGAGACCGAGCATCCGCAGGGCGAAGTCACCATCGCCATGGTCGGCAAGTACGTCGACCTGTCCGACAGCTACAAGTCGCTGAACGAGGCGCTCAAGCACGCCGGCCTCAAGAACCACGTGCGCGTGAAGATCGACTACGTCGACTCCGAGGCGCTGGAATCGGGCAACGCGCAGCAGCTGGCCAAGTACGACGCGGTGCTGGTGCCCGGCGGCTTCGGCAAGCGAGGCATCGAAGGCAAGATCGCGGCCGCGCGTTTCGCCCGCGAGAACAAGGTGCCGTACCTGGGCATCTGCCTGGGCATGCAGGTCGCCACCATCGAGTACGCGCGCCACGTCGCCGGCCTCGCCGAAGCGAACAGCACCGAGTTCGAGCCGGACACGCCCAACCCGGTGATCGCGCTCATCACCGAATGGCACGGTGCCGACGGCATCGTGAACAAGCGCGACGCCAACTCCGACCTGGGCGGCACCATGCGCCTGGGCGCGCAAAGCTCGGACGTCGCCAAGGGCACGCTGGCGCACAAGATCTACGGCGACGTCGTCAACGAACGGCACCGCCATCGCTACGAAGCCAACGTCAATTACCTCGACCAGCTGCGCAAGGCGGGACTGGTGATCTCCGCGCTCACGCAGCGCGAGCACCTCACCGAGATCGTCGAGTTGCCGCAGGACGTGCACCCCTGGTTCATGGGCGTGCAGTTCCACCCCGAGTTCAAGTCGACGCCGTGGGACGGCCACCCGCTGTTCAATGCCTTCATCAAGGCGGCGGTGGACCACCAGGGCGCCGGCACCAAGCTCAAGGCGGTCGCGTGAGCGCCGACCGACCGCTCCTGGGCGCGACGGCCCCCTCGGGGGGCAGCGCAGTACACGAAGTGACAAGCGTGGGGGCCTGATTCCATGGAACTGTGTGGCTTCGAGGTCGGCCTGGACCGGCCTTTCTTCCTGATCGCCGGCCCCTGCGTCGTCGAATCCGAGCAGCTGCAGATGGACGTCGCCGGGCGCCTGAAGGAGATCACGGCCTCCCTGGGCATCCCCTTCATCTTCAAGAGCAGCTACGACAAGGCCAACCGCACCTCGGGTGGCAGCTTCCGCGGCCCGGGCATGGCCAAGGGCCTCGAGATCCTGGCCAAGGTGAAAAAAGACCTGGGCGTGCCGGTGCTCACCGACGTGCACACCGAAGCCGAAGTGCCCGAGGTCGCCAAGGTCGTCGACGTGCTGCAGACGCCCGCCTTCCTGTGCCGCCAGACCGACTTCATCCGCGCCGTGGCGCAGTCGGGCAAGCCGGTGAACATCAAGAAGGGCCAGTTCCTCGCGCCGCACGAGATGAAGAACGTCATCGACAAGGCCCGCGAAGCCGCGCGCGAGAAGGGCCTGCCGCCGGACAGCTTCATGGCGTGCGAGCGTGGCGCCAGCTTCGGCTACAACAACCTGGTCTCGGACATGCGCTCGCTGGCGATCATGCGCGAGACCGGCGCGCCCGTCGTGTTCGACGCGACGCATTCGGTGCAACTGCCCGGCGGCCAGGGCACCAGCTCGGGCGGCATGCGCGAGATGGTGCCGGTGCTCTCGCGCGCGGCCGTCGCCGTCGGCGTGGCCGGCCTGTTCATGGAGACGCACCCCGACCCGGCCAAGGCCCTGTCGGACGGACCCAACGCCGTGCCGCTGCAGCACATGAAGGCGCTGCTGGAGACACTGGTCGCGCTGGACCAGGTCACCAAGAAGAACGGCTTCCTCGAGAACAACTTCCAGGCCTGACAGGAGACACCGCATGCCCGCCGCCTACATCGTGGTCACGATGAACATCACCAACCTCGACCAGTACAAGCAGTACATGGCGCGCGCACAGGAGGCGGTCAAGGCCGCCGGCGGCGAGTACCTGGCGCGTGGCGGCAAGCAGGAGACGCTGGAAGGCGGCTGGAAGCCGCACCGCATGGGCGTGCTGCGCTTTCCCAGCTTCGAGGCCGCGAAGTCGTTCTACGACGGCGAGCAATACACGCAGGCCCGCGCGTTGCGCAATGGCACGACCGAGTACTTCAACATGGTCTTGGTCGAAGGGATCGGCTGACGCCGTTCCCTTCCGGCGCATGTGCCCACCCCTCCCCAGCCCTCCCCTCGAAGGGGAGGGTTTCAAAGACAATTCACCGCATCACCTAGATCGAGAAACTTGAAGCATGAGCGCCATCGTTGACATCGTCGGCCGCGAGATCCTGGATTCGCGCGGCAATCCCACCGTCGAATGCGACGTCCTGCTGGAGTCCGGCACCATGGGCCGCGCCGCCGTGCCGTCCGGCGCGTCCACCGGCTCGCGCGAAGCCATCGAGCTGCGCGACGGCGACAAGGGGCGCTACCTGGGCAAGGGCGTGCTGCGCGCGGTGGAACACATCAACACCGAGATCTCCGAAGCGGTGCTGGGCCTCGACGCTTCCGAGCAGGCCTTCCTGGACAAGACGCTGATCGACCTGGACGGCACCGAGAACAAGAGCCGCCTGGGCGCCAACGCGATGCTGGCCGTGTCGATGGCGGTGGCGCGCGCGGCGGCAGAGGAATCGGGCCTGCCGCTGTACCGCTATTTCGGCGGCATGAACGGCAACCTGCTGCCGGTGCCGATGATGAACGTCGTCAACGGCGGCGCGCACGCGAACAACAACCTGGACCTGCAGGAGCTGATGATCATCCCGGTGGGGGCCACCAGCTTCCGCGAGTCGCTGCGCTACGGCGCCGAGGTGTTCCACGCGCTCAAGAAGATCATCCACGACAAGGGCATGAGCGTGGCGGTGGGCGACGAGGGTGGTTTCGCTCCCAACGTCGACAACCACGAAGCAGCCATCGGCATGATCCTGCAGGCCATCGAGGCCGCCGGGTACCGCCCGGGCGAGCAGGTCGCCCTGGGCCTGGACTGCGCGTCCAGCGAGTTCTTCAAGGACGGCCGCTACCACCTGGAAGCCGAAGGCAAGGTGCTGGAAGCCGGCGAGTGGACCGAGATCCTGGCGTCGTGGTGCGAGAAGTACCCGATCATCAGCATCGAGGACGGCATGGCCGAGGGCGACTGGGAAGGCTGGCGCCTGCTGACCGACCGCATGGGCAAGCAGGTGCAGCTGGTGGGCGACGACCTGTTCGTCACCAACACCAAGATCCTCAAGGAAGGCATCCAGAAGAACATCGCCAACTCGATCCTGATCAAGATCAACCAGATCGGGACGCTGACCGAGACCTTCGCGGCGATCGAGATGGCCAAGCGCGCCAACTACACGGCGGTGATCTCGCACCGCTCGGGCGAGACCGAGGACAGCACCATCGCCGACATCGCGGTGGGCACCAACGCGGGCCAGATCAAGACCGGCTCGCTCTCGCGCTCGGACAGGATGGCCAAGTACAACCAGCTGCTGCGCATCGAGGAAGACCTGGGCGACATCGCCCAGTACCCCGGCATGGCGGCCTTCTACAACCTGCGCTGATCCGGACGGATGTCCCGCCGCGCCGTCCCCGCCCTGCTGCTCGCGCTGCTCGCCGTCGTGCATGCGCAGCTGTGGTTCGGGCGCGGCAGCGTGGCGAGCGTCGGCGAGGCGCAGCGCAAGCTGCAGCAGCAGCTGGCGGCCAACCAGAAGGCGCGCGAGGCCAACGAGCGCCTCGCCGCCGAGGTGCGAGACCTGCAGGAAGGCCTCGAGATGGTCGAGGAGAAGGCGCGCCTCGAACTGGGCATGGTCAAGCCCAACGAACTGTTCGTCAGCGTCGTCGCGCCCAAGTAGCGCGCGTCCCATGGCCCTGACCGTCGCGCTCGTCGGCGCGGAGAGCACGGGCAAGTCCACCCTCTCCCTGCAACTCGCGGCCACCTTGCGCGGCCGCGGATTGCGCGCCACTGCCGTGCCCGAAGTGCTGCGCGCCTGGTGCGGGCGCGAAGGACGCGAGCCCCGGCCCGAGGAGCACCTGGCGATCGCGCAGGAGCAGGAGGCGCACGTCCAGGCGGCTGCGCTGGCCCACGACGTAGTGATTGCGGACACCACCGCGCTGGTCGTGCTCGCGTACAGCGGCATCGCCTTTCCCGACCACCCGCTCCATCGGTTCGCCGTCGAGCGGCAACGCGCCTACGGCCTCACGCTGCTGGCCGGCCTCGACCTGCCTTGGGTGGCCGACGGCTTGCATCGGGACGTCGCGACCCGCGAGCTGGTCGACACGCAACTGCGTGGGCTGCTGCAACAGCATGGCATCGCCTACCGCGTCGTGTACGGCCAGGGGGACGAGCGCCAGCAGCAGGCGCTGGTGCCGGTGCTGGAGGCGCTGGGCGAGCGGCGCCAGCCGCCGCCGGTGCGCTGGCAGGGTGTGTGCGAGAAGTGCAGCGACCCGGATTGCGAGCACCGCCTCTTCGCGATGCTTCGCACCTGACACGCCGTCATTCCCGCGGAGGCGGGAATCCATCGCTTTCCGCTTTTCGTGAGGCTAGAACTGGAAGCGATGGGTCCCCGCCTCCGCGGGGACGACGGAAGGGTCATTGCACCGCTGTCGTCACCGGCGGCTGGTCCCCCGGCGAGGTGAACAGCTGCGCCGCGTCGACACTGTCGAAGCGGTACTGCTGGCCGCAGAAATCGCAGCCGACCTCGATCTGGCCCTGCTCGGCGACGATGCCCTCGGCTTCCTCGCGACCCAGGCCGCGGATCATGTTGGCCACGCGCTCGCGGCTGCAGGTGCAGGCGAAGCGCGGCGTCTGCTGCGGGAAGCGCAGCAGCTTCTCTTCCCAGAACAGCCGCCGCAGGATGGTGTCGATGTCCAGCTCCAGCAGCTCGTTGCGCTGCAGGCTGCGCGCCAGCAGCGAGATGCGGTTGTAGTCCTCGTTGACGCCGATTTCCGCTTCGTTGGCCTTGCTGACCATCGAGCCCTCGAGGTTCCCCTCGCCCTCCACCGGCAGCCGCTGGATCAGCAGGCCCGCAGCCACCTTCGCATCCGCCGCGAGCACCAGCGTCGTGTCCAGCTGCTCGGACTGCAGCATGTAGTGCTCGAGCACGTCCGACAGCTTCGTGAGCTTCTCGCGATGGTCGCCATGCAGCGGCACCACGCCCTGGTACGGCTGCTGGCCCGGAAACTTGTCGCGCGGGTCCAGCGTGATGGCGCAGCGCCCCTGGTTGCGCAGGTTCACCAGCTCGGGCAGGCGGTCCGTGACGGCCACGTCGCCGACCACCTTGGCGGTCGTGCGAAGGCTCAGGTCGTGCTGCACCTCGGCCACGGCCACCTTGACCGGGCCGTCGCCGAAGATCTGCAGGATCAACGCGCCGTTGAACTTGATGTTCGACTGCATCAGCACGCCCGCGGCGGCCATCTCGCCCAGCAGCTCGGCCACGGGCGGCGGCCAGTCGCCGCTGGTCTTGTTGGCCTGGCGACGGGCCAGGATCTCGCTCCACGCGTCGGTCAGGCGCACCACCGCGCCGCGCACGGGCAGGCCGTCGAAGATGAATTTATGGAGTTCGGACATGGAAGCGCTGGACCAAAGCTGGAGCAGGTGGTGCCTACCCGACCTTCTTCAAGCCCTTGGCGAAGCGCACCGCGTTGTCCACGTAGTGCGCGGCATTGCGCTCCATCATCGCGGCGGCCGAAGCGTCCAGCGTGCGGATCACGCGCGCGGGCGAGCCGATGATCAGCGAGTTCTCCGGGAACTCCTTGTTCTCGGTGACCACGCTGCCGGCGCCGACGATGCTGCCCTTGCGGATGATGGCTCCGTTGAGGATGACGGCCTGGTTGCCCACCAGCGCGCCGTCCTCGACGGTGCAGCCGTGCAGCATGACCTGGTGCCCGACCGTGACGCCCTTGCCGATCTTCAGCGGCTTGCCGGCGTCGGCATGCAGCACCGAGCCGTCCTGGATGTTGGTGTCCTCGCCGATCGTGATGTGCTCGGTATCGCCGCGCACCACGGCGCCGAACCAGATGCTGGCGCGGGCGCCGAGCGCCACGTCGCCGATCACCGTGGCCGTGTCGGCCACCCAGGCACCTTCGCCCATCTGCGGCCGCTTGCCGTCCAGTTCGTACACCGCCATCGGTCGCCCCAAGTCGAAAAGGCCATTGTAGGGACGGGCCACGGTGGCGCCGGCAGGCGATCGCCTATGCTCGCCGCATGCAGACGCTGCGCCGCGCCGCCCTCGCCGTGCTCCTCGAAAGCGACCCCGGCCGCAAGGCCGAGCTGGCGCGCGCGCTCGACCGGTCCATGCCGGCCGGCGCCGACGAGGCACTCGACGAACCGCCCGGCTTGCCCGGCCGTCCCGCACGGCCCGAGCTGGTGCCGCACACGCAGTTGCAGCAGCGCTCCATCCGGACGATCGAAGGCCGGGCGGCACTGCTCCACTCGATCGCACACATCGAACTCAACGCGATCGACCTCGCGGCCGATGCGGTCTGGCGCTACCCGGGCCAGCCCGCGCAGTTCTACGTGGACTGGGCGCTCGTCGCGCACGAGGAAGGCCTGCACTTCCAGCTGCTGCGCGAGCACCTGCGCAGCCTGGGTTTCGACTACGGCGACTTCCCGGCGCACAACGGCCTGTGGGAGATGGCGCAGAAAACGCGCGGCGACCTGCTCGCGCGACTGGCCCTGGTGCCGCGGACCCTGGAAGCGCGCGGCCTGGATGCGTCGCCGGCCGTGAAGGCGAAGCTGGTGGGCGCCGGCGACCACCGCGCGGGCGAGATCCTCGACGTCATCCTGCGCGACGAGATCGGCCACGTCGCGATCGGCAACCGCTGGTTCGAGGCCGAGTGCGCGGCGCGCGGGCTGGAGCCGGTGCGCACGGCCGCCGAGCTGGCGGCGCGGTACGGGGCCCCGCGTCCGCGCGGTCCGTTCAATCTCGCCGCACGGCGCGCCGCCGGCTTCAGCGACCAGGAACTGGACCAGCTCGCGGCCACACCGGCCGCGCGCTGACCGGCGAACGGCTGCTCAGCTCGCCGGCGCCGTTTCCCGGACGCACTTCTTGACGCTGCTGGTGCGGGCGGCGCCGGCCAGCTTCTTGTCGGAAGCCTGCATCTCGCACTTGGCCTTCGCTTCCGACTCGCACTTCTTCACGAACGACTTCTGGGCCGCACCGGCCAGCTTCTTGTCCTTGGCCGCCTGCATGCAGGCGGAATCCGCCGCATGCGACAGGGACACGAACGCGACGAGCGACAGGGCAACGAGCGACTTCTTCATGGGCATCTCCTGGTCAGGGTTTGCTTTCTTATAGGCCAGCGCCGAGTTGGCATGTGCTGCGCGTCCGTATCAACGTGTGTGTGCAAGTCGCGCGCTGATCCGTGGCAAACGCGGCGCGCGGATGTGCCACGGTTGTGTTCGAATCAGCGCGCGCTGAACCTTCCGCGTGCGCCGCCGCTCCAAATTCGCGTGCCCGACTCGCTGACACCCACCTCGCTGCAGCTCGCTTCGCCGTCCGGTCCACTGGACGCACTGTGGACGTCGCCCCCATCGCCGCAGGCGGCGCTGGTCCTCGCGCACGGCGCCGGTGCCGGCATGCGCCACAACTTCCTCGCCGAGCTGGCGGCGCGCCTGCACGACCAAGGCATCGCCGTGCTGCGGTTCCAGTTCCCGTTCATGCAGTCGGGCTCGAAGCGGCCCGACTCGCCCGCGATCGCGCATGGCGCGCTGCAAACGGCGGTGCGCGAGGCCGCGCGCCTCGCGCCGGGCGTGCCATTGTTCGCCGGCGGCAAGTCGTTCGGTGGCCGCATGGCATCGCAGGCGCAGTCCGCGGGCTTGCTGGCCGATGCGCAAGGTCTCGTGTTCGTCGGTTTCCCGCTGCATCCGGCCGGCAAGCCGGGCACGGAGCGAGCGCGGCACCTCGCGGAGGTGACGGTGCCGATGCTGTTCCTGCAGGGCACGCGCGATGCGCTGGCGGACCTCGCACTGGTGCGCGAGGTCGTGCAGCCGTTGCACCGCGCGACGCTGCACGTGGTCGAAGGCGCCGACCATGCGTTCCACGTGCTGGCCCGCTCGGGGCGCAAGGACAGCGAGGTGCTGCAGGAACTCGTGGAAGTCGCGAGCGCGTGGATGCTCAGCGCCGCGGTGCGGGCAGCAGCCTGAACGCGATCGCCGCACCCACCAGCAGGATGGCGATGCTGCCCAGCACTGCCTGGTAGGTCTCCATCCCGAGCGATGGCGCCGCATTGGCGAACAGCCCGGTGATCCACTGCATCAGCGCGACACCCATGAACAGGGCCATGGTGAACACCGCCATCGCGCGGCCGATCAGGCGGGACGGGTACGCGGCGCGCACGTCGGCGTACTGCATGACCATGTAGCCGGACAGCACCATCACGACGGCGCCGGCGAGCAGGTCCACCACCACGGAGCGCGTGAACGCCATCACCACGAACAGCGCGCCGAACCCCAGCGTGTACCAGAACAGCCAGCGGCGACGGCGCGCGTCGCCCGGATCGATGCGGCCATACAGCGGCGGGCCGAACGCGCTCAGGAACGAGAACACCAGCGCCACGTTGCCGGTCTGCACCAGGCTGAAGCCATGGCGCTCCACCAGCATCGGGCCGAGCCACAGGCCGCGGAACGTGAGGAACGATGCGTACGTGAACAGCGCCAGCACCACGATGCCCCAGGTGAACGGCAGCCGCAGCAACTCGCCGTAGCCACGCAGCGCATCCAGCGGCCGCGCGGGCGCGCCTTCGGCGACCTGGTGGCCATCGCGCACCAGCAGGTAGATGGCCAGCCAGGCGCCCACCGCGAGGACGGCGAGCGCGAGGAAGCCGGCGCGCCACGACCACTGCTCGATCACCCACGCGAGCGGCGTGCCGGTGACCAGCAGGCCGATGGTGCCGACGCCCATCGCTGCGCCGTTCACCGCGGCGAAGCGCTGCGGCTCGAACCAGCGCGACACCGCGATCGTGCACGCCAGGAAGGCCGGCGCGCAGCCGATGCCGATGATCACCTGCCCGACGATCAGCTGCGGGTACGAGTGAGCGGTGGCGGCGACGATGGCGCCCACGATCGTGAGCGGCGACACAACCAGCACCGTGCGGCGCGGCCCCCACAGGTCCATGCCCATGCCCATGAACAGCTGCAGGCCGCCGAAGGCGAAGTGGAAGGCGCCCGCGAACACGCCGAGTTGCGACGGCGTGAGGTGGAACTCGGCCTGCAGCGGCGGCGCCATGATGGCGGCGACGGTGCGGAAGGCCTGGCTCAGCGCGAACCCCGAGACCAGGGCCATCAGCATGGCCCAGCGGGTGCGGTCGGACGAATCGGCGGGATGCAAGGTGCGGCGACTCTAGCGGAACTGACATGAATCAAGCGGCGCGCACGCGAGTGCCCCTAGGCTGCGCCGATGACACGGATCCTCCTGCTGCAAGGCCATCCGGAAAGCGCTGCGCCGCACCTGTGCCACGCCCTCGCCGACACCTATGCGCAAGGCGCGCGCGACGCCGGGCACGAGGTGCGCATGCTGCGCGTCGCCGACCTCGACTTCCCGCTGCTGCGCAGCCAGCAAGAGTGGGAGCACGGGACGCTGCCGGCTGGCCTGCGGCACGCGCAGGACGCGATCGGCTGGTGCGAGCACCTCGTGATCGTCTTCCCGCTGTGGCTCGGCGACATGCCGGCGCTGCTCAAGGGCTTCCTCGAACAGGTGGCGCGGCCCGGCTTCGCCTTCGGCGCCGACAAGGACCATGGCAAGGCGTTCGCGACGAAGGGCCTGAAGGGCCGCTCCGCACGCGTCGTCGTGACGATGGGCATGCCGGCGCTGGTGTACCGCTGGTACTTCCGCGCGCACAGCGTGCGCTCGCTCGAACGCAACATCCTGGGCTTCGTCGGCTTCGCGCCCGTGCACGAAACCCTGATCGGCATGGTCGGTGCGATGAAGGCCGCCGACGCCGCCAAGTGGATGGGGAAGATGCGCGCGCTCGGCGCCAAGGCGGCGTGAGCCGCTAGTCGACCTGCTCGGTGCCGGTGACGAGCGCCACGAAGCGGTCGACGCCGACGTTGCCGCCGGAGAAGGTGACGCCCACGCGCTGGCCGCGGAAGCGGTCGGCGTGGTGCATCAGCGCGGCGAGCGCGCACGCGCCGGAAGGCTCGAGCACCACCTTCATCCGCTCGAAGGCGAAGCGCATCGCCTGCACCACGACGGGGTCGGGCACGGCGAGCACGTCCTTCACCTGCGAGCGGATCACCTCGAACGGATGCTTGCCGACGGCCTGCGTCTGCTGGCCGTCGCAGATGGTGCGCGGCACGTCGATGGACACGATGCGGCCTTCGCGCAGCGACATCTGCACGTCGTTGCCACGCTCCGGCTCCGCGCCGTACACGTCGATGCCCGGCAGCAGGTGCTTGGCGGCCACCGTGCATCCCGAGAGGAAACCGCCGCCACCGGTGCAGACGATCAAGGCATCGAGCTCGCCGACGTCCTGGATCAACTCCAGCGCCGCGGTGCCCTGCCCTGCCATCACGCGCAGGTCGTCGAACGGCGGGATCAGGTTGGCGCCTTGCTCCTCGACCAGGCGCTGCGCGATCAAGGCGCGGTCTTCCTTGTAGCGGTCGTAGATCACGACTTCGGCGCCGTAGCCGCGCGTCGCTGCCAGCTTGAGCGCCGGCGCGTCGTGCGGCATCACGATGGTCGCCTTGCAGCCATGCAGTTGCGCGGCCAGCGCCACGGCCTGTGCGTGGTTGCCCGACGAGAACGCGACGACGCCACGCGCACGCTGCGCCTCGGTCAGCGAATTCACCGCGTTGTAGCCGCCGCGGAACTTGAACGCGCCCATGCGCTGCAGGTTCTCGGCCTTGCAGAACACTTGCGCGCCGAGTTGCGTGTCGAGCGTGCGCGACGTCAGTACGGGCGTGCGGTGCGCGGCGCCCTCCAGGCGTGCGGCGGCGGCTTCGATGTCGGCGAACTGGAGCATGTGAAGGGCGGCGAAGTGGCGGAGCCGCCTATTGTGCTTGCAGCCCCGCGCGAGCTGCCCCGCGCCCTTACTTCTGGCTCGGGTCGTCGGACGGATTGGCGTACTTGATGTCGAACGGGCCCTCGCCGTGGATCTGCACCACGGCTGCCGTCTTGGCCATCGCGTAGTGGTTGGTGCCGCCAGGGATCGAGCCGAACGCCCCGGGACCCATCGTCTTCAGCTCCTTGACGTTGACCTTGTCGCCCATGCCGACCTGGAACGAGCCCGAGATCACCGTGAGGTTCTCGGCCTGCGAGTGCGAATGCGGCGGGACCTTGTAGCCGGCCGGCGCCGACAGCCGGATCACGAACGGCCCGGCCTTGGCCGGGTCGCCCTGCAGCACCGCCATCTTGGCGCCCTTGGGCAAGGTGGGCGGTGCGTCGCTCCATTGCATGCCCTCGCCGCCGTGCACGGCGCGGGCCGGGATGGGAAGGCCGAGCGCCGCGGCAGCGGCGACGCAAGCGAGCGCGGGTGGAATCGATCTGGACATGGCAGCGCCTTTCCGGGCGCGCCGTGTGGGTGCCCACCGGCGTGGCCGCGCCCGCGCGCGCGCCGGTGGGGGGGGTGTGGCCAGATTGGCCGATCGCGCCGGCCACGGCAATGGGTGCTTTGTCACGGCCGGCAACGGCTGGGCCAGCCGTTGCCGGCACGCGTGCTAGTCGACCTGGATGTTGGCCGCCTTGATGATGCGGGCGTTGTTCGCGGACTCCTGCGCGATCAGGCGCGCGAACGCGGCGGCCGTGCCGCCGGTGGGCACGTTGTCGCCGGCAGCCAGGCGCGCGCGCACGTCGGCGTTCGCCAGGGCGCGATTGACTTCCGCGTTCAGCTTCTCGACGACCGTGGCCGGCGTGCCCGCGGGCGCGAACAGGCCGAACACCGAGCTGAGGTTGGCGGCGGGATAGCCCGCTTCGGCCAGCGTCGGCACGTCGGGGAACGGGTCCAGCCGCGCCGGTGCACCGACCGCCAGCACGCGGAACTTGCCGGCCTTGACGTGCTGCGTGATGGCGCCACCCGCGTTGACCGACAGGACCTCGAACTGGCCCGACAGCGCGTCGTTGATCTGCTGGCCGCCGCCCTTGTACGGGATGTGGCTGATGTCGACCTTGGCGGCGGCCTTCAACTGCTCGAGCATCAGGTGGCCCAGCGAGGCGGGGCCGGACGTCGCCCAGCGGATCGAGCCCGGCTTGGCGCGCGCGGCGGCAAGCAGCTCGCGCAGGTCCTTGGCCTGTGTCGCGCTGGTCGCGAGCAGCAGCACCGGCGAGTCCATCACGCCGACGACGGGCACCAGGTCCTTCTGCGGATCGAATGGCGACTTGCCCAGGTGGGGGTTGAGCGCGACCGGGCTGATCGCCGCGAAGCCGAAGGTGTGGCCGTCGGTGGACTTGGCCACCGCGTCCAGCCCGATGCTGCCGCTGGCGCCGGCCTTGTTCTCGACGATGACGCTCTGGCCGAGCGCCGGCCCGAGCCGGTCGGCCAGCGAGCGGGCGACGGCGTCGCTGACGCCGCCCGGCGGGTAGGCGACGACGATGCGCACGGGGCGGGTGGGCCATGCGGCCTGCGCCCAGGCGGCGCCGGTGGCGGAGAGTGCGAGCGCGGCGAGCGCCTGGCGACGGTTGGGATGCATGGGTCGGTCCTTCAATCCAGTTGCAGTTTGCGCTCGCGGACCAGGCGCGACCACTTCTCGTTCTCGGCCTTCACGAACGAAGCGAATTCGGCCGGGCCGAGCGGGTGCACCTCGGCGCCGGCTCCGGCGAACTTGGCCTTGATGTCGGCCTGCGCGAGCACCTTCGCCAGTTCGGCGTTCAGGCGATCGACGATCTCCTTCGGCATGCCGGCGGGACCGACCAGCCCCTGGAAGCCGACCGACTCCATCGCACCGAACCCCAGCTCTCGCACGGTCGGCACGTCGGGCAGTTGCGGATCACGCCTGGGGCCCGTGACGGCGAGCGCCTTCAGCTTGCCGCCCTTGACCTGCGGCAGCAGCACCGTGCCGGCGTCGATCAGCAATTGCGTCTGGCCGCCGATCAGGTCCTGCACCGCGGGCGCGCTGCCCTTGTACGGCACGTGCGTCACGTCGAGCCCGGTCGCCTGGTTCATCAGCTCGCCATTCAGGTGCGTCGACGTGCCCTGGCCGCCGGAGGCGAAGTTCACCTTGCCCGCGTTCGCCTTCGCCCACGTGACCCACTCCTTCAGGTCGCGCGCCGGATGGTCGGGCCGCGTCACCGCGATGTAGCTGCCCTGGCTGATCTGCCCGATGTAGGTGAACTGGCGCACCGGGTCGTACGGCGGCTTGGACTGCAGCCACGGCGCGATGGCGAACGGGCCGGTGTTGGCCAGCAGCAGCGTGTAGCCGTCGGGCGCGGCGCGCGTGAGTTCGCCGGCCGCGAGCATGCCGCTCGCACCGGGCTTGTAGTCGACCACGATCTGCTGCTTCAGCGCTTCCTGCAGCGGAACCTGCACGGTGCGCGCGGCGAAGTCGATGCCGCCGCCCGGCGGGTAGCCGACGATCAGGCGGATCGGCTTGGCCGACGGCCAGGCCTGCGCGAGCGCCGCGCCGGCGCAGAGGGCCAGCGCGAGGCCGGCGATGATTTTCTTCATGGGAGCTCCTTGCACGCGATTGTCAGCCGCGCGGATGGTGGTGCGCGTGCAGCTGCTTGAGCCGCTCGCGCGCGACGTGGGTGTAGATGGTGGTGGTCGAGATGTCGGCGTGGCCCAGCAGCATCTGCACGGCGCGCAGGTCGGCGCCGTGGTTCAGCAGGTGGGTCGCGAAGGCATGGCGCAGCGTGTGCGGCGACAGCGGTGCCGTGATGCCGGCGGTGCGCGAGTGCTTCTTCACCAGCACCCAGAACATGGCGCGCGTCATGCCGTGCCCGCGCGCGGTGACGAACAGGTCGTCGGTCTGCTGGCCCGCGAGGATGTCGCCGCGTGCTTCGTCGAGGTAGCGCTGGATCCAGTCGCGCGCGACCTGGCCGAAGGGCACCAGGCGTTCCTTGCCGCCCTTGCCCATCACGCGCACGACGTTGTCGGCAAGGCTGGTGTGGTGCAGCTTGAGCGTGACGAGTTCGCTCACGCGCAGGCCGCTGGCGTAGATCAACTCCAGCATCGTGCGGTCCCGCAGGCCCAAGGGCGTGTCGACGTCGGGCGCGGCGAGCAGCGCCTCGACCTGCGCCTCGGTCAGCGTCTTGGGCACGCGCAGCGGCTGCTTGGCCGACTGCAGCTTCAGCGTCGGGTCGACCGTGATGCGCCGTTCGCGCAGCGCCCAGCGGAAGAAGCGCTTGAAGACGGTGAGCCGGCGGTTCGCCGTCGTCGCCTTGGTGTCGCGGTGCCGGTGCGCGAAGTACGCGTGCAGGTCGGTCTCGACCGTCGCTTCGAGGTCCTTGCCCTGGCCGCGCAGCCAGGTGCCGTACAGCGTCAGGTCGCGCCGGTACGCGGCGAGCGTGTTGGCGGACAGGCCTTCCTCCAGCCAGAGCGCGTCGATGAAGTCGTCGACGGACGCGAACAAGCCGCCCGCAGGCGGCTTGTTCCGGAGGACGGCTTGCGCCGGCACGTGGGCCTCAGTCGAGCTTCAGCTTGGCGTCGTTGACGACCTTCTTGTACACGTCGTACTCGGCCTTGATCTGCTGCGCGAACTGCTCCGGCGTGTTGCCGATCACGATCGAGCCGGTGTCCTCGATGCGCTTGCGCACCGCCGGTTCCTGCAGCGCCTTGACCACGCCGTCGTGGATCTTGGTGACGACGTCCTGCGGCAGGTTCTTGGGACCGTAGATGCCGTAATAGGCCAGGCGGTTCACGGGCTCGAGGCCGACTTCCTTGAAGGTCGGCACGTTCGGCAGGTCCTTCAGGCGCTGGGGCGCGGCGACCACGATCGGCACCAGGCGGCCTTCCTTGATGAAGGGCAGCGCCGAGGGCAGGTTGTCGAAGATCATCGGAACCTGGCCGGCGACGGTGTCGTTCAGCGCCGGGCCCGCGCCGCGGTACGGGATGTGCGTGACGAAGGTGCCGGACAGGCTCTTGTACAGCTCCATCTGCAGGTGGCCGATGCCACCGGTGCCGGACGACGAGAACGAGTACTTGCCGGGGTTCTTCTTCAGCTCGGCGAGGAAACCCTTGTAGTCCTTGGCGGGGAAGCTCGGATGCACCGCGATCACGTTCGGCGTCGCCGCGATGTTGATGATCGGCGTGAAGTCGCTGACCGGGTTGTACGGGATCTTGGGGTTGATCGCGGGGTTGGCCGCGGTGGTCGACACGGTCGCCACGCCCAGTTCGTAGCCGTCCGGCTTGGCGTTGGCGGTCTGCTGCGCGCCGATCACGCCACCGCCACCGGCCTTGTTCTCCACCACGACGCTCTGGCCGATGGCCTTGCCCAGCGGCTCCGAGATCACGCGGGCGATGATGTCCGTCGTGCCACCCGGCGCGAACGGGACGACCAGCTTGACGGGCTTGTTGGGGTAGGCCTGGGCCAGCGCCGGGCCTGCCGTGACGGCGAGCGAGGCGGAAGCGAGGGCCAACAAGACGCGGCGTTTCATGCGAACACTCCTTGCGATGCGGGGATCAGACGAATCGCGCATGGTACCTGCCGGCCCGAGCGCGGCGTCTGTGGAATCCACATAAGGGTGAACCCCAGCGGAAGCTATGCTCGCCCGGTGGAGTTTGCCCGCCTGCTGTTCCCGGATTTCGCGCTGATCGTCCTCGGGTGTGTCCTGTGCCGGTTCACGCCGCTGGACCGCCCCCTTTGGACCCAGGTCGAGCGCCTCGTCTACCACCTCCTGTTCCCGGTCCTGCTGTTCCAGGCCATCCTGCGCCACCCGATCGACGTCGGCGAGGCCGGCCGGCTGATGGCCGCGGGACTGACGCTGGGCGTGTCCGGCATCGCGATGGCCTATGCCCTACCCTGCCTGCCCGGCCTGCGCGGACGCATCGACGGTCGCGAGCACGCCGGCGCGGCGCAGGTCGCCTTCCGCTTCAACTCCTTCGTCGCCCTCGCGCTGTCCGAGCGGCTGGCCGGCGCACAGGGGCTGCAACTGCTCGCGGTGCTGATCGGGGTCTGCGTGCCGCTGTTCAACATCGGTGCCGTGTGGCCGATGGCCCGCCACGGGCAGACCGGCCTGCTCGGCGCGCTGGTGCGAAACCCGCTGATCATCGCGACGGCCCTGGCGCTGGCGACGAACCTGCTCGGGATGCGCATCCCCGCGTGGCTCGAGCCCACCGTCGCACGCATCGGCGGCAGTTCGATCGCGCTGGGCCTGATGGCAGCCGGCGCCGGCCTCCAATTGAGCAGCCTCGCGCAATCGCGCACGCTGACCGTCGGCGTGCTGGCCATCCGCCACCTCGCCCTGCCCTGCGTCGCCTGGGTGCTGGTGCGGCTGTTCTCGCTGGACGCGACGCAGGCACTGGTGCTGCTGCTGTTTTCGGCGATGCCGACCGCGTCGAGCGCCTACGTGCTGGCCTCGCGCATGGGCTACAACGGCGCGTACGTCGCGGGGCTGGTGACGCTATCGACCATCCTCGGACCGCTGAGCCTGACCCTGGCGCTGGGCATCCTGCAGTAGCAGGTCCGGGCGCTCTCGCTAGGTCCGCTTGCGGACGCTGGCAAACGGGTCGGGCTTCGCTGCCTGGTCTGGTGCGTCCTTCACCCGGATCGTGTCGTACGCCGAGAGCGGCCCCATGCGGCTGTCCAGTTCCATCTGGGAGTGCTCCCACTGGTCCCATGCCGATTCGTCATCGAGTTCGCTCACCTCGCCGACCGGCAGGGGGTCGAGCGGGCTGGGCCCGGTCAGCCGCCGCCAGAGGTTGGCCGCTGCCGACGAGGGACGCGCTGGCGCCGGGGCGGCCACCGGCTTGGCGCCGGCCGTTGCGAATCGCTTGAGGAACTTCAGCATCGGACGCCCTCCCGATTGGCCTCGCCGGATCACGGGCCTCGGGTGATTGGACCGCCGCGCCGTCGAGGGGTCAACGCAATGCGGTGCCCGATGCGGGCGATGCAGCATCGGCGCGACATTCCAGCGCCCACTCGACGTGCTCCCGCACGAGATCGCTCGCGTGCCCGCGCAACGCCTGCAGCGCACCCCGCAGGTCCACGTCGTCCTCCTTCGCCAGCGCATTTCCCGCCGCCACCGCCACGTTGCGCAGCCAGCGCTCATGGCCGATGCGGCGGATCGGGCTGCCCTCGGTGCGGCGCAGGAACTCCTCCTCGCTCCAGCGCAGCAGGTCGGCCAGCAGCGCGCCGGTCATGCCCTCGCGCGGGTCGAAGTCCGGCAGGGTGCTGCGGTGCGCGTACTTGTTCCAGGGGCACACGAGCTGGCAGTCGTCGCAACCGTAGATGCGGTTGGCGATCAGCGGGCGGAACTCCAGCGGGATCGGGCCGGCGTGCTCGATCGTGAGGTAGGAGATGCAGCGGCGCGCATCCAGCCGCTGCGGGCCGACGATCGCGCCGGTGGGGCAGGCCTCGATGCAGGCCGTGCACGTGCCGCAGTGCGGGCTCTCGGGCGTCGTCGTCGGCAGCGCGACGTCGATGTAGATCTCGCCCAGGAAGTACATCGAGCCGCCGTCGCGCGACAGGGCCAGCGTGTGCTTGCCGCGCCAGCCCTGGCCGCTGCGCGTACCGAGTTCGACCTCCAGCACCGGCGCTGAATCGGTGAACACGCGGTGGCCGAACGGCCCGATGTCCTGCGCGATGCGGTCCGCCAGCTTCTGCAGGCGCTGGCGCAGCACCTTGTGGTAATCGCGTCCCCGGGCATACAGGGACACCGTGCCTTCGCGCGGCCGATCGAGCCGCGCCAGCTCGATCGCCTGCCAGCCTTCGGGCGTCGCGGCGGGCAGGTAGTCCATTCGGGCCGTGACGACCGACAGCGTACCGGGCACAAGATCGGCGGGACGCGCGCGCTTCAGGCCATGGGCTTGCATGTAGGCCATCTCGCCGTGCCATCCGTTGGACAGCCACTGCAGAAGGCCGGGTTCCGCCTCGGAAAGGTCGACGCCGGCCACGCCGATCTGGGAAAATCCCAGCTCACGGCCCCATTGCCCGATCGCTGCCACCAGCGAAGGACCGTCGATCTGAGCACCAAGCCGCATCACCCGCCGATTGTAGGAACCGCCCCACCGCCGGGCAGCGGCGCGCCTCTTCTCCGCTGGACCACCGAGGACGACACGCGCGCGTTCGCCGAGCTGCTCGCGCGGCGCGCCGGCATCGCCGATGCCTTCATCGCGCTGCATGGCGACCTTGGCGCCGGCAAGACGACTTTCGTGCGCCACCTGCTGCGGGCGCTGGGCGTCGCCGGCCGCATCAAGAGCCCCACCTACGCCGTCGTCGAACCGCACCAGACCGGGGCTGGCCCGGCGTTCCACTTCGACTTCTACCGCTTCAGCGATCCGCGCGAGTGGGAAGACGCGGGCTTCCGCGAGGTGTTCGACGGCCCGGGCCTGAAGCTGGCCGAGTGGCCCGAGAAAGCCGCGGGCCTGCTGCCGCCCGCCGACCTCGACCTGCATCTCACGCTGCAGGCCGATGGCACGCGCGACGTGCGCCTGCGGGCGAACACCGCGCTCGGCCGGGAGTTGCTGGCATGAGCATCGGCCGGCGCGACCTGGTGCGCGGGGGCGCGGTGGCGCTGCTGCTGGGCCGTGCGCAGATCGCCCGCGGCGCGACCATCGTCGCCGTGCGCCTGTGGCCCGCGCCCGATTACACGCGCGTGACCATCGAGTCGGATGCCAGGCTCACCTCGCGCCAGGTCGTGGTGCAGGACCCGCCCCGCCTCGCCGTCGACCTCGAAGGCATCGAGCTCAATCCCGCGCTGCGCGAACTGGTCGCGAAGGTGCGCGCCGACGATCCCTACATCGCGGGCATCCGTGCCGGCCAGTTCGCGCCGGGCGTGGTGCGGCTGGTGATCGACCTGAAGCAGCAGGCGCTGCCGCAGGTGTTCACGCTGCCGCCGATCGCCGCCTACCAGCACCGACTGGTGATCGACTTCTTCCCGCTGCAGGCGGCCGATCCGCTGGAGGCGTTGATCACCGAGCGGATGAAGGACCCGACCGCGCCCGCGCCGTCGGCGGACCCGCTGGGCGAACTGATCACCCAGCGGCAGTCCACGCCGCGCCCGCGGCCGAAGGCCAGCGAGCCGGTGCCGCCGGCGGTCGTCGGCGCGCCGCAGGTCGCCTCGCGCACGGACCGCCTGATCGTGGTCGCCATCGATCCCGGCCACGGCGGCGAGGACCCCGGCGCCATCGGCCCGGGTGGAACGCGCGAGAAGGACGTCGTGCTGCAGGTGGCGCACCGGCTGCGCGAGCGCATCAACGCCACGATCGTGAATGGCAACCCGATGCGGGCCTTCCTCACCCGCGACGCCGACTTCTTCGTGCCGCTGCACGTGCGGGTGCAGAAGGCGCGCCGCGTGCAGGCCGACCTGTTCGTCAGCGTGCATGCCGACGCCTTCATCACGCCGACGGCGCGCGGCGCCAGCGTGTTCGCCCTCAGCCAGGGCGGCGCCTCCAGCACCGCGGCGCGCTGGATGGCGGACAAGGAGAACAAGGCCGACCTGATCGGCGGCGTGAACATCAAGTCCGCCGACGCCCACGTCGCCCGCGCCTTGCTGGACATGAGCACCAGCGCGCAGATCAAGGACAGCCTCAAGCTGGGCGGGGCGTTGCTGGGCGAGATCGGCAGCGTGGGCCAGTTGCACAAGAAGCATGTCGAGCAGGCCGGCTTCGCCGTGCTGAAGGCGCCGGACATTCCCAGCGTCCTCGTCGAGACCGCCTTCATCAGCAACCCGGAAGAAGAGGCCAAGCTGCGCAGCGACGCCTACCAGGACCAGCTGGCCGACGCCCTGCTACGCGGGATGGTCCGCTACTTCGCCGCCAACCCGCCGCTAGCCCGCAGCCGGTCCGTTTGACCGAGGCGCGGCCGCCACGGCTGTGCTTCAATCCGGCCGCAGCACAGGAGGTCTCGTGCGACAGGCCAGTACGTTCACCCCGCTCGAGGACGCGTCGACGAGCCAGGCCACCGGTTGGGGCCGCAGCCTCCTCGGTGCGCTCGATGCATCCGCGTTCACCATTCCGCTCAGCCTCGGCGCCGTCGTCGTGATCTTCGGGCGGCATGCGCCCGGCATGCTGTCCGGCGCCCTCGCGGCCACCCTCATCGGGCTGGCGCTGGTGCAGCTGGCGGCGATCCGCTCGCACCGCCCGGTGCTGTACTCGGCCCGCTTCCTCGAGGCGACGACGCTCGCCGCGCTCGTCGGCCACATGGCGCTGCAACTGCCCTCGTGGGGCGTGCCCGACACGCCGGAAGCGCGAGCCGCGGCGATCAAGGCGACGACGGCCACGGCTGCCATCGTCATGGCCGCCCTCTACCTCGCCCGCGCGGACCGCTTCACGCGCTACATCCCGACCCCGGTGTTCGCGGGCTTCTCCAACTCGATCGCGGTGTCGCTGATCATCAGCGAGACGATCGCGCTGCACGGGCTGCAGCAGGTGCCCGGCAGCACGGCGTGGGGCGTGGCCGTCGTCGCGGGCACGGTGTTCGCGGTCGGCGTCGCGGTGCGGCACTGGCTGCGCCGCTGGCCGGCCACCGCCACCGGCCTCGTCGTCGGCGTCGTCATCGGCGAGCTGCTCGGGCGCGCCGGCGAGCACGTCACGATGGTCGGCAGCAGCGACTTGAACGTGCGGACGGCCGCGGTCACCGACTTCCTGGTGTTCGCCGCGCCCGGCATCGACTGGATGTCGCTGTCGGGCGCGCTGGTGGGCCAGGCCGCGATCCTGGGCACCATCATGTTCCTCAACAGCGCCATGACCGCCCAGATGCTGTCGCAGCAGGATGACCGGCCCGCGGGGCCGCGCGGGCTGCCACTGGCGACCGCTTCCGCCAGCGTGGTCGCCGCCCTGCTGGGGTCGGCGCCGCTGTCGGGATCGGCGCAGTCGTCCATGGTCGCCAGCCGCCACGCCCGCCTGGCCGCGCCGCTGATGGTCTGCATGACCGCCATCGCGCTGGTGGTGGCCTTCAGCGGCGCGCTCGGCCACGTGCCGATCGCCGCCATCGCCGGCGCGCTGCTGTGCGAAGCCTGGTTCATGGTCGACCGCGGCTCGGTGCAGCTGCTGCGCCGCTGGCTGCGGCGCGACCCGCTGCGCCCGCTGGAACGCGAGAACCTCGCGCTGGTCGCCGCCGTCACCGCGACGGCTGTGATGCTGAACATCGTGGCCGCGGTGGTCGTCGGCTTCCTGCTCGGCCTGCTTCTGTTCGCCGTGCGCAATGCGGGCCGTCCCGCGCGGGCCGTGCTCACGGGCGCGCAGGTCTCGTCCAACTGCGCGCGCCCGCGCGCCGACCTCCAGCAGCTCGCGCGCCACGGCCACGAGCTGCGCGTGGTCGAACTCGCGGGCGACCTGTTCTTCGTCGCGGTGAGCAGCCTCGAGAGCCAGTTCCGCGCCGTGCTGGGCGAGGCGCGCTGCATCGTGGTGGACTGGACCGGCGTGCGGCACGTGGACACGAGCGTGGTCGCCACCATCGACAAGATCGAGCGCCTGGCCGACTTGTCGATGGTCCCGCTGTTCCACGTCGACCCGGCGCGCACGGCGCCCGAAGTCGCCGCGGCGCTGCAGTTGCACTCGCGCGGGGCGCACGTGGCCGAGGACCTGGACCGCGCGCTCGAGCAGGCCGAGAACCACCTGCTGCAACTGTACGGATCCGACACCGAAGCGCCATCGACGACGGTGCTGGACGCGGTGTCGATCTTCCGCGACATGGACGACCACGAGCGGCAGGCCCTCGAAGCGGCGATGGAGCAGCGGCTGTTCCGCGCCGGCGACGTCGTGATCGAGGCCGGCAGCGCGAGCCACGAACTGATGGTGGTGCTGCAAGGCAGCGCCAGCGTCATCGTGCCGGGACCGCACCAGCGGGGCGTGCGGCTGGCCGGCGTGCGGCGGGGCGCGGTGATCGGCGAGCTGGCGTTCCTCGACCGCGCCACTCGATCGGCGACGGTCCTCGCCGAAGAGGATCTCGCCGTCGCCGTCCTCACGCGCGACCGCTTCGACCGGCTGAGCCACGAAGCGCCGCAACTGGTGCAGAAGCTGCTGTCCAACCTCGCCATCGACCTCGCCGCACGGTTGCGCCACACCAACCGGCTGGCCTCCGAGCGGCAGGCGGGCCGCTGAGGCACCGGCCCGGCGCGGCCCTGCACGCGCGCCCTGCACGGTCCGGCACGACCCCACGGGGCGAGCCGACACCCCCTGTCTCGGGCCTCCTACAGGAGGCCAAAAGGCTCCTCCATAGAGTTCATCGCACAGGCAGGCCGCGCCTTTGGCGGTCGTACTTTCCCAAGGTGAACGGTATGAAGAGCAAGATCCTCGCGGCAGTGGCCGCTGTGACGATGATGGCGCTGACCGGCTGCGGCACGATGGACCGCCAGACGGCCGGCACGGTGGGCGGCGCGGTGGCCGGCGGTGCGATCGGCAGCGCGGTGGGCGGCGGCACGCTGGGCACGCTGGGTGGCGCGGCCCTGGGCGGCTACGTCGGCCACGAGGCCACGAAGAAATAAGCCGCTTCGCGGCGCTGCTTCGTGCCCCGGCGAAGGCCGGGGCCCATTTGCGCCCTCTCCGGAGGGCGCAATCGTTTCAGACCGGATAGATCAGCGAGTTCAGCACCATCTCGCTGTCGTACACGCAGCGCCGGCTCGCGAACCTCAGCCCTTCGCCGGTGCGAACCAGCGTGTCGATGTACCGGCCCACGTTGTAGACCTCACTTGCATCGCCGGGCCGCGTGCGGAACACGGCGTAGTTCGCCTGCGCACGCAGCAACCCGGCCGCATCGCCTTCCTGCACGGGCAGCACCTGCGCGCGGCCGACGACATGGCGCATGTAGTAAGGGCGGTGGTAGATCGTCTGCGTGACGCCGTAGACGCGGTCGCGCATCATCCCGCGGCTTTCCAGGTCCATCAGCGCGAGCGGCAGGCCGCGGTCGAAGTTCTCGCGCGCCTGCACGGTGTAGCGGCCGTCCTCGACGAAGAAGTCCGGCCAGGCGTCGAAGCGCCCCTCGTCGAGCACCGCGGCGTACGCGGCATTGAGCTCGTCGATCTCGTGCTGCAGCAGCAGGTGCTCCATCAGACCCCCATCACCCTGCGCCAGTAGGCGTACATCGAGCGGATCAGCGTCTCGGTGACCATGTGCTCGGTGCCGCCGGTGCCGGTGCCATCCAGCTCGCACAGCGTGCTGCCGCCCTCGCCCCACTGGCGGAAGCCGTCTTGGCTGAACTCGATCACCTCGCCGTCGTCGGCGCTGACGAACCCCGCGGGGCCGAACAGGTTGGCCTGGCGCAGGCGGCGCCGCGTCATCTCGGGCGTGTCGTCGACGAAGCCGAAGTGCGTCCACACGAAGTCGAACTCGCCTTCGCCGCGCGGCACGATGTGGCGCGTCGACAGCGAGTTGACCTGCTGCTGGATGATCACGCTGGGGAACAGCGTGATCATCGTCACCGTCGGCATGATCTCCGTGCCCGGGTTCGCCGGGTCGGTCACCTT
This sequence comes from Ramlibacter algicola, assembly GCF_016641735.1. Taxonomy (NCBI): domain Bacteria; kingdom Pseudomonadati; phylum Pseudomonadota; class Betaproteobacteria; order Burkholderiales; family Comamonadaceae; genus Ramlibacter; species Ramlibacter algicola. Next base: position 1,755,763 of record NZ_JAEDAO010000001.1, on the reverse strand, counting down.
CCACCACGGCTCCGGCACGACGTCGAGCAGGCGGTCGTCCTGCAGCGTCATGTCGGCCTTGAATGACGTGACCCCCTGCGTGACCGCCTTGTTCTCGCCGCCGTCGTTGCGGCGCGAGACCATCACCGCGTGGCGGCCGTGCGCGTCCATCACCATCCGGCTCTTCTGGTCGGCGCGCCAGAGCCCGAAGGTCACGAACCAGGTGTGGAGCAGGCCCGGGTGGTACGGGTCCTTGATGTTCTCCATCATCAGCTTCCAGTTGCCGGGGATGCGCTGCCGGTTGATGCCCAACAGCTGCAGCTGGCGCCCCTGGAAGATCCTGTCCAGCCACGGCAGCACCTCGGGGCCGAGGTAGTCGCGCAGCGGCTCCGCGTCGTCGCAGAAAGTGGCGAACACCAGCCCGTGCAGCACCTCGACCCGCAGCTTGGTCAGGCCGTTGGCCTTGAGGTCGAAGTCCACCGGCATGCCGCCCTGCACGCACTCGGTGCCATCGGCGCCGAGCGCCTTCACGCCTTCCTTGAACGGCAGCCCGGCCAGGTCGCCATTGAGCTTGTAGGTCCACTGGTGGTACGGGCAGACGAAGCTGCGCGCGTTGCCATGCGGTTGCTGGCAGAAGCGCACGCCTCGGTGCGCGCAGCGGTTCTCGACCACGCGCAACCCGTGGTCGGTGCCGCGGTCCTTCGGCGCCACGCGATCGCGCACCAGGATCACCTGGCGCTCGCCGACCCAGGTCAGCTTGAAGTCGCCCACGTTGGGCACCTCGATCTCGAGCCCGACGTACGACCAGTGGCGGCCGTAGAAGATGCGATCGAGTTCGGCGCGGTACAGCTGCGGGTCCGTGTAGGCCCAGAACGGCACCCGGCTGGAACCTTCGCCGGCCCAGCGCGAAAGGGGGACGGGAGCATTCATGGCGGTCTCTCCTGGCCCGGATCGTAAGTGAACACCCGGCCCGCGGCGGCGACGGAAAAAAAGCCACGCCCGCGCGTTCCGGCGGATGGGCAGCCGCCGATGGCCGGGGTACAGTGCGGCCGGGCAGTGACCCGCTGCCCGCCCCACGACCATGCCGCCCCCCACCCCGCCGCCGAAGAAGAAGACCGCGCTGGACGACCCGTACCAGTACGGCGACACCATTCCTGCACCGGAGGCGGAGGAGCGCAACACCGACACGGCGTGGGCGCTCTTCACCGAGCTCAGCGAGAAGCAGGAGCGCAAGTTCCAGCCGACCACGACGGGCAGCGTGCCGGCCGACCTGCCCACCGACCTCGGGGCCCCGGCAGGCTTCGAAACCACCGCGCCGACCGCCCTGGGCGAAGCAGCGGCAGGCGCGGCAGCAGCGGCGGGCGACCTCGAGGCGCTGATGCAGGAAGCGCGGCGCAACAACCGCGTCTGCCCGCACCTGGCGGCCTGGCAGGCCCTCTACGACATGCTGCCCGGCAAGCAGCAGGTCAACGGCCAGTGGCAGCCGCCGCTGCCGATCCCGCCGCAGGCCTGGCGCGTGACGTCCGCGATGGTCAAGCGCCTGTGCCTGCGCGACCACCTCGAGTGGGCCGCCAGCCATGGCGCCGCGCAGCAGGTGCTTGCCTTCCTGAAGTCCCTTCCCGAGGAACACTGGCTGCACATGGAGTGAGCCGGTGCCGGTGGGCCAGCGGCTCTCGGCTTCCTAGACCGGCGTCAGCTTCGCCACGGCGAGGGCCAGCCACTTGATGCCGTGGCGATTGAACTTCACCTGCGCCCGCGCGTCGTCGCCCTGCCCTTCGATCGAGATCACGGTGCCCTCGCCGAACTTGGTGTGGAACACCTGCATCCCGGACTTCAGGCCGTGCGACGGCGCGGCCTTCTGCACGGGCACGGGCGGGTTGGCGAAGCGGTCGGGATTCCAGTCCCGCTGCGCCCCCGGTGACCGCGTGCTGCCGTAGCCGGTGCCGAAGCCGAATGCGGAGCCGCCGAAATTCTGGTTCTTGGGCGTGAGCCACTTGAGCGCGGCTTCGGGCAACTCGTCGAAGAAGCGGCTGCGCACGTTGTAGCGGGTCTGGCCGTGCAGCAGGCGCGTCTGCGCGTAGCTCAGGTACAGCCGCTTGCGGGCGCGCGTGATCGCGACGTACATGAGGCGCCGCTCTTCCTCCAGGCCTTCGTAGTCGGCCATGGAGCGCTCGCTCGGGAACAGGCCCTCTTCGAGACCGGTGACGAACACCGCGTCGAACTCCAGGCCCTTGGCCGAGTGCACCGTCATCAGCTGCACCGCGTCCTGGCCGGCGCTGGCCTGGTTGTCGCCCGCTTCCAGCGCGGCGTGCGTGAGGAACGCCGCCAGCGGTGAGAGCGTCTCGCCCGTTTCCGCATCGGGCGCCACGTAGTCCGGCGCCGGTTGGTCGAGGATGGGTTGGTTCGGATCCAGCCCCTGGCTCACGGGACTCTGCGACAGCTCGTCGATCGGCAGCGCCACTGCATCGCGGCCGAAGCCTTCCTGCATCACGAAGCTCTCGGCGGCGCTGGCCAGTTCCTCCAGGTTCTCGATGCGCTCGGCGCCGTCCTTCTCGCTGCGGTAGTGGTCGACGAGCCCGGAGTGCTGCAGCACCAGTTCGATGATCTCGCGCAGGCTCAGGTCCTGCGTCTGCTCGCGCACGACGTCGATCTTGGCGACGAACGCACCGAGGTTGGCGCCCGCCTTTCCGGTGGTGGCGCTCACCGCGTCGTGCAGCGAACAGCCGGCGGCACGGGCGGCGTCCTGCAACTGCTCGATCGTGCGCGCGCCGATGCCGCGCGGCGGGAAGTTCACGACGCGCAGGAAGCTGGTGTCGTCGTTCGGGTTCTCCAGCAGCCGCAGGTAGGCCAGCGCGTGCTTGATTTCGGCGCGCTCGAAGAAGCGCAGGCCGCCGTAGACGCGGTACGGCACGCCCGCGTTGAACAGCGCCGTCTCGATCACGCGGCTCTGCGCGTTGCTGCGATAGAGCACCGCGATCTCGCGCTTCGCGAAGCCCGGCTCGGTGCCCTGGTCGCGCGCGAGGTGCCGCATCTCCTCCACCAGCCACTGCGCCTCGGCCAGGTCGGTCGGTGCCTCGTACACGCGCACTGGCTCGCCGGGGCCCTGGTCGGTGCGCAGGTTCTTGCCGAGCCGGCCCTTGTTGTGGCTGATCAGCGCGTTGGCCGAGTCGAGGATGTTGCTGTAGCTGCGGTAGTTCTGCTCCAGCTTGATCTGGTGCGCGACGTGGAACTCTCGCACGAAGTCCTGCATGTTGCCCACGCGCGCGCCGCGGAAGGCGTAGATGCTCTGGTCGTCGTCGCCGACGGCCAGCACCGCATTGCCGGCCGGCGCGCTGCCGTCCGGGTTGAAGGCGAAGATCTTCAGCCACGCGTACTGCAGCCGGTTGGTGTCCTGGAACTCGTCGACCAGGATGTGCCGGAAGCGCCGCTGGTAGTGCGCGCGCACGGCGTCGTTGTCGCGCAGCAGCTCGTAGCTGCGCAGCATCAGCTCGCCGAAGTCGACCACGCCCTCGCGCTGGCACCGCTCCTCGTACAGCTGGTACAGCTCGACGCGGCGGCGGTCCTCCTCGGTCCGCGTGGGCACGTCCTTGGGCCGCTGGCCGTCTTCCTTGCAGCCGGCGATGAACCACTGCACTTCCTTGGGCGGGAAGCGCTCCTCGTCGACGCCGTGCTGCTTCATCAGCCGCTTGATGGCCGACAGCTGGTCCTGCGTGTCCAGGATCTGGAAGCTCTGCGGCAGGTTGGCCAGCTTGTAGTGGGCGCGCAGGAAGCGGTTGCACAGGCCGTGGAAGGTGCCGATCCACATGCCGCGCACGTTGACCGGCAGCATCGCGCCCAGCCGCGTCATCATTTCCTTGGCGGCCTTGTTGGTGAAGGTCACGGCCATGATGCCGCCGGGCGACACCTGCCCGGTGGTCAGCAGCCAGGCGATGCGGGTGGTGAGGACGCGGGTCTTGCCGGACCCCGCGCCAGCCAGGATCAGCGCGTGCTCGGGTGGCAGGGTGACCGCGGCGCGCTGCTCGGGGTTGAGGGACTGCAGCAGCGGGGATTCCGCGGGGACTTCTGGGGACATGCGGCATTGTAGAAACCCCACCCCGGCCCGGCGGTAGAATCAGTCACCGGGCCCAAGCATTTGGCGACCCGGTTTTTTCTTGTCCTCCGCGGGCAAGGCCGGGAGCCAGTCCAAGCGCTCACTCGTTCTTCAACGATCACTCTCTCGAGAGGCTTGGCCATGGAAATCTTCGACTACGACAACGTCCTGCTGCTGCCGCGCAAGTGCCGCGTGGAGAGCCGGTCCGAATGCGACGCCGGCGTGGAGCTGGGCGGGCGCACCTTCCGCATCCCCGTCGTCCCCGCCAACATGAAGACGGTGGTGGACGAGAAGATCTGCCTCTGGCTGGCCCAGAACGGCTACTTCTACGTGATGCACCGCTTCGACCTGGACAACGTCGCCTTCGTGCGCTGGATGAAGTCGCAGGGCGCGTACGCCTCCATTTCGGTCGGCGTGAAGAAGCCCGACTACGAAACGGTCGACGCGCTCGCGCGGGAGGGCCTGGTGCCCGACTACGTGACGATCGACATCGCGCACGGCCACGCCGACAGCGTGCGCGACATGATCGGCCACCTCAAGGCGAAGCTGCCTTCTGCGTTCGTCATCGCCGGCAACGTCGGCACGCCCGAAGCCATCATCGACCTGGAGAACTGGGGCGCCGACGCCACCAAGGTGGGCATCGGTCCGGGCAAGGTGTGCATCACGCGCATGAAGACCGGCTTCGGCACCGGGGGCTGGCAGCTGTCGGCGCTCAAGTGGTGCGCCCGCGTGGCCACCAAGCCGATCATCGCGGACGGCGGCATCCGCGAGCACGGCGACATCGCCAAGAGCGTGCGCTTCGGCGCCACGATGGTGATGATCGGCTCGATGCTCGCCGGCCATGAGGAATCGCCCGGCAAGACCGTGGAGGAGAACGGCCGCCTGTACAAGGAGTACTACGGCAGCGCGTCGGACTTCAACAAGGGCGAGTACAAGCACGTCGAGGGCAAGCGCATCCTGGAGCCGGTGAAGGGCAGGCTGGCCGACACGCTGCGCGAGATGCAGGAAGACGTGCAGAGCTCGATCAGCTACGCCGGCGGCAAGAAGCTGATGGACATCCGCAAGGTCAACTACGTGATCCTGGGCGGCGACAACGCGGGCGAGCACCTGCTGATGTAGCAAGGCCGAAAGAGGGAGCGGTGGATTCCCGCCTTCGCGGGAATGACGGGAAGCACCATCCCCCGTCCAGGGGATGGGCCGGGGACCGGCCAACTCAACAGAATGGGAGGATGCTGTCGCAGTCCTCCCGCTCCTTCATCCTCGCGGCGCTGGGCGGCGCCCTCCTCCTCTCCGTCCCTGCCCACGCCGGCGTGGAGCTGCCACCCCTCGACGATCCGCAGTTCGTCGAGTGGGCAGGCAAGGCAAGTGCGGACCTGGAGCGCTACCTCGCCGACCCGAAGGGCACGTTCGCGATGCCGGCCGAAGGCAAGGCGTTTCCGTGCGAGGTGCCCCCCGACGTCCTGAGCCGGATCATCGGCGTGCGGCTGCCGGGGGTGCCGCCGGACGAGGACCTGCGCAAGGCCATGGCCCGGGCCACGCGCGGCACCGGCATGAAGCCGTTCGAGTTCACGGACGTGGTGGTCCGGCCCGTGGAGGCGTCGTGCAAGGACGGCAAGCCTGCGGGCCTGTTCAAGGGATGGGTGGAATACACCATGGTGAATGCCTCTGCCACGGCGATCCAGCGCGACCGCACGCGCAAGTACGTGGAGACCGGCTTCGCGGAGAACGGTGAGCGCCGTGGCCTCGTGATCGAGCGCACGATGTCCCTGGAGTCCCGAGCCGAGTGGACCGACCCTGCGATGGCGGACATGATGCGCAAGAACCCGGTCAAGATGCCGCGGATGACCATGACGTCGTTCATCTACACGCAGGTGAATCCCGACAAGTCCCACAAGGGCGTGACGATCAGCCATACGGCGATGGAAGGCGAGCCGCCGTCGGTGTCGACGTTGCTGATGTTTCCCAAGGGACCCGGCCGCTGGCTGATGGTGTCGTACGACGGCAGGCAGAAGACGATGGAGATCCCATTCCGGAACAACCGGATGCATGGAGCCCAGGTCCAATATGCCCGGATGTACCGCGGCATCGCGATTCCCGCGTCGACCGTCTGCTACGACGAAGGCGAACAGGTCAAGACCACGCAATGCGACGTCGATTGAACCGCCTCGCCATCGGCGTCTCGCTGGCCCTCGCCGCCGGTGCTGCCTTCGCGCTCGACGAGCAGCAGCACGGCAGCGGCGCGCAGTGCATCGCGGGCAACTGCGAATCGGGCATGGGCACCGTCCAGTGGGTCAACCGCACCCAGTTCACCGGCCCCTGGCAAGGCGGCCGCTTCGTCGACGCGATCTACGACGTGCGCTGGCCGGCGGATCCCTCGCGCACGTACCGCGTGCGCGTGGGATCGGACGGCATGCTCGAGGAAGGCACGATGGTGCGCGGCGGCGCCGTGTCGTTCGAGAAGATTCCGAGCACATACACCGGCACGTTCTGGGCGGCTGCGAACCCGTTCGTGGGTCGCAACGTGGCGGTCTTCAAGACCGGCCGCTACGAGGACACCAAGGGGCGCATCTACGATGGCGACTTCGTCTACGTGCCGTCCAAGATCGCGGGAATGGGCGTCTACGTCTTCCAGGGCGTTCGCATCGACGCCGAGGAGGACGAGGTGATCGCGGGCCTGTTCGCCAGCGACGAATTCGGCCCCAACCAGAACATCACGTTCTATCGCGCGCGCGAGGACTACCTGGTCAAGCTGCAGAACGACTTCGCGGGCGCCAAGGCCGATGCGGACCGCGACGCCCAGACGCAGGCGTTCTTCAAGGCGCTGCTGGGGATCACCAACGCCGGCGTCAACATGATGCAGGGCCGCTCCTCCGGCAGCGGCGGCAACCGCATGGCGCTGGACCTGCTGTCCCAGGTGATCAAGGGCCAGCAGAAGGCCGATGCCGCGGTGGAGACGCTGGGCGCGGACCTCCAGCGCCGCATAGCCGCGCAACCCAAGCTGCAGACCGAACTGCAACTTGCGGGCGTGAGCACGTCGCGCGAGGTGGCCCAGAAGGTCGCCCAGAGCCTGCTCGCCAAGCCGCGCAAGATGACGCAGAAGGAATACGCCGAGTTGCTGCGGCAGGGGCAGCAGCCCTGAAGCGCGTTCGTCGTCCCCGCGGAGGCGGGGCGACAAGGACGGAAGCGGTGGATTCCCGCCTTCGCGGGAATGACGAGCCTTTCGCCCGCGCGGAATGACGAAGCCCCGCCTTCGGGGACGACGAATCAGCGTGACAGCAACTCGAACGCCATGGCGTGCAGCGCGTGCCCGGGCGTGGCCAGGGCTTCCAGCACGCTGAAGTGGTTCAGGCCGGGCAGTTCCTCGCAGGCCTCCACCACGGTCGGCCCCCACGCGTCGCGAATGAGCGTGTTCTGGCGCAGGAACTCGGGACTCTCGTCCGCACCGGCGATGGCGTAGAGCGTGGCCGCTGAAGGCGCGGGCAGGAACGCCGGGCTGGCCCGCAGCGCGTCCTGCGGCGTGAGACGCAGCGAGTCCCGGAGGAACGGCGTGTTCGCCACCGGCTCGAGGTCATGCAGGCCCGAGATCGACATCCCCTTCACCACCACGTCGCCGGGCAGGTCCGGGTCGGCGCGCTGCCAGTCGCAGCACAGCATCATCGACGCCAAGTGCCCGCCGGCCGAGTGGCCGATCACGGTGATGTTGCGCGGGTCGCCGCCGTAAGTGGGCGCGTTCTTCCACGACCAGGCGAGCGCACGCACCATCTGCAGCGTGATCTCGGGGATGGTCACCGCGGGGCACAGGTCGTAGTTCGGCACGATCACGCACGCCCCGGCGTCCTGGAACACCGGCGCGACGAACGAGTGGTCCGACTTGTCCAGCGATCGCCAGTAGCCGCCGTGGATGAACACCAGCGTCTGCGCCCGCGAGCGCGGCGCGGGAAATACGTCCAGCTTCTGCCCAGGCGTGTCCCCGTAAGGAATGTCGAGCACGCACTCCCAGTGCTCGCGCGCCCTCGCCGACGCGGTGCGCCAGCGCGCGAAGTGCTGCTCGTGCGCGGGCACGAGCGCGCGGTTGTTGTACATGCGGTCGAGCCACTCGCCGTCCTGCAGGGGTTCCTTGGATGCCACGTCCGTCTCCTTTCCTGTACGCTGCCTTTGTCCCGCATTGTTGCGCCAACCGCGGCAGCCCATCCGGGCCGCCTCCGAAGGAGACCTGCATGCACCTGACCCCGGAGCAGCTCGAGCAGTTCGATCGCGACGGCTACCTGTTCTTCCCCGGCCTGTTCTCGACGGAGGAGATCCGCACCCTCACCGAAGCCGTGCCGGCGCTGTACGCACGGCGCGAGGCCTACAACGTGCGCGAGAAAGGCAGCGACGCGGTGCGCACCAACTTCGCGGCCCACATGTACAGCGAGCCGTTCGCGCGGCTCGCGCGGCACCCGCGGATGGTGCAGCCGGTGATGGACCTCTTCGACGAACAGGTCTACATGCACCAGTTCAAGATCAACGGGAAGATGGCGTTCGAGGGCGACGTCTGGCAGTGGCACCAGGACTACGGCACCTGGCTGAACGACGACATGATGCCCACCGAGCGCGCCATGAACGTCGCGATCTTCCTGGACGACGTCAACGAGTTCAACGGCCCGCTGATGTTCATCCCGGGCAGCCACAAGAAGGGCGTGGTCGACGCCAGGCACGACTTGTCGACCACGAGCTATCCGCTGTGGACCGTCGACAACCACCTGATCGCGCAGCTGGTCGAGCGCGCCGGCGGCAAGCAGGGCGGCATCGTCTCGCCCAAGGGCCCGCCCGGTTCGATGATCCTGTTCCACAGCTGCCTGGTGCACGCGTCCACCAGCAACCTGTCGCCGTGGAACCGCGTCAGCGTCTACCTGTCGCTGTGCGCCGTGTCCAACCACATCCGGCGCCACAAGCGCCCCGAGTACATCGCGCACCGCGACTTCACGCCGATCGCCTGCCTGCCCGACGATTGCCTGCGCCTGCCCTACCCGGTCGACCTGCCGTGGCGGGATGGGCTGCCTGCCAGCGCGCTGCAGACCAGCAGCGTTCCGTTCGCTGACATGAAGCAGGCGGCCTGAACCGCAAGAGTTGTCATGCCGGGCCCGATCCGGCATCCATCCCCGCGCCCGAGCCGCCATGCGGGTCGAGCCCGCAATGACAAGCAAGGAAACACACCATGAACCTGCACGCGAAACTCCGCCAACGCGCGGCCGAAGGCCGCCCCATCCGCATCGGCCTGATCGGCGCCGGCAAGTTCGGCTCCATGTACCTGGCGCAGGTGCCGCGCACGCCGGGCGTGCACCTGGCCGGCATCGCCGACCTGTCGCCAGCGAATGCGAAGGCCAACCTCGCACGCGTGGGATGGGAATCGGCGCGCTATGGCGCCGCGTCGCTCGATGCGGCGTTGAAGGACGGCCACACGACGCACGTGGGCGAGGACTGGCAGGCCCTGGTGCGCCATCCCGCCATCGACGTCATCGTCGAGTGCACCGGGCACCCGATCGCGGCCGTCGACCACTGCCTGGAAGCGTTCGCGCACGGCAAGCACGTGGTGAACGTCACCGTGGAAGCCGACGCGTTCTGCGGCCCGCTGCTGGCGCGGCGTGCGCAGGAAGCGGGCGTCGTGTACTCGCTCGCGTTCGGTGACCAGCCGGCGTTGATCTGCGACCTGGTCGACTGGGCACGCACCTGCGGCTTCCCCGTCGTCGCCGCGGGCCGCGGGCACAAGTGGCTGCCGCACTTCAGCGAGTCGACGCCGGAGACGGTGTGGGACAACTGGGGGCTCACGCCGGAGCAGGCCAAGCGCGGCGGCCTGAACCCGAAGATGTTCAACAGCTTCCTGGATGGCTCCAAGCCGTCGATCGAAAGCACCGCGGTGGCCAATGCCACCGGGCTCACCGTGCCGAGCGACGGCCTGCTCTACCCGCCGGCCAGCATCGAGGACATCCCGTTCGTCACGCGCCCTCGCAGCGAGGGCGGCGTTCTCGAGCGCAAGGGCATGGTCGAAGTGATCTCCTCGCTGGAGACCGACGGCCGCGCCATCCCGTACGAGATCCGCATGGGCGTTTGGGTCACGGTCGAAGCCGAGACCGACTACATCAAGAACTGCTTCGAGGAATACAAGGCCCACACCGACCCCAGCGGCCGCTACTTCACGCTCTACAAGCGCTGGCACCTGATCGGGCTGGAAGTCGGCGTGTCCGTCGCCTCCGTTGCGCTGCGTGGCGAGCCGACCGGCGTCGCGACCTGCTGGAACGCCGACGTCGTCGCCACCGCCAAGCGCGACCTGGCCCCGGGCGAGATGCTCGACGGCGAAGGCGGCTCTACGGTGTGGGGCAAGCTGCTGCCGGCCGACAAGTCGGTGCAGATGGGCGGCTTGCCGCTGGGCCTGGCACACGACGTGAAGGTGGTGCGCCCCGTGAAGAAGGGCCAGAGCCTCAGCTGGAACGACGTGGCGATGGACACGTCCACGCGCGCATGGCAGCTGCGCAAGCAGATGGAAGACCTGTTCGGCACGCCGGCGTTGAAGGTCGCGTGAAGCCGGTCCGGAAAACGGGCCGAACAATGCGCTAAAATACGACTCGTTGTGGGGGGGTAGCTCAGCTGGGAGAGCGTCGCGTTCGCAATGCGAAGGTCGGGAGTTCGATCCTCCTCCTCTCCACCACAACAGTTTCAAGTGAAAGCACCGCCGTCCGGCGGTGTTCTCGCGAAGTGGGTTCTTAGCTCAGTTGGTAGAGCAGCGGACTCTTAATCCGTAGGTCGTAGGTTCGAATCCTACAGGACCCACCACTTCCGCTTCGTCGATCCACGCTGCGGCGCTATCAATCCGGTAGCGCCGCAGTTGCTTATGCGCGTCCGCCTCCTGCGGTGGCGCCGAGGCGCAGCCCAGCAGTCCGGGCAGAATGCGCCGAGGAGGTGTCCTTGCTCGCCAGGTTCACGCAACGCCTGCCGTTCTTCTACGGATGGGTCGTGGTCGGCGTCGTCTTCGTCACGATGGCGCTTTGCGTCAACGCACGCACGGCGTTCTCGCTGCTGTTCCCGCCGATCCTGCAGGAGTTCGGATGGGAGCGCGGCGAGACGGCCGGGGCCTTCTCGTTCGGCTTCATCGTCTCGGCCGTCCTGAGCCCATGGCTGGGCCGGTTGATGGACCGCCATGGGCCGCGCGTCGTGATGGAAATCGGCATCGCGGCCACCGCCGCGGGCCTGCTGCTGGCGACCTTCGCGACGCAGCCCTGGCACATCTACGTCACGCTCGGCATGCTGGTGGGCGCGGGCACCACGTTCACCGGCTACACCGGGCAGGCGCTGTTCCTGCCGAACTGGTTCGTGCGCCGGCGCGGCCTCGCCCTCAGCATCGCCTTCGCCGGCGTCGGGGCCGGATCGATCCTGATGCTGCCGGCGCTGCAGACGTTCGTCGAGCGCAGTGGCTGGCGCGCGGGTTGCACCGTGCTCGGCGTGACCGTGCTCGTGGTGCTCGTGCCGCTGAACCTGCTGCTGCGGCGCCGCCCGGCGGACCTCGGGCTGGCGCCGGACGGCGATCCCGACACGCCGGCCGCGACGCAGGCCCGCCGCGTCAACGTCGTCGACGAGAAGTGGGCGGCCGTCGACTGGACGCTGGCGCGCGCGCTGCGCACGTCACGCTTCTGGTGGGTCGCGGTCGCGTACTTCTGCGCACTCTTCTCCTGGTACGCAGTGCAGGTGCACCAGACGAAGTACCTGGTGGAGACGGGCTTCAGCGCGCAGGAGGCCGCTTGGGCGCTCGGCATCGTGAGCCTTGCGGGCGTGCCCGGGCAGATCGCGCTGGGCTGGTTGTCGGACCGCATCGGGCGCGAGATCGTCTGGGCGATCGGCAACCTGGGTTTCTGCCTCGCCTATGCGGCGCTGTTGGCGCTGCCGGCCTATCCCGTGCCGCTGCTCCTGTATGCGATGGTCCTCGCGCAGGGCGCACTCGGCTATGGGCTTACGTCGGTGGTCGGCGCCATTCCGGCCGAGATCTTCGAGGGCAAGCACTACGGCCCGATCTTCGGGACGCTCATGCTGAGCGCGCTCGCGGGCGGCGCATTCGGTCCCTGGTTCATGGGCTTCGTGCACGACCACACCGGCAGCTACTCGCTCGCCTTCGTGGCCGCGATCGGTTGCTCGTTGCTGTCGACGCTGGCGATCTGGCGCGCGGCGCCCCGTCACGTGCGCATGGTGGCCGGCGTCGCGCAACGCCGGGCGACGCCCCGGTCTGCTTGATGCCGGCGTCGACACGGCTTCCGTGAAGAAAAAAAAGCCGCGCCGTCCTTCGACAGCGCGGCTTCTTGCTGCTTCACGCAGCTTGCGTCACTTCGCCGGCGCGGGAATGCGCGACACGACGTCCGCCCACTTCCTCGATTCGCCGGCGATGAACTTGCCGAACGCAGGACCGTCTGCATAGGCCGGCTCGGCCGCCAGGGCGGTGATCTGCCCCTGCACGGCGGGATTCGCCATCACCTTCTCCAGCGCGGCCGACAGCTTCGACGCGACGTCGGCCGGCGTCTTGGCGGGCAGGAACAGCCCCATCCACGCCGGAGCGGCGTAGCCCGTCACGCCTTCCTCCGCGATCGTCGGCAGTTCCGGCGCGACCTTGCTGCGCGTCGCGCTGGTCACGCCGAGCGCAACGAGCTTGCCGGCCTTGATGTGCGGATACGCCGAGGTGAGATCCACCATGGCCGACGGCACGTTGCCACCGAGCAGGTCGGTCACGGCCGGGCCGCTGCCGCGGTACGGCACGGGCACGAGCGGCGCTTTCGCCATGCTCGCCAGCAGTTCACCGGACAGGTGTTGCGCGGTGTACTGCCCCGCCGTCCCGTACGACAGCCCGCTGGGCGCCTTGCGCGCCGCGTTCAGGAACGCCTGCAGGTTGCCGTAGCCGCTCTGCGTCGAGGTCACGAACACGAGCGGGATGTCGGCCAGCTTGGCCAGCGGCTGCAGGTCCTTCTCCGGCTTCAGCGGGGGCGCATCGGGCAGGTGCGGATTCACCGCGATCGCGCCCGTCGCGCCCAGCCCGATGGTGTAGCCATCGGCCGGGGACTTCGCGACGGCCATCAGGCCCAGCGCGCCGCCGGCACCGGGCTTGTTGTCCACGACCACGGGTTGCCCGAGCGCAGTGCCCAGTTCCTTGCCGACGACACGCGCGATGCCGTCCGCGGAGGCGCCGGGCGCGAACGGGACGACGAGGGTGATGGGCTTCGAAGGAAAGCCCTGTGCCTGCGCGGCCACGGCGACCGCCGCGAAGGTCAGGCCGGCCACGTGCCGCGCCATCGTCTTGATCATGGTGTCTCCTGGGTGGACGGAAACGCGCGAGGTGCGCGTCACTCGGGCTTGATGCCGGCTTGCTTGGCCACGGCCGACCAGCGCGCGATGTCGCTCGTGATGCGGCGGCCCAGCGCGGCCGAATCGGCGTCGCCCGGGTCCAGGCCGACGGCGTGCATCTTGTCGACCGTGTCCTTGTCCTTCAGGATTTCCGCGACGGCCGTGCGCAGCTTGGCGAGCACGGGCTCGGGCGTGCCCTTGGGCGCCATCAGCGCGGTCCAGATCGGGATGTCGTAGCCGGGGTAGCCCGATTCGGCGACCGTGGGCACGTCCGGCAGCGCGGACGAGCGCTTGCCGGTCGTCACCGCCAGCGCCTTCAGCTTGCCGGCCTTGACCTGGTTGACCACCGCGGGGCTGTCGAGCACGCCCGTGTGGATCTCGCCGCCGAGCAGCGCGGTCACGACCGGGCCCGAGCCCTTGTACAGGACGTGGGTGAACTGGATGCCGGACTTCTCGGCGATCGTCTCGGCGACCAGCACGAACGACGTCGTCGGCGTGCCGTTGTTCAGCTTGCCGTCCGGCTGCTTCTTGGCGAACTGCACGAGCTCGGCGAAGTTCTTCACCGGCAGCGACGCGGGCACTGTCACGACGAGCGGGAACGTGCCGAGCAGCGCGATCGGCTCGAAGTCCTTGGCCGGGTCGTAGGCCAGGCTCTTCATCAGGATCGGGTTGGTCGTCAGCCCGCCGCTGGACGACACCAGCAGCGTGTAGCCATCCGGCTTGGCCTTGGCGACGAAGTCGTTGCCGATCGCCGAGTTGGCGCCGGGCTTGTTGTCGACGATGAAGCCCTGCTTCAGCTTGTCCTGCAGCTTGATCGCGATCAGGCGGGCCAGGATGTCGTTCGTGCCGCCGGGCGCGAAGCCGACGACGATCTTCACGGGCTTGTCCGGGTAGTCCTGCGCGAAGGCATGGGACGCCGGCAAGGCGAACGCCGCGGCGGCGACGGCGGCCGCGCCGCAGCCGCGCAGCACGCGGCGTCGGAGGAACGAAACAGGGTTGGGCATGCGGGGGAAACTCCTGCGAAGTGAACGAATGGGGACCAATGCATCCGCCCTGTCCACGCAGCGGATAACCTGTCCATTTTATGGACGGTCGTTGACCCGCGTCAAATCGGCGGATCGCGAGTCCGCGTAATGGACATGCTCAGCGGGCCGCGGCCCGCACCCCGCCGAACCCCAGGGACTCCGACAGCCGCACCGATTCCTCGAGCAGCAGGTTCGCCACCTGCTTCTGCCGCGCGGAGTCGAGCCGCACCTCCGGCCCGAACACGCCCATCGATCCGGCCACCTGCCCGTTCCGGTCGAAGAACGGCACCGCGATCGCCACCGCGCCGGAGATCAGCTCGCTGTGGCTGGTGGAGTAGCCGCGCTTGCGGGTGGCGGCGAGTTCGGCTTCGAGGTCCTTCAGGTTCACCGACGTGCCCTGCGCGTAGCTGCGCAGCACCTCGGCGTCCGTCTCCGAATACGCCAGGATCGCGCGGCCCGTCGCACCACGCACGATGCGTTCGGTGTAGCCCACCCCGCGCTTGAAGTTCAGGGGCTGCGGGCTGGGCAGCTCGGCGACGCACAGGCGCATGTTCCCTCGCGGGACGAAGAGGGCCACGGTCTCCTGCGTGGTGTCCCAGATCCTGCGCAGCACCGGCTCGGCGACCGTCTTCAGGTCCAGCGTCGCGGTCCACACGTGGGCAAGCCGCGCCACCGCCGGGCCCAGGCGAAAGCGTTGCGGCTCGCCGACCGAAACGAGGAAGCCGCTCTCCTCCAGCGTGTAGATCAGGCGATAGAGCGTCGGCCGCGACAGGTCGACGCGCTTGAGCAGTTCACCCGCCGACAGCTCCGGGTCGTCCTCCGAAAACGCCAGCAGGATGTCCAGCGCGCGCCCGACGGCGCGCACGTTCTCGTTCTTTTCGACGGTGTTCATCCAATCCCTCCTGTTTTCTTCGGCCATTATGTCCGCTGTGCGGACAGGTTGACCAAAACCGGTCCTAGTCCGTACAATGGATCGCAAGTCCATTGTACGGACACACAGGAGATTCACTTTGAGTCACCCGGCCATTCCCGTCACCCTGCTGTTTTCCGATGGTGTTTCGCAACGCCTGGCCGTCCCCTGCGGCGGCAAGCTGATCGAAGCCGCCACCGAGGCCGGCCTGAACCTGCTGACCGACTGCTCCAACGGCCAGTGCGGCACCTGCACCGCCCAACTCGTGTCCGGGAGCGTCGACCTGGACGACTACGACCGCGCCGTGCTGCCGGACGAGGACCGCGCGTCGGGCACCGTGCTGCCCTGCGTCTGCCGCGTCAATGCGCCCTGCGCGATCGAGCTGCCCTACGACTCCACGGAGGCGATGAGCGACGAACCCGATCCGATCCCGGCCGAAGTGACGGCGGTCGAACAGGTCGCGACGGACATCGTGCGCCTGGAAGTGCAGGTGCCGCAGGCCATCGCGTTCGAGCCCGGCCAGTACGTGCGCATCACGCCGCAGGGCGCCGACTTCCACCGCTCCTATTCGATGGCCAACGTGCCGGGCACCGACCGCCTGCAGTTCTTCGTGCGCCTGGTGGACGGCGGCGCCTTCTCCGCGTGGCTGGCCACCGCGAAGGCGGGTGACAAGGTGGACCTGAGCACGCCGCACGGCACCTTCTTCCTGCGCGACGAGGACCGTCCTCGCCTGTTCGTCGCCGGCGGCACGGGGGTGGCGCCTTTCCTGTCCATGCTGAGAAGCATGGCGGACAACCCGCCCGCGAAACGGACGACGTTCGTGATCGGTGCCCGCACGCCGGGCCACCTCTTCGCGATGGACGAACTGAAGTCGCTGGGCGAGAAGTTGCAGGGCATCGACCTGCAGGTGGCCGTCGAACAGGACGCGCAGGACGGGTGCCACGCCGGCTACCCGACCGACCTCATCCCCAAGCTCGGCCTCGACCCGAGCACGCGTGTCTACCTGTGCGGCCCGCCGCC
The DNA here is from genome assembly GCF_016641735.1 of Ramlibacter algicola. Taxonomy (NCBI): domain Bacteria; kingdom Pseudomonadati; phylum Pseudomonadota; class Betaproteobacteria; order Burkholderiales; family Comamonadaceae; genus Ramlibacter; species Ramlibacter algicola. Next base: position 1,739,382 of record NZ_JAEDAO010000001.1, on the reverse strand, counting down.
CATGGTCGAAGCCGGCCGCCGCGCCGCGGAAGCGGCGGGCCTCAAGCGCGCGGACGTGCTGTGCGAGCGCTTCGCCTGAAGAACACCCCCGAACACAGAGAGAACTGCATGATCCCGATCACCACCGAATCCCGCTACAACGCGCTGGTCAAGCTGCGCGAAGGCAAGATCAGCCGCGAGATCTTCTCGGACAAGGAAATCTTCGAGGAAGAACTCGAGAAGGTCTTCACGCGCGCCTGGCTGTTCGTGGGCCACGAGAGCCAAATCCCGAACCCGGGCGACTTCTTCACCTCCCGCATGGGCGCCGAGTCGGTGATCCTGGCGCGCGACAAAAAGAAGAAGGTGCACGTGTTCCTGAACTCGTGCCGCCACCGCGGCATGAAGGTGTGCCAGTACGACCACGGCAACACGCAACTCTTCACCTGCCCGTACCACAGCTGGAGCTACACCACCGACGGCAAGCTGTTCGGCGTCCCCCAGTTCAAGCAGCTGTACGAAGGCTGCATGGAGAAGGAGGAGTGGTCGCTGATCGAAGTGCCCAAGATGGAGATCTACAAGGGCACGGTGTGGGCCACGTGGGACAAGGACGCGCCGGACCTGCTGACGTACCTGGGCGATGCGAAGACCCACCTGGACCTGGCGCTCGACTGCCGCGACGGCCGCGAAGGCGGTTCCGAAGTGCTGTTCGGCGTGCACAAGTGGATCATCCCGTGCAACTGGAAGTTCGCCGCGGAGAACTTCCTGGGCGACACGTACCACAACGTCAGCCACCGCTCGGTCGACCTGATCGGCATCGGCCCGAGCGCCGAAGCCGGCGTGAAGGGCCGCCGCGACAACGAGATGGAGAAGGCCCAGCACGTCTGGGTGAACTTCCCCGCCGGCCACGGCGTGCACAGCGCGATCATGCCGCAGGACTGGGAGTTCCTGAACACGTACCAGAACAACCCGGTGGTGGCCGAGTACTTCCGCGAAGCGCATGCCAAGCGCAAGGAGCGCCTGGGCGCGGAGAAGCACCGCCTGATCCCCTTCGTCGGCACCATCTACCCGAACGTCTCGTTCCACGGCAACCAGCCGCGCAACCTGTGCGTGTGGCACCCGCACGGCCCGGAGCACACCGAGGCCTGGCGCTTCTTCCTGGTCGACGCCGATGCGCCGCAGGAGGTGAAGGACTTCCTGCGCATCTACTACATGCGCTACTCCGGCCCGGCCGGCATGACCGAGCAGGACGACATGGAGAACTGGAACTACGCCACCGCCGGCAGCCGCGGCGTGGTCGCGCGCCGCTACCCGTTCAACTACACGCAGTCGCTGGGCAAGGTGGAAGCCACCGGCCCCGTCGCCGGCAACGTGAGCCTGCAGGTGAGCGAGGAGAACCCGCGCCAGTTCTACCGCCGCTGGCGCGACTACATGAACGCCGCCGACTGGGACACGCTGCTGGGACGCAAGGACAAGGAGCCGGCGAGCTTCGCCGAGTAAGCCGGTGTCCGTCGTCATCGTCACCGGTGGGACCTTCGGCCTCGGCCAGTCCATCACCGTCGAACTGGCCCGCCGCGGCCACCAGGTCGTCGCCTTCGGGCTGGCGCAGCCGCAGGTGTCCAGCACCGCGCAAGGCGTCGACTCGGTCCTGCAGGAACTGGAACAGGCCGGCTGCAAGGCCGACGTGCTCGAAGCCGACGTGTCCAACGCGAGCGACGTGCGGCGCGTCGTCGACCACGCCATGTCCCGCTACGGCGCGATCCACGGCCTGGTCAACAACGCCGCCATCGGTCCGATCGGTACCGTGCTGACGACCGAGGAAGCCGTCTTCGAGAAGATCTTCGACGTCAACGTCAAGGGCACGTACCTCATGAGCCGCGCCGTGCTGCCGCACATGGCCAAGGCGGGTGGCGGCTCGATCGTGAACATCGGCTCCGGCGCCGGCTACGGCAAGCCCAACATGGCCGCGTATGCGTCGAGCAAGGGCGCGATCGTCGCCCTGTCGATGGCGATGGCCTACGACCACTTCCACGACCACGTGCGCGTCAACGTCGCCATTCCCGGCGGCGGCGGCATCGTGTCCGGCATGAGCGTCGGCCGCATGGGCGGCAACGTCGACGCCTTCGTGCGCAAGCCCGCGCCGGGCACGGCCGCGGGACGCCCCGCGACCGGCCGCGACCTGGCGAACGCCGTGGCGTTCCTGCTGTCCGACGAGGCGGCCACGATTTCCGGCACCGTCCTCGACGTCGGATGCTTCGCGCACCAGGGCGGCCCCGTGCCGCCCAAGCCTTGAGTCCCCAGGAGAACACCCCACCATGTCCGCAACCGCCGAAGCCCTCGTCCCGACCGCTGCCGCCGCAGGCGCCAAGCCGCGCCTGCCGAGGGACAACCGCTACTACGAGACGAAGCGCGAGATCGAGGAGTTCCTCTACGACGAAGCCAACCTGCTCGACGACCGCCGCTTCCAGGAATGGCTGCTGACGCTGGCCGACGACCTGCGCTACTTCATGCCCATGGAATACAACGTGAAGGCCGGCGAGCACGCCACGCGCGAGTTCACGACCCGCGAGAAGCAGATCAGCTGGTTCAACGAGGGCAAGTGGTCGCTGGGCAAGCGCGCCGAGCAGATCCTCACCGGCGTGCACTGGGCCGAGGAGCCGCTCTCACGCGTGTGCCGCATGGTGTCCAACGTGCAGCTGTCGGCGATCGACACGAACGCCGCCGGCGAGCTCGAGGTGGATGCCTCCAGCCGCTTCCTGATCTACCAGAACCGCTGCGAGTACGAGCAGTACTTCTTCGTCGGCGACCGCCTCGACCGCATCCGCCGTACCGCCGACGGCTGGAAGCTCGCGCAGCGCGAGATCCACATCCACCAGAACGTGCTGCTGGCGAAGAACCTCACCGTCTTCTTCTAGGAACCGCTCCCATGATCAACCTGCTCGAGATCCAGCCCGGCCAGACGATCCGGCTGAAGAACGGGACCACTGCCGAGGTGGTCGAGAACATCGGCGACGGCATCTGGCTGAACGCGCGCTTCGAAAGCGGCGACGAGGAACTCGTCTTCTGCGAGGACATCGCCGCGCTCGAGGAGTCCAAGGCGCAATGAGCGTTTCCCTCCTCGACTTCGACGTCCCTCCCTATCGCCTCAGCGGCACCGTCTACGGCACGCTGCTGAACCACCAGGCAGCGCTCGCGCAACTCGGGGGCGCCGTCAACGAGCCTCCGTACAAGGCCGCGCCCAAGGCCCCGGTGCTGTACGTGAAGCCGCGCAACACGCTGGCAAGCACCGGGGATGCCGTGGTCGTGCCCGACACCGCCGGCGCGCTGGAAGTCGGCGCCGCCCTGGGTGTCGTGATCGGCCGCACGGCCTGCCGCGTCCAGGAACAGGACGCATTCGCCTACGTCGCCGGCTACACGGTGGTTGCCGACTTCAGCGTCCCGCACGACAGCTACTACCGTCCCTCGGTGCGCTTGAAGGCACTGGACGGTTCGTGCGTCGTGGGTCCGTCCGTCACGCCGCGTGCGCGCATTCCGTCGCCCGACGACCTGGACGTCGGCGTGTTCGTCGACGGGAAGATCGTGCACGCCACGACCACCGCGGGCATGGTGCGCAACGTCGCGCGCCTGCTGGCGGACGTCACCGATTTCATGACCCTCGCGCCCGGCGACGTGCTCCTGCTCGGCGTGGCCGCCGGCGCGCCGCGCGTGGCGCCCGGGCACCACGTGTCCGTCGAGATCGGCCCCATCGGCCGCCTGGAGAACGACCTCGTGAAGGAGCGGCCATGAAGCGCGCCCGCGTCGCCTATTCCGGCGCCATCCATGAAGCCACGCCCCACGGCGACCAGTTGAAGCTCGCCGACGGCCGCGTGGTCCGCGAGGACCAGGTCGTGTGGCTGCCGCCGTTCGAGGTCGGCACCATCATCGCCCTGGGCCTCAATTACGCCGACCACGCGAAGGAACTCGCCTTCGGCGCCCAGGAGGAACCGCTGGTGTTCCTCAAGGGGCCGGGCTCGGTCGTCGGGCATCGCGCCGTCACGCGCCGGCCCAAGGACGTCAAGTTCATGCACTACGAGTGCGAACTGGCCGTCGTCATCGGCAAGGCCGGGCGCAACATCCCGCGTTCCGACGCGATGGCGCACGTCGCCGGCTACACGGTCGCCAACGACTACGCGATCCGCGACTACCTCGAGAACTGGTACCGGCCCAACCTGCGGGTGAAGAACCGCGACGGCGGCACCGTGTTGGGGCCGTGGTTCGTCGACGCAGAAGACATCGGCCCGACCGTGCACCTGCCCCTGCGCACGCTGGTCAACGGCAAGGTCACGCAGCAAGGCAACACGCGCGACTTCGTCTTCGACATTCCCTACCTCATCGAGTACCTCAGCGCGTTCATGAGGCTGCAGCCGGGAGACGTGATCCTCACGGGCACGCCCGAAGGCGTGGTCGACGTGCAGCCCGGTGACGAGGTCACCTGCGAGATCGACGGCGTCGGACGCCTCGTGAACACCATCGCCAGCGACGAAGCCTTCGGCCGCTGAGCCCAACCTGGAACACACCATGAAAGTCGATCACCTGATCGGCGGCAAGACCGTCGCCGGCACCAACTACTTCGAGACGGTGAACCCGGCCACGCAGGACGTCCTGGCCGAAGTCGCCGCGGGCGGCGAAGCCGAAGTCAACGCCGCCGTGGCCGCCGCGAAGGAAGCCTTCCCCAAGTGGGCCGGCCTGCCGGCGCCGCAGCGCGCGAAGATCGTGCGAAAGCTCGGCGAGCTGATCGCGGCACACGTGCCCGACATCGCGCGCACCGAAACCGACGACACCGGCCAGGTGATCTCGCAGACGGGCAAGCAGCTGGTCCCGCGCGCCGCCGACAACTTCTCCTACTTCGCCGAGATGTGCGTGCGCGTGGACGGCCACACCTACCCGACCGACACCCACCTGAACTACACGCTGTTCCACCCGGTGGGCGTTTGCGCCCTGATCTCGCCGTGGAACGTGCCGTTCATGACGTCGACCTGGAAGGTCGCGCCTTGCCTGGCGTTCGGCAACACCGCGGTGCTGAAGATGAGCGAGCTGTCGCCATTGACGGCCGCGCGATTGGGCGAGCTGGCGCTGGAAGCCGGCGTGCCCGCCGGCGTGCTGAACCTGGTGCACGGCTACGGCAAGGACGCCGGCGAGCCGCTGGTCAAGCACCCCGACGTGCGCGCCATCTCGTTCACCGGTTCCACGGCGACGGGCAACCGGATCGTGAAGGAAGCCGGGCTGAAGAAGTTCAGCATGGAACTGGGCGGCAAGTCGCCGTTCGTGGTCTTCGACGACGCGAATCTCGATCGCGCCCTGGACGCCGCGGTGTTCATGATCTTCTCGAACAACGGCGAGCGCTGCACCGCGGGCTCGCGCATCCTGGTGCAGAAGTCGATCTATGCCGACTTCGCGAAGCGTTTCGCCGAGCGTGCGAAGAAGATCGTCGTCGGCGACCCGCAGGACGAGAAGACCATCATCGGCCCGATGATCTCCCAGGGCCACCTCGCCAAGGTGCGCAGCTACATCGAACTGGGCACCAGGGAAGGCGCGACCCTCTTGTGCGGCGGCCTCGACGCGCCGCTGGTGCCCGATCGCGTCAAGCGCGGCAACTACGTGCTGCCGACCGTGTTCGCCGACGTGGACAACCGCATGAAGATCGCGCAGGACGAGATCTTCGGCCCGGTGGCCTGCCTGATCCCGTTCGACGACGAAGCCGACGCCGTGCGCATCGCCAACGACATCGACTACGGCCTGTCCAGCTACGTCTTCACCGAGAACATCGGCCGGGCGCACCGTGTCGCGGCGCAGATCGAAGCGGGCATGTGCTTCGTCAACAGCCAGAACGTGCGCGACCTTCGCCAGCCCTTCGGCGGCACCAAGGCCTCGGGCACCGGCCGCGAAGGCGGCACGTGGAGCTACGAGGTCTTCCTCGAGCCCAAGAACATCGCCGTGTCGCTCGGGTCCCACCACATCCCTCATTGGGGCGTTTGATGGATCGGGAGTCCGCTTCCAGGAGTGCACGATGGGCAAGCTAGCACTGGCGGCCAAGGTCACGCACGTCCCCTCGATGTACCTGAGCGAGCTGCCGGGCCCGCGCCAGGGCACGCGGCAGGACGCGATCGATGGGCACCTCGAGATCGGCCGGCGCTGCCGGGAATTGGGCGTTGACACCATCGTGGTGTTCGACACCCACTGGCTGGTGAACGCGAATTACCACGTCAACTGCGGGCCGCACTTCGAGGGTCTCTACACCAGCAACGAGCTGCCGCACTTCATCGCCAACATGCCGTTCGCGTTCCCGGGCAACCCGGAGCTCGGCAAATTGCTGGCGAAGACGGCCAACGCGATGGGCGTGGAGACGCTGGCGCATGACGCGACCACGCTGAACCCCGAGTACGGCACGCTTGTTCCGATGCGCTACATGAACCAGGACCAGCACTTCAAGGTGGTCTCGGTGTCGGCGCTGTGCATGGCGCACTACCTGAACGACAGCGCGCGCCTGGGCTGGGCCATCCGCCGGGCCATCGAGGATGAGTACGACGGCACCGTCGCCGTGCTGGCCAGCGGCTCGCTGTCGCACCGCTTCGCGCAGAACGGCCTGGCGCCGGAATACGGCTTCCGCATCTGGAGCCCCTTCCTGGAGCAGCTCGATCGCGAGGTGCTCCGCATGTGGCAAGCCGGCGAATGGAAGGCGTTCTGCGGGATGCTGCCCGAGTACGCGGCCAAGGGGCACGGCGAGGGCTTCATGCACGACACCGCCATGCTGCTCGGCGCGCTCGGCTGGTCCGGCTACGACGGCCAGGCCGAGGTGGTCACACCCTACTTCGGCGCGTCGGGCACCGGCCAGATCAACGCCATCTTCCCGGTCACGCCGCAAACCGGCGACGCGATCCCCAAAGCGCAAGCCTCGTCGGCTGACGGCTACACGGCGATCAGCAGCCGCCTGTGACCAGCGGCCCAACACTGCAACCTCCCATTCCGACATCCATGCCCTTCGAAGCCAGCCTCATCGACTCGCTCGCGCGCAAGCTGCACGAGAGCGAGCGCACCCGCGTCCAGGTGGAACACTTCTCCAAGCGCTTTCCCGGGATGACCATCGAGGACGGCTATGCCGTCTCGCGCGCCTGGGTCGCGTTGAAGCTGGCCGAGGGCCGCCGCACGATCGGCCACAAGATCGGCCTGACGTCGCGCGCGATGCAAATGGCAAGCCAGATCAGCGAGCCGGACTACGGCACGCTGCTGGACGACATGCTGTTCGAGCCGGGCGACATCCCGACCGGGCGCTTCATCGCGCCGCGCGTGGAGGTCGAGCTCGCGTTCATCCTGAAGAAGGACCTGTCCGGCACCAACGTGACCGTCGAGGACGTGATGGAAGCCACCGACTACGTGCAGCCGGCCATCGAGATCATCGACGCGCGCGTCGAGCAGTTCGACCGCCACACGAAGGTGATGCGCAAGGTGTTCGACACCATCAGCGACAACGCGGCAAACGCCGGCCTCATCCTCGGCGGCCGCAAAGTGCGGCCATCCGAGGTCGACCTGCCGTGGTGCGGCGCCATCCTGCGCCAGAACGGCGTCGTCGAGGAGACCGGCCTGGCGGCCGGCGTCCAGGGAGACCCGGCCGTCGGCGTGGCGTGGCTCGCGATGAAGCTCGCGCCGTGGGGCGAGAGCCTGAAGGCCGGCGAGATCGTGCTGGCCGGCTCGTTCACCCGGCCCGTGGCCGCGAAGCAGGGCGACGTGTTCGATGCCGACTACGGCCCGCTGGGACGCTTCGAGTTCCGGTTCGCCTGAGCCCCGCATGAAGAACCCCGCCAATTCCTTCAAGCGCGCGCTCGCGGCCGGCGAGTTGCAGGTCGGCATGTGGGTCGGGCTCGCGGACGGCTATGCCACGGAACTGCTCGCGACCATCGGCTTCGACTGGCTCCTGGTCGATGGCGAGCACGCCCCCAACGACCTGCGCTCGGTGCTCGCCCAACTGCAATCCGCCGCGCCCTACGCCACGCATCCGGTCGTGCGGCCGCCGGAAGGCAGCACGGTGCTGGTCAAGCAATACCTGGACATCGGCGCGCAGACGCTGCTGGTGCCGATGGTCGAGACGGCCGGGCAGGCCGCCGCCGTCGTCGCGGCCACGCGCTACCCGCCCCACGGCGTGCGCGGTGTCGGCAGCGCACTGGCGCGCTCGTCGCGCTGGAACCAGGTCGACGGCTACCTGCAGGACGCCAGCGACGAGATCTGCGTGCTCGTGCAAGTCGAGTCCGCGTCCGCGCTGCGGCAGGTCGCGGAGATCGCTGCCGTGGACGGCATCGATGGCGTGTTCTTCGGACCGGCGGACCTGTCGGCCTCGATGGGCCTGCTCGGCCAGCCCGGCCACCCCGACGTCCAGCAAGCCATCCGCGACGGCATCGCCACCGCGCGCGGGGCCGGCAAGGCCGCCGGAGTCCTGTCGGCCGACCCGAAGCTCGCGCGCCTGTACATCGAGGCGGGCGCCACCTTCGTCGCGGTCGCCGTCGACACCACGCTGCTCGTGCACGCGGCAAAAGCCGTCTGCAGTTCGTTCAAGTCCACCAGCGCCGCCCCCGCGGCGCCGTCCGGAGCCTATTGATGCCCGCCCTCAAGGACCCCACCCTGCTGCGCCAGGCGCTGTTCATCGACGGTGAATGGAGCCAGGCCGTCAGCGGCAAGAAGTTCGCCGTGCGCAACCCCGCCACCGGCGAGCACATCGCCGACGTGCCCGATGGTGCTGCCGCGGATGCCGAGCGCGCCATCGACGCTGCCCATCGCGCGTTCCCGGCCTGGAGGGCCACCACCGCCGACCACCGGGCGCGCGTGCTGCGCCAGTGGTTCGACCTGATGCTGCAGCACCAGGACGACCTGGCAATGCTCATGACCTGCGAGCAGGGCAAGCCGCTGGCCGAAGCCAAGGGCGAGATCGCCTACGCGGCGTCGTTCATCGAATGGTTCTCGGAAGAGGCCAGGCGCGTCTACGGCGACACCATCCCTTCGCAGTGGAGCGACAAGGCGATCCTGGTGAAGAAGGAACCGGTGGGCGTGTGCGCGGCCATCACGCCGTGGAACTTCCCCGCGGCCATGATCACGCGCAAGGTCGCGCCGGCGCTCGCCGCGGGCTGCACGATCATCGTGAAGCCCGCGTCGCAGACGCCGCTGTCGGCACTCGCCCTTGCCGAACTGGCGCAGCGCGCCGGCGTCCCGCGCGGCGTCTTCAGCGTCGTCACGGGCGGCGCGCGCGCCATCGGCGGCGTGCTGACGGCCAGCCCGCTGGTGCGCAAGCTGAGCTTCACGGGCTCGACCGAAGTCGGCCGATTGCTGGCCGCGCAATGCGCGCCGACGCTCAAGCGCATGTCGCTGGAACTGGGCGGCAACGCGCCCTTCATCGTGTTCGACGACGCCGATCTCGATGCCGCCGTCGAAGGCGCGATCGCCTCCAAGTACCGCAACAGCGGCCAGACCTGCGTCTGCGCCAACCGCTTCCTGGTGCAGTCCGGCGTCTACGACCGGTTCGCGGCCAGGCTGGCCACGGCCGTGGGCGCGCTTCGCGTCGGCAATGGCGTGGTCGAGGGCGTGCAGCAAGGTCCCCTCATCGACGAACCCGCATTGGCGAAGGTCGAGGAACTCGTCGCCGACGCGGTCGCGGCCGGTGCCAGGGTCGCCGCCGGCGGCAAGCGCCACGCGCTGGGCGGGACGTTCTACGAGCCGACGCTGCTGGTCGGCGTGGGCAGCGCCATGCGTGTCGCCAACGAGGAGATCTTCGGGCCGGTGGCGCCGCTGATCCGCTTCGACGACGAGGCGGACGCGGTCCGCATCGCCAACAGCAGCGAGTTCGGGCTGGCGGCGTACTTCTATTCGCGTGACCTCGCACGCGTGTGGCGCGTAGCCGGCGCGATCGAGGCCGGCATGGTGGGCGTCAACACCGGCATCATCAGCACGGCCGTCGCGCCCTTCGGCGGCGTCAAGCAATCCGGCATGGGCCGCGAAGGCTCGCGCTACGGGATCGACGAGTACATCGACACCAAGTACGTGTGCCTTGGCGGCATCGCCTGAGGCAGGATGCGTTACATGCAGACCGAAACCGAACTCCGCCGCGACCTGGCCGCCTGCTACCGGCTCTTCGACTGGCTCGGATGGACCGAGCTGATCTTCAACCACATCACGGTGCGCCTGCCGGACCGCGGGACCGGCAAGGCCGAGTACCTGATCAACCCGTTCGGCCTGCACTACGCGGAAGTCACCGCCGACAACCTCGTGCGCATCACGCTCGATGGCGAGGTGACCGACGGCAGCACGCACAAGGTGAACCGCGCGGGCTTCATCATCCACAGCGCCATCCACGCCGCGCGCGAGGATGCGCACTGCATCATGCACGTGCACACCACCGCGGGCTGCGCCGTGGCGTGCAAGGAAGAAGGCCTGCGCCACGACAACTTCTACAGCGCGATGCTGTACGGCGACGTCGGCTACCACGAGTACGAAGGCGTGACGACCAACGAGGACGAACAGCCGCGCCTGGTCGCTTCGATCGGTGCGCGCCATCATCTCGTGCTGCGCAACCACGGCCTGCTGGCCGTGGGCCCGGACCTCCCGACCGCCTTCAATCGGCTGTGGACGCTGCAGCGCGCGTGCGAGATCCAGCTCGCGTCGGACGCCGGCCACGGTCCGAATCGCGCCATCGCGAAGGACATCCTGGTGCGCGTTCCCGAAACCCGCGTGGCGGGCCGCGCGGACACCAACCGCCTGATCTTCGACGCCATGCTCCGGCGTGCCGGCATCGGGCGTTGACCCCATGGGAGAAGTGATGAGAAGCCAGGTCCTCGTCGTCGGCGCCGGCCCCGTGGGCCTGACGCTCGCGATCGACCTCGCCCAGCGCGGCATCGACGTGCTGGTGCTGGAGATGAAACCCCGCGGCGCCCGGCCGGAACCGAAGTGCAACCACGTGTCCGCGCGGTCGATGGAAATCTTCCGCCGGCTGGGCATCGCCAGGCGGATCCGCGACACGGGCCTGCCGCCGGACTATCCGAACGACGTCGCCTACCGGACGACCTTCACCGGCAAGGAACTCTCGCGCATCCCGATCCCGGCGCGGCAGGACCGCTACACGGCCCGGGGCGGCCCGGACACCTGGTGGCCCACGCCGGAACCGCCGCACCGCATCAACCAGATCTACCTGGAACCGCAGTTGTTCGCCGCCGCGGAAGCAACCCCCGGCTTGCGCATCCGCACCCGAGTCCGCTTCGACCGTTTCGAGCAGGACGAAGGCGGCGTGCGCGCCTGGGCCACCGATCTCGATAGCGAGGAGGTGTTCGAAGTCCAGGCCGACTACCTGGTCGGCTGCGACGGCGGCCGGTCCGGCGTCCGCAAGCAGATCGGCGCCAAGCTGTCGGGCACCGACGTGGTCGCCCGCGTGCAGTCCACTTTCTTCCGCGCGCCCGACTTGCTCGACCGCGCCGGGCACCGGCCGGCCTGGGCCACTTTCTCGCTCAATCCGCGGCGCACCGGCAACGTGTATGCGATCGACGGCCACGAGACCTTCCTGCTGCACAACTACCTGCGGCCGGACGAAGAGGATTTCGAGAGCGTCGACCGCGACTGGGCGATCCGCACCATCCTCGGCGTCGGCGCCGACTTCCGCTACGAGGTGATCAGCAAGGAAGACTGGATCGGCCGCCGCCTGGTCGCCGACCGGTTCCGCGACCGCCGCGTCTTCATCTGCGGCGATGCCTGCCACCTGTGGGTGCCGATGGCGGGCTACGGCATGAACGCCGGCATCGCCGACGCGATGGACCTGTCCTGGCTGCTCGCGGCGGCGGTGCAAGGCTGGGCCGGCCCGCGTGCGCTCGACGCCTACGAGGCCGAGCGACTGCCGATCACCGAGCAGGTCTCGAAGTTCGCGATGGCGCATGCGATCGCCTTGCAGAAGGCCAGTGCCGGCGTCCCAGAGCATCTCGAGGATGCGGGCCAGGAAGGCGAGGCCGCGCGCGCGGCGGCCGGCAAGTCGCTCTACGACCTGAACGTCAAGCAGTACTGCTGCGGCGGCCTGAACTTCGGCTACTTCTACGACCAGTCGCCGCTGGTGGCGTACGACGGCGAGGCGGCACCGGGCTACACGATGGACCAGTTCACGCCGTCCACCGTGCCGGGCTGCCGCACGCCGCACGTCTGGCTCGACGACGGCCGCTCGCTGTACGACGCGATGGGCGCGGGCTACACCCTGCTGCGCTTCGATCCGAAGGTCGACGTCGAGCCACTGCTGCTGGCAGCCCGACGCGCCCGCGTGCCGATGCAGGTGCTGGACGTGCGGAGCGCCGAGGCGCGCGGGCTGTACAAGCACGGGCTCGTGCTGTCGCGGCCGGACCAGCACGTGGCGTGGCGGGGCAATTCCGTTCCGGACCGTCCGGAAGAACTCGTGGACCTGGTGCGCGGGGCCTGACGGTCTCTGAATCCATGAAGACGTGAACTGGGCGATGACAGGACATTGGTCCTGATTCGGATGGCAAGGAGAACTGCATGATCAAGGTCACCGTGATGTACCCGTACGCAGAAGGCGCCCGCTTCGACCACGCCTACTATCGCGACCGGCACATGCCGATGGTGAAGGCGAGGCTGGGCAATGCGTGCGCCTACTACACGGTCGAAAGAGGCCTGTCCGGCCGGGCGCCCGGGTCACCGCCCGCCTTCGTGGCGATGTGCGCGTTCATCTGTGATTCGGCCGAAGCCTACCTGGCCGCCAGCCAGGAGCACAGCGCCGAGATCCGCGGCGACATCGCCAACTACACCGACATCGTGCCGGTCGTCCAGATCAGCGAGGTCATCGTCGAGCGGTCCTGATCGTTGAAGGCGAGCTAGTTTGCGCCTGCGCCGGCCCGGACGGAGCGGCTTGCGCGTGCTGCGCTCGGGGGCGTGCCCATGATCCGCTTGTAAGCGCGGCTGAACGAGGCCTCCGACTCGTAGCCCAGGCGATCCGCGGCGACGCTGACGCGGATCCCGTCGCCGGCGATCCATGCGCTCGCCTGGAACATTTTCAGGCGAGCGATGTACCGGCCGGGTGTCTCGCCGAGAGCCGCCTTGAATGCGGCCGTGAACCCGGAGCGCGAGCCGCCCCCCAGCCGGGCGAGCTCGGGCACGGTCCAGTTTCGTACGGGGTCGGCGTGGATCGCCGCCAACGCCTTCCCGATGACCGGACAGCGCAGGGCCGCAATCCAGCCCGTGGTCCGGCTGCACACGCATTCGACCCACGCGCGGATGGTCGTCGCGGCGACCACATCCGCCATCCGCGCCAGGATGCCGCAGGCGCCGACGCGCTGGCGGGCGACCTCACGTTCCATTGCGTCGAGCAGCGCGGGCACCGTCGCATCGCGACTAGCCAGCTCGCCCGCGCGCACCACGCCCGGCATCAATGCCAGCAGCGGGTGTCGCGCGTCGAGGTTGAAGCGCATCGACGCGCAGAAGATGGCATGCGTCGCGTCATCGGGGCTGTCGTCGCCGGCACCCACAAGAGGGATCGCACCTGCCGCGACGGGCGCCTGCGGCAGGTGCGCGACATCGGTCGCCGGGACATCCGTCGAGCTCGCCAGGATGTGGGCTTCGCCGCGCGGCAGCAGGACCGCATCGCCCTGTTGCAGTTGCACCCAGTCGGCTTCCCCCGCGCGCAGCCAGCAGTCGCCTGATGCGATGAAGTGGAAGCGCGCCTCCGGCTGGGCCGCGAATGCCACAGCCCACGGCGCGCGGAGTCGGCATCGGCGGTGCTCGAGACCGTCCAGCCTCAGGTTCAGCAGGACCTCCGTCAGCGGGTCGGGGCCACGTTCGGAGGTGCCAAGCAATTTGGCTTTTCTGCCATTCATCGCGACGAATGCTATTCGTAGGCTGCCGACCTCACTCACTCCAAGGCTTCCGGTCCATGCCATCACCGTGCACTGCGCGCATCGCCCACGCATCCAGTCCCAGACCGTCCGTCACCCTGGCAGCGCACTGGGTGGCCGTCGGCTCACCCAGTCCCGGCGCCTTCGCGCTCGCTACTGCTGGATACCTGCCTGCGAGCTTGCCGACCACCGGGGCGGCGCGCCAGGCTCTCACCGTGACTGCGTTGGTCGCCGCGGGCACCACGCCCGTCATCCGCGCCGCGCAGCACCGTCAGGAGGCTCCCAATGCCTGAACGCGTCAACCGTCGCATCATCCTGGCCGCACGGCCAAGCGGGTTCCCGAGCCTGCGGGATTTCCGCTTGGTCACCGAACCGGTGCCAGCGCCCGCAGACGGTGAAGTGCTTTTGCAGACCGTGTCCCTCTCGCTCGACCCGTACATGCGCAACGTCATGGAGGAAGTCGGGCCTGGCTATGCGCCCCGCGTCGAGCTGGGCGCTCCGATGGTGGGAGCGACGGTCAGCCGCGTGGTGGCATCGCGCCACCGCGGCATGCGCGAAGGCGATCTGGTGCTGGCAGCCGCAGGTTGGCAGGACTATGCCGTTTCCGACGGCACCGGGCTGACCGTCATCGACGACATGCGCCAGCCTTCCCATGCGCTCTCCGGACTTGGCATGCCGGGGTTCACGGCGCACGTCGGGCTGCTGGATATCGGCAAGCCGCGCCAAGGCGAGACAGTGGTCGTGGCGGCCGCTACGGGGGCCGTCGGCTCGATTGCCGGCCAGCTGGCGAAGCTCGCGGGAGCGCGCGTCGTGGGCGTCGCCGGCGGGCCCCTGAAGTGCGCGCATGCGGTGCAGGTGCTCGGGTTCGATGCGTGCATCGATCGCCACGACCCGCGCTTCGCGGTGAACCTGAGGGACGCCTGCCCAGACGGCATCGACGTGTATTTCGAGAACGTGGGCGGAGCGGTGCTGCTGGCCGTGCTGCCGCTGCTGAGCATTGGTGCGCGGGTTCCGCTGTGCGGGTTCGTGGCGCACTACAACGGGGCCGGCACGCCCGGCGGCGAGGACCACATGCCGGCGCTGCTGGCTGCCCTGCTCCAGAAGCGCGTGCACATGCAGGGGTTCATCATCCTGGACCACTATGGCGCGCGCTTCGGCGCATTCCAGCAGCACATGCGGCCACTGGTCGACGATGGCTCGATCCGGATCGACGAGGCGGTGGTTGCCGGCCTCGAGAATGCGCCCTCTGCGTTCCTCGACATGTTGGCAGGACGTCACTTGGGCAAGGTCGTGGTGGCGGTCGCGGATTGAGGGGACATCTGTTCCTTCGAAATTCCGCAGCCATTCGGAGCGGCTCGATGGCAGACGCACCCGTGGTGGCGGGGGCGCGTTGTCGTCATCCGCAAACCTGGAGGGCTGGCAATGTGTCCGGGAGTCCGGATTGCGTGCCCCGTCGTCGGACATGAGCTGATGCAACGCCCAAGCTTCTCGACTTCTGCAATGTGGACGCTACATTGAGTCTTGCCGGAAAGGACGATGGAGGACACAGCTTGCAGCCTGAGCAATGGGACGCGATAGTCATCGGAGCTGGTCAAGCGGGGCCCGCCCTCTCTGCGCGCCTGGCCAAGGCGGGGCTGCGGGTGGCACTGGTGGAGCGCCAGCGGTTGGGCGGCACCTGCGTCAATACCGGCTGCACGCCCAGCAAGACTCTCATCGCCAGCGCTGCGGTCGCGCATCTGGTAGCGCGGGCGCATGAGTTCGGGGTGAACGCCCGACCACCTGCCAGTGCCGATTACCGCGCCGTCCTTGAAAGGGTGCATGCGGTTTCGGACGAATCGCGCGCCGGCCTCGGCACCTGGCTGGCCAGCATCGGCGGCCTCACCGTGATCCTGGGGAATGCGCGCTTCGTTGATTCCGATACCGTATCCGTGGGTAAGCGCCAATTGAGAGCTCCCCGCATCTTCCTGAATGTGGGATGTCGGCCGGTGGAACCGCCGTGGGCTCGCGCGGCTGGAGTGCAATTCCTCACCACCGACACCTTTTTCGACCTCCGGGAACTGCCGTCCGACTTGCTGATCGTCGGTGGCGGCCCCGTGGGACTGGAACTCGGACAGGCTCTGCAAAGGCTGGGCAGCAATGTCACCGTCGTCGAGCGCGCGGCCAGGCTGTTGCCTCGTGAAGACGAGGACGCCGCCAAAGTCATCCAGGACTCTCTCGTCGCCGACGGGGTTCGCTTTTTCCTTTCTGCAGATTGCTTCCATCTCGAACGAGGTTCGACCGGCCCTTGCCTGACGTTTCTGCAGGGTCGAGATCGTGTTGGGGTAGAGGGAAGCCACGTCCTCGTGGCGGTCGGCCGCCAGCCCAACACGGCTGACCTCGGGCTCGACGAGGCCGGCGTCGCGGTCGACGAGCGCGGGTTCATCAAGACGGATGGCCAGTTGAGGACAACGCAGCCAGGCGTCTGGGCATTGGGTGACGCGAACGGCCGCGGAGCGTTCACACATACGTCGTGGAATGACTACGAGATCGTTGCCGGCGCGGTGCTGGACGGTGAACAGCGAAGCGTCGAAGGTCGAGCCGCGCGCTATGCGGTGTTCACCGATCCACCCCTCGCGCGCATCGGTGCGTCGACGCAAGAGGCCTCGCGCACCGGCAAAGGCGTCCTCACGGGAGTGATGCCAATGACCCGGGTCAGGCGCGCCGTGGAACGCGGGGACACCCGCGGCTTCATGCGTGTTCTCGCCGACGCAGACACCGGCCAGGTCCTGGGCGCCACTTTCGTCTGCGCCTCGGCTGACGAAGTGATCCACCCCCTGGTCAACGCGATGAGCACGGGAACCACCGTGCGGCAGTTGGCGGCCATCCCGGCCATCCACCCCACGATCAGCGAACTCGTCCCGACCCTCCTGCAGCAGCTCCAGCCCTTGGCGAGTGCCATCTCGCCGGCCTGAGCGGCTTGGTCGCGCGTCGTCTTACGCAAATCATGGGCCTGTTCGAGTCGACCTTGCCGCGTTCAACCACCCCATCGGGTTCGCCGGCTGCGCCCGGAAACTTCCTTCGCCAGGCGGTTGGCCATGACGTCGCGATCGGCACCTATTCCTCCCGCCGCTGGGGTGGGGGTCCTGGGGACGCGCGCCATCACGCCGGCGGCGAGCTGGACTGGGCCCGGATCCGCACCCGGTTTCCGCCCGAGCCGAACGGCTACCTGCACATCGGCCACGCCAAGAGCATCAGCGTGAATTTCGGACTGGCACGGGACTACCAGGGTGCCTGTCACCTGCGCCTGGACGACACCAATCCCGACAGGGAAGACCTCGAATATGTCGAGTCCATCAAGGACGCGGTCCAGTGGCTGGGTTACGACTGGGAGGCAGGCGGCGCCCGCCACCTGTACCAGGCCAGCGACTACTTCGATTTCATGTACCGCGCGGCCGAATATCTCATCGAGGCGGGACTGGCGTACGTGGATGAGCAGAGTGCCGAGCAGCTCCGCACCCATCGTGGGGATTTCACCCGCCCCGGCCTGGATAGCCCATTCCGGAACCGCAGCGCCGCGGAAAACCTGCACCGGTTTCGCGAGATGCGGGACGGAAAGCTGCCCGAGGGAGCCGCCATCCTGCGCGCCAGGATCGACATGGCGAGTCCCAACATCAATCTGCGCGATCCGGCCCTGTACCGGATCAAGTACGCGCACCACCACAACACCGGCAACAAGTGGTGCATCTATCCGATGTACACGTTCGCGCATCCCATCGAGGACGCGCTGGAGAACATCACCCACAGCATTGCGACGCTGGAGTTCGAAGACCAGCGGCCCTTCTACGACTGGCTCCTGTCCCATCTGGCACGAGGCGGTCTCATCAACAGTCCGCCCCCGCGGCAATACGAGTTCGCCCGGCTGAACCTGACCTATGTGGTGACCAGCAAGCGCAAGCTCAAACAGCTGGTCGATGAAGGGCACGTGGATGGCTGGGACGACCCCCGGATGCCCACGATCGTGGGTCTGCGGCGTCGCGGCTGCACACCAGGAGCACTCCAGCTCTTCGCGGAACGGATCGGGGTCAGCAAGGCGGACAGCTGGATCGACTACTCCGTGCTCGAAGGTGCGTTGCGAGACGACCTGGAACCTACAGCCACTCGCGCCATGGCGGTGTTGGACCCCGTTCGCCTCGTCATCAGCAACTGGGACGACGTCATGGGGGCGGGCCATCTGGAATCCTGTTCGGCATGGCTCCATCCCCGGGCACCGGAGCGGGGCGAGCGCAAGTTCTTCTTCGGGCGCGATCTCTGGGTCGAGCGTGCGGATTACTCCGACTCACCGAGTCCGGGATTCTTCCGCCTGGCCCCCGGAAACATCGTGCGGTTGAAGTCCGGTTACGTGGTGCGATGCACGGGTGCAGTCAGGACGGGCGCCGGGGAACTGGCCGAGATCCACGCCGAGGTACTGCCGGAGACCAAGAGCGGTACGCCAGGTGCGGCCGTCAAGGTCAAGGGGACGATCACGTGGGTAAGCGCCGCGGATGGTGTCCAGGCGGAAGTCCGCCTGTATGAGCGCCTGTTCACTGTTCCGCAACCCGGCGGCGGCCACGACTCCCTGGACGAACTCCATCCTGCCAGTGCCAGGCGCGTCAGGGCCTACGTCGAGCCCTCACTCGGCCAGGCGGCGCCCGAGCAGCATTTCCAGTTCGAGCGCCTGGGTTACTTCGTGGCGGACAGGGTGGACCATGCACCGGGCCACGGCAAACTTGTCTTCAACAGGATCACGAGCCTGAAAGAGACGTTCACCGGCTAGAGACAAGGTGGGGCCACCTCGCTCCGGTCCGCAGCGCTGCTCACGCCCTGCTGGCGATCGGGCCCTCGCTGGTGACGATCGCAGTCGTGTCGATGCGCGGATTTCGCGCGCCGAGCACAGTGATCAACGTGGCGACGATGGCCAGCCCGCCGTATCCGAGGGCAATCTGCGGCAGCGAGAAGGTGTTGGACAGTCGGCCCGAGATGAGACTGGGGAAGGCCGCACCGCTGTAGCAGAGCAAGTAGATCGCGCTGAAGATCGGCGCGCGGTCGGCCGGAGCGCCGCCGTGCAGAAGGCCACGGATGGCCGCGCTGATCGCGATGCCCTGGCCGGCGCCCGCGACGATGGTTGCGATGATGAACAACACCAGTGTGCCCGCGACGATGGCGGTGATGATGCCCATCATTCCGGCCAGGAAGATGATCATGCCGATGCGTTGGGCCACCGCGGATGTGAAGCGGCCGCCAATGGGAGCACCGAGAACGCTGGGAGTCATGTAGGCAGCAAAGACCAGCCCGAGGATGAGCGGGCTGCGCGTGTGCAGTTGATCTTCAACCAGCGCGGGGACGAACGCTTGGTAGAAGGCTCCGGTCGACCAAGTGGCCAGGAACACCGCTGCGGCGACCGGGAGCAGGGGCTTCACCCGGGCCGGGATGCGGACGCAGGGTCGAAGCGAGTGCCAGGCGCCCGGCGTCGGAGTTGCTGTTTCCGGGCTGAAGGCGATGAGACCAGCAGAGAGCAACAGGCAGCCGACGCAAACCAGGTAGATGAGATCACGTGGCCAGGCGCCGAATTCCACCAGGGCGCCGGAGGCGATGGCGCCGATGGTGAGGCCGAGCATCGGTCCTTGGCTGGAGGCGACGGAGGCCAGCCATTCGGGCTTGCCGGGCGCGGCGTCGACGATGTAGGCGCTCAGGCTGCTGCTGGCCAACCCGGTACCGACGCCCACCAGGAACCGGCCGGCCAGCAAGGTTTCGATGTCGTGCACGGCCAGCAGCAGCAAGGAGCCCAGCAGGATCACCCCGAGGCTGGCGATCGCAGCGTGCCGGCGGCCCAGATGGTTGGAGAGCCGCCCCAGCAGCAACAGCGCGGCGATGGTGCCGATGGAGTACGTGACGACAGCCATCGAGATGTTTGCGTTGGTCAACCCGTCCTCCGCGCGGTAGATGTTGTACAGCGGGATGGGGGCGGCCGCCGCGGCAAACGCGACCACGAGGGAGACGACCGCGGACCGGAACGCGGTTCCCAACGCGGGGGGCAGGCCCGCTCGCTCTTCCCGCGCCATCACAAGCCGACCTGGATGATCGTCTTCCCCGAACGTCGCGCGGTCGGGTTGAAGGCGGCGACGGCCTCGTCGAGGGTCGCGATGGTGCCGATGTTCGCCCGCAGCCGTCCATCCCGCAGCCGCTGGACGATCTCGGCCAGTTCGGCACGGTCGGACTCGACCACGAAGTCCACCGCCAAGCCGTCGGATGGCCGCGCCTCGACCGCCCCGACGATGGAGACCAGCGTTCCCCCGGCCCGGACCAGGCGAGCGGATCGCCTGCCGATGTCGCCGCCGATCAGGTCGAACACCAGATCGACCTGGCCGATGTCTTCCAGAGCCTCGTTGTCGAGGTCGATGAACTCGTTGGCTCCGAACTCGAGCGCCGTCCGGCGGTCGGCGGCGCGGCCGGTGCCGATGACGTAGGCCCCAAACTCACGTGCGAGTTGCGTCACCATCGACCCGACAGCTCCGGCCGCACCATGCGCAACGACGCTCTGCCCTGCCCGAAGGCGGCCGTGCACGAACAATCCCTGCCACGCGGTCAAGCCCGAGATGGGCAAGCTCGCGCCCACCGTGAAGGCGACGTCGCCCGGCAGCGGCGCAAGATTGCGCGCCTCGACAGCGACGAGCTCCGCCAAGGTGCCGTCGCGATACCAGTCGGTGAGGCCGAACACCCGCTGTCCCACCGACAGTCCCGTCGTGCCATAGCCGACGGCGGTGACCACACCCGCCAGCTCATGCCCGGGGATCGAGGGTGTCCGGTCACGGCCGAGGCGATCCGCCCAGGTCGAAGGCCAGCCCAGTTCGGTGCCGACGAACCCGGACGCATGAACCCGGACGACGACGTCGTTGATTGCTGCCTTCGGCTCGGGCCGCTCCACCAGTTGCATCCCGGCCGTTCCCGCAGCCCGGTCCGTCACAACGATTGCTTTCATCGCGCCACCTTCATGTGTTGATGTCCTCGCCTGCACGGCAGCCGATCTGCCTGCGGCCTACCGTCGGCATCGATCTTGGGAAGCACCCAGTCCGGGCGGATGTAGTGGCAGGTGTAGCCGTTCGGCCTGCGCTCGAGATAGTCCTGGTGCTCCGGCTCTCCTTCCCAGAAATCACCGGCCGGCAGCACCTCCGTCACGACCTTCCCCGGCCACAAGCCAGTGGCGTCCACTTCCGCAATGGTGTCTTCGGCGATGCGCTTCTGGTCCTCGCTGGTGTGGAAAATCGCAGACCGATAGCCGGCACCGGTGTCGTTGCCCTGCCGGTTCCTGGTCGAGGGATCGTGCAGCTGGAAGAAGAACTCCAGCAGCTCGCGGAATCCGATCCTTGCGGGATCGAAGATGACCTCGATGGCTTCAGCGTGCGTGCCGTGGTTGCGGTACGTCGCGTTGGGGACGTCACCGCCCGAATACCCGACGCGCGTTGCAATGACGCCATCACGGCGGCGGAACAACTGCTGCATCCCCCAGAAGCAGCCACCGGCAAGGATCACGCGTTCGCCGGTCATACGGACTCCTGGACGAGGTCAAGGTAGGCGCCGTAGCCCTCGGCCTCCATCTGCTCACGCGGGATGAAGCGAAGGGACGCGGAATTGATGCAATACCGAAGGCCACCGCGGTCGGGGGGGCCGTCGGGAAACACGTGCCCGAGATGGCTGTCACCGTGCAAGGATCGGACTTCCGTGCGCGACATGCCATGGCTCACGTCCGTCGACTCCTTGACGTGCCTGCCTTCGATGGGCCTCGTGAAGCTGGGCCAGCCGCATCCGGACTCGTACTTGTCCGTGGAGGAAAACAGCGGCTCGCCCGAAACGATGTCGACGTAGATCCCTGGCTGCTTCGTGTGCAGGTAGCTCCCAGTCCCTGGACGTTCGGTCCCGTTCTGCTGGGTGACCCGGTATTGCTCGGGCGTGAGGTTGGCAATCACGCCCGCATCCTTGCGAAATTCATGCATGGAGAACCTTTCTGGGCAGTACGGTCGATCCCTCGAGAGCCGCAAGGCTGTCTACGAGGCGTCAGGGAAATTCTGGCCAGATTCCCCGTTTCCGCGTCCAGCAAATGTGTCCACGCGTCCCTGGCGAGCGAGCCGCGCAATGCACAGCTGCAGGTCGATTTCAGGAAGCTGGGAGACATCCGGCGGACTTCCGGACGCGCGTGGCGTCGTACCGTGTGGACACGCCGCCAGTGCTCGCCATCGGGAGCCGCTGGTGCCCAGGAGGACTTCCATGACACCGCAAGCAACCGGCATCGTCCAACGTCGCCGCGCCTTTCGTGAACTGCACCGGACCGGATGCTTCGTCATGCCGAATCCATGGGACCGAGGCAGCGCACGGTACCTGCAAGGCCTGGGCTTCAAGGCCTTGGGGACCACGAGCGCCGGCGCAGCCTGGTCGCTAGCACGCGCCGACGGAACACTATCCCTGGACGATGCGCTCGACCACTTGCGCGACATCGTCCAGGCCACCGCCATTCCGGTCGACGCCGACTTCCAGTCCGGCTTCGCGCAAAGTGCGGCGGGGATCGCGGACAACATCCGCAAGGCCGTGGACACCGGGGTCGCAGGAATCTCGCTCGAGGACGGCAGTGGCATTGCCTCCAATCCGGTCAGGGACCTCGGCTCCTCCGTGGCAAGGCTCCAGGTCGCACGTGCCGTGCTCGACGAGTACGGCCCAGATGCACCGCTCCTGGTTGGACGCGCCGGGAACTTCCGGGTTGGGCGTCCCGACCTGGAGGACATCATCCTGCGCCTGCAGGCTTATGCGGGCGCGGGGGCCGACGTCCTCTGTGCGCCTGGCGTCTCGACGCGCGAGGAAATCGCAGCGCTTGTCGATGCCGTCCACCCCACGCCGCTGGACGTGCTCGTGCGCTCCGACACGGCTTTGACGTTCGACGACATCGCCTCCCTCGGGGTGCGGCGCATCAGTGTCGGGGCAGCGCTCGCGCGCAGCGCCTGGGGCGGTTTCATGCGCGCCGCGCAGTCGATCGCCGAGGATGGCCGGTTCGACTTCGGCAGGCCTGCGAGCGGCAAGGAGCTGAACTCCTTCTTCAAGCTCGGTACCGAAACGCTCTCCACGGTCAACGCGCACATCCTGGGCCGCGTCGAGTTTCGCCTGGGAGAAGGCCCCCTCCTCGAGATTCGGCGAGGCCTGGTCGAAATCACGTTCTCCCCGGGTGATGCCGTGTTCGCCTGGTCGGAGGGCAGTTCGCGTGAGGAGGCCGCCATGCCGTTCGCGAATTTCTGCCGCTACGTCTCCGACGGAGCCATTGTCCTGGTGGAGTCTTGAGCTGATTGCACGCAGGCCGCCTGAAGCAAAAAACGCGATCCAGACGCGGCGGCCAACCCAGCCTGCGTTCAGGCTGGATTTAACTTCGCATTGCATCCTGAGAGGTTCAACCGCACCCTGGTGCCGGAGTCCGAAGTCCTGTTCGGCGCTGTGTCGCCACCCACGCTGGCCATTCGGCCCTGGACGGCAACCGACCTCGGGCGGCTAACCAGCATCGGAAGGCAACTCGCCGCCGGGGGAAAGACCATCTGGTCCTCCTCGCAGCGACTCGGATGCACTTGGTGCACCGTCGGTCTCGATTTCTCCGGACCGGGCGGACAACCTTCGGCCTGCGGGGCAACGCTTCTTGCGACAGCGCGGATCGGTCATGCACGGTGAAGTTGGCGGCGACGTGAGAGAGAACGAGCGATTGAGGCAGTGCTGTCGATGAAGGTGCTGATTGTCGAAGACGACCCGCAGCTTGGTCGTCTGCTTGGGGAGATCCTGCAAGCGAGCCGCTACACGGTCGTACGCGCGGTGACATGCGCGGCGGCCAGCGACGCTCTCGCCGGGAGCGGCTTTGACCTTGTCGTACTGGATCTCGGGTTACCAGACGGAGCTGGCCTGGACCTGTTGCGATCGTGGCGCCGGGCCGGGTTCCGGGAACCGGTGCTGATCCTGTCCGCCCGCGACTCCGCGGAGGACAAGGTCGCGGGACTCGACGCCGGTGCAGACGACTATCTGGGGAAGCCGTTCGACCTGCATGAACTCCACGCGCGAGTGCGATCGCTGGTCCGCAGGCATTCCCTGGCACGGAGTGCCGTCCTGGAACACGCCGGCATCGAGATGCACCTGCACTCGGGCGTCGTGGTCGTCCGTGGGGAAGCCGTTGACCTGACCCAGCGTGAATATGCCGTCCTGGAGGTCTTCATGCACAACCCGGGCCGGGTGTTGCCTCGGAAACTGATCTCCGAGAAGGTGTGGTCTTCGAACTATGACGTGGACGCGAACCTGCTGGACGTCTACATGGGACGCATCCGGAGCAAGCTTGAAAAGGCCGCAGGCCGGCAGCTCTTCAAGACTGTCAGGGGCGTCGGCTACCAACTCGTCTAGCGTTCCCGGTGGATAGCTCCGCGCGGGTCGTGGCGACGTCACTCCTGCGCCGGGAGGCCGCGGCGCACCTCGGAAGGGTCCATCCCATAGCTCTTCCGGAATGCCTTGATGAAGCTGCTGCGACTGGCGTAGCCGGCGTTGTGGGCGATGAGTTCGATCGCCAGGCCACTCCCTTTCAGCTGCGACATCGCCTGCCTGAGCCGGAGTTCTCGAAGCACCTGCATGGGCGCTTTGCCAACGGCGCTGCTGAATCGGGCCACGAAGGCAGAGCGGCTGAGGCAGGCCAGATGGGCAAGGCTCTCGAGGGAGTGGTCGTCTCCCGGGCGCATGGCCATTGCGGCGAAAGCCCGGGCAACCAGGGGGTCGCCGAGGACGGAGAGGTGCTCCACCCATGCATTCATGGAAACGAGGGACCGGCGCAGGAGCTGGACGACGACCTGCTTCAACAAGGCGGCGCTCATCGCGCCGCTTCCGATTTCCTGCGTGACGAGTTCGGCGAGCGCTGCCTGCAGCTTGGTGTCGACCTGGTCTTCGGCACTGAACTGCTCGAAGATCGGCTCCGTCAGCCCGGCAAAGAGGTCCGCGCACGCGCCGTAGGTCGCGTGGAAGTAGCCGCACACGAGGATCAGCGATGGCTCCTCCTCAGTTCCCGCCGTGACCCTTCGCACCACGTCCGGCGATCGGGTGGGCGTTCGGCCGTTGATCGACAGCAGGCCGGAATAACCGTGACGACCTTCGACCTCGATGCGGAACAGCGAGCTCGCGGGAACAACGATCAGGGTGTGCGGCATCAATGGAATGGGCTCCCCACCGTCCACGATGGCGCGACCTTTGCCGACCAGGTTGTAGTGGAGTCCAGGCGCGTTCACGCCGCCCAACTCCAGGGCGTATCCCATGCTGACCAGGCACTCGGTGAGCGCCACGAACTTCACCTCCAGGGTTCCCAGCAGGGTCTCGAGATCCGTCGGAGAAATGCGCAGGACCGGATGTTCGTTCAAGCTGCTGACTCCCGTGGCCCTGGTGTGGTGGCGTGTCCCAGCCCCAATGGTACGTATCCCTCGCCAGCCTGTTCCGCACCTGCGCGCCCGTCGACAAAAGCTACCGGGCTCCTGGATTTTCCAGGACCGCCGAGCACATCGAGCGTCGACCCGGCTGGAGTGCGCGCCGGCTTGTTCCTGGAGTCCTGCAAACGCACCCCTGCATCCATTTCGACGCCACGCTTCAGCCGGAGGCGAGCAGCCCCCGCTAGATTCAAACGCCGGCGGGTGCAACCGTGGCACGCGCGCGAACCGGGAGCTGCAGTCACACCGACTGCGGCATGGAACCCACGGCAAGTTTCAACCATCGAAGGAGCGCTGGAAATGTCTTCACACGTGAACCATGGAATCGAGCAGCAGCCGCGCCGGGTGTTCCTCGGCTTGGCAGGGCTGGGCCTCATCGCCGCCTCCACATCCGCAGTTGCGGCCGGAGCGAAGGCGAAGACAAAGGACGTCTCCAACGACGCGTCGGTGATGCAGGTGGCCCTCGCACTCGAACACGAAGGCATCGCCGCATACCGGATTGCCGGAAGCAGCGGACTGCTCAAGCCCGGCACCCTCAGGATTGCGCAGGTGTTCAGGGGGCACCACGAACAGCATCGGGACTCGCTGGCCTCACTCATTGCCAAGACGGGGGGCAAGCCGGTGCAGCCGCTGTCGGACGACCAGTACGTCGAGGCGCTCAATTTGGGGGCGCTCAAGACCGAGGGCGACGTGGTCGCTCTTGCGACAAGGCTCGAGCAGGGAGCAGCCAGCGCCTATGTCGGCCAGGTCGCCGCGCTGCGCGACCCGAAGCTCGCGCAGCTTTTCAGCAACCTCGCTGCAGATGAAGCGGTGCACTGGACGACGCTGAACAACGCGCAAGGCCTGGAGATCCGTTCCAGGGCGTACCTCTTCGGCTGAACGAGCATGCAACGCAGTTCATTGCTGGCGGCCAGCGTCTTGATCCCGCTGGCGAGCCTTGGCGGCTCCCCATTGCCTGTCGCGGCGCAGGGTGCCCAAGGGGCGAGCAACGGCCAGGCCTTGTTCGAATCCAGGTGCGCCGCCTGTCATTCGCTCGACGCGAACCGCGTCGGCCCGATGCTGCGCGGCGTCATGGGTCGCAGGGTCGCATCGGTTGCCGGCTACGACTACTCCGACGCCCTCAAGCGCGCGAAGGGCCGCTGGGATGAGCGACGCCTGAGGATGTGGCTGCAGGATCCGCAATCCGTGGCACCCGGCACAAAGATGGCGTTCTCCCTGGCATCTGCCACCGATCGTGACGCGGTGATCCGGTACCTGTCTTCCACGACTTCGCCGTCGGGTGCGGCGCAGCGATGACGTCCAGGAACGGCGCGCTTTCAGGTCCGATTTAGCTTCGGACGGCATGCTGGCAGTCCAGCGGATTCACGCCGAGTCATGCCAATGAAGGTGTACCCACGGAAAGCCGGAGTTCGACGTGCGAGATCTTCTCGCACCCACAACGTGCTCGACAAGAAAGTCGGCAACGGAGTGTCAGAGGACCATCGTCGCCCCGGAACGAAGTCCATCTCTGTCGACGTGACAGGTGACCAGACGCCGGCGCAGAGGAACTCCCCTTGACGGCACGAAACGCAGGTCCCGACTCGACCGGAGATGAAGAACAGGATCTCCTCCATCAGCTCCCTGGACAGATCGCTGTCGTCGGGCTGGGCGGGAGGATCGTGGCAGCGAACGCAAACTGGGGAAGGACGCAACGGCCGCGCAGCATCGGCGGTTCCGCAGGACTGACAAACCTGCCCGAGTCCGCGCAGGCCGGCCGAGTCGGAGACGCAGATGCCTGCGCGGCCTTCGAGGGCGTCACGGGCGTGCTGGTCGGGGAGCGTTCCGAATTCGCGATGGTCTTTTGCTGCGCGGGGTTTCAGCGCCATGAGGACACGTGGTTCCGCATGCGGGTCAAGCCGATCCGGTGGAAGGGTGCCGACGCGGCCTTGGTGGTGCATCTGGACATCACCCGTGAGGTGTTGGCGCTCGACGAGGCCGTGGCGCTCAACGTCGATCTCGAGCGGCGGGTGCAGCGAAGGACGCGGCAGCTGCAGGCCGCCAACCGCGAACTCGAGGCGTTCTCCATGTCGGTGTCACATGACCTGAAGGCCCCGCTGGCCGCAATCGACACCATCACCTACGTCCTGTCCGAATCCCTGAAAGATCGCCTGGAACCGCACGAGCGCTTCTACATGGAGCGGGTGCGCAGCGGATGCGCCGAGATGAAGGCCCTGGTCGACGCGATGCTGCAGTTGCATGAGATCGCCCACGAGCAGCCCCTCACCCTCGCGGCCGCGGACCTGTCGCGGATTGCGGAAGGCATCGTCGAGGAACTGCGTGCAAATGAACCCGCCCGTCCGGCCCAGGTCCGGATGAGCCCGGCATGTCGGTGCAATGTGATCCGGCCCTGATCGCGATCGCCCTCCGGAACCTGATCGGCAATGCCTGGAAGTTCTCCGCGAAGAAGGAACTAACCCGCATCGAGGTCTGCATTGACGAACGCACCGGGTCGCATGTGGTCCTGCGGGTGTCGGACCAGGGAGCAGGCTTCGACCCACGCTTCGCCGAGAGGCTGTTCGCGCCTTTCGGCCGCCTTCACCATTCGGCGGATTTCCCGGGAACCGGGATCGGCCTGGCCAGCGTGGCCCGCGTCGTGCGCCGGCACGGCGGCACCATCCGGGCCGAATCGACTCCCGAAGAAGGTGCAACGTTCTGGATCACGTTGCCACAGGGCTCGTCCTTTGCGGAGTCGCAACGGTAAAGAGGAGGCAGCAGCAAATCCAGCTCGTTCGGCTGGGTGCGGGTGAAGTTGCCTGGCCACCTTTGCGGGACGCGTGAACACAGTCGCATGTTGCCTTGGGCGCAGCCACCTGCGAACAATGGTCCGACGACACGGTGTCGTGGAGAAAGGCGATCGATGAAGGCGATTGTTATGGCCGAACGGGTTGCGGACATCGCCGGCCCGCGCTCCCGCGAACGCCTCCCTCGCGCGCGCGCGCAGGAGAGTGGGAATGAGACCTGAGCAATTCGGATTGCCGGGGCTGGCTGCGGCCGCCGGCGCAACCTGGACGGTGGAGATCGAAAGCGGGCGGGTGCTGTGGTCCGAGCAGGCTCGGTTGCTCCACGAAGTCCCGGCCGGCTACAACCCGACGGTCTGGGAGGCGCTCGAAGCGATCGAGCCCGAGGACCGGGCGCCCCTGTTTGCAGCGGCCCTGGCCTGCGTGACGGGGGGACGGCCGTTGCGCCAACTGGTCACGCTGCGCACGCCGCGCAGCGGACGCAAGCGCGTGCTGCTGGAGGGCGCGCGGTCGACCGGGCCGCACGGAGGCCTGACGCTGGCAGGAACCCTTTCACCGGTGCAATGCCCGATCGGCGAGGTACCGTCGTCTTCCGACGCACAGGAGCTGCTTGCGCAACTTCGGGAGTGGGAGCTTCTCGGGCACGGGCTCTCACACGACCTGCGCGCACCTGCGGCCGCGGTGCACGGCTTCGCCCTGGCTCTCATGTCCGCGGAGGACGGCCTGAGCGATCGCGGGAAGCACCACGTCCGCCGCATCGCCGCAGCAGGCAAGCGCGTGGAAGGCCTGCTCGATTGCATCCTGCAGTTCGCCCATCTCTCGTCCCAGCCCTTGCGGCCCCAGTTCGTGGACCTCAGTCGCCTCGCGGAGAAGAGCCTCGCAGCGCTCCGCGAAACAGACTCCCACCGACGCGTGGACGTGCGGATCGATCCGGAGATGCGGGCCTATGGCGACGCCTCGCTGCTGCGGCTGGTCGTCCACAACCTGCTGGACAACGCCTGGAAATTCACGAGTCGTCAACTCGAGGCGACGATTCACTTCTCACTCGAGCAGTACGACCTGCGCCAGGTGTACTGCGTGCGCGACAACGGCTGCGGGTTTCGCGCGGACGAGGCCTCGCGGCTCTTCGTGCCATTCCAGCGGCTGCATTCGCGCGAGCAGTTCGATGGCAGCGGCATGGGCCTGGCGCTGGTTCGCCGCGCCGTCGAAAGGCACGGCGGCATGGTGTGGGCCCATTCGGTGCCGGGTCAAGGCGCCAGCTTCTGGTTTGGGCTGCCGTCCCGCATCGGCCAGTCTGGGCCACCCTGATCCGGGAACGAACGCGATGCCTTTCCTGGCACCCGAAGGATTGATCATGGCGAACGCCGTTTCCCGCGATGCGCTGAATATCCTCATCGTCGACGACAACACCGATGCCGCGCACATGCTGTCCATGCTGCTCGAACTGGAAGGTCACAGCACCGTGGTCGCCCACGACGGGCTGGACGCACTCGAGGCGGCTTCGGCGGCCAGGTTCGACGCCGTCCTGCTCGACTTGGGCATGCCGGTCATGGACGGATTCCAGGTCGCCGCCGCATTGCGAGAGCTCGATCCCGCGCCGGCGCTGATCGCGTGCACGGCGTGGAGCGATCCGCAGACGCGCCGGAGGACGGAGTCCCTGGGCTTCCGCGCCCATCTGGTCAAGCCAGTCGGCCTGCGCTCGTTGCAGCACGCACTTGGCGCAGTCGCGGCGGGGAAGGACACTGCGCACTGACTCGCGTTCCATCGCGCCGCGCGATGTCCGCGCGCCTACTACACCGTCGAAAGAGGCCTGGCCGGCCGCTGAGCCGTACCGGATCGAGCCTGATGCGGCGCTGCCGGTCGAGTGAAGAGCGCCAGCTCAGCCCACCGCCGATGGGCGCACCAGCGCGTACAGCGCCAGGATCCCGAGCAGCAGTCCGCCGGCCAGCGCCGGCGCGTGCCAATCACTGCTGGACATCCGGAATCCGATCAGCGCGACGCACAAGACCATGCCGGCGGCGGGCACCCAGCGAGGCACTTCGAACCGTCCCGGCGGATCGTCCACGCGCCTTTGCAGCACGAACAAGGCGCCGTTGACGACGGCAAACACACCCAGCAGCAACAGCACCGCAGCCGAGGCCAGGTTGGCGACACTGCCCAGCAGCCCCAGCGGCAGGAGGATCGCGAGCAACGCGATGGTGGCCAGGTGCGGCGTGCGAAAGCCGTGGTGCACGCTGCCGAGCCTGCGCGGCAGCAAGCCCTGCTGGGCCATGCCATAGACCAGCCGTGAACTGGTGATGTAGTTCACCAGCGCCGTGTTCGCCACGGCGAAGAGCGTGATCGCCGTGAAGACGAGGGGCGGGATGGCGGGCGCGGCGCGTGCCATCACCTCGGTCAGCGGGCCGGGCGCCTGCGACAGGTCCTGCCACGGCACGACCGAGACCGCGGTGATCGCGACCGCGACATAGATCGTGGCGCCGACCAGCATCGCGGTGACCAGCGCGATCGGCACCGTCCGCTGGGGGTCGCGGCATTCCTCGGCGACGTTGAGGGTGTCCTCGAAGCCGATGTACGCGAAGAACGTCAGCACCGCGCCTTGCATCACCAGCAGCACGGCGGGTTCGCCGCCGGCGGACGCGGGCATCTCCAGCAGGTCGACGGATCCCCAGTACCGAAGGCCGACCGCGATCACCAGCAGCAGGCCGCCCGCTTCCACGAGCGTGAAGACGACGTTCACCCACATCGACTCGCGGATGCCGCGCAGGACCAGCGACGCGACCACCAGCAGGAAGCCCGCCGCCGCGGCCCGCGGCGGCATCGACGCCCCCGGAAGCAAGGCCACGAGGTTGCCCGCGAACACCTGCGACTGGGTGGCGACGGAAGCCAGGCCGGAGCACACGACGGCCAGGCCGACGACGAAGCTGAGCAACGGCCGTCCGTACGCCTTCTGCGTCACGAACGCGGCGCCGCCCGCGCGCGGATGGCGCGAGCCCAGGGACGCATACGACAGCGCCGTCAGCAGGGCAGCCGCCATCGCCACCAGGAACGACGCCCAGACCAGGTTGCCGACCTGTCCGGCGGCCTGGCCGACCAGCCCGTAGATGCCGGACCCCAGCATGCTGCCCAGCCCGTACAGCGTGAGCTGGAACGGGCCGATGGACCGGATCAGGGCGGGCGCGGGCTGCACCGGGCACAGTATCTGCCCCCGCTGCCTCGCGAGTCCCGGCGCATGGCTGGGGCAAGCAGCGTGCCGGGCGTCAACATCGCCGCAAGCGAACAAATTCTTTCGCGCGGCGGCTGGCCGGCACTTGCGCGGCACCGGGCCGGCGAGTCCACTGGTCGGCGGCCCTTCCCTGCCGGGCCGTAAGGAGTGCACCCTTGCAGCGTG
The DNA here is from genome assembly GCF_016641735.1 of Ramlibacter algicola. Lineage (NCBI taxonomy): Bacteria > Pseudomonadati > Pseudomonadota > Betaproteobacteria > Burkholderiales > Comamonadaceae > Ramlibacter > Ramlibacter algicola. The sequence continues at coordinate 1,707,857 of NZ_JAEDAO010000001.1, read as the reverse complement.
TTCTTGTCGCCGACAGCCACCGGGACTGTCGCGAGTCCCTGGCCGAACTCCTGGCCATGGACGGGGACCTGGTGGCCCACGCCGCCTCGTTCGAAGAGGTCCTGCAGGCCATGAACGCGGAGGACTTCGATTTCCTCCTGGTCGACTGCCGGCTGGATGGGGCCTCTGCGTTCCTGCTGGAGGGCCTGGGCGAGCGTTGCAGGGGAAGGCTGGCGATCACGGTGACCTCGACGGACGACCCGGCGGTCGGCAGGTTCACTGCCGCTGGCGTCGCGGTCCTGCCCAAGCCGCTCGACCACCGGCTGCTGCGCAAGTTGATCGATTGCCCGCTGCTGCGGCTGGTGATGCTCTGCGCGGAGCAAGGCTTCCGGCCGCAACTGAAAGTGGACTGGCTGCCGCAATCGTCAACGCGCACCGGTGCGGCAGCTGCTGAAGTTCGCGGATCGCAGGCCCCGGGCGCACGCTGACGCCCGGCCCGCCCGCCGTCACTTCGACGTCGGCATCACGAACTCGGCGCCCTTGCCGATGCTCTCGGGCCAGCGCTGCATCACCGACTTCTGCTTCGTATAGAAGCGCACGCCTTCCTCGCCGTAGGCATGCATGTCGCCGAACAGGCTCTTCTTCCAGCCGCCGAACCCGTGCCACGCCATCGGCACCGGGATCGGCACGTTGATGCCGACCATGCCGACCTGCACGCGGCGCGAGAACTCACGCGCCACGTGGCCGTCGCGCGTGAAGCAGGCGACGCCGTTGCCGTAGTCGTGCGAGTTGATCAGCTCCACGGCTTCCTTCAGGTCCTTCACGCGCACGCAGCCCAGCACGGGGCCGAAAATCTCGTCCTGGTAGATCTTCATCGACGGCTTGACGTCGTCGAACAGCGTGCCGCCCATCCAGAAGCCGTTGTCGCAGCCCGCGCCGGCCTTGGCGCCCTGGAACGCGCGCCCGTCGACGACCAGCTTGGCGCCTTCCTTGGCGCCCTGCTCGATGTAGCCGGCGATGCGCTGGCGCGCGACGTCGGACACGATCGGGCCCATCTCGGCATCCGACTCGGTGCCGTTCTTGATCTTCAGCGCGCGCGTGCGCTCCGCCAGCACCGGCAGCAGCTTGTCGGCGGCCGAGCCCACCAGCACGCCCAGCGAGATCGCCATGCAGCGCTCGCCGGCGGAACCGAAGGCCGAGCCGATCAGCGCGTCGGCCGCCTGCTCCATGTCGGCGTCGGGCATGACGACCATGTGGTTCTTCGCGCCGCCCAGCGCCTGCACGCGCTTGCCGTGCCGCGCGCCGGTCTCGTAGATCTTCTGCGCGATGGCCGTGGAGCCGACGAAGGAGATCGCCTGCACGTCCGGATGCTCCAGCAGCGCGTCGACGGCTTCCTTGTCGCCCTGCACGACGTTGAACACGCCGTCGGGCAGGCCGGCTTCCTTCAGCATCCGCGCCATCATCAGCGACGCCGACGGGTCCAGCGGGCTGGGCTTGAGGATGAAGCAGTTGCCCGCCGCGATGGCCACCGGGTACATCCACATCGGGACCATGCAGGGGAAGTTGAACGGCGTGACGCCGGCCACCACCCCCAGCGGCTGGCGCATCGTCCAGTTGTCGATGCCGGTGGAGACCTGCTCGGTGTAGTCGCCCTTGAGCAGTTGCGGGATGCCGCAGGCGAATTCCACGATCTCGATGCCGCGCGTGACCTCGCCCTGCGCATCGCTGAACACCTTGCCGTGCTCGGCGGTGATGGCGCGCGCCAGGTCGTCGCGGTGGCGGTTCAGCTGTTCGAGGAACCGGAACATCACGCGCGCGCGGCGCAGCGGCGGCAGGTCGGCCCAGGCCGGGAACGCGGCACGCGCGGACTCGACCGCGCGTGCGACTTCCGCAGTGCTGGCCAGCGCGACCTTGCCCGTCACCGTGCCGGTGGCGGGGTTGAAGACGTCGGCGGTGCGGCCGCTCTGGCCGGGGACGACGCGGCCGTCGATCCAGTGGTCGATGGAGGCCAGCGCGGCGGTGCGGGTGGGGTCGGGGGCGTTCATGCGCCCAGTGTAGGAGCGCAAGGGTCGGCGTGAACGGCGGGAATTGACAACACTGTTCAGGATAATGAACAGATGACCACGCCCTCCTTCGACGACCTGCACCTGCTGACCGTGCTCGCGCAGACGCGCAGCTACACGTCGACGGCGGCGCGGCTCGGCATCTCCAAGGCCAGCGTGAGCATGCGGGTGGCGGCGCTGGAACGCGCGGCCGGCGTGCAACTCGTGCGACGCACGACGCGGTCGGTGACGCTGACGCCGGCGGGCCAGGAGTTCGTCGGCGCCTCCGCGCACGCGTTCGAGCACATCGAACGTGCGTTTGGCGGCGTGCGCGACCTGGCCGACGAGCCACGCGGCCTGGTGCGCGTCACGGCGCCAGTGGCCCTGGGGCGGCAGCACATCGCGCCGACACTCGCCGCGTTCTGCACGCGTTATCCCGAAGTGCGGCTGGAGCTCGACCTGAGCGACCGCTTGGTGAACCTCGCGCAGGACGGCTTCGACCTCGCGATCCGGCACGCCGAAGCGCCGCCGGAAACCCACGTGGCCTGGGCACTGGCGCCCTGCACTTCGATCCTGGTCGCGTCGGCCGGCTACCTGCACCGGCGGGGCATGCCCAAGCACCCGAACGACCTCGCCGGGCATGCGTGCCTGCTCTACCTGCGCGGTGGCGGGCGCACGTGGACGTTCCAGCGTGGAGACGAGGATCCGGTCTCGGTCGTCGTCGACGGGCCACTGAAGGCGAACAACAGCGAGGTGCTGCGGCAAGCAGCGTTGGGCGGGCTGGGCATCGCGCTGCTGCCGGCGTTCAGCGCGGCCGGCCACATGGGGACGCGGCGGCTGGTGCAGGTGTTGCCGAAGTGGCGGCCGCTCGGCTTCTTCGCGGAGCAGATCTATGCGATCCGGCCCTGGTCACCGCACGTGCCACGCGCGGTGCAATGCGTCGTGGACCACTTCAAGGCCGTGTTCGCGGCGCAGGACTGGCGCAGCGCCGCGTCCTGAGCTTCGCCGCTCGCGCGGCTGCGTCACGCGCAGCGCGCGCTTCCTCTCCTGGCCCGGATTTCTCGCCGTCGCGGGCGCTGCGGCCGTGGCCAACCCGTCGAGGATCACGCAGTGCGCATCCTCGTCGCCGCGGCATTGCGTCACCATCTTCTCCAGCGAGGCGCGCATCTGGTCCAGCTCGCGCTGCTGCTCCAGCAACGCCTGCAACTGGCGTTGCGCGACCTGCTTCACGTCGTGGCTTCGCCGCGTGGGGTCGCGCCAGAACGCCATCAGCTGGCCGATCTGCTCCATCGAGAACCCGAGCGTGCGCGACTGGCGGATGAAGCGCAGCATCGCGATCTCCCCGTCGCCGTAAAGGCGGTAGCCGGCTTCCGTGCGGTCGGCCTCGGGGATGAGGCCGAGCGACTCGTAGTGGCGGACCATCTTGGGCGTGACGCCCGCCGCGGCGGCGGCGTCTCCGATGTTCAGGCGTTGCATCGTCAGCTCCTTCGGTTCGGGGCAGTGTCGACCTTCCCACCATGGCAAGGTCAAGCGGCCAGTGGCCGAGGCAAGGTGATCGCGTTCATGGGCGAACCGGCGCGACCATCGCCGTGGCGGTCGCGAACGGCGCACCACCTGCCACCGGCTCCAGCACCGCCTGCGCGAAGCCGAAGCCACGCGACGAGCGCGTGAGGCCGGCGCGGAACACGAGCGGCGCGTCCGTACGCGCCAGCGACAGGAACTGCACGGACAGCTCCAGCGTGACGACGACATCCGCATCGAAATGCCCGAGCCCCGCGAGCACCACGGCGGCATCGAAGCCGGCCGCGACCACGCCGCCGTTGAGCGCTGCAACCCCACCGCCGCCCAGCACACCCGGATGCAACCGCGACAAGGTGATCTCGGCGATGCCGGGACCCGCGTACCGGCCTTCGAAGCCGAACCACCCGATCTCGCTCCGGCATGCGAAGCTGGCCAGCCGCGCACGGCGCTCCGCAGCCCCGAGCCGGAACGGGAGCAGACCGAGCCGCAGGCCGGGCTCCGCGAGCGTCGCATCGGCGCGCTGCATGGCGCTGCCTTCAGCGCCGAATCGCCCGGCCCGGGAAGAAGGGCTGCGCGTCGATCCAGCTGCGGCGCGCCACGGGACCGGAGGGGGTCATGAGGATGCCGCTCTCCACGCCGCGCGAGTGCGTGATGCCGATATCGCGCAACTCCCGCCATTCCATGCGAGCGAGTTCATCGGCGTCTCGGCGCAGGCGTCCGCGTTCGGACAACCAGCTGCGCGCGTTGGCGATCCACGCCGGCGAGCGGGACCAGGGGTTGGGTTCGTGCATTCGATGCTCCTTGGAGAGGAGCTCGCATGGTTCCGGTTGCCACGGTGGCAAGGTCAAGGCGCCCCTTGCCGGCCAATCTAGGGTGTGCGAACCTGCGTGGCAATTCCCCTCACGCGCGGACATCGTCTGCGGATTTGCACATGGTCACCGCCCCCCGACCGAAGCGGCTGCGTTGCGACAGCGTTTCGGCGAATTCGGTGGTGAGCTGCAGGTCATCGGCGCGAATCGGCCGGCCGCGCCGCTCACTGGCGCGCAAACAACTCCGCCGACCACTCCACGAACGCGCGCACCTTCGCGCTCAGGTGCCGGTTGGGCGGGTACACCACGTGCAGCGGAATCGGCGGCCGGTCCCAGTCGGGCAGCAGCCGCACCAGCTCGCCGCGCTCCAGGTGCGGACGCGAGCCGAACTCGGCCACCTGCGACACGCCCAGGCCGGCCAGCACGGCCGCCATGTGCGCGTTCGCTTCGTTGAGCGACAGCCGGTAGCGGCCCAGGATCTCCAGCGATTCACCGTCCTTGTCGAACAGGTGCGGATACGGGCGCCCGGTGCGCGTGGAAAAGTAGTTGACCGTCGTGTGCCGCCCTTCCTCCAGCGACTGCGGCGTCTCCGGCACCCCGTGTTCGCGCACGTACGCCGGCGACGCAACCGTGAGCAAGCGCAGGTTGGCGATGCGTCGCGCGACGAGCGACTGCTCGGTGAGTTCGCCGCCGCGCAGCACGACGTCGACGTTGTCGGCCATCAGGTCCACCGGCCGATCGGTCACGCCCAGGTCGAGCTGGATGTCCGGATAGCGGCGGAAGAAATCCGGCAGCGCGGGAATGAGGATGAGCCGCGCGACCGACGTGCCGACGTCCACGCGCAACCGGCCGCTCGGGTTGGCCTGCGCATTGGAGAGGCTGGCCTCGATGTCGTCGAGATCGTTGAGCAGCCGCGACGCGCGCTCGTAGTACGCCGCGCCGTCGGCGGTCACCGTCACGCGGCGCGTCGTGCGGTGGAGCAGGCGCACCTTCAGCCGCTCCTCGAGTTGCTGGACCAGCTTGGTGACCGAGCCCTTGGGCAGGTTGAACGATTCGGCCGCGCGCGTGAAGCTGCCCGTCTCCACCACGCGGGCGAACACCTGCATCGCCTGGATCCTGTCCATCTCTTTCCTCGCTTCCCTCGGGCTCGTTCGGCGCGGATTGTTCATCGGCCGGAAACAGAGAACTGGACAAGGCCCTCTTTATCCGCATGCGATGCGTGCCTATCCTTCGGACCATGCCTGTGATCCCGCGTCCTCCCGAAGTGCGCACCATGCCGGTGCCCGGCACCGGCCGCAACGCTTGCGTGCTCGGCGCCAAGCGGCGTGGCCAGGTGCTGCCGCTCGTGCTGCATTTCCATGGCGGCAACTTCACCGGCGGCCACCCCGATGACGAATCCAGCATGGCTCCGCTGCTGGCCGGCGCCGGCGCGGTGGTCGCGTCGTTCGATTACCCGCTCGCGCCCGACCACCGGTTTCCGGTGGCGGTCGAGGCGGGCTACGTGGCACTCGAGTGGCTGTCCAGGCAGCGCGGCACGCTGGCGGGCAAGGACGCGCCGCTGTTCGTCGCCGGCGAGGAAGCCGGCGGCAATCTCGCGGCCGCGGTCGCGATGGTCGCGCGGGACCGCCTGCATCCGCCGCTTGCCGGCCAGATCCTGGTGGCGCCGATGCTCGATCCCTGCACCGGGTCGCCCTCCCTGCGTGACAAGCTCGGCACGCAGCTGGCCTGCCGTTGGTCCGATGGCTGGCAGCAGTACCTGCGCGGCCCGATGGATGCCGAACATCCGTATGCGGTGCCTGGCCGTGCGCAGCGCCTCGCCGGCCTGCCGCGGGCGCTGATCCTCACCGCCGCCGACGACGCGATGCGCGACGAAGCAATCGCGTTCGCACAGCGCCTGCGCGATGCAGGCGTGTCCGTCACCAGCCCCGTGCTCGGCACGCCGTCGGGCTGGCCGGAATCGCTGGAACAGGTGCCGCCGGACCAGTGTCCGTGCGCGGCCGAAGCCCAGGAGCACCTGCGCGCGTTCCTGCGGCCGCCGATCGTGCCTTCCTAGGGCCCCTCCCCACACCCCTTGACCTTTCCCTCGTGGCAAGCCCGATCGTGCGGGCTGGCCTGGACTCGCTCACCCCAAAACCGACAAGGACCGCCCCATGAAGAAGACTCTCGCCACCGTCAAGCCCCGCCACTGGTGGGCCGCCGCCAGCCTCGGCGCCGTCGCGGCCGCCGTGACGCTCGTGCTCGGGCCGCAGCCCGGCGCGCAAGCCAGTGCGCCCGCCGCGGCGCCCCCTGCCACCCCTGTGTCCGTCGCGACGCTCGCCGAGCGTGAAGTGACCGCGTGGGACGAGTTCTCCGGCCGCCTCGAAGCGGTCGAGCGCGTGGACCTCCGCTCGCGGGTCGCCGGCGCGGTGCAGGCCGTGCACTTCCGCGAAGGCGCGATCGTGAACAAGGGCGACCTGCTCGTGACGATCGACCCGGCGCCGTACGCGGCCGAAGTCGAACGCGCCGAAGCCCAGGCCGCCGCCGCACAGGCCCGCGTGACGAACGCGACCAGCGAGCAGGCACGTGCGCGCCGGCTGTGGGAAGACAGCGCGATCGCGCAGCGGGAGCTCGACGAGCGCACGAACGGCCTGCGCGAGGCGCAAGCGAACCTGCGCGCCGCGCAGGCGCAACTGCAGGCCGCGCGCCTGAACCTGTCGTACTCGCAGGTACGCGCTCCCGTGTCGGGCCGCGTCGGCAAGCTGGAAGTGACGGTCGGGAACCTGGTGACCGCAGGACCGGGCGCGCCCGTGCTCACCACGCTGGTGTCGGTGAGCCCGATCTACGCCAGCTTCGAAGCCGACGAACAGACCATCGTGCGCGCGCTGCGCGACCTGCACGGCGGTGCGAGCGCGCGGCAGCTGCTCGAGCGCATCCCCGTGCGCATGGACACCGCCGCCGGTGACGACCGCACCTGGGAAGGCAAGCTGCAGCTGATCGACAACCAGGTCGATGCCAAGAGCGGCACGGTGCGCGTGCGCGCGGCGTTCGACAACAAGGACGGCAGCCTGATCCCCGGCCAGTTCGCCCGCATCCGCATGGGCCAGCCGAAGCCGGCGCGCGTGCTGCTGGTGAGCGAACGCGCGATCGGCACCGACCAGGACAAGAAGTTCGTGCTGGTCGTGGGCGACGGCAACAAGGCCGAATACCGCGAGGTCGCCCTCGGCGCCCCGGTCGACGGCTTGCGCGTCGTGCGCAGTGGCCTCAAGCCCGGCGAACGCATCGTCGTCAACGGCCTGCAGCGCGTGCGCCCCGGCGCCGTCGTCGCACCGCAACCTGTAGAGATGGTTGCGAAGTCCTGAGTTCATCCCGCCCCTGAGTGAGAGAACAAGATGAACTTTTCGAAATTCTTCATCGACCGGCCGATCTTCGCGGGCGTGCTATCCGTGCTGATCTTCCTGTCCGGGCTGATCGCGCTGCGCGGGCTGCCGATTTCCGAGTACCCGGAAGTCGTTCCGCCCACTGTCGTCGTGCGGGCCAACTACCCGGGCGCCAATCCGAAGGTGATCGCCGAGACGGTCGCCACGCCGCTCGAGGAAGCGATCAACGGCGTCGAGGGCATGCTCTACATGAGCAGCCAGGCCACCACCGACGGCCTGCTCACGCTGAACGTCACGTTCAAGCTCGGCACGGACCCGGACAAGGCGCAGCAGCTGGTGCAGAACCGCGTCTCGCAGGCCGAGCCGCGGCTGCCGGAGGAAGTGCGCCGCCTCGGCCTGTCCACGGTCAAGAGCGCGCCGGACATCACGATGGTCGTGCACCTGGTGTCGCCCAACGGCCGCTACGGCATGGACTACCTGCGCAACTACGCGGTGCTCAACGTCAAGGACCGGCTCGCGCGCATCCAGGGTGTCGGCCAGGTCGGCATCTGGGGCGGCGGCGAGTACGCGATGCGCATCTGGCTCGACCCGCAGAAGGTCGCGCAGCGCGGGCTGTCGGCGGGTGACCTCGCGCATGCGGTGCGCGGCGAGAACGTGCAGGCCGCGGCCGGCGCCGTCGGTGCCTCGCCCACGCTGCCTGGCGTGGATGTGCAGATGTCGCTGAACGCGCAAGGCCGGCTGACCAACGAGCAGGAGTTCGGCGACGTCATCGTCAAGGCCGGCGCCGACGGCGCCGTGACGCGCCTGCGCGACGTCGCGCGGCTGGAGCTCGGCGCGGCCGACTACTCGCTGCGCTCGCTGCTGGACAACCAGCCGGCCGTGGGCATCGGCGTCTTCCAGTCGCCCGGCTCCAACGCGCTCGAGATCTCCGAGCAGGTGCGCGCCACCATGGCCGAGATCGCGAAGACGATGCCCGAGGGCGTCGAGTACCGCATCGCCTACGACCCGACGCAGTTCGTGCGCGCCTCGATCAAGTCGGTGGTGCAGACGCTGCTGGAAGCCATCGCGCTCGTCGTGCTGGTGGTGATCCTGTTCCTGCAGACCTGGCGTGCGTCGCTGATCCCGCTGCTGGCCGTGCCGGTGTCGGTGGTCGGCACCTTCGCCGTGCTGCACCTGCTGGGGTTCTCGATCAACGCGCTGAGCCTGTTCGGGCTGGTGCTCGCGATCGGCATCGTCGTCGACGACGCGATCGTGGTGGTGGAGAACGTCGAGCGCAACATCGAGGCCGGGCACTCGCCGCTGCAGGCCACGTACATCGCGATGCGCGAAGTGTCCGGGCCGATCATCGCCATCGCACTGGTGCTGGTCGCCGTGTTCGTGCCGCTGGCGTTCATCAGCGGCCTGACGGGCCAGTTCTACCGCCAGTTCGCGGTCACCATCGCGATCTCCACCGTCATCTCGGCGATCAATTCGCTGACGCTGTCGCCCGCGCTGGCTGCGTTGCTGCTGCGCGGCCACGACGCGCCGAAGGATGCGCTGACGCGCTTCATGGACAAGTGGCTGGGCTGGCTGTTCCGCGGCTTCAACCGCGCGTTCGGCCGCGGCGCCGACAAGTACGCCGGCGGCCTGCGCGGTGCCGTCGGCCGCAAGGCGCTGATGCTGGGCGTGTACGCGGCGCTGGCCGTCGCCACCGTGGGCCTGTTCAAGGCCGTCCCCGGTGGGTTCGTGCCGGGCCAGGACAAGCAGTACCTGATCGGCTTCGCGCAATTGCCCGACGGCGCGACGCTCGACCGCACCGAGTCGGTGATCCGCAAGATGGGCGAGATCGCGCAGAAGAACCCGAACGTGGCGGGCACGCTGGCCTTCCCGGGCCTGTCGATCAACGGCTTCACCAACAGCTCGAACTCCGGGATCGTGTTCGCGATGCTCAAGCCCTTCGAGGAGCGCAAGCACGCGGACCAGAGCGGCAACGCGGTCGCGCAGCAGCTGAACCAGCAGTTCGCCGGCATCCAGGACGCGTTCATCGTGATGTTCCCGCCCCCGCCCGTGCAGGGCCTGGGCACCACCGGCGGCTTCAAGCTGCAGCTGGAGGACCGCGCCTCGCTCGGCTATGACGCGATGGATGCGGCGGTGAAGGCATTCATGGCGAAAGCTTCGCAGGCGCCCGAGCTCGCCGGCCTGTTCACCAGCTGGCAGGTCAACGTGCCGCAGCTATGGGCCGACGTCGACCGCACCAAGGCGCGCCAGCTGAACGTGCCGCTCACGGACATCTTCGACACGCTGCAGATCTACCTGGGCAGCCTGTACGTGAACGACTTCAACAAGTTCGGCCGCACGTACTCGGTGCGCATGCAGGCGGACGCGCCCTACCGCGCGCACGCCGACGACATCGGCCTGCTGAAGGTGCGCTCCACCACCGGCGAGATGGTGCCGCTGTCGGCGCTGATGAAGGTGCGCGAGAGCTACGGCCCCGAGCGCGCCATGCGCTACAACGGGTACCTGGCCGCCGACATCAACGGCGGTGCGGCGCCCGGCTACTCCTCGCACCAGGCGCAGGCCGCCATCGAGCGCATCGCCGCCGAGACGCTGCCGCCCGGCATCACGTTCGAGTGGACCGACCTCACCTACCAGGAGATCCTGGCCGGCAACTCGGCGCTGTGGGTGTTCCCGCTCGCCGTGCTGCTGGTGTTCCTGGTGCTGGCCGCGCAGTACGAGAGCCTGACGCTGCCGCTGTCGATCATCCTGATCGTGCCGATGGGGCTGCTGGCCGCCATGACCGGCGTGTGGCTCTCGCGCGGGGACAACAACATGTTCACCCAGATCGGGCTGATGGTGCTGGTCGGGCTGTCGGCGAAGAACGCGATCCTGATCGTGGAGTTCGCGCGCGAGCTCGAGTTCGCCGGCCGCACGCCGGTGCAAGCGGCGCTCGAAGCGGCCCGTCTGCGCCTGCGTCCGATCCTGATGACGTCGCTGGCCTTCGTGATGGGCGTGCTGCCGCTGGTGCTGTCCACCGGCGCCGGCGCCGAGATGCGCCAGGCCATGGGCGTGGCCGTGTTCGCCGGGATGATCGGCGTGACCGCGTTCGGCCTGTTCCTCACGCCGGTGTTCTACGTGGTGCTGCGTCGCCTGGCCGGCAACCGGCCGCTGCGCCAGCACGGTCCGTCGACACACGAGGATCCGGTGCCCGCTTTCGGCGGCGGCGCCACCGCCCGCGCGCTTCCCGCCGCCCCGCGGCTGCACGATTGATGAAGGAGCACGCCATGCGACGCTTTCTCCTGTTGCCCCTCGCCGCCGCGCTGCTCGTCGCCGGCTGCGCCACGTCCCTGCCGGACCTCCCGGCCGACGCCCCCGTGCCCGCACGGTTCAAGGAAGACGGTGCCCGCTGGACCGTCGCCCACCCTGCGGAAGCGCAGGACCGCGGCACCTGGTGGAAACCTTTCGCCGACCCGGCGCTGGACCGCCTGGTCGAACAGGCTGCGGAGCGCAACACCTCGATCGCCGAAGCCGGCGCGCGGCTCGCACAAGCGCGGGCCCTCGTCCGCTCCGCGCGTGCGGACCGCATGCCGCAAGTCGGCCTCGGTGCATCCGCCAGCCGCGGCGCCGGCGCGAACACGCCCTCGGGCGCCGAGCCCGCCACGCTGCTGCAGGCCGACGCGGCGCTCTCGTGGGAGCTCGATCTCTCGGGCCGCCTGGCCCGCGCGCAGGATGCCAATGCCCTCGACGCGCAGGCGCGTGAGGCGCTGCTGCAAAGCACGCGCCTGATGGTGCAGGCCGAAGTCGCGCAGGCCTACCTGGCGCTGCGTGCCCTCGATGCCGAACGCACGCTGGTGCGCGAGACCGTGCGCGCGTATGGCGACACGCTGCGCCTGACGCAGCGGCGCTACCAGGCCGGCGACGTGGCCGAACTGGACGTCGTTCGCGTGCAGACCGAGTTCTCCGCGACCGAGTCGGAAGCGCTCGCGCTGGACCGGCAGCGTGCGCAACTGGAACACGCGCTGGCCGTGCTGGTCGGCGAAGCCGCGAGCGAGTTCAGCTTGCCGCCGATCGCGTGGTCGACGGCACTGCCGGCGATCCCGCCTGGCGTGCCCGGCACGGTGCTCGCGCGCCGGCCCGACGTCGCGGCCGCGCAGTCCAGCCTGCTGGCGGCGCAGGCGCGCGTCGGCGTCGCGCAGTCCGCGTGGTTCCCCAGCGTCGCGCTCACCGGCGCCGGTGGCTTTGCCTCGCCCGAACTCGGCGACCTGTTCAAGTGGTCGGCGCGCGCATGGTCGGTCGGTGCGCTGCTGTCGCTGCCGATCTTCGACGGCGGCCGGCGCGAGGCGGGCGTGCTGTCGGCGCAGGCGCAGCTCGATGCGCAGCTGGCGCAGTACCGCGGCCAGGTGCTGAACGCGTTCCGCGAAGTCGAAGACCAGCTGTCGGCCTTGCGCCTGCTCGACGAGCAATCGCAGGCGCAAGGCCGCGCCGTGGATGCGGCGCGGCGCGCCAGCGCGATCTCGGAAACGCGCTACCACGCCGGCATGGTCAGCCAGCTGGAGCTGCTCGATGCGCGACGCAGCGAACTGCGCAACCGCCGCCAGGCGCTGCAGGTGCGCTCGGCGCAGTACCAGGCGACCGTGGGGCTGATCCGCGCGCTGGGGGGTGGCTGGGATGCGGCGCCTTCGGCACCTGCAGCCACGAAGGAACATTCGCAACTCGCCGCGCGCTGACGCTCGGGTCAGGTTCCTGGCTGCGCGGTGGGGGTCGCGGCAGGCGAAGCCCCGGGTTCGGCCTGCACCGGATCGAGCCCGAATCCTTCCCAGCCGGGCCCGTACAACTCGATCGGGTGCTGGGTGCGCTCGGTGCCGTTGCCGCAGATCATCTGGTCAGCCGCGCAGTAGCGGTCGCAGCCCCAGCACGTGCGCTCCGGGTGCGCCGGCCTGATGGGGAAGATCTTCCTGGCCAAGTGCGCCCCCGATCAGGCGATCTTGCGCACCGCCGCCAGCACCACCGGGTCGACTTCGCCCAGCTTCCCCGTGCGCGCCACGATGCGGCCGCTGGCATCGAGCACGTCGACGACGCTCGAGTGGTTGTATTCGCCGTCCGACAGCCTGCGGTACTGGATGCCCAGCACGGCCGCGAGCTTGCGCGTGGTCGCCTCGTCGGCGCGCGCCAGGATCCAGTTCGCACCGGCCGAGCGCGCCTGCGCGGTCTTCTTGAGCACCGCGACGGTGTCGCGCTCCGGGTCGAAGCTGGCCATCAGCACCTTCACGCGCGCACGGTCCGCGGCCGGCATCGCGCGCAGCGTCGCGTGGATCGTCTCGATGATCATCGGGCAGACCATGTCGCACGAGGTGTAGAACATGCTGGCGAGGACGGGGCCGCCGCGCAACGAGGACAGCGCGAACGGACGGCCCTCCTGGTCGACGAGCGTGGCGTCGAGCCGGTAGATCGAATCGGGCGGCACTGGCGCGGCGGGCAGCGGGTTGTCGTGCGCATCATGCGCGAAGGCCGGCGCGGCCGCCAGGGCCGCCAGCGACAGGAGCGCGCCGCGGCGCGTGAAGGTGGAAGCCGTCATGGGGTTCCTTGCACGGGCTTCACGCAGCGGAAGCCCAGGGTCGCCGTCGTGTCGGCGGCGTTGAGGGACGACAGCAGCGCGATGCGCATGAGCACCGCATAGCTGTCGCGATCGATGATGTTCAGCGCGCCGGCACCGCAGAACTTGAGCTTGTCGGGGTCGCCCTGGGTGCGGCTGTCGCCGGCGATGAACAGCGCGTTGAAGTCGTCCACCCACTCCCACACCAGGCCGTGCAGGTCGCGCAGGCCGTAGGCGTTGGGTGCCCCGCCGACAGCCGCGAGCGCGGTGCCGCCGGGCTTCTCGTACCAGGACAGGATGGCGCGGCGCCACGCGGGGTCGGCACGCGCGTCGGTGCGCGTGGCGTCGGCGGCGGCGGCGTACTCCCACTCGATCCAGGTCGGCAGCCGCGCGCCTTCGCTCTCGCAGAACGCGCGCGCGGCGAACCAGCTGACTTCGGTGACGGGCACGCCGCGCTCGAGCGCGGGACCGGCCGCCGCAGGCGTGGCCCACTGCAGCAGGTAGCGGCGGTCCACGAAGACCGAGGGCGCCTGCCCGCGCATCCACTCGGGATGCGCCTGCACGAAGGAGGAGAACTCGCCGACCGTGACCGGCGTGGTGCGCATCGCGAACGGCGCGACGTCCACCGGCGCCGACACGGTGGCCACCGGGCCTTGCGGCAGCACGCTCTCGAAACGGCCGCCGGGTACCAGGCGGTACTCGCCGGCTTGCACCACCGCGCAGGCGGCGGCGAGGACGACGGCGGCGAGCGGCTTCATGGCAGTTCTCGCGGAGCGCTCACTTGTGCTCGGCCTGGCCCTGGGCGGCGGGCGCCGCGGCGCGGGCCTTCTTCACGTCGTCCTTGGAGACCACGTGGCCGGGGTTGCCCCAGCTGTTGAAGACGTAGGTCAGGATGTTGGCCACCTCGTCGTCGTTGAGCTGGTTCATCGGCGGCATCACCGAGTTGTAGTCGGTGCCGTTCACGGTGACCTTGCCCGACAGGCCGCGGAGCACCACGTCGATGGCCTTCGCGGCTCCCGCGCCGAGGAAGTCGGACTTGGCCAGCGGCGGGAACACGCCGGCCATGCCCTTGCCGTCCGACTGGTGGCACACCGAGCAGGTGCCGGCGAACAGCTGCTGGCCGGCCTTGATCTGCTCGTCCTTGGTCAGCTTGCCGGCGGCGGCGCCCTGCGCGGCCTGCGTCACCGCGGCCAGGTTGGGCTGCGCGCGATCGCCGAGGTACACCGCATCGACTTCCTTGCCCGAGTAGATCGCCTTGTTCTCGGCGCCATCGATGCGAAGGATGGCGAGCGCGCCCTTGTTGAACGCGCGGAACAGCGAGTGATCCACCATCACGTAGCTGCCCGGCACGCGCGCCGTGAAGGTCGCGATGGCCGCGCCGCCCGCGGGGATGACCGTGGTCTGCACGTTCTTCTGCACGTTGCTGCCGCCCTCGAACCGCACCTGGTCGAAGATCGCGCCGATCACGTGGAAGCTCGAGATCAGGTTCGGGCCCCCGTTGCCGATGTACAGGCGCACCTTCTCGCCGACGTTGGCGGTGATGGCCTTGTCGCCGGTGAGCGCGCCCTCGGCGCCGTTGAACAGCACGTAGGTCGGCTTCTCGTCGATGGCCTTCTCCATGTCGAACGGCTGGTGGCCCTTCTCGCGGTACTTGCCCGTCGTGTAGAAGTCGCCCTGCATCACGTAGTACTCCTTGTCCACCTTGGGCAGCCCTTGCGGCGGCTCCACCAGGATCAGGCCGTACATGCCGTTGGCCACGTGCATGCCCACCGGCGCCGTGGCGCAGTGGTAGACGTAGATGCCTTCGTTGAGCGCCTTGAAGGTGAACTGCGACTCGTGGCCCGGCGCGGTGAAGCTGGAAGCCGCGCCACCGCCCGGCCCGGTGACGCCGTGCAGGTCGATGTTGTGCGGCATCTTGCTGCCCGGGTGGTTCTTCAGGTGGAACTCCACCGTGTCGCCCTGGCGCACGCGGATGAAGCTGCCGGGCACCGTGCCGCCGAAAGTCCAGAACGTGTAGTTCACGCCCTCGGAGATCTGCATCGTCTTCTCGACGACCTCCAGGTTCACGATCACCTTCGCCGGGTAGTTCCGGTTGGTCGGCGGCGGCACGTGCGGCGGGCTGGTGAGGATCGCCTCGATCGGCTTGCCGCGCGGCGTGCCTGCGTCGGCCGGCGCCGCAGGCGCGGCAACCGACAGCAGCGGCCCGCCGATCGCGGCGGCCAGCACCAGCAGGCGCGAGGCGCGCAACAGCCGGGGGAGGGTCAGGGTCGTCATCTTGGTTTCCTCAGGTCGATAGCAAAGCAGCATCTGCCATGGACCTTAGGCTCGCGACTGCCGGGCAGCCTTGACCTAAATCAACCGTCTGCCGGGCCGGCGCCGCGCTGTCGCGTGCGCGCCAGTGCGCGGGACACAGGCCTTCGTCGTCCCCGCGAAGGCGGGGACCCAGCGCTTTCCTTGTCTTGTCATTCCGGCGAAGGCCAGAAGCGCGCCGCGCGCATCACTCGACCATCGAAAATCGGCCCCGGCAGGCACCGCCTGACGCGCCCCCCTCGTCACGCTCCGCCGTGCCTTCTCCGACCAAGGCGCCCAACACCCGTGGCGCACTCGCTCGCACAACCCGGACAACCTTCAATCCTCTGCGTCCTCTGCGCTTGCTCTGCGTCCTCTGCGTTAGGGAGTCCACGAAGCGGCGCGATGGCGCCGCGCACGCACGACAGCGCCGCGCATCAGCCCGGCTTGCCGTCCAGCCGAGGCCGCGTCAACACGGGCAGGTAGCGCACCGTGAACAGCCCGAAACCCGCAGCCCACAGCAGCGCCGCAGCGAGCCACGCTTGCGCCGTCGCGGCCGGCAGCAGCGGCGGCACCAGCACGCGCACCACGCCCGCCGCGGCGACCAGCACGTAGCAGGCCACGTCCCAGCGGTCGGCGCGCAGCGGGCGCGCGGTGTGGCCCCGCGAGGTGCGCGTCATCATCCCGACGACCAGCAGGCCGAGCGCGCCGGTGGTCAATGCGTGCGTCGCCACCGAGTTGGTGACCCACCCCACGGCCGCCGCCGCGCGCAGCGCGAGGTGGATCCACAGCCAGGCGTAGCCCGCGTGCAGCACCCACACCAACGGCGTGCGCAGCGTGCGCCAGGGCTGCCACAGGCACCAACGCGCCAGGTGCGCGAGCGCGGCGATCGCGGCGACCCCAGCGAGCAGCGCGATCGGCGCCTGCAGCACGTCGAGCGCCAGCAGCGCCAGCAGGCTGCCCAGTGCCACCTTCTCGAGCCACGCGCGCCGCTGCGCGTTCGCACCGGGCACGCCGTTGTTGGTGAACATGGGCACCACGCGCCCCGCCATCACGGCCAGGATGAACAGCACGACGTCCAGCGCGAGCCCGATGCCGGCCCATCCGGGCAGCGCGAGCCGCCCCATCGCATGCAGGTGCACCACCAGCGTGGCGAGCGCGAACGCGACGAGCAGCGCGACGAAGAAGTAGTTGCGCCGGTTGCGCGCACGCACGAACGGAATCGCCAGCGCGATCGCGGCGGCCAGCGGGAACGCGGCGTTCAGCAGGGCCGACGTCATCGGCCACGGCGTCATCACGGCCAGCCGGCCCGCGAGCCAGAGCGCCGCCAGCGCGGCGAGCCGCCCGCCGGTCGGCGTGGGCTGGTTGGTCCAGTTGCGCCCCGCCGTGAACAGGAAGCCGACGATCACCGGCAGCGCGAAGCCGAACAGCATCTCGTGCGCGTGCCACAGCGGATCGGCGAGATACGTCATGCCGAGGTGGCCACCCATCTGCAATCCCCACAGCAGGGCGGAGAGCGCGCCGAACGTGCCGGCCAGCAGGTAGAAGGGGCGGAAGCCCAGTTGCCACAGCGCGAAGCGCGGCAGGGCACGGACGGGAGGTTCTTCGATGTGGAGGAAACCGGACATGGGCGAAAGAAGGTCAATGCCGCGCGCGCGCCGTCGTGGCGAGCGCCGCTTCGTGGACGATGCGGAAGGCCCAGGCGCCGAGCGAGGCGCTCCACAGCACGGCGGCGGGCAGCAGGAGGAACGGGAGGGCGAACGCCGCCGCGGCGATGCGCAGCAGCACGGCGCCCTGTACCGCAGCGAACAGCCAGGCCGGGCGGGCGCCGAGCACGAGCGGGCGCGCCGTGTGCGCGGCCACGACTTGCGACGCCATGCCTGCCAGCAGCAGGCTGAAGGCGCCGGCGCCCAGCGCATGCACGTCGGCCAGCGGCAGCGGGGCCGCATGGCCCGCCGCGCGCGATGCCGCGTTGAACGCGCCGAGCAGCCAGCCGGCAGCGAACCAGCAGCTGCCCAGGAACAGCGCGCGCACGAGCGGCGTGCGCAGGTGCCGCGCGCGTTGCCAGGCGAACGCGCCGGCGGCGATGGCGAGCCCCGCGGCGCCCTGCACCGCCGCGAGCAGTCCCAGCCACGCCACGTGCTCGCCCATCCACGGTGCGATCGCCCGCAGCACCACCGCCGCCAGCACCACGGCGAGCAGTGCATGCGCACGGCGCGAGGCGCCGGGCAGGTCGAACGCGGGGACGAGGCGGTCGGCCGCGACGGTGAACACCGCCGCCACGCAGCCCCAGAAACCGGTGAGAACGGCGGCGCCGGCGACGTCCCAGCGTTGCAGCGCGGTGGCCGCAGCCAGCACCGCGGTCGCAACCGCGCCGGCGGCGAGCGCAGCGGCGATGAGCGCCGGGTGCAGGCGGTCGGGCTTGTCGCTCGCGCGCACCTGCCGCACGGCGCGCCGCGCGAGATCGGCCAGCCCCGCCGCGGCGATTGCAGCGCCCACGGCGGCGAACGCAGGAGCGACCAGGGTGCCTGCGAGCCACACGCACCAGCCGATCGCCTGCGCGCCGAAGGCCGGCAACAGCGACGCCGTCGGCGGGGCCGGCACGCGCAGCCAGCGCGGCAGCGCGGTGAAGGCGAAGCCGCCGATGAACAGCGGGAACGGCCCCAGCGCCATCACCGCCCCGTGCGCGAGCGGCCGCGGCACGGCCCAGCGCGGCACGGCACCCGGCACGAGCACGGCGATCCACCACGCGCCCGCCAGCGCCAGCAGCGTGGCGCCGGCGGCGAAGCCGAGCCGCCACGGCTGCGCGAGCAGCGACTGCAGCTGCCAGCGCGCAGGGCTTAGCGGCGAAGCGGCAGGATCAGCCACAAGCTCCCACATGGCCGCACTGGGTGCAGAACTCGCACCCGTCCTTCCGGATGACAGCATGCGCGCCGCACTCGGGGCACTTGGTGCCGGCCATCGCGGTGCCGGCGACGCCGACGGCGGGCGCCGGCGTGGTGAGTGTCGGCGCGGCGTCGCCGCGGCGGCGCGCGATCAGCGCCTGGATGGCATACGCGATCGCCGCCACCTCGGAGTCGTGCCACAGCGGCACCTCGGCGCCGTCCGCGCGCTGGTACGTGCCCAGCCGCACCGGCCCGCGGTCCCACGCGACCTTGCGCATGTCGTCCAGCGCGCGGTCGAGGAAGCCGCCGCGCGCGGCCAGCGACAGCAGCCGCAT
Organism: Ramlibacter algicola; assembly: GCF_016641735.1. Taxonomy (NCBI): domain Bacteria; kingdom Pseudomonadati; phylum Pseudomonadota; class Betaproteobacteria; order Burkholderiales; family Comamonadaceae; genus Ramlibacter; species Ramlibacter algicola. The sequence continues at coordinate 1,689,072 of NZ_JAEDAO010000001.1, read as the reverse complement.
GCAGGCGGAGATCCACTGCTGCGACTCGCCCTGCTGGCCCACCGGCATGAAGAACTCGATCGCGCGCTCGCGGCCCTCGCCCACCGGCAGGAAGGACACCACGAGGTACAGGGTCTGGCGGCCCTGCTGCGTCCAGTACTCGACCTTCTCGGCCACCGCGGGCAAGGTGCCGCGCGGGCGGCGCTCGATGACCGCGCGCATCGGGTCCGGCGCGGGCGTCTCCAGCAGCGGCGCGACGGCCGCCTGTGCGGGGCCGGCGTCGAGCACCGAGCCGAGGATGGTGTTGGGCCGGTACGTGGCCAGCCCCTTCAGGCCCGCGCGCCATGCTTCCAGGTACAGGTCCTTGAAGTCGTCGTACGGATAGTCCTCGGGCACGTTGACCGTCTTGCTGATCGCCGTGTCGACGAAGGGCTGCACCGCTTCCATCATCGCCAGGTGCGCCGCCGCCGGCATCTCCAGCGCGCTGACGAAATACGGCGGCCGTTCGGCGGTCTCGCCGGCGAGCGAGCGGTACAGCCGCCAGGCGTGGTCGACCACCTCGTACTCGCTGGTGCTGCCGTCGGCTTCGCGCTTCTTGCGCCGGTAGGTCCACGAGAAGGGCGGCTCGATGCCGTTGGACGCGTTGTCGGCGAACGCCAGGCTCACGGTGCCGGTGGGCGCGACCGACAGCAGGTGGCTGTTGCGGATGCCGTGCGCGCGGATCGCGTCCTGCAACGCCGGGTCGAGCCGGCTGGCGAACGTGCCGGGCCGCAGGTAGCCGCCGGCGTCGAAGGCCGGGAACGCCCCCTTCTCCCTGGCCAGCTCGACCGACGCCGCATACGCCGCGTCGCGCATGGCGCGCGCGATGCGCACCGCCATCGCGCGGCCGTCGTCCTCGTCGTAGCGCAGCTTGAGCATCGCCAACGCGTTGCCCAGCCCGGTGAAGCCCACGCCGATGCGGCGCTTGGCGCGCGCCTCGTCCTGCTGCTGCGGCAGCGGCCAGTGCGTGAGGTCCAGCACGTTGTCCAGCGCGCGCACCTGCACCGCCACCGCGTCGCGGAAGGCGTCGAAGTCGAACGCCGCCTCGCCGCCGAACCCGAACGGCTGGCGCACGAAGCGCGTGAGGATCACCGGGCCGAGGTCGCAGCAGCCGTACGCGGGCAGCGGTTGTTCACCGCAGTTGTGCACGTACAGGCCGTTGGCGTCGAACGCGTGGACGTCGCGCACCGTGACGTCGTAGACGTCCTCCTCCCCGTCCTCGTCGACCGCCTCGACGGTGGCCGTGAAGCGCTCGACGTTCAGGGCACGGCGGTACGCCGACAGCGCATGGTCCAGGCGCTCGCGCTTGCCGGTGTCGGCGAAGCCCACGCGCTCCTCGAACTCCAGCAGGTTCGCGCCGCTGATGACCAGCTCGTGCACGGGCCGCGCGTCGTAGAGCGCCTGCCCTCCCTTGCCATCGCGCATGACCTGGCGCAGCGCGGGCTTGCGATCACGGTAGATCGTGCTTGCAATGCCCAGGCGCAGCAGCATGCGCTGCGCGGCCGCGAGCAGCGAGACGTCCGACTGCGTGAGCCGCACGCTCACGCCCTTGTCCTGGCTGCCCTGCACCGAGCCGTCGGCATCGAACAACCCGCGCAGGAGGCCCACGGTGAAGTCGCTGGACTGGCGCTCGACGTGCGGCGTGATTGTCTTGTGTCCCACGCGCAGGCCAAGCCTGAAGGCCAGGTCGCGCAAGGCCGCGGACCCCATGCGCATCTCGCCGCGGCCGTCGCCCACCGGCCGCTGGAAGCCGCCGAAGTCGGCGCGGTGCGGCAAGGTGCTCGCGGCGGCTTCCGCGGCGGCCACGATGCCCGCGCTTCCGCCCAGGGCGGTGTGCTCGTCGCCGACGGCGCGCAGCTCCGGCGCCCACACGGAGAGCACCGCCTTGTCTTTTTTGAGCGTCCCGTCGCCGATCAACAGGCCCAGCAGGTAGCCCTCCTGCTCGGTGCCGGCTCCCTGCCAGCCGCGCGTGGCGCGGTGGTCGTGCAGCACGATCTCGTCGCCCCGCTGCAGGTCACCGGCTGGCGACCACTGCACCTCCGTGACGTAGCGCGTCCGGCGCGCCATCTTGCGCACCAGGTGGTCCGGCGTGAGCCGCAGCTCATGCCCCTCGCGGGTGCGCAGGCGCACGACCTGCTTGCGCCCAGTGGCGAAGAACCCGTCGCTGTCGACCGGGAACGCCTTGCCGTCGACGACGGCGGTGAAGCGGCGGCCGACGAGGTCGGCTACCTGCGCGGGCCCCTCGGTCGTGAGCACCCACGTGTCCGCGGTGACGCACGGATTCGTCGCCGTGATCCGCTCGCAGTACGCGAGGTTGTTGTCGGTGTTGATCGTGTCCAGGAACAGGATGCCGGGCTCGGCGAAGTCGTAGGCCGAGCGCATCACCAGGTCCCACAGTTCGCACGCGGGCACGGTGCGGTAGACCCACATCCCGTCGGCGCGCTGGTGGGCGCCGGCGGCGACGAGATCCCGACCCGGCTCGGCACGGTGCACCAAGGGCCAGTCCGCGCCCGCTTCCAACGCACGCATGAACTCGCCAGGCACGCCCACCGACACGTTGAAGTTGGACCAGCGGCCCGGCGTGCGCTTGGCGCCGATGAACTCGCGTACGTCCGGGTGGTCGATGCGCAGCACGCCCATCTGCGCGCCGCGGCGCGAGCCCGCGCTCTCGACCGTCGCGCAGGAGCGGTCGAACACGTCGATGTAGCCGCACGGGCCGGACGCGATCGAGCGCGTCTTGCGCACGATGGCGCCGCGCGGGCGGATGGCCGAGAAGTCGTAGCCGACGCCGCCGCCGCGGCGCATCGTCTCCGCCGCTTCGCGCAGCGCCTCGTAGATGCCGGGCAGCCCCTGGTCGTCGCGGCCCTGGATCGCGTCGCCCACCGGCTGCACGAAGCAGTTGATCAGCGTGGCCTCGAGGTCGGTGCCGGCGGCGCTCATGATGCGACCGGCCCCGATCGCGCCCCGGCGCAGGTTCTCCAGGAAGCGCGCCTCCCACAGCTCACACAGCGGCGGGGCCTCCACGCTGGCCAGCGCCCGCGCGACGCGCTCGTACAGGTCGTCCAGCCCGCGCTCGCCGTCCTTGAGGTACTTCTCGGCCAGCACGTCGGTGCTGATCGGTTGCGGCGGCAGCGCCGCGGCGCGCACGGGATCGTCACGTTGCATGGATCACCTCCAGGGTCGGCGCGGCGGGGCGGATGCCCCCCAGCAGCCACTGCATCAGCTCGGCGACGCTGCGGACCTGCTCGCCGAAGGGTAGCGCGCCGGCGCCGCGGAAGAACAGGCCCTTGCGCACTTCCCCCAGCCACGCGTGGCCGAGCACCTTGTCGATGCAGAACTGGCCCCAGTCTGCCTTGCCGTCGCGCAGGCCGCACTGCGCGAGGCAATCGAACCACATCGTGCAGTGGCGCTTGGCGTGCGCGCCCGCCTGCAGGCGGCTCTCGAGGCGCAGGTACTTGTCCAGCCACGGCGTGCGCACCGCGCGCGCGGGCAGGCCGGCGACGCTGGTGAACTCGACGATGTCCTCCGGCCGGGCCTCGGCCAGCACCTGCTTGAAGTGCGGATGCGCATCGCTTTCCCGCGTGACTGCAAAGGGCGTCCCGAGTTGCGCGGCGGCGGCGCCGAGCGCCTGCACGCGCGCGATGTCGTCGCGGCTGCGGATGCCACCGGCCGCGATCACGGGTACGTCGCGCTCCAGCCCCATCTCGCGCAGCACCTCCAGCACCTGCGGCAGCACGACCTCGAAGTCGAAGCGCGGGTCGTGCAGGTCCTCGATGCGCGCCGCGCCAAGGTGGCCACCCGCGTGGCCGGGGTGCTCGATGACGATCGCGTCGGGCTTGCGGCCGCGCCTGGCCCAGCGCCGCAGCACCAGCTGCGTGCCGCGGGCGTCCGACAGGATCGGCACCAGCGCGACGTGCGGATGGTCGGCCGCGAGCTCGGGCAGGTCCAGCGGCAGCCCGGCGCCGACCACCAGCGCGTCGGCGCCGCTCTCCAGTGCCTGGCGCACGGACGCCGGGTACTCGCCCACCGCGCGCATCACGTTCACCGCGACGAGGCCGCGGCCCTGCGCGATGTCGCGCGCACGCCGGATCTCGCGCGACAGCGCTTCCAGGTTCGCCGCGTTGATCGCGCCCCTGGCGCCCTCGCCTTCCAGCGCCGCGGTGCGCTCCATCAGGTCCGGATGCACGCGGCGCAGGTCCACCGACGCGATCGTGCCGACCGCGCCGCACCCGGCCACCGTGCCGGCGAGACCGCCGGCGGACACGCCCACGCCCATCCCGCCCTGCACCACCGGCAGCAAGCTGCGGCCGCGCCACTGCAGCGCCTTCAATCCGCTGTCCTGCGCCAGTTGCGCCAGGCTCGCGGCGAACGCGGCGCCTTCCTCGGTGGCCTGCGCGGCCGCCATCCCGTCATCGGTCATCGTGTTGCCCTCTCTCCTTCATCCCGTGGCCCGCCAGCCGCACCGGCGCGTGCCTCGGCCCGGGGGTCGTGAACCAGCGCGCGGCGCCGCCAGGCGACAGCGCCCGCGACGACGGCGATGAACACCAGCAGCGCGAGCGCGTTGCCCGCCGCGCCCGCGGCGCGCCACGTGGCGTCGACCGCGCCGCCCGCGAGGCGCGCCAGCAGCGTCAGGTGCAGCAACGCCAGCGGCAGATAGAAGGCGCGCCCGAAGGCGAGCTTCCAGCCCGCAATGGCCGGAAGGATCACGGGCGCGTGCCCCAGCACCATGCTGGCGACGAAACCGAGCCCGATCGCATGCAGCGCCGCGTCGCGCACCGGCGCCCCGTAGGCGGTAGCGATCCAGGCGATGCCGCCGATGCCGAGCCAGCCGTAGCCCGCCAGCAGGCACACCGCCATGTAGCGGGGCAGCCCCGGCGCGTGCAGGGTGCGGCGCGCGATGTCATGGCGAAGGAACCAGCCGGCCAGCAGCAGCAGCGCCGCGCCGAACACCGCGCCGCCCGCGCGTGGGGAGAAGAACGTCGCGGCCGCGCCGGCCACGAGCAGCGCGAGCAGCGCGTGCAGCCGCCACTCGGCGGCCGGATGGCGGCGCATCAGGCGCGTCATCTCCAGCCGCTCGGCGGCGATCGTGGCGACGAGGAAGGTGAACCACCACGGCACGATCGCGTCGGCCGGCGCGGCGGCCGCGAACAGCACGTTGCCGGCGAGCCAGCCGGCGGCGGCCAGCACCAGCAGGCGCGTGTGCGGCGCCGGCTGGCGCCGCATCAACGCGACGTTGACCGCGACGAAGCAGGCCGATGCCAGCGCGAGCAGCAGCGCGCCTTCGGCGACACGGCCGGCCAGCAACGCGGCGGCCGCCAGGGCCGATGCGACCGGCGAGGTCCAGCCGAGCGGGTGGCGCAAGGCGACCGCGCGCTCCAGGCCGATGACCGTGCCCAGCATCCCGCCGATCACCAGCGCGCCGTGCAGCGCGGCCGCGGTCGCCCAGGCGGTGCCGGGCGTGCCGGGCCACGGGACGCCCGCGCGCAGCAGGCCACCGCCGAACGCAGCGATGCCGGCCAGCACGGCAGCAGCCGCGAGCAGCGGCCCCGCAGCGGCGAGCCGTGCCGGGCGGGCTGCAGGTCGCGCGATCCGGCCGGGCGCGGGCATCTCACCAGCCCATGAAGCGCCGCGCGCTGTCGCTCAGGCGCTCGGGCGACCAGGGCGGCTCCCACACCAGCTCGACGCGGATCAGGAGGTCGGCGGGCACGGCCTGGTCCAGCTCGTGCTCGATGTCGCCGACGATGGTGTCGGCCACCGGGCAGGCGGCCGAGGTCATGGTGACCCGCACCTGCAGCTCGCGCCCGTGCAGTGCCACGCCGTAGACGAGCCCCAGGTCGACGATGTTCATCGCCACCTCGGGGTCGGCCACGCGCCGCAGCGCGTGGTCGACGGCGGCCGCCAGCTCGGGCGGGCCGTCGCAGGGATAGGCCTGGCCGCTCATGCGCGCTTCCGCGCGCCGGCGGCCGGGAAGAACAGCACCTGGGCGAGTTGCCCGCGGTTGCGGACGACGTCGGCCAGCGTGTAGCGGTCCAGCACCGCGTAGAAGGCGGCGATCGCCTCCTCCAGCGGGCCGCGCAGCTTGCAGCTGCCGGCGATCACGCAACTGTCGCTGCGCTCGCCGTCGAAGCACTCCGCCACCACCGCGTCGCCTTCGGTGTCGCGGACGACCGCACCGATGTTGATGCGCGCCGGCGGCAGCGCCAGCTCGAGGCCGCCGCCCTTGCCGCGCACGTTGCGCAGCCAGCCGGCCTTGCCCAGGAAATGCGCCACCTTCACGAGGTGGTGCTCGGAGATGGCGAACGCGGCCGCGATCTCGCCGATGGTGGCGCGGCGGCCGGGCTCGACGCCCAGGTACATCAGGACCCGCAGGCTGTAGTCGGTGAAGGCGGTCAGGCGCATGTGGACTCCTTGTGCGCGCGGCGGGGGCCCGGGGCCCCCGCCCATTTCACTGCTAGCGGGCCACCGCGGCGGCGACTTGCGCCGGCACGATCGCTTCGCGGCGGCCGCGGCCCAGCAGGCGCATCACGTAGACGGCCAGGAACAGCGCACCGGCCGCGAACACGATGTCGCCGGGGACGCGCAGCCAGACCATCGTCTCCATGAACGGCGAGTGGATGACCTCGGGCGAGCGGGCGTACCACATGCCCTTGCTGATGCTGGCGGCGGCCTGGTAGATGCCGGCGGGCAGCAGCGACAGGAAGATCATCAGCGCCAGGCCGATGTTCAGGCACCAGTAGGCGGGCTTGAGCAGGCGGTCGGCATGCAGGTGGCGCGCGTACAGGCCGCGCAGGCAGAACAGCATCAGGCCGATGCCCAGCATGCCGTAGACACCGAACAGCGCGCCGTGGCCGTGGGCCGCGGTCATGTTCAGGCCCTGCACGTAGTACAGCGACGCCGGCGGGTTGATGGCGAAGCCGAGCAGGCCGGCGCCCACGGTGTTCCAGAAGCCCACCGCGACGAAGCACAGCACGGGCCACTTGTAGGCGGCGAGCCAGGGCATGCCTTGCGAGCGCCTCCAGGTCTGGAGCGCTTCGAGGCCGATCAGCGTGAGCGGCACCACCTCCAGCGCGGAGAACACGGCACCGACGGCGATCACCGAGGTGGGCGTGCCGGTCCAGTACAGGTGGTGCAGCGTGCCCAGGATGCCGCCGAACAGGAACACGATGGTCTCGGCGACGATGGCGCGGTTGGCGCTCGCGGCGCGCACCAGGCCCAGCTTGGTGAACAGCAGCGCGATGACGGCGGTGGCGAACACTTCGAAGAAGCCCTCGACCCACAGGTGCACCAGCCACCACCTCCAGTACTCCACCATCGAGTAGTGGGTGTGCTGGCCCCAGGCGAGCGAGGTCGCGTAGAAGCCGCCGATGCAGGTGGCCGACAGGAACACCATCGCGATCAGGCCGCGGCTTTCCGACGGCGTCTTCAGCGCAGGCCACAGCGCACGGCCCAGCAGCACCGCCCACAGCAGCAGGCCGACGAACAGCAGGTACTGCCACACGCGGCCCATGCTGGTGAACTCCAGGCCCTGGTTGCCGACCCAGAAGCTGAAGTCGACGCCGCGGTGCTGCAGCGTGCCCAGCCAGCCGGTCACGGTGGACCCCACCACGATGGCGATCAGCGCCCAGAACAGGAAGTCGGTGCCCAGCTTCTGGAGCCTGGGCTCCTTGCCGCCCAGCATCGGGGCGATGTACAGGCCGGTGGCGAGCCACGCGGTGGCGATCCAGAACACGCCCACTTGCGTGTGGATGGTGCGGCTGGTCACGTAGGGCAGCAGGTCGGAGATCGGCAAGCCGAAGAAGGAACTGCCCTCGACCGCGTAGTGCGCGGTGATCGCGCCCATGCCGATCTGCAGCAGCAGCAGGCCGGCGACGGCGAAGAAGTACTTGCGCGTGGCCTTCATCGACGCCGTGGCCTGGAAGCCCAGGAGCGGGTCGGCCTTGGGCGGTACCGCTTCTTCTTCGTGCTTGCCGGCGCCGTGCAGCCACAGCATGGCGGCGATGCCGGCCAGCAGCAGGATGATGCTGGCCATCGACCACATCGCCGACGACGTCGTCATCGTGTTGCCCACCAGCGGCTCGTGCGGCCAGTTGCTGGTGTACGAGACGCCGGGCTCGTCGGGGCGATCGGTCGCCGCGGCCCAGGCACTCCAGAAGAAAAAGGCGGCCAGTGCGTCACGATCCTGGGCCGCGGGAACTTCGCCGCTGCGCATCGCGTATTGCTCGCGCAGCTTGTCGAGGGAGGAGGCGTCGCCGAACAGCGCGGTGTAGTGCGCCGCGGTCTCGCGGATGGCCTGCGCGCGCAGTTCCGACACCGTCACCTTGCCGGTGGCGGCGTCGTACGTGTTGCCGCGCATCTCGTCCTTCAGCGCGCCGTCGACGGCGTGCTGCTGCGACGGCGACAGGCCGGCCGGGTCGCTCACCAGCGCCTTCGCACGCAGCGTGCGCAGCGCCAGGGCTTCACGGTGCAGCCAGTCGGCGGACCAGTCCGGCGCGACGTACGCGCCGTGGCCCCAGACGCTGCCTTGCTGCTGGCCGCCGGCGGCCAGCCAGACCTGTTGGCCGCGCTGCACCTGCTCGCCGGTGAACAGCGTGTCGCCGCGGGCCGTGGCGACGGCCGTCGGGATCGGCGGCGCCGAGACGTAGATCTGCCAGCCCAGGTACCCGAGGGCCCCGAACGACAGGACGAAGACCAGCCCCAGCCAGCGCCAGAGCGTTTGCGTGTTCTTCATGGTGGACTCCGGGTGGGTGCTCAATGACCGCCGCCGCCGCACGCGCCGCAGCAGGTGGGCTCGGGCGGGGCGGAACGCACGCGCGTGATCCCCACGCGCCAGGTCTGCGGGCCGCGCTCGAGGTAGTTCCATTCGGACTCCTGCGGCGCGAGCAGCTCGAAGTGCGATTTCAGGACCACCGGGTCGTGGTCGCAGAGCAGCTCCATCGCCTCGCCCTCGGCGAGGTCCTGGAACGTCAGGAAGATGATCGGGTGTCGGCGGCGCGGCTCGATGCTGCGCACGTCCACGCGGGCCACGGTGTCGGACATTGCGGGCTCCTCTCTCGTTGAAGGTGCATGGGGAATGCACCTATTAGAGGAGCCCGGCCGGGCTCAGGACTTGATGTAAGTCAACCTCGCGCGCTGCGCGGGGCGCCGGTCGTCGGTCGCGAATCCCGCGGCGTGCCGGCGCCACCGCGGGTCGAGGCGATCACTTCTGCAGGTTGACCGTCTTCAGCGCCTCGCCCCACTCGGCCGAACGGCGCTTCACGTTGGCTTCGAACTCGGCGCCGGGGATGCGCAGCGGATCGTTGCCGAGCTTGCTCAACGCGTCCTGGAACTCGGGCTTGGCGGCGATCGCGAGGACGGCGGCCTCGACCTTCTTCACGATCTCCTTCGGCGTGCCCTTCGGTGCGGCGATGGCCGTCCACGATTCGGCGCCGGCCTCGATGCCCAGTTCCTTGATGCTCGGCACGTCCGGGGCCTCGGGCCAGCGCGCCGGGCTGGCCGACGCCAGCAGCCGCACCTTGCCGGTGGGGATGTGCGGCAGGATGTCCGCCGGGTTGCCCAGGATCGCCTGCACCTGCCCGCCCAGCAGCGCCGCCGAGACTTCCGCGCCGGACTTGTAGTTGGCGATGCCGAACTTGCTCTTCCCGGCAGTGGCGATGTTCTGGATGATCAGGCTGTTCAAAGCCGCGCCCGACGCGAAGAAGATGTCGCCCTTGCGGCCCGCGTCCAGCAGGTCCTGCATGGTCTTGTACGGCGAATCGGCGCGCACGGCGACGCCGAAGCGCGGGTTGGCGAACGCCGCGGCGTACTCGAAGTCGGCCAGCGTGAACTTCACCGGCACCAGGTGCGGCGCCAGCGCGATGGTGGACGCGGTGACGATGCCCAGGTTGTAGCCGTCGGGCTTCTGCCGCGACACGAAATCCGGGCCCAGGGTGCCCATCGCGCCCACCTTGTTCAGCACCACCACCGGCTTGCCCAGCGCACCTTCGAGGTGCCTCGCGATCAGCCGGGTCATCAGGTCGGTGTTCCCGCCGGCCCCGTACATGACGGTCAGCGAGATATCGCGTTCCGGCCACGCCGCCTGCGCCGATGCGAAGGTCGAGACGGCCAGCACGGAAAGGGCCACGAGGCCTCGGACGAATTGCCTGATCACGGATGTCTCCTGGGTTGTAGTCGCGCGGCAGATGCTACGAGCGGGACGCGCGTGACACGTTTCTTCTTTGCGGAAGCGACCCTTTGCCAAAGCCGAATGGGCCGCCCAGCCTGCCGTGCCTAGGATCGCGGGCATGCAGGACAAGCTCCAGGGCCGAGTGGCCATCGTCACGGGCGGCGCACGCGGCATCGGCTTCGGCATCGCCGAACGGCTGGCGCGCGACGGCGCCCACGTGGTCATCGCGGACGTCATCGACGACACCGCCCAGGCCGCGCAGCGGCTGGCGGAGCAAGGCCGCAGCGCGCAGGCGTGGCGGCTGGACGTGTCGCAGGAACGCGAGATCGGCGAGTTCGTGCGGGGGGTCGAACGGCAGCATGGCCGCATCGACATCCTCGTCAACAACGCCGGCATCTCGCCGAAGAACAATGGCACCAAGTTCCTGGTGGAGGAGACCAGCACCGAGAACTGGTCGCGCGTGATCGCGGTCAACCTCACAGGGCCCTTCCTGCTCTGCCGCGAGTGCATCCCCGTGATGCGCCGGCAAGGCCACGGCCGCATCGTCAACATCACCTCGCAGTCGGCGCGCACCCGGCCGGAAGCGACCAGCGGGCACTACGCGGCCTCGAAGACCGGCCTGATGGGCCTGTCGCGCGCGCTCGCCGGTGAGGTCGGCAACGGCGGCATCACGGTGAACTGCGTCGCCCCCGGCGTCATCGAGACGCCGATGCTGTCCACCTTCTCGGACGAGCGCCGCGCGCACCTCGCCTCGCGCATCCCGATGGGCGCGATGGGCGCGCCGGCGGACATCGCCGCGGCCGTGGCCTTCCTCGCGTCGGACGACGCCCGCTACATCACGGGCACGACGATCGACGTGAACGGCGGCATGTTCATGACCTGAGGCGGGACACCAGATGCTCGCATTGCGCAAACCTGCCCCCGCCCCCGGCCTCGTGCTGCAGGACGTCCCCGAACCCGGCGACCCGGGCGCCGGCGAAGTGCTGGTCGAGGTGGCCGCCGCCGGCATCTGCGGCTCGGACCTGCACCTCGACGACTGGACGCCCGGCTACGAATTCATGGCCGGCGCGATGCCGGTGACGCTGGGCCACGAGTTCAGCGGCCGCGTCGCCGCGACGGGCGCCGGTGTGCAGGGACTCATGCGCGGCCAGCTCGTGGCCGTGTACCCGATCCTGCATTGCCGCCAGTGCGTGAACTGCGTGCGCGGCGACACGGCGCTGTGCCTGAACCGGCGCGCGCTGGGCGTGACGCTCGACGGCGGCTTCGCCCGCTACGTGCGCGCGCCGGCGGCCAACTGCATCCCGCTTGCGCAGGGCCTGGACCCCGCGCTCGGCGCGCTCGTCGAACCGCTGTGCATCGGCGACCACGCCAACATCGTCGGCGAGGTCAAGTTGGGCGAGACCGTCGTCGTGCTCGGCCCCGGCACCATCGGCCAGGCCGCGGCGCGCGTGGCGCGCTGGCGCGGCGCCAGCCGCGTCGTCGTCGTCGGCCTGCGCGACGAAGCCCGGCTGGCGACCGCACGCGCCGTCGGCGCCACGCACAGCATCGACCTCGCCTCCACGCCCGACGTGCTCGCGCGCTTCCGCGCGCTCACCGGCCTCGACCATGCGGACGTGGTGATCGAAGCCACCGGCCACCCCGCCAGCATCGCCGACGGCCAGCGCCTGCTGAAGAAGGGCGGCATCCTGGTCGTCGCCGGCATCCACGCGGCGCCCGCGTCGCTGGACCTCGTGACCCTCGTGCGCCAGCGCCAGCAGGTGCGCGGTGCGCACTCCTCGCTGCGCCCCTCGTGGGACGTGATGGCGCAGCGCATCGGCGACGAGCCCGAGTCGGTGCGCGCGATGGTCAGCCTGTCGCTGCCGCTGTCCGAGGCGCTCGAAGGCTTCGCGCGCTGCCGCAAGCGCGACGTTTCCAAGGTGATCCTGCAGCCGTAGGCGCCCTGCCCCACCCCGAAGAGAAAGTGAGACAACGCAATGACCAAGTTCGACGTCACCAAGCGCCTGCCGGAAGTCGACGAGGCGCTCGCGCGCACCGACAACCCCCGCCACATCGCGATCCTGAAGAACTACGTGCGGCACGCCAACCTGGAGGTCTCGGGCCTGTGGGAAGGCATCGTGGCGCCGGACATGATGGTGGAGCACCCCGTCTACGTGTTCCATTCGCACCAGGGCATGCGCCGCATCGAGGGCATGGCCGCCGTGCGCGCCGAGTACGAGAGCTACGAGAAGCTGGGCAACACGGTGATCTACCACACCGACGGCCACATCATGGTCGACGACTTCGGCTTCATGACCGAGTACGTGTCGCACCGCTTCTGGCCCGGCAGCCTGCTGCGCACCATGGGTGACGACGTCGACGACGCGAAGGCGATGTACCTGGTCTCGATGACGCAGATGATGAACTGGCCGTACGACGAGCGCGCGCGCGTCGTCGGCGAGCGCGTCTACCGCGGCGGCGACCGCAAGATCCGCGAGTGCGACCCGGCCGAGGTGATCACGATGCAGGAATGCCGCGACAAGCTGCTGCCCACGCTGCCCGAGGTGCACTCGCCCTTCACGGGCAAGCCCTGGACCAAGCAGGAGCTCGCGACGGCCTGACCGCGCGACGCGCGCCTAGCCCGCGTCGAGCACGCGCCGCGCGAGCCGGATCACGGGCCCGTCGACCATCCGGCCGTCGAGCTGGAACACGCCGGGGTTCGTGCGCGCGGCCTCCAGCACCCGGCGCGCCCATTCGCGCTGCGCCTCGCTCGGCGAGAACGCCGCGTTGACGCTGGCGACCTGGGCCGGATGGATGCACAGCTTCCCGCCGAAGCCCAGGCGGCGCGCGCGCTGGCTGGCCGCGTCGATTTCCTGCGCGTCATCGGTGGCGACGGTCACGCCGTCGACCGGCGCGGCGATGCCCGCCAGCCGGCTCGCGATGACGAGTTCGAGCCGCACGGGCACGAGTTCCTCCTCGCCCGGGCCGCTGGCTATGCCGGCATCGACCTGGAAATCCAGGTGCCCGAAGGCGAGCCGCACGACCTGCGGCGCGGCCGCGAGCTCGCGTACCCGCGCCCAACCGGCCACCGACTCGATCAGCGGCACCAGGCTCGCAGGTCCCGCCGCTTGCGCCACGCGGGCCAGGTTCGGCAGGGAATCGGCCTTCGGCAGCATCGCGCCGCCCAGCCCGCCTGCCGCAGTCGCAGCGAGCACCTGCAAGTCGGCGTCGAACCACGGCGTGTCGCCCGCATTGATGCGCACGAGGAGGCGCGCCCGGTCGGCCGGCGACAAGGTGGCGAGCGCCGCGGGCAAGCCTTGCCGCGCTGCATCTTTCTCGTGCGGAGCCACCGCATCTTCGAGATCGACGATCACCGCGTCGGCGCCACTGGCCAGTGCCTTGGCGATGCGCTCCGGCCGCGTGGCCGGCACGAACAGGAAACTGCGCGCCCGCGCGAGATCGCTGCCCACGGCCCGGCCTCAGATCGCCGAAGCCGCGCGCAGCGACGCGATGTCGGCGTCGCTGCGACCGAGCTCGCGCAGGATGGCGTCGGTGTGCTGGCCCACCGCGGGGACGCCGTCCATGCGGTACTCGTAGCCGTCGTTGGCGCCGGGGGGCAGCAGCGCCGGGATCGGGCCCGCGGGCGAACCCACCTCGCGCCAACGCCCTCGCGCCGCCAGCTGCGGATGCGCCCACACGTCCGCCATGGTGTTCACGCGCGCGTTGGCGATCTGCGCCTCGTCCAGCAAGGCCGTCACCTGCGCGGGCGTGAGCCGCCCGAACACGCCCAGGATCACCGCCTCGAGCGCCTTGCGGTTCTCGTGCCGGCGCGCGTTGCTGGAGAAGCGCGCGTCGTCGGCGAGCGCCGGCTGGCGCAGCACGACGGCACAGAAGGACTTCCACTCGCGCTCGTTCTGCAGGCCCAGCATCACCATGCCGTCCTCGCCGGTCGCGAACGGGCCATAGGGATAGATCGTCGCGTGCGCAGCGCCGCTGCGCGCCGGCGGCGCTGCGCCTTCGAACGCGTAGTACATGGGAAATCCCATCCACTCGGCCAGCGCTTCCAGCATCGACACGTCGATGTGCGAGCCCTGCCCGGTGCGACCGCGCTGCAGCAGCGCGGCCAGGATGTTGCTGTACGCGTACATGCCCGCGGCGATGTCGGCGATCGAGTTGCCTGACTTCGCGGGCTGGTCGCCGTTGCCGGTGACGGACAGGAACCCGGCCTCGCTCTGGATCAGCAGGTCGTACGCCTTTCGGTCGCGATAGGGACCGTCGTTGCCGTAGCCCGAGATGTCGCAGGCCACGAGCCGCGGGTTGAGGTTGCGCAGGGCATCGCGCCCCAGCCCCATGCGCGCGGTGGCGCCCGGTGCCAGGTTCTGCACCAGCACGTCGGCCTGCGCGAGCAGGTCGCGCAGCACCGCCATCGCGGCGGGCTGCTTGAGGTCGAGCGTCAGGCTCTCCTTGGACCGGTTGACCCAGACGAAGTGCGACGCGAGCCCGTGCACGCGCTGGTCGTAGGCGCGCGCGAAGTCGCCTTCGCCGGGTCGTTCCACCTTGATGACGCGTGCACCGAGGTCGGCGAGTTGCCGGGTGCAGAACGGCGCGGCGATCGCGTGCTCGAGGGAGACGACGGTGATGCCGTCCAGCGGACGCGTCATCGCGCGGCTCCCGGCAGCAGGCGGCCGACGCGCGGCAGGCGTTCCAGCGACCAGCAGGTCTCGATCAGGCCGCGCATCTCCTCGCGCGTCGCCGCGCCGGCGAACTCGGCCAGCCGGATCGCCTTGTCCTCGATCTCGCCGCGCTCGAGCGTGTTGCCCGGGTCGCCCTTGGGCTCGTCCACGCGGCCGTGCAGTTCGCGGCCGTCGCGCGTGCGCACGGTCACCTTGCCGATCCAGCGCGCCGGATACGCGGTGTCCACTTCGGGGTCCAGCGCCATCGTGACCTTGGGACGGAAGGAGCTGACGGCCGTGTCCCCCAGGCTCGCCTCGAACTCGCCGACACCGGCGCGACCGTGCGCGGCGATCAGGCCGAGCACCGTGCCCATCGAGAACTTGGCCTGGTGCACCGTCTCCGGCACGTCCACCGCGCCGAGCACGTCGATGGCGCCCTGGTGCACGTGCGCGGTGACGCTGTCGACCTGCGACGGCTCCAGCTTCTCGCGCTGGAACACCTGCTGCAGCGCGTCCGCCGCCGGGTGCGTGTGGCGGCACGAGGCGTGGAACTTGAACGAGGTCTCGGCCAGGGCCCAGCGCTGGCCGAGCCGGTCGGTGAGCTTGGCCGGGTCGGCGTCGCTCGACATGGCCGCGGCCATGCCCTGCGCGCCCTCCAGGATGTGTTTGGCGCCGGTGAATCCCTGCTGCGCCAGGTACGCCGCCGTCACGCCGGCGCCCGCCGCGTGCGCGGTGTGCAGCTGCTTGGAGTGCGCGGCGTCGCGCAGGAATTCCCACAGCCCGGCCGACTGCGTGCCGGCGGAGCCGAAGGCGTCGAGCATCTGGCGCGGCGACAGCCCGAGCAGGCGGCCCGCCGCCGCCGCCGCCGCGAGGGTGCCCGCGGTGCCCGTGGTGTGGAAGATCTTGTAGTGCGAGCGGCCGAGGAACTCGCCGACGCGAATGCCGACTTCGTAGCCGGCGACGCTGGCCACCAGAAGGTCGCGCCCGCTGGCGCCCAGGGCCTGCGCCGCCGCCAGCGCGGCGGGGAACACCACCGCCGCGGGATGGAACACCGAGCCGTTGTGCACGTCGTCCTGCTCCGCGAAGTGCGAAGCGGCGGCGTTGGCCATCGCCGCGAAGAACGGCGAGCTGCCGCTGCGTGACACCAGCACTTCGCTCGGGCCGTCCTGC
Organism: Ramlibacter algicola; assembly: GCF_016641735.1. NCBI lineage: Bacteria > Pseudomonadati > Pseudomonadota > Betaproteobacteria > Burkholderiales > Comamonadaceae > Ramlibacter > Ramlibacter algicola. Next base: position 1,673,073 of record NZ_JAEDAO010000001.1, on the reverse strand, counting down.
GGGCCCATCTGCGCGGCGTACGCCGTGATCATCTGCACCGGCGCGCCGGTCTTGCCGGCCAGGGCCGAGCCGGCCCAGTCGAGGAACAGGTCCTCGCAGCGGCGCAGCACCGGCGCCGGGATGTCCGCGTGTTCCAGGCGCGCCGCGAAGTCCGCGAGGACGCGTGAGGGGTGGTTGGTGGTGTCGTCGTTCATGCCTGTGCTCCCGGGTGCACGCGTGCCGCATCGGCTGCTGACGCGGCGGATAAAATGAGTGTAGAGATGATCCAGGCCGCCACGGCTTCGCATGTGCGGAAGCCTGTGTTCCCGGGCTTCGAACGGGACTGATCCATGCGCTACGACCTCGTCGACCTTCGGCTGTTCCTGAACGTCGGCGAAACCCTGAACCTGACGCGCGCCGCGGAGAAGAGCTTCCTCTCGCTGCCGGCCGCCAGCGCGCGCATCAAGCAGCTGGAGGACGCGTTCCAGGCCCCGCTGCTGGTGCGGCAGCCCAAGGGCGTGCAGCTCACGCCGGCCGGCGAGACCCTGCTGGCCCATGCGCGCGAGATCTTCCGCAGCCTGGAGTGCATGCACTCCGACCTGTTCCCGTACGCCAAGGGCATCAAGGGCCGGATCCGCGTGCTGGCGAACACCACCGCCACCAACTCGTTCCTGCCCGAGGCGCTGTCGCGCTTCCTGGGCGACAACCCGGACATCGACGTCGAGCTGGAGGAGCAACTCTCGGCCGAGATCGTGTCGCTGGTCACCAGCGGCGCCGCGGACCTGGGCATCGTCGCCGGCGACGTCTCCACGGCGGGGCTGGAAGCCACGCCGCTGTTCATCGACGAACTGGTGCTCATCACGCCGCCCGAGCATGCGCTGGCCAGGCAGGCGGACGTGCCGCTGGACGCCATCGTCGACAGTTACCCGTTCGTGGGCCTCAACCAGTCCAGTGCCATCCAGTCGTTCCTGGACCAGGCGGCCCGCCGCGTGAACAAGCGCATCAGCCTGCGCGTGCAGCTAGGCAGCTTCGACGCGGTGTGCCGCATGGTCGCGGCCGGCGTGGGGCTGGCGATCGTGCCTCGCACCTGCGCACAGCGGTTCGCCGGCCCGCTCGGCCTGCGCCTGATCCCGCTGCAGGATACCTGGGCGCGGCGCGAGATCCGCCTGGTCAAGCGGGCCGGACGCGACCTGCCGCAGTTCGGCGAGCTCCTGATCCGCTACCTGCGGGACGCCGCCGCCGACGAGACCCGCAACCCGGGCTGACGGCGGATGCGCCGCCGGCGTCAGAACGAGCGCGGCAGCCCCAGCAGGTGCTCGGCCACGTACGAGTAGATCAGGTTGGTCGAAATCGGCGCCACCTGGTACAGGCGCGTCTCGCGGAACTTGCGCTCGACGTCGTATTCGCAGGCGAAGCCGAAGCCGCCGTGCGTCTGCAGGCAGGTGTTGGCGGCTTCCCATGACGCCTTGGCGGCCAGGTACTTGGCCATGTTGGCCTCGCCCCCGCAGGGCTGGCCGGCGTCGAACAGGCTGCACGCCTTGAAGCGCATCAGGTTCGCGGCCTCGGTCTCGATGTAGGCATCTGCGATCGGGAACTGCACGCCCTGGTTGCGGCCGATCGGCCGGTCGAACACGACACGCTCGCTGGCGTAGCGGCGCGCGCGGTCGATGAACCAGTACGCGTCGCCGATGCACTCGGCCGCGATCAGGGTGCGCTCGGCGTTCAGGCCGTCCAGGATGTACTTGAAGCCCAGGCCCTCCTCGCCGATGAGGTTCTCGCGCGGGATCTCCAGGTTGTCGAAGAACACCTCGTTGGTCTCGTGGTTCACCATGTTGCGGATCGGGCGCACCTCCATGCCCTTGCCGATCGCCTGGTGCAGGTCCACGATGAAGATGCTCATGCCCTCGCTCTTCTTGCGCACGTCCGCCAGCGGCGTCGTGCGGGCCAGCAGGATCATCAGGTCCGAGTGCTGGATGCGCGAAATCCACACCTTCTGCCCGTTGACCACGTAGCGGTCGCCCTGGCGCACGGCGGTGGTCTTGAGCTTGGTGGTGTCGGTGCCGGTGGTCGGCTCGGTGACGGCCATCGACTGCAGCCGCAGCTGGCCGCTGGCGATGCCGGGCAGGTACTGGCGCTTCTGCTCGGGAGAGCCGTGCCGCAGCAACGTGCCCATGTTGTACATCTGGCCGTGGCAGGAGCCGGCGTTGCCGCCGCAGAAATTGATCTCCTCCATGATCACGGACGCTTCCGCGAGGCCCAGCCCCGAGCCGCCGTACTCCTGCGGGATCAGTGCCGCCAGCCAGCCGGCTTCGGTCAATGCGTTGACGAACGCCTCGGGGTAGCCGCGGGCCTCGTCCACCTCCTGCCAGTACTTGCCGTCGAACTGGCGGCACAGGCTGCGGAGGGCTTCGCGGAGGTCCTGGTGCGCGTCGGGGCGGGGGATGTCGTTCATCGTTGCTGGAGGGTGGCGGTAGCGTGCATGGTGAGCCAGCCTTCATGGTCGCTGGCCCACAAGTCGACGGATCGGCCATCGGCTGTGGGACGGCCGTGGACGCGGAAGGGGTGCAGGTCGAAGGTGGGCCGCACCGCCTTGAAGCTGAAGGTGGTCATCACCGCATCGGGCCGCTCGCGGCGCACCAGGTCGGCCAGCAAGGTGGCGATCAGCGGGCCGTGCACGACGAGGCCGGGGTAGCCCTCGACCTCGGTCACGTACTGGCGGTCGTAGTGGATGCGGTGGCCGTTGAAGGTGAGCGCCGAGTAGCGGAACAGCAGCACGTCGTCGGTCACGATCTCGCGCGACCAGGTGGCGTCCCTGGGCGCCGGCTGCGGCGCGGGCGGTGCATCACCCGGCTGCGGCGCGCCGCGGTAGACGATGTCGTGCTCCTCGGTCACGGCCAGGCCGGCCGGGCCATGCACCTCGTGCTTCACCAGCACGAAGACCAGGTCGCCGCTGCGCCCCTGCTTGTGCGTGACGGACTCGATGCGCGAGCGGCGCTCCACGGCGTCGCCGACGCGTAGCGGCGCGCGGAACGCCAGCCGCCCGCCGGCCCACATGCGCCGCGGCAGCGGCACCGGCGGCAGGAACCCGCCGCGGCGCGGGTGGCCGTCAGCGCCGATCTCGGACTGCCGCGCCTGCGGCAGGAAGTAGAGCCAATGCCACAGCGGCGGCAGCTCGGAGCCCTCCCCGGCCTTCGGGTCGTCGCGGTCCAGGGTCGCGGCGAGCCCGTTGATCGGCGCGGCCGTGATGGCGTCGCGCAAGGTCTCGCTGCGGCCTTCCCAGGCCTGGAGGTCTGCTGTCATGCAAGCGATGGTGCCGTCGGCGCACCTCGCGCGCAATGCGGCATGCGAGAAGCGGGCCTTCCGGAGAATCGAAGGCTCGCGCTGGGCTAGTTGACCTTGGCGTTCGTCAGCGAAACCACCTGGCGCCAGCGCGCGACCTCGGCCGGCAGCTTGGCGGCGAACTCCTTCGCGTCGTCGGGCATCGGGTCCATGCCCATGCGGGCGAGCATCGCGCGGAACTCGGCCGTCCCCGTGACCTTGGACACGGCGGCGGACAGCTTCTGGACCACCGCCGGCGGCGTGCCTTCGGGCGCGAGCAGCGCGTACCAGGCCACCATGTCGTAATCGGGCACGCCCGACTCGGCGACGGTCGGCACGTCCGGCAGCGACCCGGAGCGTCGCGCCCCGGTGACGGCCAGCGCGCGCAGCTTGCCTGCCTTGATCTGGGACGCCGCGGTGGGCATGGCGACGAAGTTGATCGACGGTTCCCCGCGGATGGTGTCCGTCAGCGCCTGCGACGCCTCCTTGTAGGGCACGTGCATGAGGTCGATGCCGGCCAGGCTGTTGAACAACGCGCCGGCCATGTGCGCCGAGGAGCCGCTGCCCAGCGAGGCGAAGCTCAGTTTGCCGGGCTGCTTCTTGGCTTCGGCCACCAGCTGCTGCACGGTGGCGAAGCTGGCCGTGGGCGAGCTGACGACCACCAGTTGCGCCTGCCCGAAGCGGGCGACGGGGATGAACTTGAACGGGTCGTACGGCAGGTTCGTGTACATCAGCCCGCTGGTGTAGTGCGACTGCGTGGTCGCCAGCAGCGTGTAGCCGTCGGCCGGCGCGCGCGCGACACCCTGCGTGCCGATGATGCCGTTGCTGCCCGCGAGGTTCTCCACGGTGAGCGTGGTCTTGAGTTCCTCGCCGACCTTGATCATCAGCGCGCGGGTCAGCACGTCCAGCCCGGTGCCGGCGCCGTACGGCACCACGATGCGGACCGGGCGCGACGGATAGTCGTCGGCCGCGGCCACCTGTCCGGCAGCGAGGGCGAGCGAGGTGGCGGCGAGCAGGAGCGCGCGGCGGATCTGGGAACGCATGGATGGATTCCTTCCAACAAAAGATCAGATGGCGCCGCGCGCCTTGAGGCTCGCGTAGGCCTGCTCGTCCAGGCCGAGCAGGCCGCGGTAGACCGCCTCGTTGTCGCGGCCGAGGGCCGGGGCCGGCTCCATCGCGCGTGCGGGCGTCCCGCCGAGCCTGGGCGTGGGTGCCGGCATCTTCAGCGGCCCGAGCGCCGGGTGCTCCAACGTGGCGATCGAACCGCGCTGGCCGTAGTGGGGATCGGCCAGGATGTCGTCGACCGAAAACACCAGCGAGTGCGGCAGCCCATGCTGCTCCAGGATGCCGAGGATGTCGCTCACCGGCATCGACTTGATCCAGTCGCCCACCATGCCGTTCACGACCTCGATGTTCTTCCAGCGCGCGTCGTGCGTCGCGAAGCGCTCGTCCTTCGCCAGCGCCGGTTGCCCCATCGCTTCGCACAGCTTGGCGAACAACGGGTTGTTCGAGATGGTCATGACGATGTAGCGCCCGTCGCAGGTCTCGAAGTGGTCGCCGGGCGCCGCCGCGAAATGCAGGTTGCCGCGCCGGGCCCGCTTGACGCCGACCTTGTCGGCCGCCGTCACCATGATGTCGGTGAAGCGGAAGACGGATTCGAACAGCGACACGTCCACGTGCTGGCCGGTCCCGCCGCGCGCGTCGCGGTGGAACAGCGCGAGCATCGCGGCGAAGGCGCCGAACAGCGCCGACTGGTAGTCGGCCATCGCCACGCCCGGGCGAACCGGCGCGCGGTCGGCGTAGCCGGTGATGTTCAGCAACCCGGCGAACGCCAGCGCGATGCGGTCGAACGCCGGCTTCTCCGCATACGGGCCGGTCTGGCCGTAGCCCGACACGCTCACCATCACCAGCCGCGGGTTCTCCTGGCTCAGCTGCTCGTAGCCGACGTTCCAGCGCGCCATGGTTCCGGGGCGGAAGTTCTCCACCAGCACGTCCGCGTGGCGCACCAGCTGCCGCAGCATCTGCTGGCCTTCTTCCTGGCGCAGGTCGAGCGTCACCGACTTCTTGTTGCGCCCCTCCACGTTCCACCACAGGCTCTCGCCCTCGCAGAACGGGCCGATGTTGCGGATCGGGTCGCCGCCGTCGGGCTGCTCGATCTTGATCACGTCGGCGCCGAAGTCGCCCAGCAGCGTGGCGACCACCGGCCCGGCGATCATGGTTCCCAGTTCGAGCACGCGAATCCCGGCCAGGGGCGTCGGCGCGGGTCCTGCACTGCCATCTCGTTTCATCATCTCGACCTTGCTCTTTCTGCTTGTTGCGTTCAGGCGCGGAACCGGGGCACGTGCATGCCCTCGCCGATGTCGTCCCACCACAGCTTCACCGGCAGGCCAATGCGCACGGCGCCGGGATCGATGTCGGTGATGTTGGTGATCAGGCGCACGCCCGGCAGCGCGGGGAACTCCACCACTGCCACCACGTACGGCAGCCGCGGCGTGACGGCCGGATGGCTCGCGTGGCGCACGACGGTGTAGCTGTAGACCTCGGCGTCGGGCGGCGCCTCCTTCCAGTCGATGCCGCACGACTGGCAATGCGGGCACATCGGCAGCGGCGGGTGCCGCAGCGTCCCGCAGCTGGTGCAGGCCTGGAAGCGCAGCGAGCGGTCCTTGCAGAACTCCCAGAAGCCGGCCTCGTCCATCGTCGGCTCGGGCCGGGGCATGTCGTCGGGAAAATAGCTCATCACACCCTCCCCAGGATGGCGGCGCTGGTGGGCGACACGCCCAGGCCGCCGGTGACCAGGCACACGCGCGCATCCGGCACCTGCGATGTCGACGTCCCGCGCAACTGCCGCACGCCCTCGATCAGCAGGTTCATGCCGTGCACGTAGGCCTCGGACAGCTGCCCGCCCGAGGTGTTGATCGGCAGCTTGCCGCTGTCGCGGCGGATCGCGCCGCTCTCCACGAACGCGCCGCTCTCGCCGCGGCCGCAGAAGCCGTACTCCTCCAGCGCCATCAGCACCAGGCCCGAGAAGTGGTCGTAGATCTGCGCGACGTCGATGTCCGCCGGCGCGACGCCCGCGGCCGCGTACAGGTCGCGCGCGAGGCCGCGGCCGTTGGTGGACGCGTAGTCGGCGTCGGGCATGTTGTGGCTCGCGAGGGGGCCGTGCCCCCATTGCGGGCCGCCGCCGTGGATGGAGGACAGCACCTCGATGACCGGCTGCTGCAGGTCGGCCGCGCGCTCGCGCGTGGTCACGACCACCGCGCAGGCGCCGTCGGTTTCCAGGCAGCAGTCGTACAGGCGCAGCGGCTCGGCGATCCAGCGGCCGTCCAGGTACTGCTCCAGCGTGAGCGGCTTGTCGTGCATCACGGCGTTCGGGTTGCGGTTGGCGTTGGCGCGCGCGTTCAGCGCGACTTCGGCCAGGTGCAGCTCGGTGATCGGATACAGGTGCATGAAGCGGCGCACCAGCAGGGCCAGCATCGAAGGCGGCGAGAACAGGCCGAAGGGATTGACGAAGCTGGCACCGGGCCGCACCGCGGAGAACTTGCCGAACCGGCGGCCCTGCCCCTGGCACAGGCCACGGTAGACGGCCACGGCCTCGGCCTGGCCCGACTCGACCGCGGCGCATGCCTGCGCGAGTCCGCCCATCGAGCCGCCGCCGCCGCCGCCCCAGACCATGGACGACCAGCGCAACTTGGGCAGCCCGAGCGCCACCGCCATCAGAGGCGCCGAATTCGCATCGTCGGAGAACGAGGCGAGGCCGTCGACGTCCGCCGGCTGCATGCCCGCGTCGCGGATCGCGGAGACGATGGCCTGCGCCGTGATCTGGAACTGGCTGCGGTCCTTGATGCCACCCCAGCGGGTGAATTCGCTCTGGCCGACGCCGACGAGGCAGGCCTTTCTTCGTGTCATTCCTTGGGCTCTTTCGTGGTGGATGCTCGGGTGCGGTTCGGGACTCAGGCGGCCAGGGCCGTGGGCGCGGTGCGGTGGCCGAGCCGCGCCGACAGGCTGGCGGCGGCCTGCAGCAGGTCGGGGGTGAGCGAGGCGGCGCGGCCGCTCTGGCCGGCCACGCAGCACAGCGCGAGGACCATGCGGCCGGCACGGTCGAACACCGGCGCGCTCAGGCCGACCATGTCGGGCAGCGATGCGGGCGCGGATTGCGCGACGCCCGCCGCACGGACCTCGCCCACGCGCTGCCGGTACAACTCGCGGGCAGCGCGCACGTCGCCGCCCTGCGACTGCAGCGCTGCGAGCGCCTCCAGCAGCACGGGCTCGCACATGTCCTGCGGAAGGTGCGCGCCGAACAGCAGCCCGGTGGCCGACGTGAGCGGCGAGACGACCGCGCCCGTGCGCAGCTCCGGCATCTGGCGGTCCGGGCCGGGCTCCCAGCGCACCAGCGTCGGCCCGCGATTGCCCCACACGCCGACGCCCATCGTGGCATCGAGGCGGTTCGCGAGTTCCGGCAGCGCGGCGCACGCCAGCCGCACGGCCTCGTTGTGCGCGAGGTGGTCCGCGCTGCCCTCGGGCAACGTGAAATTCAGCTCGTGCTCGAAGGCCACCATGTAGCGGCCCTTGGCGAACGCGAGCGGCCGGCGGTCGTTGCGTTCCACCGCGACCACTTCCCCGAGGTACACCACGTGGTCGCCGCCGGGGTACATCGCGACCTTGCGGCACTCCACGTACGCGCAGCACTCCGGCAGCGCCGGCAGCCCCGCCTGGCGCGCGTGCGTCGCGATGCCGGCGAACTTGTCCGGGCCCGACGTGGCGAACCGCTGCGACAGCTCGCGCTGGTGTTCCGACAGGATGTTGACGATGAAGCGGTCCGAATCGCGGAACGCCGGGTGGCTGCGCGCCCCCGTGGCCTGGCTCCACAGCACCAGCGGCGGATCCAGCGACACCGAGCTGAAGGAGTTGGCCGTCACGCCCTGGTAGGCCCCCTGCGCATCGACCGTGGTGACGACCGTCACGCCGGTGACGAAGCTGCCGAAGACGTTGCGCAGTTCGCGGGTGTCCATCGCCGTCCCCTTCAGCCGTGGAAGTGCACGATGGTCTTGGTCGTGCTCATGTCCTCGAGCGCCAGCAGGCCCTTCTCGCGGCCGTGGCCGCTGCGTTTGACGCCGCCGAAGGGCAGCTCGACCCCGCCGCCCGCGCCGTAGCAGTTGATGAAGCACTGCCCCGCCGCCAGCCGCTGCACCAGGCGCGCGGCCCGGTCGCCGTCCCGCGTCCACACCGCGGCGACCAGTCCGTAGTCGGTGCCGTTGGCGAGCGCCACCGCGTCCTCCTCGTCGTCGAACGCCAGCGCCGCCAGCACGGGGCCGAACACCTCCTCGCACGCGATCGCGTTGTCGCGCGGCACGGGGCCGAAGACGATCGGCGCGACGAAGTGGCCGCGGGCCAGCAGGGAGTCGGCGACGCGCGCGCGCCCCAGCACGGGAACGCCCTCGGCGATCGCCTGGTCGACGTAGCGCTGCACGCGCTGCCGCTGCACGCGGTTGATCACCGGCCCCAGGTCCGGGTCGTCCCAGGGATCGCCGACGCGCAACTGCTCGAAGCCGGCCGCCACTTTCTGCATGAACTCGTCGAACACCGCACGCTGCACCAGCACCCGGCTGCCCGCCGAACAGGTCTGGCCGGCGTTCTGCGTGATGGCCTTGACCACCGTGGCGGCGCAGCGGTCGAGGTCCGCATCGGCGAAGACGACCTGCGGCGACTTGCCGCCCAGCTCCAGGCACACGCGCACGCTGTTCACCGCGGCGGCCTGCTGCACCAGCGCCCCCACGCGCGGCGAGCCGGTGAAGGAGATGTAGTTGATGTCAGGGTGCGCGGCCAGCGCGGCGCCGGCGGCGTCGCCGTACCCGGTGACCACGTTCAGCACGCCGGCCGGAAAGCCCGCCTCGAGGGCCAGCGCGGCGATCTCCAGGCTGGTGAGCGAGGCGTCCTCGGCGGGCTTGACGACGCAGGCGTTGCCCATCGCAAGCGCGGGCGCCACGGAGCGACCGAACATCTGCACCGGGTAGTTCCACGGAATGATGTGGCCGGTCACCCCGTGCGGCTCGCGCACCACCTTGACCGAGTAGCCCGGCTCGAAGGGGATGACCTGGCCGAGCACCTTGTCCGCCGCCGTCCCGTAGTACTCCAGGTAGCGGGCCAGCACCTTGACGTCGTTGCGCGCCAGCGTGATCGGCTTGCCTGTGTCCAGGGCCTCGATCCAGGCCAGCCGCTCGACGTCGCGCAGCACGGCATCGGCGAGCTTGCACAGCAGCCGGCCGCGCGCGGTCGCCGACAGGCGACCCCAGGGCCCGGCCAGCGCCTCGCGCGCGGCGCGCACCGCCGCGTCGATGTCGGCCGCGTCGCCGGCCGCCAGCCGCGCGAGCACGGCGCCGTCCGCGGGACAGGTGACTTCAATGGACGACGCGCCGGCGCGCCACTGGCCGCCGACGTGGTGGTGGCCGCCGGGCGCGGCGGTCGTGGGGAGCGAAGGAGCGTGGGTCATGGGTTGTGTCGCGCAGGGACCGGCCCGGAGGCCGCGTTGAATTCTCATGTTAGCATGTCTGTTATCTCATAACGAGATATGCAAACCCGCAACTTCCCGACCTGAGGCCACCATGGACCTGAGCACCCCCGAATCCGCCGCGCGCCTGCAGGCGCCTGCCGCCAAGAAGCAGTCGCTGCAGGACTACTTCGTCGTGTCCGCCGACAGCCACGTCAATGAGCCGCACGACCTGTGGCTCAAGCGCATCGACGCGCAGTTCCGCGACCGCGTCCCGCGCGTGCAGGTGGACGAGAAGGGCCGCAAGTGGTTCGTGGTGGAGGGCTTCCGCAAGTCCATGATCCGCGAGGCCCCGCGCGACGAGCAGGTGAGCGTCGACGAGTTCCGCGAGCGCAGCGAGGCCGCCGGCAAGCGGCTGGAGCTGGACCGCACCAAGGGCGCCATGTTCCAGCAGCGCGGCAACCCCTCGGCGGACCGCTACGAGGACATGGACTACGACGGCATCGACGCCGAGATCCTGTTCCCCAACAAGGGGCTCACCAACTGGTCGTCACCCGACTCCGCGCTGCACGTGGCCATGTGCCGCGTGTACAACGACTGGGTGCACGAGGTGTTCGGCGGCTCCACGCGCAGCTTCCCGACCGCGTGCGTGGCGCCCGCGGACATCCCTGCGTGCGTCGCCGAGATCGAGCGCGTGGCCAAGCTGGGCTTCCACTCGGTCACCATGCCGCCCCTGGTCGCCGGCAAGGGCTACAACCTGCCCGACTACGACCCGGTGTGGGCCGCGTTGCAGGAGACGGGCATGCCGGTGTGCTTCCACGCCGGCACGGGCAAGGACCCGCGCACGGCCAGCGGTGACGGCGGCGCGATCATCAACTACGTGGTCCACGCGATGAACACGGTGCTCGAGCCCACGGTGCAGCTGTGCGCTTCCGGCGTGTTCGACCGCTTTCCCGGCCTGAACTTCGCCACCATCGAGGCTGGCGTGGGCTGGGTGCCGTACGCGCTGTGGGCGATGGACCATGGCTTCGAGAAGCACGCGTTCTGGGTCTCGCCCAAGCTGAAGAACAAGCCGAGCGAGTACTTCAAGCGCCACGGCCACGCCAGCTTCCAGGATGACCCGATCGGCATCGAGACGCGCGCCTGGAGCGGCATCGACAGCATCCTGTGGGGCAACGACTATCCCCACATCGAGGGCACCTGGCCCTACTCGGAGCAGGTCACGTCGCGGCTCACCAACGGCCTGACGCGCGAGGAGAAGGCCAAGATCGTCGGGCTGAACGCGGCGCGGCTGTTCCGCATCGACGTGCCGGCGGACAAGCGCCTGCCCGCGTGAGGGCACGCGGGGATCAGCGATCCCCGCGGATCTTCGAGCGCACGACGTTGGCGATCTCGCGCGACATGGCCTTCATGTGCGGGGTCTGGGGCCGGTCGCGCAGGCTGGCCAGGTAGACGGTGCGCTTGAGCGCCGGCGCCAGCGGGATCGCCACGAGCTCGCCCGACGCCACCTCGTCGGCGCAGGCCACCAGCGGCAGGATGGTGGCGAAGCGGCCATTGCGCAGCACGGCCTTGGTCATCCCGAGGCTGTCCAGCCGCAGCCTCGGGTCGAGGTGGATGCCGCCTTCCTCGCAATACGTTTCGACGAGCGCGCGCGAGCCGTGGCTGGCCACGGGCAGGATCAGTTCCAGCTCGGTCAGCTTCTCGCGCACGACGCTCCTGCTGCGGGCGACGGGGTGCGATGCACCGACCACCACCATCAGCGGCTCGACGACCAGCTTCTGCATCGCCAGCTTGTGCGAGCTGGACTCGTGCAGCACGATCGCCAGGTCGACCTGCCCCGAGGCGAGGAAGTCGTACACCTGCCCCGTGGACGCCTCGTACGCGACCAGGTGCACGTCGGGGAATGTCGTCACGAAGCGCTGCACCACCTCGGGCATGTAGACGTTGGAGAACGCGGGCGGCGACGCGATGGTGATGGTGCCGGATGCCGGCCGGCGCTTGAGCTGGTCGAGCTTCTCCACCGTCGCCGACATCTCCAGCAGGATGGCCTCGGCCTGCGCGAACAGCAGCTCGCCCGCGGGCGTCAGCGTGACGCCGCGTCCGGTCCGCAGCAGCAGCTGCTCGCCCACGTCCGCCTCGAGCTGCTGCAGCTGGCGGCTGATCGCCGATTGCACGACGCCCAGCACGGCCTCGGCCGTGCTGAGGCTGCCGAGCCGCGCGACGTGGAAGAAGTAGAACAGGCGGCGCGAGTCGAGCAGGTTGCGCGCCGAGATCTCGGCGATCGCGCTGCGGGCGCGGGACGGCGCTCTGGGTTCTTGGGACATGCTGGGACCGCCTGCTGTGCTGGGCCGCGATTGTGCCAGCCGCCGCCGCTCAGGGAAATCACGGGACTTGTTGAACCGGCATACCAGCTATGCTGTCCTGAATCGATTGGGGGATCCCGATGCTTCACCTTCCCGCCCTGCGCCGCCGCGACCTGCTGGTCGCCGGTGGCCTCGCAACGCTGTTCGGCCGCACCGCGCTGGCCCAGGCCACGCCGCGGTTCCTGGTCGCGGCGGCCGCCGGTGGCGCCACCGACCTGTTGACGCGCGTCTTCGCCCAGTGGCTGGGCGAGGAATGGGGGCGCCCCTGCGTGGTGGAGAACCGCCCGGGCGCGGGCGGCCTGATCGCCACGCAGGCCTTGCAGAAGGCACCTGCGGACGGCAACACGCTGATGCTGGCCGCCCTGAGCCACGTCGCGAACCTGGGCATGATGGAAAGCGCCCAGTACGACCCCGTGAAGGACTTCACGCCGATCGCCAAGCTGCTGAACTTCGCGTCCGTGCTGGTGGTGAATCCGGCCGTCCCGGCGCGCACCATGAAGGAGTTCATCGCCTACGCCAAGGCCAACCCGGGCAAGCTCAATTGGGGGCTCGGCGCCACCGGCACCTCGCAGCACCTGGCTGGCGTCATGCTGGCGCGCGAGGCAGGCATCCAGTACGCGACCATCCCCTACAAGGGCGGCGGCCCCGCGATGAACGACCTGCTCGCGGGCCAGGTCCATTTCATGATCGAGAGCATTCCCACCGCGCGCCCCCACATCCAGTCCGGCAAGATCCGCGCGCTGGGCGTGACGGGCGGTCAGCGCTCCACGGGCCTGCCGGACGTGCCGACGATCGCGGAAGCGGCCCTCCCCGGTTTCGACGTGCAGACCTGGTTCGCGCTGATGGGGCCCGCGGGCTTGCCGGCGGATTTCGTGCAGTCCACGTACCAGCACCTGCAGACCATCATGGCGCGGCCCGTCGTGCGCGAGAAGCTGCTGTCGCTGGGTGCGCAGCCGGAACTGCAGAATCCGGCGCAGACCAAGGCGTTCATCGAAGCGGAAGCCAGGCGCTGGCTGCCCATCATCAAGGAGGCGGGGATCAAGGTCTAAGCGTCCCCGGTGCCGCCATCGAACGCCAGCCCCGGGGCTGGCGGTTGACGTCCTTCCGGCTAGAAGTCGAGATCGGCCGCGACGGCCTGAAGCCCCGCACGCGCGCACTGGTCGTCGGCATCGCCGCCGGGAGCGCCCGAGACACCGATGCCGCCGACCAGCGAACCGGCCGCTTCGATCGTGCGCCCGCCGCCGACGGCGACGACACGCGGCAGTTGGCGGATGCCCGACGAGGGCTGCCCGGCCTGGGTCTCGCGCGCCAGGGCGAGCGTGTCCATGCGGAAGCTCGCGGCGGTCCATGCCTTGTTCACCGCGGTGTCGGCGGTGTGCGGGCCCGCGAAACGGTCGCGAAGCAGGACGATCGGCACGCCGGCACGGTCCGCCACGGCGACAGCGACTGCGAATCCGGCGCCCCTGCAACTCGCCAGCGCGGCCTGCGCGGCCTTGAGCGCGGCTTCCGGCGTGATGGCCTTCTGCTCGTACGTGCCTTGCGCGAAAGCCGCGCCCACCGCGGTCGCGAGCAGCGCGGCAGCGAGCCGCTTCACGCCGCCACTCCCGGGTTCGGCAGCACGCCGACGAGCTTGGGCACGTTCGGTTGGCGGGCCGTGACCTTGCCGCCCCTGGCCTGGAGCCAGGTCTCGACGACGTCCCACACCGGCTTCGCGCCCTGCGCCGTGCGCGCTTCCTCAGCGACCGGCGCCCAGCCGGCGACCTTGTACACGCGCGACGCCTCGATGGGCTTGCCGCCCAGGCGCATGTCGCGGATGCGGCTGCCCATCGCCGCGCGCGGGTCGCAGGTGTACTGCATGCCGCCGACGCGGACCATGTCGCCGCCCTGCTGGTAGTACGGATCGGCGTTGAACAGGTTGTCGCAGACGTCCTCGAGCACCGTCTTGAGGTTCTCGCCGGTCATCTGCGTGACGGTGGCGAACGAGTACGTCGTCGCCGTCATGTCCATCAGCCACTCGCGCGTGATCGGCTGGCCGGCGAGCAGCGACGTGCCCCAGCGGAAGCCGGGCGAGAACGCGATCTCGGCGCCCTGCACGTCCATCAGCGCGTCGAGGATCAGCTGGTCGCCGGTGCCGTTGAAGTTGCCGCGACGGTAGAGCGTGCCTTCGGTGACCGCGAGCTGCTCGGCGAGCTTTGCCGCATACGGCGCGCGCACGCGGTCGATGAGTGCCTGCATCGGCGCATCGGCGGGCAGCAGGTCCGACAGCACGGGCAGCAGCTTGTAGCGGAAGTCCTGCACCTTGCCGCCGCGCACGTCGAGGTCGAGGACGCCGAGGAACTTGCCGTTGGAGCCGGCGTTGGTCACGACGGTCTGGCCGCCCGCGTTGCGCACGATGCTCGCCACCGGCATGCCGTCGTGGGTGTGGCCGCCGAGGATGGCGTCGATGCCGCGCACGCGGCTGGCCAGCTTCAGGTCGACGTCCATGCCGTTGTGGCTCAGCAGCACGACCGCCTGCGCGCCCTTGCCGCGCACCTCGTCGACCATCTTCTGCAGGTTGTCTTCCTGGATGCCGAAGGTCCAGTCGGCCACGAAGTAACGCGGGTTGGCGATCGGCGTGTACGGGAACGCCTGCCCGATGATGGCGGTGGGGACGCCGTTGATCTGGCGGATGACGTAAGGCGGGAACACGGGGTCACCGAAGTCCGCGGTCTTCACGTTCTGCGCGATGAAGTCGACCTTGCCCGCGAAGTCCTTGTCGACGACTTCCTTGACGCGGTCCATGCCGAGCGTGAACTCCCAGTGGCCCGTCATCACGTCCACGCCGAGGAGCTTGGCTGCGTCGACCATGTCCTGGCCCTTGGTCCACAGCGCGGTGGCGGACCCCTGCCAGGTGTCGCCGCCATCGAGCAGCAGCGCGCCGGGCCGCGTCGCCTTCAGCCGCTGCACCAGCGTGGCCAGGTGCGCGAAGCCGCCCACCTTGCCGAAGCGGCGCGCGGCAGCCTCGAAGTCCAGGTACGTCAGCGCGTACGCCGGCGCGCTGCCGCGCGGCACGTTGGCCGCCTTCAGCAGCGCCTCGCCGACGAGATGCGGCGGCTGGCCGCTCATGCTGCCGATGCCGAGGTTGACGCTCGGCTCGCGGAAGTAGACCGGCAGCAACTGCGCGTGGCAGTCGGTCATGTGCAGCAGCGACACGTTGCCGAATCGCGGCACGTCGTAGAGCGACTCGCCCGCGGTGGCGGCGTCCGCATCGGCCCAGCGGCCCAGGCCCATGCCCGCCACGCCGGCGGCGCCGAGCACCTGGAGGAATTCGCGCTTGCTCAGTTGCATCGTCGAGGAGGGAAATGGTGGATCCCCGCCTTCGCGGGGAAGAGGATCCCCGCCTTCGCGGGAGCATGGAACCGGTGGATCCCCGCCTTCGCGGGGATGACATGGCGGGCCGGCTGCGCCGGCCTCCTCCATGTCACTTGTTCACGGGGGATTGGGGGTCGAGCAGCAGCGCCATCACGTGGCGGATCTGCTGCTCGTCGAGGATGCCCGAGTGGCCCACGCGAGGCATGTTCGAGCAGGCGTTGTAGGCCTTCGCGTTCCAGAGCTTGCCCCACGTGTATTCCACGATCGCCTTCGACTCCGGGCTGGCCGGGTTGGCGACGCCGCGCAGCTTGCCGTAGTGGTACAGGCTCGGCCCGATGGTGCCGAAGGAGATCTCCTCCTTCGTGATCTGGTGGCAGTTGTAGCAGTTGCCGCCGTTGGCCTGCTTGGCGTTGTCGGTCCACGTGAGGCCGCGGCCGCTCTGGGCGATCTTCTCGCCTTCCTTCCAGTCGCCGAGGAACTTGCCGTCGGCCGGCCACTTGATCGTCTTCAGGTTCGCTTGCTCGATGGCGGTGGCCTGCGCCGCAGGCAGCGGCTTGCCGGCGACGTCGGCGGCATTGCAGGCGCGCAGCGTCTCGTCGATGTCCGTGGCGCGCTCGACCTTCACACCGGCCTGCTCGCGAAAGCCCGCGCGCACCATGTCGCCGGCGATCTTGTCCAGCTCGGCGGACGCGGGCATCGCGCCGCCCATGCTTGCGCAACCCACCACCGCCGCGGCGGCCACCAGGGCGCCCGCTGCGAGCGCCAGCTTCTTCGTCGTGTGCTTGTTCATCGCAGGCTCCTCAGCGCTTGATGGTCGGCGCCGCGGACTTCGCGCCCTTGGCGTTCACGCCGAGATAGGTGGACAGCGCCGCGAGCGCGTCGCTGCCGAACTCGGGATACGGGAACCGCTGCTGCCGGAAGCAGTCGTTCAGGCGCAGCTGCATGCTCCACATCTGGCCGTTGGAGACGCGGTAGGCCGGCCAGGCCGCGAAGCCGACGCCGTCGCCGGGGTTCTTCGTGAGGTTCGGCAGGTCCTGCAGGCGGATGCGCTTGCCGTCGTCGCCGTGGCACGAGGCGCATGCGAAGTCGTGCGTGCCCCCGCGCAGGAAGAAGATGCGCTTGCCGACCTCGTAGGCGACCTTCTCCTGCGGGTGCGACTGCGGCAGGTTGAACGGCAGCCCCTTGGACTCGGCCGCGACCCAGGTCGCCAGCGCGGTCACGTTGGCCTGCTCGCCCTTGCCGAAAGCCGTCTTGGCGATGGCGCCGGCGTCGAAGCCCTGCAGCGTCGCCATGCACGTGACCAGCCGGCTCTCAAGGTCCTGCACCTTGCCCGTGTCGGCGAAGAAGCGCGGCAGCTCCACGAACGCGCCCTTGACCACGCCCGCCCCCTTGCCGAGGTCGCACTGCTCCAGCGACGCGTTCTTCGGGCCGCGCTTCTGCTTCCAGAGCGCCTCGCCCTTGGCCTCGAACAGCTCGGCGGGGTTGCCGTCGGCCAGCATGGCGCGGTACTCCTCGATCGACTGGGTGGCGGACTTCTGCGCCTGCGCGTGGGCCGCGCCCACGGCCAGGGCGGCGGCGGCCGCGAGGGCGGCGATTCGGGTGGGTGTCATGGTGCTTGTCTCCTCGTGTCGGTCGGCGCGGCCGGGTCGGACCGGTCTGCTGCGCTCAGCTGATGGTCGCTTCGTCGGTGCGCGTGTCGCCGTGGTTGTCCTTCCACGTGATCGCCACCTTGTCGCCCGCCTTCGCGCCCTTGAGCGTGAATTGCAGGAACGGGTTCTTCGCCACCGCGGGGCCCCATTCGGCCGCCAGCACCGGCTTGCCGTTGAGGGCCGCCGCCACTTCGGTGATGTGCCAGGCAGGGATGACCTTGCCGGCAGCGTCCTTGCGCTGGCCGGTCTCCATCTCGTGGCTCATGAGGACCCGCACGAGGGCCTTGTCGCCCTGGGCCTGGGCGCGGATGCGCATCGGATCTGCCATGTCTTGCTCCTTGTGTGTGCTTCAGCCGCCGCAGCCGCCGAGGGTGACCTTGACTTCCTTCTTCGCGAACAGCGCCTTGCCGTCCGCGGTGATGGCGACGGCGTACACGTCCGACGACTGGCCCATCTTGGCCCGCGTGAGGAAGTTCGCCTCCACCGCGTCGCTGACGTCGAACTTGGCGACCAGCGCGCTCGGGTTCTTCTCCACCAGCAGCAGCAGGTGCTTCACGTTGGGCAGCGTGGTGGCGACGCCCATCGGGACGACGGCGCCGTTCTCGGCGATGTCGGGCGCGGTGAGCGTGACGTCCTTGCTCTCGGCCGGCGCGGCGCCGGCGCCGTACGCCTTCACCGCGTCGGCGATGCTCCTGGCGTCGAAGGCGGACTTGGTCCACGACGCGCGTGCGAGGGTGGGGAACAGGCCCGTGGCGGCCAGCAGGCCGGCCACGACGGCACTGTGCTTGAGTGCGTCTCGGCGGGTGGTCATGGTGTCTCCGGTTGGTGCGAGGTGCAGGTTAGTGAACGAATGGAATGCGCAGGACGGGGCAATCCCTGCTTCACGGCTTGGCGCCGGCCAGCCAGCCGGCGATCTGGCGCAGCGACGCGTCGTCGAGCGCCTGCGGCGGCATGGGCGTGGGACCCCACACCCCGGCGCCGCCGGACTTGATCTTGCCGGCGAGGTAGTCGGCCTTGCCGGGGTACTTCGCAGCGACCTCGGCCCACGCGGGGCCCAGCACGCGCTGGTTGCTCGCGTGGCAGGCGGTGCAGTTGTTCTTCTGCAGCAGGCCGGCGACCGCGGGCGGGGCGACCGCCGCTTCGGCCGTCGGCTTGGCCGGCGCGGCCGCGGCGGTGCCGCTGGTGTCGACGCCGCGTTGCGCGCCCACCGTGCGGTTCTGCTCCGCCAGGTTGCCGTGCGCGTTGCGCGCGAACGCGGGCAGCAACGACGTGACCTTGGGATCAACCGCGCAGTCCTTCATGCACCGCGTGCCCTGCACGTCCGGCCGCGCCGCGCCGGCCAAGCCCTTGCCCGGCCACATCGCATGCGCCGTGGTCATGCCGTTGCGGTTGGGCATGCGCTGCTGCACCTGCGCGATGTTGGCGTCGGAGAGCGTGAAATCCGCGGGCACCACGTCGGACAGGTTCAGGAGATACGCCGTCACCGCGTACACCTCGTCGACGCCGAGCGATTTGGGCGCGTTCCACGGCATCGCGCGGTTGATGTAGTCCCACAGCGTGGAGACGGTCGCGACCTTCATCATGGTCGTGCGGCCCGGGAAGTCGGTGCGCTTGAGCGCGGCCACGCGGCCGCTGGCGATGTCGTCCTTGGACGTGCCGCCCACCAGCGGGTTGAAGACGGAATTGGACTCGCCGAAGACGCCGTGGCACGAAGCGCACTTGTCTTCCCAGACCTGCTGGCCCTTCTCGACGCTGCCCGACCCCTTGGGCAGGCCTTGGAAGTCGGGGCGCACGTCGATGTCCCACGCCTTCACCTCGGCCGCCGTGGCGTCGCGGCCAATGCCGGCATAGGCCTGTTGCGCGAACGACGGCGCGGTGCAGGCCGCGAGCGCCACGGCGAGCAGCGCCTCAGCCCACCTGGACATTCTTCACCTCGCCGCTCTCCTCGACCAGCCACGACTGGATCGCGTTGTTGTGGTAGATCGAACGCGTGCCGCGCACCGCGCGCAGTTGCCGATACGAAGGCTGCACGTAGCCCGTCTCGTCGGTCGCGCGGCTCTGGATGATGGCCGGCTTGCCGTCCCACACCCAGTCGGCGGAGAAGCGCGCGAGGCACTTGCTCATCACGGGCTCCTGCAGCCGCGCAGGGCGCCACGAGCGGCCGCCGTCGACGGAGACGTCGACCGCCTTGACCTTGCCGCGGCCCGACCAGGCCAGGCCGGTGATCGAATAGAAACCCTTGTCCAGCAGCACCTGCCCGCCCGAGGGCGTGGTGACCACGCTCTTGCACTCCTGCAGGCTGGTGTACTGGCGGTGCGTGCCGTCGGGCATGAGGTCGACGTAGTGGACGGTCTCGTCCTTCGTGTTCCAGGGCTGGTCGCCCACCTCGATGCGGCGCAGGTACTTGACCCAGCTGACGCCCTGCACGCCCGGCGCGACGAGCCGCAGCGGATAGCCGTTCTCCGGACGCAGCATCTCGCCGTTCTGGCCGTACGCCACCAGCACCTCGCCGCTCTCGACGAGGTCCATCGGCACGGTGCGGGTCATCGACGAGCCGTCGGCGCCCTCGCCCAGCACGAAGCGCGACTTGCGGAAGTCCACGCCCGCCATCTCCAGCAGCGTGCGCAGCGGCACGCCGGTGAACTCGCTGCACGAGAGCATGCCGTGCGTGTACTGGCAGGTGGGCACCGCGACGTTGCCCCATTCCATGCCGGTGTTGGCGCCGCACTCGATGAAGTGGAAGCGCGACACCGAGGGCAGCCGCATGATCTCGTCCATCGTGAAGACCTTCGCGGCCTTCACCTGCCCGTTGACCATCAGGCGGTGCTTCGACGGGTCGATGTCCCACCAGCCCTGGTGGTGCCGCTCGAAGTGCAACCCGCTGGGCGTGACGATGCCGAACAGCGACTGCAGCGGCGCGAACGACACCGACGCCTGGCGCGTCTGCGTCAGGCCGGGGCTGGTGCGGCGCTGCACGTTCGCCTCGTACTTCGACGGCTTGCCGTAGCCGTCGGTGGCCACGGGCTGCCCCAACCCCCTTGAATGCTCCGGCAGCTGCAGGATGTTCGGGTCGCCGTCGGCGGGCGCCGGTGCGGCGGCGGCACCCGCCGCTGCGGCCACGCCGGCCGCGGCAGCGAACGCGCCACGCAGGAAATCACGCCGGCCCTGGCGCGCTTCGGCGACGGCTTGCTGGATGCCTTCGCCGTCGAGGAAGTTCTCGGGCGCCTTGCGCACGCGGCCTGGAGTCAAGGATGATTGCATCGCTATATTCGGATTCACAAATATATAAGCGGGACGCCCGCGGCGGTTCTGGGGTTTTCCTAGGGGCGCGCGCGCATCAGTCCTTCTCCTGTTCCATCAGGAGATAGGTGTTGTACGCATTCATGCGGTTGGCGGCATGGAAGAGCGGCAGGTGCTCGAACCGGCTCCAGTCCGCCGCGGCGTACGCCTCCTCGAAGGGCTCGAGGTTGCGCGCGGCCTGCCCCATCACGCGGCGCAGGTGCTGCAGGTAGTCGCGGGTGAGTTCCATGTCCGCCTTCGCGTCGCGCGACGCGGGCCCGTGCCCGGGCACGACGACCTGCGCGCCGAACTGCAGCAGCTGGTCGAGCGCCGCGATCCAGTGGCGGCTGTTGGCCTGCCCCACGAACGGGATCCGGTTGCGGAACACGAGGTCGCCGGCGAACAGGACCTTTTCCGAAGGCAGGTAGACGACGACGTCCTCGACCGTGTGGGCCGGCCCGACCGGCACGACCTGCAGCCGCACGCCGCCGACGACGAGCTCGCGCGGGCCGTCGATCCACTCGTCCGCCTGCACGAGCTGCGTCTGCGCATCGATCCAGGGAGCGAGGTCCTTGCGCGACGCCTCGAGCCGCAGGCGCGCGGTGTCCGAGTTGAGGTACTCGCGCCCGCGCTGGTGGGCGACGATGCGCGCGCCGGCGGCCTTGTATTCCTGCAGCCCGTACACGTGGTCGGCGTGGTAGTGCGTGAGCACGACGTGCGTCACCGGTTGCGGCGTGATCTTGCGGATGGCCGCCAGCATCTCGCGCGCGAGCGCCGGCGAACCGAGCGCGTCGATCACAACCACGCCGGCGGGCGTGACCACGAACCCCGCGTTGGAGATGAAGTTGCGGTTGGCCGGCGAGCCCAGCGCCGACTGGCCCTGGACGAACCAGGCGGAGGCGGACAGCTGCTGGGGGACGACCGCGGGCGGCGACTGCGCGAACGCGGCGCGCGCCAGCGCGAGCCACAGCAGGAGGACGATGGCGCCGGCGCGCTGGCGGGACATGCCGGTCAACGGGAGACGTCCGACTCGATCGCGATCTGGGTGCAGACCGCGCGGCAGAGCGTGACGACGCGGTCGTTGACGATGCGGTAGTAGATCTGCACGCCCTCGCGCCGGCGGCCCAGCACGCCGGCCTTGAAGAGCGTGTTCAGGTGCTGCGACATGTTGGGCTGCGTCGTGTCGATCTCGGCCAGCAGTTCGCTCACGTTCTTCTCGCCGTTGCACAGGCTGCTGATGATCTTCAGCCGCATCGGCGCCGACATCACGCGGAAGATCTCCGCGGCCAGCTCGAAGACCTCGTCGGTCTCGACGGCCGGGTTGTCGCGGGCGGCCTGGCGGGCGGCGGTGGCAGGCATGTCAGGGCTTGATGTACGCGTAGTGCTCGCGCGACTGCAGCTGGCCGATGCGCACCACGCCGGACGGCGTGAACTCCGCATCCAGGATGAACTTGTCCTTCGGGATGTTGCGCGTCTTCAGCGTGATCTCGCAGACCTCGAAGCGAACGCCACGAGCCTTGAGCGCGCTGACCAGCGACGCGTAATCGATGTTCGGGTTCTTCTTGTCGCGCGCGCCTTCCATCAGGAAGTCGATGCCCGCCGCGTGGGTGACGACGACGATCTTGGTGTCGGGCGCGACGTCCAGGTGGTTGCGGATGTTGCGCAAGCCCTTGGTCGCCTGGGTGTCGGTGTCGTCGAAGTGGTAGACGACCTTGTCCTGGGCCTGCGCGAAGCCGGCGAGCGCCAGCAGCGCGACCAGCGCGAGGAATCGGCGGATGAGGATCGACATGGGGGGCCTCCGCGGGGCCAAGTGCCCCGCGACGAATATAAGCGACGGCTTTTGTTTGGGCCCCGGGGGAAGACCCTAGGAGCCTGCGCGGCCCCTAGGCCACCTGGTCGCGCAGCGTGGGCGCGGCCCGCGCCTCGTCGCGATCGATGCGCCACGTCTGGTAGCGCACGCCAAGCACGGCACCCGCGAGCATCGCAGGCACGGCCACGAAGCTCGTCAGGCTGAGCGTGGCCAGCCCCGACACGCCCTGCCCGATGCTGCAGCCGAACGCCGTCACGCCCCCGATGCCCATGAGCAGCGCCCCGGCCAGGTGGTGGCCCAGGTCCGCGGTGCCCGCGAAGCCTTCCCAGCGGAACTCGCCGCGCAGCAGCGCCACGGCCGCCGACCCGGCGATCACGCCCGGCACCGACACGATGCCGACCGTCAGCCGCTTGTTGGCATCGCTGAAGAACAGCAGCCAGTCCAGCGCATAGGCGATCGGCCCCGCGAAACTGAAGGCCTCGGCGCGGCCCGTGTTCGTCGCCAGCCAGGCTTCCTGCAGGGTCTCCGGGTGTTCCGCCACGTGGCCCACGCCGCCAGTGAGCAACCACATGGCGATCACGAGCAGGCCGATACCCGCACCGGCGCCGGCAACCGGCGCGCTGCGAACCCCGCCCTGCCATGCGGCCCAGGCCAGCAGCGGCAGGCCGACGGCCACGCCGGCCAGCAGGGCGGCGGCGCCGGGCGCGAGCTGTGCTTGCGCCGACAGCCACGACGCGAGGTCCGCGTTGCGTCCCATGTCCACCGCCACGAGGTCGACGGTCCGCGCACGCAGCACGGCCGTGATGCCCTTGAGCGTGGCGAATCCCGCCACGGCCGCGACCACCACGACGACCACCGCCTTCAGGTTGCCGCCGCCGACGCGCACCAGCGCCTTGCTGATGCAGCCCGACGACAACACCATGCCGAAGCCGAAGACGGTGCCGCCGGCCAGCCCCGACAGCCACAGCCACCGCGGCGTGGCATAGAGCGTCTGGGCCGCGCCCACGATGCCGGCGGCCGACAGCGCCGCAAAGCCGAGCACGGCGACACCGGTCGCGATCGCCCACTGGCCCAGCCGGGTGCGGTCGCCGAGCACCACCGCATCGCTGACGGCGCCCATCGTGCAAAAGCCACTCCAGCGCACGAGGGCGCCGAAGCAGGCCGCGAGGGCGAAAGCTCCCCAGAGGACGGCCCGGGCCAGCGAGGAAACATCTGCAGACTCCATCGGGGCATTCTAGGGACGCCTGCAGCGCCACTCCGCCGTGACCTTGGGGCATCATGCAACGCGCGCCCGTGTCGGGCGGTGCGCATTCGATGCTGCTGCGTGCGGACGCCATGGCCGTGAACCCGATCACTTCCCTCGACCACGCGATCCTGTCCGGACTGAACGGATTCGCCAGGACATCCTGGGCGTTCGACAACGCCGTCGCGTTGCTGACCGAGAACGACCTGACCAAGGGAGCGGTCGCGGTCGCCGCGCTGTGGTGGGCCTGGTTCCGCCGGGAGCAAGGGCGGGAGGCCACCGTCGACCGGGCGCACGTGATCGCCACGATCCTCAGCTGCCTGGCCGCGCTGGCGGTCGGCCGGTTGCTGGTCATCGCCTTGCCGTTTCGCGTCCGGCCGATCCACGACGCCGAGCTGGGGTTCCTGGCCCCGTACGGCGCCGCGGGCGCCGAGCTGGCCAAGGCGAGTTCGTTTCCCAGCGACCATGCCGTGCTGTTCTTCGCGCTGGCGACCGGCCTGTTCTTCGTGTCGAGGCGGGCGGGGGTCCTCGCGGCGCTCTACGCCTTCGCCGTGGTCGCCCTGCCCCGGCTGTACCTGGGCCTGCACTACTTCAGCGACATCGTCGCCGGGGCGGCGATCGGCGTCGCCGCCTGCTGGATCGGGAACCTGGTCCTGCCGGCCAGCCGGGGCGTGCAGCGCATCCTGGCAGCCTCCACGACCCGGCCGGCGCTGTTCCATTTCATGCTGTTCGTGGTGACCTTCGAGATCGCCGAGCTGTTCGACAGCAGCCGGGCCATCGCGGGTCGGCTGCTCATGCTCTTCACGTGACGGCTCGTCGCCGGCGGCGGTGCCTCACTCCGCGTAGCCGGGCATCTCCCGATCCAGCACGCGCATCATGGCCGCGAAGTACAGCGCCTCGCGCTCGGCCTGCGAGTGGCTGTTGCGCGGGTTCGGCGCCGCCACTTTCCTTTCCGTCGCTTCGTCCAGCAGCGCGATCGGCTTGCCGGTCGACATCGCGAGGACCTGCGCGCGGCAGACGCGTTCCAGCTTGTACAGGCGCCGGTACGCCTGCCCCACCGTGTCGCCGGTGACGAGCACGCCGTGGTTCTTCATGAACATGATCTGCTTGTCGCCGAGCACGCGCGCCAGGCGCTCGCCTTCGCTCAGCGACGCGGCCAGCCCGGTGTAGCCGTCGTCATACGCGATGCTGCGCGTGAGGAAGGCGGCGGTCTGGCTGGCCGGTAGCAGGCGGTTGTCCTCCAGCATGTTCAGCGCCAGCGCCCAGGTCTGGTGGGTGTGCAGGATGACGTTGGCGCCGGTGAGCCGGTGCAGCGGCGCGTGGATGCTCAGCGCGCTCAGCTCGAGCGTGCCTTCGCCTTCGAGCACTTCGCCCGCCTCGTTGAACACGATCAGGTTGCTGGCCTTCGCTTCCGACCAGTGCAGGCCGAACGGCAGCACGAGGTAGCGGTCGTCCTGGCCTGGCACGCGCATCGTGAAGTGGTTGTCGATGCCCTCCTCCAGGTCGTCGTGGACGGCCAGGCGGTTGGCCGCGGCCAGGTGGACGCGTGCGCGCCACGCGTCGTCGTTCAGGTCCTTCATCGCTCGTGCTCCCGTTGAGGCTTGCACGACAGTGTAGGAGCCTGCGCTCCTAGGGCAGCAGCGGCCGGGCAGCGACAATGCCGCGATGACCCCCGCCCGCCTGGAAGACGAGCCTGCCGCCGCGAACGTCGACGACGTCCGCATCCGCCAGATCCGGCCGCTGATCTCGCCCGCGCTGCTGCAGCAGGACATCCCGGCCGACGCGGCCGTGAACGACTTCGTGGCCGCAAGCCGGCGCCGCGTGGCGGACGTCGTGCATGGCCGCGATCCGCGCCTGCTGGTGGTCGTCGGGCCCTGCTCCATCCACGACTACGACCAGGCGATCGAGTACGCGCGGCGGCTGCAGGGGCTCGCGCGCGAGCTCGACGACGCGCTGCTGCTCGTGATGCGCGTCTACTTCGAGAAGCCGCGCACCACCGTCGGCTGGAAGGGCTTCATCAACGACCCGTCGCTGGACGGCACGTACCGCGTGAACGAAGGCCTGCGCCTCGCGCGGCGCCTGCTGCTGGAGATCGCGCGGCTGGGCGTGCCGGCGGGCACCGAGTTCCTGGACCTGCTCAGCCCGCAGTACCTGTCCGACCTGATCTCGTGGGGCGCGATCGGCGCGCGCACGACCGAGAGCCCCAGCCACCGGCAGCTCGCGTCGGGCCTGTCGTGCGCCATCGGCTTCAAGAACGGAACCGACGGCAGCGTGCAGATGGCGGCCGATGCGCTGGTCGCGTGCAAGGCATCGCACGCGTTCATGGGCATGACCAAGATGGGCGTCGCCGCGGTCTTCGAGACCAGTGGCAACGAGGACTGCCATGTCATCCTGCGCGGCGGCTCGCGCGGGCCGAACTACTCGCCGCAGGACATCGAGGCCGCGTGCGCGGTGCTGCGCAAGTCCGGCGTGACCGAACGCGTGATGGTCGACTGCTCGCACGGCAACTCGGAGAAGAAGTACGAGCGGCAGGTGGACGTCGCGAAGGCACTGGCGGGCCAGGTCGAAGCCGGCGAGCACCGCATCCTGGGCCTGATGGTGGAAAGCCACTTGCGCGCAGGACGGCAGGACCTCAAGCCCGGCGCCCCGCTGCAGCACGGCGTGTCGATCACCGACGCCTGCCTGGGGTGGGAGGCGACGGAGGAGCTGCTGCGATCGCTGGCGGCCGCGGTCACGGCACGGCCGCGCCCGACCCGGACCTGACGAGCCGGCCCGGACCCGCGGTCCCCGGAAGCGACGCTGCGCGAGAGCGAGGAGCGCTTCCGGCTCACCCTCGACGATGCGCCGATCGGCATGGCCCTCGTCGCATGCGAAGGCCTGCCGCGCTGACGGCCCGCGACGCCTGGCCTTGGCAGTCAACGCGCGTCGCGCCGGCGGCGGCTGGACGCACCACGGCCCCTGACGGGTAACCGGGAGAAACGCCGCTGGACGTCCGGCGGGCCGGCAGCCATGTTGGAACTGCGGAGCCAGGTGCGCACGACGACGGCGTTGGCGCGCCGCCCGGCACCTGGGGAGTTCCATGGCCACCGTGCTGTTGATCGACGACCACGACATCGTCCGCTTCGGGATCGACACGCTGATGCGTGCCGCCGGACTGCACGTGGTCGCGTCCGCGCAGTCGCTCGCCGCCGGGTTGGCGGCCATGGCGGAACTGCGCCCGGACCTGGTGGTGACCGACATGGGCATCGGCGACTCGCACGGACTGGACACGGTGCGCCGCGTGCTGGCGGCGCAGTCGCCGCGGCCGGTGCTCGTCGTCTCGATGCAGGACGAATTGCTTTACGCCGAGCCGGTGCTTGCCCTGGGCGCCGCCGGCTACGTCATGAAGGAAACGGCGCACGCCAACGTGGTGCCGGCGGCACGCGCGGCGCTTGCCGGCTCGAAGTGGGCCAGCGCCGCCGTCGTCGCCCACCTCGCGGCCAGGGCGGCGCGGCGCCGGGACGCCCTGCCTTCGGCGACGCAGGACCACCTGACCACGCGCGAGCTCCAGATCCTCGAGCAGCTCAAGTCGGGCAAGACCACCAAGGAGATCGCCACCGCGCTGCACCTGAGCGTGCGCACGGTCGATTCGCACCGCGCGAACATCAAGCAGAAGCTGGAACTGCGCACCGGTGCCGAGCTGATCGCGTTCGCTTCGTCACGCCTCTAGCTGCGGGCGCCTCACGCGGCCAGCGCCTGCGGCTGGCCGGCCGGACAGTGCTCGCGCACGAGGGCCGACCCCACGGGGCGCGACAGGCATTCGAGCGCATCGGCCGCCAGGATGTGGATGCTGCGCTTGGACACCGTGATCCAGCCGCGCGCCGCGAACGTGGACAAGGCGCGGCTGACGCTTTCCATCGTCAGCCCCAGGTAGCTGCCGATCTCCGCGCGCGACATGCGCAGCTCGAACTGCGTGCCGGAGAAGCCGCGCTCGCGCATCCGGCCCGCCAGCGCCAGCAGGAACGCCGCCACCCGCGGGTCGGCCTGCCGCAGCGAGGCGACGGCCTTGGCCGCCTGCTCGCGCACCAGTTCCGCCGCCGCCGCCTGCACCAGCCTCGCGGCGGGCGCCGGCCCCGTCGCCGTGGGCGGCAGGCGCATCAGCTCGGCATGCGGGATGGCGCAGACCTCGGAGTCCTCCAGCGCCACTGCGAAGGTCGCGTGCCGGCCGGTCGCCAGCCCTTCGAAGCCCACGAGCTCGCCTGCGAAGCAGAAGGCGGTGACCTGCTCGTAGCCGTCCTCCAGCGTGAACGCGGTCTTGAGCGTGCCCACGCGCACCGCGTAGACGTAGGCGCAGGCCTGCCCTTCGCGAAACAGCAGTTCGCCCTTGCGCAGCCGCCGCCGGCCGACCAGCAGGTGGCCCGCTTCCGAGGCGCCATCGGCCAGCACCGCGACGCAGTTGTCGCGCAGGTGGCAGGCCGCGCAGGATGCCTGCGCATCGGTGCCGCGCGCGGTCCGCACGTGCAGCGCGGACGGTGCGTCCACCAGCACCAGGCGGTCTTGGGTGGGAACGGGGTGGTCCATGGGAAGTCCGTCGGCGCACGCGCGCCGTGGACCCACTGTCGCCATCCCGCCGCCGCCTGCCTTCGGTAGGACTACCGACCGCAGGCCGGTAGTCGCACCCGTGGCACGCGAGCGACTCAGCGGTGCCGCCGAGCCGGCGTTCAGGCCGTGCCGGGCGAGTACTCCATCGGGCGCACCGGCGCCGCGGCGGGCTTGCCCGCGAGCACGTCGCCGAACGCCTGCAGCGCGTCCGCACAGCTGCCGTCCTCGACCGAACGGGCGCGGAACACGGCCGTGAGCAGAGGGGCCTGCCGCAGCAGGCGCTCGATCTCCGCCCCCGCGTTGTCGGCGCCGCTCGCGTTCATCGTGGTGGCCACCGCATAGCGCCGCAGCCGCAGCGAATGGTGCGTGACGAAGCTGCGCATCGGCCCGGCCAGCTGGTAGAGCCACACCGGCGCCACGAGCACGACCTGGTCGAATCCGCCGGGTTCCGGGCCTTCGTAGCGGATGGGCGGCTCGCGCCCGAGCAGGCTGTCCAGCAGGCAGCGCCAGGTGCCGACGGCGCCCGAGCGGGGGCGCTCCTCGACGACTTCGCCGACCGGCCAGCCCTGCTGGGCGGCGAGCAGTTGCGCGACACGGCGGCTGGTGCCCGTGTAGGAGTAGAAGACGATGAGGGTCGATGGCATGGCAAAGCCTCCAGGGTGGCCGCTGCACCTTAGGACCGCCCGGCCGCGCCCGCCTTGATCGCCCTCAAGGACAGGGCGGTGCTGCCCGGCGGTCCATCGCTTGCGCTGGATCAAGCGGCAGCCGGTCCCCCGCGCGACACTGCCGCCATGAGCGTCCGCAACCTCGAAGCCCTGTTCGCCCCGCGCTCCGTCGCGGTCATCGGCGCGTCCACGCAGCCGGGCAAGCTGGGCGCGCTCGTGCTGCGCAACCTGCGCGCCGGCGGCTTCGAAGGCCCGGTCAGCGCGGTGGGGCTGCGCGCCGGCGAGATCGACGGCCTGCCCATCGTGGCGGGCGTGGACGCGCTCGCGCATGCGCCGGACCTCGCGATCATCTGCACGCCCGCACCCACGGTGCCCTCGCTCATCGCGCAGCTCGGGCGCCGCGGCACGCGCGCGGCAGTGGTGCTGACGGCGGGACTGAAGCAGCGCGGCGAGGATGGCCGCACCTACGAGCAGGCGATGCTCGAGGCGGCGCGGCCCTGGCTGCTGCGCGTGCTCGGCCCCAACTGCATCGGCGAGCTGGTGCCGGCGCTGCACCTGAACGCCAGCTTCGCGCCGGGCGATGCCCGGCCCGGCCCGCTCGGGTTCGTCACCCAGTCCGGTGCGCTGGCGGCGGCGATGCTCGACTGGGCGGCGGCCCGCGCGATCGGCTTCACTCACTTCGTGTCGCTGGGCGACAGTGCGGACGTCGACTTCGGCGACATGCTGGACTACCTGGGCAGCGAGGCCCGCACGCAGGCCATCCTGCTGTACATCGAGTCCGTGCGGCAGGCGCGCAAGTTCATGTCCGCCGCGCGGGCCGCGGCGCGCAACAAGCCGGTCGTGGTCGTCAAGGCTGGCCGCGCACCGGCCGGCGCCCGCGCGGCGGCGTCGCACACGGGCGCGCTGGCGGGCGCGGACGACGTGATCGACGCCGCGATCCGGCGCGCCGGCATGCTGCGCGTGGACACGCTGGAATCGCTGTTCGACGCCGCCGAGCTCCTCGGCCGCCGCCATCCGTGGCAGGGCGAACGCCTGGCGATCCTCACCAATGGCGGCGGTGCCGGCGTCCTCGCGGCCGACGCCCTCGCCCTGGGCGGCGGCACGCCGGCGGAGCTGTCGGCCGCCACGCTGCAGGCGCTCGACGCGGTGCTGCCCGCCGGCTGGCCCCGCGCCAACCCCATCGACATCGTCGGCGATGCGCCGGTGGAGCGGTACACGCACGCGCTGCGCATCCTGCTGGCCGCGCCCGAGGTCGACGGCGTGCTGTTCATGCACGCACCCACGGCCATCGTCCCAGCCGCGGACATCGCCTCGGCCTGCGTGCCGCTGCTGCGCGGCGCCTCCAAGCCGGTGCTCGCCGCGTGGCTCGGCGGCGTGCGCGTCGAACCCGCGCGGCAGGCGTTCGCCGCCGCCGGCGTGCCCTGCTTCCTCACGCCGGAGCAGGCGGTGCAGGCCTGGCTCCGGCTGGCGCAGTACCACGCGAACCAGCAGGCCTTGCTGCAACTCCCGGCGAACGAGCCCGACCTGCGCATCCCCGACGCGGCAGCCGCCGCCGCGCTCGTCGCGCACGCGGTGCGGCAGGGCCGCGAGTGGCTCGACACGGGCGAGACCGCCGCCCTGCTGGCGGCCTACGGCGTGCCGTTCGTTCCCACGAAGGTCGTGCAAGGCGTGGAGCAGGCGGTGGACGCCGCGGCGGCGCTGGGCGGCCCCGTGGCCCTCAAGGTCGTCTCGCCGCAGGTGCTGCACAAGACCGACGCGGGCGGGGTCGCGCTCGACCTCGCGGGCAGCGACGCGGTGCGCACGGCCGCGCACGCGATGGTCGCGACGGTGAAGCAACGCGTGCCGGATGCGCAGGTGACCGGCTTCGTGGTGCAGCCGATGGTGCGGCCGCGCCGCGCGCGCGAACTGATCGTCGGCCTCGCGACCGACCCCGTGTTCGGTCCCGTGGTGCTGTTCGGCGCCGGCGGCATCGCCGCCGAGATCGAGCGCGACCGCGCGGTCGACCTGCCGCCGTTGAACGGGGCGCTGGCCCGCGCGATGGTCGCCCGCACGCGGGTCGGCGCGCTGCTGCGTCCGCACCGCGGCCAACCGGGCGTCGACGAGGCGGCCCTGGCCGACGTGCTGCTGCGCGTGTCGCAGCTCGCGTGCGACCTGCCCGAGGTCGTCGAGCTGGACCTCAATCCGCTGCTGGCGGGTCCCGAGGGCGTGATCGCCCTCGATGCCCGCGTGCGGGTGCGCGCGTGGTCCGGCGCGCGCGACGGCCACCTCGCCCTGCGGCCCTACCCGCGCGACCTGGAAGCGCGGTTCACCCTGGGAGACCGGACGCTCGGCCTGCGCCCGGTGCGGCCGGACGACGGCGAACGGCTCACGGCGTTCTACGGCGAGATGTCGCCCGAGGACCTGCGCCTGCGCTTTTTCTTCAGCCAGCGCGAGGTGCCGAGCTCGCAGCTGGCGCGCTTCTGCCAGGTCGACTACGACCGCGAGATGGCGTTCCTGGCCCTGGACGGCGGGACGGTCGCCGGCGAGGTGCGCGCCATCTGCGACCCGGACAACCGTGTCGCCGAATTCGCGATCCTGGTCGCGCCCGGGTGGCGCCGGCGCGGCCTCGGCCGCTCGCTGCTCGAGCGCATGGCGGCCTACCTGGCCGCCCGCGGCACGGCCGAGATGGTCGGCGACTGCCTCATGGACAACGCGGCGATGGCGGCGCTCGCGCGCGCCACCGGATTCCGGGTCGCCGACATGCCGGGCGGCCTGCACAAGCTGACGCGCCCGCTCGCCTGACGGCCGCTCGCCGCGGCGCGCACTTGCGCGGGCGCAAGGCGGTGCGGGCACGGGCCGTCCACAGTGAGGCTTTTGCAGGAGGACCGATGGCAGCCTTCCAACGCATCCTGGTCCCGGTCGACGGCTCCGAGAGCGCACACCGTGCGTTCACGACGGCCGTCGAGCTCGCGCGGCGTGGCGGCGCGCGGCTGCGCCTGGTGCACGTGCTGGACGAACTGCTGTCCGCGAGCGGGTGGCGCTTCGCCACCGAGGTGATGGAGTCGAACCGCCAGCAGGCGCGCGCGGTACTGGAGCGCTGGGCCGGCACTTGCGCGCGCATCGGCATCGCCTGCGACACGCAGGTGCTCGAGCCGTCCGGCCACCGGCTCGGCGAGGCCGTCGCCGAGGAAGCGGGCCGGTGGCACGCGGACCTGGTGGTCGTCGGCAGCCATGGCCGGCGCGGGGTCGGACGCGCGCTGCTGGGCAGCGGCGCCGAGCAGATCGCGCGGCTGGCGCCGGTGCCGGTGCTGGTCGTGCGCCATCCCGTCGCGCACGCGCCGGACCGGCACCAGGGCACCTGAGCGGGCAGCTCAGGTCGGCGGCGCCGGCTCCCGCGGCGGCGCGGGAAAGTCGGCGACGATGCGCGTGCCGCTGCCGCGCACGGAGTCGATCGATAGCGACCCGCCCGCAAGTCGGGCCCGCTCGCGCAGGGACACCAGCCCGAAGTGCCGGCCCCGTTCCTGGACCGAAGCCTGGCCCGGCGGATCGAACCCGGCGCCATCGTCGGAAATCTCCAGCCGCAGGCGCTCGCCGCGCAGCCGCAGCGACAGCGACACGTGCTTCGCACCGGCGTGCCGCGCCGCGTTGGTCAGTGCTTCCTGCGCGATGCGGAAGCACGTGGTCTCCAGGTCCGGCGCGAAGCGCTGGCCGCGCAGGTCGCTGGCGAACGTGGTCTCCCAGCCGGCCGGGCGCGCCTGCTGGTCGAGCATCCATTCCAGCGCCGGCTCCAGGCCCAGGTCGTCGAGCACGGCCGGCCGCAGGTTCAGCGCGAGCCGCCGCGTGTGCTCGATCGCGCGGTCGACGAGCTGCACGCAGTCGGCCACCGGCCGCGTGCCGCCGTGCTGTGCCAGCCCGTCCACCTGCAGGCGCAGCCCGGTCAGCAGCTGGCCTAGATCGTCGTGCAGTTCGCGCGCGATCCGCCCGCGCTCGTCCTCCTGCGCGCGGACCAGCCGGGCCGACAGGGCCTGCAGCCGGTCCCGGGCCCCGGCGAGTTCCGCATTGGCGCGCCGCAGGTCGCCGGTGCGCGCGAGGACCTCGGCCTCCAGGGTGCGGTTGAGGTGCTGCAGTTGCTCCTCCGCGCGGGTGCGCTCGCGCACTTCGGCCCGCAGCGCTTCCTCCGCGCGCCGGCGCTCGCTGAGATCGCGCGTGACCTTGCAGAACCCCTGCAGCCGGCCGTCGGCATCGCGCAGGGGCGTGACCACCACGCTGGCCCAGAAGCGCGAGCCGTCGTGCCGCACGCGCCATCCCTCGCCGATGAACTCGCCCTGCCGCGCCGCCGTGGCCAGCACCTGCGCGGGCACGCCGGCAGCGCGGTCGCCGGCGCCGTAGAAGACCTCGAAGTGGTGCCCGAGGATCCCGGCGGCGCTGTAGCCGTTGATGCGTTCCGCGCCCGTGTTCCAGGTGCGCACGCAGCCCGCCTCGTCCAGCAGCACGATCGCGTACTCGCGCACGCTCAGCGACATCAGCTCGTCGAGCTTGCGCTGCGTGACGTCGTCGAACAGCAGGCCCACCTGGTCGCCGCCGGGCGCACCGCAGGGGAACGCGAGCACGTCGAACCAGCGGTACTCGCGGCGCGAGCGCTGTTCGGTCCGCCAGGGACGGCCCGTGCGGACCACCATCGCCAGAGTGGCGAGCCAGCTGGCCGCGTCGCCCACCGTGACGTGCCCCAGCCGCCGCGCCGCTGGTTCCACCTGGCGCGCCAGCTGCCCGAACGCGCGGTTGGAGGCGACGACTTGCGCATCCAGCAAGCCGCCGTGCCCATCCGGCGTGACGCGCAGCAGGCAGAAGCCCTCGGCCATGTGCTCGCGCACCAGCCGGTCCACCGCAGTGCCATCGAGCTGGGCCATGCGCGCCTCCGGCGCCGCTCCCGGCGGCGCCACTCCACTGTAGGCAGCGCGCGGCCGTTGGCAATGGGAGGGGCGAAGGACGAACGTCAAGTGACGCGCAGCCCAGGCGTCCGCGCCGGCCGTCGCGCTCAGGGGAGCGGCCGCAGCGGGACCGCGACGTACAGCCGCACCCCCTCGCGTTCGAGCAACAACGCCACTTCGGCGGCACGGCGGGTGCGCGCGTCGCGCACCGCCGCCTCGAACGCAGCCACGTCCCGCACCCGCGCGGCGTTGACCTTCAGGATGCGGTCCCCCTCCTCCACGCCCGCGAGCAGGCCGTCGCCCGAGACGCCCGCGACGCGCACGCCGGGCGCCTGCCCGGTCGCGACTTCGGCCACGGGCGGCGCGAGCAGCAGCCCGAGCCGCTGCGGCGCCCACGCGGGACCGAGGGGGGCTGCTTCCGCCGGTGCGGCAGCGCCGCTGCGCGCCACCTGCACCGTGCGCTGCTGCCCGAAGCGCCACACGTCCAGTCGCAGGGCGCCTTGCGCGGGCTCGGCCAGCGCGTGCAGCAAGGTGTCGGCATCGTCCAGTGGCACGTCGTCGATGGCCTGCACCACGTCGCCCGAGCGCAGGCCCGAGCGCGCGGCGGCGGACCCGGCCTCCAGGTCGATGACGAGCGCCCCCCCCGCGCGGGACACGCCGAGGGCGCGCTGCAACGCCGGGGTGAGGGTCTGCGCGTGCGCGCCCGCGCTGCGCATCCCGCCGCCCTGCAGGATCGAGGCGGCGACGCGGGCCACGCGGTCCGCCGGGACGCTGAACGACATGCCCATGTAGGTGCCGTGGGGCGAGAAGATCAGGCTGTTCATGCCCACGACGCGGCCGCACAGGTCGAACAGCGGGCCGCCGGAATTGCCCGGGTTCAGCGCGGCGTCCGTCTGGATCAGCGGCACGCCGTCGCCGCCCGCCAGTTCGCGCGGGTAGGCGCTGACGACGCCGGCGGTGACGCTGCGCTCGAAGCCGAACGGGCTGCCCAGCGCGCCCACCCACTGCCCTGCCTGCGCTGCGGCCGGCGACCAGCGCACCGGCGCGAAGCGCTCACCGTCGATGCGCAGCACGGCGACGTCCAGGCGCTCGTCGGCGCCGAGCACTTGCGCCGCGAGTTCGCGCGCGTTCGGCCCGTTGACCCACGTCTCGGCCGCGTCCGCGATCGCGTGCGCGCTCGTCACGATCACCTTCCCGTCGTCGATCGCGAAGCCGGAGGCGACCGCGGCCTCGGCGACCCAGGTCGGCGCCTCTTCCTTGGCCAGGCCCTTCAGGCGGCGCCAACGGATCGACACGATCCGCACGACCGACGGCGCGACGTCGCGGGCCGCGGCGCCCAGCCGCTCGGGCGCCCCGGCCGGATCGCAATCGGCTTCGCCGGAGGCGGTTGCGGCACCGGCCAGCCCGCACGCGAGCACCGCGGCGAGCATCGCGCGGCAAGCCGGCGGCAGGAAAACGTCGTGGACAGCCATGGCAGCGGCGCCACTGTGCGGCGCCAGGCCCCGCGCAGGCTTGATTGCACGCAAGCCGCGTTGCACATGCCGCGCGCAGCATGGACACCCATCAAGGAGGTCGCCATGGCCACGTTCGCGCGCATCCTGGTCCCCGTCGACGCCAGCGAGCCCGCGCGCCGCGCGCTCGCGCTGGCCCTCCAGCTGGCCAGGGAGTCCGGCGGCCACGTGCGGGTGCTGCACGTGGCCGACGAGCTCGAGGACCTGCGTGGCTGCGCCTGCGCGAGGAGCCGGGCCGGCACCTGGCCGACAGCGTGAACGCCGAGGTGCGCTCGTGGAAGGCGGACCTCGTCGTGGTCGGCACGCATGGCCGCCGCGGGGTGGCGCGCCTGCTGCTGGGCAGCGGCGCCGAACAGATCCTGCGCGCCAGCGACGTGCCCGTGCTGCTGACGCGGACACGGTGAGGCCACTTGCGCGCGATCAAGGCGGGCACGCGCGCAACGACCAACACTGCCTGCCTGGAGGTCACCGCCATGGGCACGAATGTCGGCATCGTCGATCGCACCGTCCGCGTCGTCGCGGGCCTGCTGCTGCTGTGGCTGATGATGGACGGCCGCATCGGGCCCTGGGGCTGGCTGGGGCTGATCCCCCTCATCACCGGCGTGGCGGGCGTGTGCCCGCTGTACGGCGCGCTGGGCATCAGCACGAAGGCGCCCTGACATGTTCGGGCGCATCCTGGTCCCCTACGACGGCAGCGCGCCGTGCGTGAAGGCACTGGTGCACGCGACGCAGCTCGCCCGCGAGCAGCAGGCGTGGGTGCGCCTGGTGCACGTCATCGACGGGCTGGAGGCGGCCAGCGGCCTGCACTACTCGCACGAGGCGCTGGACGAGGCCCGCCGCCACGGGGAGCGCGTGCTCGCCGACGGGGCCGCGATCTGCCGCGCCGCCGGCATCCCGCACGATTCGCAGCTGCTGGACCGGCAGGGCCGTCGCCTCGGCGAGGCCGTCGCCGACGAGGCTAGCGCGTGGAAAGCGCAGCTGGTGGTGATCGGCTCGCACGGGCGCCGCGGGCTGCAGCGCCTGCAACTGGGCAGTGGCGCGGAACAGGTGCTGCGGCTGTCCCCCGTTCCCGTGCTGCTGGTGCGGGACCCGGGGCTGCAACCGTCGGCATCGTGAGTCCTGCATCGACAGCATCCCTGGAGGCCCACCGTGTACAAGCGAATCCTCGTGCCCACCGACGGCAGCGAGCCGTCCCGCCGGGCGCTCACGACCGCCATCGCCCTCGCGCGGCAGGACAGCGCGCGCGTGCGCCTGCTGAACGTCTTCGACCCGATGGTGTGCCTGACCGGCTACGAGGTCAGCGCGAGCGTCATCGAAGACGCGCGGCGTTCCGCCGAGCGCTTGCTGCAGGACGAGCGGCGGGCCGTCGACGAGGCCGGCGTGCCGTGCGAGGTGCAGTGCTGCGACGCGATCGGCACGCGCCTCGGCCAGGCGGTGGCCGACGACGCGACCAAGTGGGACGCCGACCTCGTCGTGATCGGCAGCCACGGCCGGCACGGCCTGGGCCGCCTGCTCCTGGGGAGCGGCGCCGAGGAGATCCTGCGGCTCGCGCCGGTGCCGACGCTGCTCGTGCGCTGACCCGCTTCCGGCCGGGGCGCGGCTGACGCGCGGGAGACGCGGGTCCTACACACCGCGTGGAGCCGGCACGGACAGCCGGGCACGCCCGCGGCTGGCCATGGCTGCGGCGCGACCTGCCTAAGCTTTCCTCCAAGCGCGCACCCATCGATGCGCCGATTGAAAGGGAGAAAGCCATGCTGCATTACGCCGTCGTGTTCCTGGTGATCGCACTGATCGCCGCCGTCTTCGGGTTCGGCGGGATCGCCGCGAGCGCCGTCGGGATCGCCAAGATCCTGTTCGTCGTGTTCCTGGTCCTGGCCGTCGTCTCGTTCCTGTTCGGCCGCAACCGCCGGCTCTGACCGGGCAGGCCCGCCGGCCGGTAGCGCGGCGGCACGCGACAATCCGTCGATGAACGACGGATCGTTGCTGTCGCTGCTGCTGCTGGCCGTCGAGGCCGGCGCCACCCTCGCCTTCGCGCTCTCGGGCCTGCTCGAAGCGGCGCGCAAGCGGCTCGACGCGGTCGGCGTGTGCGTCGTCGCGGGGCTCTCCGCGTTCGGCGGCGGCACCTTGCGCGACGTGCTGCTGGACCGCCGCCCCTTCGTCTGGGTCGCGCACACCTGGTGGCTGTGGGCGCTGCTGGCGCTGTGCATCGGCGCGATGGCGTTCCTGCGGGCGCGCCACTTCGCGCCGACCGAGCGCGCGATGCAATGGCCCGACGCGCTGGGGCTGGGCCTCTTCAGCGCCAGCGGCACGCAGCTGGCGCTCGCGCAGGACCTGCCGGGGATCGTCGCGGTCTTCATGGGCATGGTGACGGCCACCTTCGGCGGCGTGTTGCGCGACATCGTCTGCAACGAGATCCCGCGCGCCCTGAGCGACCACCGCCCCTATGCGCTCTGCGCCTTCGCCGGTGGCTGGGTGCTGGTGCTGGCGGACCACTTCGCACTGTCGCCGGCCGCCGGGCTGCTGCTCGGCGCCGCGGTCGCGTCGGGGCTGCGCATCGCGGCGCTGCTGACCGACTTCACCTTGCCGAAGTGGTCGTCGGGCAGCGAAGGCCCCTGACCTCCGCCGTGATCGACGAGCTTGCAACTTGCACGTGCCGCACGGCCCAGAATTCCGCCGCGGTGCCCGGCTGCCGCACGAACTGCGCGCCCGCCCCTATGTCGTGGGCAACTGGCGTGCGTACCACCTCGCCCCGCCGCGGCGCGGCTACGAGTGGGTGCAGGTCGGCCCGGACTTCGTGCTGACCGCCATCGGCAGCGGCGTCATCGCGACCGTCGTGCTGCGCTGACGCCCGAAGCCGGCGTGGCGACGCCGCGCCGGAACAACTTCTGCACGAGGGCGCGGATCCACACCTGCGCGGGATCCTGCGCCGTCGCCGTGTGCCACACCAGGCGCACGTCGTAGCGCGCGGCGGCGGCCTGCGGCAGTGTCCAGGTGCGCAGGCCCTGGCGCCGCTGCAGGTCGCGCGCATACATCGCGGGCACGATCGTCAGCAGGTCGCTGCCCAGCGCCAGGTCCGCCAGCGCCCCGAAGTGCCGCGCACGCACGGCGACGCGGTTGGTGATCTGAAGCCGCTGCAGCATCTGCTCCACGCTCGCATGGAAGGTGGCTGCGGGCGCGGCCACCGCGAGATGCGCATCGGCCAGCTGCTCCTGCGTCAACCGCGTGCGCGTGCGGCCGCCCTTGCGCGGTGCCCACCCCGGTGACGACACGGCCACGTACTCCTCGCTGAACAGCAGATCGGCGTGGATGCCGCGCTGGCGCGGATGCAGGATGCCGATCGCGAAGTCGATCTCGCGTGCCTCCAGCACCTGCGGCAGGTCCTCGGCCGCCACCGACAGGTTCACCAGCTGCGTGCTGGGCGCCTGCTCGCGCAAGGCGGCGACCAAGGGCGGCAGGAACATCATCTCGCCCAGGTCGGACAGCGACAGCCGCCAGCGGATGTCGCTCTCGGCGGGCAGGAACGCCTGCGGTCCGGCCACCAGCGA
Source organism: Ramlibacter algicola (assembly GCF_016641735.1). Lineage (NCBI taxonomy): Bacteria > Pseudomonadati > Pseudomonadota > Betaproteobacteria > Burkholderiales > Comamonadaceae > Ramlibacter > Ramlibacter algicola. The sequence continues at coordinate 1,634,388 of NZ_JAEDAO010000001.1, read as the reverse complement.
CTCCAGCTCGCGCAACATCGCCTCCACCTGCGGCGCGACGGCTTCGCACGCGCGCGTGGCCACCAGCCCTTTCGGCGAGCGCACGAACAGGTCGTCCTCGAAGAAGCCGCGCAGGCGCGCCAGGGCGTTGCTGGTCGCGGGCTGCGACAGCGACAGCGCGCGTGCCGCCGCCGTCACCGAGCGCGTGCGGTGGATCGCCGCCAGTACGCGCAGCAGGTTCAGGTCCAGGTGGCGGAAGTTCTTCATGCGCGCCGGCGAGGCATTCCGGATCCATATCAGGGTTGCCCCTGATTATCCATGCCGTGAATGGCCCGCATTCGCAGATTCCATTGGCGCGCGGGGCGGCTCGTCCCTAGAGTCGTGCGCAGAGGCCGGCCGCTCCGTCGCGCAAGGCCCGTCCGCCATCGAGGCAATCCACAGGAGACAAGCATGCGCCAGCGCCATTCCCGTTCCGTGTCCACGCCCCTCGCCCTCGCCGCCGCCCTGCTGTTCGCAGGCGCCGTGTCCGCGCAGGACAAGCCGGTCGAGATGAAGTTCGCCCACTGGCTGCCGCCGACGCACTCGCTGTCCAAGACCGGCTTCGAGCCGTGGGCCAAGTCGGTGGAAGCCGCGTCCAAGGGCAGCATCAAGGTGGCCCTGTATCCCGCGCAGCAACTGGGCAAGGCCGCCGACCACTACGACATGGCGCGCGACGGCATCGCCGACATGACCTGGGTGAACCCCGGTTACCAGGCCGGCCGCTTCCCGCTGATCGCGGCCGGCGAACTGCCGTTCCTGGTCGGCAAGCCGGGCACCGGCTCGGCCGCCATCGACGCCTGGTACCGCAAGTACGCCGCGCAGGAAATGAAGGACGTGAAGTTCTGCTTCGCGCACCTGCACGTCGGCACCATGCACTCGAAGAAGCCGATCACCGAGCCGTCCCAGCTCAAGGGCATGAAGATCCGCTCGTCCAACGGCACCAACGCCGCGTTCATGACGCTGCTGGGCGCCACCAACGTGCAGGTGTCGGCGCCGGAAGCACGCGACGCGCTGGACAAGGGGGTGGCCGACGCGATCGCCTTCCCCTGGGATTCGATCGTCTCTTTCGGCATCGACAAGGCGGTGAAGTACCACACCGACATGCGCCTGTACGCGTCGGACTTCGTCTGGGTGATGAACAAGGGCTGGTACGACAAGCTCGCCGCCGGCCAGAAGAAGGTCATCGACGACCACTGCAACAACGACTGGGCCGGCAAGGTCGGCGCCGCGTGGGGCGACTTCGAGGACGGCGGCCAGGCCAAGCTGGAGAAGTCCGCCGGCCACACGATCGTCAAGCTCACGCCGCAGCAACTGGACCAGTGGAAGAAGGCGGCCGAGCCGCTGTATGGCCAGTGGGTGCAGGCCGCCGACAAGGCCGGCTTCAAGGGCCAGGAAGCCCTGGGCGAGCTGCGCAAGGAGATCGAAGCGCGCAAGGCCAACTGATGCGCCGGCTGCTCGCGGCCGCCGAACTGGTGGCGGCCCTGTTCCTGCTCGCGATCGCGCTGCTCACCTCGGGCAACGTCGTGCTGCGCGACGTCTTCAGCTACCAGATCCCCGACTGGTACGACGGCGCGCGCATGCTCCTGGGCATCGCGCTGTTCTGGGGCGTGGCGCTGGCCACGTACTACGGCAGCCACATCTGCGTCGACGCGCTGTGGGAGCACCTGGACACCGGCGGCCGCCGGCAGCTGGACATCGTCGCCACCGTCTGCACCCTCGCCTTCCTCGTCCCGCTCGCGTGGATGGTGTGGGTGAAGGTCGCCGGCACCGGCACGCAGGGCACGATGGACCTGCGCATGCCGCTGTGGATTTTCTATTCCGTGGCGTCCGTGGGCACCACGGTCGCCGTGATGCTGGCAATCGCACGCATCGTGTTGCTGTGGCGGGGCGAAACCGACCGGCTGCGCCCGCCGGCGCTGGACGACCAGGCGGAGGCGACCCATGTCGCGTGACCTCGTCGCCCTGCTCGGCTTCCTGGGCATGTTCGCGCTGATGGCGGTCCGCGTGCCGATCGGTGTCTCGATGGGCATCGCCGGCGTCTGCGGCTTCGCGGCGCTCTCGGGCTGGAAGGCCGGCTTCAACCTGCTGGCCAACGTGCCGCTCTCGGTGGTCACCGACTACAACCTGAGCGTCATCCCCATGTTCATCCTGATGGGGGCGTTCGCGTCGCGAGGCGGCATGAGCCGCGAGCTGTTCATCGCCGGCCGCGCCTGGCTCGGCCACCTGCGTGGCGGGTTGGCAATGGCGTCCGTGGCGGCTTGCGGCGGCTTCGCGGCCATCAACGGGTCGTCGGTGGCGACCGCCGCGACGATGGCGCAGGTGGCGCTGCCCGAGATGCGCCGCGCGGGCTACCACCCGGGCCTGTCGGCGGGCCTGATCGCCGCCGGCGGCACGCTGGGCATCATGATCCCGCCGTCGGTGATCTTCGTGCTGTACGGGATCATGACGGAGACGGACATCAAGAAGCTGTTCGCCGCGGGCGTGATCCCCGGCCTGCTGGCGGTCGGCTTCTACTTCATCGTCGTGCAGGTGATCGCGCGCATGCGGCCCGACGCGCTGCCGCGCGGCGAGGCGCACGCCTGGCGCGAGCGCTGGGCTTCGATCCGCGGGCTGTGGGCCGTGATCCTGCTGTTCGCGTTCGTGCTGGGCGGCATCTACGGCGGCCTGTTCACGGTGGAGGAAGGCGCGGCGGTCGGTGCGGCCGGCACGCTGCTGATCGGCATCCTGCGCCGGCGCCTGAAGGTGCCGGACATCCGCGCCGCGCTGATCGACACGCTGCGCGTCTCGTCCGCGATCATGACCATCGTCATCGGCGCGTTCCTGTTCGGCTACTTCCTCACCATCACCCAGTTCACCCAGAAGGCGGTCGACGTGCTGGTGCACCTGCCCGTGGGCGCTTACGGCGTGCTGGCGCTGGTCATGGTCGGTTACTTCATCCTCGGCGCGGTGATGGACGAACTGGCGATGATCCTGCTGACGGTGCCGGTGGTGTTCCCGGCCATGATGCAGCTGGGCTTCGACCCGGTGTGGTTCGGCGTCATCGTCGTGATGGCGGTCACCTTCGGGATGATCTGTCCGCCCGTGGGCATCAACGTGTTCGTGATCAACTCGATCGCGAGGGACGTGACACTCGGGCGGATCTACAAGGGCACCATGCCCTTCATCGCGGTCGACGTGGTGCGCCTGGTGATCCTGTGCGCGTTCCCGGCGATCTCGCTCTGGCTGCCCTCGCAGCTGAACTGACCCTTTCCACTTCGCAGGAGTTTCGCGCGTGGAACGTTCCTTCCAGACCGAGATCCAGGCCCTGCAGCTCGGGGCCGGCCAGACCTTCCACGGCGAAGGCATCCTGGCCGTCACCAAGGCGCTGCTGCAGTCCGGCGTCACCTACGTCGGCGGCTACCAGGGCTCGCCCGTGTCGCACCTGCTCGACGTGATGGTGCAGGCGCGCGAGGACCTGGAGCAACTGGGCGTGCACGTCGAGGCGTGCACCAACGAGAGCTCTGCGGCCGCGATGCTGGCGGCGTCGATCATGTATCCCGTGCGCGGCGCCGTGACCTGGAAGTCGGTGGTCGGCACCAACGTCGCGTCGGACGCGCTGTCCAACCTGGCGTCGCCGGGCGTGCGCGGCGGCGCGCTGATCGTCGTCGGCGAGGACTACGGCGAGGGCGCCAGCGTGATCCAGGAACGCACCCACGCGTTCGCGCTCAAGTCCACGCTGTGGCTGCTCGACCCGCGGCCGCACCTGCCCACCATCGTGCGCATGGTCGAACGCGGCTTCGAGCTGTCGGAAGCCTCGAACACGCCGGTGCTGATGGAACTGCGCATCCGCACCTGCCACCTGCGCGGGAGCTTCGTCGCTTCGGACAACAAGGCCCCGGCCATCTCCAGCCGCGCGCTGGCGCAGCAGCCGCCGGCGTTCGACTACGACAAGCTCGCGCACCCGCCCGCGACGTTCCGGCACGAGAAGCTGAAGTACGAGCAGCGCATGCCCGCGGCACAACGCTTCATCGAGAAAGCCGCGCTCAACGAATGGATGCCCGGCGATGTGCGCGGCATCGCGCTGATCGTGCAGGGTGGCCTGTACAACACCGTGGTCCGGGCGATGCAGCAGGTCGGCCTGGCCGATGCCGAAGGCCGCCCGCGCATCGACATGCTGGTGCTCAACGTGGTCTACCCGCTGGTGCCGGCCGAGATCGAGCGCGCCTGTGCCGGCCGCGCCGCCGTCCTCGTCATCGAGGAAGGCCAGCCCGAGTTCATCGAGAAGGACGTCGCGACCCTCGTGCACCGCGCCGGCAGCCCCGTGCGCGTGCACGGCAAGGACCTGCTGGCGATGGCGGGCGAGTACACGGTGGAAGTGGTGGCCCGCGGCCTGGTGCAGTTCGTGGAGCGCCACGCGGGCGCCGATGCAGGACGTGCGGGCACCGCGTGGCTCGACACCGTGTCGGACCTGCGCCGCCGCGCCTCCGAAGCCCTGGGCGGCGCCGTGCCGCAGCGGCCGCCCAACTTCTGCACCGGCTGCCCCGAGCGGCCGGTCTATGCGGCGCTGAAGCTGGTCGAGCGCGAAGTCGGGCCGCTGCACATCTCGGCCGACATCGGCTGCCATTCGTTCGCGTCGTTCGAGCCGTTCTCCTTCGGCCACTCGATCCTGGGCTATGGCATGAGCCTGGCCTCGAGCGCGGCGGTGAAGAACTTCAGCGCCAAGCGGCCGGTCGCGATCATGGGTGACGGCGGCTTCTGGCACAACGGCCTGCTCTCCGGCGTGACCTCGGCGCTGCTCAATCGCGGCGACGGCGTGCTGGTGATCATGAAGAACGGCTATACGTCGGCGACCGGCACGCAGGAGACGATCTCCACGCCGACGTCCGCGTCGCGCCGCGTCGCCGAAGGCACCAGCGCCACCGGCTCCGAGCTGACGATCGAGAGCACGCTGAAGGGCATGGGCGTGCGCTGGCTCAAGACGGTGCACAACTACCGTGTCTCGAAAGTGCGCGAGGCCTTGCGCGAAGCGCTGACGACGCCCTTCGGCGGTCTCAAGGTGATCATCGCCGAGGGCGAATGCCAGCTGGAGCGCCAGCGCCGCCTGCGGCCACTGCGTGCCGAGCGCCTGAAGCAGGGCCTGCGCACCGTGCGCACGCGCTACGGCGTCGACGAGGACACCTGCACCGGCGACCACTCGTGCATCCGCCTTTCGGGTTGCCCGACGCTGACGGTGAAGGACACGACGGACCCACTGCGCACGCAGCCGGTCGCGCACGTCACGAATGGCTGCGTCGGCTGCGGCTTGTGCGGCGAAGTCGCCGACGCCGCCGTGCTGTGCCCCTCGTTCCACCGCATCGACATCGTCACCCACCCCAGCTGGTGGGACCGCCTGCTGGACCGCATCAACCGCGTCGTGATCGGCGCGCTGCAACCCGCCTGACATGACCCGCCCTCCCCTGCGCATCCTGGTGGCCGCCCTCGGCGGCGAAGGCGGTGGCACGCTGCTGGACTGGATCGTGCGCTGCGCCGAACTGTCCGGGCTGCCGGTGCAGGCGACGTCGGTGCCCGGTGTCGCGCAGCGCACCGGTGCGACCAGTTACTACGCCGAACTGCTGCGCGACCCGCTGCCGGCCGGTTCACCCGATCCGGTGTTCGCGCTCACGCCGGTGCCGTCGATGGTCGACGTGCTGGTCGCCAGCGAGCTGCTGGAGGCCGCCCGCATGATCGAGCGCGGCTTCGTCGACGCGGGCACGACGCTGATCGCGTCCACCCACCGCGTGTACACGACGATCGAGAAGATGCACGGCACCGATGGCCGGGCCGACGCCGATCGCGTGCAAAGCGCCGCCGCGCAGCTGGCGGGGCGCAGCATCCTCGTCGACATGGAGTCACTCGCGCAGCGGCACGGCACGGTGGTGTCCGCCGTGATGTTCGGCGCGCTGGCCGGCGCGGGCGTGCTGCCCTGGCCGCGGGAGCGCTGCGAGGAAGTCATCCGGCTCGGCGGCCGCGGCGCGCAAGCGAGCCTCGCGGGGTTCGCGGCAGGCTTTGCGGCTGCGAGCGAAGGCGCACCGGCGACCGCCGCGACGGCAACGCGCGATGACGTCGCGGCGGTCCTCGCAGACGCGCCTCTGCGCGCGGAAGACCGTGCGGCTCTCATGCAGCGCTGCTCCGCGCTGCCGGGACAGGTGGGCGTGCTGGCCGCCCACGGTGCCCTGCGCTGCCTCGACTACCAGGACTTCGCGTACGCCACCACGTACCTGGACCGGCTCGAGCCGCTCGTGCAGGCCGCACCGGCCAGCGCCGTGCTCGAGGAAGCCGCGCGCCAACTCGCTCTGTGGATGTGCTTCGAGGACATCGTGCGCGTGGCCGACCTGAAGACGCGCCGCGAGCGATTCGAGCGCATCCGTGCCGAAGCGCGCGCCGCGGCGGGCGAGGTCGTGCGCATCACCGAGCACTTCAAGCCGGGCGTGCACGAGGTGTGCGACCTGCTGCCGCGCGCCGCGGGCCTGCGCCTGCTGCGCACCGCGCACCTGCGCGGCTGGCTGGGCGAGTCGGCGCACGCCGGGATGCACATCCGCTCGACCAGCATCTGGGGCTACCTGCTGTTGCGCACGCTCGCGAAGCTGCGCCCGTTGCGGCGCAAGTCGCTGCGCTTCCACCAGGAAGACGAAGCGCTGCAGGCCTGGCTGCAGGCACTGGCGCAAGCCTTGCGCCAGGCGCCGGATGTGGCCGCGCCGCTGGCGCGGTTGCCGCAGGTGCTGAAGGGCTACGGGGAGACGCAGCGCCGCGGTCGGGAGCACTACGCCAGCCTGTGGCGCGAGCACGTGGTGCCGGCGCTGCAGGAACGCGGCACGCGCGACGCAGCCGCTTTCAATCAGGCACTGCAGGCGGCGCTGGCCCAGCCGGAATCGGCACGGAGTGCAGTGGCCCCCGCCGCGCAGCCCGTGTTCTGGGCGGCGCCGGCGTCGAAGCGCTAGCGCTTCAGATCCACAGGGCCAGCATCACCGCGGCCCAGACGCCGACCGCGGCAGCGATCCCGGTCCAGAAATACGGCGTACCCACCAGCCCCGCGTCTTCCGGTGCCATGACTGCGTTCTCCTTGTCGCAGCCATCCTGGGCATCCGCCCGTGGCGGGTTCGTAGGACGGACTTGTTTCGCCGCGTGCGCGCAGCGCGCATGCCGGCACCAAGCTCATGGTGAGCCGGCGTCCTACACCCTTCTCCGCTTTCGGACGCTGCCGCTCAGGCAGCGTGGTGGCCATCATCACGCCGTGATCCGAGACATCGACAACAACGAACGCCAGCTCCTGGCCAGCCACTTGCGCGCCAGCGGGCGCGACCCGTCCAGCTTCAGCGTCGCCCTCCAGCCCGACGGGCTGGTCCGCGTCAGCGGCCCGCGCGGCACCGCCTTCTACCCGCGCGCGCAATGGTTCGACCGCTTCACGCGCCACCTCGACAAGGCCTTCTTCGATCCCGCCGTGCCCGCCCCGTCCGGCCCCCGGCTGGAGCGTAAGGGCCCTGCAATGCTCCAAGCTGCCTGAGCGGTAGGATGCGGCTCCGCATGGACCGCCGCATGCCCGCCACCCTCTCCCCGGCATGAATCCCGACGCCGCCACCCTCTGGCGCGCGCCGCCGTGGGCGCTCGCCGTGCTGCTGGCGATGCTGGGCATGCTGGGGCCGTTCTCGATCGACACCTACATCCCGGCCTTCACCGGCATCGCGGACTCGGTCGGCGCGACGCCGGTGCAGATGCAGCAGACGCTGTCGGCGTACCTGTTCGGCTTCGCCTTCATGAACCTGTTCCACGGTGCGCTGTCGGACAGCTTCGGCCGCCGGCCGGTGGTGCTGGTGGGCATCGCGGTGTTCACTCTCGCGTCGGCCGGCTGCGCGCTGTCGCAGACGATCGGGCAGCTGGTGTTCTTCCGCGCGCTGCAGGGGTTGTCGACCGGCGCCGGCATCGTGGTGTCGCGCGCGGTGGTGCGCGACATGTTCCCGCCCGCGCAGGCGCAGCGCGTGATGAGCCAGATCACGATCTACTTCGGCGTCGCGCCGGCCGTGGCGCCGATCGTGGGCGGCTGGCTGTTCGTGCACGCCGGCTGGCACGCGATCTTCTGGTTCCTCACCGGCGTCGGCGTGCTGCTGTGGACCGCCAACTACAAGCTGCTGCCCGAGACCCTGCATGTCACGCACCGGCAGCCGTTCAAGGTCCGCAACCTGCTGCGCGGCTACTGGGAACTGGGCGCGAGCCCGCGCTTCCTGCTGCTGGCCCTGGCCAGCGGCGTGCCGTTCAACGGCATGTTCCTGTACGTGCTGTGCGCGCCCGCGTTCCTGGGCGAGCACATGGGCCTGCAGCCGCAGCAGTTCTTCTGGTTCTTCGTGCTCACCATCAGCGGGATCATGGGCGGCGCGTGGCTGAGCGGCCGCGTCGCCGGCAAGATCCCGCCCAAGCGCCAGATCCGCAACGGCTTCGTGATCATGCTGTCGGTGTCGCTGGTCAACGTGGTGGCCAACCTGCTGTGGACACCGAACGTCTGGTGGGCGCTGTGGCCGATCGCGATCTTCGCCTTCGGCTGGGCGCTGATGGTGCCGGTGGTGACGCTGCTGGTGCTGGACCTGAACCCCGAGCGGCGCGGCATGGCGTCCTCGCTGCAAGCCGTGATCGGCTCGACGGCCAACGGCGTGGTGGCCGGCGCGATCGCGCCGCTGGTGATGCATTCCACCCGCGCCATCGCGATCTCGTCGATCCTGATGCTGCTGGTGGGGCTGGTCGCTTGGATCTACGCCCACTGGCGCTGGCCCGACATCGGGCGGCACGCCACGGCCCAGCCTGCGTAGAAGGCAAAAAAAAGGGACCCCGAGGGGTCCCTTGTTCATTGTTCTTCTTGTCGTTCTTGTTCTTGTCGTTCTTGTTCTTCTTGCGCTCTGTGCGTCTGTCGCGCTTTTTGCGTCGTGCTGTCCGGCCCTGTCCTTAGCGCTTCTTCATGTCGCGCGGCACGAAGGTCTTGCCACCGTTGCCCTTGCCGGCGAAGCCGCCGCCGGAGCGTTCGAACGGGGCGCCTTCGCGGCGGCGGTCGCTGCCGCCGAAGTCGCCGAAGCCGGGCTTGCGGCCGAAGCCCTCGCCGCCACCACTGCGGCGCGGGGCGCCGGTGCGGTGCGCCGGGGCGCCGCGGCCCTTGCCGCCGAAGCCGGGTTGCGGCGCGCGAGGCGGGCGGTTCTGCGGCTCCATGCCGGGCACCACCTCGGCCTTGAACGGCTGCTTGGTGAAGGCTTCGATGTCGAAGATGCGGAAGCGGTCGCGGTATTCCGCGAACGTCACGGCCAGGCCGTCGCGGCCCGCACGGCCGGTGCGGCCGATGCGGTGCGTGTAGTCCTCGCTCTTCATCGGCAGGCCGAAGTTGAACACGTGCGTGATCGTCGGCACGTCGATGCCGCGCGCGGCGACGTCGGTGGCCACCAGGATCTGCACCTGGCCGCTGCGCAGCGCCATCAGGCGGCGGTTGCGCAGGCCCTGGCTCAGCGCGCCGTGCAGCGCCACGGCCGCGAAGCCGGTCTGCTGCAGGTCTTCGGCGAGCGCGTCGCATTCGATCTGCGTCGAGGCGAACACGATGGCCTGGTCCATCGACGCATCACGCAGCCAGTGGTCCAGCAGCGCGCGCTTGTGCTGCGGGTGGTCGGCCCAGAACAGCACCTGCTTGATGTTGGCGTGCGCTTCCTGCGGCGAGTCGATCTGGATGCGCTGCGGCTGGCGCATCACCCGCGAGGCCAGCTGCTGGATGCGCGGCGCGAAGGTGGCGCTGAACATCATGGTCTGCTGGCGGGCGGCCGTCAGGCGGTTGACTTCGGCCAGGTCGTCGGCGAAGCCCAGGTCCAGCATGCGGTCGGCCTCGTCGACGACGAGGAAGCGCACTTCGTCCAGCTTGATCTGGCCCGAGCGCTGCAGGTCGAGCAGGCGGCCCGGCGTGGCGACGACCAGGTTGGCGTTCTGCAGGCGCGCGATCTGGACCTGGTAGGGCATGCCGCCGACCACGTTGGCGATGCGCAGGCCGCGGCAGTGCTGCACCAGGCCGATGGCGTCGTGCGCCACCTGCTGCGCCAGTTCGCGCGTGGGGCACAGCACCAGCGCGCCGGGCGCGGCGGGCTTGAAGCTGCGCGGGTCGGTCGGGTTGCGGCGCTTGCGCTTGGGCGGCTCCTCGCCACGGGCGGCGGCTTCGGCCGCCGCGCGCTGCTGCTCGGCGCGCTCGCGCTCGGCTTCCTCGGCCTGCATCTGGATCAGCGTGTGCAGCACCGGCAGCAGGAACGCCGCCGTCTTGCCGCTGCCGGTCTGGCTGGACACCATCAGGTCGATGAAGGCCTGCTCGCCCTTGCCGCCGGTGGGCAGCGCGCGCGGGATGACGTCCGCCTGCACGGCGGTGGGGTCCGTGTAGCCCAGGTCCGCGACGGCCTGCACCAGCTCGGGCGCGAGGCCCATGCGCACGAAGCCGTTGGGGATGGAAATGATCTCGGAATCGGTTTGCGCAGGCGCGAAGTCGCCCTGCACGTCGAACGTGTCGGTCATGGAATCTCGTTGCGACCACCCCCGTGGGGAGCGGTCGTCGTCAGTGGTCAGGAAACATCCACCATCAGACGACAATCCGGGCGCTGCTGCGGCCGGTGGCTCGATCGGTGAGCCTGTGCATGAAGGGAGATGCAAGGACGCGGCGTCGTAAGCACCGCGAGAACCCGTATTGTCGCACGAATGCGGGTTTTCCCCAAATCGCTGGGGACATCGCGCTCAGAACTCCCAAACGCGGAAGTCGCAGAACACCGCGGAAGTCGCAGAAGGACATCCATAAGGATTGTTCTGCGCCTTCCGCGCTTCTTCTGCGACTTCTGCGTTCGGGAGTCCGCCTTCAGTCCAGCCGCAGGAACTGCTCGCGGTAGTGCGCGAGTTCGTCGATCGACTCGTGCACGTCGGCCAGGGCGGTGTGGGCCTGCTGCTTCTTGAAGCTGTTGAACGCGGCGGGCTTCCAGCGGCGGGCCAGTTCCTTCAGCGTGCTCACGTCGAGGTTGCGGTAGTGGAAGAAAGCTTCCAGCCGCGGCATGTACTTCACCAGGAAGCGGCGGTCCTGGCCGATGGTGTTGCCGCACAGGGGCGACGTGCCCTTGGACACGTAGCGCGACAGGAAGGCGATCAGTTCGTCCTCGGCGGCCTGCTCGGTCACGGTGGATGCCTTCACGCGGTCGATCAGGCCGCTCTTGCCGTGCGTGCCCTTGTTCCACGCATCCATCCTGTCCAGCTGTTCGTCGCTCTGGTGGATCGCGAAGACCGGTCCTTCGACGCGCGGCTGCAGGTCGGGGCCGGTGACGATGACGGCGATTTCGATGATGCGATCGACCTCGGGATCGAGGCCGGTCATCTCGCAGTCGAGGAAGACGAGATTCAGGTCGTTCTTGGCCAGCGTTGCGTCGGACATATCGAGGCATTGTCGCATCGCCTAAACTGGAGTGATGCTTTCTCCGTACGCTTGGACGCTCGCGTTCGCCGCCATGCTGGTGGCCAGCCTCGCACTGCGGTTCTGGCTCGCATCGCGGCAGATCCGCCACGTCGCCCGCCACCGCGGCGACGTGCCGGCGGCCTTCGCGTCCACCGTGTCCCTTGCCGCGCACCAGAAGGCGGCCGACTACACGATCACCAAGTCGCGACTCGGCCTGATCGAGATGGCGTTCGGTGGCGTCGTGCTGCTGGGCTGGACCTTGCTCGGGGGACTGCATGCACTGAACCAGGCACTGCTCGCGTGGCTCGGGCCGGGCATGGCGCAACAGCTCGCGCTGCTCGTCGCATTCACCGCCATCGGAGGCCTGCTGGACCTGCCGTTCAGCCTGTACAGCACGTTCGTGATCGAGGAGCGCTTCGGCTTCAACCGCATGACCTGGCGGCTGTGGCTGCTCGATGCGATCAAGGGCCTGCTGCTGGCCGCCGTGCTGATGCTGCCGCTGGCCTGGGCCGTGCTCTGGATCATGGGCGCCGCGGGCCGCCTGTGGTGGCTGTATGCCTGGGCGCTGGTCGCGCTGTTCCAGGTGTTCGTGCTGTGGATCGCCCCCGTCGTCATCATGCCGCTGTTCAACAAGTTCAGCCCCTTGCAGGACGCCGGCCTGCGCGAACGCATCGTGGCGCTGATGCAGCGCTGCGGGTACACCGCGCGCGAGTTGTTCGTGATGGACGGCAGCAAGCGCAGCGCGCACGCCAATGCGTACTTCGCCGGCTTTGGCCGCAACAAGCGCGTCGTCTTCTTCGACACGCTGCTCAACAAGCTGTCGCCCGCCGAGATCGACGCCGTGCTGGCGCACGAAATCGGGCACTTCCGCCACCGCCACATCGTCAAGCGCATCGGCGCCGTCTTCGCCGTCAGCCTGCTCGGTTTCGGCCTGCTCGGCTGGCTGCAGTCGCAGCCGTGGTTCTACCTGGGGCTCGGCGTCGGTCCCAACCTCGAAGGCCCGAACGATGCCCTGGCGCTGGTGCTGTTCCTGCTGGTGGTGCCGGTGTTCTCGTTCTTCGTCGGCCCGCTGATGGCGCAGCTGTCGCGCGGCCACGAATTCGAAGCCGACGCCTTCGCCGTCGCGCAGACCGGCCGCGACGACCTGAAGTCCGCGCTGCTCAAGCTGTACGAGGACAATGCGTCCACGCTCACGCCGGACCCGCTGTTCGTGAAGTTCTATTACTCGCACCCGCCGGCGTCCGAGCGGCTGGCCCGCATGGCGGCCGCATGAGGGACCCCGACGCCGAACAGCGCCGGCCGCGCCGCGCGCTGACGCCGACGCAGGTCGTCGCCCGCCTCGCCACCGCACCTGGCTGGCGCCTGTCGGGCGACGGGGCCGACGTCGCGATCGAGAAGACCTTCGACTTCCCCGACTACCACGAGGTGATCGCGTTCGTGAACGCGGTGGCCTTCATCGCCCACCGGCGCGACCACCACCCCGACCTGTCGGTGCACTACGCGCGCTGCGTGGTGAAGTGGAGCACGCACAGCGTGCAGGGCCTGTCCGACGCCGACTTCGAATGCGCCGCGCTGGTCGACGCGCTGCTGGCCTGAGCATGGGAGGCACCGCGCGTGGCTGACCGGTCCGGGTTGTCGACGGGCCTGGTGGTCGCCACCTTCGGCCGCCACGTGCTGGTGGAGTCCCCGGACGGCCAGCGGCGCATCTGCCACCCGCGCGGCAAGAAGGGCCAGGCGGTGGTCGGCGATCGCGTGCAGTGGCGGCCCTCGCACGACGAAGGCACGGTCGAACGCATCGACGCGCGCCGCAACCTGTTCTACCGGCAGGACGAGATCCGCACCAAGTCCTTCGCCGCCAACCTCGACCAGGTGCTGGTGCTGATCGCGGCCGAGCCGGAGTTCTCCGAGCATCAATTGACGCGCGCGCTGATCGCCGCCGAAGCCGAGAAGATCACGCCGCTGATCGCCTTGAACAAGAGCGACCTCGTCGAGCCGTTCGAGCGCGCGTGGCGCCGGCTGCAGCCGTACCAGCACATGGGCTACGGCGTGCTGCCGCTGTCGCTGCGCCTGTCGCGCGACACCGACCACGAGCACCTGATGCAGCACCTGCGCGGCAAGACGACGCTGGTGCTCGGGCCTTCGGGCGCAGGCAAGAGCACGCTGATCAACCTGCTGGTGCCGCAGGCGCAGGCGCAGACCGGCGAGATCTCCAAGGCGCTCAACTCGGGCAAGCACACGACGACGAGCACGACCTGGTACTGGGTGGACGAAGCGAAGACCACCTCGCTGATCGATTCACCGGGGTTCCAGGAATTCGGGCTGCACCACCTGGAGCCCACCGCGCTGGCGAGCCTGATGCGCGACCTGCGGCCGCACCTGGGCCAGTGCAAGTTCTACAACTGCACGCACCGCCACGAACCGGGCTGCGCGGTGATCTCGGCCCTGGCGCACGCCGAAGCCGAGCACCCGATCACGGCCAACCGCTACCGGATCTACTGCGACCTGTTCGACGAGCTGAGCGAGCCGCAGTGGTGAGGGCTAGCCGAGCAGCCTTGCCAACGTCAGCAGTGCCAGCAGCACCATCCACAGCACCACGGTGCGCCAGACCAGGCCGACGATGCTGCGCAAGTGGGCGGGTTCGGCGTCGCGGCCGGGGGTGCTTTCGCTGTCGGCGTCGGTGCCGCCCGGCGCGTTCGGCGCGGCGCTGAAGGTCTGCGAGGTGTTCGGCGAGAACGCGGACCGCAAGGCTTCGCCGCCCAGGCGCACGTTCACCGCGCCGGACGTCGCGGCCAGGATCACGCCGTCGTTGTCGTTCGGGAAGCGCTGCGAATGGTGGCGCCAGCAGTCGATCGCTTCCTCGAAGCTGCCGACGATGGCGAACGCGAGCGCGGTGATGCGCGCCGGCAGCCAGTCGATCACCTTCCAGGCCTGCGCCGCGGCCACCTGCGCCGCTTCGCTCACCGGCTGCGACAGGCTGCGGTAGCGCCAGTAGCGCGTCACGAATTCGGCCATCCGGTACAGCACCGCGCCGGCCGGCCCGAGCCCGAAGGCGGCGAGCACCGAGAACCACGCCAGCACGCCGAACACGTGGCGGTGCGCGGCCAGCACCGAGTATTCGATGACGTGGCGAACGATCTCGCGCCGGGGCAGCTGCGCCGCGTCGACCTGCTGCCACTGCGCGAGCAGCTCGCGCGCGCGGTCCTCGTCCCCGGCATCGAGCGCGTCGCGGATCGCGGTGAAGTGGTGGCTGAACTGGCGGAAGCCCAGCGTGACGTACAGCACCGCGACGCTCCAGGCGACCGCGGCCAGCCAGCCGACGGTCTTCACCAGCGCCCAGTGGATCGCAGCCACGGCCACCGCTGGCACCAGCGTGGCGACGCACCACGCGATCCAGCCGTGCTGCATGCTGCCGGCATCGAAGTTGCGGCTGGCCCAACGCGCCCACCGGCGCAGGCCGGCGTGGATCGGGTTGTGCCTCGCCAGCGGCCGGACCTGCTCGAGCAGGAGCGCGAACAGGATGGCGAAGAAACTCATGCGCCGATGATACGGGCGGCCCTCGCGGGGCCGCTTACGCCGCGAGGAAGCGGTAGAAATTGCGCAACAGCCCCGCCGTGGCGCCCCAGATGAAGCGCTCGGTGGTGCCCTGCATGTAGGGCATCGAGAACCACTCGCGCTCGGCGCCGCCGGCCAGGATGCGGTGGCGGCGGTGGTGCGCCGGGTTCATCAGGAACTGCAGCGGCACCTCGAAGGCGTCGGCCACTTCGTGCTCGTTGAGCACCAGCGGCGCATGCGGCTGCACCAGGCCGATCACCGGCGTGATGATGAAGCGCGTGCCCGTCGTGTACGTCGGCAGCTCGCCGACCACTTCGACGAAGGACGGCTCGAGCCCGATTTCCTCGTGCGCCTCGCGCAGCGCCGTGTGGGCGGCGTCGCGATCGGTGTCGTCGCGCTTGCCGCCCGGGAAGGCGATCTGGCCCGAGTGGGTCGACAGGTGCACCGTGCGCTCGGTCAGCAGCACCATCGGCTCGTCGCGCATGACGATCGGCACCAGCACCGAGGCCGCGGCGATCTGGCGGTCGGTGAAGCGCGGCTCGGCGCGCAGCTCCGGCTGCCAGTCGGGCGGGAAGCGGAAGCGCTGGCGGATGGCCTCCGGGCGCAGCTGCTCCGGCACCACCGGCGGCAGCTGCGTGTCGATGCCCACGACCGGCACGGTGCGCGGGTCGAAGTTGGGCAGCTTGGACAGCGGCACCACGTCGGGTGGCGGGGTCGCGGGACTGGGGTCGATCGGCATGGGCGGGTCGGAAAAAGAAAACCGCCGCGGGCGGGTGGCCGAGCGGCGGTGTCCTGGGTCCCGGCCTGCGCCGGGACTGCTGCTTTGCAGCCGCTTACTCGGCGGCCGCGGCAGCCGGGGCCTTCTTGGTGGAGAGGGCCAGCTTCTCCTTGATGCGGGCCGACTTGCCGCTGCGCTCGCGCAGGTAGTACAGCTTGGCGCGGCGGACGTCGCCGCGGCGCTTGACTTCGATGCCGGCGATCAGCGGGCTGTAGGTCTGGAAGGTGCGCTCGACGCCTTCGCCGCTGGAGATCTTGCGCACCGTGAAGCCGCTGTTGAGGCCGCGGTTGCGCTTGGCGATCACGACGCCTTCGTAGGCCTGCACGCGCTTGCGGGTGCCTTCGACGACGTTCACGGACACGATCACGGTGTCGCCGGGGGCGAACTCGGGGATCTTCTTGCCCAGGCGGGCGATTTCCTCTTGCTCGAGGGTCTGGATCAGGTTCATGGTGGTTCCACGCGATCTTGCCCTGCTACGCAAGGGGCCCCGCTTCGGGGCTGTCTCGGACAGCCGGGGGCGGCCGGGCAGAGGATCGGAGAGCCGGTGATTATAGCCTGCCGGGCTGTCCCCGGCCTAGGGCTGGGCCGGAAGCGATTTCAGGAACGCCTCGTCCGCCTTGGACAGGCGCCCCGCCGCGCGGGCGGCGGCCAGCAGGTCCGGCCGCAGGCGGGCGGTGGCTTCCAGCCGGCGATCGCGCCGCCAGCGCTCGATCTGGGCATGGTGGCCGGACATCAGTTCGGCGGGCACCTTGCGCCCCTGCCACTCCTCCGGCCGCGTGTAGTGCGGGCAATCCAGCAGGCCGTCGATGGCGGGGTTGAAGCTGTCCGCCTCGTGGCTGCCGGTGTCGTTCAGCACGCCGGGCTGCAGGCGCGCCACGGCGTCCAGCAAGGCCATGGCGGCGATCTCGCCGCCGGACAGCACGAAGTCGCCCAGGCTCACCTGCACGTCCACGTCGGTGTCGATGAAGCGCTGGTCGATGCCTTCGTAGCGGCCGCACAGGAGGATGGCGCCGGCGCTGGCGGACCAGCCCTCGACCCGCGCGTGGTCCAGGCGGTCGCCCACCGGCGAGAACAGCACCACCGGCGCGGCATCGCCGCGATCGGCCTTGACGGCCGCCACGCAGCGCGCCAGCGGCTCGGCCAGCATCACCATCCCGGGGCCACCGCCGAACGGACGGTCGTCGACGCGCCGGTAGTTGCCTTCGGAGAAGTCCCGCGGGTTCCAGAGGCGCACGTCGACCAGTTTCGATTCGTACGCCCGCCGCGTCACCCCGCTTTCCAGGAACGGCGCGAACAGCTCCGGGAACAGCGTGACGACGTCGAAGCGCACCTCAGTCCCCCGGCTGCCAGTCGACCGTGATGCGCTTGCCGGCGATGTCGACGGTGTCGACGAACGCGTTGACGAACGGGATCAGCGTCTCGGCCCGCTGGCCGTCGACCTGGCGGGCGATGACCAGGACCGTCTGCGGCCCGGTGGGCATGAGGTCCTCGACCGTGCCGAAGACGAAGCCTTCGCGGTTGACCACCTGCGCGCCAAGCAGGTCGACCCAGTAGAACTCGTCGTCCGCGGGCGTGGGAAAGCTCGAGCGCGGCACGAACACGCGCGCGCCCTTGAGCAGTTCGGCGGCGTTGCGGTCGTCGACGTCGTGCGCCAGCGCCACGACGCTGTCGGAGTGCTCCTTGGCTTCGCGGATGCGCAGCAGCTGCGCGCCCGTGAAGGCCGGCTTGGTGGCCTTCTCCGGCGGCAGCAGGAACCAGCGGCGGGAAGAAAAAAGCGCTTCCGGGGAAGCGCTGTGGGGCAGGACCTTGAACCAGCCCTTGATGCCCCAGGCATCGTGGATGCGCCCGACTTCGATGGCGTCCGCGGGCAATTCCGCGGGCTCGAGCCCGGGCACCATCGCGGCGGTCAGGCTGCGGCGGCGGGCGCCTTGGCCGCGGACTGCTTGAGGATGCGCTCGACGGTCGGGGAGACCTGCGCACCGACGCCGCGCCAGTAGGTCAGGCGGTCCTCGGCCATGCGGGTCTTTTCCTCGCCATCCTTGGCGATCGGGTTGTAGAACCCGAGGCGCTCGATGAAGCGGCCATCGCGGCGCACGCGCTTGTCGGCGACGACGATGTTGAAGAACGGACGGCTCTTGGAGCCGCCGCGGGAGAGTCGAATGACGACCATGATTTATCCTTCGGGTGGTACCACAGCGGCCGACACGGCCGCTGCGCGGATCTTCCAGCGTTGAGACACGCGCATCGGCCACCCGGCCAGCGACACGCTGGAAAGCCCACGATTCTAGCAGACCGCCCCATGCCCACGATCCGCCCCAGCACGGACGCCGACTTGCCGGCCGTCACGTCCATCTACGCCCACCACGTGCTGCACGGCACCGGGACCTTCGAAACCACCCCGCCGACCGAGGCCGACATGGCCGGCCGCCGCGCCGACGTGCTGGGCAAGGGCCTGCCCTGGCTGGTGCTGGAGGACGGCGGCCGCGTGATCGGCTATGCCTACTGCAACTGGTTCAAGCCGCGCCCCGCCTACCGCTATTCGGCCGAGGACTCGATCTACCTGCACCCCGATGCCGCCGGTCGCGGCCTCGGCAAGCAACTGCTCACGGCGCTGTGCGAGCAGGCACAGGCCGCGGGCGTGCGCAAGCTGATCGCGGTGATCGGCGATTCGGCCAACGCGGGTTCGATCGGCGTGCATCGCGCGCTGGGCTTCCAGGACGTCGGCGTCGTCAAGTCGTGCGGCTGGAAGTTCGGCCGCTGGCTGGACATCGTCCTCATGGACAGGGCCCTCGGCGAAGCCGACGGCAGCGCCCCCGAATGAAGAGCAAGACTCTCGCCACGTGGCTGGCGTTCCTCGGCGGCACGTTCGGCCTGCACCGCTTCTACCTGCACGGCGCCCGCGACTGGCTGGGCTGGCTGCTGCCGATCCCGACGCTGGTCGGCGCGTACGGCGTGCTGCGCATGGCCACGCTGGGCACCAACGACGGCCTCAGCTGGGTGTTGGTGCCCGTCCTCGGGTTCACCTTCGCGGGCTGCTGCCTCACCGCCATCGTCTACGGCTTGCGCAAGCCGCACGAGTGGAACGCGCGCTGGAACCCCGGCGCCGACCCCGAAGCGCCGGCCGGCCAGACGCGCTGGGCGACGATCTGGGCAGTGGCGCTCGCCCTGATGGTCGGCACCGCCGTGCTGATGGCCAGCATCGCGATCAGCTTCCAGGGCTACTTCGAGCACCAGGTCGAGGAAGGCCGGCGGATCTCGCAGTGAGGTGCGCGGCGCCTTCGCGCATGCGCCGATGCACAAGCGGCATTTCGCAGCCGCGCCGCGCATCGGTAGAGTGGCTCGTCCATTCATCACCCACAGGAGCTCCGTGATGGACGCCGCTCGCCCCATCGAGGACGTCGTGATCCGCGCCGCCGAACCGGCGGACGCCGCCGGAATGTCGGCGGTCATCGGCCGCCTGGGCACCGTCGAAGGCACGCTGCAGATCCCCGACATGCCCGTCGCCTCGCGCATCGACCACCTGCAGAAGATCGAGCCACGCGACTGCAAGCTGGTCGCGGTCGCCGGCGGCGACATCGTCGGCGTCGCGGGCCTGCATTCGGTCGGCATGTCGCTGCGACGCCAGCACGTCCGCTCATTGGGCATCGGCATCGCCACCGAATGGCAGGGCCGCGGCCTCGGCCGCCGGATGATCGAGCGGCTGCTCGATTGGGCCGACAACTGGGCCGGCGTGCTGCGCATCGAGCTGCACGTGCACGCGGGCAATGCACGCGCGAAACGCCTGTACGAAAGCCTCGGCTTCGTCGAGGAAGGCCGCCACCGCGGCTACGCCATCACGGCGGGCCACTACGAGGACAGCTTCTCGATGGCGCGCCTGCACCCGAACCCACCGCAGATCCAGAAGTAACCGTCATTCCCCGCGAAGGCGGGAATCCATCGCTTCCGCCTTGCTCCGCAGTGATGGAAGCGGTGGGCCCCCGCCTCCGCGGGGACGACGAAGCGTCAGAAGATCTGCAGCGACACCCAATACCCGATCGCAGCGACGAACGCCGCCGCCGGGATGGTGAAGATCCAGGCCCAGACGATGTTGCCGGCGACGCCCCAGCGCACGGCGCTGGCGCGCTGGGTGGAGCCGACGCCGACGATGGCGCCGGTGATGGTGTGCGTGGTCGACACGGGGATGCCCAGCGCGGTGGCCAGGAACAGCGTCAGCGCGCCGCCGGTTTCGGCGCAGAAGCCGCCCACGGGCTTGAGCTTGGTGATCTTCTGGCCCATGGTCTTGACGATGCGCCAGCCGCCGAACATCGTGCCGGCGCCGATGGCCGTGTAGCACGCGACGATCACCCAGCCGGGCGGCGACTTGGCCGCGGCCGAGACGTGGCCGCTGGCGATCAGCAGCAGCCAGATGATGCCGATCGTCTTCTGCGCGTCGTTGCCGCCGTGGCCCAGGCTGTACGCGCCGGCGGACACCAGCTGCAGGCGGCGGAACCAGCGGTCCACGCGCGAAGGCGTCGAGCGGCGGAAGATGTGCGAGACGGCCACCATCATCAGCGAGCCGAGCAGGAACCCCAGCAGCGGCGAGACGAAGATGAACAGCACCGTCTTCCAGATGCCGGCCGCGACCAGCGCACCGGCGCCGGCCTTGGCGATCACCGCGCCGACGATGCCGCCGATCAGCGCGTGCGACGAGCTGCTGGGGATGCCGTACAGCCACGTCACGATGTTCCAGATCGTGGCCCCCAGCAACGCCCCGAACACGATGTGCGTGTCGACGATCCCCGGCTCGACGATGCCCTTGCCGATGGTGGCCGCCACGCTCAGGTGGAAGATGAAGATCGCGAACAGGTTGAAGAACGCAGCGAACAAGACGGCCGTCGTCGGCCGCAGCACGCCGGTGGACACGACGGTGGCGATGGAATTCGCCGCGTCGTGGAACCCGTTCATGAAGTCGAAGACCAGGGCCAGGGCCACCAGCATGATCACCACCCAGAGGGCGGCCTGCGTCGCTTCCATCAGGAGTGCTCGAGGATGATGCCCTCGACGACGTTCGCCACGTCCTCGCACTTGTCGGTGATCGACTCCAGCAGTTCGTACACCGCACGCAGCTTGATCACCTCGCGCACGTCCGGCTCCTCGCGGAACAGGCGGCTCATCGCCGCGCGCATCACGCGGTCGGCGTCGGACTCGATGCGGTCGATCTCCTCGCAGGTCTTCAGCGCCGTCTCGGCGGTGTGCGAGTCGGTCAGGTCGCCGATCAGGGCCACCGCGTCCTTCACCCGTTCGCAGCACTTGACCGAGAGGTCGGTCAGCCGCGTGATCTCGTCGTTGACCTGGCGCAGGTCGTACAGCGACATGGTCTCGGCCGAGTCCTGGATCAGGTCGGCGATGTCGTCCATCGTGTTGATCAGGGTGTGGATCTGGTCGCGGTCGATGGGCGTGATGAAGGTCTTGTGCACCAGGCGGTTCACCTCGTGCGTCACCCGGTCGGCGGCGCGCTCGGCCTCGTCCACTTCGCGCGTGTACTGCTCGCGCATGTTGGCATCGCCGTAGTTGGCGACCAGCTTGGCGAATGCATGCGCCGCCTCGACGATGCGCTCGGCATGCTGGTTGAACATTTCGAAGAAGTTGCCTTCGCGTGGCAACAGCTTGCCGAAGAGCATCGCGTTCCGTCCGTATCTGCAGGGTTGCGCGGAGTGTAACGGGCGCCCCTGCGCCGTCCGTCAGCCGCGGAACATGAAGTACGCCGCGCCCACCATGCACAGCGCGGCCCACAGGTAGTCCAGCTTCAGCGGCTGCTGCAGGTAGACCACCGCGAACGGCACGAACACCGCCAGCGTGATCACTTCCTGCATGATCTTGAGCTGCGCCACCGACAGCCCCGCCTGCTGGAAGCCGATGCGGTTGGCCGGCACCTGCAGCAGGTACTCGGCCAGTGCGATCCCCCAGCTCACCACGGCGGCGATCCACCAGGGCTTGTCGGCCAGGTTCTTCAGGTGGCCGTACCAGGCCAGCGTCATGAACAGGTTGGAACACACGAGCAGCACGATGGTCTGCAGCGAGGCGGGGGACGTGAGGGCGGCGGCCATGGTCGGCGGATTATCGGCAGGGGCGCCGGCCTGGCTCGTCCATGCCGACGCATGGCTGGTCGTGGTCGACAAGCCGGCCGGACTCCTGTCGGTGCCCGGCCGTGGCGAGGACAAGCAGGACTGCATGGCGCGGCGGGTGCAGCAGCACTTCACGGACGCGCTCATCGTCCATCGGCTGGACCAGGCAACGTCGGGGCTGCTGCTCTTCGCGCGCGGCGCCGACATGCAGCGGAAGTTGTCCATGGACTTCGAAGGACACCGCGTGCACAAGCGGTATGTCGCCGTGGCCGGGGGCGAGATCGAGCCCTCGCCGGACTGGTCTGAGATCGACCTCCCCTTGCGCGCCGACTGGCCGAACCGGCCGCGGCAGGTGGTGGATCGCGACCAGGGCAAGCCCAGCCTCACGCGGTGGCGAGCCGTCGGGCCGGGTCCGCTCGCCGGCACCACGTTCGTCGAGCTGGAGCCGGTGACCGGTCGCTCGCACCAGCTGCGCGTCCACCTGCAAGCCATCGGCCACCCGATCGTCGGCGATGCGCTCTATGCGCCGCCCGACATTGCAGCAGCCGCGCGCCGCCTGCTGCTGCACGCCGGCGAGCTGCAGCTGGTGCACCCAGCCAGCGGCGAGCCCATGGCGTGGCAGAGCCACGCGCCGTTCTGAGGCGCGCTACGCTGGAAGCGATCGCAAGGAGCCCGCCATGCCCAGCCGCCTGCCCACCCGCCGCACCGTCGCCGCCGCCCTCGTCGTCGCGCCCGCGTTGTGGCGCAGCGCGCTGGCCCAGGCGCCGCGCCGCCTGACGCCGCGCCAGACGGAGGGCCCGTTCTATCCCGTCGCCCTCCCCTCCGACACGGACTTCGACCTGCTGCGCAACGGCGCGCAGCGCTATGCGAAGGGCGAAGCGGGTTGGCTCGAAGGCACGCTCACGGACGTGGACGGCCGCCCGGTCGGCGGGGGCGTCGTCGAAATCTGGCAATGCGATGCGGCCGGCCACTACCACCATCCCGGCGACGGCGGCGCCGACCCGGCGTTCCAGGGCTTCGGCCGCGTCGCCGTCGATGCGCAGGGCCGCTGGCGCTTCCGCACCCTCCGGCCGGTGCCGTACACGGGCCGCACGCCGCACATCCACCTGAAGGCCCGCCTCGCGCAACGCGAGCTGCTCACCACGCAGGTGTACGTGCAGGGCGACCCGCACAACGCGCGCGACGGCCTCTGGCGCAGCCTCGGTGCGGAAGACCGCGCGGCGGTCACGGTGCCCTTCACCGCCGGCGCCGAAGGTTGGCGCGCGGACTTCCCGCTGGTCGTGGCCGCCTAAGATGGCGGGATGACCACGCCCCTGACCATCCTCACCGGCGCCTCGCGCGGCATGGGCCTCGCGATGGCCGAACAGCTGCTGGACGCCGGCCACGACCTGCTGTGCATCTCGCGCAAGACCAACGATGCGCTCGAGGAGCGCGCGCGATCGCTGGGGCGCAAGCTGGTGCAGTGGCCCCAGGACCTTGCGCGCACCGACGCCGCCGCCGCCAAGCTGGAGACCTGGATCGCCTCGCGCGACGCAGCCAGCATCGCGAGCGCCACCCTGATCAACAACGCCGGCGTGGTCCCCACCATCGCCCCGGTCGACGCCATCTCGGCGGCCGACCTGGTGCAGGCGCTGCGCGTCGACCTCGAGGCGCCCATGCTGCTGGCCAGCGCCTTCCTGCGCGCCACCGCATCGTGGACCTGCCCGCGCAAGGTCCTGAACATCTCCTCCGGCCTGGGCCGCCGCGCGATGGCGTCGCAGGCCGTGTACTGCGCGGGCAAGGCAGGGCTGGACCACTTCACGCGCTGCCTCGCGCTCGAGCAGGCACAGCAGCGAAACGGCGCCAAGGTGTGCTCGCTCGCGCCCGGCGTGATCGACACCGACATGCAGGTGCAGATGCGCGGCGCCGATCCTTCGCAGTTCCCCGATGTCGGCACCTTCCAGGGCCTGAAGGCGCAGGGCCAGCTGACGTCGGCGCAGGACGCGGCGCGCCGGGTGCTCGCGTACCTGGCCCGTCCGGACTTCGGGACCAACGCCATCGGCGACGTGCGCGATGCGTGACGGCGCCGTCATCACCGTCGACGGCCTCGTCTTCGACTACCCGGGCAAGCGGGCGCTGCGTGGCGTCGACATCGCGGTCCCGCGCGGCGCGGTCCTCGCGCTCGTGGGGCCGAACGGCGCCGGCAAGAGCACGCTGATGCGCGTCATCGCCGGCCTCGACGAGCCGGTGGAGGGCCGCGTGCAGGTGTGCGGCATCAGCGTGCTGGACGAGCCGCGGCAGGCGCAGCGCCACCTCGGCTACCTGAGCGACTTCTTCGGCCTGTACGACGAGCTCACCGTGCGCCAGTGCCTGGTGCACGCGGCGTCGGTGCGGGCCATGCGTGGCGCCAGCGCGCAGGCGGCCGTGACGCAGGCAGCGCGCCGCGTCGGTCTCGCCGACCGCCTCGACGTGCGCGCCGGCGCGCTGTCGCGCGGCTTGCGCCAGCGCCTGGCGATCGCGCAGGCCATCGTGCATTCGCCCGACGTCATCCTGCTCGACGAACCGGCGTCGGGCCTCGACCCCGAAGCGCGCGCCAGCTTGTCAGGCCTGTTCCGCGAGCTGCGCGCACAGGGCCACACGCTGGTCGTGTCCTCGCACATCCTCGCGGAGCTGGAGGAGTACTCGACCCACATGCTCGCCATCCGCGATGGCCGCGTGTCCGACTTCGTCGAGCTCGGCGGGCACGTGCAGGCCGGCGTGCAGCGCCTGCGCATCCGCCTCGCCGGTGCGTGGCAATCGCCGCCCGGTTTCTGGGAAGCGCAAGGCGCCGGCCTGCGCGACCGCGGCGACCCGTTGCTGCTCACCGTCGACATGCCCGGCCAGGATGCGGGCGCCGCGCGCCTGCTGAAGGCCCTGGTGGAGGCCGGCGCGCCCGTCGCCGAATGCACCGTCATGCGCGAGAGCCTGCAGGACACCTACCTGCGCAGCGCGCGCGTGCCGGAAGGGAGCCCCGCATGAACCCCGAAATCCGCCGCTACGCCTGGCTCGACCTCGGCTGGCACCGGCTCGTCATCGCGCCGCTCGTGCTCGCCACGCTGGCGGCCATCCCGCTCGTGGCGGCAAGGAGCCCGTCGAAGGCGCTCGCGTGGGGCGCCGCCGGCCTCTTCCTGGCCGTGACGCTGGGCTGGGGCACGATGCGCGCGCTGGCCAGCGTGTCCGAGGAAGCGCGCGAGCGCACGTGGGACTTCCAGCGCATGTCGGCGTCGACCGCCGCCGAGCTCGCGCTGGGCAAGGTGTTCGGCGCGCCCGTGTTCCAGTGGTATGTGGGCGCCTGGTGCCTCGCGGTGTTCCTGATCGCGGGCCTGCAGGCGCGGCTGCCCAACGTCGCGGCGTTCACCGTGGCGATGCTCGGCGGCGCCGTGCTGCTGCACGCGCTGGGCGTCGCGCTGTCGGCCGCCGGCTCGCATCTACAAGTGGGCCAGCGTGCACGCCGCGGCGGGGCCGTCGTCGTCTTCATCGGGCTGCTGCAGATGGCCCCGATGGCCTTGATGCTGCTGGCCGACCGGCAGCGCGCGCTGGTGCGCTGGTGGGGCTTGCTGCTCTCCGTGGAAACCTTCGCCGCGCTGTCGATGGTGCTGTTCGCTGGGTGGGCCGTGCTGGCGGCGTGGCGCGCCCTGTCGCGCGAACTGCGCGAGCCGGTGCAGCCCTGGGCCTGGCCGGCCTTTGCTGCCTTCGCGGCGCTGTGGTGGGCGGGCCTGTCGACGCCCACCCACGACCGCGTCACCACCGGCGAAGCGCTCGGCCTCGCGGCCGCGATCCTCGTGCTCGCCACGTACGTCTCGGCGGTCGTGGACCCGCTGACGCCGGTCAGCCTGGCGCGCACGCTGCGCGCGTGGCGGCCCGGCGCGGCGCGCTGGCAGCACCGCATTCCGGATTGGCTGCTGCATGGCGCGCTGGCCGTCATCGTTGGCGCTGCGGCGTTCGCCTTCGCATTGCCGGGCCAGGTCCTCGCGTCCGCCCTGCTGGTGGCCGCGTGCCTCGCGCTGCGCGACGCGGCGATCGTCGGCTGCTTCGGACTGCTCACGCCGCTGCGCAACCCGGTCGGCCGCGCGATCTTCTACATCGCGCTGGCCGACCTGCTGCTGCCGTTCGTGCTGGTGACGTTCGGCCTGCCGGAGGTCGCGCGCCTGGTGTTCCCGGTGCTGGCCTTGCCTGACCCTGGCCCGGGCACAGCAGCGGCCATCGCTGCCGTGCAGGCGGCGCTGGCGCTCGGCGCGCTGGTGCTCGCCGCGAAGCACGTGCGCCGGCTCGAACCGGCTGCTGCCTAGCTCTCGGAGACTTCCTCGCGCTGCTCGGCTTTCGCCGCCGGCGCGGGGCGTTCGCACCAGCGTGCAAGCCAATCCATGATGCGTTCGCACGCATCGCGGCGCATCGAGGGCGCGCCGTCGCTCAGGAAGTGGTGGTCGCCGCCCGGGTACAGCACCAGTTCCGCCGGCGTGTCGCCCGCGCGCATGAGGCTGACGAACATCTCCTCGGACTGGCACTTGGGGCAGCGCTCGTCGTCTTTGCCCTGCAGGAACAGCACCGGCGTCTTCGACTTCTCGATGTGCTGCAGCGGCGACAGCTCGCGCGCGCGGTGGCGATCGAACCGCGGCTTGCTGCCCACGTACAGCGGGTCCGCGTAGTAGCCGCCGTCGGAGGTGCCGTAGTGGGTCTCGATGTTGCCGACCGGCGCCATCACCACCGCGGAGCGGAACAACTGCGTGTGGCCGACCGCCCACGCGCTGAGGAAGCCTCCATACGACTTGCCGACGATGCCCACGCGCTTGTCGCACGTGCCGTCGTCCTGCAGTTGCCGCACGACCTCCAGGTGCTGCGGCAGGTCGAGTTCGCCCCAGCGGCCGTTCAGGCGTTCGCAGAATTCGCGGCCCTGGCTGGCGGAGCCGACCGTGTTGAGCGCCAGGATCGCCCAGCCGCGCGAGCACAGCACCTGCCAGTACACGTTGGTTTCGAAGTCCAGCAGCGCGTAGCTCGCCGGGCCGCCGTGCACGTCGTCCACCAGCGGCTGCGGGCCTTGCACGTCACGCGCCCGGATCAGCCAGCCTTCGATCGTCTCGCGGCCACCCTCGCCGTCCGGCACGGTGAACTCGCGGTGCTCCGCCACCAGCGGCGTGCGCTCGCGCCACCAGGGGTTGAAGTCGCTCAGCCGCCGCTCGTGCTGGCCGTCGGCTTCGCACGTCCACAGCTCGTTCGGTTCCGCCGGATGGTCGACGCTGAACACGAAGCGCTCGCCGTCGCCGCAGAACGCGCCGAACTGGCGCTCGCCGGCCACGAGCACCTGCAGCTCGCCGCCGGCCGCCGGGATCGCGCACACCTCGTGGCAGCCGTGCCAGGCGCGGGTGAAGACCACGCGCTCGCCATCCGCCGACCAGTGCACCGACATGCCGTCGGCCACCTCGAGGTTGTCGTCGCCCAGCTGGCTCATGCGGCCGGTGGCGGCATCGAGCACGTACAGCGCGTTCTGCGCACTGCCCTCCTGCTGCGCGGCGGCGAAGGCGAGTTTCGAGCCATCCGGCGACCACGACGGCTGCAGCACGGTGGCGAAGTCACGCGTGAGCTGGCGCGCGCGGCCGCCGTCGGCGTCGCAGAGCCACAGGTCGGTGCGGTGCGCGAAGCGGCCTTCGCGCGTGCGGCCATACGCGACCTGCCGGCCGTCGGGCGACGGCACGAAGCTGAAGACGTCGAAGTTGCCGTCGGTGAGCTGCTCGTGGTCGCCCTTCTCCACATCGATGCGGAACAGGTGGATCTCGCGCCGCAGCAGGTAGCCCATGCCGTCGGACTTGTAGGGCAGCTTCCACGCGACTTCGGGCGTGGTCGGCCCGGAGGCGCCCGCCGGGCCGCGCTTGCCATGCCGGTCCGGGTCGACGCTCACCGCGGCGGTGACGAGCAGGCTCTTGCCATCGGTTGCCCAGCGCAGCGACGACACGGCGCCGGGCAACTGGCCGCACTGGCGCACGCCGCTGCCGTCGGGATCGATCAGATGCACCTGCATCGACCCGCTGGCGCTGGACAGGAACGCGATGCGGTCGCCCTGCGGCGACCAGCGCGGCGATTGCCCGGAGCCGTCGCCACCGAGTTGCTGCGGCGCGCCGCCGTCCAGCGGCAGCAGCCAGAGCGTCTGGCGGTAGCTGTCCTGCGCACGGTCGACGGACCGGACGGTGCACACCGCGGCCGGCGCGGCGGCGGTGCAGTGCACGTCGACCACCTTGCGGTGCAGTTCCAGGTCGGAAGTCTCGAAAGGTCTGGTCATGTGCCGACGCTACGGCCGGCGGCGCAGGCGTGGTGTGCGACGGCGCAGATGTCCGCCGTCGGTGCCTTCCGAACCGGATGGCTCAGCCGCCCTGGAAGCCGCCGGCGCGGTACGTGAGCACCAGCGTGTCGCGGTGCCCGCCGGGCTCGCTCGGCTGGATTGGCGTGGTCTCGTGCACGACACGCTCGTCGTCCAGCAGCAGCACGCTCCACGGCTCGGCCAGCGTGAAGCGCTGGCCCGCGGGGCCGTCGGCGTCGAACACGCGAGTCTCGCCGCCCTTGATGCCCGTGCGGTCGACCAGGAACACCGCGACCAGGTCGACGCCGTCACGGTGCGCGCCTTCCGGCGTCGGGCGACCGATGCCGTCGGTGGTGTCGATGCGGAACTGGTGCGCCTCGATGAACCAGGGCTGCGCGCCGCGCAGGCCCGACGCGATGCCGGCCAGTGCGAGCAGCAGCCCGGACCAGGCCGGCTGCGCGACGACGTCCGGCTGCATCGGCTCGAACCAGCGCTGCATGCCGCCGTGCAGCGCGTTGTATTCGACGGGCTGCCAGTGCGCGCGGTGCGGCGCCTGCTCGAGCCTGCCGCCCTCGGCCACGAAGCAGGAATGGCGGCGCCGGCGGTACCGTCCGCCGTCCTTCAGGTAGGTGTCGGGCGGCAGGTCGTCCCACGACGGCGCCAGCGCCTGCAGGTGCGGCAGCGGGCGGCCCGCGAGCTCGGCCACGCCGGGCGGGCTGACGGCCGCGAAGCCGCGCGATCGCAGCAGGGCCGGGACCTCGGCGGCGGCGCAATACGGGGGTGGCAGCAGCATGCGCCGAGCTTACCGCTGCGGGCAGGCCGGTCGCCGCGAAGGCGCTCTCCGTCATTCCCCGTGGAGGCGGGAATCCACCGCTTCCGCCCCGGGGCGCTTGATGGAAACGATGGGTCCCCGCCTCCGCGGGGACGACGGGAAAGTGTCCGCGCGGCCTACTCCCCGACCGTCACGCCCTTCCAGAACGCCACTCGCCCGCGGACCATCTCGGCTTCGGGCTTGGGGTCCGGGTAGTACCAGACCGCGTCCGGGTTCATCTCGCCGTTGACCAGCAGCGAGTAGTAGCTGGCCTGCCCCTTCCACGGGCAGCTGGTCTTGTGGTTCGAGAAGGTGACGTACTTGCGGTCGAGCGCCGCTTCGGGGAAGTAGTGGTTGCCCTCCACCAGCACCGTGTCGTCGCTCTGCGCGAGCACGACGCCATTCCAGCTTGCCTTCATCCTTGGTCCTCGTCCTTCAATCCGGTGCGTGCAGCCAGTGCACGCTGAACAGGTGGTCCGGGTCGGTCCACACCGGGCCCGGCGTGAAGCCGGCTTCGCGCGCCAGGCGGCGCAGTCCTTCGACACCGAACTTGTACGAATTCTCCGTGTGCAACGCCTGCCCTTCCTCCAGGAGGTACGGGCGGCCGCCCACGTGCACCTGCTGGCGCGCGCGGCTGACCAGGTGCATCTCGATGCGCCGCTCGGCCGCGTTGTAGAACGCGCTGTGCCAGAAGCGGTCCAGGTCGAAGTCGGTGCCGATCTCGCGGTTGGCACGCGCGAGCAGGTTCAGGTTGAACTCGGCCGTCACCCCTTGCGCGTCGTTGTATGCGGCATGCAGCACCGCCGGGTCCTTCACCAGGTCCGCCCCCAGCAGCAGGCCGCCGCCGCGCAGCAGCCGCGCCGCGCTGCGCAGGAAGTCCAGCGCCTCGGACGGCGTGAAGTTGCCGATGGTCGAACCGGGGAAGAAACCGACGCGGCGCGCGCCGGGCAACGGCGGCGGCAGGTGCACGACCTGCGTGTAGTCGCCTGCCAGGGGCAGCACCAGCAGGCCGGGATGCTCGCGCTCCAGCGCGGCCGCGGCCTGCTCCAGGTGCGCGCCGGAGATGTCGATCGGGATGAAGCGACGCGGCTGCAGGTCACGCAGGAGCAAGCGCACCTTGGTGCACGATCCGGCGCCGAATTCGACCAGGTCGCAGCCGGTGCCGATCTCGCGCGCGATGTCGGCGGCATGCGTGGCCAGGATCGACGTCTCGGTGCGCGTCGGGTAGTACTCGGGCAGCTCGCAGATCCGTTCGAACAGGCGCGAGCCGGCGTCGTCGTAGAAGTACTTGGGCGAGATCGAATGCGGCGGCTCCGCGAGGGCGCGTTGCAGGTCGCGCAGGAAAGGCGAAGCGGTGGCCTCGCTGCGCAGCACGTCGCGCAGCAGCGCGACCGTCGATCCATTCATGCACGTCCTTTCGCCAGCCGCAGGCCGGTGCACTGCCAGCGTGCGGCCGGCGGGAAGAAGTTGCGGTACGTCGGCCGCGCGTGGCCGCCCGGCGTGAAGGCGCTGCCGCCCCGCAGCACCAGTTGCCCGACCATGAACTTGCCGTTGTATTCACCGACCGCGCCCGCCAGGGGCTGGAAGCCGGGATAGGGGTCGTACGAGGAGCGGGTCCACTGCCATGCATGGCCCGTGCGCTGCAGGAAGCCCGGTGCTTCGCACAGCGCCTCCCATTCGAACTCGGTCGGCAGCCGGGCACCGGCCCACTCGGCAAAGGCCGTGGCTTCATAGAAGCTCAGGTGCGTGACGGGCGCGGCCGCATCGAGCGGGCGCACGCCCTGCGCGCCGAACACCTGCCATTGATCCGACGGCGCGCGTGCGCCACCGGGCGCCAGCCAGTAGGCCGGCGCGATCCAGCCCTGCTGCTGCACCGCCGCCCAGCCATCGGACAGCCACAACGACGCACGCGCATAGCCGCCGTCCTCGATGAATTGCTGGTACTCGCCGCAGGTGACGAGCCGGTCGGCGATCGCGAACGGCTGCAGCCACACGCGGTGCCGCGGCGTTTCGTTGTCGAACGCGAAACCGTCGCCTTCGTGCCCGACGTCGACGGGCCCGCCGTCATGCTCCAGCCAGCGCAGGGCCGGCGTGCTCGGCGCGAGCCGCAGCGCCGGCGTGTCGTGCGGCTGCCAGGCCGGCAGCAGCGGATTGCAGCTGAACGCATGCAGGATGTCGGTGGCCAGCAGTTCCTGGTGCTGCTGCTCGTGCTGCAGGCCCAGCTCGACGAGGTCGCGTGCGGCATCCCATTCCGCGGCCGGCGCGGTGAGGATGAACTGCTGCACCGCCTGGTCGACGTGCTCGCGGTACGCATGCACGTCCCCGAGCGACGGCCGCGTGAGCAAGCCGCGGCGGGGACGCGGATGGCGTGGCCCGAGCGACTCGTAGTAGCTGTTGAACAGGCGCGCGTACGCGGGATCGAAGCAGCGGTAGGCAGGATCGTGCGGGGCGAGCACCACGGCCTCGAAGAACCAGCTGGTGTGCGCGAGATGCCACTTGGTGGGACTGGCATCGGGCATGGACTGCACGCACTGGTCCTCGGGCGTGAGCGTGGAGGCGAGTGCCAGGCTGTGCGCGCGCACCTCGGCATGGCGCACGGCCAGCTGCTCGCGTCCGGTCGACGCGGCGGCATGGCGGTCGTGGAGTGTTTGGGTGACGGGCACGGATGGGCTCCTTCCTCGTAGGTCGGCGTCCTCGGCCGGTCATTACAGCACGCGTGCTCCGCATGCAGGGAAGGTGTCACCCGCGCTACCCTGCCCTGTCCAGGCCCCGCCTACGATGCAGCTGAAGAGGAGCTCCGATGACCACCGCCGCCATGAACCACCAGTTCCGTCTCGCCCGCCGCCCCATCGGCCTGCCCAACGCGGACGACTGGCAACGCACCACGGAGCCCGTGCCGGCCGCGCCCGAGGGCGGCGTGCTGGTGCAGACGCTCGCCCTCTCGCTCGACCCGGCCATGCGCGGCTGGATGAACGAAGGCAAGAGCTACATCCCGCCGGTGGGCATCGGCGAAGTGATGCGCGCGGGCGGCGTCGGCCGCGTGCTCGCGTCGTCGCATCCGAAGTTCGCGCAGGGCAGCCTGGTGTCGGGCGTGCTCGGCGTGCAGGAGTACGCCGCGTTCGACGCGGCCGGCATCAAGCGCGCGGGCCTGGTGCCCATCGACACGCGCCTGGGCACCGTCACGCAGTGGCTCAACGTACTGGGCATGCCGGGCATGACGGCTTACTTCGGCCTGCTCGACGTCGGCATGCCGCAACCGGGCCACACCGTGGTGGTGTCCGGGGCGGCCGGCGCCGTGGGCCAGACGGTGGGGCAGCTGGCGAAAATCAAGGGGTGCCGCGTGGTCGGCATCGCGGGCGGCACGGCCAAGTGCGACTGGGTGATGAACGAGCTCGGCTTCGACGCCTGCATCGACTACAAGGCCGGCAACGTGCGCGCGGGGCTGAAGCAGCACTGCCCGAACGGCGTCGACGTCTACTTCGACAACGTCGGCGGCGACATCCTCGACGAGGTGCTCGCGCGTCTGGCGATGAACGCGCGCATCGTGATCTGCGGCGCCATCAGCCAGTACAACAACACCACGCCGATCCAGGGACCGAAGAACTACCTGTCGCTGCTGGTGCACCGCGCGCGCATGCAGGGCATGGTGGTGTTCGACTACGCCAGCCGCTTCCCGCAGGCCGTGGCCGAGTTGTCCGGCTACCTGAAGGACGGCCGCCTGAAGAGCCGCGAGGACGTCGTGCAGGGCATCGACAACTTCCCCGACGCGCTGAACCGCCTGTTCAGCGGCGCCAACTTCGGCAAGCTCGTGCTGGGCGTCGCTCCGCTGGACGCCTGATCAGGGGACGACCATCTCGGTCAATGTGATCGCCAGCGTCGACAGCAGGACGATCGCGGCGACCAGCGCGACGACCACCACGCGCGTGACGTCGGCGTGCAGCAGCTGCTGGATGGACATGGCGGACTCCTGAGGTTGCACCAGTTCTAGGCTGGCTGGACGACCACCGCTGTAGGACGGCGCCGATGCCACCGGCGGGCGGCGGGGGCACGCGCCTTGCCCCGGTGGGGCATGGCTGCCTCGCGTGAGCCCGGCTTGCTCGACGACGTCCGGCGCCACGCGCGCCCGCTGCAAGGCATCCGTGCCGATGCAGCGCTCGTGCGCGCCGCCGCCGCGCATCGCCTCGTCCTCATCGGCGAAGCGAGCCATGGCACGCACGAGTTCTATGCGTTTCGCGCGGAGCTGACGCAGCAACTCGTCGAGCACCATGGCTGCCGCGCCGTCGTCATCGAAGGCGACTGGCCGGACACGTGGCGCGTGAACCGCTGGGTGCGTGGCCTGGACGGCGGCACGCCCGATGACGCCCTCGCCGGCTTCCAGCGTTTCCCGACCTGGATGTGGCGCAACACGGTCATGCGCGACTTCATCGTGTGGCTGCGCGCGTTCAACATGGGCCGCGCGCCTTGGGAACAGTGCGGCGTCTACGGCATGGACCTGTACAGCCTGTTCGGCTCGGTGAAGGCGGTCTTGCAGTACCTGGACCGCACCGACGCGGAAGCCGCGCGCCGCGCGCGCCGCCGGTATGCGTGCTTCGACCACTTCCAGCAGGACCTGCAGGCGTACGGCTACGCGGCCGGCTTCGGTGCCGGCCTCAGTTGCGAGAACGCGGTGCTCGCGCAGCTGCGGGACCTGATGGAGCAGCGAACGCCGGAAGACGACGATCCCGACGCGCTGTTCCACGCGCAGCAGAACGCGAAGCTGGTGCACGACGCCGAGCAGTACTACCGCAGCATGTTCCGCGGCCGCGCGTCGTCGTGGAACCTGCGCGACCTGCACATGGTCGACACGCTGCAGGCGCTGCAAGGCCACCTGCACGAACGCATGGGCTCGCCGCCGCGGATGGCGGTGTGGGCGCACAACTCGCACCTGGGCGACGCGAGCGCGACGCAGATGCATGACCAGGGCGAATGGAACGTCGGTGAACTGGTGCGCCAGCGCTGGGGCGAGGAGGCGTTCCTCATCGGCGCGACGACCTACGAAGGCACCGTGCGCGCCGCGTCGGAGTGGGACGAGCCCGGCGTGGCCAAGACCGTGCGGCCGGGGCTGGCGGGCAGCTGGGAAGCGCTGTTCCACGACACCGGCCTCGGCGACTTCGTGCTGGAGCCGCATGCCGATCCCCACCTGCGCCGCCTGCTGGACCTGCCCCTGCTGGAACGCGCGATCGGCGTGATCTACCTGCCCGAAAGCGAGCGCCATAGCCACTACTTCGACGCGCGCATCGGGATGCAGTTCGACGCCATTGTGCACCTGGACCAAACGCGCTCCCTGGAGCCGATCGCGGACTGCGTGGAGCCGGAAGGGGTGGAGGTGCCGGAGACTTACCCGGAGGGGACCTAGCGGCCCACGAATCGTCATTCCCGCGAAGGCGGGAATCCATCGCTTCCGCCTCCGCAGCTTCCGCAAGGAAGCGATGGGTCCCCGCCTCCGCGGGGACGACGGGGCTCGGCTAGACCCCGCCCGTCGGGTGCGTCGGGTCCACCCACAGCACCGTCTCGGGTTTTTCCACCGGTTCGATGTCGAGATTCACGGCGACGGCTTGACCGTCGCTGCGGCACAGGACGCACTCCAGCACCTCGGTGGGGCTGGCGTTGATCTCCTGGTGCGGGACGTAGGGCGGCACGTAGATGAAGTCGCCCGGGCCTGCTTCGGCGGTGAACTCGAGGTGGTCGCCCCAGCGCATGCGGGCGCGGCCCTTGACCACGTAGATCACGCTTTCCAGCGGCCCGTGGTGGTGCGCGCCGGTCTTCGCATTCGCGTGGATGGTGACCGTGCCTGCCCACAGCTTCTGCGCGCCGACGCGCGCGAACGTGATGGCGGCCTTGCGGTCCATGCCGGCCGTCGACGGGACGTTGGGATCCAGCTGGTTGGCCGGGATGACGCGCACGCCGTCGTGCTTCCAGCGTGCGTCGTCGTGGTGGTGATCGCCGGGGCCGTGCGGGTGGTCGTGGTCGTGCGCCATGCGGACGACCTTACACCAGCACGCCCCGGCCCGTCATCAGGTCGCTTCCTCGAGCACGGCCTGGCGCAGCCAGGCCTTGACCGTCGCGAGGTGCGTCTCCTCGGTCTGCAGCGCCACGGTGAAGCCTTGCGCCAGGTCCTTGTGGCCGGCGCCCTGCAGCAGCTCGATCAGCAGTTCCCAGCTCGCGTTGTCGGCCAGCTCGACGGCCAGCAGCGAGTTGAGCGCCTGCGCGATCGTCGTCCGCGGGTCGGTCAGCACCTGCAGGTGGCCGGACGCCATCACGCCGGCGACGTCGGCGCACGGCGTCATCGCGGTCGGATCCGCGCCGATCTGCTGCAGCGTCTTGCCCAGCAGCTCGAAGTGCGAACGCTCGTCGTCGCGGATGGCCGCCACGGCCTCGAGGTCGGGCGCGAAGCCCTCGCTGGCGCTGGCCACCTTCAGCAGGAAGGCCTCGTACAGGCGCACGCCGGTGCGCTCGTACGCGAGGCGCTCGCCCAGCTTGTCGATCAGCACCTGCGGCTTGTTGCCCTTGAGCGTGTCGAGCATCGTGGTCGCCATGCCCTTGATCCGCGCCGGCACCGGGACCGTGCCCACGCGATCAGCTTCCAGCGCGTGCACCTTGTGCAGCTCGGACCAGGCGGCGGTTTCGTTGGAGGCGCGCCCGGCCTGCTGCCGGGCGAAGGCGACGAGCTTCTCGCGCGACTTCGGGGCCATGTCGAGGCCGGTGCGGTTCATGCCGACGGAAACGGTGTTGTCCATGAGGGTCCTCCTTCTTCTCTCAGGCGGCCGACGGCTGGGCCGTGGCGGCGTTGCGATTGAGTTCGGTGCCGGGCATCCACTGGTACGCGGCCGACACGGCCTGCGAGGGCGAGCCCTGCGAGTTGAGCTGGTTGCGGTACTTCAGCGAGGACACGGCCTCGTCGTCCTCGTCCACGAACTGGGTGCCGTCCTTGCGCAGCTGCACCTCCGCCGCGAGCACCTTGCGGACGAACTCGCGCTGGCTGCTGAAGTCGATGCCGGGCGGCAGGCTGCCGTCGCCGAGCAGTTCGGCCGGATCGCGTTTCTCGAAGTCCTTGAACAGTTTCATGGCCACCTGCAGGTGCCCCAGCTCGTAATCGAGGAACCGCTCCCACAGCGCCTTGAGGCGCGGGTTCGGTTCCTGCTCGGCGCAAGCGGCGTAGTTCCACACCTCCATCGCCTCGTGCAGCACCAGCTTTTCCAGCGGCGATTCCTCGGGGTTGAGCATCGAGCCGTAGTGCGTGATGTGCTGCGACTCCACGCTCGCGATCTCGGCGTAGAGCATGCGGGCCACCGGGTCCGCGAAGATCGGCCCGATGTTCATGTAGTAGTCGTGCGTCTGGTACTCGCCGCCGACCAGCGTGATCGCATGCAGCTTCGTCGCCAGCGCGGCTTCGGCCGCGTACGGCTCCAGCAGGTCGTTCTCCGGCGCGCGGTGGTGGTCGATCGTCGGGCGCCCCGGCACCACGTCCGTGTAGCCCTGCAGGATGTTGTTGGCGTCCTTGCCTTCCAGCCGGTCGAGCAGCGCGGTGTAGCGGTACAGGTGGTCGAAGTCCTCGAGCAGGCCATAGCGGTAGCCCTGCGCCATGTAGGCGTCCGGCTCGAGTTGCGCGATGGACGCCGTCACTTCGATCGCGACCTGTTCGTACGCGATGGTCGTCTCCAGCGGCGAGTGGTCGGCCGACAGCAGCCAGTTGACCGCCGTCGCCTGGTGCTGCTCCGCCCGCAGCATCTGCGCGACCGGCACCCGTGCTTCGCGGTTGCAGCGCAAGAGCACTTGCTTGTAGCGCAGCGAATCGAGCTCGACGCCGTTCATGAGGATCACGCGGATGCGCGTGAACGCGTCGTCGTCGAGCTTGCTGATCGGCTTGCCCGCCAGCTCCTTCCACGTGAAGCGCTGCTTGTCCAGCGCCGTTCCGCGGTCCTTCAAGAGGTTGATGGCCATGGGGTCCCTTCTCGGTGGTTGGAAAAGTGAACTCCCGTGCGGGCAACGGGCGTGCCTGCCTCCTCCGAGGTGCGGAGGGAACTCCCTAACGCAGAGGACGCAGAAGAAGCGCAGAAGTCGCAGAAAGGAGTAATGGAAAGGGATGACCTGACCGCCCGCGTGATCGGAGCGGCTGTCGAAGTTCAGCGAGTTTTCGGCACCGGCTTGCTGGAAAGTGCCTATGCGGGAGCACTGGCGCTTGAGTTCGACTTGTGCGGCATCGCGTTCGAGCGCGAGGTCGCCATCGCGGCGACCTACAAGGGAGTTGCCGTCGGCCATGGATTCCGGGCCGACTTCGTCGTTGACCGCCGGCTGATCGTCGAACTGAAGACAGTGGACTTCGTCGCTACGGCTCACCGCGCGCAGCTACTGTCCTACCTGCGTCTTTCAGGGCTGCGGCTGGGTCTTCTGATCAACTTCCACCAATTCCCCGTTACCCAAGCCGTGCACCGCGTCATCAACAATAGCTGAAGACCTAGAAATCTTCTGCGCCTTCTGCGCTACTTCTGCGACTTCTGCGTTCGGGAGTCCGCCTTCAAGCGAAGCGCTCCCGCGCGAGCGCAGCACCAGCGGCCAAGGCTTGCAGTTTGCGAAGGGCCACCTCGCGGTCCATCGGCGCCATGCCGCAGTTCGTGCAAGGGATCAGCCGCTCCCGCGCCACGTACTGCAGCGCCTTGCCGATGGTGTCGGCGACCTGTTCCGGCGTTTCGACGACCTCGCTGGCGACGTCGATCACGCCGACCATCAAGTCCTTGCCCTCCAGCAGCTTCATCAGCTGCGGCGGCACGTGGGAGTGGTAGCACTCCAGGCTCACCTGGTGGATGCTGCTGCGGGCAAGCGCGGGGAACACCAGCTCGTACTGGCGCCACTCCTCGCCCAGCGTTTCCTTCCACTTGTTGTTCGCCTCGATCCCGTAGCCGTAGCAGATGTGCACGGCCGTCGTGCAGGTCAGGCCCTGCACGGCGCGCTCCAGCGCCTGCACGCCCCAGGCGGCGGCGTCTTTCATGTAGACGTTGAAGGCCGGTTCGTCAAACTGGATGATGTCCACGCCGTCGGCCTGCAGCGCCAGCGCCTCCTGGTTCAGCAATTCGGCGAACGCCATCGCCAACTTCACGCGGTCGCCGTAGTGCTTGTCGGCCACGGTGTCGACGATGGTCATCGGGCCCGGCATGGTGAACTTCAGCTTCTTCTTCGTGTGCGCGCGGGCGAGCTGTGCCTCGAATGCGTGCACCCGGCCCTTCAGCCGCAGCGGACCGACCACCTGCGGCACCATCGCGTCGTAGCGGTTGTCGCGGATCCCCATCTTCACCTTGTGCTCGAAGTCGATGCCCTCGACCTGCTCCAGGAACCCATGCACGAAATGCTGGCGCGACTGCTCGCCGTCGCCCACCACGTCCAGCCCCGCGTCCTCCTGCGCCTTGATCCACATCAGCGTGGCGTCGGCCTTGGCTTCGCGCAGCGCGTCGCCCGTGGCCTTCCACTGCGGCCACAGCTTGTGGGTCTCGGCCAGCCATCCGGGCTTGGGCAGGCTGCCGGCGATCGCGGTGGGGAACATGGGTGTCTCCTTGTCGTGTGGGAACCGGTCAGGCCAGGCCGCAGGCCGCGGCGAGCAATTCGTAGGAGCGGCGCTGCGCCGCGGGGTCCCAGGTCCAGGTGACCAGCGTGAGCTCGTCCACCTTCCAGCGGGACGCGAGGTTGTGCAGGCGCTGCGCGACGTCGTCCGGCGCGCCGACGATGGCGCGTTCGCGCAGCAGCCGCGCCTCCACTTCCTCGGCTTCGCTGTACGCACGCGGCGCCCGCTCGGGCGGCAGCAGCGGGCCGAAGCGGCCGGTGCGGCGGTCGATGCGCGCGCGCTCGCGGCTCTTGAACTGGTGCCAGGCTTCCTCGTCGGTCTCGGCGACCAGCGCGGACAGGCAGACCACGGCCATCGGCTCCTGCAGCACGCCGGGCCGGAACGTGGAGCGGTACAGGTCCAGCGCCTGCTCGCAGCCTTCACCGTCGGTGATGAAGTGCGCGAACGCGTACGGCAAGCCCAGGTGGCCGGCGAGTTGCGCGCCATACGCGGAGCTGCCCAGCATCCACAGCTGCGGCGCCGTCGACGTCACCGGCAGTGCCGCGATGCCGCGGCCTGGATGACCCTCGGGCAACTCCTCGCCGGTCACCCACGCCTTGAGTTCCAACACCTGCCGCGGGAAGTCCTCGGACGCCTGCAGGTCGGGATTGAGCAGGCGCGCGGTGCGCTGGTCGCTACCGGGCGCGCGGCCCACGCCCAGGTCGATGCGGCCAGGCGCCAGGGCATCGAGCACGCGGAACTGCTCGGCGACCTTGAACGGCGCGTAGTGCGGCAGCATGACGCCGGCACTGCCGATGCGGATGCGTTGCGTGCGGGCCGCGACCGCGGCCATCAGCACCTCCGGCGCGGTGCCTACCAGTGTGGGCAAGGCATGGTGTTCGCTGAGCCAGAAGCGGTGGTAGCCCCAGCGCTCGCAGTGTTCGGCGAGGGCCACGGTGTGGCGGATGGATTCGTCCTGCGGTCGGCCGGCGCGATTCACCGACTGGTCGAGCACGGACAGGCGAAGTGTCGACGGCATGCGGGCGAGCTTCGCACAGGCACGCCGCCGTGGCATGGGGGTTGCCGATAATCCCCGCATGGCACATCCGGCAGGTTCCGCGCCGCGCGCGCAGGTCGTCATCATCGGCTGCGGCTTCGGCGGGCTCGAGGCCACCAAGGCGCTGTGCGACGCGCCGGTGGACATCACGCTGGTCGACCGCACCAACCACCACCTGTTCCAGCCGCTGCTGTACCAGGTCGCGACGGCGGGCCTGTCCGCGCCCGCCATCGCGGCGCCCGTGCGGCACCTGTTCCGCAAGCAGGCCAACGTCACCAGCCTGCTGGCCGAGGTCGCATCGATCGACCCGGTGCAGCGCGTCGTGCACACCACCGACGACGGCACCCTGCCCTACGACCACCTCATCGTCGCCGCCGGCGCGACGCACAGCTACTTCGGCCGCGACGAGTGGGCCAGGTTCGCCCCCGGCCTGAAGACGCTGGACGACGCATTCGAGATCCGCCGCCGCGTGCTGCTGGCGTTCGAGAGCGCGGAGAAGGAACGTGATCCGCAACGGCGCGCCGACTGGCTCACCTTCGTCGTCATCGGTGGCGGGCCGACCGGGGTGGAGATGGCCGGCACGCTGGCGGAGATCGCGCGCCAGACGCTGCCCGGCGAATTCCGCCGCATCGATCCCGCCCAGGCCCGCATCCTGCTGCTCGAAGGCAGCCCGCGCGTGCTGCAGGCGATGCCCGAGGACCTGAGCGAGAAGGCCGCGCGCCAGCTGCGCAAGCTCGGCGTCGAAGTGCGCACCGGCTCGCGCGTCACCTCGATCGATGCGCACGGCCTGGACGTCACGCCGGCCGAAGGAGCACCGTACCGGCTGGCGAGCCGCTGCGTGATCTGGGCCGCGGGCGTGGCGGCATCGCCGCTGGGACGCCGACTTGCCGAGGCGACGGGTGCGCAGGTCGATCGCGCCGGCCGCGTGACGGTCGAACCCGACCTGTCGCTGCCCGGCCATCCCGAGATCAGCGTCGTCGGCGACCTGGCTGCCGCGCGCAGCCACGTGCCGGGCAAGGAACCGGCGCCGGTGCCGGGCGTGTCACCCGCGGCGAAGCAGATGGGCCGCGCCGCCGCGACGAACATCGTGCGGCGCCTGCGCGGCGAACCCACCGAGCCGTTCCGCTACCGCGACTACGGCAACCTCGCGACCATCGGCCGCAACGCCGGCGTCGTCGATCTCACCACGCCCTTCGGCCGCGTGAAGTTCAGCGGCTACCCGGCCTGGCTGTTCTGGCTGTTCGCGCACGTGTACTTCCTGATCGGCTTTCGCAACCGCATCGTCGTGCTGTTCGACTGGGCGTCGGCGTACTGGAGCCGGCAACGCTATGCGCGCGTGGTGACCGACATCGAGCCGGCCCCGACCGACGGCTGACTACGCGCGCCCGGGCAGCACGAGCCCGAACAACAAGGAGTCCACGGGCACGCCTTCGCGGATCTCGTGCTGCACGAGCCGGCCTTCGTCCTCCAGGCCAACCTTGCGCAGCACCGCGGCGGAGGCGGTGTTCCAGGCGAGGCAGCGCGCGACGATGCGCGTGAGGCCCAGGTCGCGCGTGCCCCAGTCGACCAAGGCCCGTGCCGCTTCGGTGGCGTAGCCCTGCGACCAATACGGCGTGCCGATCCAGTACCCGAGCTCGGCGCGCGCATGCACGGCGGAGATCGCCAGCAGGCTGGCGGCGCCGACCAGCTCCCCGGACGTGCGCAAGGTGACGGCGACCACCAGTTCGCGCCCCGCTTCAGCCAGCGACTCGTGGGACGCGATCCACTGCTCCGCGGCGCCGTCGGGATACGGATGCGGCACAGCGGCGGTGCCGCGCGCGATGCGCACGTCGCCCGCGAGCCGCTGCACGTCGGCGGCGTCCGCGGGGACGAAGGGCCGCAGCAGCAGCCGCTCGGTCTGCAGCGTCGGCCGCGGTGTCATCGGCCCTGGATCGCCAGCAGTTCGACGTCGAACAGCAGCGTCGCGCCCGGCGGGATCACGCCGCCCGCGCCGCGATCCCCGTAGGCGATCGATGCGGGGCACGTGAGCCGCGCCTTGCCGCCCACCTTCATCATCTGGACGCCCTCGGTCCAGCACCTGATCACGCGGTTCAGCGGGAATTCGGCCGGCTCCTTGCGCGCATACGAGCTGTCGAATTCCTTGCCGTCCGGCAGCGTGCCGCGGTAGTGCACGCGCACGGTGTCGGTGGCAGCGGGCGACGGCCCGGAGCCTTCACGCAGCGACTGGTAGACGAGGCCGGACGGGGTGGTCACCGGCGGCGCGAGGGGAGTCGCGCAGGCGACGACGAGGATGGCGGCGAGCAAGGGCAGCAGGCGGGTCATCGGACCATTGTGCCGCCAGGGACGGGCGGCAGCGACCAAGGATGGATTCCGGCTTTCGCCGGAATGACAACTGCTTTGTCATTCCGGGCTCGACCCGCAATCCACCCAGGGCTTGTCATTGCGGGCTTGACCCGCAATCCACACGCAGGCGCGGCAGCGCCGCACCGGTCAACGAGCCATCGACCGCATCTTCCGCGCCACGTCGGCCACCGAGAACGGCTTCGACAGGAACTCGAAGTCGCCCAGGCTGCCCGCGGGCGCCGCGTAGCCGGACACCAGGATGATGCGCACGTCGGGATGCGACGCCTGCACCTTGCGGGCCAGCTCCACGCCATTGAGTCCCGGCATCACGACGTCGCTGAACAGCCAGTCCACCTTCCGGTCGACGCGTTCCAGCAGGTCGAGCGCGCTGCGCCCGTCGCTGGCGGTGAGGACGTCGAAACCCAGGTTGCGGAAGATCTCGGCCACCATCTCCAGCACCTCGGGCTGGTCGTCGACCACCAGCACGCGTTCGAGCTCGTCGTGCCCGGCGTCCACGGCGCTGGTCGACTCCTCCAGCGCCCTGAAGACCATGGAGACGGTCGTCCCCTTCCCGACCTCGGACTGGATGTGCAGGTCGCCGCCGGACTGCTGCAGGAGCCCGTACACCTGGCTCAGGCCCAGGCCCGTGCCCTTGCCGGGAGGCTTGGTGGTGAAGAACGGTTCGATGGCCTGCGCCACGACGTGGGGCGGCATGCCGGTGCCGGTGTCCTGCACGCTGACCACCACGTAGCGGCCCGCCGGGAGGTTGTTGAGCTCGCCGTCCCGCAGCTCGTGGACGTCGGCCGAGATCGTGATCGTGCCGCCCTCCGGCGTCGCGTCGCGCGCGTTGACCACGAGATTGAGCAGGCCGGTCTCGAACTGCGTCGCGTCGACCATGATCGCCGGCAGCCGTGGCGCGACGCGAACGTTGAAGTGCACGTTGCTGCGCGCCGCGCGCCGCAGCACGGTCTCGAAAGCCATGACCAGCCGCCCGACGTCGCGCGCCTCCGGCTTGAGCGGTTGCTGCCGCGCGAAGCTCAGGAGCTGCTGCGTCAGCGATGCGCCGCGGCGGGCCGCCTTCTCCATGCTGTCGACCAGCCGCAGCGTCTCGGCCTCGGTGCTGCGATGTCGCAGCATCGACAGCCCGTTGGTGATCACGTTCAGCAGGTTGTTGAAGTCGTGCGCAATGCCGCCCGTGAGCTTGCCGATCGCGTCGAGCTTCTGCGCCTGGAACAGCGCCTCGCGCGTGCGCTCCAGCTGCTCGGCGGCCTCGCGGCGCTCGGTGATGTCGCGCGTGACCTTGGCGAAGCCGACCAGCTGGCCCTGCTCGTCGCGGATCGGGTCGACCACCACGTGGGCCCAGAACCGCGTGCCGTCCTTCCGGACCCGCCAGCCCTCGGCCTCGAAGCGGCCGTGCTCGGCCGCCTCCGCGAGCGCGCGCCGCGGCACGCCGGCCGCGCGGTCCTCCTCGGTGTAGAAGCGCGAGAAGTGGCTGCCGATCACCTCCTCGTCGGCGTAGCCCTTGATGCGGCGGGCGCCGGAGTTCCAGTTGGTGATGTTCCCCTCGGGGGACAGCATGTAGATCGCGTAATCGGTGACGCCCTGCACCAGGACGCGGAAGCGCTGCTCGCTTTCCCGCAGCGCGTCCTGCGCGGCTTTCTTGTCCGTGATGTCGCGCGTGATCTTGGTGTAGCCGATCAGCTCGCCCTCGTCGTCCCGGATCGGGTCGAGCACCACGCTGGCCCAGAAGCGCGTGCCGTCCTTGCGCACGCGCCACCCCTCGGCCTCGAACTTTCCCTGCTCGCGCGCGGTCTGCAGCGCCAAGGCCGGAACGCCGGCGGCACGGTCCTCGTCGGTGTAGAAGCGCGAGAAGTGCTGGCCGATGATCTCGTGCGGCGCGTAGCCCTTGAAGCGCTGCGCGCCCAGGTTCCAGCTCACCACCGTGCCCTCGGGGGAGAGCATGTAGATGGCGTAGTCGCTGACCGAGGCGATGAAGTGCTTCAGGCGTTCGGCTTCGTCGAGCAATGCGGGCTCCTTGGCCGCCCGGGCGTGGATGGGTTGGGCAACAGGCGAGTGTGCGCCGCGACGGACGAGTCACGCGTAGGCAAACACCTAATCCTGCGTGCCGGGCGCCGGGGCAACGGCCGGCAAGGCGCGGCCGCACTGCTGGCAGAAGCGGGCTTCCGGCCCATAGCCGCCGGCGCCACAGCCCCCGCAGGTGCGCGTCCTCTCCGGCAGGGGCCGCCCGGCATGCCGGCGGATGGTCATCTCCGCGGTGACGATGCCCGTGGGCACCGCCAGCGTGCCCCAGCCCACCAGCATCATGACGGACGCGAT
The DNA here is from genome assembly GCF_016641735.1 of Ramlibacter algicola. NCBI lineage: Bacteria > Pseudomonadati > Pseudomonadota > Betaproteobacteria > Burkholderiales > Comamonadaceae > Ramlibacter > Ramlibacter algicola. Next base: position 1,590,058 of record NZ_JAEDAO010000001.1, on the reverse strand, counting down.
GAAGCGCCCGATGTCCGTGCGGGGCGTGATGTCGCCGAAGCCGACCGTCGTCATCGTCGTGATGGCCCAGTACACCGAGGTCGGGATGTCGACGAAGCCGTGCTCGGGGCCTTCGACGACGTACATCAGCGTGCCCATCACCAGGTCGATCATCACGACCGCGGCCAGGAACACGAGGATCTTGCGCCGGCTGGCCCACAGCGCCTCGCCCATCGCCTGGTATTCCTCGACGTACGCCGTGAGCCGGAAGATGCGGAACATCCGCAGCAGCCGCAGGATGCGCACGTCGATGAGAGCGTGCAGCTCGGGCACGAACAGCGCCAGGTACGTCGGCAGCACGGCCAGCAGGTCGACGATCCCGAAGAAGCTGAAGACGTAGCGCAGCGGCTGCGGCACGCTCACGAGCCGTGCCAGGTATTCGAGCGTGAACAGCACCGTGAAGAACCACTCGAGGGCCGTGAACGGGCCGGCCCAGCGCGCGTGCCAGCCCTGCACGCTGTCGGCCAGCACGACGCCCACGCTCAGCAGGATCGCTGCCACCACGATCTGGTCGAACACGCGGCCGGCGGGCGTGTCCGATTCCCAGATCACCCGGTACAGGCGGTGGCGCCAGTGTTGCGGCGGCGGCGCGTCGGGGGCGGGACGGTCCATCTCGGCATTGTCCCGGGATTCGCCGTCCCCGCGGAGGCGGGAATGCACCGCTTCCATGGAGCGCACCGCAGGAAAGCGGTGGGTCCCCGCCTCCGCGGGGACGACGGAAGAGCCGTCATTCCCGCGAAGGCGGGAATCCATCGCTTCCACGGAGCGCGGCAGGAAAGCGGTGGGTCCCCGCCTCCGCGGGGACGACGGAGGCTACGATGAACCGCACGCCGTGAAAGGATGACCTTGCGCCTCGTGATCTTCGGCCTGACGGTCAGTTCGTCCTGGGGCAACGGCCATGCGACGCTGTGGCGCGGCTTGTGGCGTGCGCTCGCATCGCGCGGGCACACGGTGACCTTCTTCGAGCGCGACGTCCCGTACTACGCCGAGCACCGCGACTGCACGCAGCTGCCCGGCGGCGAGCTGCTTCTCTACGACGACTGGGACAAGGTGCGCACGCGCGCCGCGCAGGAGATTCGGGCCGCCGACGCCGTGATCGTCACCTCGTACTGCGCCGACGCGACCGCCGCCATGCAGCTGATGGCCGACAGCGACACGCGCGCGGCCCAGGTGTTCTACGACATGGACACGCCGGTGACGCTGGAGGCGCTGCGAGCCGGCCGCTGCGTGCCCTACATCGGCGCGCGCGGGCTGCGCGACTTCGACCTGGTGCTCAGTTACACCGGCGGCGCGTCGCTGCAGGAGTTGCGCGATCGCCTCGGCGCGCGCCGCGTCGCGACGCTGTACGGCCACGTCGACCCGCAGGTCCACCGCCGCGTGCCGCTGGTGGAGTCCTTCCGCGCCGACCTGTCGTATCTCGGGACGTACGCGGCCGGCCGGCAGGCTGCGTTGCAGGCGCTGTTCATCGAGCCCGCGCGGCGGCTGCCATCCCGCGCGTTCCTCATCGGCGGTGCGCAGTACCCGGCCGACTTTCCGTGGACGGACAGCATCCGCTTCGCGCGCCACGTGCCGCCGCCGGAGCACCCGGCCTTCTTCTCGTCGTCGCGCTTCACGCTGAACGTCACGCGCAAGGTGATGGCCGACAACGGCCATTGCCCGCCGGGCCGCCTGTTCGAGGCGGCCGCGTGCGGCACACCGGTGATCAGCGACTGGTGGGACGGCCTTGACGCGTTCTACGAACCCGGCCGCGAGATCCTCGTCGCGCGAACGACCGAGGACGTGATCGCCGCGATGGAACTCACCGACGCCGAACGGGCGCGCATCGCGACGGCCGCGCTCGAGCGCACACTGGCCGACCACACGTCCGCGCACCGCGCGCTGGAACTCGAGGCGCTGCTCGACGAGACGCTCGCGCCTGCCTGACGACAAGGAGCACGCCATGTGGGGCATCATCCCGGCCGCCGGCCTGGGCACGCGCATCCAGCCGCTCGGCTTCTCCAAGGAACTGCTGCCGGTCGGCAGCAACCTGGTGGGCGACGTCGAGAAGCCGCGCGCCGTCAGCGAATACCTGGTCGATCGCATGCTGCGGGCGGGCGCGACGCGAATCTGCTTCGTGGTCGCGCCGGGCAAGAGCGACCTGGTGCAGTACTACGGCTCGCACGCGCGTTCCAGCGACTTCTGCTACGTGGTGCAACCCAAGCCCGCCGGGCTGTGCGATGCGATCTTCCGCGCGACCTCGCTCATTCCCGCCGGCGAACCGGTGCTGGTCGGACTGCCCGACACGATCTGGTTTCCGGAGGACGGCTTCTCGAAGCTGCCCGACGACCGCCTGTCGTTCCTGCTGTTCCCCGTCGACCGACCGCAGCACTTCGACGCGGTAGTGACCGACGCCGACGACCTCGTGCAGGAGATCCAGGTCAAGCATCCGGACGCGAAGAGCAACTGGATCTGGGGCGCCTTCAAGATGCCCGGCCGGCTGCTGCACGACCTGGAGGCGCTGTGGATCGAACGCCAGCGCCGCGACGAGTACATGGGTACGCTGGTCAACGCGTGGATCCAGCGCGGCGGCCGCGCGGTGGGCGTGCGCGCCGGCCAGGCCTACGTCGACACCGGGACCGTCCACGGCTACCGCGAGGCGCTGAACCTGCTCGGGTCGCGCAAGCGCGGAGAGCCCGCCGAAGCGATCCGGCCTGCGACCGTGTGCAGCGCGAGCGGCGACTCCCTGGTGAAGCGTCCCGGCGACGTGCCCCGTCGCACGACGGGCAGGTTGTTCGGCAAGGCCGAGATCGAGCGCCGCGTGCAGGAGCTGGGCGACTGGTTCCACAACATCGACCTGCTGGGCGTGCCGACCGCGCCGGCGCACTTCCTGGGCGACTTCCCGCGCGCGAAGTTCCAGAGCTTCGCACACGTGCTGCCCGCCGACCTCCATGGCATGACCGTGCTGGACATCGGCTGCAACGCCGGCTTCTATTCGCTGGAGATGAAGCGCCGCGGCGCGGACCGTGTCGTCGGCATCGACATGGACGATTACTACCTGGACCAGGGACGCTTCGCGGCCGAGGTGCTGGGCCAGGACGTCGAGTTCCGCCGCATGCCGGTGTACGACGTCGCGCAACTGGGCGAGAAGTTCGACCTCGTGCTGTTCATGGGCCTCGTGTACCACCTGCGCCATCCGCTGCTGGCGCTGGACCTGGTGCACGAGCACGTCGCCAGGGACCTGCTGCTGTACCAGTCGCTGCAGCGCGGCAGCGCCGACCTCGAGCCGATCGCGCCGGACCACGACTTCTGGGAGACCGAGGTCTTCCAGCGCCCGTCGTACCCGCGGCTGCATTTCGTCGAACACCAGTACTCGCACGACGAGACGAACTGGTGGATCCCCAATGCGGCCTGCAGTGCGGCGATGCTGCGCAGCGCCGGCTTCGCCGTGGTCGCGCATCCGGAAGAAGAAGTGTTCCTGTGCAAGTGGGAGCCGCTGGCGCCGCATCCGAGCGGGCAGCGCGCGGTGTACCCCCCGCGGGGGAGTTGGGCGGCGGGGACAGCGTGACTCTGTCGTTCCTGGGGAGCCGTGGACCAGAGTCGGTCGTCCCCGCGAAGGCGGCACACCCGTTCAGTCGTGCAGCACCCGCTGCGCCAGGTCGCGCAGGATCGACAGCGACGCCGGCGACGCGCGGCCGGCCAGCGTGACCAGGCCGAACCGGGCCTTGCCCGTCATGGTGGGCTTCATGGGCAGTTCCACCAGGTCGGGCGCGGAGGCGCGGATGGCGAGCAGCACCGCATCGCTGTCGCGCACGACGTCCACGAGGCTGGCGATTTCCTCGCACCGCAGCGTGACGCACTGCTCCGGGTGCGCCGCCGGCCCGTAGAGCTCCACGAGGACGCGCGCCACTTCGTCGCTCAGGGGCGTCGACGCGATGGGGAACTTGCGCAGCGCCTCGAACCGCAACGGGCCCCGCGTGCGCAGCAACGGGTGCCGCTTGCGCACCATGAACACGCCGCGCATCTCCGACAGCGTCACGAGGTGCAGGTCCGACGACGGCGACAGCGACCGGGCGTCGATGACGAGTGCGTCCAGCTGGCGCTCGCGCAGCGCCTGCACGAGCCGGTCGGTGCTGCCGCGGCTGACCGCCACGTGCACCTCGGGATGGTGCCTGGCCATCTCCAGCAGCAGCGGCGTCATGAGCATCGCCCCCGGCCCCGAGCCCATGCCGACGCGCAGGCGGCCGGCGCGGCCCTCGCGCAGACGGACGCTGCTGGCCGCGATGTCGTCGACCTCGAACACGATCTGCCGCGCGCGCTGCAGGAACTCGCCGCCGAACAGGGTCAGCTCGATGCGGCGGCCGACGCGGTCGAACAGTGCCTGCCCGAGTTCATCTTCCAGCGCGCGGACGCTGCGGCTGAGTGCGGGTTGCGTCAGGAACAGTCCCTCGGCCGCGCGGCTGAACGAGCCGGCCTCGACGAGCGCGATCACATGGCGCAGCTGGACCAGCGTCACGGGCGGTTCGATCCATTCATCCAACTCATGCTAACAGGACAACAATGCATTGGACATCATGGATGCCGGTTCCTAGGATGCGCCGACTCCCACCGTCCGCCCGGACGGCGGTCATCGATGGCGCGAACGCGCCGCAGGAGACACGCATGAAGAGGATCGCGACGACGACGCTGGCCCTGCTTGCCGGCATGCTGCTGGCGGTGGGCGCGCAGGCGCAGGCCTTCCCGGCCAAGCCGGTCACCCTGATGGTTCCCTACCCCGCGGGCGGCCCGTCGGACGCCATCGCGCGGATCTTCCACACGCCGCTGGGCAAGGAGCTCGGGCAGCCGGTGCTGGTGGACAACCTGGGCGGCGCCGGCGGGACGATCGCGGCGCAGAAGGTCCTGTCGGCGCCCGCGGACGGCTACACCGTCTTCCAGGGCTCGCCCAACGAGGTGATCCTCTCGCCGCTGGCCATCTCCTCGGTGCGCCTGAAGGCGGAGGACTTCCGGCTGGTGGCCCCGATCGCCGATGCGGTGATGGTGGTGCTCACGCGCAAGGACCTGCCGGTCAACAACGTCGACGAACTGATCGCGCTGGCGCGCAAGTCCGGCGACAAGCCCCTCAGCTATGGCAGCGTGGGCGTGGGATCGCTCTACCACTTCATCGTGGAGAACATGCAGCAGGTCAGCGGCTTCAAGGCGACGCACATTCCCTACAAGGGCAACGCGCCGCTGTTGCAGGACGTCGGCGGCGGCCAGGTCGACTTCGCGGTGCTGGTGTACAGCGCCGCGATGGGCGCGATGGCTGACCAGGGCCGGCTCAAGGTGATCGGCCAGCTCGGAGCGCACCGCTCGGACCTGCTCAGGAACGTGCCGGCCGTCAGCGAAGGCCAGGTGCTGAAGAACTTCCAGTACAAGACCTGGACCGGCTTCATGGTGCCGAAGAACACACCGGAGCCGGTCGTGCAACGCCTGCACGCGGCGATCGGCAAGACGCTCAGCGATCCCAACGTCATCTCGGCCCTGAAGCTGCAGACCCAGGAGCCGTCGCCGGTCATGTCGCTGCCGGACGCGACGAAGTACTTCGAGACGGAGATGGCGCGCTACCGCGCCGTCGCCAGGTCGATCAACCTGCAGCCGCAGTGACGCGCCGATGACGGACCTGCTGGAGGCGCTGGCCGAACGGGCCGGCGAATTCATCGGCCTGCGCCGCGACATCCACCGCCATCCCGAACTGGCGTTCGAGGAACACCGGACGGCGGACCTGGTCGCGGGCAAGCTGGAGGCGTGGGGCTACGACGTCGAAGTTGGCATCGGCGGCACCGGTGTCGTCGGCCGCCTCGTGCGCGGGGACGGGCAGCGCCGGCTCGGCCTGCGCGCGGACATGGATGCCCTGCCGATCACGGAGGCGAGCGGCCGCGAATGGGCCAGCGAGCACCCCGGTGTCATGCACGCGTGCGGCCACGACGGCCACACCGCGATGCTGCTGGCCGCGGCGCGCCACCTGGCCGAGCAGGGCCGCTTCAGCGGCACGCTCCACCTCGTGTTCCAGCCGGCCGAGGAAGGCGGTGGCGGCGCGCTGCGCATGATCGAGGACGGCCTGTTCGACCGCTATCCCTGCGATGCGATCTTCGGCATGCACAACATGCCGGGCATCCCGCAGGGGCACATGGCCTTGCGCGACGGGGCGATGATGGCGTCCAGCGACTACGCCACCATCGTGCTGTCCGGTGTCGGCGGCCATGGCGCGATGCCGCACAAGGCGGCAGACCCGCTGGTGGCCGCGGCCGGCATCGTCATGGCGCTGCAGACGGTCGTGTCCCGCAACGTCCCTCCTCTCCAACCGGCGGTGGTGACGGTGGGTGCGCTCCACGCCGGCCGCGCGAACAACGTCATCCCCTCCACCGCGACGCTGGAACTGACGGTGCGCTCGCTCGACCGCGACGTGCGGGCCCTGCTGGAGCGGCGCATCCGCGAGCTGGTCGACCTGCAGGCGCGCAGCTTCGGCGTGCAGGCCGACGTCCAGTGGCGCAGCGGCTACTGCGTGCTGGTGAACACGCCGGCCGAGACGGCGTTCGCCCGCGACGTCGCGCTGGGCTTGCTGGGTCCGGACCGGGTCTCGCAGGCCGAGCCCCTGACCGGCAGCGAGGACTTCGCCTTCATGCTGGAGCGCGTGCCGGGCAGCTACGTGCTGATCGGCAACGGCGACGGCAGTGGGGACGCGGCGTCCGCCTGCATGGTGCACAACCCCGGGTACGACTTCAACGACGACAACATCGCGGTCGGCTCGGCCTTCTGGGTGGCGCTGGCCGAGCGGTTCCTGGCGCCCGGGCAGCGCGAGCGGCAAGCCAGCTGAACGGGCGGTGCCGCGACGGCGCCGCCCATGCCCCTGCCTGCATGGTTCGAGGCCGGCGTCCAGCGGTCTGGCTGGCCTCGCTGCTGCCCATCGGAGAGTTCCTGTGCGGCGGGCCGCTACTCCTGGGGCGGGCCGGCCACGCTCCCGGCGACCGGAAGCTGCCACTTGTTCCGGATGGCCAGCACGCGCATCCCGAAGCACAGGGCCGCACCCGCCAGTGCCGCAGGCCCCGGAGCCAGCTGCAGCTGGCTCGCGATCACGACGACGGCCGCACCGGCGAGCGCCGCGACCGCGTACAGGTCCGATCGCAAAACGGTGGGCACCTGCGCGAGCAGGACGTCGCGCGCGAGGCCGCCCCCGATGCCGGTCAACATGCCCAGCAGGGTCGCCATCACCGGATTCAATCCGTGGGCCAACGCCTTGCCGGCGCCGGTGACCGCGAACAGCGCCAGCCCGGCGGCATCGAACAGCAGCACCGGGTTCCACTCCTGCCGGAGGCGCGAGGGAAAGCAGAACGTGAGGAGCCCGGCGAGCACGGACACGCCGAGGTAGCGCCAATCGCTGATGGCGCCCGGCGGCACCGCCCCGATCAACAGGTCCCGCGTGATGCCACCGGTGTTGGCCGCCGCGAACGACAGCACCAGGACGCCGAACAGGTCCAGCCGGTGCCTGACACCGGCCATGGCGCCGCTCAGCGCGAAGACGAAGGCCCCGGCGAGATCCAGCGCATAGGGAAGCCACTCCACGTGCAGCACGGCATCTAGGCGGGCATCCACGTCCTGGCGGCGACGACCAGCGTCTCCACGCCCATGCGCAACGTGGGATGCAGCACGGGCGCGAACTTGGGACTGTGGTTCACGGGCAGCTGGTTCAGCCGGTTGGCCTTCTTCGCCGCGTCGTAGACGCCAGGGTCGGTGCCGCCGACGAACCAGAACACCGAGGGCACGCGCCAGTCCGTGCCGAAGGAGCCGAAGTCCTCGCTCGCCGGCGCGGCACCCGTCTCGCGCACGCGGTCGGCGCCGAAGTGCGCGCGGAAGGCGTCCACCAGCCGCTTGCTCGCGTCGCGGTTGTTGACATTGAGCGGATAGCTGTCGAGCGCCGTGATCTCCGGCTGGCGCGGCGCACCCGAGGCCTGCGCCTCGGCGTTCACGATGCGCTCGATGGCGGCCAGCACGCGCGCGCGCACGCCTTCGTCGAAGGTCCGCACATTGAGCTTGATGACGGCCTCGTCCGGGATCACGTTTTCCTTCGTTCCCGCCTGCAGCGCGCCGACGGTCACCACGGCAGCCTCGGCCGCGGCAACCTCGCGCGAGACGATCCCCTGCAGCCGCATCACCGTGGCCGCGGCCATCACCACGGGGTCGACGCTGGCCTGCGGCATCGAGCCGTGCGCGCCGCGCCCGAACAGCCGGATCTGCAGGCTGTCCGCCGCGGACGTGATTGCGCCCGCGCGGCCGGCGACGGTGCCGGCGGGGCCGACCATCACGTGCTGGCCCAGCACGACGTCCGGCTTCGGGTAGCGCGCGAACAGGCCGTCGTTGATCATGGCGCGCGCGCCCTCGGCCGTCTCTTCGCCCGGCTGGAAGACGGCGAGCAGCGTCCCGCGCCAGGCGGGGCGTGCGGCGGCCAGGAGCCTGGCCGCGCCGGCCAGCCAGGTCACATGCATGTCGTGGCCGCACATGTGCGACACGGGCACGTCGTGGCCGGTGCGGTCGGTCGCCGTCACCTTGCTCGCATACGGCAGGCCGGTGGACTCTTCGACCGGCAGGGCATCCATGTCGGCACGCAGCATCACCGTGGGGCCGTCGCCGTTGCGCAGCAGCCCGACGACGCCGGTGACTCCGATGCCGGTGGCGACGTCGAAGCCGGCGGCGCGCAACTGCTCCGCGGCCACCGCGGCGGTCCTGCTCTCCTGCATCGACAGCTCCGGATGCGAGTGGAGGTCCTTGTAGAGGACCTCCAGCGCGGGAAGCATGGCGTCCAGCCCATCCAGGATGGGGTCGGCAGCGGTTGCCGCGTCACGGGCCATGGGGCCAGAGTACGCCCGCAGGGTGGCTGCTGCCGTCAGCAGGCTCCTACGTGCGCCACGATGGCCGAGCTTCCCGTCGCGCTCGCCGGCGTCCAGCCGGTGCCGAGCAGCAACATGCGGGTGCCGAGGTCGCCCATGGCCCGGCCCTCGCGATCGGGACCCAGCAGCCGCAGTTGGCTGTCGCCGGTGTGCACGAGCGCAAGTTCGTACGAACGGGCCAACGCCAGCCAGAGCTGGTGCGCGCCAGCCGATTGCCGCGGGCCGCTGAGCAGGCACAGCCCGGCATTCAGCGCCCAGCGATACAGCGCGCTGGCCAGGCCGCGGCGGCGATAGGCGTGCGCATAGCGCGAATGCGGGCTGCGCACGTGGCGGCCGGCGTGACGATCCAGTTCGGCGACGCGCTGGAACACCGTGCAGCCGGCGAGCACGCCGCGCGCACGGTCCTCGACGTACAGGTGGAACTCGCCGTCCACTTCCCGGTACCGCACGGCCAGACCGGGCATCGGCACGTGCATCGCGAGCGTCGGCAGGGCGTGCAACGCCTCACCGCGGCGCTGCATTCGCGCGTGCAACGAGGCGAGTTCGGCGTCGAGGTCGCGGTGCGCGAGGGACACGTCAATGCGCATGACGCGGCTCGCGGGCGGGGACACCGGCGCTCGATCGGAACGGGCGTGGGTGCATGGCGGGGCGGGAGTATAGGAAGCACGCGGAAGCGCGGGTCGCGCGGGCGTGATGCCCCCGCGTCCCTTGCCAGAATGCCGCCGTTCTCCGACCCGTTGCCTATACTGACGCGCATGGCACGCCGCGCCTTCCAGCACCTACACCGCAACGAGCACGCCGCCGGCGTGGTCGCGCGTGCGGTCGCGCATGCATGGGCGGGCGTGCAACGAACGCCCGCAGATTCCTAGGCCCGGCGGTCGTCTCCTTCCTTTCCAGCGCCATCCATCGACCACCGGGCTGAAGCCCGGCGCGCCAGCGAGCCCCGCAGTCCCCTCGTGCGGCTCGCGCGACTGGAGATTCCCATGCATGTTCAGACGCCCGGCAAGCGCACGCTTGCCCTGCTGGACGCCGCGCCGATGCGCGACCCGTTCGACCTGCTGCCCCTGCGCCAGCTGGTGACGGCCAACGGCGACGCGGTGCCCGCCTTCGCGAGCCAGCCGCTGCTCGACCTGCTGTCGAGGCCCGGCTCCTTCCGCATCGTCCGCCACGGTGCGGGCGGACAGATCCTCGCCGGCAGCGGCACGGCCCTGGCCGAAGCGCGACGGGTCCTCGAGCGGGCCTACGGCACCTGCGTTTCGTTCGGCATCCCGAGCGTCCACACCTACGTGGATCCGGAGGCCGGCACGTCGATGGTCCCGATCCTCTTCATGCGCATCGACGCGATGCGCTCGCACCGTGCGCCGCTCCAGCAGGTGCTGGCCGAGTGCGGTGCCTGCACGCTGGAAATCGAACAACGGCGCGACCGCGTGCTGGTGCGGGCCGAGATCGAGCTGTCCCGGACCCTGGACGTGGAAGAACGCATCGCGGAAGCGACCGGCGGCGACGCGCACGTGCTGTCGTGGCTGGTGCGCTACCAGCAGCCCGCGCAGGCCGCGCGTGCGCAGGAGTGCGACGCATGACCCAGATGGATGTGGCCCTGCTGCTGGCGATGCTCGGCGGCGTTTGCGTGCTGTCCGCATGGCAAGGACGGCGAACCGGCGATGCCGGCCGCGACACCGCGCTGATGGCGGTCGTGGGCGCCGGCAAGCTGGCCCTCGCCGCGATGCTGCCGTTTGCCTGACGCGGCTTGCCCGCGGCGTGACGGCGCTCTGGTCCCTGCGGTTTCGCGCCGCGGTCGGCCGTGTGCTGCGGCGGCTGGCGCCGTGATCAGCTGCCGGTCGGCGGGTCGGACTGGAGCTCCGGCGGCATGCTCCACATCGACTCGGCGGGCTTGGCGCCTTCGAACTGCTGCTCGATCTGCGCGAGCAGCACGCTGACTTCGCGCGCGACGTCGCGCGAGAGCACCGGCGTGGCGGGGTGCAGCCACAGCCCGGCGAAGGACGAGACGTCCGGCAGCCAGCTGCCCGCCAGCAGCTTGCGCACGCCACGCTCGAGCAGGGGCAGACCGAGCAGCAGGCGCGTGCCCGAGCGGCGTTCCCACGCGGTCATGCGCAGCATCGCCGAGAACAGCGGCTTGCCGTTCTTGTCGGCACCCAGGTGGCGGATCTCGACTTCCACGCAGCCGACGGGAATGCCGCCACGGTCGAGCGAGTCGTCGACCAGCTCCAGGTACTCATGGCGCAGGTCCTCGACGGTGTGCATGCCCGTCTCGAGGTAGGTCGAGGGGCTGTCGGAGCCTTCACGCTGGAACAGGTTGCGAAGCGACATGGAAACCTTCTACGCCGTAACACGACAGTATGCAATCAGGTGCGCACGGTTGTGTTGTGCGCGCGCCGATTCCGGCGCGTGCATCGGCGCGCGCAAGCAGTCCACGCACGCGCGACCCTCCTCCATCCCTGAGCCACATGGCCCATTGGTGCCAGCGGACGGCAAAGCCGTCCTACGTCAGCCGTGCGGTCGCGCCGTGACCATCTGCGGCACCGCGCACGAGGTTTGCGCGAAGGGAGGTCAGTGGTGAACCAGCAAGTGAAGAAGATTTCGCCCCGCGTCACGGTTGCGCTCGCTGCGCTGTGGCTTGCGGCCTGCGGCGGAGGTGGTGGCGACGATGGTGTCGTGGCCGCGACGCCCAATGTCCAGCCGCCCGCGGCATCCGGCCCGACCGCCGCGCCGACGACGGCGCCGACGGCTGCGCCGACGGGCGCGCCGACGTCGGCTCCGACGAGCGCCCCGACCGCCGCCCCCACGGGCGCGCCGACGGCCGCACCGACCGCTGCCCCCACGGCCGCGCCGACCGCAGCTCCGACGGCTGCACCGACCGCTGCGCCGACCGCTGCACCGACCGCTGCGCCGACGCCTGCGCCCACGTCCGCCCCGGCCCCGATGCCCGCCGGCTGGAGCACCACGACGCTCGCGCCGGAAATGTGGCACCGCGTCGCCATCAACGACACCGGCAGCGTCATGCTCGCCGGCTCGATCGACGGCGCCGGCGGCTCCCTGCGGCTTTCCACGAACGGCGGCAGCACCTGGACTGCGCAGCCGATCGGCCAGGGCAATGGCGCCGTCGGCTGGATCGACATGAAGGCGTCGGCGGACGGCACGCGCCTGGCGGCCGTGCAGTTCCTCGGCAGCATGTTCATCTCCAGCAACGGCGGCACCAGCTGGACCGAAGTGCCCGGCGCTGGCTTCGCGGGCCAAGCCTACGAGTCCGTGTTCATGTCCAGCACGGGCACGCGGATCTGCGCGGCCATCATGGACGGCGCGGTCTACTGCTCGAACAACGGCGGCACCTCGTTCACGGCGGCCACCAGCGGGGGCGCGCAGCTCACCGGCAAGTTCCGCGCCTTGGCGGGATCGACCGACGGCACGACCCTGTACGCCGGCGCAGGCGACGGCAGGATGTACAAGTCCACCAACGGCGGCGCGACCTTCGCTCCGCTCGCGGTCACTGTCAACGGTGCGGCGGTCAACAGCGGCTGGTACCGGATGGCAGCCTCGGCCGATGGCAACACGGTCGTGGCGGCTGGCAACAACCAGTACGCGGGCCCGTCGACCGGGATCTACATCTCGCACGATGGCGGCGCGAACTGGACGCTGGCTTACGGCGAGGGCCTGGACTTCACCAGCCTGAGCATGTCGACCACCGGCAACGTGATCCTCGCCTCGGCGTCAGATTCCAACGGCGGCCGGATCCTGATGTCCACGGACGGCGGCGCGACCTTCTCGCAAGTGTCGAACCCGCCGGGCGGGGAGACGAACTGGCGCTCGGTCGCGATCAATCCGTCCGCCACCCGAGCGATCGCCGCGACCGGCACCTTCCTGGGCGTCACCGGCAACGTGTACCGGTTCTCCGGCTCCCTGGGCATGCCGTAAGGCGCGACCCGCCCCGGCCACGGGGCTGTCCGGAAAGCACATCGGGGCGCCCAAGGCGCCCCGATGTCTTTGTTGCGTGATTCAGCCGCGGCTTACGGGTTCCACCAGTTGCCCGACGCCACGATCATCGGCAGCAGCTGCAGCTCGGCGTCGTAGTAGGTGGTGCTGAAGTTCTCGGCGTTGTACGTCCACAGCGCGTTCAGGTACGACTGGTGCTCGCCGCCGATCATGGCACCGCACAGCTGCGGGCCGACCACGCCCTTGGGCGTCCAAACCGGGTACGGGCGCGAGACCGCGTTGCCCGCCAGCGTGTAGCCGGTCGCCGTCTTGGCCGGGTCACCGCCGGTGTCGCGCTCGAAGAACACCATCATCTTGTCCAGCACGTTCTTCCAGCGCGCGTCGCCCGACAGCACGTAGTCGGTGCCCCAGCGCCACGGGTTGCGCTGCGCGTTGGCGAAGTAGTGCATCTCGGTGTCGACGAAGTCACCGCGGAAGCCCGGCGACGGGATCGGCGCGGCCGTGTCGGTCGCGACGATGAAGTCCGGCATCATGCCCACGCCCGGCGAGAACACCGTCTGCATGCGGTCGATCAGCGAGTAGCAGCGGTCGATCACCGTGGTGCTCCACCAGGAGTCGCCGGTCGCCTTCGCGAAGGCGCGGAAGTGGCCGATCATGTAGTCGGAGGTGCGGCTCACGTCGGGCGTCGCGAGGCCCTTGGAGGTGCCGTCGGCCATGAAGTTGTACGCCTTCATGCCCTCGATCGTGTTGATGCCTTCCTGCTTGTAGTTCCAGCTGCCCGTGTCCGAGCCCCACTGGCGGTCGGCCATCAGCAGCGCCATCGCGATGTCGAGGTCGCCGTCCATGGCGTTGTAGCCACCGCCGGCCGACGACGATGACGAGCCGTCGATCGTGAGCTTCCAGTCCATCAGGTACTTGGACGCGACCGGGTGCGGGATGCTGTACGCGGGGCGCGCACGCACCGTGGTCAGCAGGCCGTCGAAGATGGCGCGTGCCTGCGGGTCGTGGCCCGCCATCAGCACGGTGATCAGCATGCCGTAGCCCATGCCTTCGGACACGGCCAGGGCGTCCGGGCTGTTGCCGAAGCGGATGGCCTTGCCGCCGCTGACGGTCGGCACGTCGACCACCGCGATCGCCTTCCAGGCGTCGTAGCTGCGCTTGATCGTCTCGTCCATGCTGGCGTTGGAGACGTTGTTCGGCATCACGCCGGCGCGGTACGCCTCCAGGCGGGCGCCGAACGGGTAGCGGTTCGGGCCGGAGACGGCGGCCGGGGGGATCGCCGCACCCGCGGAAGCCGGCGTCGGGACGACGGCGCTGGAGACACTGCTCTCGCCGGCTGCCGCCTGGGAGCCACCGCCGCCCCCACCGCCGCAAGCTGCCAGCACAGCACTGACCCCAACTGCAGAGCCGGAAGAAATGAAGAGTCGTCGTCGCATTGTTGGTTCTCCTTGGTGGGGCTCGCGGGGAGCCTCTGGGTACAGCCGAGGCAGGCCGTGAAGGGCTGCGTCAGCGAAGAGCCGCGACTGTAGTAGGACCACTCCCACATGCCGAAGGACATTGCCTACAAGGAGTAACTGAGCCGGTCAACCGTCGCGTTGGCCTGGCGATACGCGACGGTGATGCGATAACGCCAAACAGGTCACACGGCTCCGCCGTGGCGATGGCTGAGGCCCACAGTCGGGCCGAAGCTCGTCACTAGGTATGTAGGACGGCCCCTGACACGACTTGCGACAGACTGAGCCATTCCTGGCTCTGCCGTAGGCCCGAGGTGGCTCTGCCGTAGGCGCGAAGTGGCTCTGCCGTAGGCTGCAAACCAGCGTTCGGGCGTGCATTGAATGCGGGTTGGCCCCGTCGACAACAGCGCTCGCGGGCCTCCAAGATGGCCGTGCAACAGCTCTTCAGGAGACCTTCCATGCACCGCCGCGCCCTGATCGCCGCCGCCCTCGCCGTGGCCGCTGCCTCCCCTGCCCTGCACGCGCAGGACAAGTGGCCGTCCAAGCCCATCACGTACATCGTGCCGTTCGGCCCCGGCGGCACGACGGACATCCTCGCAAGGCTGGTGACGCAGAAGGCGGCCAACGGCCTTGGCGCCACGTTCGTGATCGAGAACAAGCCGGGCGCCGGCGGCAGCAACGGCAGCGACCTCACCGCCAAGGCCGCGCCCGACGGCTACACGATCCAGGGCGGCACGATCAGCTCGCACGCGATCAACGCCAGCCTCTACAGCAAGCTGCCGTACGACCCGATCCGTGACTTCAAGCCCATCACGATGATCGGCTCCATGCCCAACGTGCTGGTCGTGCGCGCGGACAGCCCGTACAAGTCGCTGCAGGACGTGATGGCCGCGGCGAAGTCCAAGCCCGGCTCGATCAACTACGCGTCGTCCGGCAACGGCACGTCGCAGCACCTGTCGGGCGTGTTCTTCGAGCAGCTCACCGGCGGCAAGATGGTCCACGTGCCCTACAAGAGCAGCGCCGAGTCGCTCAACGCGCTGCTGTCCGGCCAGGGTGCGGACGTGATCTTCGAGAACCTCGCGCCCGCGCTGCCGCACATCAAGGCCGGCAAGCTGCGCGCGCTGGGCGTCACGAGCGACAAGCGATCACCCTCGCTGCCCGACGTGCCCGCCATCGGCGAGACCCTGCCCGGCTTCTCGATCGTGTCCTGGCAGGCGATCTTCGCGCCGGCCGGCGTGCCGCAGCCCATCGTCGACCGGCTCGCCGCCGAAATGATCAAGGCGGTGAAGGACCCCGACATCACGGCCAAGCTGGTGGCGCAAGGCATCGACCCGGGCGGCCAGACCCCGGCGGAGATGGCGGCGTTCCAGAAGGCGGAGCTCGAGAAGTGGGCCCGCGTGATCAAGGCCGGGAACATCAAGGCCGACTGACGCGGCCTGGGTTCGACGAGCTGGCGCGGGGTCAGGCGACGCCGCGCCAGTCCCTGCGCAGCAGTGCCAGTTGCAGCAGGTCGTGGTGGCGCCCGCCCCAGTAGCCCACTTCGCGCAACCGCCCCTCCTCCACGAAACCCAGCTTTCCCAGCAGCCGCAACGACGCGGTGTTGTCGGGATGCACTTGCGCCTCGACGCGGTTCAGGTCGTCCATGTGCGCGAAGCCCCAGCCGAGGATGCAGGTGAGCGCCTCGCGCATCAGCCCGCGGTTGGCGTGCTCCGGCGCGATCTCGTAGCCAGTCGCGCATTTGCGCCACTGGCGGTGCCAGGAAAACAGGCTGCACGTGCCGATCAGCCCTGGCTCGCCGTGCAACTGCATGCCCCAGCGCGTGCCGGGATTCGGCTGGTCGCGCCAGGCAGCGAAGCGGCGGATCAGGTCGCGCGCGGCTTCCAGGTCCGGCATCGGGTCGACACCGAACCAGCGCATGTGGTCGGCATTGCCGTGGATGCGCAGCAGCTCCGGCGCGTCGTCGTCGGTGATCTCGCGCAGCGTGAGCCGCCCAGTCGTGAGGGTGGGGAATGCGTCAGCCATGCCGCGACGATGCTAGCCCAGCAGGTTGGCGAGCATCCGCACCTCGCGCAGGCGCGTGCCCCCGAGGTCGAATTCCTTCCCGCTGCCCACGTCCGGCGCGAAGCCGGACTTGGCGTAGAAGGCGATGCCGCGCTGGTTGCCCTCCAGCACCCACAGGCTGGCGCTCGTGAAGTCGCGCGCCTGCAACCGCCCGCGCGTGGCTTGCCACAGCGCACGGCCGGTGCCCGTGCACCACGCACCGGGATGCACGTACAGCGCCCACAACTCGCCGCGGCCGGCCGGTGCATCGGCATCGCGGCTGGCACCGAACGACGAGAAGCCGACGATCTCGCCCTTCGCTTCGGCGACCAGCAACTGCGAGTGGCCTTCGGCCAGCACCGACTGCCACGACGCTTCGCGCTGGTCCACGGACAGGCCGGCGAGGAACGCGGAAGGCAGCAGGTGCGCGTAAGCGCCGCGCCAGGACGCGACGTGCACCTCGGCGACCGCGCGGCAGTCGCCGGTGGTGGCGTCGCGAATCGCCGGCACCGACGCCACCGGGTCAGCCCGCGCGCGGCGGCTCCCCGCCGGGTGCGGCGGCGATGTCGTTGCACAACGCGCAGTGCCGGCCGCGCCGCGACTGGTACAGGCGCCCGCCGACGAAGACGGCCGCGGAGACGAGACCCCAGAGCAGGCCATGCTCGAGCGACGCTTCGACCGCCCGCCCGCGCAGCAGTTGCGAGCCCCCGGTGATGACGAAGGCGATCACGAACATGAAGGCGAAGCGGCGGATCCAGAAAGCGGTGCCCATGCGAAGGTCTCCTGCAGATGGAAGGAATGTACCTGCGACCGGCGACGTCACTGCGGATGCCAGTCGAAGCGCGACTCGCCCAGCGTGAACACCGCCACGCCCGATGCCTGCCGCGGCAGCCGGAACAGGACCTCTCCTTCCGGGCTCGCCACGGTGCTCTCGCCGCCGTCGACGCTGTCCTCCGGGCGGTTCAGCGCGTTCGGCCAGTTGGTCTGCACGACGTACGCGCCGGTCGCGCGCGCCAGGCGCTGGATCCGGCGAACGTACTCGGGCGGGTCGGTGCGCGGCTTGTCGGGGTCCTGCCGCAGCGCGCCCGGCACGAACACCAAGTCGACGCTGCCGTGCGGCAGGTCCTGCGACACCTGTTCGAGGTCTTCGACTTCGCGGCAGATCACGGCCGAACAGCGCAGCCCTTGCACTCGCCCGACGGGACGCGAGGACCCGCGCTGGAAGAACGTGGCCTCGGGTCCGGTCAGCCCCTGCTTGGACACGGTCGCCGCGATGTCGCCGCGCTCGTCGACCAGCAGGTGCGAGATGAACCTGGCGCCGCCCTCCGCGAACGTCGGCGCACCGACCGCCGCGCCGACGCCGAGGCGCGCGCAATCTCGGCGCAGTTCATCGACCGCCGGGGCGACGATCTCCGGCACCGCCTCGCGTGCGATCTGCCGATGGAAGCCGGTGATGGCCAGTTCGGAAAACGCGCAGAGCGCGGCGCCTTGCGCCTGCGCCAACCGCAGCGCCTGCGCGATCGACGCCATGTTCTCGCGCGTGGTCCAGTGCATGCCGACCTGGCCGATCGCGATGCGGTGCGTCATGGAACTCCCGTGCTCCTTGCTGAGCCACCAGTAGACCACGGCGCCGCTGCCGCCCCGCACAATCGCCGCATGGCCGACACACCGCAGACCCGGCGCAACGACGCGCAGCATCGCTACGAAATCCACCACGAAGGCCGGCTTGCCGGCCATCTCGCCTGGCGCGACCGCGCCGGAGTGCTGGAGCTCGTGCACACCGAGATCGATCCCGCCTTCGAAGGCCGCGGCCTCGCGGGGCAGCTGGTGCGCTTCGCACTGGATGACGCGCGCGCCGCGGGCCGCCGCATCCAGCCGTCTTGCACCTACGTCGCCGCGTGGATCCAGCGGCATCCGGAGTACCAGGACCTCGTGGCGGCCTGAGGAGGGTGCGGCGCTCACGCGCCTTCGCGTGGATTGCGGGTCAAGCCCGCAATGACAACACCCCGCGTTTGTCATTCCGGCGAAAGCCGGAATCCATCGTTGATCGAGCATGGATTGCGGGTCAGGCCCTCAACGACAACGCCGCCCGCTAGGACAGCTCCGGTCGTCACGCGTGCGCGGCCGCTCTCGCCTTTCCTTTCGCGGGTGCCTTCCCATCGAGCGCCACGAGGCTGTCCGACAGCTGCCCTTCGAGCGTGCGCTCCAGCCGCGCCTGCAGCAGCGTGAGCACCGCGCTTTCTTCCGGCCGCAGCGAGCCGTCCTGCAACTCGCCTTCGACCTTTTTCCCGATCTCGAGCAGCAGGCCACCTTCGGCGTAGGCCTGCAGCACCTCGGGGTGCACGTAGCACTTGCGGCAGATCGTCGGCGTGTTGCCCAGCCGGGCCGCGACGCGCTCGATCGCCGCTTTCACGTTCTTCTTCATCGCCGCCTGCGTCTCCGCGTGCTCGACTTCCTGCAGCGCCAACGCGGCCATCACCGTGCCGGCCCAGGTGCGGAAGTCCTTGGCCGTGATGTCGCGGCCGGAGATCTCGCGCAGGTACGCGTTGACGTCGGCCGAGGTGACTTCCTTCAGCTCGCCATCGTCGTCGTGGTACTGGAACAGGCGCTGGCCCGGCAGTTCCTGGCAGGCGCGCACGACCTTCGCGACGCGGCGGTCCTTCACCTGCAGCTTCCAGGTCTTGCCGCTCTTGCCCTTGAACTCGAACCTGAGCGCCGCACCCTCCACCGCGACGTGCTTGTTGCGCAGCGTCGTGAGGCCGTAGCTCTTGTTCTCCTTCACGTAGTCGTCGTTGCCCACGCGGATGAGCGTGGTCTCCAGCAGGTGCACGACGGTGGCCAGCACCTTCTCGCGCGGCAGTCCGCGCAGGGCCATGTGCCCGGCGATCGCGCGGCGGATGTCCGGCAGCGCCCGAGCGAACTCCATCATGTGCTCGTACTTGGTCTCCTCGCGCACCTCGCGGAAGCGCGGGTGGTAGCGGTACTGCTTGCGCCCCTTCGCATCGCGGCCGGTGGCCTGCAGGTGGCCGTCGGCGCGCGTGCAGATCCAGACGTCGGTGTAGGCCGGGGGGATCGCGAGCTTGCGGATGCGTTCCAGCGTGCGCTCGTCCGTCACGGGCTGGCCATTGGCCTTGACGTACACGAAAGTGTCGCCCTTGTTCACGCGCGTGAGGCCGGCGTCCTCGTCGGAGACGTAACGCAACCCCGCGGAGCGTGCGGTCTCTTCGAAATCGTCGGCCGCGACGTCGCGGGCGGCTTCGCTGTCCTCGCGCATGGCCGCCATGGTGGATGCGCTCGCATGGATGAGCCGTAGGCGCTCGCACCGACCTTCGGCAGGTACGCGCCGACACTATGCATGAGCGCCTCCCACCGGGATAATCGCGCGCTGGCTTCCTGACTCCCAGCTGAGTTTGACCCCCGAACCCACCTCCTCCCCCGGCAACATCGAAGACCGCCTGCAACTGCTGGTGGAAGCTGTCGTCGACTACGGAATCTTCGTGCTCGACCCCCAGGGACTGATCGTCACCTGGAACAGCGGCGCGCAGAAGCTCAAGGGCTGGACGCGCAGCGAGATCCTCGGCCGCCACTTCTCCATCTTCTATCCACCCGAGGCCGTGGCTTCGGGCTGGCCGCAGGAAGAGCTGCGCCGCGCGACGCGCGACGGCCGCTTCGAGGACGAGGGCTGGCGGCTGCGCAAGGACGGCAGCCGCTTCTGGGCCAACGTCGTGATCACGGCGCTGCGCGATCCCGCTACCCACGAACTCACCGGCTTCGCCAAGGTCACGCGCGACCTCACCGAGCGCCGCGCGCACGAGGAAGCGCTGCGCGCGAGCGAGGAGCGCTTCCGGCTGCTGGTGGACAGCGTCGAGGACCACGCGATCTTCATGCTCGACCGCGGTGGCCTCGTGCAGAGCTGGAACAAGGCCGCCGAGACCATCCTGGGCTACCCGGCCAGCACCATCATGGGCCGGCATCTCGGGCTGGTGGTTCCCGACGCCGATCGCGAAGCCGGGCATCCGCAGGCGACGCTCGACGGCGCGACGCGGCACGGCCGCATCGAGGAGGAAGGCTGGCGCGTGCGCCACGACGGCAGCCGCTTCTGGGCCAAGTCGGTCACCACCGCGGTGTACGGCCGCAGCGGCGAGCTGCTGGGCTTCGCGGTCGTGCTGCAGGACAAGTCGCAGCAGAAGCGGCTGGAAGACCTCGAGCGATCGAGCCGGCGCATGAGCGAGTTCATCGCGATGCTCGCGCACGAACTGCGCAACCCGCTGGCGCCGATCCGCAATGCGGTCACGCTGATGCAGCTGGACAAGCAGTTGCCCGACCGGCACGCACGCGTCCGCGACATCATCGACCGCCAGCTGACGCAATTGACCCGGCTGGTGGACGACCTGCTCGACGTGTCGCGCCTGACGACCGGCAAGATCACGCTGCGTCCCGAGCGCGTGTCGCTGGCCGAGGTCGTGCGGCATTCGATCGAAACCGTGCGGCCGCAGATCGATGCGCGCGGACACGAGCTGACGGTATCGCTGCCTGCCGACGAGGAACTGGTGGTTGAAGGCGACCCCACGCGGCTGGCGCAGGTCGTGCAGAACATGCTCGTCAATGCGGCCAAGTACACGCCCGAGGGCGGCCGTGTCCAGGTCCGCGCGCGGCGCTGCGGCAGCGAGGCCGAGGTCGAAGTCCAGGACAACGGCCGCGGCATCGACGCCCAGGACCTCGAGCGCATCTTCGAACTCTTCGCGCAGGCCGAGACGTCCGGCTTGCCGCAAGCGGGCGTCGATGGAGGTCTTGGCGTCGGGCTCGCACTGTCGCGCGCGCTGGTGCGCATGCACCGCGGCAAGCTGGGCGCGCGCAGCGACGGCCCGGGCCGCGGGTCGACGTTCTCCATGCGCCTGCCGCTGGCGTCGCGCTGAGCACGGCCCGCCATCGAAGCTGACCCAACTGATCAAGGACGGTTTATCATCGGGGTCCATGCAACCCCGAGACGTCGCGCGGGTCCGCCTGGACAACGCGCTCGCGCTCTTCGAGGAGTTTGTCCGGGCCACGGTCAAGCACCCCGATGCCGCCACCTTGCGCGGGCTGGAGCGCCGTTTCGCCGAACGGCTGCAGATCCACCCCAGCTACTGGAGCCAGATCAAGAGCCGCTCGCGCCAGATCGGTGAACGGCTGGCGCGCCAGTTCGAGCAGCTCTCGCACAAGCCGAACGGCTGGATGGACGTGCCGCACGGCGCCAGCGGCGCGGCCGTGCCTGCCCCGTCTGCGCCCTCCCTCGCCCCCGCGGCGGACGACCCGGCGCTGCCACGCAACGACGACGAGCGCTTCATCGTCGGCCTGGTGCTGACCTATTTCCGCCGCCATCCCGAGCGCGCGCGCACGCGACTGCTCGAACTCCTGGGCGAAGTGCTGGTGCCGCCGCCGGCCGCCGAGCCGCCCGCGCCGGGCGCGAAGCCTCCCACGCCGGCCGGCAAGGACGACGGCCTGTCGCTGTGGAAGCAGTCGCAGGCCGGCATCGCCCCCCTCAAGCGCAAGCGCTGACCCGGTTGTCGCGGGCCGGCGACATCACCCGTCCGGGGGACTTGCGCAAAGAGCAAAGATCGTTAATCATTTGATCAAGCCGGTGCTGCGCGCAGCTGCCGGTGACGCCCAGCCCTCCAACCACCAGCCAGTGATGTCCACCACCTACCAAGCCTTCGCGCCGATCGCAGCACGCCCCTGGGGCGCGGCGCTGCCGTCATCGATCGCAGGCTTGCAGGAGGTCGTCGTCCTGCGTGACCGCTGCCACCAGGCCATCGCGCCGCCAGGCTGAGAGCATCAGCCCCGCACGCGACGACGGCCCGGTGGCGACAAGCCCCGGGCCGTTTGCATTGGTGCATCGCCCACTCGTGACAAAGACCGCCGCGAGGCGGACCGACCAGGAAGAACAACATGACCACGAACCTGCCCTGGGCCGATGCGGCCCGGCCCTTGAGCTCCACGCTGCTGCGCGTGCTGGCCGCGCTGCTGCACGCCGCCAGCCGGCACGCCGCGCGGGCGGCAGAGCGCGCGGCAGCCGCCGCGGAGGCCGCGACGCCGGCCATCGAGACGGTGGAGTTCCACGAACTGCACCGCGACTCGGGCGCCCCGGAAGGCGCGCTCTACGTCAACGGCCAGCTGGTGGCGATCCTGCCGGGCGTCACCCGGCTGTGATCGAGGACGCGGGCCCCGCCGCGCGGCGGGGCCTACTCACTGCTGTGCGCGACGGCGCACGTTGTTGATGGCCGACCCGATGCTGCCGGGACGGTTGCCGCTCGCCCGTGGCGTCCCGCCCTGCGGGCGCTGATGGCCCCCGGGACGGAAGCCGCGCGAGCCGCCGTGGACGTGCGGGTGCACGAACACGGGCCCGGGCGCGCCCCAGAACAGCGGCGGCGGGCCGGCATAGAGCGGCGCGCCGTAATAAACCGGGCCCGCTGAGCCGACGACGACGCCCCCACTGACCACGGCGCCCGGATACGCGACCACTGGCGCCGGCATCGTGCCGCCGTACACGACGGGGCCCGGATAGGCCGGCTCGGCCGGCACGACGGCGCAACCGGCCATCGCGAGGCTGGCCAGCGGCAGCACCCAGCGCAGGGGACGAAGCAGGGTCATCGACATTCGACGCATCTTGCCCCATGTGGTTCCCCGCGGGCACGCGGCGGGGCAAGCCCTTGCTGCGCACCCCGCGGTTCAGGCTGCCTTCAGCTGCCGGTCGCGTCTTCCAGCCGCACGTCGTCGTCCTTGCGCTCGATCGCGGCCTCGCCCTCGCGGCGCGCCAGCCGCGCTTCGCGCACGAAGCGCTCGAGCGTGGTGTCCGACCGCGGCAGGTACGACACGGTCCAGCCACCGGGGTAGGCGGGAGGCGCTTCCGCCGGTGCAGCGGCCATGTGCAGGCGCGTCGTGTCGCATTCGGCCACGTGCGCCATGCGGTCGACCCACTCGGCTTCGGTCCAGCCCTCGGCGGGAAAGAAGTTGTACGCGCCACTCGCACCGTCGAGCAGCAGGTCGAGCATGCCGTCCAGCAGGTCCGGCCCGTAGACCTCGTGCCAGGCATGCGCCGACGCGTACACCGGCCCGCCCCCTTCCAGCGCCTCCAGCAGGCGCACCGCGCGCGCGCCGCCGTCCCACGGCACGTAGACCGGCCCTGTGCGCGCGACGAGCACGCCCGGCAGCGATAGCCCTTCGGCCGCCAGGCCCGGGCCGAATGCCGACGTGAACAGCGCGCATGGCACGCCCGCTTCGGCGCACACGCGCGCGACGGACGTGCGCGGCCCGTGCGGGCACGCGGCAGCGCGCCGCTTCGGTCCCGCCAAGCCTTCGCGATCGCGTGCATCGAGCACGGCCCACCGGCGCACGCGATCGAGCGCGGCGCGCAGGTCCTCGCCGCACCGCACGTAGGGCAGCCCACGCACTTCGCAGGCGCGCACGGCCAGGTGCGACAGCGGTCCGTCGTCGCCCACCAGCAGCAGCGGCGCGCCCTCGCCCGGGTCGTCCAGCGTGCGTTCGAAGCAAGGCTGCGTCGTGTGCGCCGCGTGCACCAGCCGGCTCGGGCGGCGCCACCAGCCCGGCACTTCGAGCGCCGGCGCGGCAGGGTCGCGACCCGCGGCGAGGTCCTGCAGCACGGTGGCCATGCGCGTCGGCCGCGCGTTGCCATCGCGCACGTCGAACACGCCCGGCTCGTAGTGGCCGACGAAGTGCGTGACCATGCGGTTCCAGTCGTACGAGCCGAGCAGCGCCCATGCGGTGACCGCGCGCAGGTCGACGCCTTCGTCGCGCAACTGCTGCGCGGAGCGCCACACCTCGACGAACCACCGCACCTGCTCGTCGCGCGTGGCGCCGTTGTGGCATTCGGTGACGGCCACCGGCAGGCGATAGCGGTCCCACGCCTGGCGCAGCAGGTTGGGCAAGCCGACCACGCCCTCATCGCGATGGCGGATCGCGTCGACGTCGACCAACGGCACGCCCTTGTAGCTTCCGACGGCGCGGTCTGCGATCGAGCGGTGGCCGTACCGCTCGATGCGGTGGTCCACGAGACGCTCGCTCGAGAGATAGTGGTTGATGCCGACGACGTCGGGCGGGCATGGGTCGCCGGCGATGCGGCGCAGGCGGCCTTCCAGGCCGTGCGCGCACAGGCGGTCCCACAACGCGTGCCCCGGCACCACGCGGCCGCACAGCAGGTCCCATCCGAGCCAGCGGCGCTCGTTCTGGAAGTCGGCGTCCTCCTGCAAAGGCGGCGTGGCGTGGCAGTAGCCAAGGTCGTCGGTCTGCACCAGGCGCGCCTCGGGATTCACGCGGCGGATCTCGCGCATCGCAAGGCGCGTCGCATCGATTTCATTGAGCAGCGCGATCCAGCACAGGCGCTCGTCCCGCGCATGCGGATACCAGAAGCCATAGAGCGCGGAGAAACGCGCGGTCGTCAAGGGCTCGTTGACGGGCGTGTAGTCGCGCACCCAGGGATAGCGCTCCGCGACGGCCGCCGCGTGCTGCGCCAGGCCGGTCGCGAAGCTGTCTTCGAGCAGGCTCGTGTGCGCCGGCCCGCTGCCGTGGTGGCACAACGTGAGGATCGGGTTGATGCCCAGGCGGCGCAACTCGGGCAGGCGTTCGTCGGTCCATTGGAAATCGCACTCACCACCAGGTGATGGCGCCATGCGTTCCCACAGCGCCGGGTAGCGGAGTGACTTCAGGCCGAGCCCTGCGAACAGCTCGAGGTCGCCGATCCGGTCCTGGTGGCCGCCCAGCAAGGTCTGGTCATGGAAGGCGTCGCCGACGCGGTTCACGGTGCACTCGTAGCCGCCCCACAGCTCGAGCGCGTTGGTCGTTGTCGTCATCGGTGGCATGCTCACAGACGCGTTGCGCGGCCATTTGTAGGACCGCGCTGTCGATGTGCCCGCCCTGGCGGGGACGACAGGCCTGTGTCAGTTCCGCGACCACTCGCGCCAGAACTGGCGCGTGGCCGCCAGGCCCGCCGGCGTCCAGTGCGTGCAGGGCGACATGGCTTCGACCAGCAGCGCATCGCGATCGTCGCCGGTGGCGCCGCGCAGCCGCGCTTCGAGCACCTGCAGGTCCGGATCGAGCTCGTCGTCCTCCGCACCCGCCACGCTGCCCGCCAGGCCGTTGCGCACCTGCGCGCGGAACGTGGGACGGCGCCGCGCGGGCGGCGCTTCGTCGTACGCCGCGCCGTCGGCACTCGCCTCGCCGCGGATCCAGTCGTGGATCACCTGCAGCTCGTACGCCGAGAACACGCCGAACATCTCAGCGCGATCGCCTTGCAGCAGGCGCCAGAAGCGGCTCTGCTCCGGCGGCGCGTTGCGCACGATCCAGC
This sequence comes from Ramlibacter algicola, assembly GCF_016641735.1. NCBI lineage: Bacteria > Pseudomonadati > Pseudomonadota > Betaproteobacteria > Burkholderiales > Comamonadaceae > Ramlibacter > Ramlibacter algicola. The sequence continues at coordinate 1,564,340 of NZ_JAEDAO010000001.1, read as the reverse complement.
CACCATCCTCCAGCGCCTGCAGGAACGCGGGGACCTGCGCGGGATCGGCGAGCCACTGGTTGACGGGACGGCCCGCGACCTTGCAGTAGTCCGAATGCGCGCCGCTGCCCGAGCCGGCCTTGTGCGACAGGATGCGCACGACCTCCTGGCCGATGTCGAAGCCTTCGATCACCTGCGTCGTGCCCAGGCCCGCGCACGCGAGCTGGGTGCCCCGGCGCATGCGCCGCCAGAACGCGCCCGCATCGTCGATGCGCGGAAGCAGGTCCAGCGCCGCCTGGCACGCACGGCGCGCATGGCCCGAGTCCGGGTTGTCGACCGTCACGTGCAGCGTGAAGTAGTAGGGATCGAGGCCGAGCTCGTTCAGCTCGTACGCCGTGACCAGCAGGTGCAGCGGCAACTGCTCGTAGCCGAGGTTGAAGCCGACGATTTCGGGCAGGAAGCGCGCGGCGTTCCAGCCCAGCGCAACCTGCACGAGCCCCTGGTGGTAGAGCGCGTCGTCCAGGCCGTCGAGCGGGTCGAGCGCATGGCGTGCCAACAGGCGGCGATACAGCACGACGTGGTTCTTGTCCGCGGCGCCTTCGCCCAGCTCCTCGACGTAGGTGCGTACCAGGTCGGCCAGCCGCGGATTGCGCCAATGCTCGACGAGGCCATACAGCCAGGCACCGTCGACCAGCTTGGTCGGCGCGATCGCGCGCAGCACGTACAGCGCGTGCGCGCGATTCGCGAAATAGCGGCGCGGTGCGCCGGCACGGCGCCCCTCGAGATAGGCGGCATAGCGCGCATGCACCGACCGCGCGCTGGACTGCATCCACTCGAGCAGGTCATCGGGCGTGGCCGGCAGGTCGGCTCGCTCGGGGTCGAGCGCGGCGAGTTCAGCGTCGAGGAACCGCGCGGCGTCCTCGCGCGTCGCCTCGTCCGGCATCTGGTCGGCGAGGCGGTGGTAGAGGGAGGCCAGCGGACGCTCGGCCGCCGGCCGGGCGAGGCCCGCTTCGGGCGCCGTCCTGGCTTGCAACTGCTGCCATTCCTGGCGTCCGACGTGCATGGTCCTGTCCTGCTCTTTCCTGGCCACCAATGTCGCCGCCGGGGCGGCTCCACGGTATCGGGAGCGGGCGCGCAGCAGCGTGCGCGAGCTCCTACGCCATTGCAGGATGGGGGTGGGTGCGCAGGCTGGTGGCGCTGTCGTACCAGCCCAGGCTCTGCAGCCGCGCGAGGTCGCTGCGCGCGACGCGCTCGCCGATGTCGCGGCGGTAGCGCAGGTTCGGCACGACCACGCCGCGCGCGACGCGCAAGGCGTTCTCGTTCGCCTCCTGCACCGTCGTCCCGATGCCGGTCGCGACGCCGACGTAGCCGGTCGACCCTGCGGTCACCAGCTGCCCGTCGACGTAGGCGACTTCGGCGAAGTGCAGGCGCATGCGATCGCGGGGCGTGACGCTGGGACGCAGCATGATCGGCATGCCCTTGCCCAGTTCCTCGTAGCCGTAGGCATACGGGAACGGCGGCACGGTCAGCACCACGCCGCAGGCGAAGCCGTCGTGCGTGGCGAAACGACGGCCGTCCCGGCGCAGCATGCGGCGGAAGATTGCCTCCCAGCTCTCGGCATGCAGTGCCTCGCAGATCGCGTAGCCCGGGTAGCCGAAGCGGCTGGTGAATTCGAGCGGCCACAGCCCCTGCTCGTTGGCGATCAGGTTCACGTTGACGTAGCCGACGTAGCCGCCCTCGCGCAGCAGCGGCGCGATCGGCGCCAGCACCGCGTCGAACAGGCGGCGCGCGCCCTGGTAGCTGACGATGGTGCCCATCTCGCCGGTCAGTTCGCCGAGCTCGCCGGGGAAGAAGCGCTTGTGCTCGAAGTCCAGCACCGCCGGTTGCAGGAAGGCCTCGCCGTTGAAGAACGCGCCGACGCCGACTTCCACGCCGTCCAGGTGCTCCATCAGGATGAAGTCGACCACGCCCTCGTCGCGCCGGCGCGCCGCGAGCAGGCCCAGCATCGCCAGCACGTCGCTGCCGTCTTCCATCTCGCCCACGAAGTTGCGCGTGCGCGCGCTGTTCGCGCCGTTGAACTTCAGCACGTAGCGCGCCGGGTGCTCGCGCACGAAGCGCATGGCGTCCTCGTACGCGGTGAACGCGTGGCACGCAGCGGTGCGCAGGCCCGCGTCACGCAGCACCTGCTGGCCGAACGCGCGGTCGCCCTCGAGCCGGTCCCCGAGCGCGCAGCCGCCGATCACCTGGAAGCCGTCGCGCCGCAATTGGTCCTGCAGCTCACCCTTCACCGCGGATTCGAACAAGACCAGGCCGTCCTCGCCGGCTTCTCGCACCCAGTCGAGTTCGCGCTGCCAGTCGTCGACGCGTTCGACAAGTCCCGCGTGCACGTCGTGCGACGCCGGGTCCTCGACGAACACCTTCACCTCGTGGCCGCGGCGCACGAAGCCCGCGTGCATGGCGGCCAGGTCATTGCACTCGCCGATCCCCAGGATCCTCATGCGGGCCGCTCCACCACCAGCGCCACGGCCGCGATGCGCTCGACGTCGGCGTACGCCGGTTCCTCGAGTTCCTCGCCGAAGACGTCCGGGTCGAGTTCGCGGTACTGCCAGGGCCACGCCTGGCGGTCGAGCACCGCGCGCAATTGCCGCAGCAGCGGGTCCTCGCCCTCGACCATCGCGGCGCCCGTGTACAGCACCAGGCGCCCGCCGGGTGCGAGCCGCTCGAGTCCATCGCGCACGATCCGTACCGACAGCGCCTCACCCCAGCGGCCACCGCCGTGGCGGTACGTGCGCTCGCCGGGATCATTGAGATACGGTGGATTGGCGACCACCAGGTCCAGGTCGCCATCGACGGGTTCGTACAAGTCGCCGCTCGCGAAGCTCACCGCCTCGGCATTCGCCAGCGCGGCATTGGCCGCGGCGAACCGCAATGCACGCGGATTGATGTCGGTGAGGAGCAGCGACGCGCCCCTTGGCGCCAGGCGCAGGGCCGACAGCCCGCCGGGTCCGGCGCCACAGCCCAGGTCGACGATGCGGGCGTGCCGCGGCAGCGCGCGGCGCTGCAGTTCGCTGCGGATCAGCTCCGCGAAGCGCACGGTGTCCGGCCCGAAGAAGACCGAGTCGGCGGCCTCGGTGGGCCAGGCCGAATGCGCGTAGAGGGCGCCGTCGAGTGTCGAGAACCGGACGCGGCTGCGCAGCAAACCGCCGAGCCGCTGCTCCAGCAGCGACGCACCACGCATCGGTTCGAGCACGTCCTCGGGCAACAGCGCCGCCGCGAACGGCCGGCTCCAGCCGAAGATGTCACGCAGGGTGCGGGCCTGCGCGACGTCGGCGCGCGCATTCACCCGCGCCTGCGTGGCGGGCGTGACGGTGGTGAAGGCGTAGCCCGTGGACTGCAGCCAGCGCCCGACGGCGACCAGCGCATCGGTAAGCAGCAGGCCGGCGTCCACGGGAGCGTTCATTTCGGTCCGCCCTCGCGATCGCGGCGATCCGCCGCCCGTCGCTTCGGCGTGCCGGGGCCTGGCTCAGCCTGCAGTTGCGAGCGACGCTCGAACCAGCCCGCGATGGACGGAAACGCCTCGCGCGCCGCGTCCGGCCGCGCTTGCCGCGCGCGCGGACGCAAGGTGAACATCGGCCCGAAGCTCATGCGGCCACCGCCGAACTGCTCTGCATGCGTCGCACGATGCATGAGCGTTGCAGAACAGCCTGTAGGCGGCCGCGCACGTTGCCATTGGTTGCGAAAGCTTCGTCTTCGTCTTCGTCCTTCCGGCGAACGCCGGATCCATGGCACTTTGTCATTCCGGCGAAGGCCGGAATCCATGCTCGTTCCACGACCCGGAACCAGTGGCGCTGCGGCCATGGATTCCGGCTTCGCCGGAATGACAAGGCACGAAAGCGATGGATCCCCGCCTTCGCGGGGATGACATCAAGACGCGAATGCCAGCTTCGGCGTCGCGGCGGCGAAGATTCGTTCGGCCGTACGCAGTTCCAGGACGGCCGCATCGAACGCCTGCGCGATCACCCGGCCGGGGGCTTCGATCAGGACGCGTTCGCCCCGCTCGAGCACCAGGTCGCGGGGGTCGCCGTCCAGCGTGAGCCACAGGGTGCCGCCCGCGCTGGCCACTTCCAGCGGCCGGCGGGAGGGCAATTCGGCCAGCGTCCGCGCGGGAAGGCGGTGGCAGCCGGGAGCATCGAGGGTGTGCATGGCGCGTTTCCTTTTACATGCAATGTGCGAATGACTATAGTGAGCGCCACCCCTCACTGACCAATGGTGAATCCGCATGCCACGCATGCATCCAGGGAATGCGAAAGCCCCGCCGCCCGAGCGCCTGCCGCGCTCGCAGCAGCTGCGGCTGGACCTGCTGCACACGTTCGAGGCGGCGGCGCGGCACCTGAGCTTCACCAGGGCCGGCGCCGAACTCGCGCTGTCGCAATCGGCAATCAGCCGGCAGATCCAGCAGCTGGAAGCGTCGCTCGGGGCGGCGCTGTTCGAGCGCCAGCACCGCTCGCTGGTGCTCACCGAAGCGGGTCGCGTGCTGCAGCGCGCGGTCGACGACGGGTTGGAGCGGTTGCGTGACGCCGCGGCACGCATCCGCGCCCAATCGGCGACGCGCCAGGTGGCCATCACCTGCACGCCCGGCTTCGCGTCGTTCTGGCTGATCCCGCGCCTGCCCCGCTTCACCGCGGCGCACCCGCAGGTGGACGTGCGCATCTCCGCGACGCTGCAACTGCTGGACCTGGAGCGCGCCGGCGTCGACATGGCCGTGCGCTTCGTGCCGCTGCAGCAGGGCGTCGGGCCGCGCCTGTTCGAGGAAGCGGTGCAACCGATGTGCGCACCTGCGCTCCTGCGCGGCCCGAACCGGCTCGCAGCTCCCGCGGACCTGGCGAAGCACACGCTGCTCACGCTGGACAAGGCGGACACGCCGACCATGGACTGGGACCCGTGGCTGCGGCTGATGGGACTGGACGACATGCACATGGCGCACACCGTGCGGTTCACGCAGTGGCACGAAGCGGTGTCGGCGGCAGTCGCGGGCCAGGGCGTCGTCATCGGCCGGCTGCCGCTGCTGGCGGACCTCGTCCGCCAGCGCAAGCTGGTGGCGCCGTTCCGCACCCCAGCCGCGTCGCAGCGCGGCTACTTCCTCACCCTCGCGCCGCAGGCGGCGCGCAACCCGGACGCGCTCGCGTTCATGCAGTGGCTTCAGGCCGAGGCCGAACAGGCGCAAACGCCGGCCACCACCACCAGGAGAGCTTGATGGCCACGCTTCGCAAACGCTTCGACGTCACCGCCGCGCCGGCCGCAGCCTGGGACGCTCTCGCCGACTTCGGCGCCCTGCACCAGCGGCTGGTGCCCGGCTTCGTCACCGCCTGCGAGCTGCAGGACGGCGGCTCTGTCCGCGCAATCACGTTTGCGAACGGAATGCAGGCACGCGAGCGGCGCGTGACGCGCGACGCATCCACGCACCGGCTCGTCTACACGGTCGAAGGCGGTCGCGCGACGCACTACAACGCGGTCGTCGAGGTCCACGACGGCGCCGCCGGCGGCAGCACGCTGGTGTGGACCGTCGACCTGCTGCCCGACCCGCTGGCGCCCGCCATCGACGGGATGATGGACGCTGGCGTCGCGGCGATGAAAAAGGCGCTCGGCTGAGCGCTCAGGCCCGCGAGATCCGGGTCCTCCCCATCGGAACTGTCACGGGACTCCGTGATACTCAGCCGATGGCATCGATCCGGCTCGAGGGTGTCGGCAAGCAGTGGGGCGACACCACGGCCTTGCACGACATCACGCTCGACATTCCTTCCGGCACCTTCTGCGTGCTGCTCGGCCCCTCGGGCTGCGGCAAGTCCACCACCCTGCGCATCGTCGCGGGGCTGGAGACGGCCACTAGCGGCCGCGTCCTCATCGACGGCCAGGACGTCACCGCGCTTCCACCGGCGCGGCGCGGCATCGCGATGGTGTTCCAGAACTACGCCCTGTTCCCGCACCTGTCGGTCGCGCAGAACATCGCATTCGGCCTGCAGGTGCGCAAGGTGCCGAAGGACGAAGCCGCGCGGCGGCTCGACGAGGCGGCGCAACTGCTGGGCCTGTCCGCGCTGCTCGATCGCAAGCCGTCGCAGCTCTCCGGCGGACAGCAGCAGCGCGTCGCCCTGGGCCGCGCGCTGGTGGCGCAGGCCAAGGTGTGCCTGATGGACGAGCCGCTGTCCAACCTGGACGCGCGGCTGCGGCAGGAGATGCGCACCGAACTGCGCCAGCTGCAGCAGCGGCTGGGGCTCACGGTCGTGTACGTCACGCACGACCAGGCCGAAGCGATGAGCATGGCCGACCAGGTCGTGCTGCTGAACAAGGGCCGCATCGAACAGGCCGCCACGCCGCGCGAGCTGTATGCCCAGCCGGAAACGACGTTCGCCGCCAGCTTCGTCGGCACGCCCGCGATGAACCTGCTGCGCCTGGACGGCGACCGCATCGCGGGCAGCGACGTCGGTGCCGGCCGTGCCGCGCACTGGCTGGGCGTGCGGCCCGAAGACATCATGATCGGCGGGCCGGTGCCCGCCACCGTGCGCGCCGTGGAATACCTGGGCGCCGACCTGGTCGCGCACTGCGCCATCGGCAGCGAGACGCTCACCCTCCGCACCGAAGGCCAGGCCACGCTGGCTGCCGGCGGCACCGTGCACCTGGGCTGGCCGCCGGCCCGCGCCCACCATTTCGACGACCGCGGGCAGCGCCTGCACTGACAACGAGGAGACCAGCATGCAACGCAAGACCTTCAACCGCGGCGTCGCCGCGCTCGCGGCCGCGGCCGCCCTGGGCATCGGCGGCGCGGCGCGCGCGCAGCAGCAAGTCGAGATCCCGTTCTTCTACCCGGTGGCCGTCGGCGGGCCGATCGCCAAGATCATCGACGGCTTCGCCAACGACTTCATGAAGGCCAACCCTGGCATCAAGGTGACGCCGATCTACGCCGGCACCTACCAGGAAACCATCGTCAAGGCCCTCACCGCGCACAAGGCCGGCACGCCGCCGGTGTTCTCGGTGCTGCTGTCCACCGACATGTTCACGCTGATCGACGAGGACGCCATCGTGCCGGTCGACGGCTTCGTGAAGACCGCCGAGGACAAGGCCTGGATGGGCAGCTTCTACAAGGCCTTCATGCTGAACAGCCAGGCCGGCGGCAAGACCTGGGGCGTGCCCTTCCAGCGGTCCACCGTGGTCATGTACTGGAACAAGGAAGCGTTCAAGGAAGCCGGACTCGACCCGAACAAGGCGCCCCAGACCTGGGCCGAGCTGAAGTCCATGGCGACCAAGCTCACGAAGAAGGACAGCAGCGGCAAGGTCACGCAGTACGGCGTGCAGATCCCGTCCAGCGGCTTCCCGTACTGGCTGTTCCAGACGCTCACGACGACCAACGACGCGATCCTGGCCAACGAGGCCGGCACGCAGGTGAAGTTCGACGACCCGAAGGTCGTCGAGGCGCTGCAATACTGGGTCGACCTCGGCAAGGCCGGCGTGCACCCGCCCGGCGTCGTCGAGTGGGGCACCACCCCCAAGGACTTCTTCGAGAAGAAGGCCGCGATCATCTACACGACGACTGGCAACCTCACCAACATCCGTTCCAACGCCAAGTTCGACTTCGGCGTCGGCATGATCCCGGCCAACAAGCGCAAGGGCTCGCCCACCGGCGGCGGCAACTTCTACATCTTCAAGAAGGCGTCGCCCGCGCAGCAGGAAGCCGCGTTCAAGTTCATCAAGTGGGTCACCGCGCCCGAGCGCGCCGCGCAGTGGAGCATCGACACCGGCTACGTCGCCGTGTCGCCCGCCGCGTACGAGACGCCGCCGCTGAAGAAGTACGGCAGCGAGTTCCCGCCGGCCCTGGTCGCACGTGACCAGCTGCCGCACTCCGTGGCCGAGCTCTCGACGCACGACAACCAGCGCGTCACCAAGGCGCTGAACGACGGCCTGCAGGCCGCGCTGACCGGCGCCAAGCCGCCGGCGCAGGCGATGCAGGACGCCCAGCGCGAGGCGGACCGCCTGCTGCGCTCGTACAAGTGACCGGACCGAGCGGCCGCGAGGCCGGTCATCCCCGCGCAGGCGGGGATCCATTTGGCATTCGACCGAGCGGCCGCGAGGCCGGTCATCCCCGCGCAGGCGGGGATCCATTTGGCATTCGACCGAGCGACCGCGAGGCCCGTCATCCCCGCGCAGGCGGGGATCCACGTAGCATTCGCCGCGCGGCGCGGCCGGCCGGCGACGGCCTGGCCGCCTTGCACGCCTGGCTGTTGCTGCTGCCGGCGCTGGTGCTGCTGGCGGCGTTCACGCACTGGCCGGCGGTCGCCACCTTCATCGACAGCTTCTTCTCCACGCCCCGCGGCAGCCGCCCGGGCGTGTGGGTCGGGCTGGAGAACTACCAGGTCATGGCCGAGGACCCGGTGTTCTGGAAGGCCGTGACCAACAACCTGTGGTTCGCCGGCGCCACCATCCCGCTGTCGATCGGCCTGGCGCTGCTGATGGCACTGTGGGTCAACGAGCGCATCCCCGGCCGCGCCGCGGTGCGCATGGCGTACTTCACGCCGACCGTGCTGCCGATGATCGCGGTGGCCAACATCTGGCTGTTCTTCTACACGCCGCAGTACGGCCTGCTGGAGCAGGTGACCGGCGCGCTCGGGCTGCCGTCGCACAACTGGCTGGGCAACCCATCCACCGCCCTCGCGTGCATCACGGTCGTCGCGGTGTGGAAGGAAGCCGGCTTCTTCATGATCTTCTACCTGGCCGCGCTGCAGACGCTGAACCCCAGCCTGCGTGAAGCCGCGGCCATCGAGGGCGCATCGCGCTGGACCTTCTTCCGCCGCATCCAGTGGCCGCTGCTCATGCCCACCACGCTGTTCGTGCTGGTCAACGCCATCATCAACGGCTTTCGCATGGTCGACCACGTCTTCATCCTCACGCGCGGCGGCCCGGACAACGCGTCGACGCTGCTGCTGTACCACCTGTACGAAGTCGGGTTCAAGTTCTGGGACACCGGCTACGCCAGCGCGATCAGCGTGGTGCTCGTGGTCACGCTCGCAAGCGTCGCGCTGTTCCAGTTCTTCGTGCTGGACAAGCGGGTGCACTACAAATGAAAGAAGCCGCCCCGCCGCCCTGGGCCGCGCCCGGGAAGCTCGACACCATCGGCGCCTGGCTGCTGGCGCTGCTGTGGATCCTGCCGCTGGCGTACGCGGTCTGGACCGCGTTCCATCCGGCCGAATACTCGACGCGGTTCGCCTTGTTCGCACCGCTGACGCTCGACAACTTCCGCCGCGCCTGGGAGGCGGCACCGTTCGCGCGCTACTTCCTCAACACCACGTTGCTGGTCACGATGATCCTCGGCGTGCAGTTGGTGCTGGCCACCCTGGCGGCGTACGCCTTCGCGCGCTACACCTTCCCCGGCCGCGGCATCGCCTTCGCGCTGGTGCTCGTGCAGCTGATGGTCATGCCCGACATCCTGCTGGTCGAGAACTACAAGACGATGGCGCACCTGGGCCTGGTCGACTCGCTGGTCGGCATCGGGCTGCCCTACTTCGCCTCGGCGTTCGCGATCTTCCTGCTGCGCCAGACCTTCCTGGGCATCCCGAAGGAGCTGGACGAGGCGGCGCGGGTCGAAGGCGCCAGCGCGCTGCAGACGCTGTGGCGCGTGTACGTGCCGCTGGCGCGCCCGGTGTACACGGCGTTCGGGCTCGTGTCGGTGAGCTTCCACTGGAACAACTTCCTGTGGCCGCTGATCATCACCAACAGCGTCAATGCGCGGCCGCTCACCGTCGGACTGCAGGTGTTCTCGTCCGTCGACCAGGGCGTCGACTGGTCGGTCATCACGGCCGCCACGCTGCTGACGGCGGCGCCGCTGCTGGTGGGCTTCCTGCTGTTCCAGCGGCAATTCGTGCAGAGCTTCATGCGAGCGGGGATCAAGTAGATGCGCCTGGTGACGTGGAACACGCAATGGTGCTGCGGCAACGACGGGGTGGTGAGCGTGGAGCGCATCGTCGAGCACGCGCGCGCGCTCGCGGACTTCGACGTGCTGTGCCTTCAGGAAGTCGCGGTGAACTACCCGCGCGTGCAGGGCAATGCCGCGCACGACCAGCCGGCGATCGTCGAGCAGTTGCTGCCGGGGTTCCAGGTGTTCTTCGGCGCCGCCGTGGACGAATGGAACGAGCACGGCCGCAGCCGCTTCGGCAACCTGATCGCCACCCGCCTGCCGGTGCTGCAGGTGCAGCACCATGCCCTGCCCTACCCCGCCGATGACGGCGTGCGCAGCATGCCGCGCATGTGCACGGTGGTCACGCTGCGCGACCCGGCGCTCGGGCCGGTGCGCGTGCTGACGACGCACCTGGAGTTCTATTCGAAGAAGCAGCGCATGGCGCAGGCGCAGGCCTTGCGCGCGCTGCTGCTGGAAGGCAGCGAGCAGGCCGCCCACCCGCCGGAGCCCAGCGACGACGGCTCGCCGTTCCGCAGCAAGACGCACACGGCGCAGGCCATCCTGTGTGGCGACTTCAATTTCGAACCGACCGAGCCGGAGTACGGCGCCGTCACGCAGGGCGGCGGCATCGACCAGTGGCACGACAGCTGGCGGCTGCTGAACGGCGCGGCGCCGCACGCGCCCACGTTCCGGATCTACGACCGCCGCTTCGGGCCGGAGCCGGTGACGTCCGACTTCGTGCTGGTCAGCAACGCGTTGCGCGATCGCGTGCGCAGCCTGCGGATCGACGCGGACACGCAGGCGTCCGACCACCAGCCGGTCGCGGTCGAGATCGCCTGACGGCGCGCCTTCAGGCGCGCAGCTGCTCCTTGAAGAACGCGATGGTGCGGTCCCAGGCTTGCCTGGCCGCCGCAGCGTCGTAGCGCGGCGTGGTGTCGTTGTTGAAGCCGTGCTGCGTGCCGGCGTACTGGAACGCCTGGTAGCGCACGCCGGCGGCCTTCAACGCAGCTTCGTAGGCGGGCCACGCGGCGTTGATGCGCTCGTCGACGCCTGCCAGATGCACCAGCAGCGGCGCCTTCACCTTGGCGGCTTCGGCGGGGGCGGGCGTGTTGCCGTAGAACGGCACGCCCGCGTCCAGGTCGGGCAGTTGCGTGGCCAGCCAGTGCACGACGCCCCCGCCGTAGCAGAAGCCGACCGCCCCGAGCTTGCCGTTGCCCTCCTGGCGCGCGCGCAGCCAGGCGGCGCAGGCGAGGAAGTCCTGCCGGATCTTCGGCTGGTCCAGCCTCGCGAAGTTCTCGCGCGCCTTGTCCTCGTCGCCGGGATAACCGCCCAGCGCGGTCAGCGCGTCAGGCGCGAAGGCCATGAAGCCGTCGAGCGCGAGGCGGCGCGTGATGTCCTCGATGTGCGGGTTGAGGCCGCGGTTCTCGTGGATGACCAGCACCATCGGCAGCTTCGACGTGCCGGCGCTCGCCGGCCGCGCGAGGTAGCCGTCGATCTGGCCGGACCCTTCGGGCGATTCCACCTGGATGCGCCGCGTGGCGAGGCGCGCATCGTCCGGCTTGACCTGCTGGCCCATGACGAAGTCCGGGCTCAGCGCGGCGAGCAGGCCGGCTGCCGTGACGCCGGCCTTGGCGAAGCGCTGCGCCTGGTCGAGGAAGCCGCGCCGGTCAATGGCACGGTGCACGTAAGCGTCGAAGAGGATCAGCAGGTCCTGGTCGAAATCCTGGGCAGTGAGGCGGGGCGGCATGCGGTCTCCGGCTGGGTTGGAGCCGCGAGCGTAGCGGCTGGCGTGCCGGATGCGAAGCGCGTCGTCCCGGGCATGGATCCCGGCTTTCGCCGGGATGACAAGACGCTTGTCATTGCGGGCTTGATCCGCAATCCATTCCCGTGCGGGCTAGCCGCCCCGCTTGGCCACCAGCGTCAGGATGTCGTAGCTGGCCACCAGCTCGCCGTCCTGGTTGGTGACTTCGACGTCCCAGGCCACCACGCCCTGGCCGACGCCCTTGGCGTCCTTCTTGCGGCGATCGATCTTGCGCTTGGCGGTCAGGCGCGCCCGGATCGTGTCGCCGATGCCCACCGGCTTCACGAACCGCAGCGTGTCGAGGCCGTAGTTCGCCAGCACCGGGCCGGGCGCGGGCGACACGAACAGGCCTGCCGCCGCGGACAGCACGAAGTAGCCGTGCGCGATGCGCTTGCCGAAGGGGCTGTCCTTGGCGGCCACTTCGTCGAAGTGCATGTAGAAGTAGTCGCCCGAGATGCCGCCGAAGTTGACGATGTCGGCCTCGCCCACCGTGCGCCGGTGCGTCAGCAGGGAATCGCCGACCTGCAGGTCCTCGAAATACTTGCGAAACGGGTGCACGTCGCTGTCGCGCACCTTCGCGCCGCGCACGTGCTCGCCCGTGACGGCGCTGAGCATCGTCGGCGAGCCCTGCACCGCGGCGCGCTGCAGGTAGTGCTTCACCGCCCGCACGCCGCCGAGTTCCTCGCCACCACCGGCGCGACCCGGCCCACCGTGCTTGAGCATCGGCAACGGCGAGCCGTGGCCCGTCGACTCGGCCGCGGCCTCGCGATCGAGCACCAGCAAGCGGCCATGCGTCGCCGCGGCCGCCGGGATGAAGCGCGCCGCGACCTGCGGGTCCTTGGTCACCAGAGTGCCGACCAGGCTGCCCTTGCCCTTGGCGGCAAGCACCAGCGCTTCGTCCAGGTCCTCGTACGGCATCAGCGTGCTGACCGGGCCGAACGCCTCGATGTCGTGCACCGCATCGTCGCGCAGCGGATCCTTCGCCAGCAGCAGCGTCGGGGCGAAGAACGCGCCCTCGCCCACGCCCTCGCCCCTGGGCGCGAAACCGTCCTTTTCGCCGTGCACGAGCTCCGCCTTCGCCAGCAGCGCCTTCACGCGCTCGGCGACGTCGCGCTTCTGGTCCAGCGAGGCCAGCGCGCCCATGCGCACGTCCTCCAGCGACGGATCGCCGGCGACGACCTTCGCCAGCCGCGCCTTGATGCGCTGCGCGACCGCGTCGAGGTGCTGGCGAGGCACGATCGCGCGCCGGATCGCGGTGCATTTCTGGCCGGCCTTGACCGTCATCTCGCGCACGACTTCCTTGGCGAACAGGTCGAACTCCTCGTCGTCCGGCGTGACGTCCGGCGCGAGCACCGCCATGTTCAGCGAATCGGCCTCGGCATTGAACGGGATCGAGTGCCGCACCAGGTTCGGGTGCACGCGCAGCTTGGCGGCCGTGTCGGCCGAGCCGGTGAAGGTGACGACGTCGGCCCCTTCGAGGTGATCGAGCAGGTCGCCCGTGGAACCGATCACCAGTTGCAGGCTGCCTTCGGGCAGCAGCCCCGATTGCAACATCAGCCGCACGCAGGCTTCGGTGAGGTAGCTGGTCGCCGTCGCGGGTTTCACGATGCACGGCATGCCGGCCAGGAAGGTGGGCGCGAACTTCTCCAGCATGCCCCACACGGGGAAGTTGAAGGCGTTGATGTGCACGGCGACGCCGCCGCGCGGCACCAGGATGTGCGTGCCCGCGAACGTGCCCTTCTTGCCGAGCGCCATCGCCGGGCCCTCGTGCACCAGGTTGCCCGATGGCAGTTCGTTCGTGCCCACGCCGGCATACGCGAACAGCGTGCCGCTGCCGCCTTCGATGTCGATCCAGCTGTCGGTGCGCGTCGCGCCCGTGTGCGCCGAGATCGCGTACAGCTCCTCCTTGCGCTCGGTCAGGACCTTCGCCAGCGCCTTGAGCCGCTCGGCGCGCTGCTGGAAATCGAGCTTCAGCAGGTTCGGCACGCCGACGCGACGCGCATGGTCGACAGCCGCGGCGAAATCGAGCTTGTCGGCATGCGTGCTGGCCACCGGCTTGCCGTTGATCGCGCTGCGCAGCACCTGCGCCGCCTCGCGGCCGACCCATTGGCCAGCGATGTGGCTCTGGAGGATGGTGGTCATGTGATCGTCTCCTTCTTTCTCCCTCTCCCTCCGGGAGAGGGCTGGGGTGAGGGCTTGGCCTGCACCGCGCCCAGCCCACCCAGGAACAAATCCGCCACCACCGGCGCCATCGCGTCGTGGTCGAGCGGCCCGTCGGGCTTCATCCAGGTGAACATCCAGTTGACCATGCCGAACAGCAGCATGGTCAACGGCTTGGCGAGCGCGGCTTCGCGCAGGTCGGGACGCAGCGCGGCGACGACGTCCGCGAACGCCTGCACCACCTCGCGCTCGCGGTCGAGGATGCGGCGGCGATCGGCGGGCTCGAGGAAGCGCACTTCGCTGGTGAGCACCCAGTGCGCGTCCTGCGCGTCCGCGTATTCGTCGACCAGCAACCGGATCAGCACGCGCAGGCGCGCCTGCGGTTCGGGCGCCTGCACGACCGCGTCCGCGGCGATGCGCTGCAAGCGCTCGACGTGCGAATCGGCGATGGAAAACAGCAGCGCGTACTTGTCGCGGTAATAGTGGTACAGCGTCGCCTTGGACAGGCCGCAGGCTTCGGCGACTTCGTTCATCGACGTCGCCGAGTACCCGCGCGTCGCAAACAGATGCGCCGCCCGCGCCAGGATCGCCTCGCGCTGGTCGTCGTAGCCCGCGTGCCTGCCTCTGCCCATGACTAAGTCCCTGGAACTGCCGAACGCAGAGGACGCAGAGCAAGCGCAGGGAACACAGAAGAAGACATTTCAAGGATTCCTTCTGCGTCCTCTGCGCTTCGCTCTGCGTCCTGTGCGTTCGGGAGTTTGGTTTTCAACGCTCGTCGAAAGAGAGCACCACGCGCTCGGACACCGGGTGCGCCTGGCAGGTGAGGATGAAGCCGGCAGCGACTTCGGCCTTGTCCAGGGCGAAGTTGCGATCCATCCGCACCTCGCCTTCCACCAGCTTCGCGCGGCAGGTGCCGCAGACGCCGGACGTGCACGAGAACGGCACTTCCAGCCCGGACGCCGACGCGCAGTCGAGGATGCTGGGCTGGTCCTTGCTGAAGGTGATCTCGCGCTGCAGGCCGTCGCGGATGATGACGACCCGGGCCTGTTCGGCGTCGCCGGGCTTGGCCTCGTGGATGACGGCATCCACCGAGCCGGCGGCGGGCAGCGGCACGCCGAAACGCTCGATGTGGATGCGGTCTTCCGGCACGCCGGCGCCGAGCAACGCGGCTTCGGCCTCGTCGTTCATCTGGTACGGCCCGCAGACGTACGCGTGGTCGATGGATGCCGCGGGCACGACGGTCGCCAGGAACTCACCGATCTTCTCGCGGTTCATCAGGCCCATGTTCAGCGGCGCGTCGGTTGGCTCGTCGGAGAACACGTGGTGCAGGACCAGCCGCGTCATGTACTTGTCCTTCAGGTCCTCGATCTCCTCCTTGAACATCGTGGACTTGAGGCTGCGGTTGCCGTAGACGAGCGAGAAGCGCGCCTTCGGCTCGCGGGCGAGCACCGTCTTCATGATCGACAGGATCGGCGTGATGCCGCTGCCGCCGGCGATGCCGACGTGGTGGCGGGCCGCGCCCGGCTCGATCGGCACGAAGAAGCGGCCTTGCGGTGCCATCACGTGGACCGTGTCGCCCGGCTTGAGGTGCTCGTTGATCCAGTTGGAGAACACGCCCCCGCGCACCTTGCGCACGCCCACGCGCAGTTCGCCGTCGTCGACGCCGGCGCAGATCGAATACGACCGCCGCAGGTCCTGGCCGTCGATCTCCTTGCGCAACGTGAGGTACTGGCCCTGCGTGAAGCCGAACACCGGCTGCAACTCGGGCGGCACCTCGAACGCGACGACCACCGCCTCCTGCGTGTCAGGCTGGATGGAGCGGACTCTGAGCTGGTGGAAGAGCGGTGTGCTCATTGGCGATCCAGGAAGACGGACTCCCAAACACAGAAGTCGCAGAAGCGCACAGAAGTCACGGAAGAATCCATCTTGGAAATTCTTCTGTGACTTCTGCGCTTCTTCTGTGACTTCTGCGTTTGGGAGTTCATATCGGTTTGAAATACTCGAACGGTTCTCGGCAGGCGAGGCACCGGTACAGCGCCTTGCAGGCCGTCGAGCCGAAAGCAGACGTGCGCTCGGTGTGCGAGCTGCCGCAGTGGGGGCAGGCAATGGGGGGGTCGCGACGGACGATGCGGATGGGGACGCCGCCTTCGGGCAGGGTGGCGTGCGGCGGCGCGATGCCGTACTCGCGCAGCTTGCGCTTGCCGTCCTCGGTGATCCAGTCGGTCGTCCAGGCAGGCGCGCGGCGCAGCGTGGCGCGTGCGGGGCCGAGGCCTTCGGCTTGCAGCGCACCCAGCACGCTCTGCTCGATCACTTCGGTCGCCGGGCAGCCGGAATAGGTCGGCGTCAGCACCACCTCCAGTTCCTCGCCGTGGTCGATCACGTCGCGCACGATGCCCAGGTCGCGCACCGACAGCGCGGGCACCTCGGGATCGAGCACCGTGCCCAGCACTTCCCAGGCGCGGTCGACGCGCGGCGCGGCCATGGCGCTCACCACACGCCGCCGGGGTAGGCGCGCTGCAGGTGCTGCATCTCGGAGAGGATGAAGCCCATGTGCTCGCTGTGCACGCCGCGCTTGCCCGTCGAGCGGAACGGCGTCGCCTTCGGCACCTCGAGGCCCGCTTCGCCGAGCAGCGCGGCCATCTCGGCGTCCCACGCATCGGCCAGGTCGCCCCAGCGCGGGCCCAGGCCGGTGTGCGACGCGTGCTCGTCGACCGCGTCCTCGTCGAACAGCTCGGCGCCGTAGCGCCACAGCTGGTCGAGGGCGGCCTGCAGCCGGCGCAGCGATTCGTCGGTGCCCTGCCCCAGGCGCACGACCCAGTCGAACGCGTGCTGCTGGTGGTAGCGCACTTCCTTCACCGCCTTGCCGGCGATGGCCGCCAGCTCCGCGTCGGAGGACGTGCGCAGCTGCTCCCAGAGCAGCTTGAAGAAGCTGGACATCATCGCGTTGCGCAGCACGGTCACCGCGAAGTCGCCCCGCGGCAGCTCCACCAGCGTCACGTTGCGAAAGTCGCGCTCCTCGCGCAGGAACGCCAGCTGGTCCTCGTCGTGGCCAGCCCCTTCGAGCTCGCCCGCGCGCGTGAGCACCGCGCGCGCCTGCCCGAGCAGGTCGAGCGCCATGTTGGCCAGCGCGATGTCCTCTTCCAGTTGCGGGGCGTGGCCGGTCCACTCGGCCAGGCGCTGCGCGTGGATCAGCGCGGTGTCGCCGATGCGCAGCAGGTACTGGACGGCGGGGTCCTGCTTGACGGTGATGCTCGCGACGGCCATTACATGTGGTCCACGGAAGGCGGCAGCTTGAAGAACGTCGGGTGGCGGTACACCTTGTCCTCGGCCGGGTCGAAGTACATGTCCTTGTCGCCGGGGTCGCTGGCCACGATGTGGTCCGACCGCACGACCCACACGCTGGTGCCTTCCTGCCGCCGCGTGTAGACGTCGCGCGCCATCTGGATGGCCATCTTCGCGTCCGCGGCATGCAAGCTGCCGCAATGCTTGTGGTCCAGCCCGCTCTTGCTGCGGACGAACACTTCCCACAGCGGCCACTCGCGTCCTTCGGACGCCGTGGCCTGCGGCCGCGCTGGGCTCGACCCCTCTCCAACCCTCCCCTCACCAGGGGAGGGCTTTCCTTTGGTCGACGACGTCATGCAGCCTCCTTCATCGGTTCCTGCTTCGCGGCATAAGCCAGCGCAGCCTCGCGCACCCACGCGCCGTCGTCCCACGCCTGCACGCGTTCGGCCAGGCGTTCCTTGTTGCAGGGGCCGTGGCCGTTGACGACGTTCCAGAACTCGGTCCAGTCGATGGCGCCGAAGTCGTGGTGCCCGCGCTCCTCGTTCCACCGCAGCTCGGGGTCGGGCAGCGTCACGCCCAGCACCTTGGCCTGTTCGGCGGTCGCGTCGATGAAGCGCTGGCGCAGTTCGTCGTTGGACACGCGCTTGATGCCCCAGCGCATCGACTGCGCGCTGTTGGGCGACTGGTCGTCGGGCGGGCCGAACATCATGATCGACGGCCACCACCAGCGGTTGACCGCGTCCTGCACCATCGCGCGCTGCGCGTCGGTGCCCTTGTCCATCATCGTCAGCAGCGACTCGAAGCCCTGGCGCTGGTGGAAGCTCTCCTCGCGGCAGATGCGGATCATCGCGCGCGCATACGGCCCGTACGAGCAGCGGCAAATCGGCACCTGGTTCATGATCGCCGCGCCGTCCACCAGCCAGCCGATCACGCCGACGTCGGCCCAGGTGAGCGTCGGGTAGTTGAAGATCGAGCTGTACTTCGCCTTGCCGGTGTGCAGCGCATGCAGCATCTCGTCGCGCGAGGTGCCCAGCGTCTCCGCGGCGGAATACAGGTAGAGGCCGTGGCCGCCCTCGTCCTGCACCTTGGCCAGCAGGATCGCCTTGCGCTTGAGCGTCGGCGCTCGCGAGATCCAGTTGCCTTCGGGCAGCATGCCGACGATCTCGGAATGCGCGTGCTGGCTGATCTGCCGCACCAGCGTCTTGCGGTAGTGCTCGGGCATCCAGTCCTTGGGCTCGACGAACTCGCCCGCGTCGATGCGGGCGTCGAAGCGCTCCTGCAGTTGCACTTCCTGGGCCGAGCGCACCGGCTTGGCGGCCTCGCCCTTCATGGTGTCCATCGCCTGCGTGTACATGCGGTCTCCTGCGGGCCGGTTTATTGCCGACCGATTGGTCGATCATAGGCCAAGCCGCGCCCCTGCGGCAAGCGCGACGGCAGCCGATCAGAACAGCAGGTTGGGGAGCGCGAGCGTGATGGCCGGCACGTAGGTGACCACCACCAGGAAGCCCAGCAGCACCATCATCCACGGCAGCGCGGCGCGCGCCACGGCCGTGATGGGCATGCCTGTGATGCCCGACGCGACGAACAGGTTGAGCCCCACCGGCGGCGTCACCATGCCGATCTCCAGGTTCACCACCATGATGATCCCGAGGTGGACGGCGTCGATGCCCAGTTGCTGCGCGATCGGGAACAGGATCGGCGCCAGGATCAGGATGATCCCGGTCGGCTCCATGAACATGCCGGCCACCAGCAGCAGCAGGTTCACCACCAGCAGGAACTGCCAGGCCGGCATGCCCCAGCCCACGATCGTTTCGGCGATGGCCTGCGGGATGCGCTCCGTGGTCAGCACGTGCGCGAACAGCAGCGCATTGGCGATGATGAACATCAGCATCACCGTCACCCGGCCCGAATCCAGCAGCACGCCCGGCACGGCGGACAGCTTCAGGTCACGGTAGACGAACACGGCGACGAAGAAGGCGTAGACCGCCGCCACCGCGGCGGCCTCGGTGGGCGTGAACACGCCGCCGTAGATGCCGCCCAGGATGATCACCACCAGCAGCAGGCCCCACAGCGAGTCACGGCCGGCGCGCAGCACTTCCGGCAGGCTGGCGCGCGGCTGGCGCGGGATGTCGAGCGTGCGCGCGCGGATGGCGATGGCCACCATCAGCAGCAACCCGAGCAGGATGCCGGGCACCACGCCGGCCATGAACAGCTGGCCGACCGACGTCTCGGTGGCGGCGCCGTAGACCACCATCACGATCGACGGCGGGATCAGGATGCCCAGCGTGCCGGCGTTGCAGATCACGCCGGTGGCGAAGTCCTCGCGATAGCCCGCGCGCACCATGCCGGCGATGACGATCGAGCCGACCGCCGCGACGGTCGCGGGCGACGACCCCGACACCGCGGCGAACAGCATGCAGGCGAACACCGAGGCCATCGCCAGGCCGCCGCGGAAGTGCCCGAGCAGGGCGTTGGCGAAGCGGATCATCCGGCGGGCGACGCCGCCGGTGGTCATGAACGAGCCGCCGAGGATGAAGAACGGGATCGCCAGCAGCGTGTACGCCTCCGACGTCTCGTACAGCTTGAGCGACAGCGACGCAAGCGAGTCGTGGGCGAACACCAGGATCGTCAGCAGCGACGACAGCCCCAGCGCCACCGCGACCGGCAGCCCCAGCGCCATGAAGATGAACAGCAGCAGGAACAGGGCGGCGATCGTCACTCGGCCAGCCCCGTCGTGCCGGTTTCCTTCAGCTTCAACGCGTCCTGGCTCTCGTCGCTGATCATGTGCACCGCTTCACCGCGCGCCGCCGCCACGAGGACCTGCGTGAACCGGAATGCCAGCAGCAGGAACCCCGCGGGCAGGATGGCGCGCGGCCACCACTGCGGGATGGGCACGTCCTGCATGAGGATGCCGACCTCGTGCATCTTCAGCACGTACTGCAATCCGCCCCAGGCGAGGACCAGCGAGTAGCCGATGCACAGCGCCGCGGCGACGCAGCCAACCACGCGCGCCGCGCCCGGCCGCAGGTTGCGCACCAGCAGGTCGACACCGATGTGGGTGCCGATGCGCACGCCGTAGGCCATGCCGACGAAGATCAGCCACGCGAACATGACGCCGATGACTTCGAGCGCCCACACGAAGCTGTAGTTGAAGACGTAGCGGGCGACGACCTGCGCGAAGGCGAGCAGCGTCATGCCCGCCATGAGCACGACGACGACGGCTTCCTCGAACCGGTCCAGCCAGCGCATGGGGCGCTCAGGCCGCCTTGCGTGCCGCGTCGACCAGGTCCTTGCCGATCTCGCCCTCGAACTTCTTCCAGACCGGCTCCATCGCCTTGCGCCACGCGGCCACGTCGTCCTTGGACAGCTTCTGGATCCTGGCCTTGCCGGCGGACTCGATCTTCTTGCGGTCGTCCTCGTTGAACTCGCCGGCCAGCTTGTTGCCGTGGGCGGTCGCCTCGGCCATCGCCTCGGACAGCCCCTTGCGAATGTCCGCGGGCAGGCCGTCCCACCACTTGGCGTTGGTCACGACCATGTAGTCGATGACACCGTGGTTGGTTTCGGCGATGGTCTTCTGCACCTCGAAGAACTTCTGCGAGTAGATGTTGGACCAGGTGTTCTCCTGGCCGTCGACCACGCCGGTCTGCAGCGCCTGGTAGACCTCGGAGAAGGCCATCTTCTGCGGATTCGCGCCCATCGCGCGGAACTGCGCCTCCAGGACGTCCGACTGCTGGATGCGGAACTTCAGGCCCTTGACGTCCTCGGGCCGCAACAGCTTGTCGCGGTTGGTGGACAGCTGCTTCAGGCCGTTGTGCCAGTAGGCCAGGCCGAGCAGGTTGCGCGCCTTCATGCTTTCCAGCAGCGCCTTGCCCTTGTCGCTGGCCTGGAAGCTGTCGACGGCCTTGACGTCGTCGAACAGGAACGGCAGGTCGAACAGCTGCACCTTCTTGGTGTAGCGGTCGAACTTGGACAGCGACGGCGCGATGAACTGCACGTCGCCGAGCAGAACTGCCTCGAGCTCCTTGGCGTCGCCGAACAGCTGCGAGCTCGGGAAGACCTGCACCTGCACCTTGCCGCCCAGCTTCTTCTCGGCGAGTTCCTTGAACTTGATGGCGGCCTGGCCCTTGGGCGTCTTCTCGGCCACCACGTGGCTGAACTTGATCACCTGCGGCGACTGCGCCGCGGCGAAGCGTGGCAGGCCGATGGCGGCGGCGAGGGAGACGCCGCTGACGAGGACTTGCCGGCGGGAGGATCGTGCTTGGACCATGGAGATCTCCTTGTGCGCGCGCAACCCCTGCGCGCCTTGGTGCATTGGCCCAAACATTGTCGGCCGCTGCCCGCGCCGGTGCGCTTCCTCTAGGGTTTGTCCCGGGGCGGACCTTCCCGGTACAGTCCCGGGCACCCATGAGCGCTGACGCCTTTCGCATTCGCCCCCTGCCCGCCGACGAAGTGGCCCGGCGCATCCCCGACCTGTCCGCGGTCCTGGTCGACTGCGTCGAAGGCGGCGCCTCGGTGAGCTTCATGCTGCCGATCGCCGCGGAGCGCGCCGACGGGTTCTGGCGCGCCGTGGCGGGCGGCGCGGCGGCGGGCGAGCGGCTCGTGCTGGTGGCCGAGGACGACGCCGGGATCGCCGGCACCGTGCAACTCGTGCTGGCCCAGCCCGAGAACCAGCCGCACCGCGCCGACGTGGCGAAGATGCTGGTGCACCGGCGCGCGAGGCGCCAGGGCATCGCGCAACGCCTGCTGGCGGCGGTGGAGGAGCAAGCCCGTGCGCACGGCAAGACGGTGCTGGTGCTCGACACGGTGACCGGCAGCGCCGCGGAGCGGTTGTATGCGCGCTGCGGCTGGCAGCGCGTCGGCCAGATCCCGAACTACGCGCTGATGCCCGATGGCGCGTTGTGCTCCACGACGTACTTCCACAAGCAGCTGGCTTGAACGCGGAAGGAGGCGGCTTCCCTGCCCCGCCTCCAGCAGCTAAGCTGCGACGACAACCAAGGAGACAACGATGCGCCACCTGATCGCCGCCCTCTCGCTCGCCGCCATCACCCTGCTGCCCGCCGCGCACGCGCAGGTTGCCCCGAAGAAGACCGACCACGGCCCGCGCGTGGACGCGATGATGTGGGTGGGCAACAGCTTCTTCTATTACAACAACTCGCTGCACAACCACTTCGGCAAGCTGTCGGAGTCGCTGGGTGACAAGCCGGCCGTGCGCGGGACGTCGGTGACGGTCAGCGGCTCCGGCCTGGACTGGCACGACATGGAATCGCTGGTGCGGCCGAACGGCATCGGCCGCTATTCGTTCGTCGGCGACAACCAGATCCGCTTCAACCCGCCGGGCAAGCAGTACGACACCGTCGTGATGATGGACTGCAGCCAGTGCCCCGTCCACCCGCAGCTGCAGCAGTCGTTCCACGAGACGGTGAAGAAGGACGCCGACATCCTGCGCAAGCAGGGCATCCGCCCGGTGCTGTTCATGTCGTGGGCCTACAAGGACAAGCCCGAGATGACCCGCCAGCTGGCCGACGCGTACACCAAGGCCGGCAACGACAACGACGTGCTCGTCATCCCCGCGGGCCTCGCCTTCGCCAAGGCGATCGAGCGCAAGCCGGACCTCGAGCTGTACGTCGCCGACAAGCGCCACCCCAGCCTCGCAGGCACCTACCTGGCCGCCTGCGCCAGCTACGCCGCGCTGATGCGCAAGACCCCGGTCGGCGCGACGTACACGGCCGGCCTGCCGCCCGAGACCGCCAAGCTGCTGCAGCAGGCCGCGTGGGACGCGGTGCAGGACTACTACACGGCGAAATGAAGGACCTGCGAGCTTTCGTGATCGGGGCCGCGGCCCTCGCGTTCGCGGTCGGCGCGGCGGCCCAGGCGGCCGGCCAACCCAAGCGGCCGGCGTCCGCGGCGGCGTCGACGCCACCCCTGGTCTTCGCCGACGAGAACGACCCGACGCTGCCCCGGCGCGGCAGCGAGGAAGACTGCCGCGCGTGGCGCGCCGAGTACGCGAAGAGCCAGGCCTGCTTCGCGCCCTACCGCACTGCCACGGGCGGCCTCAAGGCCGAAGCGTTCCTCGCGTGCGGCCCCGAAGTGCTGGACCCGTCGGCATCGGCGGAGTGCGGCATTCGCCGCGCCCGCTAGTCGCCCGCAGGCCGGCGCGCGCGCCGCGCCGGCTGCTTCCCGCGCGGCACCGCCAGCGGCAGCCGCGACTCGGACTTCACCTCCTTCAGCACCACGCTCGAGCGCACGTGCGTCACGCCCGGCAGCTTGAACATGGTGTCGTGCAGGAAGGATTCGTAGCGCTTGATGTCCGGCACCAGCACCTTGATCACGTAGTCGGCCTGGCCCGTGGTGGCATAGCAGCTGACGATGGCCGGCTCCGCGGCGACGGCCTGCTCGAAGCGGCGCACGTCGTCCTCGTTGTGCCGCGTGAGGTTGACCTCGGCGAGCACGCACAGCGACAGGCCGACCCGCTCGCGGTCGACCAGCGCCGTGTAGCCCTGGATGATCCCGGCGGCTTCCAGCTCCTTCACCCGCTTCCAGCACGGCGTGCTGGACAGGCCGACGGCGGCCGCCAGCTGCTGCACCGTCTGGCGCGAGTCGCGCTGCAGTTCGGCGAGCAGCAGCACGTCGTGGCGGTCGAGGTCGTTCATTCTTCGGATCCAGCATTTGGAAGAATTCCATTCTCCCGCATGTCGAGTGGGGCAGGAACCGAGAACCAATTTTTTCCGCGCCGCGCAGACACTTCATTCCCATGGAGACGACCACCCTCGCGCGCCCCGATTACCAGCTCGGCGACAGCCTCTGGGCCGGCAGCGGCGCCATCTTCCTGACCGGCACCCAGGCCCTCGTGCGGCTGCTGCTCATGCAGCGCCAGCGCGACGCGGCCGCGGGGCTGGACACGCAGGGCTTCATCAGCGGCTACCGCGGCTCGCCGCTCGGCATGGTCGACCAGGCCGTGTGGAAGGCCGGCAAGAAGTTCGACGAAGCGGGCATCCGCTTCCTGCCGGCGATCAACGAGGAGCTGGGCGCGACTGCGGTGCTGGGCACGCAGCGGGTCGAGGCCGATCCGGAGCGCACCTGCGACGGCGTGTTCGCCATGTGGTACGGCAAGGGGCCCGGCGTCGATCGCGCCGGTGACGCCCTCAAGCACGGCAACGCGTATGGCGCGTCGCCCCATGGCGGCGTGCTGATGGTGGCGGGTGACGACCACGGCTGCGTGTCCTCGTCGATGCCGCACCAGAGCGACCAGGCCTTCCAGTCCTGGCATGCGCCCATCGTGTCGCCGGGCAGCGTCGCCGAGTACCTGGAATTCGGCCTGTACGGCTGGCAGCTCTCGCGCTTCTCGGGCAACTGGGTCGGCTTCACGGCGCTCAGCGAAGTGGTCGAAAGCGCTTCGACCGTCGACCTGGACCTGGTGAACGCCCGCGTGGCCGCTTGGCAGGGCGGCGACACCGTGCGCGAACTCACCGGCTACGCACCTCCCGCTGGCGGCTTGCACTACCGCTGGCCGGACCTGCCGTCCCTGGTGATCGAGCAGCGCCTGCATGCCAAGCTGGACGCGGTGCGCGCTTTCGCCCGTATCAACAGCGTCGACCGGCACGTGGTGTCCAGCGACCACGCGACGGTGGGCATCGTCACCGCCGGCAAGGCGCACTACGACTTCATGGAAGTGCTGCGCCGGCTGGACATCTCGCCGGAGACGCTCGCGCAGCACGGCGTGCGCATCTACAAGCTGGGCCTGACCTACCCGATCGAGCCCACCCGCATGCGTGAATTCGCGCGCGGGTTGCGCGAGGTGCTGGTGATCGAGGAGAAGGGGCCGGTCGTCGAGGACCAGCTGCGCTCGATGTTCTACAACGAGGCGCAACGGCCGGTGATCGTCGGCAAGCAGGACGAGCAGGGGCGCGCGCTGGTGCCCGCGATCGGCGAGCTGCGTCCTTCGCGCCTGATCGAGCTGGTGGCGAACTGGCTGGTGCGGCACTTCGCCGACCTGGACCGGCGCCACCTGGTGCGCGACTTCACGCTGCCCGAGCTGCTGTCCAACGCCAGCGACAGCGTCAAGCGCCAGCCGTACTTCTGCGCCGGCTGCCCGCACAACACCAGCACCAGGGTGCCGGAGGGCTCGCATGCGCAGGCGGGCATCGGCTGCCACTTCATGGCCAGCTGGATGGACCGCGACACCGAAGGCCTGATCCAGATGGGCGGCGAAGGCGTGGACTGGGTGTCGCACGCGATGTTCACCAAGGTGCCGCACGTGTTCCAGAACCTGGGCGACGGCACCTACTACCACTCGGGCTACCTCGCCATCCGGCAGGCCGTCGCGGCGCGCAGCACGATCACCTACAAGATCCTGTTCAACGACGCGGTCGCGATGACCGGCGGGCAGCCGGTCGACGGGATCATCAGCGTCGATGGCATCGCGCGCCAGGTCGAGGCCGAAGGCGTGAAGCAGGTCGTCGTGCTGTCCGACGACATCGCCAAGTACGACGGCGTGAAGGACCGCTTCCCTGCCGGCACCGAGTTCCACGACCGCGACCAGCTCGACGCCGTGCAACGCCGCCTGCGCGAGATGCCGGGCGTCACGGTCCTGATCTACGAACAGACCTGCGCCGCCGAGAAGCGCCGCCGCCGCAAGAAGGGGCAGCTGGTCGATCCCGCGCGCCGCCTGTTCATCAACGACCGCGTGTGCGAAGGCTGCGGTGACTGCAGCGTGCAGAGCAACTGCGTCGCCGTGCTGCCGCTGGAAACGCCGCTCGGCCGCAAGCGCAAGATCGACCAGAGCAGCTGCAACAAGGACTACTCCTGCGCGAAAGGGTTCTGCCCGAGCTTCGTGGGGGTGACGGGCGCGACAGTCCGGAAAGGCGTCGGAGCGCTCACGAACAAGGCTTTGGACTTCCAGCGCCGAGTTGATGGCCTCCCCACCCCCGCTCCGCACACCTGGACCGCGCCCTACGACCTGCTCGTCACCGGCGTCGGTGGCACCGGCGTCGTCACGGTCGGCGCGCTGATCACGATGGCGGCGCACCTCGAAGGCAAGAGCGCCAGCGTGCTGGACTTCATGGGCTTCGCGCAGAAGGGCGGCTCGGTGCTGTCGTTCGTGCGGCTGGCCGACGTGCCCTCGCGCCTGAACCAGGTGCGCATCGACACCCAGCAAGCCGACGCGATCCTCGCCTGCGACCTCGTCGTCGGCGCGTCGCCCGACGCCCTGGCGACGGTGCGCCACGGCCGCACGCGCATCCTCGCCAACACGCACGAAGTGCCGGTGGCCGAGAGCCTGCGCAATCCGGACGCGAGCCTGAAGGTGCCGCAGCTGCTGGAGAAACTGCGCTTCGCCGCCGGCGCCGATCGCGTCGAGACGCTCGACGCGCAGGAGCTCGCCGAGGCCTTCGTCGGCGACTCGATCGTGTCCAACATCCTGGCGCTCGGCTTTGCCTGGCAGCGCGGGCTGGTGCCCGTCGGCGCCGCGGCCTTGCAGCGGGCGATCGAGCTCAATGGCGTCGCTGTCGACAGCAACAAGCTCGCGTTCTCGCTGGGCCGGCTCGCGGCGGCGGATCCGCAGGCGATCGCGCAACTGCTGCAAGGCCCGCAAGCCCCGCACGACGCCCCCGCGGCCGACACGCTCGAGGCCATCGTGGTGCGCGGCGTGCAGCACCTCACCGGCTACCAGGACGCGGCCTATGCGCGCCGCTACGCCGACTTCGTCGCCCGGGTGCGCACCCGCGAAGCGTCGATGGCCGCCGATCCGTCGCTGCCGTTCACGCGCGCCGTTGCGCGCTCCCTGCTCAAGCTGATGGCCTACAAGGACGAGTACGAGGTCGCGCGCCTGTACACCGACGGCGAGTTCCTGCGCACGCTGGAACAGCAGTTCGAAGGCGATGCGCAGCTGGAGTTCTACATGGCGCCGCCACTGCTCTCCCGCGGCAAGGACGGGCAACCACCGCGCAAGATGCGCCTGGGCGGCTGGCTGCTGCCGATGCTGCGCGTGCTCGCGCACGGCAAGAGGTTGCGCGGCTCGGTGCTCGACGTGTTCGGCTACACCGAGGAACGGCGGCTGGAGCGCTCGCTGGTGCGCGAGTACCGGCGCCGCATCGAGTCGCTGCTGCCCGCGCTCGCCGCGGACCGGCTGCCGATCGCGACGGAGATCGCCGCCGTGCCGCTGTCGATGCGCGGCTTCGGCCACGTCAAGCTCGCCAACGTCGCGCTCGCCCGTGCCCGCGAAGCGGAACTGCTGCACCGGTTCGATCCCGCGCAGTACCCGCGGCCTCCCGGCCCGCCGCAGGCCGGCCAACTGCGCGGCATCCGAGTCAGCGCCGCGGCCTGACGGCTGCATGTGGCGGCCCGCCGACGCGGCCGTGCCGCACTCGGTTTTCTGCCGAGGCATTCGACAACATCCTGTTACAGTCAGGGCGCAGCGAGACATGACGTGCCACCTTTGCGGCGCGTCCCCCTGCACCCTAGATGTCCACCGACCGCCAGGCCTACGATCCGAACCAGCGGCAACCCGCGGGCGTGCTGGCCTCATGGATCGAGCAGCTGCTGCAGAAGATGGCGGCGCCGCACACCGAGTGCCTGCTGAAGGTCGCGGTCGACCTCGGCGCCCGCGCCTACGACCGCCACGCCAACCAGCTCGCCGACGGCCTGCGCTCGCTCGAGACCTCGGTGCGTGACCTCGATTACGGCGTCGTCGTGGAACGCGAGAGCAGCGACGTCGCGGCCTTCCAGAAGGGCTGGTCCACCGCCGCGCGCGCCGCCAGGAAGTCCACCCTGCTCGGCCTGGAACTCGCGACCTGGTTGCAGAACCACGACCCCGGCGTGCGCCGCGCGATCGTCGAATTGCGCATGGAGCAGCAGCGGCTGCACGACGTGCTCCAGCACGGCGAAGGCTGGCTGGCGGACCTGTGGGCCGACCTGCGCCAGCGCCGCCCCGCCGAGGGCGACCCCGCCGGCATGGAGAAGTTGCGCGGCCTGGCGCACACCGCCGACACGCTGGGCACGCGCATGCGGCGCATGCGTGCGGCCGGCCGCGCGGTCGAGGAAGCTTGCGTGCTCGCCGAGCAGGTGCTCGCGCTGCGCCGCGCGCTGGTGCAGGAGATCGACGAGATCCTCACGCCGCGCCACGCCGCCTGGGAGCAGGCCGTGCTCAAGCTGCTGGACAACGCACAGGACAGCAACTGGTCGGTCGACATCGAGCCCGCGCAGCAGCAGGACGCGCAATTGCGCGCGGACTTGCAGCGGTGCATCGCGGGCTGCGACAAGCTGCGCCAGGAAGAGCGGGCCCTGCAGCGCTGCCTGGCGACCACCTGCGAGCAGTTGCGGGCCGCCTGAGCCGCAATCACCTGTTTGGGGGAGCGGCACGGGGCGCCGACCTCCCTAAGCTGCGCAGCGTGGAACAGATCGCCGGCCCCGTCTTCGGTTACTACCTCGCCTGCTACACGGTCGAGACCGGCGACGGCCACTTCGGCTACGCGCGCCTGTACGCCACCTGCCCGCGCGGCGTCTGGGACGACGACAAGCCGCTGCGCAAGATCGTCGCCGGGCCGTTCGGCGACGAGACCGCAGCCATGCAGGGCATCCTGGCCCGCAGCGAGCGCAAGCTCGCGCGCCGCGCCGCGCTCCGCAGCGACTGGGCAATGCTCGACTCGCAGCTGTCAGCGCTGCGCTGACACCCCCCATCGATCCGCCCAAGCCGGGCATCGGAGCCTTCGCCGGCGCCATATCGTACACATGTATATGATCTAGCGGCTGATGAAAACCGACCTGTCCGCCCGCTTCGGCTTCCTCGTGCGGGAGACCGCCACCCTCTATGGCCAGCAGTTCGACCGCCGCGCGCGCGAGGAGCTCGGCCTGTCGCAGGCCCAGGTGCGGCTGCTGTGGAAGCTGGCGAACCACGGCGACGAGCCGCCATCGCAGGCCGAATTGGCGCAATCGCTGGGCATCACGCCGATGGCCGTGGCCACCATGTGCGACCGCCTGGCCCTCGCCGGCTGGGTGGAGCGCCGTCCGCACGCGAGCGATCGCCGCGTCAACCAGTTGCACATCCTTCCGAAGGCGCGCGATGCGCTGGCGCATGCCGTGCAGATCGGTGACGAGCTGACGGCCGGCGTGCTGCGCGGGTTCAGCGCCGCCGAGCGCAAGCAGTTGCTCGCGCTGCTGGCGCGTGCGCGTGAAGGGCTGCTGGAGGCCGAGACGAAGGAGTCCACGTCGTGAGCCCGGTGCCCACCCCCGCCGCCGCGCAGGCCCACCGCGGCATGATCACCGTGTCGATCATGCTGGCGACGGTCATGCAGGCGCTCGACACCACGATCGCCAACGTCGCGCTCCCGCACATGCAGGGCAGCCTGCAGGCGTCGCAGGACCAGATCACCTGGGTGCTGACGTCCTACATCGTGGCCTCGGCGATCACGCTGCCGCTGACCGGCTGGCTGTGCTCGCTGTGGGGCCGGCGCAAGGTGTTCATCGTGTCCGTCATCGGCTTCACGGCCGCGTCCGCGCTGTGCGGGCTGGCGACGTCGCTGGGCGGCATCGTCGCGGCGCGGTTGCTGCAGGGCGTGTTCGGTGCCGCCCTGGTGCCGCTGTCGCAGGCCGTGCTGCTGGACATCAACCCGCGCGAGAAGGTCGGCCAGGCGATGGCCATCTGGGGCGCCGGCATCATGGTCGGCCCCATCCTCGGCCCGATGCTGGGCGGCTGGCTGACCGAGAACTTCGACTGGCGCTGGGTGTTCTTCATCAACGTGCCGGTGGGCGCGTTCGCCCTTTGGGGCATCGTGCGCTTCCTGCCGGAGAACAAGCCACGCACTTCGCCGCTCGACCTGTTCGGGCTCGTCACGCTGAGCCTGGCCATCGGCATGCTGCAGATGTTCCTGGACCGCGGCGAGCTGCTGGACTGGTTCGATTCGTGGGAGATCCGGCTGGAGGCGGCCGCGGCGATCGTCGCCTTCGCGTTCTTCGCCGTGCACACCGCCACGGTGCAAGGCCCGTCGTTCCTCGATCGCGACCTGCTCAGGGACCGCAACTTCGTCACCGGCTCCGCCTTCGGCTTTATCGTCGGCATGGTGCTGTACGGCACGATGGCGCTGCTGCCGATGTTCCTGCAAGGGCTGATGGGGTACCCGGTGGTCTACACCGGCATCGTCACCGCGCCTCGCGGCATCGGCACCATGCTGGCGATGATCGCCGTCGGCCGGCTGGTGCAGCGCGTGGACCTGCGTCTGATCATGGCCACGGGCTTCGCGCTCACCGCGTTCGCGCTCTGGCAGATGACGCACATCACGCTGGAGATGGACAGCCACCTGATCGTCGTCTCGGGCTTCATCCAGGGCCTGGGCATCGGCTTCACGTTCGTGCCCTTGTCGACCGCAGCGTTCGCGACCCTGGCCCCGCGCCTGCGCAACGAGGGCACGCCCATCTACAGCCTGGTGCGCAACATCGGCGGCGCGGTCGGCATCTCGATCGTGCAGGCGCTGCTGTCGCGCGGCGAAGCGCAGGCGCACGCGCAACTCGCGGCGCTGGTCGCGCCGGGCAACCAGGGGCTCGTCAACCTGCCGCCGGCCCTCGACCCCGCCACGCCGACCGGCCTGGCAATGCTCAACGGCCTCGTGACGAAACAGGCCGCGCTGGTCGCCTACGTCAACGACTTCTGGATCATGATGGCCATCACGCTGCTGACGATCCCGCTGCTGCTGCTGATCCGGCGCGCGCGCAGGACGGCCGATGGCGGTCCATCCGACGTGCCGCACTGAGACATCGGCTCTGCAGGCCAGGCACACCCGCAAGGGCCGACCTGGTGCATCACCGTTCGCGTCCCGCGCGACTGAGTAGGAGGGTCACGGGCTCCAGCAGGTACTGCAGCGGGGTTCGGTCCTCGCCCCGGATGAACACCTCGGCCGGCATGCCCGCCTGCAAGGTCAGTCGCCCGGCCTCCTGCAGCGAAGCAGGATCCGCTTCGACCAGGACCACGTAGTAAGGCTGCTGGGTGGTGCGGTCGACATTGCGGTCGGCGGAGACGTAGAAGACCTTGCCCTCCACCATGGGCGTCGTCAACGTGTTGAACGCGGTCAGCCGCATCC
The DNA here is from genome assembly GCF_016641735.1 of Ramlibacter algicola. Taxonomy (NCBI): domain Bacteria; kingdom Pseudomonadati; phylum Pseudomonadota; class Betaproteobacteria; order Burkholderiales; family Comamonadaceae; genus Ramlibacter; species Ramlibacter algicola. The sequence goes on along the minus strand of NZ_JAEDAO010000001.1, from coordinate 1,533,112 downwards.
GGGCCACCTGACCGTGGCGCACACGGTTGATGTCCTCGGGGCGGATCTGCGCTTCCACGACGAGGCGCGGATCGGCTGGCACGATGTCCGCGACGGGCTCGCGCGGGCTGATGACGCTGCCGGGACTCGGGTAACGCAGGTTCATCACCTCGCCCGCCACCGGAGCCACGATCACCTGGCGCCTGGACGCGTCGGTCGACTTGCGCAGTTCCTGCTGGATTTCGGACAGCCGCACGGCCGCGACTTTCAGTTGGTCGCTCGCCTGCTGGCGGTAATCGCTTTCCAGCCCCTTCAGCCGCAGCTCGACGTCCACCATGCGCTGCTCGGCCCGCGCCAACTCGGAATGGCGCTCCTCGAGCTTCACCCCGTAGTCAGCGACAGTGGCTTCCAGCTGCGAAATCCGGGCACCGGAGATGAAGCCGTCCTTGAGCAACTGGCGATTGCGCTCCAGTTCCGCACGCTGGTGGCCCATGGACGACCTGGCCTGCTCGATCTGCGCCTTGAGCGAGGCGATCTCCCGCGAGATCTTGTCGCCCTGGCTGCGCAGCAGGGCGGTCTGGCCGCGCAGGGCGTCCCGCCGCGCGTTGAAAAGCGCGCGTTCCTTGACGATCTGCTCTGCCACGCGCGAATCGGTCGTGCCTGCCTGGACAAGGTCGGCAGGAAACACCGGCGTCCCGGCGCCGGCTTGCTCCGCTTCCAGCCGCGCGATGCCGGCCTGCTCGGTGAACTGCCGCAAGCCGAGGCGGTTGACGTCGGCATCCACGCCCACGTCGCCCAGCACCAGCAGCGGTTCGCCCTGCTTCACCCGCTGTCCGTCCCGGACCTTCACTTCCCGCACGATCCCGCCCTCGGCGTGCTGCACGCTGCGCCGGTCCAGGTCGACCTTCACGTGCGCCTGTGCGATGACCGCCGAAGACAGCGGCGCGAACGCCAACCAGCCGAGCAGCGGCAACAGGCCCAGCGCCAGGACCAGCGAGCCGCGCCGGGCCAGCCGGCGCGCTTCGTCGAATTGCGGCGCCAGGATCGGGTCCTGGCCGCCATCCAGCACTGCGGCGCTCATGCTCCCCTCCCCACGGCGCCGGCCGGGATCGGCATGGCCACCACGTTGTTGCCGGACGGCATTTGCGCCCTGGCCTGCATGGCCTTGAGCACCTCCCCCGTCGCTCCGTAGTGGACGGTCTTGCCCGCTTCGATGACCAGCATCTTGTCGACGTGCTGGACCAGCGTCGTGCGATGCGTGACCACCACGACGCTCACCTGCCCGCGCAGCGCCTTCAGCGCCTCGGCCAACGCATGTTCGCCGGCGCCGTCCAGGTTCGAGTTGGGCTCGTCCAGGATCAGCAGGCGCGGAGCGCCGTAGAGCGCTCGGGCGAGCGCGATGCGCTGGCGCTGGCCCGGTGACAGCAGCGCGGACGTGGGTTCGACGTAGGTGTCGTAGCCCTGCGGCAGCGCCTGGATCATCTCGTGCACACCGGCGCGCTGCGCGGCCTCCACCACCGCGTCCGCCGCGACTTCGCCCAGCCGGGCAATGTTTTCCGCCACGGTGCCGGGGAAGAGCTCGACGTCCTGCGGCACGTAGCCCAGCCAGGTACCCACGTGCTCACGCGGCCATTGGGACATGTCCGAGCCATCGAGGCGAACGACGCCGGCCGTGGGCTGCCATACGCCCGTGAGCAGGCGCAGCAGGGTCGACTTGCCGGCGCCACTGGGCCCGATGATGGCCAACGATTCGCCGGCGGCGAGTTGCAGCGAGACCCCGGCCAGCAGCACGCGTTCGGAGTTCGGCGCACGGTACACCAGGTTGTGGGCCAGCAGCTCCCCGCGCGGGGCTGGAAGCGGCATGCGTGGCGGCTCTTGCGCTGCCGCGTCCAGAAGATCGGCCAGGCGGCGGAACGCGGCGCGGCCTTCCGCCAGCAGCTTCCAGCTCCCGACGATCTGTTCCACCGGGGACAGCGCGCGGCCGAGCAGGATGGTGCAGGCGATGGTCACGCCCGGCGAGGCCTGGACGGTGATGACCAGCCACGCCCCGACGGCCAGCATGACGATCTGCACGGCCTGGCGCAGCGTGCGGGTCAGGGCCGCCATCGCCGCGATCTTGCGGGCGGTCGGCCCCTGGAGCTGGACCACTTCTCCGCTCTTGGCGCGCCAGCGCGCGATCAGGCTGTCGGTCATGCCGAGGGTGTGCGCGACCTCCGCGTTGGCCAGCGAGGTTTCCAGGTAGCGCGTCGCGCCGGCCCCGGACTTCTGCAGGGCTTCGATCTCCCGCCGCGTGACCTTGTCGTTCACGACCGCCAGCACCAGCATCAGGACCGCGGCGGCCAGGGCCGTCCATCCGAGCCAGGCATGCGCGACCCAGATCAGGGCCACGTACACCACCAGCCAGGGTGCATCGAACAGGGCCAGGAGCCCGTGCGCGGAGAACAGCATCTTGAGGGTGTTGACGTCGCGCAAGCCCTCGCTCGGGCCGCGCCCGCCCCGCTGCGCTCCCTGGGCCACCATGAGCTTGGTGACGATCGGTGAAAGCGCCTCGGAGACGATGTTGCCGGCCACGGCCTGCAGACGCGAGCGAACCTGGTCGAGTGCAAACAGGATCAGCAAGCCGATGCCCGCGCCGAGCATCAGCACCACGAGCGTGTCGGTGCTTCGGCTGACCAGGACCCGGTCGAACACCTGCAGCATGAAGATCGCGGGGATCAGCAGGAGCAGGTTGATGCAGAAGGAGAAGCCCGCCACGTGCAGCAGCGGTTGCTTGAGGAGTCGGAGCAGGGAATGCATGGCTTGCCTGGAGCGATCAGTGGCCGCGCCAGTCAGGCCAGCGGATAGGGCGTGATGTGCCCCATGAGCGTCCCGGGGTCCACGCCCGTCACCCCCTGGAGCAGGACCAGGTCGTGGAATTCGCCATGGCCGGTGGGATCGATGCTGACCATGGTTCCTCCTGCGGACTCGGTCACGTGGACGAACTGCGACAGGTCGGAGCCCGCGCTGTATCCGTTCAGCAGCGCGCCGATCGCCAGTACGTCGCCGTGCTCTCCGGCCGTGAAGTCCGTGATCGTGTCCACCGCGCCCAGCTCGCCGGCGTGCCACACGAAGGTGTCGCTGCCGGCGCCGCCGGTGAGGAAATCGGCGCCGCTCGTGCCCGCGATGACGTCGTCCGTGGACCCAGCCGTGTTCACGGCCGCGCCGGTGCCGGGCGTCGTGGGAGCGGTGTCAGGTGCAGCTGCCGCAACGGGAGCGTCCTTTGGCGCTGCGACCTGCTCGTTCGAGGCAGCTTGCCCGGCAGCGTTCCCGAGGGAAACCTGCGCGGTGGGCGCGCCGTCGGACGCGGCCGCCGTGCCGGTGGTGCCGCTCACGGTGCTGGTTGCGTCGGCGCTCGCGGTGCCCGTGCTGCTCGTGCTGCTCGTGCCCGCCGTGCCGTCCGTGCTGCTTGCAATGCTTGCGCCGCCCGTGGCGACGGTGGCGTCCGTGCTGCCGATGCCGCCGGTGCCGGACGGGTCGACGGCCACGGTGGCGCTGCCACTCGCTTCCACGGTGCCCGTGTTGGCCGTCGTTGTCTGGTCGCCAGCGGGCACCGTGCTGCCTGGGCTGGCCGCGACCACGGGTGTCGCAGTGTCGATGCCGATGACGTTGGAGCTGCTCTCTGGCGTAGTCACCTGCGCGCCATCCTGCGACAAGCTCGCATCCGACACCGGGACGGACACTGCGGCGGCCGGCGCGCTCGTTGCGACGCCGCTGTCCGGGGCAGGACTCGGCGGGAGGCCCGCCTCGATGGCGATGGTCGATGTGCCGCTTTCCAGGCTGGCCGCACTGGTTGGCGAGCCGGCCGGCGCGACCGGGGCACCGCTGGGCAGCAACGCGCCGGCTTGCGCGACGGGCGGATCGGAAGCGCCGTCGCTGGCACCAGTGGGCGCCACGGAGGGGGCGGGGGCGGGCGTCGAGGTCACCGGTGGTTCACCCGTCAGCGTTTCAGGCGAACTGCCGGATGCCAGCGGAACCGCATCAGCGTGGTCGGCGCTGTCGGCCGAACCCGTCGATGCGCTTGCGATGCCGGACAGCGGGACCTCCGGGTTGGTCGCGGGCGTGGCGCCGGCGTCGCTCACCGGGGCCGGGCCGGCGCCGGTGGCTGTGGCCGTGCCGGAGTTGACGCCCGTCGCCTGATCGTCGACGGATTGATCGCCGGGAAGCGTGCTGCTCGCGTCGACGACAGGCGTGGAGCTCGCAGCGTCGTTGCCGATGACCTCGGGGCTGCTGTCTGGCGTGGCGACCCGAGCTGCATCCTGCGGCTGCAGGCTCGCATCCGACGCCTGGAGCGGCGGCTGGGGCGCAGTGGGGCTCGTCTCGGCCCCGCCGCTGCTGCTCGTGGCACTGCCCGCCGGCAGGTCCGCGTCGGTCGCGGGGGTCGACGTGCCGGTCTCGACGCTGTCCGGCTGGGCGTCGGCCACGACGACGGGAGCGCCCGGATCCTGAGCATCGGCCTCCGAGGCCGCGGTGGTCGTTCCAGAAGCCGAGTCCTCGCTGGTCGTCGAACTCGCTGGCAGCCCCTTGTCAGCGATGGACACCCCGGTGATGCCAGTGGCGTCGCCAATGATGATGTTGTGGCTGTTGTCGGACGTGGCGACCTGCGTCGCAGCGCCCGACTCGGGGCTCACGACCGGCGCGGGGAGCGCCGTTTCTGCAGCCGTGGCGTCCAGCGCGTTGGCCCCGACGATGTCCACCGGGCCGGGGGGCGGCAAAGGCGCTTCGCTTGCGAGTGCCAAGGCGGCGGTGTCCGCGCTGGAGGGCTGCTCGTTCCAAACGGAACTCGAGGCGCTCGGGTCCTCGGCCTGGACGCCCAACAGCGCGGTCATGGAATCAGGAGATTCGCCGTCGCTGGTCGTCGAGTCCGTTGCAATCGGCTGGTCACCGGTGGGAACCAGCAAGTCGTCCTGCATGGCCAAGGCGGCGAATGCGAGGTTGACTGTTGTCGCGGTCAAGTTGTTGGACGGGTCCCGCCTGACCTCGACGCTGGCACCGCCACCGAGGTTGCCCGCCAGGTCGGTGTAGCTGCCGCTCGCCACGGACACCGTCAGGGGGCTGTTGCCTCCGGCGTTCCTGGTAACCAGCAGCGTGTAGGTGTCCGCGTCGACTTTCGTGAAGTTGGCTGCGGTAGCCGTTCCGGAATTGATGGTCACGTCCGCAAAGGTGAACCCGGAAACCGCCTCGCTGAACTGGAAGGTGACCGTCGTGGTATTGCCGCTGGGCACGTTCGGAGGGTTGGCGGTCATGTCGAGCGTCGGCGGCGTGGTGTCCGCGACGTCGTCGTTCAGGATCGTGCCGGTGGCGACGGCGGTGCCCAGGCTGATGGCCTGGCCATTGGTCGTTCCGCCGGTCAGGGTCATCACCACGGTCTCGTTCGGTTCGACGACCGTGTCCACCGTGGGGTCGACCGTCACCGTCGCGCTGGTGGCGCCCGCCGCGATGACGACCGAACCCGTGGTCGATGGCGTGTAGTCGCCCGGGTTCGTGGCCGTTCCGGACAACGTGAAGTTCACGGTCGTGGCGAACGCCGACGCCCGATTGAGCGAGACGGTGTAGGTCATCACCCCGCTCGCATCCTCGTTCATCGATGCGGGGGACACCGCCACCGACGCTGTGGGGACGGCGTCGTCGTTGGTGATCGTTCCGGTGGCGGACGAATTCGTGCCGCTCAAGCCGATGGCCTGGGAGTTGGTGGTGCCGCCGGTGAGCGCCAGCACGACCGTTTCGTTGGCTTCGTAGGTGGTATCGGCCGTCGGGTCGATCGTGACGGTGCCGGTGGTGTTGCCGGCGGCAATCACGATGGAGCCCGTGGGCGCCGCGTAGTCGGTTCCCGAGGTGGCCGTGCCGCCCATCGTGTAGTTCACCGTGGTGGCGAATGCGGAGGCGTGGTCGAGCGTGACGTTGTAGGTCAAGTTGGTCGCGCCGTCCTCCGTTACCGCATTGGGAGGCGGAATGGTCACGGATGCCGTGGGCACGGCGTCGTCGTTGGTGATCGTTCCCGTGGCGGAGGAGTTCGTGGCGCTGATGCCGATCGCCTGCGAGTTGGTGCTGCCGCCCGTGAGGCTCAGCACGACGGTCTCGTTGGCTTCGTAGGTGGTATCAGCCGTCGGGTCAATCGTGACGGTGCCGGTGGTGTCGCCGGCGGCAATCACGATGGAGCCCGTGGGCGCCGCGTAGTCGGTTCCCGAAGTCGCGGTTCCGCCCGTCGTGTAGTTCACGGTGGTCGCGAACGCCGAGGCATGGTCCAGGGTGACCGTGTAGGTCAGGTTGGTCGCACCGTCTTCCAGCACTGAAGCCGGGGACACCGCTACCGAGGCGGTGGGCACGGCGTCGTCGTTCGTGATCGTTCCCGTGGCGGACGCATTGGTGGCGCTCAGGCCGATCGCCTGGGAGTTGGTGCTGCCGCCGGTGAGGGCGAGCACGACCGTTTCGTTGGCTTCGTACGTGGTGTCTGCCGCCGGGTCGATGGTGATCGTGCCGGTGGTATCGCCGGCGGCGATCACGATGGAGCCGGTGGGCGCTGCGTAGTCGGTTCCCGACGTGGCCGTGCCGCCCATGGCGTAGTTCACCGTGGTGTCGAACGCCGAGGCGTGGTCCAGCGAGACGGTGTAGGTCAGGTTGGTGGCGCCGTCTTCCAGCACTGAAGCCGGGGCCACCGCTACCGAGGCGGTGGGCACGGCGTCGTCGTTCGTGATCGTTCCCGTGGCGGACGCATTGGTGGCGCTCAGGCCGATCGCCTGGGAGTTGGTGCTGCCGCCGGTGAGGGTGAGGACGACGGTTTCGTCGGCTTCGTAGGTGCCATCGGCCGTCGGGTCGATCCTGATGGTGCCCGTCGTGTCGCCCGCGGCAATCACGATGGAGCCGGTGGGCGCCGCGTAGTCGGATCCCGCGGTCGCCGTACCGCCCATGGTGTAGTTCACCGTGGTGTCGAACGCCGAGGCATGGTCCAGCGTGACGGTGTAGGCCAGGTTGGTGGCCCCGTCTTCCTGCACCGAAGCCGGGGCAACGGCCACGGAGGCAGTGGGCAAGGACGTCCCGGTGACGGTGATCGTCACGTCCTGCGTGACGGTGTCGCCGCTTTGGTCGTCGATCGTGATGCGGTGGACTTCCGTCGCGACCTGGCCATAGGCCAGTTGGTGTGCTGCAGTGTTGTCGATGTCATAGGTCCAATTGACGACACCACCGGTGCCCGTGCCGGTCGTGTCCGATGTTTCCAGCGTCGTGAACGTGCCGAGAGGCGTGCCGTAACTGCTCGACAAGACCGCCGAGGTGACCACGTGGTCGTCGGCCAGGTCGACGTCCGTGAAGTTCACCGTCCCGACGGCTTGCGCGGTGCCGTTCTCTTCGACCGCGCCCGTAGCGACTGCACCGCTGACCAGGACCTCGTCGTTCGTGCCGGTGATCGTGACGGTCACGTCCTGCGTCGTGGTGTCGCCGTTCTGGTCGTTGACGGTGATGGTGTGCACTTCGTGCACCGCCTGGCCGTTGGCCAGCGCCTGGGCCGCATCGTTGTCGATGGCGTAGCTCCAGCTGACCACACCGCCGGTGCCGCTGCCGGTGGTGTCGGCGGTCTTCTCCGCCGTGAAGGTCCCCATCGAGGCGGCGTAGTCGCTGGAAGTCTGGGCGGAGGTGACCAGGTGCACGTCCGTGAGGTCCGCGTCGGTGAAGTTCATGCTGCCGCTGGCGCTGGCCGTGCCGTCCTCGGCGACGGCGCCCGTGGCGACCGCGCCGGACACCAGCACGTCGTCGTTGACGCCGGTGATGGTGACCGTCACGTCCTGGGTGGTGGTGTCGCCGTTCTGGTCGTTGACGGTGATGGTGTGCACTTCGTGCACCGCCTGGCCGTTGGCCAGCGCCTGGGCCGCATCGTTGTCGATGGCGTAGCTCCAGCTGACCACACCCCCGGTGCCGCTGCCGGTGGTGTCGGCGGTCTTCTCCGCCGTGAACGTGCCCATCGAGGCGGTGTAGTCGCTGGACGTCTGGGCCGACGTCACCAGGTGGACGTCGGTGAGGTCCACGTCGGTGAAGTTCACCGTGCCGCTGGCGCTGGCCGTGCCGTCCTCGGCGACGGCGCCGGTGTCGACCGCGCCGGAGACCAGCACTTCGTCGTTGGTCCCCGTGATGGTGACGGTCACGTCCTGGGTGGTGGTATCGCCGTTCTGGTCATCCAGCGTGACGGTGTAGGTCTCGGTGACGGACTGGTTCGCGGCCAGGGACTGCGCGGACGTGTCGTCGAGGGTGTAGGTCCAGCGCACGGAACCCGTGGCGGCGTCGGCGGCCTCGCTCACCGCGCCCAGCGCGAACGTGCCCAACGCGGTGGTGTTGCCTGCAGCCGCGACAAAGGCGGCCTGGTGGGTGTCGCTCAGGTCCACATCGGAAAAATCGATCGCGCCGCTTGCCACGTGGCCGGCCGGGGTGTCCTCGAACACGGTGCCCGCGGTGACGCTGGAGGCCGAGACCAGCACTTCGTCGTTGGTGCCGGTGACCGTGATTGCGACGTTCGAGTTGCTGGTGCCACCGTGACCGTCGCTGATGCTGTAGCTCACGACGACGTCCGCGGACTCACCGTCAGCCAGGTAGTTGTACGCAGTACCGGGGTTGTAGGTGACGCCGGCCCCGTCGGTGGTCGCACTGCCTAGCCCTGTCGTCACGCTGGCGCTCGTCACGGTCAGCGAGTCGCTGGTGTCCGGGTCGGTGTCGTTGGCCACCACGTTGACGGTGACGCTGTTGTCCTCGTCCGTCGAGCTGGTGTCGGCCACGGCCGTGGGGCCGTCGTTGGTGCCGGTGATCGTGATTGCGACGTTCGAGTTGCTGGTGCCACCGTGACCGTCGCTGATGCTGTAGCTCACGACGACGTCCGCGGACTCACCGTCAGCCAGATAGTTGTACGCAGAGCCGGGGTTGAAGGTGACGCTGGCCCCGTCGGTCGTCGCGCTGCCCAGGCCCGTCGTCACGCTGGCGCTCGTCACGGTCAGCGAGTCGCTGGTGTCCGGGTCGGTGTCGTTGGCGAGCACGTTGACGGTGACGCTGTTGTCCTCGTCCGTCGAGCTGGTATCGGCCACGGCCGTGGGGCCGTCGTTGGTGCCGGTGATCGTGATTGCGACGTTCGAGTTGCTGGTGCCACCTTGACCGTCGCTGATGGCGTAGCTAACGACGACGTCCGCGGTCTCGCCCACAGCGAGGTAGTTGTACGCAGTACCGGGGTTGAAGGTGACGCCGGCCCCGTCGGTCGTCGCGCTGCCCAGGCCGGTCGCCACGCTGGCGGCCGTCACGGTCAGCGAGTCGCTGGTGTCCGGGTCGGTGTCGTTGGCGAGCACGTTGACGGTGACGCTGTTGTCCTCGTCCGTCGAGCTGGTGTCGGCCACGGCCGTGGGACCGTCGTTGGTGCCGGTGATGGTGACCGTCACGGTCGAGTTCGATTGCGCCCCGTGCTCGTCCTGCATGACGTAGGTGAGCGCCACCGTGGTCGTCTCGCCCACCGCAAGTTGGTTGAAAGCCGTGCCCGGGTCGAAGACGACCTTGCCATCCACGATGTTCGCCGAGCCCCGGCCGTCCGGCGCCGTGACGGACAGCAGGGTGAAGCTGTGACTCGCATCCGCATCGACGTCGTTGGCCAGCACGTCGATGGTCACCGCGTGATCCTCCGTGGTCGTGGCGGAGTCGGCCTTCGCGCTCGGCCCGTCGTTCTGCCCCTGGAGGTTCAGGTTGACGGTGGCCCAGCTGACAGCGCCGTTTGCCATCTGGATCGCGTAGCGGAAGCTATCCAGGTACGCGTCACCCTGGTCCAGGGCGTTCAGGTCCACGCCGGCCCCGAGCTTGTATTCGATCTTTCCAGCGTTGATCCGAATGAGGTTGCCCTCCGCCGTGGACTCCCACGCGGTCACCAGGCCGGGGTCGCGCGTCAGCAGGTCCGCCAGGACATCGCCGTTGTCGATCGAATAGAGGGTCTTGGCCTTGCCGCCCAAGTCGTTGGCCATGACGTCCAGCACGAGGACGTTGCCGGCGCTGAGCTGGTCCTCCAGGAAGGCATAGCTGTCGTCACCGGCTTGCGGCGTGTTCGCGAAGGAAATCGGATTGATCGGCATGGCGGCCACCTGGGATGAAGGTGACCGCAGGGTGGCGGCGATCCGCCGGCTTCGCATTCCACGAAGCTACCGAACCGCATGCTGCCCTTGTCCGGGGCCGGGCGGGACAAATGTCCCGATCAGTTGGGAGCGGCCCGCCGGCCCGGCGGACCGGCCCTCAGATATGCAGCGCGTGTCCCAGCGCCCGCAGCGCCGATTCCTGCACCGCCTCGCCCAGCGTCGGGTGCGCGTGGATGATGCCGCCGACGTCTTCCAGCCGCGCGCCCATCTCGATGGCATAGGTGAACGCGGCGCTGAGCTCCGACACGCCCTGCCCCACGGCCTGCCAGCCCACGACCTGGTGGGTGTCCTTGCGGGCCACCACGCGCACGAAGCCCTCGGCGCCTTCCATGCTGAGCGCACGGCCGTTGGCGGCGAACGGGAACTGCGACACGAGCACGTCGAGGCCCTTGGCTTGCGCTTCCGAAGGCGTCATGCCGGCCACCACCAGCTCGGGGTCGGTGAAGCACACGGCCGGAATCGCCATCGGCGCGAAGCGGCGCTTCTTGCCGGCCACGATCTCCGCGACCATCTCGCCCTGCGCCATCGCGCGGTGCGCCAGCATCGGCTCGCCGGCCAGGTCGCCGATGGCCCACACGTTGCGCATCGAGGTGCGGCACTGCTCGTCGATCTTCACGGCGCGGCCGGCCATGTCCAGCTGCAGCGACTCCAGGCCGAAGCCCTCGGTGCGAGGCTTGCGGCCGACGGCCACCAGCACCTTGTCGGCGGGCAGCACGAATTCGTCGGCGTTGCTGCTGCGCGCGCGCAGGCCGTCGCCCCTCTCGGTCAGCCCTTCGGCCGTCGTGTTCAGGTGCAGCGTGATGCCCAGCTTGCGCAGCGACGCGAGGACGGGCTTCGTGAGCTCCTCGTCGTACGTGGGCAGCACGGTGGCCGCCGCCTCGACGACGGCGACGTCCACGCCCATCTTGCGCCAGGCGATGCCCAGTTCCAGGCCGATGTAGCCGGCGCCGACCACCACCAGGTGCCTGGGCTTCTGCGTCAGCGCCAGCGCTTCGGTCGACGTCACCACGTTGCCGCCGGCCGGCAGGTGCGGCAGGTTCACCGGCACCGAGCCGGTGGCCAGCAGCAGGTGCTCGCACTGGATGCGCAACGGCTCGCCTTCCTTCGTCTTGACTTCGACGGTCTTGCCGTCGAGCACGGTGGCCCAGCCCTGCACCACCTGCACGCCGTTCTTGCGCAGCAGCGCACCGACGCCGCCGGTGAGCTTGCCCACCACCCCGTCCTTCCACTTCTGCGCCTTCACCAGGTCCAGCGCCGGCTCCTGCACGCGGATGCCCAGCGGGTTGTCGCCGGTGAAGCGGCAAGCTTGCGCGAACTCGTCGGCGAGGTGGATCAGGGCCTTGGACGGGATGCAGCCGATGTTGAGGCAGGTGCCGCCCAGCTTGTCACCTTCGACCAGCATCGTCGGCACGCCCAGTTGGCCGGCACGGATGGCGGCCACGTAGCCGCCGGGACCGCCGCCGATGACCAGCAGCGTCGTTTGCTTCACTTGCATCCGGCGATCACTCCACGAACAGCATCGCGGGCGTCTCGAGGAGCGCCCGGACGGTCTGGATGAACTGCGCCGCGTCCATGCCGTCGACCACGCGGTGGTCGAACGACGAGGACAGGTTCATCAGCGCGCGCTTGACCACCGCGTCGCCCTGGAACACCGGGCGTTCGACGATCCGGTTGACGCCGATGATGGCGACCTCGGGATGGTTGATCACCGGCGTCGTGACGATGCCGCCCAGCGGGCCGAGGCTGCTGATCGTGATCGTCGAGCCCTGCAGCTCGTCGCGCGAAGCCTTGCCGGAGCGGGCAGCTTCCGCGACGCGCGTGAGTTCCTTCGCGAACGTCCACGGGTCCATCGCTTCGGCATGCCGCAGCACCGGGACCATCAGGCCCGAGTCGGTCTGCGTCGCGATGCCGAGGTGCACGGGCTGGTAGCGCGTGACCACGCCGGCGTCGTCGTCGAAGCGCGCGTTCATCTGCGGGAAGTCCTCCAGCGCGAGCACCACGGCGCGCGCGATGAAGGGCAGCACCGTCAGCTTGCCGCGACTGGCGCCGAACTTCGCATTGAGCTTGGCGCGCAGCGCTTCGAGTTCGGTGACGTCGACTTCCTCGACGTAGCTGAAGTGCGGGATGCGGCGCTTGGCCTCCTGCATCTTCTGCGCGATCTTGCGGCGCAGCCCGATCATCGGCAGCTGCTCCTCGCCGTCCTTCTGGCGCATGCGCGCGGGCGTCGCCTGCTGCGGCTGGCCGCGCGAGGCCAGGTAGACCTCCAGGTCGCCGTGCTCGATGCGGCCCGCGGGGCCGCTGCCGTGCACGTACTGCAACTCGATGCCCAGCTCCCACGCGCGGCGGCGCACGGCGGGCGAGGCGATCGGTTTGTCGCCGGGCGCGCGGCGCGGCGCAGGCGTGACCGCCGGCGGTTTCGCTCCCTCTCCCGCTGGCGGGAGAGGGTTGGGGTGAGGGTGGCTGGCCGGGCGCGCTGGTTCCACCGACTTGTTCTCGACGGTGATGTCGTCCTTCTGGTCCGGCGACAAGGTCGAAGCAACGGCAGCCTTCGCCGGCTTCGCGGCCCCCGCCTTCACGTTCCCCTCGCCCGCCACTTCCAGGCGAATGAGTTCCGACCCGACGGCCATCAGCTGGCCGGGCTGGCCCCCCAGCTCCATCACCTTGCCCGCGACCGGCGACGGGATCTCCACCGTCGCCTTGTCGGTCATCACGTCGGCGACGACCTGGTCTTCCTTGACCTCATCGCCGGGCTTCACGCGCCACTCGACGAGTTCGACTTCCGCGATGCCTTCGCCGATGTCGGGCATCTTGATTGCATAGATCCCCATGGCTTCAGCCCTCCATCACGCGCTTGAGGGCCGCGCCGACGCGATCGGGGCCCGGGAAGTACGCCCACTCCTGGGCGTGCGGGTACGGCGTGTCCCAGCCGGCGACGCGCTCGATCGGCGCTTCCAGGTGGTAGAAGCAGTGCTCCTGCACCAGCGCCGACAGCTCGGCGCCGAAGCCGCTGGTCTTGGTCGCTTCATGCACGATGACGCAGCGGCCGGTCTTCTTGACCGAGTTGATCACCGTGTCCAGGTCCATCGGCCAGATCGAGCGCAGGTCGATGATCTCGGCGTCGATGCCGGTCTCCTGCGCCGCGCACTCGGCCACCCACGTCATCGTGCCGTAGGTGATCACGGTGACCTGCGAGCCGGCGCGGGCCACGTTGGCCGAGTCGAGCGGCACGCGGTAGTAGCCCTCGGGCACGTTGCCCTTCTCGTGCTTGGACCACGGCACCACCGGGCGGTCGTGGTGGCCGTCGAAGGGGCCGTTGTAGAGGCGCTTGGGCTCCAGGAAGATCACCGGGTCGTTGCACTCGATCGCGGAGATCAGCAGGCCCTTGGCGTCGTACGGGTTGCTGGGCATCACGGTGCGGATGCCGCACACGTGCGTGAACAGCGCCTCGGGCGACTGGCTGTGCGTCTGGCCGCCGTAGATGCCGCCGCCGCAGGGCATGCGGATCACCATCGGGCAGGTGAAGTCGCCGGCGCTGCGGTACCGCAGGCGCGCGGCCTCGGACACGATCTGGTCGCTGGCCGGGTAGAAGTAGTCGGCGAACTGGATCTCGGCGACCGGCTTGAGGCCGTAAGCCGCCATGCCCACCGCGACGCCGACGATGCCGCCTTCGCTGATCGGTGCGTCGAAGCAGCGGCTCTTGCCGTACTTGGCCTGCAGCCCTTCGGTGACGCGGAACACGCCGCCGAAATAGCCCACGTCCTGCCCGAACACGACGACGTTGTCGTCGCGGTCCATCATCACGTCCATGGCCGAGCGCAGGGCCTGGATCATCGTCATCGGCCTGGTCGCGCCGGCGCTGCTTTCCACTTGGGCGTCCTTGGTCTTGGTCAGCATCGTCACACCCCCAGCTGCTGGCGTTGCGCGCGAAGGTGCGCGGGCATCTCGGCGAACACGTCCTCGAACATGGTCGCGGCGCTCGGGATCTGGCCGTCCAGCAGCGTGCCGTACGACTCGGCTTCCTTCTGCGCGGCGATCACTTCGGCTTCGAGTTCCAGGCGCACTTGTTCGTGTTCCTGCTCGCTCCAGGCGCCGAGGCCGATCAGGTGCGACTTCAGGCGGTTGATCGGGTCGCCGAGCGGGAAGCGCTCCCAGTCGTCGGCGGGCCGGTACTTGCTCGGGTCGTCCGAGGTCGAGTGCGCGCCCGCGCGGTACGTCACCCACTCGATCAGCGTCGGTCCCAGGTTCATGCGCGCGCGCTCGGCGGCCCATTTGCTGGCGGCGTACACGGCGAGGAAGTCGTTGCCGTCGACGCGCAGCGAGGCGATGCCGCAACCCACGCCGCGCGCGGCGAAGGTGGTCGACTCACCGCCGGCGATGGCCTGGAACGTCGAGATCGCCCACTGGTTGTTGACCACGTTGAGGATCACCGGCGCGCGGTACACGTGCGCGAAGGTCAGCGACGTGTGGAAGTCGCTCTCGGCCGTCGCGCCGTCGCCGATCCACGCCGACGCGATCTTCGTGTCGCCCTTGATGGCCGAGGCCATCGCCCAGCCCACGGCCTGGATGAACTGCGTGGCCAGGTTGCCCGAGATCGTGAAGAAGCCGGCCCGCTTGAACGAGTACATCACCGGCAACTGGCGGCCCTTGATCGGGTCCTTCTCGTTGCTCATGAGCTGGCACATCATCTCGACCATCGAGATGTCGTCGCGCGAGAGCAGCAGGCCCTGCTGCCGGTAGGTCGGGAAGCACATGTCGCCGGCCTCGATGGCGGCGGCGTGCGCGCAGGCGATGGCTTCCTCGCCCAGGCACTGCATGTAGAAAGAGATCTTGCGCTGGCGCTGCGCGATGGTCATGCGCGCGTCGAAGATGCGCGTCTTCATCATCGACCGCAGGCCCTTGCGGAGCTGCGCGGTCGAGATCTCCGGTGCCCACGGCCCGACGGCCTTGCCGTCGCGGTCGAGCACGCGGATCAGCGAATACGCCAGGTCCTGGGTGTCGAAGTGGGGGGTGTCCACCGGCGGCCTGCGGACGGCGCCGGCCTCCGAGACGTGGAGGTACGAGAAGTCGGTCGCACAACCCGGCCGTCCGGACGGCTCGGGCACGTGCAGCCGCAGGGGCTGGTGCTCGCTCATGGATGCAATCGCTCCGCGCACGGGTGGGTGCGCTGCCAGGTTTGCGGGCGGAACGCGACAACGGGTGGCCGTCGCGCTCCACGGGCCTGCACCGGGGTGTGGTGCAGGTGCTCCGAGTGTAAGCGGCCGAGGTGGGCGGGAGGTCCCGGGGGAACCCAGTCGACCCTGTCATTCCGGCGAAGGCTGCCGACTTGTCATCCGGCCAAGGCCTCAGCCTTGTCATTCCGGCGAAAGCCGGAATCCATCCTCATGCGCCACCGACCGTCGCCCCAGCGCCCTTCGCCCCCGGGCTCGCGCCCTGCCGGAAGAAGCCGCGGGCGAAGCGCGATCCGGCGAGCGTGTCAGGGGGTGCCGCCGGGCCCGATCTTCGATGGTCGAGTGCCGCCTGATGCGCTCGCCGGCTCGCGCGAGCACTCTGGTGGCCAACACGAGCGTGGATTCCGGCCTTCGCCGGAATGACAAACCTAGTGGTGATGCCCACCGGAGCCGTGCGCATGCCGATGCTGGATCTCGTCCTGCGTGGCGGCTCGTACCGACACCACCTTCACGCTGATCTTCACGGCCTTGCCGGCGAGCGGGTGGTTGCCGTCGAGGTGGACGGTGTCGCCCTTGATCTTCATGACGTTGAAGAGCACGGGCTGGCCGCTGTCGCTGGTGCCCTCGAGCTGGCCGCCCACCTTCACGCCGGGCGGGAACTCGCTCTTGGGGATCGTGCGTACCAGCGCCTCGTCGCGTTCGCCGAATGCATCGGCGGGCTCGAGCTGCAGCGACACCTGGTCGCCGGGCTGCTTGCCCTCCAGCGCGGCTTCCAGCTTTGGGAAGGTGTTGTCGTAGCCCCCGTGCAGGTAGGCCGCCGGCTCCTTGCCGCCTTCGAGCAGGCGGCCGAGCGCGTCGGCAATGCGGTAGGAGATGGTGACGACGGTGTCCTTGGCGATCTGCATCCCGGCATTGTCGTTCACGCGGCGCAGGGGCCACGCCGGGGCGGCGCAACTGCCTCTGGCGAACGTCCTACACACCGCATCCCGGCCGTGCGGGAGAGTCCGCGCATGGCCAAGGAAGACGTCGCATTCAACGACCAACTCAACGATGCGCTGCGCTCGAGGCAGCAGCCGGACACGGCCGAGCGCCTGAGCCTGGCGCGGCAACTGCCGCGGCAGACCGTGGCACTGGTGCTCGCCGGCGGGCGTGGGTCCCGCCTGCAGGAGCTGACCGACCGCCGGGCCAAACCGGCGGTGTACTTCGGCGGCAAGTTCCGCATCGTCGACTTCGCGCTGTCGAACTGCCTGAACTCGGGCATCCGGCGCATCGGCGTGCTGACCCAGTACAAGTCGCACTCCCTGCTGCGCCACCTGCAGCGCGGCTGGAACTTCCTGCGCGGCGAAGCCAACGAGTTCATCGACCTGCTGCCGGCGCAGCAGCGCGTGAACGAAGCCGACTGGTACCGCGGCACGGCCGACGCGATCTACCAGAACATCGACATCCTGCGCAGCTACGACCCCAAGTACATCCTGGTGCTGGCGGGCGACCACATCTACAAGCAGGACTACTCGCTGATGCTGCTCGACCACGTCGAGAACGGCGCCAAGTGCACGGTCGGCTGCATCGAGGTGCCGCGCATGGAAGCCACCGCGCTCGGGGTGATGGCCATCGACGAGAAGCGCCGCATCACCAACTTCCTCGAGAAGCCCGCCGACCCGCCCGGCATGCCCGGCAAGCCGGACCGCGCGCTGGGCAGCATGGGCATCTACGTCTTCGACGCCGAGTTCCTGTACTCGCTGCTCGACGAGGATTTCAAGGACGCCGCTTCGCAGCGCGACTTCGGCAAGGACGTGATCCCGCGCCTGGTGCGTGCGGGACAGGCCTTCGCGCATCCGCTGAACCTGTCGAGCGTGCCGGCGGCGTCGCGCGACAATCCGTACTGGCGCGACGTCGGCACCGTCGATGCGTTCTGGGCCGCGAACCTGGACCTCGCGTCCAACCTGCCCGAGCTGAACATCTACGACCGCGACTGGCCGATCTGGACCTACCAGGAGCAGCTGCCGCCAGCCAAGTTCACGCCGGACGAGGGCGGCCGGCATGGCGAGATCGCCAACGTCATCGCGTCGGGCGGCTGCATCATCGAAGGCTCGGACCTCACCATGTCCGTGCTGTTCTCCAGCGTGCGCGTGCACTCGTGCTGCAAGATCAGCGAGACGGTGATCCTGCCTGGCTGCGTCATCGGGCGCGGCAGCCGGCTCTCGCGCGTGGTGATCGACCGCGGCTGCGAACTGCCACCGGGAACCGTCATCGGCGAAGACCCGGAAGCGGACGCCGAGCGCTTCCACCGGTCCCCCGGCGGCATCGTGCTCGTGACGAAGGAAATGCTGGACCGGCTCTAGCGCCTAGGCCCGCACGCCGTCGTCGACCACGACGTCGCCGTCTTCCTTGGTGAACGGCGGCACGCGATCGACCGGCAGCAGGCGCAGCACGCGCTCCGAAGGACGGCACATCGCGGTGCCGCGCGCCGTCCGCACGATCGGCCGCTGCAGCAGGACCGGATGCTGGCCGATGAACTCCAGCAATTGCTCGTCGGTCCACTTCGCGTCACCCAGCCCGAGCTGCTGGTACGTCGGCTCCTTGGAACGCAGCACGTCGCGCACGCCGACCTTCATGTCCGCGAGCAGCTGGCGCAACTGCTCCTTCGTCGGCGGCGTCTTCAGGTACTCGACCACCGTCGGCTCGAGGCCCGCATGGCGCAGCAGGGCCAGCGTGTTGCGGCTGGTGCCGCACGAGGGGTTGTGGAAGATCGTGGCGTCGCTCATGCCGTGATTGTGGCGGGCAAAAAAGAGGGCCCGCTTGCGCGGGCCCAAGTGGATTCATGAAGAAACTGGCACCCAACGACCCCTGGGTGCGATGCCAGCATAGCGCTTGCGGCGCGCCGTGTGTGTCGGCGGCGTCCTGCGCGCAGCACGCACGAACTGATCGGGCGTCGTGCACCGCTCGTGCACCGCCGGTGCACAAGCAATGAACCGCTTGCCCACAGGGTTGTCCACCGCCGCGCATGCCGCGCCGCAGCGAGATTCACGCCTGCGCGGCGCTCGGCTCCGCCGGCCGATGCCCTTGCGGGCGCTGCAAGGGCTGGTCGAGCACTGCCTCGAGGCCGCCGGCCACGGGGCGCTGCTCGCGAGCATGCCGCGCGAACAGCTTCGCGTAGTAGCCGCCCTGCGCGAGCAGTTGGGCGTGCGTGCCGATGGCGTCGATGCGGCCGGCGCGCAGCACCACGATGCGATCGGCATCGACGATGGTCGACAGCCGATGCGCGACGACGAGCGTCGTGCGCCCGCGCGTCAGGCGCTGCAGCGCGTCCTGCACGAGGGCCTCGCTCTCGTTGTCCAGGGCGCTGGTCGCTTCATCCAGCACCAGCACGGGCGGGTCCTTGAGCAGCGCACGCGCAATCGCCAGGCGCTGCTTCTGCCCGCCGGACAGCCCCGCGCCGCGCTCGCCCAGCACCGTGTCATAGCCCTGCGGCAGCTTCTCGATGAACTCGTGCGCATGCGCCGCGCGCGCGGCGTCCTCGGCCTGCTGGCGCGTCGCGCCGGGCGTGCCGTAGGTGATGTTCGCCAGGATGGTGTCGTGGAACAGGTGCACGTCCTGCATCACGGTGCCCACCTGGCGCCGCAGTGATGTCGCCGTGCAGCCGCGCACGTCGACGCCGTCGACCAGGATGCGGCCGGCGGTCGGCGCATGCAGGCGCTCGAGCAGCGCCAGCAGCGTCGTCTTGCCGCTGCCGCTGGGGCCGACCAGCGCCACGGTCTCACCCGGCGCTACGCGCAGCGAGACGTCCTGCAGCACCGGACGGTCGTCGGCGTACGCGAACGACACGCCCTCGAACGTCACCTCGCCCTGTGTGACCACGAGATCTGGTGCATCGGGTGCGTCCGCAAGCGGATCGGGCGCGTCGAGGATGGACGACACGGTCTCCAAAGACACACGCGCGCGGCGCACCGTGGCGTACACGCTGGTGAGCCCCTGGATCGGGCCGAACAGGCCACCGACGTATTGCAGCGCCGCGACCAATGTGCCGACGGTGCCCTCGCCTTGCAGCACGAGCCACGCACCGAGTGCGGCCACCGACACGCGCGCAGCGGCGGCCGACAGCCCCTGCCATGCGGCCGTGCGCGCATCGCGCCGCGCACCTTCGGTCTGGCGCGCATTGCCGGCGGCGACGGCGGAGAGGAAGCGGCGTTCCTCCTCGCGCTCCATCGCGAAGCCCTTGACGGTGCGGATGCCGCCCAGCACCTCGGTCCAGCGGCCGAACGTGGCGGTCCAGTGCTTGAGCAGGTCGCGGTCGCGACGCGTCTGCTCGCTGGCGGCGCCCATGCCGATCAGGGCCGGCAGCGGCGCGAACACGCACACGGCGATGGCCAGGCGCCAATCCAGTTGCACCAGCGCGGCCAGTGCCAGCACCAGGTACGCGATCGCGGGCAGCACCTTGAAGCCGATCTCGCCGACCGCACTGACGAAGCCGTGGATCGAGGTGTTGACCTTGTTGACCGTGCCGCCGACCGTGTGTTGCTGGTGCCACGACAGCGGCAACTGGTGCAGGCGCTCGGTGACCCGCTGGCGCAGCGAGAAGTCGAGCGCCAGGCGCACCCGCCAGCTGCGCGTTTCCAGCAGCTTGGAGAGCCACACCTGGCCCAGCTCGGCGCCCGCGACCAGCAGCAGGGCGACGCCGATCGAAAGCAGTGCGCTGGCGGGCATGGAGCCGGGACCGGCGAGCCGCTGCGCCGCGAACTGGCCGAGCGCATCGACCAGCCGCATCACGGCCAGCGGTGCCGCGGCCGACACGGTCGCCAGGACCAGCGCCAGCGCCAGCACCTTGCCGATCGGGCGGCCGAAGCCTTGGAGCCACTGGCTCGCATGCCGGACCCACGCGAGGGTGCTGCGCACGGGCGGCTGCTGCACGGCCGGGGTGCCGTGGGCGGAATCGGGGGACATGGAGGAAGGAGGGACTGCTGGAGGACTTCGCGGCCCAGGCGGGCTTCTCCAGCAACGCAGGCGCCACTCTACCCGTTGACGGATGAGCTCGAGGCCGCACCGATCCTGTCCGGGAAGATGTCACGCTGCCGATTGCGAAAGCGCGATCGGCGCGCGTCAGGCGTGCACCGGGCGTTGCGCGCGGCGGCGTTGCAGCGCCTCGAGCACGTCCTCGAACGGCGTCGGCTTGGTCAGGTGCGCATCGAAGCCGGAGGCGCGCGTGGCCTGCAGGTCCGATGGCCGCCCCAGGCCCGTCAGCGCCACCAGCAGCACGTCGGCGCCACGCTCCGAGCGCAGCGCCCGCGCGACCTCGTGGCCGTCGAGCCCGGGCATGTCCAGGTCGAGCAGCGCGGCCGTCGGCGGCGAACGCCGCGCGAGTTCGAGCGCCCGCTCGCCGTCGTGCGCGACCAGGACCTCGAAGCCCTCCTCGCGCAGCAGCGCGGCGAGCGAGTCGGCGGCGTCGACGTTGTCGTCGGCGACGAGCACCCGTCGTGGCCCGGCGGGTGCGGGCAGCGCAGGCATGCCGGGAGCGTCGTTCGCCGCCACGGGCTGGGCCAGCATCGGCAGCCTGACGGTGAATGTCGCGCCGGAGCCCTGCCCTTCGCTATACGCACACACCGTGCCGCCGTGCATGTGCACGATCGAGCGCACGATGGCGAGTCCCAGCCCCAGGCCGGACACCGCCTTGCTGCGGCTGGTGTCCAGCTGCGTGAACATCTCGAAGATCCGGTCGCCCTCGTCCGGCTCGAAGCCGACGCCTTCGTCGCGCACGCGCAGGACCAGCTCGCTGCCTTCGGCGAGCGCCTCAACGCGCAGGTGGCCGCCTTCGGGGGTGAACTTGGATGCATTGGTGAGCAGGTTGCTCAGCACCTGCGCCAAGCGCACGGAATCGCCACGCAGCGAGAGCGCCGCGGCCGGCGACCGCACCTCGAGCCGCTGGCGCCGCGCCTCGATCGCGGGGCGGACCGCCTCGACCGCCGCACGCACCATGTCGGCCACGTGCACCGTGCCGAGCTCCAGTTGCAGCTTGCCGCGCTCGATGCGGCTGACGTCCAGCAGGTCGTCGATCAGGCGTGCCGCGTGCGCGACCTGGCGTTCCATCATCGCTTCGACGTCGGAGCGCCGGCGCGGATCGGCCGTGCGGCGCAGGATGGCGATGCCATTGCGCAGCGGGGCGAGCGGGTTGCGCAGTTCGTGCGATAGCATCGCGAGGAACTGCGTCTTCTTGGCGTTGGCTTGCGCGAGTTCCTCGGCGCGCTGCTGCAGCTGCGCGTCGCGCTGCGTCACGGCACCGGCTGCGCGGTCGAGGGCGCTCGCCAGTTGTTGCACTTCCTCGATGCGCGAATCGACGCCGGCCCGCACCGGGACGCCGTCGCCCCAGCGGCGCGCGGCGGTGGCGAGCTGCGACATCGGCCTGGAGACGACACGTCCGAGCAGCAGCGCGAGCAGGCCGCCGGCGATGACGGACAGCGCCATGCCGGCGCCCATCACCCAGGCCGCGCCCTTGACGCCCTTGTTCAACACCTGCGCCGACACCGAATAGCCCAGGCTCCAGCCCGTCATGCCGGAGCGCAGGAAAGCGGTGTAGTCGTCCTCGCCGCCCATGCCGGGGCCGCGGTACCAGCCGTCGGTCGCGCCTTGCACGCGCGTGAGGTATTCCGGCGAGGCCGCACTGCCGACGCTCACGGGAGGCACGCGCGCCAGCACGCGGCCATGGCCGTCCACCAGCGCGCCGACCCACCCCGGCGCGAGGTTCTGCTGCTCGAGCAACCGGCGGAACGGCTCGGCGCTGAGGGTCGCGGTGAGCACGTAGCGCACCACGCCTTCGTTCAGCACCGGCACCCGCACGGTGACGCCGAGTTCGTTGTCGGGCAGCCCATCGCGCTGCAGGTCACCGACGACGGGCTCGCGCGTCCGCAGCAGGCGCTCGAGCGAGGTGGGATCGGAAGGATGGGCGGGCAGCGGCGCACCCCAGGGCACGCGCGCGTTGACCAGCTGCTGGCCGCCGCTGGTCATGAGGGAGATGTTGCGCCAGGACGGCTGCGTGACGAGCACGGCCTGCGCGTCCGCATGGAAGGTGCGCAGGTCGTTGCGCCCGAGGCTGCTCGCGCCGGCGAGCGCCTGCAGCGTCGCGGTGACACCGCGCAACTCGGCGTCGACGGCACTCATGGTCGCCGAGTTGCGCGCCATCGAGGTGTTGACGAGGTTCTCGTCCTCGGCCTGCACCACGTAGCGGGCGGCGATCAATGCGAAGGCCAGGATCGGCACCGCGGCCAGGGTGGCGAGGAGGAACAGGCTCGTACGCAGGCGCATCGAGTGGCACCGTAGCACAGCAGTAAGCCGTGCCGGTGACCAAAAGCTCATGCGTGCGACGAGGCGTATCAGCGGCCCCTGCGGGCCGCTTCCGTGCTAGTCGCGTGAACGGGAGGGGCCGTTCATCCCATCTGGATCTGCTTCTTCAGCGACGACGCCTCCTGGTGCGCGCGTTGCACCGCCTGCTGCAATTTCTGGTCGACATTGCCGGCCTGGCGGCATGCCTGCATCGCCTGGTCGGCCGCCTGTTCGAGCTGCATGATCGGCTCGCGCAACTGGTCCTGCCCCATCTGCTGGCCGCTGCCGGCCTGCTGCTGCGCCTGCTTGGCGCGCTGGTGCAACGACTCGACGCTCTGGCGCAGCTGCGGGTTCACCGACCCGGACTGCAACGCGTCCTTGGCTTCGTCCGCGCACTCCTCGATGCTGTCGATGCGCTGCTTCAACTGGTCTGCCTGCATGAAGGCTCCTCTCGTCATGGTGGAAGGGGAACGCCCCGTGCGGGGCGTCCATGCCATCCCATCGCAACGCCGCGGTGGCGTCGACCGGGCCTGCGCCCGCATTGCTGTCATCCGCAACCGACTGGGCCGTGCTCGCGCACGACCATCATCAAGCGCCTACAGACAGCGCGCACCGCGCGCCGGAGCATGGCCGCATGACACCTTTCCCCACGACGGAGAACCCGCCGCCCGCCGGCGCACGCGAACGGGCGATGGCCGACGAGGCCTTGCGGCCGGACGAGCAGGCGCCGCTCGGCGCCGAACCCTCGTACGACGACCTGCTGGACGTCGCCGTGCAATACACCTTCCCCGCCAGCGACCCGATCGCGGTCGACCAGTGCTGCACCGGCCATCCCGAGCGCGAGGAAGGCGCGCCGAAGGGACCGGGTACCACGCCCGGTCATGGCAACTTCATCGAGCTGTGAACCGTCAGCCGGGCACGCCGGCAACCGCCTCGTAGTGCGACACCACCGGGAACGGCTCGTAGAAGTGATGCAGCAGCCGCTTCCAGTCCTGGTACGCCGCTGACTGCCGGAAGCCGACGGTGTGATCCTCCAGCGTGCGCCAGCGCACGAGCAGGAGGTACTCGGACGGCCGCTCGGTGCAGCGGTGCAGCTCGTGCGACAGGTAGCCCGGCGACGCCGCAATGATGCGCTGCGCCTCGCGAAAGGCCGCCTCGAACGCGGCCTCCTGGCCGGGACGCACGGAGAGGGGAGCGGCTTCGAGGATCATGCGCCGCATTCTCGTCATTCCCGCGAAGGCGGGAATCCATCGCTTGCTGACCGGGCTGAGTGGGAGCGATGGGTCCCCGCCACCGCGGCGACGACGCGGTGCGGCCAGAATGCAGCCCATGAGCACTCCCGCCTCTCCCCTGCCCCCGTTTCGCACCATCAGCGACGTCGTGCGCGAGCACGCGGCCGCACGGCCGCAGCACGCGGCGCTCGTGCAGGGCGAGCGGCGGATCACGTGGGGCCAGATGGACGCGCTGGCCGACCGCGTGGCGGCGGCGCTGCAGCGCGACGGCGTGCAGCCGAAGCAGGCAATCGCGATCAGCGGTGCCAACGGCATCGAGTACGCCGTGCTGTTCCTCGGCGGGCTGCGGGCCGGCGTCGCCGTCGCGCCGCTGCCCACGGGTGCGACGCGCGAGCAGCTGGCGGGCATGGTGCGCGACAGCGGGGCGCGGCTGCTGTTCGCCGACGCCACGGTGCCGGCGCTCGACCTCGACGTGCCGCGCATCGCGATGGACGATGCGAAGGCACTGCAAGCCTGGCTCGCGCCGGTGGGCTCGAAGGCGGCGCCGGTCGACGTGCAGCCCGACTGGCCGTTCAACATCATCTATTCGTCCGGCACCACCGGCACGCCCAAGGGCATCGTGCAGCCGCACGGCATGCGGTGGGCGCACGTCGCGCGCGCGGAAGCGGGCAAGTACGGTGCGGACTCCGTCGCGATCCTCGCGACGTCGCTGTGCTCGAACACGACGCTGGTGTGCTTCTTCCCGGCGCTGTCGCGCGGCGGCACGGTGGTGCTGATGCAGGGGCGCTTCGATCCCGAGGCCTACCTGCAAACCGCGCAGCGTGAACGCGCCACGCACACGATGCTGGTGCCGGTGCAGTACCAGCGGCTGATGGCGCATCCGCGCTTCGACACCTTCGACCTGTCGTCGTTCGTGATGAAGTTCTGCACCAGCGCGCCGTTCGCGGCGGCGCTGAAGGCCGACATCCTCCAGCGTTGGCCCGGCGGGCTGACGGAGTACTACGGCATGACCGAGGGCGGCGGCACCTGCATCCTGGCCGCGCACGATTTCCCGGACAAGCTGCACACGGTGGGCAAGCCGTCCGAGGGCCACGACATCCGCCTGATCGACGAGGATGGCCGCGAAGTGCCACCGGGCGAGATCGGCGAAGTCGTCGGCAAGTCGGGCGCGATGATGACCCACTACCACCAGCAGCCGGGCAAGACGCGCGAGGCCGAGTGGTACGACGCGCAGGGCAACCGCTTCATCCGCACCGGCGACGTCGGCCGCTTCGATGCCGATGGGTTCCTGCAGCTGATGGATCGCCGCAAGGACATGGTGATCAGCGGCGGCTTCAACATCTACCCGAGCGACCTCGAAGCCGTGCTGCGCCAGCATCCGGCGGTGGCCGACGCGGCCGTCGTCGGCATCCCGTCCGCGGAATGGGGCGAGTCGCCCGCAGCCTGGGTGGTGGTGCGCCAAGGTGCGCCGGAGCCGGACGCGCTGCGCGCGTGGGCCAACGAGCGCTTGGGCAAGACGCAGCGCCTGGCCGGCGTGCGCTACATCGCCGAACTGCCGCGCAGCGACATCGGCAAGGTGCTCAAGCGGCAGCTGCGCGAGCAGTGGACCGCCGGCGCAGCCGCATCCTGAGGCGCTCGGGCGCCATCACGAACGCGAACACCTCGCGCGGATCGCGCCCGCGCAGTGGTTCCACGGACTCGACCTCGAAGTTGGCCAGCAGCATCGCGGCGGCCAGCTTGATCTCGGCCAGCGCGAGGTAGCGGCCCGGGCACATGCGTGGCCCGGCACCGAACGGCATCGTCGCGCGCTTGGCCGACGCGAACGAGTGGCCCGCCTCCTTCGCATCGAGCCAGCGCTGCGGATCGAATGTCTCCGGTTGCGGGAACAACCCCGCGTTCATGCCGCCCGGCCGCATCAGGCACACCACGGCGGCACCCCGGGGCACGTGCACGCCGGCCACCAGGGTGTCGTGCAGCGCCTGCGCGATGACGAAGGGCGCGACAGGCTTCAGGCGCATCGTCTCGTGCGCGCAGGCCTCGACCACGTCCAGGCGATGCAGCTGGTCGATGCTGGACAGGGTGCCGGCGCCGCCCAGCACCTCGTCGATCTCGGCACGCGCGCGCTGCGCGGCCTGCGGATGGCGGTGCAGCAGCCACACCATCCACGCCAGCGTGTTGGCCGTGGTGTCCTCGCCGGCCAGCAGCATGGTGAACACGTTGCCCGCGACGTCGGCATCGGTCACGCCGCTGCCTTCGCGGTCGCGCGCGGCCACCATCGCCTGGATCAGGTTCTGCGGGTGCTCGCGCAGCGACGGGTCGGCCTGCAGCTGTGCGCGCGTCGACGCGATGAAGCCGTTGACAGCGTCGCCCAGCACCTGCAGGTGCGGGCGCAGGCTGCGCTCGCGCCAGCGCCGCAGCCAGGCGGGCGGCTCCACCGGCGACAGGATGCGGCGGATCAGCGAAGGCAGCACGACGTTCAGGTGCTTCTGGATCGTGTCGTCGCCGTCGGCTTCGAGCGTGCGCAGGTCCTGCCCGAAGGCCAGCGCCGTCGTCACGTCCACCGTGAACCGCATCAGGTCGGCCTGCAGGTCCACCGGCGTGCCGCTGTCGGCCGCGCGCTCCCAGCGGCGCTGCAGCCGCTGCGTCACGTCCAGCAGCGCGGGGAAGAACTGGCGGATGTGGGTCGGGTCCAGACCCGCCAGCACCATCGGCCGCTGGCGGCGCCAGGTGTCACCGTTGGCGGAGAAGAGGCCGAGGAAGCCCAGCTCGCGGGACGCGGTCTCCACGCGTTCGTTGCGGCGGAAGCCGTCGGGCCGCGCGCGCAGCACGCCCTGGATCACCTCCGGGTCGGCCACGACCATCAGCTTGCGCGCGTCGATGCGCACCACGTACGGCGTGCCGAACTCGCCCGCCCAGCCTTCCAGTTGCTGGTGGAAGCGCTCGCGCTGGATCTGCAGGGCGTTGCCCAGCCAGGGCATGGGCCGCGGCCCGGGCAGGTCGTCCAGGGTGCGGGCCTCGGGAGCGGCGGCAGCGGCGGTGTGCATCGGGGCAGCCTAGCGCAACTGCCGCGCCGCCCCAAGGGCGCTGCTTCCACCTCTTGCCCGATGCGGCCGGCGCAAATCCGCACCGCAGCGGATGGGTTGGCCGCCGGTGCATGATGGAGGCTGAGAGCAATCTGGAGCGCCCCGATGATGGAAACCCCCCACGAACACGACGAACCGAACGGCCAGCCGTCCACGGCCGAGCCGCGCAACGCCTTCCTGGAAGAGAAGGCCTTCAAGTCCCGCACCGTGATGCTGTTCGGCGAGGTGAGCGACCGCTCGGCCGCCGACATCGCGCGTCGCCTGATCGCGCTGGACGCCGAATCGGACAAGCCGATCGACATGATCGTCAGCTCCCCCGGCGGCCACCTGGAGTCGGGCGACGCGATCCACGACATGATCAAGTTCATCGCCTCGCCGGTGTGGATGATCGGCACCGGCTGGGTCGGCAGCGCGGCCACGCACCTGTACCTGGCCGTGCCGCGCGAGCGCCGCGTGTGCACGCCCAACACGCGCTTCCTGATCCACCAGCCCAGCGGCGGCGCCGGTGGCCCGGCCAGCGACATCGCGATCCACGCCAAGGAAATCATCAAGGCGCGCGAGCGCATCGCGCAGACCATCGCGCGTGAGACCGGCAAGCCTTACGACAGCGTGCTGCAGGACATCGAGCGCGACCGCTGGCTGTCGGCCGAGGAAGCGATCGACTACGGCCTGGTCGGCCGGATCGTGCAGAACAAGGCCGACTTGCGGAAGTGAGCCCCGCCAAATAAGAAAAGCCCGGCATTGCCGGGCTTTTTCATGGGCGCGATGCGCCCGCGCGATCAGGAAGTCTTGGTCGACTTCTTGGCGGCCTTCTCGTCGGCCTTGGCGCGCTTGACGTCGGCTTCCGCCTTCTCGTGCGCAGCCTTGGCGTCCTTCTCGCAGGCCTTCTTCTCGTCGCCCTTCATGGGCTTGCACTTGGCCTTGGCGGCCTTGTAGTCGGCCTTGGCCTGCTTCTCCATGGCCTTGCTGTCGCCGCCGGCGCTGGCCGACGAGGACGCGCTGGGCGTGCTGGTGGAGCCGCTCGACGCGGCAGGCGTGCTGGTGGACGAGCTCGGTGCGGTGGCGGACGAGCCCGCGCTGCCGCCGGTGGAACCGGCCGACGAGCCGCTGGTCTGGGCCATGGCGACGCCGAAGGACAGGGCGGCGGCGAGGGCAATGAGGGTCTTGTTCATCAGAGATTTCTCCTGGTTGACATGGTCTGGGACGCCGAGAAAGCAACCCGGCCTCCATCCAACGCGTGAGGATCCTTCCGGGTTGTAGGACAACTCCGCTTCAGGGGACTCGACCATTCGACGCTGGCCGAGCGGCGCGTTCGCATGGGAAACGTTCCCAGAAATGCGTCCACGCACGAGCCCGCGCACGGCTGTTGCGCATCGAAGTTCGCATCGACTTGTAAGGACTGTGTCGCGCACGGCCGTTGCACGCAGGCGTGACCAATCGCACAGCCGAGCAGTGGTGGCTCTGCCATTCGTGAACTGTGTGGCTCAGGCATGGGCGGCTTCGCGCGCATGCAGCGGTTGGCTCATGCATTCCGCCTGCTCGTCCTTGGCAAAACGCGTCCTCGCGTGCAACACGCGACCCATCCCGTTACGAACGTCAGCGGCGACGCCGGTGGCATGTCGGACTTCTCCTACTAGAGTCGCGCCTCCTGCCGAGGCTGAGCTGTGTGCAGCGTGCCGCGACAGCGGACTTCGGTCCCCTGCCGCCTCGCCCCCACCTGCCCTCGGTGCCGTGCAACGCGCCGCGGTCCCCCCGTCTCCACGACGTCGGGACGACGGCGCTTCTTACAAGTGGTTGTTCATGAAAAGGCGCATCTTCATCACCTCCGGCTCGGCCGCCATGGCTTCCGCGCTCGCCGCATGCGGCGGGGGCGGCGGCGGCGCCGCGGCCACTGCCGATGCAGGCACCGGCGTGAGCACCGCGACGCTCGGCGCGTCGACGCCGACCACGCCGGTGACGGGCGGCGCGAGCGCGCCGCCGGACACTGGAACGTCCCAGCCTCAGCCGCAGCAGCCGGCCCAGGGCACGAGCAACGTGCCCGGCATCGCCTACCCGTTCGGCTCGCGCCTGCAGGCCTACGTGGCCGGCATCGTGCCGAACAACGTGAGCAATGCGCAGATGGACGCGTCGATCCGCTCCGCGTACGACGCCTGGAAGGCCAACGGCATCGTCGACGTGCCGACCGTGCCGGGCGGCAAGGCGCTGCGTTTCGCCAGCAACTACATCACCGTGTCCGAAGCCATGGGCTACGCCATGCTGATCACGGTGGTGATGGCCGGCCACGACCCGCAGGCGCGCAGCATCTTCGATGCGCTGCTGAAGACCGTGCGGGCCCGCCCGGCGTACAGCATTCCCGGCGTGGGCTCCGCCCTGATGGACTGGCGCCTGGAGGCCAACGGCTCGTCGAGCGATGCAGCCGGCGGCGGCTGGAACGCCATGGACGGCGACCTCGACATCGCGCTGGCGCTGCTGATGGCCGACAAGCAGTGGGGGTCCGGCACCGGTGCCTGGAACTACAAGCAGGAAGGCATCAACACCATCAACGCCATGAAGGCGTTCAACATGAAGCCGGACGGCACCACGAAGGGCATGGCGACCGCCAACGTGAGCCGCACGTCCGACTACATGATCGGCCACTTCCGCGCCTTCGCGAAGGCGACCGGTGACAGCTACTGGAGCACGACGGTCATCGACCGCTGCTATGCGCTGATCAACCGCATGCAGACCGTGTACTCGCCTTCGGCCGGCCTGATGCCCGACTTCATCGTGGCCACCGACACGGCGACGCCCTACCCCTCCCCGGGCGGCATGGGCGACTTCACCAACACGGAGATGAACTACTTCGCCAACGCGCAGCGCAATCCGTGGCGTTGGGGTTGCGACTACGTGCTGTCCGGCGACGCGCGCTGGAAGTCCGTGTGCAACAAGCTGATGAACTTCTTCAAGGCCGACACCGGCGGTGACCCGGCGCGCACCGCGATCGGCTACGAGATGAGCGGTAACGCCCTGCTGCGCCCGTACCCGGCCTGGACCCCCAAGGGCATGATCGGCCCGCAGCTGTGCGGCGCGATGGTCGACGGCGCCCACCAGGCGTACCTGAACTCGCTCTGGTCGTACAACGCGAACAACTTCAGCAACCAGTACTACGACGCCGAACTGCAGCTGCTGCCGATGCTGGTGGCTTCGGGCAACTGGTGGACCGCGTGATGAAACGACGCGTCTTCCTGCACACCGCCCCGGCGGCGGTGACGACGGTGGCCCTGACCGCCTGTGGCGGCGGCGGCTCCGCCGAAACGGTGGCCGACGCCGGCGGCGTCGAGGCCGAACAGCTCGCCAAGGGCGGCACGCCCGGCAAGCCGACGCCGAAACCGACGGCGGCACCGACCCCCGCACCGACCGCGGCTCCGGCACCTGCACCGACGGTCGCACCGACGCCCGCTCCCACGCCGGCGCCGACGGCTGCTCCCACGCCGGCTCCGACTCCGGCGCCGACGGCGGCTCCGACGCCTGCGCCCACGCCCGCACCGACGGCTGCCCCCACGCCGGCACCGACCGCCGCGCCGACACCGGCGCCGACGCCTGCACCGGCCCCGGCGCCTGCGATCTCCTATCCGTTCGGCTCGCGCCTGCAGCCCTACGTGGCCGGCATCCTGCCGACCAGCGCGAGCGCCGCGCAGATGGACTCGACCATCCGCGCGCTGTACGACCGCTGGAAGTCCAACGGCATCGTCGACGTGCCGACGGTCGCCGGCGGCAAGGCCCTGCGCTTCGCCTCCGACTACATCACCGTGTCCGAGGCGATGGGCTACGGCATGCTGCTGTCGGTCGTGATGGCCGGCCACGACGCGAACGCCCGCGCGTTGTTCGACGGCCTGCTGACCACCGTGCGTGCGCGACCCGCGTACAGCATCCCCGCATCGAGCGGCGGCCCGTACCTGATGGACTGGCGCCTGACCGCCAACGGCTCGTCGACCGACGCGGCCGGCGGCGGCTGGAACGCCATGGACGGCGACCTCGACATCGCGCTGGCGCTGCTGATGGCGCACAAGCAATGGGGCTCGAGCGGCCGCTGGAACTACCGCCAGGAAGCGCTGAACACCATCGGCGCCCTCAAGTCCTGGAACATGAAGCCGGACGGCACCACCAAGGGCATGGCCACGCCCAACGTGAGCCGCACGTCCGACTACATGATCGGCCACTTCCGCGCGTTCGCGAAGGCAACCGGCGACAGCTACTGGAGCACCACGGTCATCGACCGCTGCTACGCGCTGCTCAACCGCATGCAGACCGTGTACTCGCCGTCGGCAGGCCTGATGCCCGACTTCATCGTCGCGACGGACACGTCGACCCCGTACCCGTCCCCGGGCGGCATGGGCGACTTCACCGACACGGAGATGAACTACTTCGCCAACGCGCAGCGCAACCCGTGGCGCTATGGCACCGACTACGTGCTGTCGGGCGACGCGCGCTGGAAGGCCGTGTGCAACAAGATGATGGCGTTCTTCAAGGCCGACACCGGTGGCGACCCCGCGCGCACGGCGATCGGCTACGCGATGAACGGCACCCCGATGCTGCGCCCGTACCCGAACTGGACCCCCAAGGGCATGATCGGCCCGCAGCTGTGCGGCGCGATGGTCGACAGCGCGCACCAGGCCTACCTGAACTCGCTGTGGACCTACAACGCGAACAACTTCAGCGTGCAGTACTACGACGCGGAGTTGCAGCTCATCCCGATGCTGGTTGCCTCTGGCAACTGGTGGAGCGTGTAAGGCGCGGCCCCCGCTCCGTCATTCCCGCGAAGGCGGGAATCCATCGCTTCCGCCTTCAACCCGGCACGTGAAGAAAGCGGTGGGTCCCCGCCTCCGCGGGGACGACGACACGGTGGCGGTGCAGCGCGCGATCGACGGTGCGGATCAGTGCAGCGCCTCGACGATCGTGACATTGGCCATGCCGCCACCTTCGCACATCGTCTGCAGCCCATAGCGGCCCTTGCGCTGTTGCAGCACGTGCAGCAGCGTCGTCATCAGCTTCGCGCCTGACGCACCCAGCGGGTGGCCGAGCGCGATGGCGCCGCCGTTGACGTTCAGGCGGGCTGGATCCGCGCCGGTGGCTTGCAGCCACGCCAGCGGCACGGGCGCGAACGCCTCGTTCACCTCGAACGCATCGATGTCCTGCGCGGACAGGCCGGCCTTCTTCAAGGCAGCGATGGTGGCGGGCACCGGCGCCTCCAGCATCACGACCGGGTCGTGGCCCATCACCGACAGGTGGTGGATGCGCGCGAGCGGCTTCAGGCCGAAGGTCTTCAGCGCCTTCTCGCTCACCACCATCACGCCAGCCGCGCCGTCGGCGATCTGGCTGGCGCTGGCGGCGGTGATCACGCCGCCTTCCTGCAGCAGCTTGACGCCCGCAATGCCTTCCAGCGACGCGTCGAAGCGGATGCCTTCGTCGACCGTGTGCAGTTCGCCCGACGCGACTTCCTCGCCTTGCTTGCGAACGGCAACGGGCAACACCTCGGCGTCGAAGCGCCCCGCCTGCGCGGCGGCCTTGGCACGCTGGTGGCTTTCGAGCGCGTAGGCATCCAACGCATCCTTCGTGAGCCCGTACTTCTTCGCGATCAGTTCGGCGCCCATGAACTGGCTGAACTCCACGCCGGGATAGCGCGCGCGCACCTGCGGGCTCATGTAGGAACCCAGGCCGTTCTTGCGCGCCAGTTCGGTGGTCGAGAACATGGGCACCCGCGTCATGCTCTCGACACCCGCAGCGATCACGACGTCCTGCGTGCCGGACATGACCGCTTGCGCGGCAAATTGCAGCGCCTGCTGCGACGACCCGCACTGGCGGTCGATCGACGTCGCCGGCACCGATTCCGGCAGCTTGCTGGCCAGCACCGCATTGCGGGCCACGTTCATGGCCTGCTCGCCGACCTGGCTGACGCAGCCCATGAGCACGTCGTCGACCGCCGCGGGATCGATGCCCGTGCGGTCCACGAGTGCATCGAGCACCTGCGCGGCGAGGTCGGCGGGATGCCAGCCGGACAGGCGGCCATTGCGGCGGCCGGTGGCGGTACGAAGGGCGGCAACGATGTAGGCTTGCATGGCTTCATTATTCCCCGGCGGACCACGGCATCATCGGCACATGGCTTTCAGCATCAACGTCACGCCCATCGAGTCGCGCCTGCACGTCGTCGCCAACGGCGACGCCGGGCTCCCGGAATTCATCGGGCTGGCGGACCTGGTCGGGGCCATCGCCCGCGGCAATCGCCTTCGCAAGGTGCTGATCGACCTGCTGGGCGTGCATCCGCAACTGGCGTTCACCGAGCACCTGCAGCTCGGCACGCACCTGGGCCGGCTGGCGGAGGATTTCGATCGCGTCGCCACCGTGGTGCCCGCTTCGCGGCGCACGGGCGCGAGCGAGAAGGCGGCGCAGAAGACCGGCATCGGCCTGCGCACGTTCACCGACCCCGGTGCGGCGATCGACTGGCTGAACGGCGACTGACAGCGCCGTGGCCGGCGCCCGACAGGTGTAGGCCCCTCCCGACCTGAGCAAGCGATGCAGGCGCTCAGCGCCGCCCCGGCCTGCTGCCTATGGTGACTCCCATAGCAACATTCATCGGGAGAAATCCATGCCCATCATCCTCTGGCTCCTTGGCGTGCCGCTCGGCATCGTGGTCCTGCTCTGGCTGTTCCACGTCATCTGACCGCCATGGCCGCACCGATCCCGTGGCGCGAGCCCGACACCGCGACGGTCCTCTCCGAGGACGGCAAGCGCTACCGCGCCAAGGTCGCGGGCGCCCCGTTCACGACGATCTCCGGCGTGGTGGGCGCGACGATGAGCTGCTGGGTGTGCGGCCGCCATGCGCTGCGCCAGCTCGGCGGCTTCCGCCGTCTCCTGGGCGCCAAGCGCTTCGTGTGCCCGGACCACGTGGGACGAACCGCGGCCCACGCATGACATGAAAAAGGGGGCGTGCACGGCGTGCACGCCCCCGAACTCCCGACGCGGTGCATCGCCGCGCCAGGCCAAGCCCTCCAGGTCAGGGCGAGAAAGTGATCGGCACCACCTTGTCGGCCGTCGACACGTCGGCGTCCGCGCCGATCGTGGTCCGGCTCGGCGCCGAGGCTTCGATGCGGTACTTGCCGGCCACCGCCGTGTCGGCGGTGAAGTTCAGCGCCGTGCCGGCCGCGAACGGCGACTTCACCGGCGCCGCCGCAGGCAGGCGCAGCGTGTAAGCCGCGGTGGACGCGTCCACCGTCGTGTGGGCGACTTCCACGGTCGGGCCGCCGGTCAGCGCCTGCGTGGCGCGCACCGAGGCGTCGGTCACGAGCGTGGCCGTCCCGGTGCCGACGGACGTCGTGCCGGTGACCTGTTGCATCGTGGACGCCGGCGGCAGGATCGCGGTCGCGGTGCCATTGAGCGTCACGCTTTGGGTCGCCGTCACGGGCACGCTGGGCACGACCGCGGTGCTGCGGCCGTCGGACGTCACGACGATGTCGTAGCTCCCTGCGGGCAGCGACGGCAGCGTGAACTTGCCGGCGGTGTCCGGTTGGCTCGAGCGGATCACGGCGCCGTTCTGCTGCGCCGTCACCAGGGTGCCGTTCAGCGTCAGCGTGGTGCTCACGTAGCCCTCGATGCCGGTCGACACGCGCGGCGTCACCGAGACCACGGGCTTGAGGATGTAGTTGCCGGAATTGCCAGCGCGCACGACCGAGCGGCACGCATCGAAATCCAGCAGCAGGTCCGCCGTCTGGCCGCCCTGCACCTCGAAGTTGGTCTTCAGCTTCAGGCCGCTCTGCTGCGCGCTCGGCGTGGCCAGCGCGACCAGCGCGCCGCCGGTGGGCTGCACGGCGTTCGCCAGCTGGTTGGTGCCGTTGTTGTCGACCAGGACCAGGCGCACCTGCGTGTACGAACCGGCCGGCAGTTGCGTCGAACCGAGCTCTTCGAGCACGCCATTGGTCAGCGTGAGCAGGTCGATGCGCTTGGGTGCGGCGAGCGCGATCTCGCTCCAGCCGGCATCGCCGTCCGCGGCGCCGCCGTTCTGGTGCACGCGCACGCGGTCGACGGTCACGTAGACGTGGTCGTAGCCGCAAGCGGGCGCGTCGGTCATCGCCATGCGCAGCGTGCCCGTCTGGGCGGTCGTCGTGCCGCCGCCACCGCCGCCGCCGCCGCAGGCCACCACCAGTGACGCGGCGAGCGCCACGCCGGCATAGCCGGTCCAGGCGAGCGTCCGGCGGTTGATTTCCTGTCGCATTCGTATCCCTCGATGTTGAAGAGGGTGCGATGCTGAGGACCCGTCGGGTCATTGGCTGTGCCGAGACGTAACCTGTGCTGCTACAAGCCTCCTGGCAGCGCGCCGACTTACGAATGGTTGCGACTGGATGGGCAAATTTCCCATCCGTGCGACGCGTTCAGGCCATCTCGCCCTGGAGGAACAGGTCCGCTTCGCGCGACACCTCGCGCAAGCGGTCGTGGTCGAAGAACGCCGCGACGGGCAGGTCCGCGAGCAGCCGCCCGCGTTCCAGGTAGACGACGCGCGTGGCCAGGCGCTTGACCTGCCCCAGGTTGTGGCTCGCGAACACCATGGTCGTACCCGCCTCCGCGAACGTGGCCATCAGCGATTCGATCTCGCGCTTGGCCGGCGGGTCCAGGCTGGCCGTGGGTTCATCGAGGAACAGCAGGTCGGGACGCAGCGCCCACGCCCGCGCGAACGCGACGCGCTGCTGCTGCCCCACCGACAGGTGGCGCGCATGGCGCTCGCCGATGTCGGCCAGGCCGACACGCGCAAGCGCATCCGGCACGCGCGCCGCGATCTCGTGCGGCGGCACGCCCGCGAGCCGCAGCCCCAGCGCCAGGTTGCGCGCGACGGTCGTGCGCAACAGGAACGGGCGCTGGAACACCATCGCCTGGCGCGCGCCGAACGCGGTCGATTGCAGGCCGCGCACCGGCTTCAGCAAGCCGTGCAGCGTGCGCAGCAGCGTGCTCTTGCCGCTGCCGTTGGCGCCGATCAGCGCGACACGGTCCTCGCGCTGCACCTGCAGCTGGATGCCGCGCAGGATGGTGGCGGGCCCGATGGCGACGTCGACGTCCACCAGCTCCAGCAGCACCGTCATGCGACGCCCTCCAGCGCGGGCGTGCCGCGCTGCGCGTGCACAAGGCGCCAGCGGCGCAGCATCGAGACGACGGCGTTGAGCACCAGCACGATCGCCAGCAGCACGAGGCCCAGCGCGACGGCCAGCGGCAGGTCGCCCTTGCTCGTCTCGAGCGCAATCGCGGTCGTCATCACGCGCGTGAAGCCGTCGATGTTGCCGCCCACGATCATCACGGCACCGACTTCCGAGATCGCGCGGCCGAAGCACGCGAGCAGGACCGTGAGCATCGCGTAGCGCTCGTCCCACACCAGCAGCATCCCGCGCAGCAGCGGCCCGGCGCCGAGCGACGACAGCTGCTCGCCATGCGACTGGTCCACGTCTTCGACCACCTGCCGGGTGAGCGCCGCGGCGACCGGCAGCACGAGCAGCGTCTGCGCCATCACCATCGCCGGGAACGAGAACAGCCAGCCGAGGCTGCCCAGCGGGCCCGAGCGCGAGAGCAGCAGGTACACCAGCAGGCCGACGACGACCGAGGGCACGGCGAGCAACGTGTGCAGCACCGCCAGCACGCCGCCGCGTCCATGGAAGCGCGCCACGGCCAGCCAGGCGCCGAGCAGAGCGCCAGCAAACGCGCCGAGCGCGGTCGACGTCGTGCTGACGGCCAGCGAACGGCCGACGATGGCCATCAATTGCGGATCGGTGCCCGAAAGCAGCGACCACGCCGTGCTCGCGACCTCAGCAGTGGTGGACATGGGCGCGATTGTGACGCGCTGGCGCGCTATGCCTCAACGCAGAGGACGCAGAAAGGAGCCAGAAGCCGCAGAAGAAAACCTCGAATGGGTTGTCCTTCTGTGTCTTCTGGCCCCCTTCCGTGGATTCTGCGTTGACAGATTCAGCCGAGCGCCGCCTCCGGCGCGACGGCGCCCGTCCCGTAGCCGGCGGGCGCACGCGGCGTGCCACCGGGGGTGACGCGCACGGCGCAGTACTTGAACTCGGGGATCTTGCCGAAGGGGTCGAGCACCGGGTTGGTCATCAGGTTCGCAGCCGCCTCGTAGTACGCGAACGGGATGAACACCGCGCCCGTCGGCGTGCCGTCGTCGCGGCGCAGGTGGATGGCCACTTCGCCGCGGCGCGAGGCCACGGTGATCACGTCGCCGGGCTGCACGCCCAGGCGCTGCATGTCGGCGCCGTTCATGGACGCCGTGGCCATCGGCTCGATCGCATCGAGCACGGTCGCGCGCCGCGTCATGCTGCCCGTGTGCCAGTGCTCCAGCTGGCGCCCGGTGATCAGCACGAACGGGTACTCGGCGTCGGGCCGCTCGTTGGCCGGGATGATGTCGGCCGGCACCAGCTTCACACGGCCTGTGGGCGTGGGGAAGCTCTCCTGGAACACGATCGGCTGGCCGGGATCGTCCTCGGACAGGCACGGGTAGGTGACACTCGAATCGCGCTCCAGCCGCTCCCACGTGATGCCGGAGATGGCCGCGTGCATCGCCTGCCGCATCTCCTCGTACACCGCCGCCACGCCGCTTTCCTCGCCCGGGTAGGTCCAGTCCAGGCCGATGCGGCGCGCGATGTCCTGGATGATCCAGAGGTCCTGTCGCGCTTCGCCCGGGGGCTCGATGGCCTTGCGGCCCAGCTGCACCATGCGGTCGGTGTTGCTCACGGTGCCGGTCTTCTCGGGCCAGGCGGATGCGGGCAGCACGACGTCGGCCAGCCACGCGGTCTCGGTCATGAAGATGTCCTGCACGACCAGGTGCTCCAGGCTCGCCAGCGCATGGCGCGCGTGGTTCAGGTCGGGATCGGACATCGCCGGGTTCTCGCCCATCACGTACATGCCGCGGATCTTCAGCGGATCGCTGTCGTCGGCCAGCGCCTTGTGCATGATCTCCACGACCGTCAGGCCGGGGCGGTCGTCGAGCGGCGTGTTCCAGAATTTCTCGAACCACTGGTGCGCCTGCGCGTTGTCCACGCGCTGGTAGTTCGGGAACATCATCGGGATCAGGCCGGCGTCGCTGGCGCCCTGCACGTTGTTCTGCCCGCGCAGCGGGTGCAGGCCGGATCCCGGCTTGCCGATCTGGCCGCT
The DNA here is from genome assembly GCF_016641735.1 of Ramlibacter algicola. NCBI lineage: Bacteria > Pseudomonadati > Pseudomonadota > Betaproteobacteria > Burkholderiales > Comamonadaceae > Ramlibacter > Ramlibacter algicola. The sequence goes on along the minus strand of NZ_JAEDAO010000001.1, from coordinate 1,494,989 downwards.
GACGGTGGACAGCGCGATCAGGCAGCGCGCGTTGTCAGTGCCGTGCACGTGCTGGCTCACGCCCATGCCCCACAGGATCATCGAGCCCTTGGACGTCGCGAACGCGCGCGCGACCTCGCGCAGCGTCTGCGCAGGGATGCCGCAGATGGGCGCCATCGCCTCGGGGCTGTAGCCCTTGACGTTCTCGCGCAGCGCCTCGAAGTTGCTGGCGCGCTCGCTCACGAACTTCTCGTCGGCCAGGCCTTCCTCGATCACCACGTGGATGAGCGCATTGAGCATCGCGACATCGGTGTCGGGCTTGAACTGCAGCACGCGCCAGGCCTGCCGGCCCAGTTCGGTGCCGCGGGGGTCGGCGACCACGATCTTCTTGCCGGCCTTGGCCGCGTTCTTCATCCAGGTGGCCGCCACCGGGTGGTTGGACGTCGGGTTGGAGCCGATGACGAAGATGAGCTCCGCGTTCTCGACGTCGTTGACCTGGTTGCTGACCGCGCCCGAGCCGACGCCTTCCAGCAGCGCTGCCACGCTGGACGCGTGGCACAGGCGCGTGCAGTGGTCGACGTTGTTGCTGCCGAAGCCGGTGCGCACCAGCTTCTGGAACAGGTAGGCCTCCTCGTTGCTGCCCTTGGCGGAGCCGAAGCCGGCCAGCGACTTCTTGCCGTGCGTGTCGCGCAGTCGCTTCAGGCCGCCGGCGGCGAGTTCGAGCGCTTCCTCCCAAGTCGCTTCGCGGAACACCTCGCTCCAGTGGCCCGAGTGCTCGCCGATCTCCTTCGGGATGCCCGGCTTGCGGATCAGCGGCTTCGTGAGGCGCTGGTCGTTGTGCACGTAGTCGTAGCCGAAACGGCCCTTCACGCACAGGCGGCTGTGGTTGGCCGGACCATCACGGCCGTCGACGCCGACGATCTTCTCGTCGCGCACGTTGTACGTGATCAGGCAGCCGACGCCGCAGAACGGGCAGACCGAGTCGACCTTGCGGTCCACGACCTGCGAGCCGACCATCGTCTTGGGCATCAGCGCGCCAGTGGGGCATGCCTGCACGCACTCGCCGCACGCCACGCACGTGCTCTCGCCCATCGGGTCGTCGAGGTCGAACACGATCTTGCTGTCGAGGCCGCGGAACGCGTAGCCGATGACGTCGTTCACCTGCTCCTCGCGGCACGCGCGCACGCATCGCGTGCACTGGATGCAAGCCTCGAGATTCACGTCCATCGCGGGATGCGAGATATCGGGCAGCGGCTCGGTGCGGCGCAGCGCGACGAGTTCGGGGCGCGGGGTGATGCCCAGGCGGTCGGCCCACATGGACAGCTCGCCGTGCTGGCCCGGCGTCTTGCTGCCTGGAGTGACGGGCGCGCCGGTGGCCGGATCGGCATCCGTCCACTTGAACCCCCGCTCCGGCACGTCGGCCAGCAGCATCTCGACGACCATCTTCTGGCTCTTGCGGGCGCGCTCGCTGGTGGCCTTGACGTCCATGCCGGGCGTCACGTTGCGGCAGCAGCTCGGCGCCAGCACGCGTTCGCCGGCGATCTCGACGACGCAGGAGCGGCAGTTGCCGTCGGGACGGTAGCCGTCCATGTAGCAAAGGCGCGGGATTTCCACGCCCAGGCGGTCGGCCGCCTGCAGGATGGTCTCGCCCTCGATGGCCTGCACGTCGCGGCCATCGAGCTTGAACCCGATGACGGGAAGATCAGATTTCATGGGGGAAGTACTTCTCGACGCAGCGAATGGGGTTGGGGGCGGCCTGGCCCAGGCCGCAGATGGACGCGTCGCCCATGACCTGCGAGAGGTCCTCGAGCGTGGCGGTGTCCCAGCGCGGCGCTTCCATCAGCGCCGCCGCCTTGGCGGTGCCCACGCGGCACGGCGTGCACTGGCCGCAGCTTTCGTGGGAGAAGAAGCGCATCACGTTCAGCGCCGCGTCGCGGGCCCTGTCCTGGTCGGACAGGACCATGACGGCCGCGGAGCCGATGAAGCAGCCGTGCGGCTGCAGCGTGTCGAAGTCGAGCGGGATGTCGGCCATCGACGCCGGCAGGATGCCGCCCGAGGCACCGCCCGGCAGGTACGCATACAGCTGGTGGCCGTCCTGCATGCCGCCGCAGTACTCGTCGACCAGTTCCTTCAGCGTGATGCCGGCCGGCGCCAGCTTGACGCCCGGGAGCTTCACGCGGCCGCTGACGCTGAACGAACGCAGGCCCTTGCGGCCGTTGCGACCGAAGCCGACGAACCACTGCGGGCCGCGTTGCACGATGTCGCGCACCCAGTACAGGGTCTCGAAGTTGTGTTCCAGCGTGGGCCGGCCGAACAGGCCGATCTGCGCGATGTAGGGCGGCCGCATGCGCGGTTCGCCGCGCTTGCCCTCGATGCTCTCGATCATCGCGGACTCCTCGCCGCAGATGTACGCGCCCGCGCCGCGCCGCAGCTCGATGTGAGGCAACGGGCACGGCGGGTCGGCCAGCAACTTCTTCAACTCGTGTTGCAGCAGAACGCGCACGTCGGAATATTCGTCGCGGAGGTAGATGTAGACGGCTTCCGTGCCGACCACCTGCGCGGCCACCAGCAGGCCTTCCAGGAAGCGGTGCGGGTCGCGCTCGAGGTAGGTGCGGTCCTTGAACGTGCCGGGCTCGCCCTCGTCGATGTTCACCGCCATCAGCCGCGGCGCGGGCTGCTCGCGCACGATGCGCCACTTGCGGCCGGCCGGGAAACCGGCGCCGCCCAGGCCGCGCAGGCCGGACGATTCCATCGCCTTGATCACGTCCTCGTGATCGAGCTCGCCGCGCGCAATGGCCTGCGGGACCGAGTAGCCGCCGTGCTGGCGGTAGGTGACGTAGTCGACATACGCGGGGCGCTCGGTCACTTGGGCCTGCGGCGGCGACACGCTCTTTTCCGCCAGGGCAGCGGGTTCGAACGTCGCGCCCGCATGGGCCAGTTGCGCGTTGCAGGCCTTGCGGTCCTTCGCGGCCGCGGCGACCTTCTCCGGCGTCGCGAACGGCACCGCGCGCTGGTGCACCGCCACGGCCGGCGCCTGCTCGCAGCGGCCAATGCAGGGCGCCGCTTCCACGCGCACGTCGGTGCCCAGGATGGCGGGCAGCTTCCGCAGCAGGTCCTGCGCGCCGGCCATCTCGCACGCCAGGCTGTCGCACACGCGCACGGTGAGCGCCGGCACGACGGCATCGCCGCGGACCACGTCGAAGTGGTGGTAGAAGGTCGCGACCTCGTACACCTCGGCCATCGGGATGTTCATCTCGCGCGCCAGCGCGACGAGGTGCGGTTCGCGCAGCGCGCCGAACCGGTCGTTGATCGCGTGCAGGTGCTCGATCAGCAGGTCGCGGCGGTGGCCGTCTGCGGGCTTGTCGCCGATGCAGGCGCGGACGTCGGCCAGCGCCTGCTCGTTGGGCTGGCGGCCCTTCAATTTGCTCTTGCGCCGGATGCGCTCGCGCAGCTGCTCGGCCGAGCCGAGCGCCACCTCCTGCACCTGCCGGCTGGGGACGGGATGGTTCATGGGCAGAGTGTTCGGTGCGCTCCTGACGCCGTCAAATCACATCGAGGCATCCCTTCATTCAACGATTGAATGACGCACCGCACCATCCGCGCCCCGATTGAATCGTTTCTTGACCGCGGTCAAGAAAAGCGGACTCCCAAACGAGTTCTTCCTAGCCGAGCAGCAGCCCCGAATTGGCCGCCACGACGCGCTGCCATTCGGGCGACTGGGCCAGCTCGAGCGCTGCCTCCAGCGCGCGCGACGGCCGCACGGACGCCTGGGCCATGAAGCCGATCGGGGTGCGGATGTCCGGCTCGACCAGCGGCACCGCTTCCAGCTCGCGGTAGCCGCGCACGGTGCCCACCAGCGCGCCGGGCATGACGGTGCAGACGTCGCCGGCGACGACGCTCAGCGCGAGCGCGATGATCGAGTTGGTCTCGATCGCCGGCTTCACCGGTGCACCCGCCGTCACGAACGCGCTGTCGATGATCGTGCGGTTGTGCATGTCCGGCGTGAGCATCGCCAGCGGCTCTAGCGCGGCGTCGCGCCACCGCATGGGCTCGCCGATGCGCAGCTCGCGCCCCGGCTTCTTCGCGCGGCGCAAGAGGAAGTAGTGCTCGGTGTATTGCGCCCAGGCCTTGAGTTGCGCGCCCTGCAGCTTCATGCGCTCGGTGTAGCCCAGCGCGAGGTCGAGCGACAGCCGCTCCAGCCCCGCCTCGAGTTCGCCCGAGCTCATGGACAGCACCGCCGGCACGATGCCCGCGTGGCGCGCCTGCAACTGGGCGGCAAAGCGCGCCAGCACCGGGATGGCCGTCGGCACCGCGCCGATGCGCAGCACGCCGCGCGGCTTGTCCGCCTCCGCCCCCAGTTCCTGCTGCAGCAGGCTGTGCTCGCGCAGCATCCGTTGCGCTGTCTGCAGCACGCGCTCGCCTTCCGGCGTGAGGCCCGCGTAGTTGCGCCCGCGCTTGACGATGACGACGCCGAACTCCTCCTCCAGCGCCTTCATCGCATTCGACAGCGCCGGCTGCGTGACGTGGCAGGCCTGCGCGGCGCGGCCGAAGTGGCCGTGCTCGCTCAGCGCGACGAGGTAGCGCAGGGACGCCAGCAGGTTCATGCGCCGATTATGGGCGGCAGCTCATCGAGCCCATGGCCCGGTTGCAAGGCTTCCGCGACGGGCCGCCATCAGGACCGGCCTACACGTGCCATGCTTGGGCAGTCCTAGGCTCCAGCCTTGGAAGCCCGCGCCGACGATCCCGCGGCGCGGCCTCGACCACCGAACCGGAGACCGCGAATGGCCCTGCCGCATGCCGACACCCTCGACATCATCAGCGTGCAGCCGCTGGGCGATGCCCTGCGCGAAGCGGTCAGCACCAGCCTGATCAAGACCGACCGGGTGCAGCTGCTGCATCTGGTGCTGCGTGCGCACCAGGAGCAGCCCGAGCACCACGTGTCCGACGAGTGCACGGTGCATTGCCTCGAGGGTGTTGTTGAACTCGTGATGCCGGGGGGCGTCCGCCAACTGAAGGCCGGCCAACTGGTGGTGCTGCCGGGCGGCGAGAAGCATTCGCTGCGCGCGCGCACCGACTGCGCCGTGCTGGTCACGCTGCTGCTCGACCGCGGGGATGCGGCGCATGGCGGTGGCACCGGGGCCCGCACGCTGCGGGACGGCAGCCGCTGAGCATGCCCCCGAAGCACAACAGCCCGTTGGGGCTAGCCGCCGAGCTTGGCGTCCTACAGGGAGGTGAACGCATCCGTTCCTAGCATGGCTCCACCATTCACTGGGACGGAGCCCATGAGCAACAGCAGTACCCGAGCCACCGGGGTCAACGTGGCACGCATCTTCACCCTCTCCGCCCTGTTGGCGGCCCTCACCGCCTGTGGCGGTGGCGGCGGCGGTGGTGGCGGATCCGCCGGTCCGGCGGCAACGGACCCCCTCCCGACGGGAACCACCGTGAGCGCCCAACCCCTTCCCACCACCACGTCGACGCAACCGCAGCGCGTGAATTCGGACAGCGCGGGCCAGCAGGTGCTGCGCGCGATCGGCCCGCTCGCGGGCGGCGGCACCACCGTCGCCTGGGTGTCGCAGGCGAATGGAACCAGCTCCGTGCAGGCGCAACGCTTCGCGGCCGATGGCAGCCGGATCGGCGCCGAGGCGCGGGTGCCGCTAGACGCGTCGGCCACGACCGTCGCCGTCGCCGTGCTGCCCGATGGCGGCTTCGCTACCGCCGTCGTGCGCACCGCGCCGTTGTCGGCCACCGAGCCGTGGATCACGCGCACCTCGGTGTCCGTGCAGCGTCACGACGCCTCCGGCGCAGCGCTCGGCCCGGCGCAGGAACTCGCGGCCGTGCAGCAGGACCGCACGGCGGGTGGCGCAATGCGCTACGTCGCGCAGCCGCAGGTCGTGGCATGGGCCGATGGCAGCTTCGTCGTCGGCTGGGCCGTCGTCACCGACGACACCACCGGCAAGATCCCCCAGTTCGCGGCGCAGCGCTTCGACGCGTCGGGCCAGCCCAGCGGGCCGGCACGCGACCTGGGTACCGGCGCGTCCGACACGACGCTGAAGCTCGCGACCTCGCCGGCTGGCGGCTGGTACGCCGGCACCGCGGGCCGCACGATGGGCCACACCTTCCTGCGCTACATGGGCTTCGACGGCGCCGTCGCGCCGCAGCTGCCCGCCGGCGCGACCGGCATCGCCGAAGGCAGCCTGCTGCTGCCGCTGGCCGACGGCGGCACCGCGCTGCTGTCGCCCACGCAGGTGTACGGCTCGATGCAGGTGTACGACCCCGCCGGCCAGCCGCGCGGCACCGCGGGCGGGCTGCGCACCATGCCGGTGGCGGGCGTCGCGCTGCGCGAAGGCGGCTTCGTGCTGCTGGAGTCGATCGCCGCCGGCACCGACCCGGTCGGCCAGCGGTACGACGGCACCGGCGCGCCCGTCGGCGCCACGTTCACCGTCGCCACGTCCGGACCCGCGCCGCAACTCGTCGCCCTCTCCGGCGGCGACCTGATGGCCGCCTGGACCCGCGAAGCGGGCGGCGACCAGGACGTCTACCTGCAGCTCGTGCAGCGCTGAACGCCAGTCCGTCTTCTTTCTCAGTCGACGAGCGCGTTCGAAAGATCGCCCATCTTGGCCCGCACGCCCGGCAGGGGCTCGAGACGGAATCGCTCGGTGACCATCTTCAGGATCGACGTCGTGTCGTACGGCGTCGAGTCGATGAAGCCCTTCTTCACCGTCGGGCCGACCAGGATGGTCGGGATGCGCGAGCCGGGCCCGAAGCGGTCGCCCCAGCCCGGCCCCGTCGGCGGCGCGACGTGGTCCCAGTAGCCGCCGTTCTCGTCGTAGGTGACCACGACCAGCATGTCCTTCCACTGCGGGCTCTTGCGCAGGCGCTCCAGCAGGCCCGCGATGTGCATGTCGCCGGTCATGATGTCGGTGTAGCTCGGGTGCTGCGTGTCCACGCCCGCGGGCTTGTAGAAGCTCACCTGCGGCAGCGTGCCGGCGTCGATCGCCTTCAGGAAGTCCTCGCCGTCCTTCAGGTGCTGCGCGCGGTCGGGCGTGCCGGGCGCGAAGCGCGTGTAGTAGTTGAACGGCTGGTGGTGCGGCTGGAAATTCGGCGACGACGGCGAGCGCGTGTAGATGACGCTGCGCTTGATGCTCGCCGGTTGCATGCCGTCGGCCAGCGCCTTGTCGTAGCCCCCCGCGTACCAGGCCCACGAGACGCCCTTGGCCGACAGCGTGTCGCCGACGGTGCGCGCCGTCTGCGGCGGCACCGGTTGGCTGCCGTGGCTGTCGGCCGGGGCGGCATGCGTCAGCGGCCCGTTGGCCGCCGGCGGGATGCCGCTCGGCTGCCAAGGCGGCTGCGAGGTGTTGACCGACCAGCCGTCGGGCGTGACCTGGCCGCCCCCGCTGCTGACCAACTGCACGGCGCCATCGCGCGCAGGCGGCGACCCGGGCTTCCTCGTGAGCTTGCCGTCCGCATCGAGCACGGCGCGCATGGAGGCCGGCGCGTTCTCGTGCCTCGGCGCGCAGGCGCAAATCAGGTACTGGTGGTTCAGGTACGAGCCGCCGAACGCGCCCATGAAGAAGTTGTCGGCGAGCGTGTACTCCTGCGCCCACTTCCACATGCGGAACTGGCTGCCGTCGTAGTGGCCCATCACCCAGCCGCCGACGTTGGACATCGCCGCGAACTGGTCGTTGCGGCCGCCGTGGATCTGCTCCTGGTTGTGGAAGAACGCGTGGATCGGGCTGGGCACGATCGTCGTCGGCGGCCGGTTCATCGGCGGCGCGTCGATGCGGAACGGCTTGTTCGGCATCCGCGGGAACGCCGGGTTCGGCTTGCCGTCGGGGCCGAAGATGACCAGCTCCGGCAGCACCGTGCCGTCGTGGTCGCGCTGCAGGTAGTTCTCCGGCTTCGCGTTGGCGATGCCGTTGGCGCCGGGGAACAGCCCGTACATGTTGTCGAAGCTGTGGTTCTCGGCGTAGATCACCACCACATGGTTGATCTTGTGCAGCTTGGCGCTGCCTGCGTCGCGCGACGGGCCGGTGGCGCAGCCGGCCAGGGCGAGTGCGACGGCGAGCGCGGCAAGGCGCGGGAGACTGGGGCGCATGGATCCTCCGGTGTCGAGGCCCGCAGCCTACCCGCGGCCCGCCGCGGAACGCACAGGGGCGACCCTAGGAAACTAGCCCCCCAGCGCGCCACGCAGCCGCTCGCCCGCGAAGGCCTGCGCCTGCCTGGCCTTCTCCAGAACCGCGGCGGCGCCGAAGAACTCATGCGCGACGCCTTCGTACTCGCGCCGTTCCACCGGCACGCCGGCCTTGCGCAATGCGTCTTCCAGTCGCGCGCCGTCGCTGCGCAACGGGTCGAGTCGCGCATTGACGATGGTCACCGGAGGCAGGCCGCGCAGGGGTGCGTCCACGAGGTTGATGCGAGGGTCCTGCAGGTCGTCCTCCGTCCGCGCGACCTGGTCGAAGAACCATTGCATCATGGCCCGGTTGAGCGGCTTGGCGATCGCGTTCTCCAGGTACGACTCGGTCGACAGACTGGGTTGCGCGATCGGATACACGGACAGCACGTGCTGCGGCAGCGGCAGCCCGGCATCGCGCGCGAGCATCGCGGTCGCGACGGACAGGTTGCCGCCCGCACTCTCGCCCGCGAGAGCGATGCGGCCCGGGTCGCCGCCGAGGCGTGCCGCGTTGTCCAGCACCCACCGGTACGCCGCCAGCGCGTCGTCCCACTGCGCGGGGAACTTGTGCTCCGGCGCCTGCCGGTAGTCGACGGAGACCACAATCGCGTCCGCCTGCGCGCACAGGCCGCGCGCGCCGCCGTCGTACACGTGGCGGTCGGCGATCACCCAGCCACCCCCGTGGAAGTAGAGGATGACGCCGAACGGGCCGTCGCCCGCGGGGCGGTACACGGTCGCAGGCAGCCGCCCGGCCGCACCGGCCACCTCGATCTCGTTGCTGGAGACGCCGGGCACCAGGGCCTGCATGTCCGTGGGCCGCCCGTGCTTGCGCAACATCGCCATCACCGCGTCGGCCGGCGTGGGCTGCCGGCGCGCCTCGGCCGCCGACAGCTTCTCGATGGCCTTGGGGTCCATCGCTTCATGGCAGGCGGCCAGCTCCTTCTGGTCGGCATCGGCACGCATGGCCGCCACGGCGTGGGAGAGGGTGTCGACCACCGGGTTGGGCCGCTTGTCGTCGGCATCGTCCTTGTACTTGCTCATGGCTGGAAACTCCTTGGGTTGATGAAGCGCGAAGGCACCCGCCAGGGTGCCTTCGCGTCGGGGTCACGCGCCGGCCGTCAGGCGGTCGGCTCCGTCGTGTCGCTGGTCGGCGCCGGCCCCGACGGCAGCGCGAGCGGTTCGGACGTCTCGTCGTTGCCCAGCTGGCGCAGGTACGCGACGAATGCGTCGACGCTGCCGAAGGCGGAGTCCGGCACCGCGTTCGACGCCGACGCGCCGGTCCCGCCGGAACCGGTCGTGCCGGTGCCGTCGGCGGCGACGCCGTCGCCATCGCCACCGCCACAGGCCGCCAGCACCACGGCGCCGGCGAGCAGGGCAAGCAAATTCCTGGTGTGCATGTGCGTGCTCCTCAGGGGAAGGTCGTGCCCGCCGCCGGCGCCGGGTTCAGGTTGCCGGGCAGCGGCGTGGTGAGGTACGGGAAGGCCGAGCCGTAGTTCGCGGCCGTCTTGCGCACGCCGTCCGTGAACGGCAGGGCTCCGGCGGGCGCGTCCGACGGCTTGCAGCCGACCTGCAGCGTGTCGCCCGCACCCGTCAGCACGCAGAGCGCGCCCATCGACACCCGCAGCGACAGGTCGACGACGTCGTCGGCGGGACGCCGGCCGTTGGGGAACCCGGAGTTGTCGCCGGCCGCCACGCCCAGCGGGTTCTGCGCGCCGGCCGCCGCCGGTGCGATGGAGGTGTTCAGCCGCAGCATCTCGCTGGGCGTCACGGTCGCCGGCTGGTTGACGCCCTTGATGCCCTTGAGGAACACGGTCACCAGGTCGGTGCGCGGGAAGTTGGTCGGCGCGACGGCGTTGGGGAACAGCGTCTGGATCAGCGCTGGCAACGTCGGGTTGGTGACGTAGTCGAGGAAGCTCGCATCGTCCTTGGGCTTGCTCGCATTGAAGCGGTCCTTGTCGTCCAGGCCGATCACCACTTCGTTGACCAGCGGCATGCCCACGCGCGACACCTGCGTCCACGCGCCGCCAGCGCGCAAGTTCTTGCCCAGCCCGCTGTCGGGCGAGCCGCTCAGGACGCGACCCTGGCGCAGGCTGGCCGTGGTCCAGGCGCCGATGACGGGGTCACTGCCCGCGGTCAGGCACGCGATCGGCACTTCCATCGCGATCGTGCTGACGTTCTTGCCTTCCAGGTCGTTGTTGTTGCCGCCCACCTCGGGCCCGAGCGGGTCCAGGTTGAGCAGGTCGAAGATCTTGCCGACCGCGATGTAGAACGGCTCCTTGCGCTGGCCCACGAACACGCGGCCCTGCCCGGAGCAGCCCGGGATCGCCACCGTGTAGATGTGTTGCGCGGCATAGCCTGCGTAGCCGCTGGCGCCGCCGAAGGTCTTGTCGCCGATGTTGTCGACCGGCTTGTCGAAGGTGCTGGTGCCACCGCTGGCGCCGACCGAGGCGCGCGTTCCCGAGCGGCGATCGCCCCGCACCAGGTCGACGGTGTACGTCTCGCGCACGTTGAGGGTGGCGGCGTTCACGCCGGTGATGGGTCCGCTGTCGATCAGCGGGATCTTGACCTGCTTGCCGCCCACCGCCAGGGCGGCGCCCTTTGACTCGTTCTGGAACCGGAACTGGAACGTCAGGTCCTCCTTCGCGTCGCCGTTGTTGTCCACGTGGATCTCGTACAGCGCGCTCGGGTCGAACATGTAGAAGTTCGGCCCCCCCTGCGGGTCCTGGAACGGCTGGTAGTTGGCGAGGATCGTGACGTAGTCCTGCCGCCCGGCCTCGTAGCTGCGGAACATGTACAGGTCGGTCGCGTCGACCTTGGGCATGGCCGTGAGGGCGGGGGCTTCGCGGTGGCTGGACGCAAGCGCGGTGCCTGCCGCCAGCGCGAGCAGCAGCAACGGCGCCAGCCGAACAGGATTCTTGGACATGGGCTCTCCTTCGGTGGATGGGCGCCGGGGAGATGCCCGGCGCCATCGGATGCTCGGGCGAGCGCCACCGCAAGGCCGTAGGACGCCCGGCGGGCGTCGATTCCAAAACGTAAGAACTGCGTGTGGATGCGCGCGGCGTCAGTCGAGGCAGTGGCGGAACAGGTCCGCGATGCACAGCAGGTATCCGGCCTCGTCGCCCTGCGCCGGCCACGCGGCCAGGTCGAAGTGGCACAGCGTGCCCAGCGGCGTGCCGGCGTCCGAGCGGATCGGCACGCCGCAGTACGAGATCACTGCGTTGGCGCGCATCCAGGGGTAGCGCGGGTCGCGGCGTCCGTCGGACACCAGCAGCGCATCGTTCATGCGGCCGGTGATGGCGCAGTAGGTCTCGCCCAGCGGCGCGTCGGCGCCGCGGGGCACGACAGGGCTCAGACGGTCGAAGAGCGCCACGTTGCACAGCAGTGCGCCGTCGAAGCGGTACACGCCCGTGAAGCGGAACGGCACGCGGGCGTTCAGGCTCGCCAGGACGCCATGCAGGTCTTCGCGGGCGATGGACCGCGTGGCCTCGAACGCGGCAGTGGGAAGCGGGTCGAGCATCAGCACCGGAAGTGGTTGTCGCAGCGCGGCCGGCTACCGGACGTCAGACGCCGTGCCGGCGCAGGCGTCGCGCCGTCCTGCGCCGAGCTTTGGCCGCGCAAGCGTCCCACAAGGCCGCGCAAGCAAGATACGCTCGCCGCGACCCCATGGATTCAGGTTCATCGATGCCTCGCATGACTGCTCACTTCACCCTGCGCCTGCTGTTCGCGGCCGCGATGCTGTCCAGCGCGGCCGTGCACGCGCACGACACCTGGCTGCACGTCGGTGCCGACCAACCGGGCAGCGGCTTGCTCGCGCTGGAGCTGGGCACCGGCTCGCGCTACCCGCGCTCCGAAGGCGTCGTGCCCGGCTCGCGCGTCGTCGCCTCCGGATGCGTCGACGACACGGGCGAGGCCCGCGCGCTGACGCCGCGGCGCGAACTGGAGCGGACGCTCGAGCTGCGCTCGCGCGTCGGTACCGCGCGTGCCGCCGCCTGCTGGATGGAGCTCCTGCCGGTCGACCTCACGCTCACGCCCGAGCTCGTGCGGCAATACCTCGACGACGTGCGCGCACCGCAAGCAGTGCGCGATGCATGGGCCGCGCAGCAGGCCGCGGGCGTGGGCTGGACCGAGGTCTATCGCAAGTACGTGCGCCTCGAATCGCCCGTGCCCGGCGCAGAACCTGCAGCGTCGCTCGCCGCCTTGCGCGCCGCGCGCTCCTATCCACTCGAGCTCGTGCCCGTCGGCGGCGACTCGCTGCGCACCAACGTGCCCGCGACCTTCCAGGCCCTGTCCAAGGGGCAGCCGGTGCCCGGGCTGGCGGTCGAATTCGTCAACGTGCGCAGTCCCTTCGGGATCTGGCGCGAGACCGACGCCCAGGGCCGCATCCAGCTGGCGTTGCCGCTCGCGGGCGAGTGGCTCCTGCGCAGCACCGCCTTCGACCTGCCGCATGCGCAGGGCGAGGCCTGGCACACGCGCTTCGCGACGCTCACCGTGACCGTGCGCTGATGCCGCGCGTGATGCGCGTCCGGCATCAATGGCCGCGCCATCGGCATCACCGGCCCCGCGCGACTCACTAGAATCCCGCCTCTCGCCCGCGCCCGGCCCCCTGACACCGCACGCGGGCGATTCGTTTTGCGCCTCCAGCGCTTCGTTTTGCGCCCAGCGCTTCGTTTTCGCGCCCATGTCCCTGTACCGCCTGATCGGCTCCTTCCTCGGCCGCCACTGGAGTGCCTATGCGTCCTCCGGTGCGATGCTGGCCGGCATCGCGCTGCTGACGGTGTGGATCCCGCGCCAGGTCGGGCACATGGTCGACGAGCTGGTGGCCAACCGCCTGGGCGGCTGGACGATGGTGCAGCAACTGCTGCTGCTCGTCGCGGCCGGCGCCGTCGTCTACTTCCTGCGCGTGGGCTGGCGGCTGCAGCTGTATGCGGCGGCCTACCGCCTGGGCGTCGAGCTGCGCCAGCGCCTTTACACGCGGCTGTCGCTGCAGGGCCCCGCGTTCTTCCAGACCAGCCGCACCGGCAACCTGATGGCGCTGGCCACCAACGACATCGACGCCGTCGAGATGGCGGCGGGCGAAGCGATGCTCGCCGGCTTCGACGGCACGTTGACCCTGGTGCTGGTGGTCGCGACCATGGCGCTGGGCGTCGACCCGCGGCTGGCCGCGTTCGCGCTGCTGCCCTTCCCGCTGATGGCGCTGTCGTTCTGGTGGATCTCGCGCCACGTGCACGAGGCGTCGCACCGCTCGCTCGAGCGCTTCGGCCACCTCAACGACCACGTGCAGGAAACGCTCTCGGGCGTGCGCACCGTGCGCGCGCTCGGGCTGCAGGCGCGCAGCACGGCGACGTTCTCGCAGCTCGCCTCCGGCGCGGCGGAAGCCAGCCTCGCCGCGCAGCGCTGGGAAGCGGCCTACGAACCCGCGGTGGGCTTCACGCTGAGCGCGGCGACGGTGCTGACGCTGGGCGTCGGCAGCTGGCTGGTGTGGCAGCAGGAACTGACGGTGGGCCAGCTCACCAGCTTCAGCATGTACCTGGGCCAGCTGATCTGGCCGATGTTCGCGGCCGGCTGGGTGCTGTCGCTGTTCCAGCGCGGCAACGCGGCGTGGGCGCGCCTGCGCCCGGTGCTGGATGCGCCGCTGTCGGTCGACGACCACGGCACGCAGCAGCACGTGGTGCCGGGCCCGCTGCAGGTCGAGCACGTCGCCTTCCACTACCCGGGCCAGCCGAAGCCGGCGCTGAAGGACGTCTCGCTGCGGATCGAGCCGGGCCAGACCGTCGGCCTCGTCGGCCCGACGGGCGCCGGCAAGTCGACGCTGCTGCGGCTGCTCCTGCGCCACCACGCGCCCGAAGCGGGCCGCATCGCCTGGAACGGCGTCGAGCTGCCCGGCTACACGCTGGGCGCGTTGCGCGACGCGATCGCCTGGGTGCCGCAGGAAGCGTTCCTGTTCTCCGCCACGGTGGCCGACAACATCGCGCTGGCGCGCCCCGACGCCACGCGCGAGCAGGTGATCGAAGCCGCGCAACTGGCGGCCGTGCACGAGGACATCCTGCGGCTGCCCCACGGCTACGACACGCCGGTCGGCGAGCGTGGCGTCACGCTGTCCGGCGGCCAGCGCCAGCGCGTGGCGATCGCGCGCGCCCTCCTCGCGGACGCGCCGCTGCTGCTGCTGGACGACGCGCTGTCGGCCGTCGACACCGAGACCGAGGCGCGCATCCTCGGCCACCTGCGCCAGGCGCGGGTGGGCCGCACCGTCGTCATCGCCGGCCACCGCCTGAGCGCGGTCGCCGATGCCGACCAGACGCTGGTGCTGCACGGCGGGCGCGTCGTCGAGCACGGCACCCATGCGCAGCTGCTGGCGCACGACGGCTGGTACGCGCGCCAGTGGCGCTACCAGCAACTGCAGGCGAGCCTCGATGCCAGCTGAATCCATCGCCGCCGAACGCGCCGCGCATGGCGCGCCCACCAGCCGCCGCGACCTGCTGGGCGAGTCGACACGCCTGCTGGTGCGCGCCGCGCGGCCGGACAAGCACCACTTCTGGTGGGCCGTGCTGTGGCTGGTCGCCGCCGCGGCACTGGAAGCGCTCGGCCCGCTGATCGGCAAGTTCCTGATCGACCACTACCTGCTGCCCAGGCATGCGGCGGTCGCGCAGATCGGCGCCCTGCTCGCCGGCGCACTGGTGGCGGGCATGCTCTCCAGCTGGCTGCGGTACCTGCAGTTGCTGCGGCTGGCCGGCCTGGCCATGCGCTCGGTGCAGCGCGTGCGCGAGGAGGTGTACGCGCACGTGCTTCGCCTGCCGATGGCGTTCTTCGACCGCGCCATCACCGGCCAGCTGGTCAGCCGCGTCACCAACGACACCGAAGCGGTGAAGACGCTGTACGTGCAGGTGCTGTTCGTCATGCTGGACAGCGTGATCGTGCTGGTCGGCGCTGCGATTGCGATGCTGTGGCTGGACTGGCGGCTGATGCTGGCGGTGCTGGTGCTCCTGCCCGCCGTGGTCGTCATCGTCGCCGTGTACCAGCGCCTGTCGGCGCCGGCCGTGACGCGCACGCGCGAGCTGCGCAGCGAACTGAACGCGCAGATGGCCGAATCGATCGCCGGCATGCCGGTGCTGCAGGCGGCCAATGCGACCGACCGCTTCCGCGGCCGCTTTGCCGGCCTCAACGAATCGCACTACGCATCGCGGCAGGTCGAGCTGCGGGCGAACGCCTGGCTGCTGCGCCCGATGCTGGACCTGCTCAATGTCGTCCTGCTCGCGGCCGTGATCGGCATGTTCGGCCTGCGCATCCAGGGCGGCGCGCTGGGCACCATCGAGGTCGGCGTGTTGTACGCGTTCGTCAGCTACATCGCGCGCGTGGTCGAGCCGCTGACCCAGATCACCATGCAGTTCTCCCAGCTGCAGCAGGCGATGGTGGGCGCCGCGCGCGTGCACACCCTGCTGAAGGAAGCCGAGACCCCCGAAGCACCGCCGCAAGCCGAAGTGCGCGAGGGCGGCATCCGCATCGAGCAGCTGACCTTCGCCTACCAGCCGGGCCGGCCGGTGCTGCACGACGTCGACCTCACGATCGCGCCGGGCAGCTTCTGGGGCATCGTCGGCCACACCGGCAGCGGCAAGAGCACGCTGCTGTCGCTGCTGCTGCGCTTCTACCCCGCGCCGGCGGGCAGCATCCGCATCGACGGCGCGCCACTCGACCAGATCGGCGAGGACCACCTGCGCGACCGCGTCGGCCTGGTGCCGCAGGAGCCGTTCCTGCTTGCCGCGACCGCGCGCGAGAACATCACGATGGGCCGCCCGATCTCCGAGGCGCAGGTCGAGGCCGCGGCCCGTGCCGCGCAGGCGCACGACTTCATCCTCGGCCTCGAGCGTGGCTACGACACGCCGCTGGGCGAAGGCGGCGCCCGCCTGTCGGTGGGGCAGAAGCAACTCATCGCCATCGCACGCGCGCTGGCGGGCGACCCGCGCATCCTGTTCCTCGACGAGGCGACGGCGAACATCGACTCCGAGACCGAACAGGTCGTGCAGCGCGCGCTGGCCAGCCTGCGCGGCAAGGTGACGATCGTCGCCATCGCCCACCGGCTGTCCACCGTGCGCGAGGCCGACACCATCGTCGTGCTGAACCATGGCCGCGTCGCCGAGCTCGGCACCCACGACGCGCTGATGCAGGTCGGCGGTGGCATCTACCGGCGGCTGTACGAATTGCAGCAGCTGGAAGACCAGGACGAGCCCGACGGCGCCGGCTCCGAGTCGGCCTGAACCAACTCATCCGCAAAGTCTTTGCACAACCATGGGCGGCGGCGTATCCTGCGCGTCCCGCCACTCGGTCCCCCGGCCGCCGAAGTTCATGCGCGCCGTCGCCCCGGACTCTTCCTTCCAGCCGTTGCCCCTGCCCACCGATCCGCTGCTGCGCCGGATCGCCGAGCTGGAGGACGCCGTGCGTGCGCGCGACGATTTCCTCGCCATCGCAGCCCATGAACTGCGCTCGCCGCTGAATGCGCTGTCGCTGCGCCTGGCCGTGCTGGAGCAGGTCGCCGAGCGCAGCGGTGCCACGGACCTGTGCGAGCAGATCCGCCGCACCCGCCGCAGCGCCGACCGGTATGCGCGGCGTGCGGTCGTCCTGCTGGACATCAGCCGGCTCAATGCCGAGACGGTGGAGCTCGTGCGCGAGGCGGTGGACATGCGGCGCCTGGTGGAGGACGTGGTCGAGTCCCACGCGGACGAGGCGGCGGCGCGCGGCACCACGCTGGCGGCGCAGGTCAGCGCCGACGCGACCGGCCTGTGGGACCCGCACATGGCCGAGCAGATCGTGTCCAACCTGGTCACCAATGCCATCAAGTACGGCGCCGGCACGCCGGTGACTGTGCGCGCCAGCGTCGACGGCTCGCAAGCCTGCTTCGAGGTCGTGGACCAGGGGCCCGGCATCAGCGCGGCGCAGCAGGCGCGGCTGTTCCAGAAATTCGAGCGGCTGGTGCGCGATGGTGGCAACCGCAGCGGCTATGGCCTGGGCCTGTGGATCGTGGCCCGGATGGTGGTGGCCCACAAAGGTACGATCGACATCGAGTCCGCCGAGGGCAAGGGAACGACGTTCCGTGTCTGCCTGCCGCTCGGACCGGCCGCCTTGCAGACGGAGCCTTCGCCTTGACCGGAACCCCCGACACCCCCTCCACCGACAACACCATTGCGCGCATGGCGACCGGCGTGCCCGGCCTGGACGCGATCACCGGCGGAGGCTTCCTGCGCTCGGGCGTCTACATCCTGCAGGGCTCGCCCGGGGCCGGGAAGACCATCCTTGCCAACCAGGTCGCCTACAACACCGCCGCGCGCGGTGGCAACGTCGTCTACGTGACGATGCTGGCCGAGTCGCACAGCCGCCTGCTCCAGCACCTGGGCGAGTTCTCGTTCTTCGATGCGGCGTGCCTGCCCGACCGGGTCTACTACGTGAGCGCCTTCAACGCGCTGCGCACGCGCGGCCTGGCCGGCGTGATCGAACTGCTGCGCGGCGAAATGCGCACGCGAAGCGCCGAGCTGGTCGTGCTCGACGGCCTCGTCATCGCCGCCGCGGCCGCGCAGTCGGACGAGGAACTGAAGGTCTTCATCAACGACATCCAGACCCATTCGCTGCTCGCCGGCTGCACCACCCTGCTGCTCGCCAGCGACGACCCGGACCGCCACGTGTCGGCCGAGCAGACCATGGTCGACGGCATCTTCCTGCTGCGCGAGAAGGCCTACGGCCCGCGCCGTGAACGCAACATCGAGGTCGTCAAGTTCCGCGGCAGCGCGACGCTGCGCGGCAACCACGTGTTCCAGATCGGCGACGCCGGCATCGTCATCCACCCGCGGCTGGAAGCAGCGCTGCGCGCCGGCCCCGACGGCTGCATCATGGCCGAGGGCGTCTCAACCGGCATCCAGGGCCTGGACGAGATGTTCGCCATCGGCGGCTTCGCCAGGGGCAGCGTCAACGTCGTCTGCGGGCAGTCCGGCAGTGGCAAGACCTCGATCGCCCTGCACTTCCTCGCGCAGGCCACGCGCGACGAGCAGTCCCTGTTCCTCGGCTTCTACGAGTCGCCCGAGTTCCTGCAGGCGATCGCGCGGATGGAAGGCATCCCGCGCGCCGACTCCCTGGGCCAGCCCCAGGTCGTCTGGCAATGGCGGCCCTTCGGCGAGAACATCCTCGACGTGCTGTCCACCGAGCTGCTGGAAGCGGTGCGCCGGTTGCGCCCCGCGCGTGTCGTGATCGACGGGCTGGGCGGCTTCGCCGCGACGGCCTCGTTCAAGGGACGCGGCGGCGCGTTCCTCACCACGCTGATGAACGAGTTGCGGCATTCGGGGGCGACGACGCTGATCACGGTGGAGACGGGCCAGCCCGGCGACACGCACATGGACACCGCCACCATGTCGGCGCTCGCCGACACCGTCGTCAACTGCCGGGTGGAGACGCAGACGCGAGTGCGCCGCTTCGTCTGGATCGGCAAGAGCCGCGTGACGCGCAGCGACTTGCGCATCCGCGAGATCGTGCTGGGTTCGAATGGTCTCGAAGTCAAGGACGAGGCCCAGTCTTGACCCTTCCCCAGCCCGCTTCGCCGGATCCGCGCCGACGCGTCCTGCTCGTCGACGACGAGATCTCCAGCACGGAGGTCCTGGCACTGATCCTTGCCGAAGCGGGGCTGCACGTCACCACCGCCGCGGATGCGCGCCTCGCGCTGGAGCGGCTGGACGAAGCGCGTCCCGACGTCGTCATCACCGACTTCATGATGCCCGGCATCAACGGCGGCGAACTGGTGCGCCAGATCCACGCGCGCGCCGCGCACCGCCACGTGCCGGTGCTGCTGATCAGCGGCGCACCGCAATCGGCCCTGCGGCCGTACGCGGTGGACTACAAGGCCTTCCTGCGCAAGCCCTTCAGCCTGGAGCAATTCCTGGGCGCCGTGCGCGCGCTGCTGCCGCCGGACACCAGCGAGCGCAACGCCCCGTCGCCCTGAGGATCTTCACGCCGCCGGATGCGGCGCGACCCGGACCCGCTCGGGCCGCACGCCGATCCCCACCAGCCGCGCCGGCAGCGATCGCAGCCGCGGAAAGCGCTGCAGCAGCTTCAACGGCAACGGCACGCCCGCGGGCGCATCGGTCCGAGCCAGCACTGGCGAAAGCACCGTGTCCTGGATCGCGACTTGCGCGCGCTGCGTCACGCGCGCCGGCCAGTGGCGGCGCTTCTCCACCGCAGCCAGGTGGTTCGCTTCCAGGCGGCCTCCGCGCAGCGGCTCCGCCAGCAGGTTCGCCGCCGCGACCGCGTCCTGGATCGCGAGGTTGATGCCCACGCCGCCGACCGGCGACATGGCATGGGCCGCATCGCCGATGACGAGCAGGCCGTCGCGGTGCCATTGCTCCAGGTCGGTGATCTGCACCGTGAGCAGCTTGATCGCGTCCCAGGTCTCCAGCGTCGCGACGTCCGGCGCGAAGAACGGCGCCACCGTGGCCAGCCGCTCGCGGAAGCGTTGCAGGCCTTCCGCTTGCAGTGTTTCGAATCCGCCCTTGGGGATGACGTACGCGCACTGCCAATACGACTGGCGGTTCAGCATGACCAGGATCGCGCCGGCCCGGATGATCCCGCCCGTGCGGCTGGGGTGGCGCTGCGGATCGCGTGGCAGGTGGAACCAGAGCACGTCGATCGGCGCGCCGACGTCGATCGCGTTCAGGCCCGCGCTGTCGCGGATCGTCGTGTGGCGGCCGTCGGCGGCCACGACCAGGTCGGCACGGATCTCGAAGGCGCCATCGTGGCCCTTGCCACGCACGCCCACCACCCGGCCGCCCTCCTCGAGCACGGACTCCGCCTTGGCACCCATGTGCAGCGTGAAGTTCGGGAACCGGCGCGCCTCGCCGGCGATGAAGTCGAGGAAGTCCCACTGCGGCACCAGCACCAGGAAGGGCCGCGGCGCGGGCAGGCGGCGGAAGTCGGCGATGGTGACGATCTCGCCGAAGACGTCGCCCGACAGCTCGGCGACCTCGTCGTGCGGCAATTCGAGGAAGCGCTCGAGGAGGCCCACGTCCTGCAGCACCGTGAGCGTGGACGGATGGATGGTGTCGCCGCGGAAGTCGCGCAGGAAGTCGTCGTGCTTCTCCAGCACCGCCACCCGCACGCCCGAGCGCGCGAGCAGGTAGCCCAGCACCAGGCCGGCGGGGCCGCCGCCGGCGACGACGCATTGCTGCCGCGAGTCCATGCCGCATCTTAGGATGCCTGCGCGGCTCAGGCTCCTAGTCCGGACGGCGCGCGCAGGCGACACCGCCCCGGTCGCGGCATCGCCTATGCTCCGGCCGCCACAGGAGCAAGCACATGGCGGATTGGCTGACGGGCGGCGTCGCGGCGATCACGGGCGCCGGCAGCGGCATCGGGGCGGCGCTCGCGCAGGACCTTGCGCGGCGTGGCATGCACCTGGCCCTGGCCGACCGCAACGCGCAAGGGCTGGAAGCGACGGCGGCGTCAGCGCGCAGCGCCGGCGTGATGGTGACGACCCACGCCTTCGAC
Organism: Ramlibacter algicola; assembly: GCF_016641735.1. Taxonomy (NCBI): domain Bacteria; kingdom Pseudomonadati; phylum Pseudomonadota; class Betaproteobacteria; order Burkholderiales; family Comamonadaceae; genus Ramlibacter; species Ramlibacter algicola. Next base: position 1,474,330 of record NZ_JAEDAO010000001.1, on the reverse strand, counting down.
GTCACCGACCGCGCTGCCTGCGGGGCCTGGCCGCAGCAGGTGCTGGACGCCCACGGCAAGGTGACTGTCCTCGCCAACAACGCCGGCGTGGCGGTCGGCGGCACGTTCCAGCAGGTCGCGGCGGACGACTTCGAGTGGCTGCTGGACATCAACTTCCACGCGCCCGTGCGACTGACTCGCGCGTTCCTGCCGCTGCTGGCCCGCGAGCGCGCCGCGCAGGTCGTGAACGTCTCCAGCATCTTCGGGATCATTGCGCCGCCTGGCCAGACGGCGTACAGCTCGGCGAAGTTCGCGCTGCGCGGGTTTTCCGAATCGCTGCGCCATGAACTCGAACGCGACGGCTCGCCCGTGCGCGTGACCGTGGTGCATCCGGGCGGCGTGCGCACCGCCATCGCGTCCAGCGCGAAGGTGCCCGCGGGTGCGACGCAAGAAGAGCTCGCGCAGCACCAGAAGGCGTGGAAGGCCGTGTTGAAGATGGCGCCGGAGGACGCGGCGCGCACCATCGGCGACGCCATCGCCCGCCGTGCGCCGCGCGTGCTGGTGGGCAAGGACGCGAAGCAGGCCGCGTTCCTGCAGCGGCTGGCGCCGGTCACCTACTGGAAGTACATCGGCGCGAAGCTCGCGCGCGAGATCGAAAGAAGCTGAAGGAGCACGCAATGGCAAGCTGGCAAGCCCGCATGGCCGCCTGGATGGTGCGCAAGCGCATCCGTCGCGCACTCGGCGACCTCTCGGACGTCAAGCGCGTGCGCGCGGTCTTCGCGCACCCGCTGCCCGCACCACGCAACGCGACGTACACCCCCGCCACCGTTGGCGGCATTGCCGGCGAGTGGGTCACGGCGCCGGGCGTCGAGCCCAAGGCGACGCTGCTGTACCTGCATGGCGGCGGCTTCGTCGGCTGTTCGCCGGTGACGCATCGCCCGGTGACGGCGGGCTTCGCGCGCCACGGCTTCCGCGTGTTCGTGCCGGACTACCGGCTCGCGCCGGAGCATCCGTTCCCGGCGCCGCTCGACGATTGCGTGGCCGCCTGGCGTGGCTTGCAGCAGGAGCGGCCCGGCCCGATGGTGGTCGCAGGCGACAGCGCGGGCGGCAACCTCGCATTGGCGCTGATGCTGACCTTGCGCGATGCGGGCGAGCCGCTGCCCGCCGGCGCGGCGGTGTTCTCGCCGGCCACCGACATGGTGGAAGGGGCCAGCGCCTCCATCGCGGCCAATGCCGACCTCGACGCGATGTTCGACGGCCGTGGCATGCACCACTTCCGCAACGCGTACCTCGCCGGGCAGGACCCTGCCCACCCGCTCGCGTCGCCGGTGCGCGCCGACCTGCGCGGGCTGCCGCCGCTGCTGGTGCACGCGAGCACGGACGAGTGCCTGCGCGACGACAGCGTGCGGCTCGCGCAAGCGGCGCGCGCGGCGGGCGTGCGCGTGCAATTGCGCGTGTGGCCCAAGGTGCCGCACGTGTGGCAGCTGTTGCCCAACGTGCCGGAAGCGCGCGAATCGGTGCGCGAGGCCGCGGAGTTCCTGCACGCGCAACTCGCGGGCGCGCCGCCGCAGGCGGAGGACCTCGACGTCGTGATCGTCGGCGCGGGCCTGTCCGGCATTGGCGCGGCGGCGCACCTGCAGGAAGCGTTTCCCGCGCGGCGCTACGCGATCCTGGAAGCGCGCGAGGCGATCGGCGGCACCTGGGACCTGTTCCGCTATCCCGGCGTGCGATCCGATTCGGACATGTACACGCTGGGGTATTCGTTCAAGCCGTGGCGCGACGCCAAGGCGATTGCCGACGGTCCCGCGATCCGCGACTACGTGCGGGCCACGGCGGCCGAGCGCGGCATCGACGGCCAGGTGCGCTTCGGCCATCGCGTCGTCGGTGCGGAGTGGTCGTCTTCGAAAGCGCGATGGCTGCTCGATCTCGAGGTCGGTCCCGCGCGCGACCGGCGGCAGGTGACCTGCAAGCTCCTGTGGATGTGCGCGGGCTACTACAGCTACGCGCAGGGCTACCGGCCCGCGTTCCCGCAGGAGGAGCGCTTCCGCGGCCGCATCGTGCATCCGCAGCATTGGCCCGACGACCTCGACTACGCCGGGAAGCGGGTGGTGGTGATCGGCAGTGGCGCGACCGCCGTGACGCTGGTGCCCGACATGGCGCAGCGCGCCGCGCACGTGACGATGCTGCAGCGCTCGCCGACGTGGATCGTGACGCGGCCGGGCGTCGACCCGCTAGCCGAGCGCGCCAAGCGTGTGCTGCCGCCGATGCTGGCGTATCGCCTGGTGCGCACGAAGAACGTGCTGCTGCAGCAGGTGTTCTTCCGCATCGCGCGCAAGTGGCCCGAGGGCTTCGGCCGCCGCCTCGTCGACATGGCGCGCCAGCAACTGCCGGCGGGCTACGACCTCGCGCATTTCAAGCCGCGCTACAACCCTTGGGACCAGCGCGTGTGCCTGGTGCCGGACGGCGACCTGTTCCGCGCGATCCGCGACGGCAAAGCCTCGGTGGCGACGGGCACGATCGAGCTGTTCACCCAAACCGGCATCCGCCTGGCATCGGGCGAGGAGCTGCCGGCCGACGTGGTGGTCACCGCCACCGGACTGCAGCTGAACGTGCTCGGCGACGTGCAACTCGTGGTGGACGGGCAGCCGCGCGAACTGTCGAAGGCGCTGGTCTACAAGGGAATGATGTTCAGCGGCGTGCCCAACCTGGTGTCCACCTTCGGCTACACCAACGCGAGCTGGACGCTGAAGGCGGACCTCACGGCCGGATACACGATGCGGCTGCTGGCGCGCATGGACCGGCTCGGTGCGCCCATTGCGGTGCCGGTGCGCGACCCGTCGGTGGGCGAGCAGCCCTTCATCGATTTCTCGTCGGGCTACGTGCAGCGCGCGCTCGGCAAGCTGCCCAAGCAGGGCGATCGCAAACCCTGGAAGCTGTACCAGAACTACCTGCTGGACCTGCTGACGTTGCGCTATGCGCGGATCGAGGACGGCGCGCTGCGGTTCCTGCGCGCGGGCGAAACCGCCGGGAGCTAGTGGGGCCGCTCCATGAGCGCGCGGTCACGGTCCGCGCGGGCCGGCTGCAACTGCTCGTTGCGGAACACGCTGTGCTGCTTGCGGCCACCCACGTACCACTCGCAGTACGTGTGCGTGCGTCCGGCGATGACGACCTGCATCACCGCCCCGTCGCGGGCCTGTTGCACGCGCTCCCCCTCGTGCCATGGCGCCTGGTGTCTTTGCATGCCCCGATTGTCCCTGTCGAGCCACGGATGGGTGTAGGACGGGGCCGCACACCCGCACGCCGGCGGGGTCTTGTCGCGTTGATCGAGCCTTGACTCAGGCGTTTCGTGCCGCATGATGCAGGCCGTGCTCGACGTTCGCTGCCCGATCTGCCATTCGCTGGTCCATGCCGAGGCCAAGGAGTGCGAGGGCTGCCACGCGCGGCGCTCGCAACGCAAGGGCATGACGCCACGCGCCTTCACCGCCTACGCGCTCCTCTGGCTGGCCCTGACCGCCGTCATCGCGGCGCTGGCCTTGCGCATCGCCCTGGCCCCGTGGATCCCCGGCGGCACCGCACCGGAGTACGCGCTCGCCGTGCTGGGTGCTCGCGAGGCCGCCGAGCCGCCCGGCTGCCGGGTCACCGTGCGTGACCTGGACGGGCACCAGATCCAGACCATCGTCGCCGGCTCCTGCGATGCCGCCGAGGCGGCGGCGGGGCGTGCGCCGGCGCCCAAGCCGTCGGCACTGGAAATCGCCACCGTGTCGCAGCGCCGCATCGCGAGCGCGATGCACAGCGCGCTGGCGTTGGGCCTCGGCATCGCCCTCGCGATGCTGCTGCGTACCGGCCTGCGGCGTGCGTTCAGCCGCCGGGTGCCCAGCGTCGCCTGGGTGCTGCGCGCCCGCGCGTGACCCAGCCGTAACGGCTGAGTTACGCGTGTTGCACTCGCCATCTTGATCCTCCGCGCGACCCACGCGAAGCTGGGCCATTCGAGATCGAGGAGCGAGGTGGCATGCAGACAAGACGAGGCGACCGCGAGCCTGCGGGCAGTGCACCGAGCAGCCTGGTGCAGCGGCTGCTGGGCCGCCTGCGCGCGCGCCAGCGCAACCGCCCCGAGAAGCTGGCGCCTGCCGGCGCCCGCAGTGGCGAGGGCACGGAGAGCATCGCGCCCTATCTCGAGCAGACGCGCAGCACGCGCCCGGGACCGCTCGAATGAGCGAACCCCTCGAGGGCGTCGAGAAGATCATCGGGCCGGTGCACGGCTTCCACCTCGCCTGCTACACGGTGGCGACGCCGGACGGCCACTTCGGCTACGCGAAGGTGTGCGCGCAGCGCCCCGCCTCCGTCTGGGAAACCGGCGAGGTCTTCCGCAAGCTCGCCGTCGGTCCTTACGAGGACCCGCAGGACGCGTTGCTGGCCATCCTCGGCAAATGCCAGACCCGCCTGATGCACGCGAGCCGCGCGCATTCCTGGCGCCTCGCGCGGATCTGACCCACTCCGTCATCCCCGCGAAGGCGCGGACCCATCGCTTCCACTTCCTGTCATTCCGGCGAAAGCCGGAATCCATCGCTGCCCCTGCGTCGTCACGAACCCTGCCGAGTGCGGGTCCAGACAGAGCGTCTCTCGCCGAGCGGGGTGGGAAGAAGGCGCGGGCGAAGCGCGATCCGGCGAGCGCGTCAGGCGGTGCCTGCCGGGTCCGATTTTCGATGGTCGAGTGATGCGCGCGGGCGCGGGGCCTGGGCGCGACCAGCGGGAGCAAACCTCTTTGGCTGCCTACTGACGGCTCGCGCGAGCAGCACCAGGGTTGCACGAGCATGGATTCCGGCTTTCGCCGGAATGACAATGACAGAGGCGATTGCCGGAATGACAACCCCCCTCCGCGGCGGGCGTCAGGAAACGCCCTGCCCTTCGCTCGTCCGCGCCTGCGACACGCTCCCACCTGCGGGCACGTCGTGCGTGAGCCAGACGTTGCCGCCGATCACGGCGCCCTTGCCGATGGTGACGCGGCCAAGGACGGTGGCGCCGGCGTAGATGACGACGTCGTCCTCGAGGATCGGATGGCGCGGCTGGCCCTTGGCGAGGGTGCCGTCGTCGGCGACGGGGAAGCGCTTGGCGCCGAGCGTGACGTTCTGGTACAGCCGCACGCGCTCGCCGATGACCGCGGTTTCGCCGATCACGACGCCGGTGCCATGGTCGATGAAGAAGCGCGCGCCGATCGTCGCGCCGGGATGGATGTCGATGCCGGTGCGGCTGTGCGCGAGTTCCGCGACCAGCCGCGCCAGCAGCGGCAGGCCCTGCCGGTACAGCTGGTGCGCGATGCGGTGGTGGATCATCGCCAGCACGCCGGGATAGCAGAGCAGCACCTCGTCCACGCTGCGCGCGGCGGGGTCGCCCTGGTACGCGGCCAGCACGTCGGTGTCGAGCAGGCGGCGGATGCTGGTCAGCGCGAGCGCGAACTCGCGCGCGTGCGACACGGCGCGATCGTGTGCCTCGGCGATGGGCATCGGCGCGTCGCGCGATGCGTGGCGAAGCTCGAGCAGCACCTGGTCCTGCAGCGCCTGCAGCGCGGCCGCCAGCGTGTGGCCGACGTAGAAGTCCTCGGTGTCGTGGCGCAGCTGGGCCGGGCCCAGGCGCATCGGAAACAGCGCGCCCTTCAGCTGCTCGACGATCGTCTCGACGGTGCGCGGCGACGGCAGCTCGCGCGTGCCCTCGGTGCCGCGCGGGTGCGCGGCACGCCAGTCGTCCCGGGCGGCGCGCAGGCCGGCGACGACGTCGTGCAGGTCGGTCATGGCGTGGTCAGGTGATGCAGGGTGAGTCCGACCGCACCATACCGCAGTTCGCGCACACGCCGCCGGAAGCGTCCGACAGCCATCTTCGCGTTAGCTGCATCGAATGGGGACATCCACCCGAAAGGAGAACCTCCATGAAGCACAGCCTCATCGCCCTGGGGTGCGCGCTGGCCCTGGCCGGCGGCCCCGCGCTGGCGCAGCAGGACGCCGGCAAGACCTCGACGACGCAAGGCTCGTCGGGCAACGGCGGCTTCGTCGAGAAGACGAAGGAAGCCTTCCACAAGCTCGGCGAATCCGTGAAGAGCGGCTTCCACAAGGCCGAGAACAAGGCCGACGACACGAAGGCCGACCCCAAGGACACGCGCGCGATGGGCGCCGCCGGTGCAGGTGATGCGGATCGCCAGCAGCGCATGGACGACGCGTACGGCAACTACAAGTCCGGCAAGCCCGGCGCCACGAGCACGCCGTCGAAGTGACATTCGCGGCGGCGCCAGCCGCGCTGCATGTCATCCCGGCGAAGGCCGGGATCCCGCGACCGCCGACCTGCTTCTTCAGCAGCGTCCGACAGCGCGCCGGTGCGCGCCTGCGTGCAATGGAGGCATTCCAACGAAAGCCAGGAAGGACCTCCCATGCACCGCCCCCTCATCGCGATCGCTTGCGCGCTCGCACTGTCCACCCCCGTGCTGGCCCAGCAAGGCACCGGCAGCACCGCATCCACGGAGCCGCCGCGCCACGGCACGCCCGAGCCGCAGGGCGACTCGTTCTTCGAGCGCGTGAAGAACGCCTTCAAGTCGCTCGGCGAAAAAGCCAAGCCCGCCGCCGAGACGGCGGCCGGCAAGGGCCGCGAGATCAAGGACAACGCCGTGCAGGCCGGTGGCCAGCTCAAGGAAAAGGCCGCGCCCACGATCGACACCGCCAAGGAGAAGGCGTCCGAGGGGCTGGACAAGGCCAAGGACGTCGCGACCGACGTGAAGGACGACACGAAGGAAACCGCCAAGGCCGCGCGCCACGGCGACACCAGCGTGATGGGCGCGCCGGGCAGCCAGCCGCCGGCCAGCAGCCCGCAACGCTGACCGGCCTCAGGCGGACGCTCGCTGCGCCCACAGGTCCTGGACCTGCCGGGCGAGCGTCATCGGATCGAACGGCTTGGTGATCACGCCGATCGCGCCGAGCGCGCGGTATTGCTCGACCTCGCTCGCCTGCACCTTCGCGGTCATGAACACCACGGGCACCGACGCGGTCGCCGGCAATTCGCGCAGCCGCGCCAGCGTCGTCGGCCCGTCCATGCCCGGCATCATCACGTCCAGCAGCAACAGCTGCGGCGCGAACGCGGGCGCGGCCTGCACCGCCTCGGCGCCCGACGCGCAGGCGCGCACCTGCAAGCCGCCCACCGTCTCCAGCGCGAGCAGCGCGATCGTGCGGATGTCGCCGTCGTCCTCCACGTACAGCACCTTCTGCAGCCGCTCCGCGCTCATGCATCCTCCGTGTGCCCGGGCTCGACGCCCATCAGGCGCTGCAGCAGCGCCACCAGTTGCGCGCTCGACGTACGCGACTTGACCAGCGCGTCGTTCACTTGCGCGGCGACGTCGGCCGTCACCTCGTCGGCCGAGAAGATCAAGACCGGCGTGGCCGCATTGCGGGCCGGCAGCGACGCGAGCAACTGCGAGCCGTGGCCGTCGGGCAGCCCCATGTCCAGCAGGATCAGGTCGAAGTCGCGTGCCTCCAGTTGCTCGCGCGCTTGCGCGAGCGTCGGCGCGTGCACGGTGTCGGCGGACCCGCCCACCATCACGCGCACGACCTGCGCCAGGTCGGCGTCGTCCTCGACGTGCAGCACCTGCGGCCGGCGCGATTCGCCGCTGCGCAAAGCGAGCCGCACCGCACCGAGCAGGCGCGCTTCGTCGATCGGCTTGGCGAGCCAGTCCAGCGCGCCGAACGCCGACGCGCCGGTGCCGTCCGGCGCGTCGCGCGCGGACAGCACCACCACCGGCAGGCTGGCGGTCTGCGGCCGCGCGCGCAGCCACCGCAGCAGCGAGAAGCCGTCCTCGTCGGGCAAGCCCAGGTCCAGCGTCAGCGCGCGGTAGCGGTGCTCGGCCAGGCGTGCGCGCGCTTCGGCGGCGCTGCGCGCGATGTCGGTGGCCATGCCGGCGCGTTCGAGCAGCATGCACACGAGCCGCGCGACGTCGAGGTCGTCCTCGCACACGAGCACGTGGCCCGGGCGCCCCTGCGCGCGTGGCGGCTCGCCCACCAGGGGCAGTTCGACGAAGAACTCGGTGCCGCCGCCGGCGCGGTCCTCGAAGCCGATGCTGCCGCCCAGCCGCTCCACGATCGCCTTGGAGATCGCCAGCCCCAGGCCGGTCCCTTGCCGCGCCCTCGCATCGGAGGCATCGGCCTGGCCGAAGCGCGAGAACAGGCGCTGGCGGAAGTCCGCCGGGATGCCGCGGCCGCGGTCGCCGATGCCGATGCGGGCGCGGCGCGCGTCCGCCACCGACAAGGTCACGTCGACGCAGCCGCCCGCAGGCGAAAACTTCGCCGCATTCGACAGCAGGTTCACCACGACTTGCGTCAGGCGATCCGCGTCGACCACCACGCGCAAGTCGCTTCCGGGTTCGTGCAGCGCGTAGCGCACGCCCATGCTGGCCGCGAACGCCTCGGTGGCCGCGATCGCGCCCTTGACCAGCGGCAGCAGCGGCTGCGGCACCAGCTCGAAGCGCACGTTGCCCGACTCGATCTTCTCGATGTCCAGCATGTCGTTGACCAGGCGCACCAGCCGGTCGCAGTTGCTGGCGGCGATGTCCAGCAGCGCCTTGGCCGGCGGCGCGATCTCGCCCACCGCGCCGCCGAGGACCAGCCCCAGCGAGCCGCGCACCGACGTGAGCGGCGTGCGCAGTTCATGCGACACGGTGGAGATGAACTCGTTCTTCATCCGCTCGACCTGCTTGCGGTCGGAGATGTCGCGCAGCATCAGCGTGTAGCCACTGCCGGCGGCCGTGCCCATGCGCGTGACGGTCACTTCGGCGGGAAAGGTGCTGCCGTCGTCGCGGCGGCAGGTGATCTCCTGCCGCAGGCCGGAGAGGCTGCGAGCGGCGCCATTGCGCATGACGGCCAGCAGGTCCTCGCGCGAATCGCCGGCCATCCAGGCCGACACGTGCCGGCCGATGCCGCCGTCGCCGCCGAACAGCCGCCGGGCGGCGGGGTTGGACGTCTCGACCCGGCCGTCGGGCGTGAGCGAGACGATCGCATCGCCGGCGTTGTCCACGATCGCCTGCAGACGCTCCTCGCGGTCGTGCGCCACCTCGGTGGCCTGGCGCACGCTGTACAGGTTCAGCTCGAGCTCCGCCCACGACGCCAGGTCGGCGAGCGCCGCGACGTCGTCGGCGGAAAACGTGCGCGGCGCGCGGTCGATCAGGCACAACGTGCCCACGCGGTGGCCGTTGCCGCCATGCAGCGGCATGCCGGCGTAGAACCGCACGTGCGGCGCCCCGGTCACGAGCGGGTTGTCGGCGAAACGCTGGTCGGCCTGGGCGTCCGGGATGATGAACGCGCCTTCCTGCAGCACCGCATGGCCGCAGAAGGACACGTTGCGCGGCGTCTCGGCCTCGTCGAGGCCCTGCCGCGACTTGAACCACTGGCGGTCGGCGCCGATCAGCGAGACCAGCGCGATCGGCACGCCGAACTGCCGGCGCGCGGTGCGCGTGATGCGGTCGAAGCGGTCCTCGCGCGGGGTGTCCAGCACCCGCAGGCGGCGCAGGTCGTCCAGGCGCTGTGCTTCGTCGTCGGGGATGGGGGCGGCCAGCATGCGTCGAGGCTTGCCGATCGCATTGCACGAGCCGGCCGAGTCATTGTGTCATGCGCCTGCGCAGCGCCGGGGCATCGCGCAAGCTTTGCCGCCGAGACACACGCGATTCGTATACTGCGGCGCTTTCCCACCTGCTTCCCGTACCCAATGGCCGAACTGCGCCCGCGCCTAGCCTTTGCCCTGCCCGTCCTCCTGACACTCGTCCTCGCCGCCTGCGGCAAGGACGACAAAGCCGCCGCTGCCGGCGGTGCACCAGGCGGGGGCATGCCGCCCCCTGAAGTGGGCGTGGTCACCGTACGTCCGGGCGACGTCGGTCTCGTGACGGAGCTGCCAGGCCGGCTCGAAGCGTCGCGCGTGGCGCAGGTGCGTGCGCGTGCCGCCGGCATCGTGCAGCAGCGGCTCTTCCGCGAAGGCAGCGACGTCAAGGCGGGCCAGCCGCTGTTCCGCATCGATCCGTCGACGCTGCAGGCGGCCGAGGCCACCGCCAAGGCCACGCTGGCGCGCGCGCAGGCGAACCTGGGCCAGGCCAAGGCGCTGGCCGAACGTTACAAGCCGCTGGTGGAAGCCAACGCCATCAGCAAGCAGGAATACGCCAACGCCGTCGCCTCCGCGCAGGCGGCCGAAGCCGAAGTCGCCGCCGCGCAGGCCGGGGTGAAGACGGCGCAGATCAACCTCAATTACGCCCTCGTCACCGCGCCGATCTCCGGCCGCATCGGCCGCGCGCTGGTGACCGAAGGCGCGCTGGTGGGCCAAGGCGAGGCGACGCCACTGGCGCTGATCCAGCAGGTCCATCCGCTGTACGTGAACATCAGCCAGTCGTCCACCGAAGTGCTCAACCTGCGCCGCGCGGTGGCCGAAGGCCGCCTGAAGCGCGCTGGCGACGGCGCGACCGCGAAGGTGATCCTGGAAGACAACAGCGAGTACCCGCAACCGGCGCGCGTGCTGTTCTCCGACCTGCAGGTCGACCCGACCAGCGGGCAGGTGCAACTGCGCGCCGAAGTGCCGAACCCGCAAGGCTTCCTGCTGCCCGGCATGTACGTGCGCGTGCGGCTCGAGCAGGCCAAGGCCAGCAACGCCATCCTGCTGCCGCAGCAGTCCGTGACCCGGTCCAACCAGGGCGACACGGTCCTGGTGGTGGACGCGCAGGGCAAGGTCGCGCCGCGCCAGGTGAAGGTCAACGGCGAGCAGGAAGGCAGCTGGATCGTCACGGAAGGCCTGAAGGCCGGCGAGCAGGTCGTCGTCGACGGCACCATGAAGCTGCAGATGCTGCCGCCCGGCACGCCGGTCAAGCCCGTGCCGTGGAACAACGGCGCGCCCGCCGCGGCCGGTGCCAAGCCCGCGTCCGCTCCCGCCTCCGGCGCCAAGCCGGCCGGCTCCGCCGCCAAGTCCTGACGGGGTCCGCGCCGCATGTCGAAGTTCTTCATCGACCGGCCCATCTTCGCGTGGGTCATCGCCCTGTTCCTGCTGGTGGTCGGCGCCGTGTCGATCACCAAGCTGCCGATCGCGCAGTACCCGCCGGTGGCGCCGCCCACCATCGTGGTCACCGCGGTCTACCCCGGCGCGTCCGCCAGCACGCTCGAGGAGAGCGTGATCTCCGTCATCGAGCAGGAGATCAACGGCTCGCCCGGCCTGCTCTACATGGAATCCGTGACGCAGGCCAACGGCGCGGGCTCCATCACCCTCAGCTTCGAGCCGGGCACCAACCCCGACCTGGCGCAGGTGGACGTGCAGAACCGGCTGTCGCGTGCCACGCCGCGCCTGCCGCAGGCCGTGACGCAGCAGGGCGTGCGCGTCGAGAAGGCGCGCGGCAACTTCCTGCTGTTCACCATCCTGTCGTCGGACGACCCCAACGTCACGCCGGTGGACCTGGGCGACTACGCGTCGCGCAACGTGCTGCCGGAAATCCAGCGCATTCCCGGCGTCGGCCAGGCGCAGCTGTTCGGCACCGAAGCCGCCATGCGCATCTGGATCGACCCGGAAAAGCTGGTCGGCCTGAACCTGTCACCCGCCGACGTCAACGCCGCCATCCGCTCGCAGAACGCGCAGGTGTCCGCCGGCACCATCGGCGACCTGCCCATCGTGCGCGGCCAGCAGATCTCGGCCACCGTCGTGGTGCGCGGCCAGCTGTCCACGCCCGAGCAGTTCGGCAACATCGTGCTGCGCGCCAACACCGACGGCTCCGTCGTGCGGCTCAAGGACGTCGCCCGGGTCGAACTCAACGCGCAGTCCTTCGCCAGTTCGGCCCGCCTCAACGGCAAGCCGTCCACCGGCATCGGCGTGCAGCTGTCCCCCACGGGCAACGCGCTGCAGACCGCCGATGCCGTGCGCAAGCGCATGGGCGAGCTGGCCCAGTTCTTCCCCGCCGGGATGAAGTGGGACATCCCGTACGACAGCTCCCGCTTCGTGCGCATCTCGATCAAGCAGGTGGTCGAGACGCTGGTCGAGGCCGTGGTGCTGGTGTTCCTGGTGATGTTCCTGTTCCTGCAGAACTGGCGCTACACCCTGATCCCGACGCTCGTCGTGCCGGTCGCCCTGCTGGGCACGTTCGGCGCGCTGCTGGCGCTGGGCTTCTCGATCAACGTGCTGACCATGTTCGGCATGGTGCTGGTGATCGGCATCGTGGTGGACGATGCGATCGTGGTGGTCGAGAACGTCGAGCGCATCATGAGCGAGGAAGGCCTGCCGCCGCGTGAAGCGACCCGCAAGGCGATGTCGCAGATCCAGGGCGCCATCATCGGCGTGACGGTGGTGCTGATCTCGGTGTTCGTGCCGCTGGCGTTCTTCGCCGGCTCCACCGGCAACATCTACCGCCAGTTCTCCGCCGTGATGGTGGCGTCGATCGGCTTTTCCGCCTTCATGGCGCTGTCGCTCACGCCGGCGCTGTGCGCGACGCTGCTCAAGCAGGTCGAGGCCGGCCACCACGTCGAGAAGGGCGGCTTCTTCGGCGCGTTCAACCGGGTGTTCCGCACCGGTGCCAAGCGCTACGAAGGCCTGGTGGCGCGCCTGCTGCGCCGGGCCGCCCGCTGGCTGATCCTGTATGCGGTCATCGGCGGCGTGGCCGCGTTCCTGTACACGCGCCTGCCGACCTCGTTCCTGCCGCAGGAAGACCAGGGCTACCTGATCGTCAACGTGCAGCTGCCGCCGGGGGCGACGCTGGAACGCACGACCAAGGTGATGGAACAGGTCGAAGGCTTCATCCTCAACCAGCCCGAAGTGCAGAGCATGGTCGGGGTGCTGGGCTTCTCGTTCTCCGGCCAGGGCCAGAACGCGGGCCTGGCGTTCGTCACGCTCAAGCCGTGGGACGAGCGCAAGGGCGAGGAGCACTCGGCGCAGGCCATCGCCGGCCGCGCGTTCGGCGGCCTGTCCGCCGTGCGCGATGCGTTCATCTTCCCGCTGTCGCCACCGCCGATCCCCGAACTGGGGACTGCGTCGGGCTTCGCCTTCCGCCTGCAGGACCGCGGCGGCAACGGGCACGAGGCACTGGTGGCCGCGCGCAACCAGCTGCTGGGCATGGCGGGCCAGAGCAAGGTGCTGACCCAGGTGCGCCCCGAGGGGCTCGAGGACGCGCCGCAGCTGCAGGTCGACATCGATCGCGACCGCGCGCAGGCGCAGGGCGTCAGCTTCGACGCGATCAACGCGACGCTCGCCACCGCGCTCGGCTCGGCCTACGTCAACGACTTCCCGAACAAGGGGCGCCTGCAACGCGTGGTCGTGCAGGCCGACGCGCCGGCGCGCATGCAGCCGGACGACCTGCTGCGGCTGAACGTGCTGAACGCCCAGGGCAAGCCGGTGCCGCTGTCGGCGTTCGCCAGCACGCACTGGGTGAGCGGCGCCATGCAGACGGTGCGCTACAACGGCTACCCCGCCATGCGCATCTCGGGCTCGGCCGCGCCGGGCTACAGCAGCGGCGCGGCGCTGTCCGAAATGGAGGCGCTGGCCGCCAAGCTGCCCCCGGGGTTCGCGTTCGAGTGGACCGGCCAGTCGCGCGAGGAAAAGCTCGCCGGCTCGCAGGCGCTGGTCCTGTACGGCTTCGCCATCCTTGCCGTGTTCCTCGCGCTCGCCGCGCTGTACGAGAGCTGGTCGATCCCGCTGGCGGTGATCCTGGTGGTGCCGCTGGGCGTGCTGGGCGTGCTGCTGGCGACGCTGCTGCGTGGCTACTCGAACGACGTCTACTTCCAGGTGGGCCTGATCACCATCATCGGCATCGCGGCCAAGAACGCCATCCTGATCATCGAGTTCGCCAAGGACCTGCAGGCCCAGGGCAAGCCGGTGGTCGAGGCGGCGCTGGAAGCCGCGCACCTGCGGTTCCGCCCGATCATCATGACCTCGATGGCGTTCGGCCTCGGCGTCCTGCCGCTGGCCATCGCCAGTGGTGCCGGCTCCGCCAGCCAGCGGGCCATCGGCAGCGGCGTGCTCGGCGGCATGCTCACCGGCACCGCGCTCGCGGTGTTCTTCGTGCCGATCTTCTTCGTCGTGGTGCGCACCATCTTCAAGGGCAGCGACCGCCAGCGGAAGCTGTACACGCACGAATTCGGGCAGCACGAACTTCCCCCCGGCGCGACGAGGGGGGACCAGGTATGACGACGATCCGCAAGACCGCGCTCGCCGCCGCCGTGCTGGCGCTGGCGGGCTGCTCCTTCATCCCCGAGTACCAGCGCCCCGACGCGCCCGTGCCCGGTGCCTTTCCGTACGCGTCCGCCACCGAAGGCACGCCGGCCGCGGCGCTGGACTGGCAGGCGTTCTTCGCCGATGCGCGCCTCAAACAGCTCATTGGGGCGGCGCTGGCCAACAACCGCGACCTGCGCGTCGCGTTGCTGAACGTCGAACAGGCGCGCGCGCAGTACGACATCCGCCGTGCCGACCTGTATCCCACCGTCGGCGTGGGCGTGAACGCCAGCCGCGCGCCCAACCCCAGCAACGGCGAACAGTCCACGAGCTTCCAGGCCGGCTTCTCGGTCAGCGCGTGGGAGATCGACCTGTGGGGCCGGCTGCGCGCGCTGAGCGAAGCGGCCGTCGACCAGTTCCTGGCCACCGACGAAGGCCGCAAGGCGGCGCAGGTCACGCTCGTGAGCTCGGTCGCGAACGCGTGGCTGTCGCTGGTCGCGGACGAAGAACTGCTCGCGCTGACGCGCCAGACGCTGCAGACGCGCGAGGAATCGCTGCGGCTGGTCAAGCTGCGGTTCGACAACGGCGTGTCGTCCGAGCTGGACTTCCGCCTGGCCGAATCACTGGCCTACGCCGCGCGCGTGTCGCTCGCGCAGCAGGAGCGCCAGCGCGCGCTCGACCTCAACACGCTGGGCCTGCTCACGGGCCAGACGCTGCCGGTGGACTACGGCACCGGCACGACCATGGCGGCGATCACGCTGCCCGACGTGCCTGCCGGCCTGCCGTCCGACGTGCTGGTTGCGCGGCCCGACGTGCGCCAGGCCGAGAACCTGCTGCAGGCCGCCAACGCCAACATCGGCGCCGCCCGCGCCGCGTTCCTGCCGCGCATCTCGCTCACCGCGAGCGTCGGCCGCGCCAGCACGCAGCTGAGCGGCCTGTTCGACGGCGGCGGCAAGTGGGCGTACACGGTGGCGCCGTCGCTGCTGCTGCCGATCTTCGACTTCGGCCGCAACGAAGCAGGCCTGCAGTCGGCGCGCGTGCAGCGCGACATCGCCATCGCGCAGTACGAGCGCTCGATCCAGCAGGCGTTCAAGGAAGTGGCCGACGCCCTCGCCGGCCGCGCGACGCTGACGACGCAACTGGCCGCGCAAGATCGCGTGGCCGAAGCCGAGTCGGTGCGCATGCGCCTCTCGCAACTGCGCTACGACGCCGGCGTCGCCAGCTCGCTCGACCTGCTCGATGCGCAGCGCTCGTTCTTCACCGCCCGCCAGGCCCAGATCCAGACCCGCCTGGCGGGCCTGCAGAACCAGGTACTGCTGTACCGGGCGCTGGGCGGTGGGTGGACGGAGACGGCTGCGGGTGCGCCGGCTTCGGCGCCGGCGAAGTAACGCGGACTCCCGAACGCAGAGGCCGCAGAGCAAGCGCAGAGGACGCAGAAGGACTCAGAGGGTGCCGCGCCAGCAGGGTGGCGCCACGCCCTCGCCTCCTTTGTCATTCCGGCGGCAGCCGGAATCCAGTTGCGAGCCTGCCTCGCAGCCAGCTTGCGCCAACTTCGGTTGCTGAACCACCATGGATTCCGGCTTTCGCCGGAATGACAGAGGGGGGGCGCAGACACACTTTGGGCCAGGATCCGGCTTCGCCGGGCCTGGCCCAACTGTTAGAGAACCACGGACGAATCGTGCAGCGGTTGGCCGTGACTAGCGGCGCTGCCCGCCTATCGCGGGGTTGCCTTCGCTGCCGCGCGGCGGCAGGTGGCGGAACATGATGCGGCCCTTGTTCAGGTCGTAGGGCGAGAGTTCGAGGGTGACGTAATCGCCCGCGATGATGCGGATGTGGTTCTTGCGCATCTTGCCGCCGCTGTAAGCCACGAGCTCGTGCCCGTTTTCCAGCTTGACGCGATACCGGGAGTCGGGGAGCACTTCCTCGACGCGACCACGCATTTCGATCAGTTCTTCCTTGGCCATGGGAATCCTCGAACGGCCTCAATTTTAAGCATGAGCCGGATGGGACGCCCACTGGGCGGTCGGGCTACGCCTCCGAACTGGCGCGCTCCAGCAACGCCAGGGTGTCCCCATCCAGCCGCAACTGCGAGGCCCGGACCAGGTCCTGCAGCTGCTCCAGGGACGTCGCGCTGGCGATCGGCGCCACCACGGTGGGGCGCGACATCACCCAGGCGACCGCCACCTGGCCGGGCGTGGCGCCCATGCGCTTGGCGGCCTCATCCAGCGCGCCCAGGATTTTCAGCCCGCGGTCGTTGAGGTACTTCTTGGTCGTGTTCGCGCCGCGCGCGCTCTTGGCGGCGTCCGCTTCGCTGCGGTACTTGCCGGTCAGGAACCCGGCCGCCAGGGCGTAGAAGTTGATGACGCCGACCTGCTCGCGCTCGCACAGCGGCTGCAGGTCCTGCTCGAAAACGGCGCGGTCGTACAGGTTGTAGAGCGGCTGCAGCGTCTCGTAGCGCGGCAGGCCCAGGCGCTGGCTGGTCTCCAGTGCTTCCGCCAAGCGCGCGGCGCTGTAGTTGGACGCGCCGATCGCCCGCACCTTGCCCTGCTTGATGAGCGACGCGAACGCCTCCAGCGTCTCGTCCAGCGGCGTCGCCTCGTCGTCCTTGTGCGCCTGGTAGAGGTCGATGCGGTCCGTCTGCAGGCGCCGCAGCGAATCCTCGACCGCCTGCTTGATGTACGCCGCCTTCAGGCCGACCTTGCCGTCGCCCATGTCCATGCCGACCTTGGTGGCCAGCACGACCTTGTCGCGCTTGCCGGACTGCTTGAACCACTTGCCGATGACCGTCTCGCTCTCCCCTCCGGTGTGCCCCGGCACCCAGCGCGAGTAGACGTCCGCCGTGTCCACGAAGTTGAAGCCCGCGTCGAGCCAGGCATCGAGGAGCGAGAAGGAGGTCTTCTCGTCGGCCGTCCAGCCAAACACGTTGCCGCCAAAGCAGAGCGGCGAAACCTGGAGGGGCGAGCGGCCAAGCGGTTTGAGTTGCATGCGCTCATTGTGCGACGTGTTCAGCCCGGTTTGCAGGCCGCGCGCTCGGCAGGCCAGCAGCGGCCCTGGCGGTTGAAGCGGTCCTGGGTCGCCACGTCGAAGAAGCCCGCGCGCTGCACCTTCGGCAGCAGTGGGCCGCCCGTGGCCTTGAACAGGAGCATCTCCAGCACCTGCGCGTTCGTCGTGAGCGAGATCGTGGTGTTCGGCGCGCCGCCCTGCTCGAAGCGGCCCTCGTACCAGCCGCGGTCGACGTCGTACAGGTGCCGCACGTTCTCCAGCAGCGCCGCCGTGTACTCGCCGGGCCACAACGCCCACAGGCCGAACGCCGCCTTGGTCGACACCTGGGCCAGCTTCTCGTGCTCCTTGCCGTCGGTACCGATGGTGTTCCACGGATAGCCCGACGCGTACACCGAATCGAGCACCACGTACGGCGCCTCCGTTAGCTGGTAGGCAGTGCGCGCGGTGAGCTGCTTTTCGCGTCGCCAGCGCCCCTCCTGCACCTGGTGGACCTGCTGCGCCAGCTCGCGCAGCGGCGCCATGCGATCGCCCCACCCAAGCTCCACGCCGGTCAGCACGTACGGCATCGTCAGCACCGGCGCCTGCGCCCCGCTCGTTCGCGGGTCGCGGGCGTCGTAGCGCAGCGCGAGGCCTTCCATGTTCACCGCCGCCAGCGCGGGCAACGCGGACGACGCGCGCGTGTCGAAGCCCCAGGCCGCATAGCCTGCAGCGGCGAGTTGCTCATCGCCGAGGCGGCCTTCGGGGTACGTGTAGAGATGGCCAGCCCCGTCGACACCGCTGCCCGTGAGCTTGCCGCAGTCGTCGATCGCCTTGCAGAAGGTCCAGCGCACGACGACCTTGTCGACGTACTCCTGGAAGCGCGCATGGCGCTGGCCGACGATGCGCAGCCAGAGGAGCAGCCGGCCGACATCGGTGGCGGACCAGCCGATGTCCGCCGGCCGCCCGTCGAAGCCGATCATCTTGCGGGTCGCGGCGCTGTACGCCTTGTTCGGCAGCTGGCCCTGCGACAGGTCCATCGTCGCCAGGAAGCCGAGCAGCCGCGACGACCGCAGGTCGAACTCGTGGGCGTCGATGACTTTCAGTTCGTGCGCGGCGAGGATCGCCGCCAGCGCGTCACCCGCGTTGGCGGCCGTGAAAGCGACCGAGCGATCGAGGCCGCCCACGAGCCCGGTCTCGAAGTCCGTGTTGTTCTCGACGTAGCGCCACGCGGTGCGCGCCCACTGGAATTCCTGCGCCGACAACCCCGCGACCGGGCTCGCCTGCAGCTTCGGCGCTCCCGGCGCAGATGCAGGCCGACCGACGACACCGCAACCGGCCAGCAGCGACGACAAGGGCGCGGCCGCGAGCAGCGTGCGCCGCTTCAGCACGGCGACCCCGACGCGCCGGCCCGCGTGCACGGCGCAGGACCGTTGCCGCGCGGTGCCTGCGCGCGTTCCCATGCGCCTTCGCGGGGCGGGCCCCACTTGAGCAGCTTGCCCTGCTGCTTGAACAGCAGGGTGGCCAGCATGATCCCGTTGTTGTTCGCGGTGAAGGCGCGGATCGGGCCCTTGCCGTTCTCCAGGATGCCTTCCATGAAGCCGCGCGCCGGATCCGCCTGCCTGGCGATCTCCTCGAACAGGCGATCGGTGTACGGCGACTGCCACAGCACCCACATGCCCAGCGCCGCCTTCAGCGACACGGCCGCGAACTGCGGCGTGTACTGGCCCGATTCGGTGATCGTGTTCCACGCGTAGCCGTCGGTGAACACGGTGTCGTAGACGAAGTACGGCTCGGCGTCGAGCTGGTGCTCCGACCGCGCGGTGAGGATGCCCGTGGCCTTCCAGCGGTTCTCCTGCGCCTGGTACACGCGGTTGGCGAAGTCCGCCATCCATGCGTTGCTGTGGCGGCGGTCGTCGGTGTCGCGGTCGGACACCAGGTCCCAATTGAACTCGATGCCGTCCAGCGCGTAGCTCTCGGTGACGACGTAGTTGTGCTGGTAGAACTTGCGCGGGTCGCGCGCGTCGTACGGCACCTCGACGCAGTAGATCGGGACCGTCGCATACGGCTCGGGCTTCGATGCGATCTCGGTGGACACGCCCCACAGCTGGAAGCCCTTGGCCGCGTACTCCTCGTAGCCCAGGCGGCCTTCCTGCACGTACTGCACGTCACGGTCCTTGCCGACCGTGGCGCCGAACATCATCCCGGTGTTGTCGACCACGTGCGTCCACTTCCAGCGCAGCACGAAGCGGTCGATGCCGTCCGCGTGCTGCGGATAGCGTTCCTTGACGATCTTTAGCCACACCAGCAGCCGCCCGAGGTCCAGCGCCGAATAGCCGATCTCGCCGGGCCGGTTGGCGTAGTCGGCCTTCTCCAGCGTCTTCGTGTTGTAGACCTTGTTCGGGAGCTCGTCGCGGAAGAACTGCAGCTTGTTCAGCGCGTCGACCGCGCGCGCCAGGCGCTCGTCGCCCTGCTGCGGCGTGACCAGGCCCAGCTCGCGCGCCGCGACGATGGCAGCCAGGTACGAGCCCGTGTCCCACATCGTCGTCGACGGGTAGTTGTCGACCGCGTTGGCCAGCCCGGTGGACTGCGTGTTGTTCTCGAAGTACTTCCAGGCGGTGCGTGCCATGCCGCGCTCGCGCTCGCTGAGCGCGCCGAGGCGCCGTTGGTAGCGCGCGGCCGGCAGGTCGGTGGACTTGCAGTCGGGCGCGCCGAGGGCCGGCGGGGCCGCGGGCGGGCGGGCTTCCTGCGAAAAGGCTGCCATCGGCAGCAGGGCCAGCGCGAAGGCGAGCAGGCGTCGTTGCATGACGGTCAGCGGTAGTGCAGCAGCGGCCCGCGCGCCATGTAGGCGAGGCTTTCGAGCACCACTGCGTTGGTGTTGGCGTTGACGGCCGTGTTGGGCTGGCCGCCTTCCTCGTAGCGGCCGGCGAGCCAGCCGCGCTGCGGCTCGCTCAGGTCGGCGGTGGCTTCGACCAGCTTCTGCGTGTACGGCGTGCGCAGCAGCGCATGCCAGGCGAACGCCGCCTTCGTCGACAGCGTGCGCAGCTTGGGATACGGCTCGCCCTTCTCGTTGACCGGCATCCATGCCTGACCGCCCGACCACACGCTGTCGTACAGGAAGTACGGCGCCCGATCGAGGTGATCCTCGGTCACCGCGGTCAGCGTGCCGGTCATCTTGAACCGCTCTTCCTGCGCGCGGTACACGCGCCAGGCCATTTCGCGGCCGGTGCGGGTCCAGCCGAATTCCAGCCCCTGCAGCATCCAGGGCTCGCTGACAACGAAGTTGGGCGCGCCGAACTTCTTCGGATCGCGATCGTCGGCCGGCACGCGGATGCCCTGCACGTCGACCAGTTGCAGGTGCGCCGTCGGGTCGGCCGCGACGTCGACGTCCAGCCCCATCAGCGCCAGCGTGCGCGCCGCGTACTGCTCGTAGCCCAGGCGACCTTCCTGCAACAGCTGGAAACCGCCGTCGCCCTTGGCCTGCATGCCATGCAGTTGGCCGCCCTTGGCGAGCTGCGACGTGGTCCAGCGCGCGATGACGCGCCGCGCCGCTTCGGTGTGCTTCGGGTGGTGCCACGCGATGACGTTCAGCGGCACCAGCAGGCGGCCGATGTCGATCGCCGACCAGCCGATGCCCTGCGGCGCGGGCTGGTTGCGGTAGTCGGTCATCGCCAGCGAGCGCACGTCGTACGACTTGTTGGGCAGCTGGTCGGCGAACAGCGGCAGCTTGCCCAGCGAGTCCAGCGCGCGGGCCATGCGCTCGTCGAAAGCCGCCTGCGTCACCAGGCCCAGCTCGCGCGCCGACAGCAGCGCGAGCAGCGACGACGACGCGTCCCACATCGTCGTCGACGGGAAGCTTTCCACCGATGCGGTGAGGCCGGTCTTCGGGTCCGTGTTGCGCTCGAAGTAGGTCCACGCCGTACGCGCCCACTGGCGTTCCTGCGCGGTGAGTTCGCGCGGGGCGGGCAGCTGCTGCGGCAGGTCGGCACTGGGCGTCAGCGTCACGCGCTTGCCCGCGGGTGCCGACGCGGCGGGCTGCTTACGGGCGATCAGCTCCTTGCCGCTCTCGTGCTCGATCCACCACACCGCGCCGAAAGCGACCACGATGGCCGCCATCCACACGATCGAACTGCGGGCCTTGACCCAGTTGCTGTCCTTGTCGTCGTCCATCGCTTGCTTCGTCTTCGTCACGCCGGTTGCGGCGTGGCATCGCCGGCTTCCTCTTCGTCGTCGGGTTGCCACAGCGCCGCGCGCACCAGCGGCAGCATCGCGAACACGTTGTTCAGCCCCCAGGCCACGTTGACCACCAGGTTGGGCAGCTCGGCGTCGTGGTGCTGCACGACCACGCGCCACGCCGCATACAGCAGACCCACCAGCGTCAACACGATGACGGCCAGTTGCGGCACCACCAGGCGCAGGTAATTGCCGGCCTGGCGTTCCTTGGGCGTGACGTGGAACTTGATCTTCTCGCCCCGCAGCACCGTCCACAGCGCGCGGAAGTTGATGGGGAAGAAGGACAGGTACGAAGACTTGCCGTCCCAGCTGTTGACGCCCCAGGTGCCGACCAGGAACGCGAGCTCGGTCATCAGGATGAACGGCAGCGCGTGCAGGTAGAACGCGCCCGAATACGCCGACAGGGGTGCGATGCCGGTGAACAGGTAGATGATCGGCGCAAGCAGGAATACGACGTTCCACAGGCAGCCCAGGTACGACCAGAAGGTGGTCAGGTACATCAGCCGTTGCGGCAGCCGCATGCCGCCCTTGAACAGCGGGTTGTCGCGCAGCGCGATGTCCAGCGTGCCGCCCGCGTACTTGAAGCGCTGGATCATCCAGGACAGCAGGTCCTGCGGCGACAGCATCTTGCTTTCCACCTGCGGATGCAGCACCGATTTCCAGTGCCGCACGGGGTCGTTGTGCAGCACGATCGAGGTGTAGATGTCCTCGGAGACGTGGAACTTGTAGGGCGTGAGCTCCTGCTCGACCGCGGCCTGCGTGCGCAGGGCGGTACCGAGGTCGCGCCGCAGTTCCTCGTCCTCCACCTGGAGCTCGAACTTCGTTGCTTCCTTGTCCACCGCCAGCGCGAAGCTGCGCAGCGCCGCCTGCATCACCGCCTCGCGGCGGTGGATCGAGCCGGCCCCGCAGCAGAACGCCGCGTGGCACCAGTTGCGCCGCCGCAGGATGACGTCGTAGAACATCTGCGGGTCGTTGACGAAGGGGTCACGGCCGATGCGCACCTTGCCGGCCAGCCGTTCCACGACACGCCCCAGGCCGCGCCCGGCGTCCCCGAGACGGCGACCCAGCCACTGCGGCAGCCGCTCGCCTTCCGGCAAGTCGTAGAACCACTGCGGCGTCTGCACCCACGCGACGTCGGGATCGCGGAAGTAGCCCAGCGTGTGCTCGATGAAGGTCGGGAACAGCCGCGTGTCCGCGTCGCAGATGACGATGAAATCGCCGCTGGTCAGCTCCATCGCGTTGCGCAGGTTGCCGGCCTTGAAGCCGATGTTGCTGCTGCGCGAGATGTAGTGCACGCCCTCCTCGTCGGCCACCTGCTTCATCACCGGCCGGCGCCCGTCGTCGAGCACGTGCACGCGCAGGTCCACGGGGTGCGGGTACGCGAGGCGCTTGGCGTCGCGGATCGACAGCCGCACCAGTTCCTCGTCCTCGTTGTAGGTGGTGATGAAGACGTCGACCGCCACCGGCCGCTCACCCCACTCGCCCGGTTCCGCCGACGTCTCGCCCACCGTGCGCGGCGGCGCGCGCATCGGCACGTCGCGGGTGCGCCAGAGGTTGAACGTGAACAGCACCAGGCCGACGTACGCCAGCGTCTCGGCGATCACGAGCGGGATCGCGAACCACAGCGCGTCGTGGTTCAGCGAAGCGGTCCAGCGCCAGCGGATGTAGTTGGCGCCCAGCACCAGCGCGACGATCGCGAGAAATTGCCAGGCGAGCTCGCGCGCGGGCGAGTGCGCCAGCGGCGGCGGCGGCCGGCGGTGGTCGAAGCGGTCGAAATAGAACTGGGGCATCGGAAATTCAGAGCCGGCGTACGAGGTGCAGGCGATTCGTTCCATCGCGGCTGCCGTAGCGGACCTCGTGGAAGGCGGACTTGATCAGGGCCAGGCCCATGCCGCCCTCCGGCAGGCCGGCAAGATCCGTGGGATCGAACTGGAACGTGGTGTTCGCGTCGGCGTTGCGCAGCCGCTCGCGCGGGATCGGGCGGCCCTGGTCCCACAGGTCGATCTCGACGGCGGCGTCGCGCTCGCGCACGCGCAGCCGGATCTCGTGCCCCGGCTGGCCGGCATAACCGTGCTGCACGACGTTGGTCAGCGCCTCGGCAATCGCGAGCTCGATGGCATCGGCTTCCGAGCCGGAGAGCCAGTCCGGGAGCAGCGCGCGCAACTGCTGCGTCGCTTGGGCGACCGCCTCCAGCGTGGAGGGCACCCGCAGCTCGGCTTCTTGCATGGAAGCCTCAGGCTCCGGCGCGGGCCAGCGCCGTGGCACGGTCGGCGTCGATGGCGAACACCTTGTCCATGCGCGTGAGGTGGAACAGGCTCAGCACCGGGCCGCGCGCGTTGCACACGGCGAGCGTGCCCTGCGCGCCAAGCGCTTTCAGGATCGAGACCAGCGCGCCGAGGCCGCTGGAGTCGAGGAACTCGACGCTGCCCAGATCGAGCACGAGGCGCTTCTCGCCCGCTTGCACGAGTTGCACCACCTGCTGCTTGAAGGCGGGCGCGACGGAGGCGTCGAGGCGCTTCACGCGGGGGACGACGACGGGAACGGAGGCGCCGCGGTCGATGTCGATGAGGTCCAAGCTGTCAGTCTCCTGTGGCGGGTGCGCGCGCGGCGCTGCAACTGTAGGCGAATCGCGTCACCAGGTGGCTCCCCAGCTGATGTTGATGCTGCCGCTGCGGACCTGGCCTTCGCCCAGCCCCCGCGCGCGGCCCGGCCAGCGATTGCCCGAGTAGTTGGCGTACTGGATGGTGAACGCGTGCGGGTCGCCCGGCGCGGTCCAGCCGAAGCCGTAGGTGTAGTCGGGATCCCAGGGCTGCTGCTGGCCCGTGTCGGGCCAGGCGAAGCCGGTGAAGTGCGCGAACCAGCCCTCGGGCCGGTCGTAGCGGCAGCCCAGCGCGAACGACACCTTGCCGCTGGCGATGCCACCCGACTGCTGCGTGAAGCGCGGCACGTAGTTGCCGTCGGCATGGCAGGTCGCGTGGTCGCCGTCACCGGCGAGCAGCAGCGGCTGCAGCGGCTCGGGCAGGCCGAAGCGGTAGATGGCGCTCCACTGCCCCTGGTCGAAGTTCCAGCGGCGCTCGCCGCGGGCGCCATCGGGCGACCAGCGGGTGCCGGTGTAGTTGGCGTAGATGAACGCCCAGTGCCCCAATTGGCCGTCGTCGTAGCCGAAGGCATAGGTGAAGTCGGGATCCCACGAACGCTGGCGGTCCCGGTGCAGGTAAGAGAACGCGGCGCCTTGCACGAACCACGCGCGATTCGATTCGAACGGTCGCCACCGCAGCAGCGCCTGCGCCGTCGCCGAGCCGGCACGTGAGCCTTGCGTGCCCGCGCCGGCCGGCGCGCCGCTGCGCAGCGGCAGATCCAGGCTCAGGCGCAGCGAGAACTCGGGCTCCTTCCACGGTACCGCGCCCGGCTGGTTCGGGCCCAACGGCGTGAACGCCGGGTCGACTTCGGCCGGCGGCTCGACGAAGGTGCCGCCGCGCTGCATGCGATCGGGCAGGCCTTGCACGTCCTGCGCGTGGACGAGGCCGCACGCGAGCAGCAGCGTGATGAGGGCAACTCGCATCAACGTGCCCATCGCATCGCCGGCACTGGCCGCTCGACGGGCCGCGGTAGTTCGTCCGCTTTCGGCGGCGCGACGGCCATGCTGCCCGCGACCCAGCGCCACACCCGCACCGAGCGGATGTCGAAATTCGCGGGCAGCGGTGCATCGATCGGGCCGCCCCAGGTGCCGCCCAGCGCGAGGTTGATGCGCAGGCGCATCGGCTGGCGCAGGGGGTCGGCGCCGCTGGGCAGCTTCGCTTCGTCGGGATCGAAGCGGAACCAGGGCTGGCCATCGAGCGAGACGACGATCGCCTGCGGCGTCCATTCCAGCGTGTGCGTGTGCCAGTTGCCTTCGAATCCCGGCACCACGCGGCTGTCGTTGCGGTGCTTGCGCGTGCGCGGCTCGCGGCCCCAGTGCACGCCGGCGAACACGGTGTCCGGGTGCTTGCCCACGGCTTCGAACACGTCGATCTCGCCGTAGACGCCCTCGCCTTCGTGCACCAGCCAGATGGCGGGCCACACGCCCGGTCCGGATGGCGTGCGCGCCACCACTTCGACGCGGCCGAACTGCATCGGCTCGCGCGCCATGAGCGACGCGGACGTGTACGTGCTGGCCTTGCGCGACGTGCGCCAGTCGCGCGATCCGGCGCGCCACTGCGCGTTCGGCACGGACTCGCGCCGCGCCTGCAGCCGCAGCACGCCGCCTTCGACGGCCACGTTGCGGTCGCTGTAGTACTGGTCTTCCTGGTTGCGCAGCCAGCCGGTCTCGAGGCGCCAGAACGCCGCGTCCAGCGCGCCGGCACGCGCGAAGTCCTCGTCGTGAGCGAGCTGCCAGTCAGCCATGGCGGACCCGGCGGCGGAGATCGCGACCAGCACCGCCAGGCGCCGGCAGGCCGAACGCACCCGCATGCGTCAACCGACCTCCACGACCAGCAGCGTCACGTCGTCGTCGAAGTCGCCCGGGTGCCAGGCGTGCAGCGCCGCGCCGACGGCGGCGCAGGTTTGCGTGGGCGACGCGGCGCGTTCGCGCGCCAGCACTTGCTGCAGGCGCTGGTCGCCGAACGCCGCGCCCGAGGCATCGACGCATTCCGTGATGCCGTCCGAGTACAGCACCAGCCGGGTGCCGGGCCGGACCTGCAGTTCCTGCGCCTCCCAGCCCGGGGCGGGGAGGATGCCGACCGGCACGCTGCCTTCGCCGACAGGAGTGAACGTCGTGTCGCCCGGCTGCGCGAGCAACGGCGGCGGATGCCCGGCGCCCACCAGCGCGAGCCGGCCGCTGACGCGATCGAGCAAGCCGTACACCAGCGTGAGGTACATCCCCGTCTCGTTGGTGCGCAGGAAGCGGTCGTTGTAGCGCTGCACGATGTCCAGCGCCGCCTGCCCCAGCGAGGCATCGGGCGCGATGGCGCGGACCACTTCGTTGGACGCGGCGCGCAGCTGGTGTTGCGTCGCGACGGCCATCATCGCGGCCGCCACGCCGTGGCCCGAGATGTCGGCGAGGTAGAAGCCCACCAGCCGGTCGCCCAGCGCGAACGAGTCGTACAGGTCGCCGCCGACGAAGCTGGACGCCTCGAACCAGCCTTCGCAGCGCACGCGGCCGAAGGCCTGCGGCGGCGGAAGTTGCGAGCGCTGCAGCGCCCGCGCGAGGTCGAGGTCGCGGCTGAGTTGCCCGTAGGCGCGCGAGAGTTCCTCGTTGCGCGCGGCGAGTCCTTCTTCGAGTGCCAGCACGCGTTCGGCCGCGCGCAACCGGGCGCCGAGTTCGGCGACCTGCAGCGGCTTGGTGATGAAGTCGTCGACGCCCGCTTCCATCGCGGCGACCAGCGCGCTCTCGTGGCCGGAGCCGGTGAGCATGATGCAGTAGACGTAGGCGCGCGAGGGCATCACGCGGATGGCGCGGCACAAGGCCAGGCCGTCCATGCGCGGCATCAGGCGGTCGGTGACCACCAGG
This sequence comes from Ramlibacter algicola, assembly GCF_016641735.1. Taxonomy (NCBI): domain Bacteria; kingdom Pseudomonadati; phylum Pseudomonadota; class Betaproteobacteria; order Burkholderiales; family Comamonadaceae; genus Ramlibacter; species Ramlibacter algicola. Next base: position 1,447,464 of record NZ_JAEDAO010000001.1, on the reverse strand, counting down.
TTGTAGTCGCCGCCGCGCAGGTGGCCGAGCGCGTCCTCGCCGTCGGTGCTTTCCTGCACCGCGCAGCCCCGGGATTCGAAGAAGGCGGCCAGCACCGCCCGGATCATCGGGTCGTCGTCGACGACCAGGACGCGCAACTCCAAGCCTCAGGCCTCCCCGCTCGCGGGCAGCGCGTCCAGGGCCGCTTGGGCGGTGTCGAAATCGGCCGCGGTGCGCGCGGGGCGCTCCATCAGCGCCTCGAGGCCGTGCTCGAGGGCCTTGGCTTGCGTGGACAGCTGCGGCAGCCCGAAGGTGCCGGCCGCCCCGGCCAGCGTGTGCACGCGCCGGTGCAGGTCCTCGATCGCGCCGGCGTCGGCGGGGGCGGCGCGGCAGGCGTCCAGGGCCGCGCGCAACTCGTGCAGGCGGTCCGGCAAATGCGCCCGCCAGTCCGCCCGCAGCGCGGCCAAGCGTACTTCGAAGGTGGGAGCCGGCGCGGCCATATGTAGTCGAAGGTACCACGCGCCGACACCCTGCGGTCGTCCCGTCGCATGCCCGGCAGCACTGCCGTCCTACACCAGCGCCCGGCCGGGCTGCCTACGATCCCGGCATGCCGGAAACCGCCACCACACCGAACCCCGAGAAGGTCGATCACGTCGACGTCAGCTGGGACTACGCCGTGTGCGCGTGGGCCCGGCACTTCAACGCCAGCGAGAAACAGGTGAAGGAAGCCGTCGCCGCCGTCGGCGACCGCGCGGATCGCGTGCGGGCGCACATCGAGGCGAAGCGGCAGGCGCGTTCGGAGCGGCCGTCGGGGAACTGAAACCCGTCGTCCCCTCGGAGGCGGGGGCCCACCGCTTCCCGACCAGCGGTCCATCGAAAAGCGGTGGATTCCCGCCTTCGCGGGAATGACGGCATGTCGTCAGCGCACGAGCCCGCGGCGAGCAGCTTCCAGCGTCGCTTCGGCGCGCGAAGAAACGTCCAGCTTGCGGTAGATGTGCTTGATGTGCTCGGCGATCGTGTGGCGGGACAGGCCGAGTTGCTGCGCGATTTCGGGCAAGGTGTAGCCCTTGGCGACGCGCTGCAGCACCACCGTTTCCTTCTCGCTCAGCCGCACCGGGCTGGGCGGAAGCGTCTGCGGCTCGGCCTTCGGGGGCGGCAGGGGCGCGCCGGCCTGGCCGAACAGGGACAGCACGCGCCGCGCGATCGGCGGTGACAGGGGCGGCTCGCCGTCGGCGATGCGCAGCAGCTGCGCGACCAACGCCTCGCGGGCCTGTTCCTTGAGCAGGTAGCCGAACGCGCCGGCCTGCAGCGCCGGGAACAGGTGGTCGTCGTCGTCGTAGATCGTGACCACGACGGCCAGGCAATCGGGCTGCTCGCGCCGCAGCGCCCGCACGATGTCGATGCCGTTGCCGTCCGGCAGGCCCAGGTCGACCAGCGCGAGGTCGAAGCGCTTCGACGCCGCCTGCGCGAGCCCCTCCTCCGCGCGGGCGGCGGTGGTGACTTCCAGTTCGGGGAACGCGGACCGCGCGACGTCCGCGAGCCACTCGCGCACGTCGGGCAGGTCCTCGACGATGAGTGCCTGCCGCATCACGCCGCCTGCGCTTCCGGTTGCGGCATCGGCACGTCGACCAGCAGCCGCAGGCCGCCCAGCGGGCCGGTGTCCAGCCCGTGCGAGCCGCCCAGCTGCCGGGCCCGGCGCTCGACCTGGGCCAGGCCCAGGCCCGACCGTGCGGCGGCAGGCGACGCGAGCCCGCGGCCGTCGTCGGACACCTCCAGGCGAAGGGCTGCGGCCAGGAAGCGGATGCGTACGGAGCAGCGCCTGGCGCCGCTGTGGCGGACGACGTTGGCGACCGCCTCGCGCAGGATGCGCGTCAGCTGCACCTGGCTGCGGGCGGGCAGCTGCGCCCCTTCGGGCGGTTCGGCGACGTCCCACTCGACTTCGATGCCGGCGGCGGCCAGCGCCTCGACGCATTCGGCGCGCCAGTCGGCCAGCACCTCCTGCGGCGTCGCGGCCGGGGCAGTGAGGCCGCGCACCGACAGCCGCATGTCCTGCAGTGCCTTGCGCGCGAGGCTGGCGATGCGGTCGGGCGCGGTGCCGGACTGGCCCGCCTGCACCAGCGCCATCAGCGAGGGGCCGAGGTCGTCGCTCAGGTCCGAGGCCAGGCGCCGCTGCTCGTCCAGCCGCTGCTGCAGTTCGGTGTTGCGGTGCTCGGCGCGCTCCAGGGCGCGCAGCAGGAAGGGACGGACGGTCACGGTAGAGGCACTGTACCCGCGCGCGGGGCGCCGCCATCCCCCCCGGATCGGGGGTCTGCGGGACGGCGCGGCCGGCCGGCCCGCCGGCCCCGTCCGCCTTCGCGTGCATTTACAAGCCCGCCGCCCGCATCAATAATGAACTCATCCTTCGCGCGCCCGCGCCGGGGACGAGCAACAACCAAGACCACCACCCGAGGAGAGAGGACCCCATGGACAACGCCAGCGTCGCACCCAGCGCATCCCCCGACCGCACCTTCGCCATCCTGGCCCACATCGGTGGCCTGTTCACCAGCTGGATCGCGCCGCTGGTGATCTACCTGATCAAGAAGTCCGAGGCCGGCGCGGAGTTCGCGACCGACAACGCCAAGGAAGCCCTGAACTTCCAGATCACGGTGTTCATCGTCTACATGGTCCTGACCTTCTCGTTCATCGGCCTGTTCCTGATCTTCATCCCCATGGTGTTCAACCTGGTGTGCAGCATCATGGCCGCCATCAAGGCCAGCAACGGCGAGAGCTTCCGCTACCCGCTGACGCTGCGGCTGGTCAAGTAAGCACGCGGCCCCACTGGCCCGGACAGGCCCCCGCAGGCACCGCCGCGGGGGCCTTTCCTTTGCTACCCTGCGCCGCATGAGTTCGCTCGTCGCGCGCTTCCGCCAGGTGGGCCTGCACCGGCCCCGTCTCATCGCCGCCACCGTGGCCGGCGCGATCTCGTTCTTCCTGCTGCCCAAGGACTGGACGTTCACGGCGCGCGTCCTGGTGGCGTGGAACCTGGGCGTCTGGCCGTACCTCGCGGCGTTCGCCTGGCTGACGATGCGCACCAGCGCCGAAGGCGTGCGCGGCATCGCGAAGCAGGAAGACGCCAGCAGCGTCGGCCTGATGGTGGTGATGTGCGGCGCCGCCATCCTGAGCCTGGCGGCGATCGTCGCCGAACTGGGACGGGCGAACGACTCGCCGGACAGCGCCCCGTTCATCTACGCCATCACCGCGCTGACGGTCGTGGGGTCGTGGCTGCTGATCGGCGCGCTCTACACGTTCCACTACGCGCACCTGTACTACTCGTCGCCCGCGCACCGGCTGCCGCTGGAGTTTCCCGAAGGCCTGAAGTCGCCGTCCTATGTGGACTTCATGTACTTCGCGCTCACAATCAGCGTGGCCGTGCAGACCTCCGACGTGTCCGTGCGCACGACGGCGATGCGCGCCACGGTCATGGTGCAGTCGGTGCTGTGCTTCTTCTTCAACCTCGCGATCCTGGGCCTGTCGATCAACATGGCGGCGGGATTCGCGGGCGGGCGATGAGCGCGACGACCGTCGTCCTGGACCTGGACGGCGTGATCCTGCAGACGACGCTGGTCAAGGCCGCAGCCATGCTCTCGCTGTTCGACGTCGACAGAGCGACGAAGCAGCGCATCGAAACCTACATCCTGGCCAACGGCGGTGTCCGCCGGGACCACAAGATCGCGCACATCCTCCGGACGTTCCTCGGCGTGGCGGACCCCGGTCCCGCGTTGCCCCGCTATCTCGCAAAGTACGCCGGCACGCTCGATGCTGCGCTGGCGCGCGCCCCGCTCGTCCCCGGCGTGGAACGCTTCCTCGCGTCTGCCGGGTTCACGTTCCACGTGAGTTCTTCGGCCCCCGACGATGAAGTCCGGCAGCAGTTGCGCTCGCGCGGGCTTCTTTCGTGCTTCGCATCCATCTCCGGCGCGTCGACACCGAAGGCGGACGCGCTCATGCAGGTCCGGGCCACCACGTCCGGCGAACTCCCGGTGTTCTTCGGCGATGCCCTCGGCGACTGGGCGGCGGCACGCGCAGCAGCCGTTCCCTTCGTCGGGCTGGTGCACGAGCGGGACAACTTCGAAGACCTGCACGTCGTCAAGCTGCGCGACTTCTCCTCGCCCACCATCGTGCACGATTGCATCGCGACCGCACGCCTGCGTTGATGCCGTCGCTCACGACGGCTGGCGCGGCGCGAACATGATGATGGCCATGCCCACGAGCGACACCGCCACGCCGACCCAGTCGGTCCAGGTCGGGCGCACGCCGTCGACCACGCGCAGCCACACGATCGCCACGCCGATGTAGACCCCGCCGTAGGCGGCGTAGACGCGGCCGGCCGCGGTCGGATGCAGCGACAGCAGCCACGCGAAGAGCGCGAGGCTCAAGGCGCCCGGCACGACGCATTGCTTGACCCTCAAGCCACTTGAGGTCCTAGTGTCCGGTCCGTGGGCGATCGGCCCATGCCATCGGAAGAGATTGACATGAAGTCCTGGAAGCTCGTTCTTGGTGCCGGCGCGGCGTGTGCCGCCTGTTGCGCCGTCCCCGTCGTCGGCGGCCTGGCCGCCTTCGGCCTGGGGGCAGGCACATTCGCGGCCATCGGCGCCGCGCTGGCTGCCTGTCCCGAAGCGTGGGTTCCGTTCGCGGCAGTGGCGGTCGCCGCAGGCCGTTGCTGCTCCTGACGCTGGGTCGCTGGCGACTCCGTCAGCGCGTTGAGTCGCCATGCACGACCGTTGCGGCGACGGACGAGTTTCAAGCCGTCCAGCGGCCACAACCCTTCACGGGTTTTCCCCCAGAAACTCGCAACCGCGCGGGGTGTCCAACAGCACGAGCGTGGGCAAACCCTGATGGAATCCATTTGGGGCAATGCTTACGCTGGCGGTGCACGAGTGAGGTGGCGAGCCTCGCACGTGCTCCTTGATGAGTGAGTGAGAGTCTCGAGCGTTCATCTGGTTGGGGCCCCTTCAGGGGCCCCTCTTTTTTGGGAGGCTGGCGCGGGCGCTACCATTCGGACCATGCCTTCCAAGCGCGCAGCGCCCGCCAGCCTGGACGAGCCCGCCCTCCGCGTCCTGCGGCAGTTCCGGCTCGTGTTCAACACCATCAAGACCCACTTCCGCGAGGTCGAAAAGCGAGCCGGCATCGCCGGGGCGCAGGTCTGGGCGCTCAGCGTCGTGCGCGAACAGCCGGGCATCGGGGTCAGCGGCCTCGCGCGAGAGATGGACATCCACCAGTCCACGGCCAGCAACCTGGTGAAGCCGCTGCTGGAACAGGGCCTGCTGGTCTCCGACCGCGGCGACGACAAGCGCGCCGTGCACCTGCGCATCACGCCCGGCGGCACCCGCGTGCTGCGCAAGGCGCCGATGCCGCTGAGTGGCGTGCTGCCGCGCGCGCTGGCGCAGCTGGACACGCGCACGCTGGCGCGGCTGGAGCGGGATCTCGATGCCGTGGTGTCGGTGCTGGACAAGCCGATTGCGCGCGATGCGCGGTTGCCGCTGGGGCGGTCGGCGGAAGAGGAAGCCGCGGCGCCGGTGCGGCGCAAGCGCGCGGCCTGACATCCACGTCGTCCCCGCGTCAGGCGGGGACCCATCGCTTTCATCGAAGCTCGCGAAGACGGAAGCGATCGATTCCCGCCTTCGCGGGAAATGACGAGGGCGCGCGGGAATGACGGAGGGGTCCCTACAATCCGCGCTCCTTCCGGAGCCACGATGTCCTCGATCCTGCGCGCGCCGCTTGCGGCGGCCCTCCTCGCCCTTCTCACGAGCGCACACGCCGCACCCGCGCCCGTGCGCGACACGCCAGAGACGATCCATGGCGTGACGGTGCACGACCCGTACCGCTACTTCGAGAACGTCAAGGATCCCGAAGTCCTGAAGTGGATGCGTGACCAGGGCGCGCAGGCGCGCCAGGTGCTCGACGCGATCCCCGGCCGCGACGCGCTCGGCAAGCGCGTCGCGCAGCTGTCCGAAGCGTCCGGCGACAGCTACACCAACATCGTCCGCATGCCGGGCGACCGGCTCTACTCCCTGAAGCGCGCCCGCGGCGAGCGCCAGGCCAAGCTGGTGGTGCGCCAGGGCGGCAAGGAGCGGCTGCTGGTCGACCCCGAGGTCGAGGCCAGGCGCACGGGCGTGCCGCATGCGATCAACTACTTCCGGCCGTCCTGGGACGGCGCCTACGTCGCCTACGGCATGTCGGCCGGCGGCTCCGAGGACGCGTCGCTGTACATCCACGACGTCAAGGCCGGCAAGGCCGTGGGCCAGCCGATCCCGCGCGTGCGCGAGGCCAACGTGTCGTGGCTGCCGGACAGCCGCTCGTTCACCTACAACCAGCTGCGCGCGCTCGATCCCGAGACACCGGAGACGGAGGCCTACCAGGACTCCAACGTGATGTGGCAGCGCGTCGGCGCACCCGCGGCGCAGGCCCGCGCGGTGTTCGGGCCCACCGTCAACAAGCAACTGGGCCTGGTGCGCCTGGACGTCGGCGCGATCGTGTTCGAGCCGGGCAGCCGCTGGATGGTGGTGCGCACCACCGACACCACCGCGCCCGAAGGCTCGCTGTTCGTCGCGCAGGTGAGCGACCTCGCCAAGGGCGGCGACGTGCCTTGGAAGCGCATCGCCTCGCCGTCCGACGCCATCGTCGACATCGAGTTGGCGGGCGACCAGCTCTACTTCCAGACCCACAAGGACGCGCCGCTGTTCAAGGTCATGAAGCTGGACCTGCGGCAGCCGCAGCTGGCGCGCGCCGTCGAAGTTGCGCGTCCTCCCGCGGGGGCGGTGCTCGAAGGCTTCAACGTCGGCCGCGCGGGCGTGCTGGGCTCCGTGCGCGAAGGCACGGCGATCGGCCTGCGCCTGTACACCGCCGGTGACACGGCCGGCCGCGCCGTGCCGCTGCCCTTCCACGGCGCCGCCGGCGTGCACGCGGACCCTGCGCACGCCTACGACGACTGGCTGTACACGCTCACCGGCTGGACCGAGCCCGCGCGCGATTTCCGCCTGCACGGCATGAAGTCCACCGACACCGGCCTGCGCCAACCGAAGAAGGTTCCGGGGGCGCCGGAGATCGTCGTGACCGAAGTGCAAGTGCGCAGCCACGACGGCGTCGAGGTGCCGCTGACGCTGGTGCACAAGAAGGGCCTGAAGCGCGACGGCAGCAACCCGACGCTGCTGTTCGGCTACGGCGCCTACGGCTTCTCCTTCACCGCTGCGTACCGGCCCACCAGCATCGCGTGGCTGGAACGCGGCGGCATCCTGGCCTATGCCAACGTGCGCGGCAGCGGCGTGCACGGCGAGCCGTGGCACCTGGCCGGCTTCAAGCAGACCAAGCGCAACACGTGGAAGGACGGCATCGCGTGCGCGCAGTGGCTGGTCGCGCAGCGCTATGCGTCACCGGCGACGATGGGCGCGCTGGGCGGCAGCGCCGGCGGCATCTTCGTCGGCCGCATGGTGACCGAGGCGCCGCAGCTGTTCGCGGCGGCGATCTTCGAAGTGGGCGTGATGGATGCGGTGCGCGCCGAAGAAAGCGCGAACGGCGTGACGAACATTTCCGAGTTCGGCAGCTGGCGCAATCCGCAGGAGTTCCCGGCGCTGCTGGAGATGAGCACGTACCACCAGGTCAAGGACGGCACGCCCTATCCCGCCGTGATGCTGGTGCACGGCGTGAACGACCCGCGCGTCGACGTCTGGCACAGCGCCAAGGCCGCCGCGCGCCTGCAAGCCGCCACCACGAGCGGCAAGCCGATCCTGCTGCGCCTGGACGAGCAAGCCGGCCACGGCATGGGCAGCACGCGCACGCAGCGCGACGCGCTGACGGCGGACGTGTATGCGTTCCTGCTGTGGCAGATGGGAAAGATGAAGCGCTAGTCGCCATTCCCGCGGAGGCGGGAATGACGGGTCACTTCTTCGCCGCCGCCGCGCCCATGGACTTGGTGGGCTCGTCCTTCTTGGCGGACGAATCCTTGTCGTCGTCCGTCTTGTCGTGCTTCCTGGCCTGGCCTTCGGGCACGAATTCGCCGCCGGTCAGCTCCCACTTGCCGTCGGAACGCTGCTTCCAGGCATGCTGCTCGTACTCCATGCCTTCCTTCTTCAGGACCCATTCGCCGCCCTTCCACTGGTAGCGGCCGTCCTTCCATTCGTAGTAGCCCTTGGACCAGACGTAGTCCTTGTTCGGCGCGGGCACCTGCTCCCACGAGCCGGACGGCGGCGGCACGTCGGTGACGACGGCTTCGGGCTCGGCCTTCTTCTTGGCCGCGGCGGCTTTTTCCTTCTTGGTGGCGGCGCCGACCGGCATGGCAACGGCCACGCACAAAGCGGCGGCGGCAAGGAAACGGATGTGCATCAGCTGACTCCTTGAGGTCATGCCGCGACTGTGGGCGGACAGCGCGGCCATGAGCGTGGGAGGGGCCCGGCACAGGGTGCCGGACGGGTCCGACTCAGCGGCTGATCTGCTGCAGCGCAGCTTGCACGCCGGCGAGACCGCCGACGCGCTGGCCATTGATGAAGACCTGCGGCATCTGGCGCACCGACGGCCCGCACCTGGCATAGAACGCGAGCCGCTCGGCCTCGTCGTCGATCTTCACTTCCTCGTAGGCGAGCGACCGCGACTTGAGCAGGCTCTTCACGCTGTCGCACTGCGGGCAGGCGGATTTCGAATAGACGGTGATCTGCAGGTCCATGGCGAAAGTCTACCGTCCACCCAGCTGCATCCAGAGGTACGCGTATTCCAGCGCATCGATGTGCGCCTCCTGCTTCGCATCCGCCGCGCCGCCGTGCCCGCCTTCGATGTTCTCGTAGTACAGCAGGTCGTGACCCATCGACAGCAGCTTCGCGGCCATCTTGCGCGCGTGGCCCGGATGCACGCGGTCGTCGCGCGTGCTGGTCGTGAACAGCACGCGCGGGTACTGCACGCCCCGCTTGACGTTCTGGTACGGCGAGTACTTCGAAATGAACGCCCACTGCTTCGGGTCGTCCGGGTCGCCGTACTCCGCCATCCAGCTCGCCCCGGCCAGCAGCTTGTGGAAGCGGCGCATGTCCAGCAGCGGCACCTGGCACACGATGGCGCCGAACAGGTCCGGCCGCTGCGTGAGCATCGCGCCCATGAGCAAACCGCCATTGCTGCCACCCATGGTGCCCAGTTGCTTCGGCGTCGTGATGCGCTGCGCGACGAGGTCTTCGGCCACCGCGATGAAGTCGTCGTAGCTGCGCTGCTTGTGCTCGAGGATGGCGGCCTGGTGCCACTCGGGCCCGTACTCGCCGCCGCCGCGGATGTTGGCGATCACCAGCACGCCGCCGCGTTCCAACCACTGGCCGCCGCGCAGCGACTGGTACGACGGCTGCATGTTCACCTGGAAGCCGCCGTAGCCATACAGCAGCGTCGGCAACGGCGTGCCCGCCTGCGCACCGCGCGGCCACACGACGAAGTAAGGCACGCGCGTTCCGTCCTTGCTGGTGGCGAAGCGCTGCTCCGCGCGCATCCCGGCGCTGTCGAAGCGCGCAGGCGCCTGTCGCAGCAATGTCGGCGCGCCATCACCCGCCTTCGCCAGCAGCACGCGATCGGGCGTGAGGAAGTCCTCGTAGCCGATGAAGTACAGGTCGGCCAGCGGGTCCACGTCGAGCCCCTCCTCCTTCAGCGGCGCGACCCACGCGGTGGCGGCGCGCGGCAGGTCCAGCGTGCGGCCTTGCCAGCGGCCCGACGCGTCGCGGTGCCATTCCTCGATGCGGCTGCTGACGTCGTCCAGGATGTTGAGCAGCACGTGCGAGCGCGTGAAGCTGTAGCCGCCGCGCTCCAGGCTGCGCGAGGGCGTCGGCGTGAACAGCACGTCGAACTTGCGCTCGCCACGCAGGTAGGCGTCGAAGCTGGTGGCCAGCAGCGTGCCGGCCTTGTAGGTGGCGCCGCCGACCGTCCAGTCGCTGCGCGGCTGCAGCAGCAGCACGTCGCCCTCGGTGTCGAGGTCGCAGTCCTCGGGTTTGTCGATGCGCTGCAGCCGGCCGTCGGCCAGCAGCAGGTGCGACTCGTCGCGGTAGAAGTCGATCGAGCGCGACACGAACGCGCGGTGCGCGCCGCCGGGCAGGTGCTCGACGTGCACCGACGCGCTGACGTCGGACTTCTTTCCTTCGTACACCGTCGTCGCCGACGCCAGCGGCGTGCCGCGCTTCCAGCGTTTGACGATGCGCGGATAACCCGAGTCGGTCATGGAGCCCGGGCCGAAGTCGGTGGCGACATACAGCGTGTCGCGATCGAGCCAGGCCACGTCCGACTTCGCTTCCTCCAGCTGGAAGCCGCCATCGACGAAACGCTTGGCCACGAGGTCGAACTCACGCACCACATGCGCGTCCGAGCCGCCGCGCGACAGCGAGATGAGCGCCCGATCGATCTCCGCCTCCGTCCGCGCCGGCACCGCGGCCGCGCCCGCCCACACCCAGCTCACGCCCTCGGCCTTGCCCAGCGCGTCGACGTCCAGCACGACGTCCCACGTCGGCTGCGGATTGCGGTAGTCGTCCAGCGACGTGCGCCGCCACAGCCCGCGTGGATGCTCGTCGTCGGTCCAGAAGTTGTAGACGTACGCACCGCGGCGAACGATGTAGGGAATGCGGTCCTTGGCTTCGAGGATCGACAGCAGGCGCTTCTCGGACTCCGCGAAGCCGGGCCGCTTCATCAGGATCGCTTCGGTCACGGCATTGCGTTCGCGCACCCAAGTCAAGGCGCGCTCGCCTTCGACGTCTTCGAGCCAGAGGAAGGGGTCGTTCTCAGTCGAATTGGAATCGGTCATTGGGATGGGTTGGAGCGGAGAGCACGCGACCACGGAGAGCGCGGCCAGCTGGGCCAGGGTGGCGCGGCGGGTGGGCATGGGAGGGGAGCATTGTGACGGGGCGTCGCGCCTGAGGTGGCCGGCAACAGGCGCGCGGGTTTGCCCTGTCAGGACGCGCAGTCGAACGCCTCGAGCCGTGGATAGACTAGCTCAACAAGACACTTGCGATTCAGCGAGCGGCGAGCTTATCGATCGAGTGCGCGGGGTCGCGTCGTGAATCGCCGTCTACATTGAGTTAGGCAGCAGCATGGAAGCATCGCGCTTCAACGTGTTCGGTCACATCTATGAGCTGCGCCGCGAAGGCGGAGCTTGGCGTGCGCTGGCCGTAGGCAACGATGGGAAGCTGGGGCCTGCCGGTTTCGAAGTGCCCTCGTTTGTGGAAGACGGCGAACTCGAAGAGTTCTTGTTCGACCTATTCCACGAGAGTGCCACACCAACGAACGGCGACGTTCGGAGGATCGTGCGATGACTATCGGTCGTTGGGCGGTGCAGCTGTCCAACATGTCGTTCGACACGGACGCCGCAGCAGCTACGCACGCTGAACGTGCTCGCCTCCGCCTCGCCGGTCAACTCCGGCGTTCGGCGTCAGAATACCGCCATGTCAGCGTTCCGGAACGCGTTCTTGGCCATGGCCCTGTTGCTGCTCGCGACGGCGCCACGCGCCCAGGGCATCGACGCACCGAATGTCGTACCCGTCACCGAGCTACTCGTGACATCGGGTCAACCCACTGCCGATGCGCTCTCCCGCTTGGGTGCCGCCGGTTTCCAGGCGGTCATCTACCTGGCACCCAGCACCGTGCATAGCGCTGTGCAGGAAGAACCTGCCCTTCTCGCCAAGCAGGGCATCGAGTTCGTTCAGATCCCCATCCCTTTCGCCACTCCGAGCGCCGGTCACTTTCGGACAGTCACTGCTGCACTGCAGCGGCTGAAAGACAAGAAAGTACTCGTGCACTGCGAGGTGAACATGCGCGCGTCCAGCATGGTGTTCCTTCATCGCGTGGTCACGCTCAAGGACGAACCGGCTTCCGCCTTTGCCTTCGTCACCAGGGTCTGGTCGCCTCGCGGCCCATGGCGGACGCTCATCGAAGAACAACTTCGCGAGAGCGGGATCCGATTCGAACTCCTTTGAGGGCCGTTCCGTGAGGGAGAACCAGTCGTAAGCTCGCACCTGCGGCACGCATCCTGCCAGGGGCATCCGGCCGCGCGACCGGAGGTGTGAAATGCTGAAAACTTACCGCGGCAGCTGCCACTGCGGCGCCGTGACCTTCGAGGCCGACCTCGATCTCACGCAGAGTTCCTACCGGTGCAACTGCTCCATCTGCCGCAGGACGCGCTTCTGGCCCGCGGTCGCCAAGCCGGAAGGCTTCCGCCTGCTCTCCGGCGAGGCGGAACTCACGCAGTACCTGTTCAACTCCAGGAAGAACCAGCACTACTTCTGCCGCGTCTGCGGTGTGCGGCCGTTCGGTGTCGGGACGGACACGCCGATGGGCGTCATGTATGGCGTGAACCTGGGCTGCCTCGAGGACGTCTCCGACGAGGAGCTGTCGCGGATCCCCATCACCTACGTCGACGGCTTGCACGATCGCTTCGCGCCGCCGTCGCACTTGGCCCACCTATGACTTCGGGACCATCGCCCGCAATTCGGCGAGCAGCGCATCAAAGCCTTCTCTGGGCGGGATCTGGACTACTTCCCCGCCCTGCCTCGAAGGTAGGCGGGGTGGGCGGTCGCGGGCTTGATCCAGGTCAGTCAACTTGCTCCAAGAGCTCACTGGCAGCTCGAAGCTCCTCGGAGCGGCTAACGAGGAAGCCGCGCCAGGTCGATCAAGTCAGAGAACTGTCGCCCCAGCCCGCGAAATTCCGCCGGGACGGACAGGCGCAGTGTCTTGCGGCCACAGATCGTGCACTGGAAGCAACTGGCGCAGGGGACCAGGGCATGCCACCAGTGCTTCTCCACCTGGACGGACCGGTACCCACCGCAGCGACGACACTGCATATTCGCCTCCTAGCAGTCGAGTATCGATCCAGGAGTCCGGCCTCGACGCAGCGGTTGATCCGAACGAGCTAGTGCTTAGCGCCCGCAAGCAGTCATCGCACTGTGCCAAGGCGACGCAGATCGATATCATGTTTTCGACCGCTCCTGCACTGATCCGAAAGCGGCCCGCATGAAGATCTCAGCCCGCGTGCGCAACCACGGCAATGGCCACGAAGTGCAGGTGTGCACGGGCGACACCACGCAACCCCTGGCGATCTCCGCGAAGGTGTCCGGCCGTGGCAGCTCGGTCAACGGCGGCGAGCTCCTGATGGCGGCGCTGGCGACGTGCTACTGCAATGACCTGTACCGCGAGGCCCAGCGCCTGGGGATCGCCATCGAGGCGGTGGAAGTGGAAGCAGCGGCGGAGTTCATCGACCGCGGGCTGTCGGCCTCGAACGTGACGTACCGCGCGAGGGTCCAGTCGCCCGAGCCGGCCGATCGCATCGAGCAATTACTCCGGGAAACCGATGCGGTCGCGGAAGTGCACAACACCCTTCGCGCGCAGGTGCCTGTCCAGCTGGTGCCCTGGTAGTCCACCGCACGCCATCGCCTGGGCGGCGCGCGCATCACGGCCCCGGTGGCAGGGGACGCCGCTCCATGAAGGCCATGGCTTGCTCGAACAGGGCGGACGTCTGCAATTCGAGGCTGTCCACTTGCACCTTCATCAAGGCCACCGCCAACGCAGGCACCTCCGCCTGCCGGGCCTCGGTCAGCTGGACGCGCGCGCGCTCCCACTCGCGACGCGATTGGTTCCAGCGCTCGAGCGCAGCGATGAGCTGACCATCCGCGGCTGCCAATGCGGGTAGGTCACCAGCGGCCCACGGAAGTTCCCCGCGTCAGAACGGGACGCACCCTAATGCATTCGAACGATGTCTCGGGCGCCTTCTCTTGACAGACTTCGGCGCTCTACGGCCTGCAAAGAGGAGAGACCATGTCGCGCAATTCACTGTTCGTGATCACGCTGGTGGTAGTGGGCGGCCTGGCGGCCGGCGTGGCTTACGGGATGTTCGCGGTCGGCACGATGGAGCAGCTCGAGAAAAGCAAGATGTACTTCGCTGCGGCGGTCCTCGCCTTCCTGGCCTTCATCTTCATGCTCGCGATGATCTTCTACGCGCTGGGTCCCCTGCCCACGGATGGAACGACAGAGCCCGCGGGCCGGGCGATCTTCGATGCTTGCGTGAAGGTGATCCCGCCGCTGGCCACGCTGATCATCGGTTTCTACTTCGGCGCGTCGCAGATCGGAGCGGCGCCCTCCCAGGCGGCCGCGGCGGTTCAATCCAGCGCGCCGACAGGCAGGTGACCAGCGCTAGCGGTTTCGCGAGACACCTTCCGGCCATCAGCGTTCGGTCGAAAACTCCACCTCGGCGGCCGTCGCCGTCGCGCACTTCCGCCCCGGATACGTCGACCACGACATCGTCACGTTCAGGTCGATGACGATCCCGCGCGCATCGATCTCGGTGCCATCGCCCAGGTCGATCGCATTGGTGGTGTGCGCATCCTTCAGCAACGTGACGTCGTAGCCGCGCTCCAGCCCGGCATACGCGGTCGAGCGCACGCACCAGTTGGTCGAGGCGCCGCAGACCACGAGGTGGCTCACGCCCATCTGCGCCAGTTCCTGCTCCAGCGGCGTGTGCTCGAACGCGGAGTTGTGCGCCTTCGACATCCGAAGCTCGCCCTCGCGCGGCCTGAGGTCGGGCACGAGCTTCCACGGGTCGCTTCCGCGCGGGTACTCGTGCTCGTCCTCCTGCTGGATCCAGATCACCGGCACGCCAGCCGTGCGGGCACGGTCGAGGGCGACGTTGATGTTGCCGATGATGCGTTGTGCATCCCAGGCGTCGCCGATCACGCCTTGCTGCGCGTCGATGACGAGGAGCGCTGGTTGCTGTCCGCTGCGGATGGTGGCCATGGGGGCAGGATAAAGCAGCGATCCGCTGCGTTCTAGCCCCATTGGGATGGATTCCGGCTTTCGCCGGAATGACAAGGCACTCAGAACGTCGGTGCCGCGGCTGCGTCCTCGGCATTGGGCGCAAGCGACGGCAGCGCCGGGACCAGGTCGATCGCCTTGAATTCGCTGATCAGTGCGCCGATGCTCGAGGTCTCGGGCGCCGGCTGCATGCGAGACGCCGTCTGCGACACCAGCGAGCCAATCCAGCTCGCAACGACGACGGCGGCAATCGCAACGGCCGCCAGGACGAGGACGGCAGTCGGCCTGGAAGCGCCCGGCCATCCTTGGGGAATGAGAACCATCGTTCCGCTCCTTGCGAAGCACGCTCGATCAGCGCGCGCGCAATCTAGGCGGCACGCCGCCCGGATTCAAACCTTCGCTCGCACCGGTAGCAGGTGATGCCTGCGCTTACCTCGCGGCCGGGCGGCAGCCGGCGGCAAGCGCCTGCCGGCCCAAGGTGCCGCATGGCCTGCTGCGCCGCTGCGACACAATGCCGGCTTCCCTGGAGAGTCCATGACCGCCACGCCCACCTTCACAGTCGAAGACCACATCCGCCTGCGCCGCGTCGGCGCCATGGCTGCCTCGCCCGACGGCCGCTGGCTGGCGGTCGCCGTGCAGCGGCTCGACCGCGACGGGGTGAAGTACGTGGCCGACCTGTGGAAGGTGCCCACCGACGGCGGCGAGCCCATGCAGCTGACCCGCGGCGAGTGCAACGACGCGGCGCCCTGCTTCCGCCACGACGGCGCGCTCGGCTTCCTGTCGAACCGCCAACCGACCGACGTCAAGCCCGACGAGGACGCCGACAAGCGCATGCAGGTCTGGCTGCTGCCGACCACCGGTGGCGAGCCGGTGCAGCTGACCGACGAGCCGCTGGGCATCGAGGAGTTCCGCTTCGCCGCCAAGGCCGACCGCCTGCTGGCGCTGGCGCCGGTGCTGCCGGACGTCGAGCACGGCAAGCAGCGCGAGACGGCCGCCGAGCGCGCCAAGAAGGGACCGAGCCTGCGCACGTTCAAGCGCCAGCCGGTGCGCCACTGGGACCACTGGCTGCACCAGGACACCGATCGAGCCAGCACGCACCTGCTGCTGATGACGGCCGGCGGCCAGGACCGCGTGGACCTCACGCCCGAAGCGGCCGGCGAGCTGGACATCGATCCCGCGTTCGCCATCACGGCCGACGGCCGCCGCGCGGCGTTCACCTGGCGCACGGCCGGCACCGACCGCGAGGACGACTACACGATGGTCCTGCTGGACCTGCAGACGCGCCAGCGCATCGTGCTGCCGCAGGCGCCGTGCAGCAACAGCGAGATGCCGCACTTCTCGCCCGACGGCCGCCAGCTGGCGTTCGTGCGCTCGACGCGCTCGGCACGCGACGTCGTGCGGCCGGTGCTGGTCGTCGCCGACGAGAACGGCGCCACGCGCGAACTCGCGCGCGCCTGGGACCGCTGGCCGATGCCCTGGGACTGGTCGGCGGATGGCCGCCAGCTGTTCGTGACCGCAGACGACGCGGGCGTGCTGCCGGTGTTCGCGGTGGACGTCGCGTCCGGCGACGTGCAGCGCCTCACCGCCGGCGCCGGCGCGCACTCGGGCGTCGTCGCGCTGCCGCAGGGCGGCTTCGCGTGCAGCCGATCGACGCTGCTGGACGCGCCCGAATGCCACGTGCACGACGGCCGCCCCGACAGCGCGCCGCGCCCGCTCGCACGGCTGTCCGGCTTCGAGCCCGCGACGGCGTGGGCCGAGACGGAGAGCATCACGACCTTGTCGGACGACGGCACGCCGATCCAGAGCTGGATCACGCGGCCGAAGAACGCCGCCGCGCCCTCGCCCGTGCTGCTGTGGATCCACGGCGGCCCGATCGGCATGAGCGGCGATGGCTGGCACTGGCGCTGGAACTCGCTGCTGGCCGTGGCGCAGGGCTACACCGTCGTGCAGCCGAACCCGCGCGGCTCGACCGGCTTCGGCCAGCAGTTCATCCAGGGCATCTGGGGCAACGTGTGGGGTGGCCAGTGCTACCGCGACCTGATGGCGGTGACCGACGCATTGGAGAAGCGAGCCGACGTGGACCCGACGCGCATCATGGCCATGGGCGGCAGCTTCGGCGGCTACATGACCAACTGGATCGGCACGCAGACGCAACGCTTCCGCTGCCTCATCACGCACGCCAGCATCGTGACGATGGCCAACTTCACCGGCACCACCGACCACCCGGCGTGGTGGTACCTGGAGATGGGCGGCGAGAACCCGTACGCGCAGCCAGATGCGTACGACCGCTACGCCCCGATCCGCCACATCGCGAACTGGAAGACGCCGGTGCTGATCCTGCACGGCGAGAAGGACTACCGCTGCCCGGTGGGCGAAGGCCTGAACCTGTTCGAGGCGCTGCAGTACCACGGGGTGGAGAGCGAACTGGCGATCTTCCCCGACGAGAACCACTGGATCCTGAAGCCGCGCAACGTCGTCGCGTGGTACGAGCAGGTGCTGGGGTTCCTCGGGAAGCACATGCAGGCGCACTGACGCGCTTGCTGGCGCGCTTCGCGCTGGCGCAGAAGAGACAAGGACCTGTCCTTTGTCCTTTCCGTGGCTTCTGTCCCTCGTCCGCGTCCTCTGTGTCGAGAACTCCAGCGGGGCGCGTCAGCGCGAACGCGCCTACGGCTCAGAGCAGCTCGGCAACGAGGACAGCAAGGCCCGCAAGGTTGATCGCGGACCCGGCCAGGAGGCGGACAGTGCGGGACATGAAGTCACTGTACGCACCTGCCGCTCGATGCTCAATGGGGCCCAGGCGATGGGGAACATTGGCGCGGCCTATCGGCCGCAGCTGGGGGCCGGGAGCGGTGGATTCCCGCCTTCGCGGGAATGACGAGGGCCCGCGCAGGCCCGTCGTCCCCGCGGAGGCGGGGACCCATCGCTTCCATCGACCTCGTGAAGAATGCGGAAGCGATGGATTCCCGCCTTCGCGGGAATGACGGGATCAGCCGCGCTGCGTCTCGATCCAGCGCTCGATCCTTGCCTGCAACAGCGACAGCGGCATCGCGCCCTCGCTGAGCACTTGCGTGTGGAACTTGCGGATGTCGAACTTCGCGCCGAGCGCCTGCCGCGCACGCTCGCGCAGTTCGAGCAGCTTCAGCTCGCCGATCTTGTACGCCAGCGCCTGGCCCGGCCAGGCCATGTAGCGCTCGGTCGCGCGGCGGGCGGAGTCTTCGGTGCGCCCCTCGACGTCCTGCATGTACTTCATGGTCTGCTCGCGCGACCAGCCCTTGTCGTGCAGGCCCGTGTCGACCACGAGGCGCACGGCACGGTGCAGTTCCATCGACAGGCGGCCCAGCCACGTGATCGGGTCCTCGTACAGGCCCATGTCGCGGCCCAGGCCCTCGGCGTACAGAGCCCAGCCTTCGCCGAACGCGTCGTACCAGGCGTTGCGGCGCAGGCGCGGCAACGAGGTCAGCTCCTGTTGCAGGGCCATCTGGTAGTGGTGGCCCGGCTGGCCTTCGTGCAGGAACAGCGCGGTCATCGACGGCGTGCTGGACTCCGCCGGGTTGGTGATCACCGTGTAGAAGATGCCGGGTCGCGAGCCGTCGGCCGCGGGCGGCGAGTACTGGTCCGACGCGGTTTCGCGGCGGATCGGCTCGATGGCCTTGATCGCCAGCGCGGCCTTCGGCGCCCGCTCGAACAGGCCCGGCAGCTTGGCCTTCACCTTCTCGTTGATCGCGGCGTACGCCTGCAGCACCTGGTCCTCGGTGCGAAACGGCTTGAGCGCCGGGTCCTCGCGCACGTGCAGCAGGAACTGCTCGAGCGAGCCCTGGAAGCCCAGCTTGTCGCGCACGGCCAGCATCTCGCCGCGGATGCGCGCGACTTCCTTCAGGCCCAGCTCGTGGATCTGCACCGGGTCCATCGACGTCGTCGTGAACGAGCGGACCTGCAGCCGGTACCAGTCGCGGCCACCGTCGAACGCGCCGATGCCGGCGGTGCTGCGCGCGGCCGGCAGGTAGCGCTCGGTCATGTAGACCCGCAGCCGATGCACCGCCGGCGCGATCGCCGTCTTCACCGTGTCGCGGTACGCGGCCTCGATCCCGGCGCGGTCGGCCTGCGGAACGCCATCGGGAAACTTCTTCAGGCCTTCGAGGTAGGGGCTGGCCAGCGGATCGGCCTTGTCCAGCATCTCCAGCTGCGGCAGCACGCGTTCGACCAGCGCACGCGGCAGCACGATGCCGCGCGCGATGCCTTCGTCCATGTTGCGCATCGCCTGCGCGATCCACGCGGGCAGCGCCTGCAGCCGCTTGAGGAAATGACGGTAGTTGGCGGCGGTCTTCAGCGGCTGCGATGCATTGCCGCTGGCCCACTGCGCCAGGCGCACGGGCACGCTGTCGGCGATGCCGACCGGCATCAGCCACCACGGATAGGCCAGCAGCGCGAGCTTGTCGGTGGCCTCGTGGTGCAGCAGGTCCCAGGTGATGCGGTCACTGGCGGACAGCGACGCCGGATCGATGCGCTTCAGCTGCGCGAGCGTCGTGCGGTACAGGCGCTCCTGCCGCTTGCGGTGCTCCGGCGCGATCTCGATCTCGAACTTGCCTTCGTACGCCGGGTCGCCGGTGTTCTCGGTCGCGTCCATCGGGAACAGCGCCCAGCGCGCCGCGTCGTAGCGGTCGGCCAGGGTGGCGAGTTCCGTGGCCGCGGACGGGCGTGGCTTCGCGAGCACCGCCGGCACGGCGGCAAGGCCGGCGGAAGCGGCGAGGAAGCGATGGAAGCTGCGGCGGTCGAGGGTCATGGTGTCCGATCGGTGAAGCCCGCGATCTTCCCGGACCCCGGGCCGCAGGTCCAATGAAAAGCAGCGCGGCTATTGATGCCGCGGATGCACGAACAACAGGGCCGGGGCGCCGAGCATCTCGACCTCGCCTTCCTGGACGGCGCCCATCGCTTTCGCCAGCTTGATCGACGGCGCGTTCGGCGGGCGGATCATGCTGATGACGCGATCGCGCTGCAGTGCGTCGTGCGCCACACGCAAGGCGGCCGTCGCGGCTTCGCGCGCATAGCCCTGGCCCCAGTGCTCGCGCCCCAGCAACCACGCGAGCTCGAAGCCCGGCCAGCCGGGCACGTCGATGAAGCCGGTATGGCCCACCAGCGGACCATCGCGCAACTGCACCGCCCAGATGCCGTAGCCGCGCATCGCCCAGTGCCCCAGCATGCCGGCCATGCTGCGCCACGTGATCTCCGGCGGGTTGGCTTGCCCCGTACCGACGTAGCGCATGACGTCCGGGTCGGCGCAGAAACGCGAGTAGTCCGCGTGGTCGGCGGGCGAAAACTGCCGCAGCACCAGCCGTTCGGTTTCGACCACGCGCGGTGCCAGCTTGTCGTTCATCGTCGATGTCATGCGGGTTGGAGCAAACCCTTCTGCGCAAGCAGCGGCTCGATGCGCGGCCCGCGGCCGCGGAACGCCTCGTACGCACGGCCCGGCTCCATCGTGTTGCCCGAGCCGTAGATGCAGCGCTTCAGGCGCGCGGCCACGTCGGCATCGAACGGGTTGCCCGCTTCCACGAAGGCGTCGTAGGCGTCGGCATCGAGCACCTCGGCCCACAGGTACACGTAGTAGCCCGCGGCATAGCCGCCGGAGAACAGGTGCTGGAAGTGCGGCAGGCGGTGGTTCAGGCCGGCGGCTGGGGGCAGGCCGCGGTCGCGCAGCACCTGCGCCTCGAACGCCACCCAGTCCTGCACCGACGCCGGATCCGGATGCGTGTGCACCGCCATGTCGACGATGGCGCTGGCGCAGTAGCGCACGGTCTCGTACCCCTGGCCGAAGCGCTGCGCGTGCTGGATGCGCGTGACCAGCGCTTCCGGGATCGGCTCGCCGGTGGCGACGTGGCGCGCGTGACGTTGCAGCACCTCGCGCTCCTCGGCCCAGTGCTCGAACAGCTGGGAGGGCAGCTCGACGAAGTCGCGCAGCACGCGCGTGCCGGACAGCTCGCGGTACGTGACGTCCGACAGCAGGCCATGCAGGCCGTGGCCGAACTCGTGGAACAGCGTCCGTACGTCATCGAACGACAGCAGCGTCGGCTCGCCCTTGGCGAAGTTGTTGTTGTTGATGATCACCGGCCGCACCGTGCCGCCGTTGCGGGCCTGCCAGTGGAAGCCGTTCATCCAGGCGCCGCTGCGCTTGCCCGGCCGCGCGAAGTTGTCGTGCAGGAACAGGCCCACCGGGGCGCCGGCCGCGTCGATCACCTCGTACGCCTTGACGTCGGGGTGGTACAGCTTCAGCTCGGGACGCGCGACGAAGCGGATGCCGAACAGGCGCTGCGCGCAGTCGAACGCAGACTGCACCATCGCGTCGAGCGGGAAATACGGCTTGACCTCGGCGTCGTCGACCGCGTACTGGCGCTGGCGCACCTGCTCGGCCCAGAAGCGCCAGTCCCAGGGTTGCAGTTCGCCAGAGTCGCCTGCGTCGCGGCGCAGGGCGTCGATCGCCTCGCGCTCGCCCGACAGCGCCTTCAGCGCGCGGCCGTAGACGTTGTCCAGCAATTCATCGACCGCCGCGGGCTTGCCGGCCATGCGATCCACCAGCGCGTAGTCGGCGTAAGTGGCGTAGCCGTGCAGCTGCGCGAGCTCGTGGCGCAGCTGGACGATCTGGCCGATCAGCGGGCGGTTGTCGTGCTCGCCGGCGTGCTCGCCGCGGCTGGTCCACGCGCGCCACGCTTTTTCACGCAGGTCGCGCCGGCGCGAGAAGGTGAGGAACGGCACGATCAGCGAGCGCGAGAGCGTGATGACGTGGCCCGGCAGGCCGCGTTCCGCTGCGGCACCGGCAGCGGCTGCCAGCACGAATTCAGGCAGGCCCTCGACGTCGTCCCCGGACAGCGGCAGGTGCCATGCGGTCTCTTCATGCAGCACGTTCTGGCCGAAGGCGGTGCTCATCGCGGCCAGCCGCTCGGTGATGGCGGCATGGCGCGACTGGCTGGCGGCGTCGAGCCGGGCACCGGAACGCACGAAGCCCAGGTGCATGCGCTCGAGCAGGCGCAGCTGCTCCGGATCGAGGCCCAGCTGCCGCCGGCGTTCGTGCAGCGCGTCGATGCGGCGGAACAGGCCCGCGTGCATCGTCACCGCGTTCTCGTGCGCGGCGAGCGGCACGGCCATCTCGCGTTCGACGGCGCGCAGCGCTTCGCTGCTGTGCGACGAGCACAGGTTGCCGAACATGCCGACCACGCGGCGCAGCAGCTTGCCGCTGCGGTCCAGCGCGGCCAGCGTGTTGTCGAAGGTGGGCGGCTGCGGATCGGCGGCGATCGCGTCGATCTCGGCGAGGTGCTGCGCCATGGCTTCGCGCAGCGCGGGAGCGAAATGGTCGGGGGAGGTGCGGTCGAAGGGCGGCAGCTGGAAGGGGGCGTCCCAGGGCTGCAGCAGCGGGTTGGGCTGGGTGGTCGTCATGGCGGGAGGGTGGCGCCGCGGGTGGCGGCTGGGGTGCGCGGAGGTGGGCGCGGGTGAGGGGCATTTTAGGACGGCACGCCTTGTCGTCCCCGCGCGCGCTGCCGTCATTCCCCGAAGGCGGGAATCCATCGCTTCCGTCTGGACCAAGTGAAAGAGATGGGTCCCCGCCTCCGCGGGGACGACGGAGGCGGGATGGCGGACTAGCTGAAGTGCAAATTGGCGACGCGCAGCCACGGCAACTGCATGCCGGTACCCGCCTGGCGCTCGCGGCTGGCGCCGATGATGTCGCGCAGCATGGTTGCGACGTTGCCGCTGATCATCGTCTCCGACAGCGCACCGCCCACCTCGCCCCCCTGCAGGCGGAAGCTGTTCTTGATGACGCCGGAGAAGTCGCCGTTGGCTGCGGGGCGGCCCATCGACAGGCGGCCGACCAGCGCGCCGCGCTGCACGCCACCGACCAGGTCGGCCAGCGCCGTGGTGCCCGCGCGCACGTCCCAGCCGCCTTCGGCCGGCGTCGGCACGTGCGCCACGCCCGTCTTGCGGCTGCCGTACAGCGTGGGCAGCAGCGCCTGCAGCACGCCGTCGCGCACGACCGCGCGCGAGGGCGCCACGAAGCCGTCGCTCGACACGCCGACGACGCCGGGCATGTCGCCGGTGAGGTCCAGGTTGAAGTGCGGCGAAGCGATCGGCTGCCCGGCGCTGTCGCGGTACAGGGACGTGCCGGCGACCAGCGATGCGTCGGTGAGTTGCCCGAGCAGCCAGCCGACCAGGTCCTGCACCGCGTTGGGCGCCAGCACGACGTCGCCGACGAACTTTTCGCCCAGCG
This sequence comes from Ramlibacter algicola, assembly GCF_016641735.1. NCBI lineage: Bacteria > Pseudomonadati > Pseudomonadota > Betaproteobacteria > Burkholderiales > Comamonadaceae > Ramlibacter > Ramlibacter algicola. The sequence continues at coordinate 1,424,456 of NZ_JAEDAO010000001.1, read as the reverse complement.
GGTTCGCGTCGACCTGGCGCGTGGTGTCGCGCAGCATCGCCGTGAGGCCGAACTGGTCAAGCACGCCGCCGAGGTCGTGCGTGTGGCCGGCCGTGTAGTTGAACGAACTGCTGCGCTGGCCTTCACGCGCGCTGCCCATCGCCATCACGGTGTAGAAGCCGACCTGCCCCGCGACGTCGCTGCCGCCCGTGGTCAGCAGGTGGAAGTCACGGCGCTCGTGCGACGCGATGGCGCTTTCCAGGTGCATGGTGGGCGTCGCCTCCGCGCGGAACTTCAGCAGCGTGGACAGCGCGCCGGTGAGCTGCGACGGGTCGGCCTCCTGCGGGCCTTGCGTGACGCGCGCACGTTGGCCCGACGACAGCGCATGCGCAGCGTCCTGCGGTGCGCCCATCGCGTCCTGGAACAGCTGGCGTGCGCACTGCTGCAAGCCTGCGGCGTCGGGACTGGTGACGCGCGTGCGCGCCATGCGGCCGTCGACGATGCCGGCCAACGACAGCGTCCCGGCTTCCACCGAGCGCAGCAGGCTCGGCTCGTTGTCGATGGCGTTCAGCTCCATTTGCACCGCCTGCGACGCGGTCGCCTGCGCGTGCTCGAACCCCGCCGCGCGCAGCGCGGCGAGCGCGGCTTCGGCCTGTGCCTGCAATTGCATCGTGCCCATCATTCGCCTCCCAGCTGCGCGCGCGTACGCAGCGCCGGACCACCCATCGACACGACCATCACCTGCTTCTTGCCGCAGTAGCCGCGCGCTTCCCACTGCACCTCGGACGACACCGCGTCCACCGCCTGCAGCACCTTGATGGCCGACCCGGACAGCGTGGTGTCGCGGATGGCCCGCCCCAGCTTGCCGCCCTTGATCTCGTAGCCGAGCGTGACGCCGAACATGAACTCCGTGGTCGTGTCGGCCTGGCCGTTGCTGGTGCGCAGCAGGTAGTAGCCGTCGTCGACGCCGGCGATCATGTCGTCCAGCTTGTCGTTGCCGGGAAGGATGACGGTGTTGCGCATGCGCACGAGCGGCTCGTCGGCCGGCGCGTACGCGCGCGCGCTGCCGGTCACCGGGATGCCGAGCTGGGCCGCGGTCTCGCGGCTGCTCATGAAGCCGCGCAGCACGCCGCGGTCGATCAGCACCGCGTCCTGCCCGGGCGCGCCTTCGTCGTCCACGTACACCGGCACCATCGCCTCCTCGCCGCGGAACGTGTGCGCGATGTCGACCATGCTCACCAGCTCGCTGGCGATGGATTTGCCGACCAGGTCGCCCGTGATCGCGCCGCCCAGCACGATGTCGGCCTCGCACGGGTGGCCCATGGCCTCGTGCGCCAGGATGCCCGCGAGCGCCGGCCCGAGGACGACGGTCTTCAAGCCGCCACGCGCATGCACCGCCTCGCGCTTGGCCTGCAGGTGGCCATGCAACGCGTCGAGGCGGGCCTCCCAGGCGGCAGGCCCGAGGTCGAGGTCCGCCAGGCTGCCCTTGCAGCTGTCGCCTTCCACCAGTTCGACCGGCGTCCCGTCGGCGCCGTCGATGGTGAAGGCGATCGACACCATGCCGCGCTGGATGGCCTGCGAGGCGTCGGAGCCGAGGCTGTTGGTGACGTGCTTGTCGTGGTGCTCGTCCTCCGCCCGCACGCGGACCGACTTGAGGTCCGGGTAGCGGCTGCGGCACCAGTCGGTGATCGCCTGCAGGCGCTCGACCAGTTCCTTCTGGCCGATCGCGGGGCGGCCCTGGAACGCATGGCGTCCCTTGTAAGTGCCGCCGGGCAGGCCGGCGGCCTCTTTCGGCCCGAACGCCGCCATCGCCTGCGCATTGCGCAGCGCGCGGTCCTTCAGGCGCTCGATCGCCTGCGCGTCGGACGCGCCGGTCGCCGAGGCGAAGCCCCAGTAGCCGCCCTGCTGCACGCGCACGCAGGCACCGCCTTCGCTGGACTGCTGGTTGGTGGTGAGGCTGCCGTCGATCATCAGCAGCGCCCGTTTGCGCAGCTCGTGGCGGCGCGTTTCGACGTACGTCATGCGAAGCTCCTGGGCCGGGTGGGCCGCGGAGGGATTACAGCAGGTTCCGTCGTCCCCGCGAAGGCGGGGACCCATCGCTTCCCATTTCGAATCGGATGAAGAAGGAAGCGATGGATTCCCGCCTTCGCGGGAATGACGGCACCCCCTTAAGATCACCCCATGCTGCAACGACGCCTTCTCCTCGCCGCTGCGACGGCCCTGCCCTTCGCGGCTTCGGCGCAAGCGCCGGCTGCGCTCCCCGCGAAGTTCGATCCGTCCCGCGACGCCGCGGCTGACGTGCGCACCGCCATCGACATGGCGCGCGCGCAGAAGAAGCGCGTGCTGGTCGACGTCGGCGGCGAGTGGTGCATCTGGTGCCACATCCTCGACAAGTTCGTCTCGTCGCATCCCGACGTGAAGAAGGTGGTCGAGGACCACTACGTGTGGGTGAAGGTGAACTGGTCGCCGCAGAACCGCAACGAGGCGCTCCTGGGGCAGTGGCCCAAGATCAAGGGCTACCCGCACCTGTTCGTGCTGGACGAGCAGGGCAAGCTGCTGCACTCGCAGGACACCAGCGAGCTGGAGGCCGGCAAGGACTACGACGAACAGAAGATGCTCGCCTTCCTGCGCAAGTACCGGCGCGCGGCCTGAGATGCGGCTGTTGTTCGTCGGCGGCACGCGCTTTTCCGGCCTGGCGGCGGTGCGCATCGCGCTGGAGCGCGGCCACCAGGTCGACGTGTTCCACCGCGGCAAGTCCAAGCCCGAGGGCCTGGCCGGCGCGCGCGAGATCCTCGGCGACCGGCACTCGGACCTGCAGCTGCTGGCGCGCGGCGAGTGGGACGCGGTGGTCGACACCTGCGGCTTCCGTCCGGGCGAGGTCCACCAGCTGGCCGACGCGCTCGACCGCCGCGCGGGCCACTACACCTTCATCTCCTCGGGCTCGGTCTACGCCCTGGACGTGCCGGCCGGTCCGGATGAATCGGCACGTCTCGCGACCACGGACGCACTGGACCCGGCGACGCTGGACACGGTGCCGATCGACGGCGACAACTACGGCCCGCTGAAGGTGCTGAGCGAACGCGCCGCACAGGCGCGCTTTGCCAGCTGCGCGCTGCTGCGGCCCACGTACATCGTCGGCCCCGGCGACTACACGCAGCGGTTCCCGGAGTGGGTGCGGCGGCTGGCGGCGGGCGGGCGCGTGACGGCGCCGGGCCCACGCGATGCGGCGATCCAGCACGTCGACGCCCGCGACCTGGGCGCCTTCATCGTCGATGCAGCCGAACGCCGCCTGCAAGGCCCGTTCAACGTCGCCGCGCAGCGCGGCCCGTTCAGCTTCGGCGACATGCTGGAAGGCATCGCCGGGGCCGTTGCGCCCGCCGGGACGACGATCGACTGGATCACGCCGGAGCAGGCCCGCGCCAGCGGCCAGGAGTTCCCGCTGTGGCACGGCGGCGAGACCTACGGCTTCGCGTCGATGGACACGAAGGTGGCCTACGCCGCCGGCCTGCAGTGCCGGCCGCTGCATGAGACCGTCGTCGACACCCTGGCCTGGGTGCGCGCGGCAGGTCACAACTGATCACACCTCCAGCGACGCGCGCGTGGCACAACGGGGCCATGCGCGCCCGCCGAGCCTCGCCCGCCCTCCTCGCCCTGCTGCTGGCCGGCTGCGGCGGCGGCAGCGTGGTGGTGAGCAGCCCGGGGTTCTTCCTGGACATCAACGGCTTCGGCAACGGCTTCCACGTCGACCGGGTCGCCCCCGGACAGCTCACGGCTGCGATCCAGCCGGGCCAATCGATCGAGTTCGACGCCGACGAGCCCGCGTCCTGGACGGTGGCGGTCAACGGCAACGCGCCGGTGCCGGCAGGCAGCACCGTGGTGGTCGGCGGCTTGTCGATCACCACGACGCTCGTCAGTTCGAACCGGATTCGCGTGACGACGGCCGTCGCGCCGAATGCGATCGTGCTGCCGGCGACCGTGGTGCTGACCGCGTTCGCGCAGCACGGCGGCCGCGACGCGACCACGGTCACGCTGGAGATTCGTTAAGCGGCGGCTGCGTGCTGGATGCCGCGCGGGATGGCGGCCAGCAGCTGCTTGGTGTACGGGTGCTGCGGGTCGGCGTAGATCTGCTCGGCGCTCCCGCGCTCGACGATCTCTCCCTTGTTCATCACCAGGATGTCGTCCGCCATGTACTTCACCACCGCCAGGTCGTGGCTGATGAAGACGTACGTGAGGCCGAACTCCTGCTGCAGGTCCAGCAGCAGGTTGAGCACCGTGGCCTGCACGCTGACGTCCAGCGCGCTGACGCTCTCGTCGCACACGATGATTTCCGGCTGCATGGTCAGGCAGCGAGCGATGGCGATGCGCTGGCGCTGGCCGCCGGAAAACTCGTGCGGGTACTTGCCGAACGCCGCGGCCGGCAGGCCCACCTTCTCCAGCCAGCCGAGCGCCAGGCGCGCGCGGTCGTTGTCGTCGGCGCCGATGCCGTGGATGCGCATCGGCTCCATCAGGACCTGGCCGATGGTGAAACGCGGGTTCAGGCTCGCGTACGGGTTCTGGAAAATGATCTGGATGCGGCGGCGGTACGGCTGCAGCGCCGAGCCGGCCAGCGTCGCCAGGTCCTGGCCTTCGAACAGGATGCGGCCGCCGGTGGCTTGCGTCAGGCGGGTGAGCATCATGCCGATGGTGGTCTTGCCCGAGCCGGACTCGCCGACCACGCCCAGCGTGCGGCCCTTGTGCAGATCGAAGTCGGCGCCGCGCACGGCGTCGATCACCTTGCGCTTGAACAAGCCTTCCTTCAGCTGGTAGGCCTTGCGCAGGCCTTCCACGCGCACCAGCGGCTCGCCCGACGGCGGCGGCGACACGCGCTGCTCGGTGACGAGCGGGCGGTTGTTGACGATGTCGTCGATGACGGGCAGGCGCAGCGGCCGCGTGTCCAGCCGCGGGCGGCAGGCCAGCAGCGCGCGTGTGTACGCGTCCTCCGGGGCGTGGAACAGCTGCTGCGCATCGCCGGCCTCGCGCACGACGCCGTGGCGCATGACGATCACCTGCCTGGCGACCTCGCCCACCAGGGCCAGGTCGTGGCTGATGAACAGCATGCTCATGCGATGGCGCTCCTGCAGCCCCGCCAGCAGGTCCACGACCTGGCGCTGCACGGTGACGTCCAGCGCGGTGGTGGGTTCGTCGGCGATCAGCAGCTTGGGCTCGCAGGCGATCGCGATGGCGATCATCACGCGCTGTTGCTGGCCGCCCGACAGCTCGTGCGGGTAGGCGTCCAGCCGCGCACGCGGCTCGGGGATGCCGACTTCGTTGAGCAGTTCGAGCGCGCGATCACGTGCTTCGCGCGCGCTGACCGGCAGGTGCATCAGGATCGCCTCGGCGATCTGTTCGCCCACCGTCATCACCGGGTTCAGGGAGCTCATGGGCTCCTGGAACACGACAGAGATCTCCTTGCCGCGCAGCCGGCGCATCGCCTCCGGCGATTCCTTGGCCAGGTCGCGGCCTTCGAAGGAGATGCGGCTGGCGGGATCGACGACGGCGTTGTCCGGCAGCAGCCGCACGATGCTCATCGCGCTGACGCTCTTGCCGCTGCCCGATTCGCCCACGAGGGCGACAGTGGTGTTGGCGGGGATGTCGAACGAGACGCCGCGCACGGCCTCGTGCACCTGGTCGCCCAGGCGGAAACCGACCTTCAGGTCGCGCACTTCGATGAGGGAGGTCATGGCTTCAGCGCAGCTTGGGATCGAGGGCGTCGCGCAGTGCATCGGTGAGCAGCGCGAAGGCGGTGACGAAGGTCGCCATGAACGCGGTGGCGGCCACGAGCTGCCACCACTTGCCCAGCACCAGCTCGGTCTGGGCTTCGTTGAGCATCGTGCCCCAGCTGACCATGTCGATCGGCACGCCCAGGCCCAGGAAGGACAGGATCACCTCGGCCTTGATGAAGGACACGACGTGCAGCGACAGCTGCACCAGCACGACGTGGCTGACGTTCGGCAGGATGTGGCCGAACATCCGCGACAGGTTGCCGGCGCCGATGGCTTCGGCGGCGCGCACGTACTCGCGGCTGCGGTGCTTCATGTACTCGGCGCGCACCAGGCGGTAGATGCCGGTCCAGCCGACCACGCCCAGGATGATGATGACGGGCACGATGCCCCCTTCGAACACCTTGGCCATCGGCCCCGACTTGAACACCGCGGCCAGCGCGAAGATCAGCAGGATGTACGGCACCGACGTGAAGACGTTGTAGACCCACTCGAGCGCGTCGTCGACCCAGCCGCCGAAGTAGCCGGCCAGTGCGCCGAGGAAGGTGCCGATCACGGTGGCGAACACCGCGGCCAGCAGGCCGACCAGGATGGAGACCTGCGCGCCCTTGATCGCCTTGTCCAGCACGTCGCGGCCGATGCGGTCGCCGCCGAAGGGCAGCGTGTCGCGCTTGACGTCGACCTCGGTCTTGATCGACGAGGCGCGGCGGGCCCACTCGTCGTAGTACTTGGCGAGCGGGTCGATGTCGGAGATGTCGACGTTGGGCACCACCTCGGCCTTCTCGACGTCGGCCTGCTTCTCGTCGGCGCCGACGAGCGTGGGCGGCGCGAATGGCACGCCCACTTCCTTCTGCCAGTTGCCGGCGACGACGCCGAACTGCGCCAGCAGCACGAGCACGAAGAACAGCGCGACGACGACCAGCGAGACCATGCCGACCCGGTCGCGGCGCAGGCGGGCCCAGGCCTGCGACCAGACGCCGGGCGAACGCGGCATCTGCGTGACCAGCGGATCGGGGATCGGCAGGCCTTCAAGGCCCTGGGGCGCGACCTGCGCGCCGGCGATGGTGGGCACGGCGCTCATTTGAGGACCACCCGCGGGTCGACGAACTTGTACAGCACGTCCGTGATGAGGTTGATGACCATCGTGAGCACGGCCAGGTAGATCGTGACCGCCTGGATCACGGGGTAGTCGCTGCGACCCACCGCGAGGAACACCTCGCGGCCCAGGCCCGGCACGGAGAAGAACACCTCGATGAGGAAGGAGCCGATGAACACCCCCGGCAGCTGCGTCGCCACGTTCGTGAGGATCGGGATCATCGCATTGCGCAGCACGTGCTTGAACAGGATCGTGCGCTCGGGCACGCCCTTGGCGCGCGCGGTGCGCACGTAGTCGTGGCCGATCTCGTCGAGGAAGAAGCTGCGGTACAGGCGCGTGTTGGGCGCCAGGCTCACCAGCACCGCCAGCAGCACGGGCAGGGGCGCGTACACGGCCAGGTTGGTCAGCGTGTTGGGCGTCCAGCCCTGCACGGGGAACCAGCCAAGGCGGAATGCGAACAGGTACTGCCCGACGATCACGTAGACCAGGAAGCTGATGGACAGCGCGATGGTCGTGATCATCATCACGGCGCGGTCGGTCAGGCTGCCGCGGACGTACGCCACGGCCATGCCGCACACGATGGCGAGCCCGACCTCGAGGATCAGGATCGGCACCATGATCGTCAGCGTCGCCGGCAGGCGCGACGAGAAGATGTTGTTGATCGCTTCCTTGGTCGCCCAGCTCTGGCCCCAGTCGAGGGTCAGGACCTGCTTGACGAAAATCCACAGCTGTTCGACGACCGGCTTGTCCAGGCCCAGCTGGCGGCGGATGGATTCGATCTGCGCGGTGGACGCTTGCAGGCCGCCCAGGATTTCGGCCGGGTCGCCGCCGAAGTACTTGAACAGGAAGAAGACGAGCAGGATGACGCCGGCCAGGGTCGGGATCATCTGCAGGACCCGCCTGAGGATGAAGGAGAGCATCGGGATCGGAGGCCTCGGATGGCCGGGCGGATGGCGCCAGGCTCTAACTTAGGGATTACCGCTCATGGCGGCCGCCTGGGCGCGCATTATGCTTGCGGGTTGTCCTGAACTGATCAGATGTTACTCAGCCTAAACCCTAAGGTCCGGGCGCTGGCCACAAGCCTGCTCCTGGTGCTGGGGGCAGCCCACACGGCCCATGCCCAGCCCGCCGCCGCCCCGGCGGAAAAAGTTTTCCGCTACGCCTACCCTATCGCCGAGACCGGCTTCGACCCGGCCCAGATCAGCGACCTGTACTCGGCCATCGCGCTGGCCAACATCTTCGAGGCGCCGTACCAGTACGACTACCTCGCGCGGCCGGTGAAGATCCGGCCCAACCTGGCCGAGGCGATGCCCGAGGTGTCGTCTGACTTCCGCACCTGGACCTTTCGCCTGAAGAACGGCGTGCTGTTCGCCGATGACGCCGCCTTCGGCGGCAAGCCGCGCGAGGTGACCGCGCAGGACTACGTCTACTCGCTCAAGCGCTTCTTCGACCCGGTCAACAAGAGCCCCAACTACAGCTCGTTCAACGAGGAGGGCATCCTCGGCCTGGAGGCGTTGCGCAAGAAGGCCGAAACGGGCGCGAAGTTCGACTACGACACCGAGGTGGAAGGCCTGCGTGCGCTGGACCGCTACACGGTGCAGATCAAGCTGAAGGAGCCGCGCCCGCGCTTCATCAACACGCTGGCCGATCCCACCTACGGCGGCGTCGTCGCGCGCGAGGTGATCGAGAAGTACGCCGACAAGACCATGGAGCACCCGGTGGGCACCGGCCCGTTCATGCTCCAGAGCTGGCGCCGGTCGTCGCAGATGGTGTTCGTGCGCAACCCGCGCTACCGCGAGGTGCACTACGAAGCCGAGCCCGCGCCCAACGACCAGCGCGCGCAGGCGATCTACGCCCAGATGAAGGGCAAGCGCCTGCCCATGGTCGACAAGGTGATCGTGAACGTGATCGACGAGCCGCAACCGCGCTGGCTCGCGTTCCTGAACAACGAGCACGACTTCATGGAACGCCTGCCGCAGAACTTCGTCACGCAGGCGATCCCGAACAACAAGCTCGCGCCCAACCTCGCCAAGCGCGGCATCCAGATGGCCCAGTCCCCGCTGACGGACATCACGATGTTCTATTTCCGGATGGACGACCCCACGGTGGGCGGCTACACGCCGGAGAAGGTGGCGCTGCGCCGGGCGATCGGCCTCGCGCTGGACACGGCCGAGGAGGTGCGGCTGCCGCGCCGCGGCCAGGCCATCGTGGCCCAGAGCTTCATCATGCCCAACACGCCCAGCTACGACCCGAAGTTCCACACGGAACTGGGCACGTTCGACAAGGCGCGGTCGATCGCGCTGCTGGACATGTTCGGCTACGTCGACAAGGACGGCGACGGCTGGCGCGACATGCCGGACGGCTCGCCGCTGGTGCTGTACCTGGACACCCTCGGCCGCGCGGACTACCGCGAGCTGGACGAGGTGATGAAGAAGAACCTCGACTCGGTCGGCGTCAAGCTGGTGCTGCGCCTGGGCCAGTGGCCCGAGCAGCTGAAGGCTTCGCGTGCCGGCAAGCTGCAGATGTGGGGCTTCGGCGTGTCGGGCAGCTCGCCCAACTCCGGCGGCCTGCTGGAGTACATGTACGGCAAGTCCGTCGGCCAGCAGAACCACTCGCGCTTCAAGAACGACAGGTTCGACGAGCTGTACCAGAAGCAGCTGGTCATGCCCGACGGCCCCGAGCGCGACGCCGTCATCAAGGACATGAACCGCATCCTGGCCGCCTACATGCCGTACAAGCCGCGCGTGCACCGCATCGGCACCGACCTGTGGCAACCCTGGATGACCGGCTACATGCGCCACCCGTTCGCGCGTGAGTTCTGGCAGTACATCGACGTCGACATGAGCAAGGCGCCCCACCAATGACGAAGCATCTCCCCATGACACTGACTTCCGTGGCGCGTGCGTGCGCCCTCGCCTCCCTGCTCGCTTCGTCCGCGTTCGCCGCCGTCGTGCCCGCCGGCGTCACGCTGCACCCGACGCAGACCCTGATCCGCAACAACGGCTCCGAGCCGGAGTCGCTGGACCCCGCGATCGCCGAGACGGTCGGCGCCAACAACATCACCCGTGACCTGTTCGAAGCGCTCACCGCGGTGGACGGCGACGGCAAGGTCGTGCCCGGCGTGGCCGAGAGCTGGAAGCAGGTCGACCCGACCACCTGGACCTTCAAGCTGCGCCAGAACGCCAAGTGGTCCAACGGCGACCCGGTGACCGCCGAGGACGTGGTCTACGGTATCCGCCGCTTCCTGGACCCGAAGACCGCGTCCAAGTACGCGGCCACCTATGGCGTGTTCCTGCTCCATGGCAAGGAAGTCGCGATGGGCAAGAAGCCGCCGGCCGAAGCCGGCGTGCGCGCGGTCGACAAGTTCACGGTGGAGATCAAGACGCCGTTCCCGGTCGCTTTCCTGCCGCAGCTGGTGTCCAACAACAACCTCGGCCCGGTGCACAAGGCGTCGGTCGAGAAGTTCGGCAAGGACTGGACCAAGCCGGGCAACATGGTCAGCAACGGCGCGTACGTGCTGCGCGACTGGGTCGTCAACCGCAGCGTGGTGCTGGAGAAGAACCCGCAGTACTGGGACGCCAAGAACGTGCAGCTCACGCGCGTCACGTACCTGGGCGTCGAGGACGGCAACGCGGACGTCAAGCTGTACGAAGCCGGCCAGAACGAGTTCGTGTACCAGCTGCCGCCCGGCACCTACGAGGACATGAAGAAGAAGTACCCCAAGGAGGTGCGCAACGCGCCGATGCTGGGGCTGCGCTACTACGACTTCCAGACGCAGAACCCGGTGTTCAAGGACGTGCGGGTCCGCAAGGCCCTGACGATGGTGCTGGACCGCGACATCCTCGCGCAGAAGGTCACGGCCGACGGCCAGATCCCCGCCTACGGGATCATCGTCAAGGGCATGGAAGGCGCCGACGTCGTCGAATACGAGTGGGCCAAGTGGCCGATGGCCAGGAAGGTCGAGGAAGCCAAGAAGCTGCTGGCCGAAGCCGGCGTGAAGCCGGGGACCAAGTACACGTTCTCGTACAACACGAGCGAGTACCACAAGAAGATGGCCATCTTCGCCCAGTCGGAATGGAAGAACAAGCTGGGCATCAACCTCGAGCTCGAGGCCATGGAGTTCAAGGTGCTGGTGAAGAAGCGCCACGACGGCGCCTTCGAGATGGCGCGCGACGGCTTCATCGCCGACTACAACGACGCCACCAACTTCCTGGCGCTGATCCGCTGCGATTCGGACCAGAACAACAACTTCAACTGCAACAAGAAGGGCGAGGAGCTGATCGTCCAGGGCGAGCGCAGCACCGACCCCGCCAAGCGCAAGCAACTTCTCACGCAGGCCGCGAAGTTGATCATGGATGACTACCCGATCATCCCGCTGGTGCAGTACTCGCTGCCCCGGCTGGTAAAATCCTACGTGGGCGGGTACTCGCTGCTGAACGCGCAGGATCGCTTCCGCAGCAAGGACCTGTACATCATCAAGCACTGAGCGCGCACCCGCGCCCCGTCGCGACGCCCCGCGTACCCCGCGGGGCGTTTTCTTGAGAGCGAGCCCTCCCGGACATGTGGTCCTACACGCTGCGTCGCCTGCTGGTGACCATTCCCACCCTGCTGGCCGTCATCACGGTCTGCTACGTGCTCGTGCACGCGGCGCCGGGAGGGCCGTTCGACGACGAGCGCAAGGTGTCCGAGGCGGTGCTCGCCAACCTGCAGGCCAAGTACCACCTGGACCAGCCGGCCTGGAAGCAGTACCTCTTCTACCTGAACAACCTGGTCCACGGCGACCTCGGCGCGTCGTTCCGCTACGCCGACTGGTCGGTCAATGACCTGGTCGCCGCGGCGCTGCCTGTCTCGCTGACCATCGGCGGCGTGGCGATGCTGGTGTCGCTGGTCATCGGCGTCGGCCTGGGCATTGCCGCCGCGCTGCGGCAGAACAGCCTGGCCGACCACGCGGTGATGGCGATCGCCAACGTCGGCAGCGTCGTTCCCTCGTTCGTGCTCGGGCCGGTGCTGATCCTCGTGTTCGCGCTGTCGCTGCGCTGGCTGCCCGCCGGCGGCTGGGACGGCTTCGGGTCACCGGCGTACATGGTGATGCCGATCGCGCTGCTCACGTTCATCAACGTCGCCACCATCGGCCGCGTGATGCGCGGCAGCCTGATCGAGGTGATGCACTCCAACTTCATCCGCACCGCGCGCGCCAAGGGACTGCCTACGCGCGTCGTGGTGCTGCGGCACGCGTTGAAGCCGGCACTGCTGCCCGTGGTGTCGCTGGTCGGCCCGCTGGCCATTTCGTCGATCACCGCCGCCATCGTCACCGAGACCGTGTTCTCGCTGCCCGGCATCGGCCGCCTGATCGTCAACGGCGCCGCCAATCGCGACTACACGCTGGTGCTCGGCCTGGTGGTCCTGATCACGGTCATCGCGGTCGCGCTGAACCTGCTGGTGGACCTGGCCTACGCGGCGCTCGACCCGCGCATCCGGTACTGATGATGGCCTTCGGAAGCAATCGGGAAGCCGTCGTCGGCCTGCTGGCCGAGACGCCCGTCGCGGTGCGCGGCCGCAGCCCGTGGTCGGACGCACGCCGCCGGTTCATGCGCAACCGCGCCGCCGTCATATCGACCGTGCTGCTGGCGGTGATCGCGCTGGCCTGCATCGTCGGCCCGCTGGTGCTGCCGCATGGCTTCGACACCACCGACTGGGACGCGATGAAGCTGCCGCCCACCTGGCAGAACATGCACTGGTGGGGCACCGACGAATCGGGCCGCGACCTGCTGGTGCGTTGCCTGGTCGGCGGGCGCATCTCGCTGATGGTCGGCATCCTGGCCACGCTGGCGTCCGTGACGATCGGCATCGCCTGGGGCGCCACCGCCGGGTTCATCGGCGGCCGCACCGACACCTTCATGATGCGGTTCGTCGACATGATGTACGCGATCCCCTACCTGCTGATCGCCATCCTGCTGGTGACGCTGCTGGGGCGCGAGTTCTACCTGGTGGTGCTCGCCATCACCGCTTTCTCGTGGATGGACATGGCACGCGTGGTGCGCGGGCAGACGCTGTCGCTGCGCACCCGCGAATTCGTCGAGGCCGCGCGCGCCACCGGCGTGCCGACGCGCCGCATCATCGCTTCGCACATCGTGCCCAACCTGCTGGGCATCGTCGTCATCTACACCACCGTCACCGTGCCGGGGGTCATCCTCACGGAGTCGGTGCTGTCCTTCCTGGGCCTGGGCATCCAGGAGCCGATGACCAGCTGGGGCGTGCTGATCCACGACGGCACCAACGTGATGGAAGGCGCGCCCTGGATGCTGCTGTTCCCGGGTGCCATGCTGTCGCTGACCCTGTACTGCTTCAACTTCATCGGCGACGGCCTGCGCGACGCGCTCGATCCGAAGGAACGCTGAGATGGCTTCCCCTCCCCTGCTCGACGTGCGCGACCTCGGCGTGCGCTTCGCCACGCCCGACGGCGACGTGTCGGCCGTCAACGGCATCTCCTTCTCGCTCGAGCGCGGCCAGACCCTGGGCATCGTCGGCGAGAGCGGCTCCGGCAAGAGCCAGAGCATGCTGGCGCTCATGGGCTTGCTGGCCGCCAACGGGCGCGGATCCGGCCAGGCGATGTTCCAGGGCGAGGACCTGCTCGCGATGCCAGAGCGCCGCCTGAACCAGGTGCGCGGCGACCGCGTCGCGATGATCTTCCAGGACCCGATGACGTCGCTGAACCCGTACCTGACGGTCGAGCGCCAGATGACGGAGGTGCTGGAGCTGCACAAGGGGCTGTCGCGCAGGAGCGCGCTGCAGCTCGCGATCCAGACGCTGGAGCAGGTGCGCATTCCCGACGCGGCGCGCCGGATTCGCATGTACCCGCACGAGTTCTCCGGCGGCATGCGCCAGCGCATCATGATCGCCATGGCGCTGCTGTGCCAGCCGGATTTGCTGATCGCCGACGAACCGACGACGGCGCTCGACGTCACGGTGCAGGCGCAGACGATGACGCTTTTGCGCGACCTGCAGCGCGAGTCGGGCACCGCCATCATCCTGATCACGCACGACCTGGGCGTCGTCGCCGGCCTGTGCGACGAAGTCATGGTGCTGTACGGCGGCCGCGTGATGGAACAAGGCAGCGCCGAGCAGATCTTCTACAAGCCGACGCACCCGTACACCGTCGGCCTGCTGGGCGCGGCGCCTCGGCTGGAGCACGAAGGCGACCGGCTGCTCGCCATCCCGGGCATGCCGCCCAGCATGGCGCGCCTGCCGGCGGGTTGCCCGTTCAGCGAGCGTTGCGACATGGTGCTGGAGCGCTGCGCGACGGAACGGCCCTTGCTTGCGGCCGCGAACGACGAGGCCGTGCTGCGCGCGTGCCATCGCGCCCCGGACGACGTCCGCAGCCTCGGATGGAAGGCGCACTGATGGCCGCCACCGACGCCACTCCCCTGCTGTCCGTGCGCGACCTGCACGTGCGCTTCCCCGTGCGCGGCGAAGGAATGCTGCCCTGGTCGCCGCAGCGTACCCTGAAGGCCGTCAACGGCGTGAGCCTCGACGTCCACCCCGGCGAGACGCTGGGCATCGTCGGCGAGTCGGGCTGCGGCAAGTCGACGCTCGCGCGCTCGCTGCTGAACCTGGTGCCGGTGCACGCCGGCGAGATCACGTGGATGGGCCAGCCCATGCGCGGCGCGTCGCCCGCTGCGTGGCAGAAGGTGCGCCGGCACGTGCAGATGATCTTCCAGGACCCGCTGGCGTCGCTCGACCCGCGCATGAACGTGCTGCAGATCGTCAGCGAGCCGCTGCGCACGCACGAGCCGCAGTTGTCGCGCGGCGAGGTCCTCGCGCGCGTGAAGGCCATGCTGTCGCGCGTCGGGCTGTCGGAAGCGCAGATGTACCGCTATCCGCACGAGTTCTCGGGTGGCCAGTGCCAGCGCATCGGCATCGCGCGGGCCCTGATCCTGCGGCCCAAGCTGGTGGTGTGCGACGAGCCGGTGTCCGCGCTCGACGTGTCGATCCAGGCCCAGATCATCAACCTGCTGCAGGACCTGCAGAAGGAGATGCAGCTGGCGCTGGTGTTCATCGCCCACGACCTCGCCGTCGTGCGCCACATCAGCAACCGCGTGCTCGTGATGTACCTGGGGCGCACGATGGAAGTGGCGGACAAGCATGCGCTGTACCGCCAGCCGCGCCACCCGTACACGCAGGCGCTGCAATCGGCGGTGCCGATTCCCGACCCGCGCCGCGAGCGCGCCAAGGTCGTGCAGCTGCTGCAAGGCGACATCCCGTCGCCGATCAACCCGCCGTCCGGCTGCGTGTTCCGCACGCGGTGCCCGAAGGCGTTCGACCGCTGCGCGGCCGAGGTCCCGCCGCTGATCCAGGTGGACGCGGAAAGCCAGGCGGCCTGCTGGTTGTACTGAGCGCTTGGCCCCGCCGCTCGACCCCAACACGCCCGACATGGCCGAGACGGCCACGGCGAGTCCGCGCTGGTGGACGCCCGCGGCCTGGCTCTCGCCCAGGGACCTGCTGCGCGAGCCGCTGTACCGGCGCCTCTGGACCTCGGTCCTCATCAGCTCCTTCGGCGGCCAGATCACGATGCTGGCCTTGCCGCTCGCCGCGGCGGTGCTGCTGCATGCGACGCCGACCCAGATGGGGTGGCTCAGTGCGATGGAGCTCGCGCCCTTCGTGCTGTTCTCGCTGCCCGCGGGCGTGTGGCTCGATCGCATGCGCAAGCTGCCGGTGTACGTCGCCGGCGAAGGGATGATCGCGCTCGCTGTCGGCAGCATCCCGGCTGCGTGGGCACTCGGTTGGCTGTCGATGCCCTTCCTGTACGGGGTCGCTTTCCTGATCGGGTCGGTGTACGTGACTGCGGGCAGCGCCGCGCAGATCGTGCTGACGCAGATCGTGCCGCGCGAACGCCTAGTGGAGGCGCACGCGAAGAATGCCCTCGCCGGCTCGATCGCCGAAGTGGCGGGGCCCGGCGCGGCCGGCGCGCTGATCCGGATGGTGGGGGCGCCGTTCGCGCTGCTCGCCGACGCGGTGCTCCTGGTGGCCAGCGTGCTGATCCTGCGCGGGCTGAAGATCGAGGAGTCGCCGCACGCGCTGGTCAAGGGCGCGTTCCGCGCCGTGCTCGTCGAAGGCATGCGGTTTGTCGCCGGCCACAAGCTGCTGGTACTCCTGGCGGTGCTGGTCGGTAGCTGGCAGCTGTGCAACCACATGGCGATGGTGATGCAGGTGCTGTTCGCGACGCGCGAGCTGGGGCTGGACGAAGGCCAGCTGGGCCTGTGCTACATCGGGCTGGGCATCGGCACCATCAGCGCCGGCTTCTTTGGCGATCGCCTGTCATCCCGCCTGGGCGTGGGCCGCTGCCTGCTGCTCGGGATCTTCATGACCGGCATCGGCTGGATCCAGCTGGCGTTCGCGCCTGCCAACCGGTGGGGCGTCGCGAGCTTCGTGCTGATGCTCATGTGCTTCGGCGTGGGCGCGGTGCTGATCTTCATCAACTTCCTCGCGCTGCGGCAATCCGTGACGCCGCAGCCGCTGCTCGGCCGCATGACCAGCACCATGCGCTGGCTGATCCTGCTGCCCGCGCCGCTCGGCGCGCTGATCGGCGGCTGGCTGGGCGAGCACCTCGGCCTGCGCTACGCGCTCGCAGCCGGTGGTTTTGCGGCGCTCGCCGTCGCGGGCGTCGGGCTGGTCTTCACGCACCTGCGTGACGTCCGCCAGCTGCCTCAGCAGGCGCACTGAACACGCCTCGCGCGGGCGATAGCCACGCCTGGAGCCGGCCCGTCGAAGGCCTTCACCCGGACGCAGGAAGCGCGGAACGTCGCAGCAACCGCAGAGGAGTGGTTGGCGTCTCCCACAACTCTGCGTCTCGTGGTCGCGCGCCACAGGAGTAGGAAGCGATGGATCCCCGTCTCCGCGGGGATGACGAAGTCGGTGGCAGCGGTTCGGCAAGGTCCCTCGCACGTTGGCCGCCGCCAAAAAAAAATCCACCGCCGAAGCGGTGGATTCCTTGAGGCGTCTGGGTGACCCGCCGCAGCGGGTCACTCACCCGTTGCTTAGAACGAGTAGCGAGCGCCCAGCGTGAAGTAGCGGCCCACGGCACCAGCTTGGTGGTAGCCCTGGTTCCAGTTCACGCCGTAGGACAGCGGCAGGTACGCGTCGAACGGAGCCTTGCGGTCGAACAGGTTCTGGACACCGAAGTTCAGGTCCAGGCCCTTCATGACCGTCCACTTGCCGAAGATGTCGACGGTGGTGAACGACGGCAGCTTGCAGTTGTTGTACGGCTGGCCGGTCAGGTTGAACGCGCCGCACTGGCGGCTGCTGACGCCGTCCCAGTTCCACACGAGGCCGTTGCCGGCGTCGACGACGGTGCCGTCGCCTTCGTCTTCGGCTTCCTCACCGCGGTGGTCGACCAGCTTGATCTTGCCGACGTAGTTCACCGCGACGGTGCCCGAGAACGGACCCTGGTCGAGGCTGGCGGTCAGCGAGATGCGGTCACGCGGCGTGCCCGAGCCGGAGCTCTGGACAATCGGGCCGTGGGTGCCGGCGTACTCGACGGTCACGCCATCGCTGGTGCGACGGTAGTGGTTGACGTGGGTCCAGGACAGGCCCGTCGTCAGCTTGCCGTAGCTGCCCAGGTTCATGCGGTACTTGACGTCGAGGTCGACACCGTCCGTCATGGTGCGCGAGGCGTTGGTGAACGGCGCCGCGACCGCGACCTTCTGGCCGAGCGCGTCATAGATCACCAGCGAGCCAGGCAGGTTGCCCGCGACTTGCGAGTTCGGCGTGCCCGTGTTGGCACCACCGATCAGCGCCGGGTCGGCTTGCAGGATCTCGTCCTTGCGCTCGACGCGCCAGTAGTCGATCGTCGAGCTGAAGCCGGCGAACGGCTCGAGCACGAAGCCCATGGTGTAGCTCTTGGCCTTTTCCGGCTTGATGGCCGGGTTGCCCGCCGACAGGATGGCGATGTTGGTGAAGCCGAAGCTCGAACCACCGGTCTCGGCCGGGCCAGGCGCACGGAACGCTTCCGCGTACGTGCCACGGAAGGCCACCGAGTCGATCGGCTTGATCTTGAAGCCCACCTTCGGCGTGAAGGCGTTGCCGAAGTCGGAGTAGTGGTCACCACGGACGGCGCCGTTCAGTTCCACCATCTTCGACACGGGCGCGTTCACTTCCGCGAACATGGCCGACACGGTGCGGCCGGCCTTGAACGACGAGAAGCCCAGGCCGATCAGCTGGCCGTTGTTGGTGCCAGGGTAGTCGGGGGTGTTGGAGTTCTCGCGGCGTGCTTCGGCACCGACGGCGACGGCCAGGGGGCCGCCAGCCAGGTTGGCCAGTTCACGCGTCGCCTTGAAGTCGATCAGCGCCACGGAGCTGGTCGGCTTGATGCCCACCGCCGGAGCGACGGCGTTCAGCACGGCGTCGGTGTTGCGGCCACCGGGGCCGAGGATGCGGAACGTGCCGTTGTTCAGGCCAGCCTGGATGCCGTTGACGGTCGGGAAACCGGTGCGGGTCGTCTGCAGTTCGCTGCGGATGTAGCCGATCGCGGTGTCGTAGTCCCAGCCCAGCGCCGAGCCTTGCAGGCCGGTGATGAAGCGGCTGACCGTGTTCTCGGCTTCGATGTTGCGACCGTTGTAGTCGGTGAACAGGTAGTTGATCGCCACCGGCACGCCGAAACGGTTGTCCGGGTGGTTCGCCGGCATCGTCGGGTTCGGCTGCAGGAACGCGGGGTTGAACAGGTTGCCCGAGAACACCCGGCCACCGCCCACGGAGCCGGCGGTGCCGCTGGCCTTGGTGGTGGTGTTGAAGATGCCCAGCTCGGCGTAGCCCGTCATCGCCGGGGAGATTTCCAGCGTGCCGCGGGTGAAGAAGTTCAGGCGGTCGATCTGCGGCTGCACCTGCTGGTACACCAGCGGGTTGAAGTGGCAGCGGCCCGTGACCGGGTCCACCGGAGAGCAGTTGATGATGTTCTGGCGAACGCCACCGACGACGGCCGTGCCGTAGGGCGAGTTGGCCGTGGCCGAGGTCACGCCCAGGTAGCCGCGGGAAGCGCCGTTGGAGGTGTCCCAGAAGTTGTGGCTGCGCAGGTCGGATTCGCCGATGAAACCGCGGTCCTTGGACCAGATCTCCTGCTGCTTGGACGCTTCCAGCGACATGAAGACGTTGTAGCGGTCCTTGGACAGGTCGCCGATACCGATCGAGCCGAACGCGCGGACGGTCTTGCCGTCGCCGCGGCTGGACTGGCCGTAGGAGGCGCCGATCGCCTTGCCCACGTAGTTCTTGCGCAGGATGACGTTGACCACGCCACCGACCGCGTCCGCGCCGTAGATGGCGGAGGCGCCGTCCTTCAGCACTTCGATGCGGTCCACCGCCTCGAGGGGCAGCGAGTTCAGGTCGACGAAGTTGCGCTGGCCGTCATCGGCCAGGCCGTAGGTCGTCATGCGACGGCCGTTGACCAGCACCAGGGTGGAGTTCACGCCCAGGCCACGCAGCGACACCGCGGCGGAGCCGGAGGCGAAGCCGTTGGAGAAGGAGGTGGGGATCGAACCGAGGCCGTCGGCGGTGATGCCGCGCAGCACTTCCTGGATCGACTGGCGACCGGTCTTCTCGATGTCCTCGCGCGTCAGCACCTGGACGGGGGAAGCCGTCTCGGTGTCCGTGCGCTTGATGTTCGAGCCCGTGACCTCGACGCGTTGCAGGGATTGTTGCGCAAGGGTTTCCTGCGCGATGAACAGGGACGCAGTGCCGCAGAGCGCCGTGATAACGGCGCGTGCGACCTGGGTCCTTTGGAACACCGTGGTGCCGCTTTTCATGTTGACTCCAGACCGTTGACTGTTTGACCCGGCCGCCCCGATGGCGACGGCAGGCCGCTCGAATGGTGGGCGACGTGCAGTTGTGCCGAGCACTCCGCCTCCCGGCCAAGACTGTGACACAGCCGTGTCCGTGGGTCACTTGGGGAAAGGCGCCAACGCGCTTGTCTGTTGTCGAAATACATCAACGATCCGAACCTCCGGCGCACGCGCAAAAAAAAGCGGCTTCCCCAATGGGAAGCCGCTCTTGCGATGACGCGGCGCGAGCCGTCAGTTGATCTTGAAGTTGAACACTTGCGTTGCAATGATGTCGCCCGCGCCGGTCGATTGGCACTGGTACTGCATCATCGCCGAGCGCACCGAGTTGTGGTACGCGCGGGGGCCGGACAGCACCTGCACTTCGACCACCTTGCCGCCGCGGATGATGGCCTGCGCGGTCACTTCACCTTCGATGCCCTCGCGCAGCGCCTGGCGCGGGATCTCGGGCTTGACCTGCGTCGGGCAGACCACGCCGATCTCGGCCTTCGCCGGCCCGGGCGGGGCCGCCGGCGGCGGGGGCGGCGCGATCACCGGCGGGGCCGGCGGGGGCGCCTGCACCGACTCGATCACGGGCGCGGTGGTCGTCGGCGGAGTCACCTCCGGCGGCGGCACGAACGGCGGCGGCGGTGCCTTGGGCTGCTCGATCTGCTTGGGCGTCTCGATCTTCTTGGGCGGCGGCGGGGGCGGCGGCGGAGGCGGGATGATCACTTCCTGGATCACGGCCGCTTCGAGCGGCTTCTTGATGATCTCCAGCCCCTTGCGCGCCGTGCCCGTGATGAGGGCCCAGGCGATCAGGATGTGCAGCAGGATGACGATGCCGGTGCCGACCGCTCGGCGGCCGGGCGTGGACGCGCCGTAGCGGCGCTTGTCGTGGACGGTGGCGGTGGTCATTGGACGAACTGCTCGCTTCCGATCACGGCGACCTTGTTGAGGCCCTTGCGCTTGGTCGTGGACAGCACGTTGGCGAACACCGAGTACTGGCAGTCCTTGTTCGGGCGCAGGTGGATCTCGGGCTGCAGGCCCTGGGCCGACAGCTCGGACATCTTCTGGTCCAGTTCCGCCGCGGTGACCGGCAGGCCCTGCCAGTAGACCGTGCTGCGCTCGTCGATGTCGATCTGGATCTTCTCCGGCTTGATGTCGCTCTTCGGGGGCTGGCCGACGGGCAGCTCCAGGTTCACGGCGTGCAGCTGGATCGGGATCGTGATGATCAGCATCACCAGGAGCACCAGCATCACGTCGATCAGCGGCGTGGTGTTGATGTCCATCATCGGTTCCGGGTCGGCGTGCGTGGCGCGCAGGCTCCGGACCGGTTTCTTCTTGCCTAGCATGTGCGGCTTCTCCCTCAGCCGCCCAGCGGGGGCGGTTCGGTGATGAAGGCGACCTTCGTCACGCCGGCGCGCTGGCAGGCGTAGAGGATCTTGCCGACACCGGTGTACTTGCCGTCCTTGTCGCCGCGGATGTGCACCTCGGGCTGAGGCTTCATGGTCGCGACCTTCTTCAGGCGCCCGACGAGGTTCTCGACGTCGGGAACCCTGCTGTCGTACCAGAAGATGTTGCCCGCGTTGTCCACCGAGATCACGATGTTCTCGGGCTTGGTCTCGCGCACCTCCACGCGCTCCTTGGGGAGCTGCACGGGGATGGACGTGGTGACCACGGGAATGGTGATCAGGAAGATGATCAGCAGCACCAGCATCACGTCCACGAGGGGCGTGGTGTTGATGGCGGAAATGACGTCGTCGTCGTCGTCCGACGACCCAACTGCCATGGCCATGGGAATGCTCCCTTACAGGCCGGCGATCAGGCGCGACCCGCCGAACCGACGATCACGGCGTTCAGTTCGCCGCTGAATTCGCGCACTTCATCCATGATGGCCTTGTTGCGGCGAGCAAGCCAGTTGTAGGCCAGCACCGCCGGGATCGCCACGGCCAGGCCGATGGCCGTCATGATCAGCGCTTCGCCCACGGGGCCGGCCACCTTGTCGATGGACGCCTGGCCGGAGATGCCGATGGCGGTCAGCGCGTGATAGATGCCCCACACCGTGCCGAACAGGCCCACGAAAGGGGACGTCGAGCCGACGGTCGCCAGGAACGCCAGGCCCTTCTGGGTGCTGGCCTGGACGCGGTCGACGGCGCCCTGCACGTTCATGGAGATCCAGTCTTCCATCGGGATGTGCTTCTTCAGGCCCGCGTGGTCCTCGGTGGCGCTGACGCCCGAATCGGCGATGAAGCGGTAGGCGCTGTTCTTCTCCAGCGAGTTGACGCCGTCACGCAGCGTGCCCTGCTGCCAGAACTTGGTCTGGGCGGTGCGGGCCGCGCGGTTCAGGCGGGTCTGCTCGAGGAGCTTGGTCACCAGGATGTACCAGCTGCCCGCGGACATGATGGCCAGCAGGATCAGCACCGAACGGGCGACGATGTCGGAACCCTTCCAGAGCGCTTCGATGCCGTATGGGTTGTCGAGGGCTTCAGCGCTCTTGGCGGCGGGCTGGCCCGACGCGGGGGCGACGGCGGCGGAAGCGGCGGCCGGGGCGGCACTGGCTTCCGGCGCGGCACCGGAGGCGGCCGCAGCGGCGGGTGCCGTTTGCGCTTGCGCTTGCGCGATCGGGGCACCGAGGGTTGAGAGCGCCAGCGTCGCGGCGGCTACGAGGATGCGCAGGGAAACGGACCGCAAAATCTTTCCTTTGTGAACTCTGTAGGGAGTGGCTCCGTCCGGTGGGGCGGGGCTGCCATCCAGCCACTGTTGTGCAGCGCAGGACAACCCGCGAGTATAGAGTTTCGGACCCCCCGGTCCGGGCGCGCGGCAAGCCGCGGGTCGGGAATGCTGATCCGTGGAAACCCGTAGGCAATGCGGTCAGCGGCATCAGTCGATGCGATCGATGCATGAAATTTCGCCGATCGCCGCGCGGCGTCGCAGGCTGTTGCGCGCAACGCTCGCGACGCGCTCCAGCCGGCGGACCGGCACCGCACTGGAGAGCTCTCCCTAATCGAAGAACGACGCGCCGGGCCGCTCCGCCTCGTACACGTGGTAGTGCGTGCGGTGCATGCCCAGCGATTCGTAGGTCGCCTGCGCACGCACGTTCTCCCGCTCCACGTACAGGCGCAACCCGCACACGCCGGGGTCCGCGAGCGCGAGCGACGACACGTGCGCGTACAGCGCGCGGAACACGCCTTGCCGGCGCGCCTCGGGCCGCACGTACACGCTCTGGATCCACCAGAACAGGCCGTCGCGCCAGTCGCTCCACTCGTAGGTCACCATGAGGGAGCCGACCACTTCGCCGGCACGCTCGGCCACCAGGTAGAAGCCGAGCGCGGGTTCGGCGAGCAGCCGCCGCACGCCGGCCAGCGAGCGCTCGTCCTGCAGCCGACGCCCTTCGGTTTCCAGCGCCATCGCGCGGTTGAACGAGGTGATCACGTCGAGGTCGCGCGGCTCGCCGCGTCGCAAGCGCAGCTCGGTGGAAGCATGGGATTCGGGCATGCGCCCGAGTATCGACGAGGCCGCGGACGGCCTAGTTCCTGGTGGCGGTGCGCCGCGCGGCGCGCCGCTGCGGCGCGGCCGACGCGTCGTCCTCGCGCGCGGGCTGCACGGTGATGGGCCGCACGGACGGCGACAGCGAGCGGCCGCCGCTGGTGACGTAGTCGCGGATCAGGTGCCGCAGCACCTGCGACGGCGTCATGTCGTTGGCGTGGCAGGCCTGCTCGAACGCCTGCTTCCTCGACGGGTCGAGCAGCACGGTCAGGCGGGCGGTCTTGAGCTGGGGTACCGGGGGCACGCCGCGATGCTAATCAAATCGGGGGCGAACCTGATCGTCCGGAGGCAGGAGGCTAGGTGCGCCGCGACGGGCGTTTCCTCGGCGCGGGCGGATCGGCACGCACGCCGTGCGCGGCCAGGTGGCCCTTGATGAGCTGGCGCATCAGCTGCGACGGAGTGATGTCCTGGGATTCGCAGAGGCGCTCGAACGACTGCTTCAGCTGCGGGTCGAGCAGGAACGTGAAGCGTGCTGGAGGGTTCGGCATGGCGTGTGCGGGAGGGTAATAACATTGTAATGATCGAACTCTGCCGTGCAAGGCGCCGGCACGTTGTCCGCACATCGCGCCGTGCATCGCGAAGGCCATGTGTCCCGGCGCACCTAGACTCGGGGCATGCATGCACGCAAGACGGCCCTGATCACCGGTTCGGCCACCGGCGTCGGCGCGGCGACCGCGCTCGGACTCGCACGCCGCGGCTGGGACGTGCTCGTCAACTACTCGCGCAGCGAGGATGAAGCACAAGCCACCGCGGCGGCCTGCCGCGAAGCCGGCGCCGACGCACTCGTGGTGCGCGGCGACGTTGCCGCCGACGCCGACTGCCGCGCCCTCGTCGACGCCGCCATCGGCCGCTGGGGACGCCTCGACGGCCTCGTGAACAACGCCGGCACGTCCGTGTTCGGCGACCAGGCACGCTGGGACGCGCTCGATGCCGAGACCTTCCAGCGCATCCTCGGCGTGAACACCTGGGGCGCCTTCCAGATGGTGCGCGCCGCCGCGCCGCATCTCAAGGTGAGCCGCGGCTCGATCGTGAACGTCTCATCGGTGGCGGGCGCGCTGGGCATCGGGTCGTCGGTGCCCTACATCGCATCCAAGGGCGCGCTCAACGCGATGACGCTGCACCTGGCCCGCCAGCTCGCACCGGACATCCGCGTCAATGCCGTGTGCCCGGGTCTGATCACGTCGCGGTGGTTCGCCCGTGGCGTCGGCGAAGAAGCAGCAGCGAAGGTCCGCACGGCCTACGAGGCGGACGTGCCGCTGCAGAACTCGTGCACGCCCGAGGACGTGGCCGAAGCGATCGTGTGGCTCGCCGATGGTGCCCGCACCGTGACCGGCGAGCTCGTGCTGCTGGACAGCGGCACCCACCTGGGCCGCGCCGCGCGCCGCTGAACGCATGCGGCTGGACGAAGCATTGCGCGGCTCGATCCGCGAGCGGCTCGCCGCATGGCCCCTGCAACGCATCGCGCATGGCGAGCACCGCCATGCCGCGGTGGCCGTCGCCTTGTGCGAGGAAGGCACCGGCGCGGCGCTGGCCGGTGTGCGCGCACCGGCGACGTGGAGCACCGACGCCGCCCTGCTGCTCACCCGCCGCGGCGCGGGTCTCGCGCGCCACGCCGGCCAGTGGGCGTTGCCCGGCGGCCGTGTCGACGAAGGCGAGACCGCGGTCGAAGCGGCGTTGCGGGAATTGCAGGAGGAGGTCGGCCTGCAACTCACGCGCGACGACGTGCTCGGTGAACTGGACGACTACGCGACGCGCTCGGGCTTCCTG